>CAJPFG010000017.1 GCA_905339235.1 Phycisphaerales bacterium
ACGCCCGGTCGATCCCGCCGACGCACGGGACGTGATCGCCCAGGACCCGGACGCCACGCCGGGCGCCCCCGCCCCGTCGCGCCGCGTCCGTCGCGGCCGCAGGAATCTCGGCGCCGACGCCTTCGCGCAGCTCCCCGTCACGCGGCACGAGCACGACCTGCCCGAGAGTGACAAGCCCTGCCCCAGCTGCGGGACGGTGCGGGAGAAGATCGGCGAGGATGTCACCTGGCAGATCGAGTACATCCCCGGGCACTTCGAGCGCCTGGAGCACGTCCGCTTCAAGTACGCCTGCACGCGCTGCGAGCAGAACGCCTCGCCGGATGGCCCGCAGATCGAGCGTGCCGACAAGCCCCTCGTGGGGGTCGACAAGGGCCTGGCCGGCCCGGGCCTGCTGGCGTTCGTCGTGACGAGCAAGTACAGCGACTACCTGCCGCTGTACCGGCTGGAGGACCTCTTCGGGCGGAGCGGGTTCGAGATCGCGCGCTCGACGATGAGCCTGTGGTGCCGCGACGTGGCGGAGATGGTCACGCCGCTCTACGACCTGATGGTCGAGCGCGTGCTGGCCTCGAAGGTGATCGGCACCGACGACACGGTGATGCCGATGCAGGAGCCGGGGCGCGGGAAGACCCGGCCGGCGCGGATGTGGGTGTATGTCGGTGACGAAGACAACCCGTACCACGTCTTCGACTTCACCCTGAGCCGCTCGCGCGACGGGCCGGCGAAGTTCCTGAAGGGATACACCGGGACCCTGATCGCCGACGCCTACGGGGGGTACGACGGGATCGTCGTGGGAAATGACATCACCCGCGCGGGCTGCTGGGCCCACGCGCGGCGGAAGTTTGTCGAGGCGGAAGCCGCGCACCCCGCGATCGCCGCCCGGGCGGTGGAGATCATCAGGAGGTTGTACGCCGTCGAGGACCGCGGCAAGGGCCTCAACCCCGCGGCCCGCGGCGAACTCCGCCGCGTCGAGTCGGCGCCGATCCTGACGGCGTTCAAGGACATGCTCTTCGCGTGGCGCGATCAGCTGCTCCCCAAGCACCCGATGGCCCAGGCCGCGGGGTACGCGCTGAACCAGTGGAACGAGCTCACCGTCTTCGCGGGGATGAGCCCGGCCCTGCCGGACCCCGCGGCCTTCGGCGCCGTGCCGATCGACAACAACGCCTCCGAGCGCGAGATGAAGCGGATCGTGCTCAACCGCAAGAACAGCCTGTTCGTGGGCAACGAGCGCGGCGGCCGCGCCGCGGCCATCCTCTCCGGCCTCGCCAGCACCTGCCGCCGCCACGACATCGACCCGCAGCGCTACCTCACGCAACTGCTCACCAACCTCCCCGAGACGCCCGTCAGCCAACTCGACCGGTGGCTCCCCGACGAGTGGAAACGCCGCGACACCCCGCCGCCGGGGTGAGGGGGTGGAGTGCGGTTGGTTGAACGCTCACCATAGGCCTGGATCAGGATTTGGGGAGCAGGTCAGGTGACGATGGGCGTGCGGCATTTCGACTCATTCAGAACCTCCTTCCGATTGGCGCACTCGCGAATTCTGTTCTCCGGTCCCGAATGGCAGCGATCAAGTTGGACTGAAGCTTGCGGTCACTACCGATAGAGTCGCCGTAGAGAATGCACTTCAGATTGGACGTGTCCGTTGGCACATCGGTCAGACTCTGTGAAATGGCAATAATGGGCTTTCCGAGTACCAGTGCCATGCCGAATTCCATGTAAACATTCGGACGCTTTCCGGTAAAGTCTACGATTACCAATTCCGCCTGATTGAGCTGAATCCAGATGTCCTGAAGCACCACAGTTCCACTTCTGTCCCCAAAGTACTTAACAGAATACCCTTCTTTTGAAAGCATGTCGCGGATCAATGGCAGGACGGTTTCCGAAAGGGTCGCCGCTTGGACGACAAACACCTGCTTGGGAATGACTACGATGTCTCGTTCTTGCAGCAAGAATGGATTTGGTCGAACCCACATACAGCCCTCGTGTCCTGCGGCAAGCACGGCCGCCATGAGAATGCCACCCAACGGAGAAGGAATTGGGTTGAGGCCGCCAAACATTAGCCCATCCAGATAATTCAGTCGAATGTGACGACGAAGATCAACCGGCTCCTCCACAAGTCGAAGGTCATGGAAGCGGATTCCAAGAGGAAACTCCTCGCATCGTGGACCTTCCGTTCGCAACATTGCTCCTTGGACCGTGCCGAATCCTTGAATCAATCCCTCCTCATTCGCCAAGAACATTGTGTGGTGGTTGCGCAAGAGCCGCCATCGACCGATATTGTTGGGCGTACGTCTGAGGCCCCATTCTTGGAGTGACACCGCCAATTCAAAATTGGCCTTGGTGCCCGTGATGAACCAGTAGCCGTGACTGCGGCGCCAGTTGAGGATCGGCTTAACTTCGGCGTCCACGGCAGCGCGAGTCCGAATCGGTCGTGCAGACTCACGAGGCAAATCAATGTCCCTCCAGTAGTAGAAGGAACCATCAGGCCGATCTGGCGCAACGGTGTGAAAGCCGAGCGGCACTGCGATCGGGTGGAAATCATATGAAATACCGTCGATCATCGCCAGGGGCTCTGCGACCATGTCAGGACCGCGGTCAATGAGGAACCGTAGCAAGAGCCGATGCAGACGCCAGCGGCTACGTGTCGGATCGGTAAGCAACCGCAAAATGGTAAGGGACCGTCGCCTAACCAAGGAGTGCTGACTGCCAAATACGGCGAGCGCGGCATTATTCTCGAAGGGGAAGTCTGCTCCAATGTCGACGAGCATCCCACTGGCGCGCGACGCATTCTCCCATGCGACGAAGGCGAACGTGCTACGTCTGAACCCGAAGGGGTGATTCTGCGCAATGCGAGACAAGTAGTCCATGTCCTGACGCGTGGTGGCCAAGCGAACGTAACGTGGTGCTGCTGCGGCCGCGGGCAAAAAGAACGAGCCATGAGGAACGGGAGCGCATTGCTCCCAGAGTTCTTTGAATAGCGCAGGAGGGGCATCCCGCCAGCTATCAGTGAGAAGCGCATCTTCTCGAAGTTGTGGCAACACTACACGCCCTAAGATGTCGCACCGAACATGAAATGGTTGTTGCGTTGTGAACGGCTCATCGCTTGCACGGTGTCTGATGGACTTATCCACGACGCGCAACGCAAGGATTTCATGGCCGCGCAGATTCCGGGGGAACAATCCGAGTAGAAGATCATCTACTAGGAGATCGGACCATGCGTGCCGTTGGTCGATGCTGTGCCCGAACGCTACGATGCCCGTTCGCCCGCCAGAAAGCCAGTTATCGGGGCTGATGCGAAGCAATCCAAGTCTCGAATGGCCCTTCTTGGAGTTGCGGAGTCGCAGTTTGGGAATCGGCGATGGAGGCATGTGGATTATCCAAACCGCGCGACTGGCCGTACTGACCTGACCCAGTTTCCGTTGACCGACTTTCAACCAACTCTATGGGCCTCGAACTGCTCGGGGCTGAGGTAATCCGGGGCGGCGTGCAGACGCGTGCGGTTGTAGAACATCTCGATGTACTCGAACTCGGGGACTAGGTGATTGGTGATCTCGGATGACCCGGAAGATCATGGCCGGCCTCCTTCGTTCGCGTAGAAGGCGGTCGAGTGTTGAGAATGTCACGCTCGATCCGCAGCTGGCGGCACTCGGCCTCCAGCTCGCGGACCCGGTTCGCCAGGCCCTGCCGCGCGGCGGGCGGGAACACGTCGGTGGCCCGGTGCGACTGGGCGACCCAGGCGGTGAGCGTGTTGGACGGCATCCCCAGGTCGGCCGCGGCCTGCGCGACGGTCCGCCCCTCCTTCAGCAACAGCCCCACCGCGCTGTCGCGGAACTCGGCCGTGTACTTCCTCTTGACCATTTCCTTGTGCATCCGATGAACCTCTCGTCGAAAGGCACCAGCCTATCGATCGTTGGTGTCCAGCGGAGGTGGGGCCGTTCAGCTATGCGTCACCTTCCAGATCTCGCTATCTGCAGCCTCGCCCAGCGTCGCCATTCAGCGGTTGTGCCGCGCAGCGAGATGGTCACCAAGTACTCCTCCGTGTGCTCGTCGGTGTTTCCGACACGCACCTGTAGCCGCGTGAGGGCCTGCAGCGTCGAGATGTGCTCGGGGTAGACCTCCAATGCGGTGAGGTAGGTCACGATTGCGTCGTCAGTCCGACCAGCGAGTTCGAGCGTGAGCGCGAGGTTCATCCTTGGGTCGGGATGCCCGGGGAGCAGTTTTCCAGCCCATTCAAACTCCCCTGCCGCGGCGTAGAGCTCACCCCGGCGCAACAGCAACGCGCCCAAGTTGTTGTGCGCGGGGCCGTGGTACAGGTCGGCTTGCAGAGCCTCGCGGAACAAGCTCTCGGCCTTCGCCGGGTTCGACTCGATGGCAGCTACGGCCTGTTGATGCAAGGCTTCCGCTCGCGCGACATCGCGGTGTTCCTCCGATTGTCCGCGATACGGACTCCCGGATCGCATGGACGCACAGGCCGATACAAGCAGGATGGTCAGCAACACGATGAGGGGTCGGAGATTCAAGGCTTCGCTCCATCGAACGAGACCGTTCGAACGACGGCCTCGATGGTGATCAGAGCCCGCAGGGGGAGCTGCCGTTCCGCGGGGTCGGGCCTGCCCGACGCTGAGAGATCGATCGTGCTCACAATCCAGGTCGGGTTGGCTGATCGCCACGCGTCGAGAAACCGCCCCAGCCGCGGCAGCGTGGTTCCGTCGACGACAATCCTGGCGCCCCGGCGGACAAAGATGGGTGTTCCATCTTGCGCCTTGGCGCTCCCGACCGGCTGTTCGGCGTCGGGCGACAGACTCGCCAGGTTCGACGCCTGAAGTCCGGCCGTCGCCAGCGCTGACGTGACCTTCCTCGTGAGATCCATGCTTTCGTCCGCGGACGGGACGCCCGCCATCTGACTGCGGAGCGAGAGGATGTCCGCCACGTCGTCGGTGGAGGTCTTCATGTTGTCGCGCATCCTGGCGACACTCGCTTGGGCCGACATCGCCGATCGGCCCGCCCATGCGATGGCTCCGACGCAGAGCACGCATACCAGGAGAAGCAGGGGCCGGTTCATGGTGGCTTCCCCTCCGCCCGACGGAGTTCGAGGTTGAGAACGGTCGATTGCGGTGAGGTGGAGAGCCGCGGTTCCCCCAGCATCCATCCCGCCGGTGCCGCGAACGTCTCCAGAAACTCGCGCGGCTCGCCGCCTTCCAGCTCCACCGACAGCGTGATCTCTCGGGCCGTCACGGTGATCGTTCGTGGCTCGACGCCGGTGATTGCGGGCCAACGGCGCAGCAGCGCGGCCAGGCCCGAGGCGGAATCCACGGCCGCGGGAGGGAGAGAGTCCGTTCCGGTGGCCTTCCGCAGGCTGGAGAGCTCTTGCCGCAGCCCTTCATCCCCCGACGCCACGCTGCGGACAAGCCGGACGCGGGCTGCTTCCAGTTGCTGCTCCTGATCCTGCCACAGGTTGATCCGACGCACCAGCCCGATGCAGATCAGAAGTGTGCACACCACCGCTGCGGCGCAGACCATGAGGCTCTGGCGTCGACGCTGAACCCGCAGCGCGGTCGGCTCGAACTCACCCACCAGCAGGTTCAGGTCCCCAGCAGTGACCAAATCTGTGGCGAACGGAGGAAGCTCCCCGGGGGTCAAGTAGAGCACGCCAGGCTCAAGGCTCGCAAGGTCCGCCCTCCGCGCCGCGCAGACGAGCACGCGATCACCCGCCACGGGTGCGCACACCGCATGGACCGCGTCCACCGGATTCGAAAGGTACTCCTGGAGACCCGGAGTCAGCCCGACCGGGAGTTGGCCGCGGACTCGCACGCCGGGGGCGTCGAGCAGTGCCCAGAAGAACCGCTCCGGAGGCCAGAACACGTGAGAAGGACCGGGGACCGGGAGCAACTCTCCTGTCGATGTTATGGCTTCAAACTCGTGGTTCATCGCGTACCCCCTGCCCGCAGCGCGAGGGTGCGTACTCCGGAGTCGTCCCGGATCGCGACACTATCAGGCCCGATGCGGTCGATGGTGCGGCCAGCGAGTGTGTCACCTCCGGAGACCACCACCACGCGGTCGGCATCGGGGTCATAGATCACGGCGTGGTAGGCCCCACGGTCGCTGACGATCCCGAGCAACTGCAGCCGGAGTGGAGGGGCCGGGGTCGAGGCCGCGGTGGTTTCGGCGATCGGGGTCGGCGGGGCCAGCCAAACAGGTGCATCGAACGCGGCCACATCGAATGGCGGAAGCGCTTGTGAGGATGCATGCAGCAGTGGGGGGGCTATGTCGTTCTCGGGTTCTCTCTCGAGGTTCGCAGTTGTCCCTATCTCAATCGGTGAGAGCGGCCAAACCGCGAAGACGCCGCACGCCATCGTCCCCGCGCTTAAGGCCGCCACGATTGCCTTCGTCCGCCGTGCGAGAGTGCCCAGGAGGTCGGGGTTTGATGCCGATCGTGGGTTCATTCGATTTCATCCAGGGACTCGATCACGCGGGCGACTTCTTCACGCGTCGTCACGCCGCCGGCGACCAAGGTGGCTCCCGCGTCGCGGAGCGAGACCATCCCAGCGCGCAGGGCCGCGATCTTGATCTCGGCCGCCGACACGCGCCGGCCGACGAGTTCCCGCAGCGCCGCGTCGAGCACGAGGAGTTCGAAGACCCCGGTGCGGCCCTTGTACCCGGTGCCCAAGCACACTTCACAGCCCTGACCCCCGCAGGCCGCGTGGGTCTTGCGCACCAGCCGCTGCGCCAAGACCGCCGCCAGGGTCGAGGACACCAGGAACGGCTCGGCCCCCAGGTCCAGAAGACGCGCCACGGCGCTGGGGGCGTCGTTGGTGTGCAACGTTGATAGCACCAAATGCCCAGTCAGACTCGCCTGCACAGCGATGCGGGCGGTCTCATCGTCTCGGATCTCGCCCACCATGATCACGTCGGGGTCCTGTCGCAAAATGTGCCGCAGCCCTGCCGCGAATGTCATTCCCTTCTTCGTATCTACCTGGGTCTGGCTTACCGAGAGACCCGCCGTCGCGAGGTCGTACTCGACTGGATCCTCGATGGTCATGATGTTGAGTTCACAACCCCCACTCCTACCCGCACCAACGCCACCCACACGCTTTCCCCCGACGTGTTCACTCCCACTTCCCGGGAGAACCGAGGCTGCGTTGCTCGAACTGATCCAGGCCAGGGTCGTGTACAGCGTCGTGGTCTTCCCGCTTCCGGTGGGCCCGGTGGAGAGCACGATGCCGCTCGTCCGGCTTGCTTGCCGGAGGTACGAGCGTTCGACCTCGGCCGGCATTCCCAGCGCACCGAACGACAGCAAGTGCGGGGAATGTCCGGGGTCAAGCAGGCGTATCACAACCCGTTCGCCGTAGGTGCTGGGAAGGGTGCTGATCCGAAGGTCCACCCGGCGACCGGCCTCGCGGCCCACCGACCCGCCGATGGTCACGCCCGCCCGACCGTCCTGGGGGGCGCGCTGCTCGGCCACGTCCAGACGTGACATGACCTTGATCCGGCTGACCACTGACGCGGCGAGGGCGCCGGGGAGTTCGCGGACCGTGTGCAGGACTCCGTCCAGCCTGTATCGCACCAGCGTCTTGCCGCGGATGGGTTGGACGTGCACGTCGCTGGCCCCACGCAGCAACGCTTCGAAGATCAGAAGGTCCACGAGCCGCACCACGGGCGCCTTGCCTTGGACACTCAGCAAGTCGGACTCCGCGGTCTGCTGGGCGTCGCGCACCGCGCTGGCGAGATCCCCTTCCACATCGGCCGAGCCCTCGACCGTGACCTTGGGTGTGAGATCGGCCGAGTCGGACTGGATCTTGGCGTCGCGCTCCACCGCGTTGTGGGCGTACTCCCGATCAATCGCCGCGGCAATCTCCTCGGGCGGGGCGAACTGGGTCACAACCCGCCGGCGGAGTTGGGTGCCCACGTTGAAGACGGCGATGGGATCAGTGCGGTCGGTGACGAGGAGGTGCTCGGCCTCACCCTGGAGTCCGATGCTCAACAACAGGTGCCGCCGCGCAAACTCGTGCGGGATCGTGGCCAGAAACTCCTTCGAGCAACCGCTTGATCGCGGGGCTGTCGCGAGGCCATTCGCAGCGGGGTCGGCCCCTGCGTTGACCGTGCCCTCGGCCGCCGGGGCTTCCACACTTTGGGCCGGGGGGTTCATCGGATCACCTGGGGAAGTACCTCAGGGAAACCGTCGTCCACGCCCGCCCGGGCGCCCGCATCCTTGCTGATGTACTTGAGGTCTTCCAGGCCCTGGCTGCGGAGCACGGTTGCCTTCAGAAACACGAAGAAGCGGGTCCGAGTATCACCCTTGGACCGGTTCTTGAAGAGCTCCCCGAGGATCGGCACTCTGCCAAGGAAGGGGATCTGAGTGGTGCTGAGGCTGTCGCTGGTGAGGTCCAGCCCCCCGACCACCACCGTGTGGCCGTCGGGGATCGTCGCGACCGAATCGACGGTGTTCTGCTGCTTGGGGGGCGGGAGGCCCGAGGCGGACGCCGAGCCCACGAACGAACTCAGCGAGATGCTGTAGGTGAGGACCAGGTGGTCGCCGTGCGCGATCTGCGGTTTGACGCTGATGGTGGTGCCCGCCGAGTCGCTCCCTCCGAAGGAACTGGTGGCGGTGCTGCTGGTGGTGTCGGTGCGCACGAAGGGCTGTTCCAGAACCGACGAGAACCGGGCTTGCTCGTTGTTCGCAACCAGGACGCGGGGATGGCTGAGGGACCTCCCTTTGTTGATCGCTTCCAGGGCCCGCACCACCACCGAGAACTCGCCCGGGTTGAGCACGACTCCGGTGAACCCCAGCGCATCCCCCACGACACGGCCCGCAGGGCCTGCGGTGGACAGACCGAAGAGGGACGCCACACGCACGGTGGCATCGCCCAGGCTGCCGATGCGCTCCAGCTCGACCCCGAGATTCAGCGTGTCGGTGTCGGACATGCTCACCAGCATGACTTCGAGCATTACTTGAGGCTGACGCACATCGAGCATGGTCACCAGTGATTCGAGCTGAGCCAGGAGCCGCGGCTCGCCGATGGCGATCAGGGTGTTGCTCGCCTCGTCGGCGGTGAGATGCAACGGGGTAGACCGATCGCCGCCAGCCTTGGTTGTGACGGCCCCGGCGGGCGGGGTGCCGGATCGGTCTGGTGTTCCGCCGGCCTTGTCCGTGCCGAGGGCGCGGAACGTGGTCTGCTCGCCGCCCGCCCGTACCGCGGCGCGGTCGTCCGTATCCGGCGAGGATTCCAGCACCCCGGCTTGGATGAGACGGGAGAGAGTCTCAACTATTTCGCTCACCGGCCGATTGCGGATCGGGAACGAGCGCATCGGCCGTGGGCCGCTCTCCGCGGCATCCAGGCGCGTGATGAGTTCGCCAACCCGGCGGTGCTGCTCGGGCATGCCGGTGACGATCAGGCTGGACGTAAGGTCGTCCACTACCACGCGGAAGCGCTCGTCCTGCGGCCCGCTCCCCTTGATGGTCTCCTCGAGGAGCCGCGCCACGTCCTTGGCGGGGAAGAACCGCGGTGAGTACGTGGTGGTCTGGGTCGGCTCGCGCGCGTCAAGGCGGTTGATGAGATCACGCCAGGCCTGTTCTGTTTCCGGCGGGCACACCAGAAGCACCTCCGTCCCGGAGGGAGCCGCGAGCAGGTCGCCGGCCAGCTTCGTGGTCGCAGTCTCGCGCTTGGTCACGAGTTGCCCAACCAACGCGACCAACGATGCCGCGGAGGTGTTCCGGACGGAAATCGCGTGGACTTGCGGGGCGCCGGAAGGCACATCGATGCGTGAGAGGAAATCCCGCGCCATGTCGACGCGCTCTGCCAGGTCAGAAACGGCCAGCAAGTCGCCGCCAAGGGGGGAAACGCTCCCTCCCTGTTTGGAGAGCACGCCTTTGAGTATCTCGGCGAGTTCCTTGACTGGACGGTGTTTGGCGCGAACCACGAGTGTGACAAAGCCGGAAGCCAACGGGTCGTCGGGACCCACAACCGGCGCGATTCCGGGCGCCTCGGAGAGCTTGACCACGCTGACCGTGCCCGACGCGTGACGGACGGTGGTGAACCCCCGGCCCATCAGGGCGATGTTGGTGAAGGCCCACAACGCTTCGTCATCCATGGGGGCGTCGGCGCGGAGTGTCACGGTCCCTTTCAAACCGGCGGCGTCATATTCAATGCGGAGTTTGAGCCTTGCGGCTGCTACATCCACGAGCCGTGCCAGCTCGATTTCTCCGGCCAGCAGTACGCCGTCCGCCCCAGTGGAAGGAAGCGGGGGTGGGAGTGGTGATGAGGGCGGTGGCTGGGGCTGCAGTGTCGCTGTGCTCGCGGTCGCACACATCGACAGCACCGCGATCAGATCAGCGGCAACCGCCCTTCTCGTGCGTACAAACACCGGGCGTGCCTCCTTTCTGTCGCGCTTGTGTTTCCCCCGCGCTCGTGTTTCCTCAAAACGGACGTGGCGCCGGGGCTACGGGGGGGGCTCTGCGGCCGATTGCCAGGCAGCACGGACATCTGTCAACCCCGCGACGGCCGCGGCCGCTCGAACAGTCTCGGCCGTGTTTGCGTCACTCAGAATCTGTGCGGAAGTCCCATCCAGATCCTCGCCGCGCCGTGTCGCGATAGCCTGATTCGAGACCGCGTCGCGCAACCGGACCCACTCGGCGTCGGTCCGACTTGTGCCTCGATACTTGAGCGGCACGCTCTGCCCGCGGTTGGCCTGGAACTGCTGTATCAGCGCCTTCTGGTTGGCGGTCAGGCTCTCCGTCGCCGCATTGAACACCGCGGCCAGAGCGCTCTCCCTGGCCGTCACGGCGCTCGCGAGGCTTGTCCGTGCCGTCCCGAGATCGGTCCGGTCCTGCTCGGTCGCCTTTCCCTGCTGCGCCAGTCGCTCCAGCCGGTTCACGTCGGTGCTCGCCTCGGCGAAGGATGCATTCGCCGTTTCGACGTCTCCCAGATGGTCCGTGAGAAACTCCCGCCCCGCCCCGACCACCGTTGTTACCTGCTGCGTCGTGAGCCCCGCGGCGCACAGCACGTCCGGCGCGAGCCCGGCGCTGATCAGCGTGGCCCGCATGGAGCGGGGCGTGCTCGTCACGTGCACGGAGGGGCTGGGCTTGCGCTCGTACGAGTTGTACCAGTACGAGCAACTGGCGAGGATGGCGGCCGACCCGGCGATCGCTCCCAGGGCGATGTTCGTGACCCGACCAAGCGTGAGTTTCTTGCGATTCAGGACTTGCTTCATGGAGAAACCTCCCGGCGCGGGCGCGTGACCCGACGGGGCGCAGTAGAACGCGCCGCGAGCCCCGCGTCGAGGGCTGTGCACGACGATTGCCGCGCGCGGAAATCGTCGGCACTTCTTCGACCCACCCGACTCGGGGATGGGGAGTTCCACGCGGAGCGAGCACACCAGAGGGATTCGCCTGGCCGGGCCCCCTTGCCCAACCCTCGCGCGGGCGTATCGTTGGCGCAGGAATCGTCTATCGAGCGGCCATGAACGTCACCGCTACAACCGAAGGTTTCGCAGCGCTGGCACATCAGGTCTGGTGCGAGCGGATGCAGCGCGCCGGATGGCGCTACGGCCCCGCGTACAACGAGACCGAACGCACCCACGATGCTCTGGTCCCCTTCGAGAAGCTCCCGGCCTCCGACCGTCGCAGCACCCGGGCGGCGATCCTCGCCCTCGAAGTCGAGGATCTGGTCTTCGAGTCCATCGAGTATCCCCGCGGCCCGGATCGGGAGTTCACCCTCTCGGAGATGCGCGTCGGGCTTCCGGTCCAGTGCGAACCCGGCCCCGAGATCGGGAAGATCGTCTCGTGGGAGACCGACCCCGGCGACGAGGCGCTGAGGCTCATCCGGGTCCGATGGCCCGACGGATCCCTTTCGGAACATTTTCCCCCGGAGCGCGAACTGCGCCGCCTTTCTTTGCGGTTCGAGGGGTGACCACCGGGAGGGAGCGTTCGCGAGGCTGCGCCGACGAGCCGTCGCCTCGGTCCATCGGCGGACACCGGTCGAGCACGGATTGCAGCCGGTCCACAACCTCTTCCGGTAGGTGAAACACGAGCATGGCGCGGTCCAGCGAGCCGATGGACACCACCACGTCCCGGTCGAGCCATTGGATGCCCGCGCGGGGGGTGCGGCTGTAGATGCGGCGCCGCCCGTCAACCCGCTGCTCAAGCAGCCCCAGCCTCTCCAGGAACTTCAGGTGCTTGCACACCACGGACTCGTCCAGCCCGTGACGCGTGGACAACTCCTGCACGCACCCCGATCGCTGCGTGATGTCGACGAGAAGCTCAAACCGGGTCCAGGGCCGCAGCGCCAAGGGCAGTTCGAACGCGCCCGGGGCTTTTCGATCACGATTGCCGCCTCGTCGAGCTGACATGAGCGCCTCACGTTCGACCGGTCATTGGTCCGCCCCCGAACCGACCGCCGCATCTCATACCGGCATGTCCGGAAGAAGGTTGGGCCGGCCGCGTGACAATGTCAAGTAGGTACACGAATAGGGGAGCGCCGCGCAAATCTGTGTGACACTGAAACAAAAGCGGGGCCCAAAAGGACACCGCGCCAACCTTGTGACGATTTCCGCGCGCGGCAATCGTCGCCGTTGCCCCTTGTGGAGACCGCGCCGATTCGGGTTCACTGTTCCCGGCCACGCGCGTGGCGTTCACGCGCCGCGGCCCCGCCTTTTCGCCCGAGGTCGTCATGAAACTCCACGTTTCCCACCGCGGCTTCTCGATTCTCCCCTCCACGCTCGCGCTCTTCGCCTGCGCCGCAGCATCCGCGCAGACGCAGATCCTTCAAATCCACGGCGACTCGCTGACCAACTTCCTGCCAACCTCAGCAACATCCATCCAGGACATCCGTCCCATGGACACCGGCCAGCAGCGCGGCGTCAATCTCGACGGGAGCGGACGGCTGCCCTCGCCTTTGGGTTGGTCTATCGAGGGAAACCCCTTCGCCTCCCCGACGGGCGGAAGCATGATGGGCGGAGTCCGCTTCGAAACGGGCACCTACTCCCCGACCGAAGTGGACCTCGCGCTGCCCGCTCCCGGGTTCCGCTGGGTGGTGGGGCGCACGTACAACTCCCACCAGCAGGACAGCAGCGCCACCCACCGGGACAGCAACGGCGTCCAAGGCCGCAACTGGTCGCAGACCAGTATGCCCGAGATCGTGCTGTACGACGACAACGACGACACGAAAGACATGGTCGCCATCGTCTACGGCGCGGACCGGTACATCGAGTTCGTCCGCACGGGCGAGGGTTCCTCGCGGTTCAAGGGCAAGAACGGCGCCGCGGGGATCATCGAGTACGCCGCCAACGGCGCGAGCGAACCCGAAACCTACACGTACATCGATCAGCGCGGGGTGAAAGTGGTGTTCCTGGGCTTCGACGGCGACGCGGGCTCGGCGACGGGGCAGTTCTGGAAGATGACCGACCCCGCTGGCAACTGCGCCTACGTCGGCAGCAGCACGCTGAGCTCGTCCACGGCGACCACGGGCTACAGCAGCGGGCGGATTACCACCGTCTATGACTCCGCCAGCCGGCGCTACTGCTATTCGTACACCCAGATCGACAGCGTCTATCGGCTCACCCAAGTCCTGGCAGAGACCGACGCGGGCGGGGGCTGGGGCGACTGCGGCACGGAGACCATGGTCGGCAAGGTCGAATATTTCTACAACCAGACCGGCGACAACTCGTACGGCGACAACGGCTGTCTGAAGTACGTGAAGGTCACCACGCCCCTCACCGACAGCGGGATCACGCTCGTCCGTCGGCAGGCATACCAGTATTGGAAGGGCGCGTTCAACTCTTCCACGAACCCCGGCCATCCGTACGGCATTAAGTACGTCATCGACTCGGAGGGCTACCGCCAGGCCGACTACGCGGGCGACTCCACGCTCGACGACGATCCCGCCACGCTGGACATGAGCACTTCCGGCAACAAGACCTACGCGAGCCTCTATGTGGAATACGACTCGGGCCACCAGGTGAACAAGCTCTGGACCAGCGGCCAGTGCGGCTGCGGTGGTGGGTCGCTCAACGGCGAACACACCGTCGTGTACACCGACTACGGCTCCTTGGGGACCTACACCAGCAACTCTACGTATGACGCGTCATGGGCCCGGCGTGCCGCCGTCAGCAACACCGTGACCGGCAACTCGTTCTCGTACTACTACGACGAGGTAGGCGACGGGCTTTCCACGGTCTTCACCGAAGACCCCCCGGATGCGAGCCCCACAACCAAACAGCCCACGCAAGTCACGCGCGACGCCACAGCCCTGGTCTCCGAAATCGCATCCCCGTCTAGAAACCTCTCCTACACCCACTCCACCAGTTCGATCGTCGCCAAAGCCGACGCCAACGACCCGGGCATCCTCAGAACCGCCAGCAATGTCGCGAGCGGAGATGCGAAGTACTTCACAGAAGCGTTGACCATCCAAGAGAAAGTCGGCGGGAGCTCCAACTTCGTCAACAGAACAACTTTCTCGACGCGCCTGCTGGAGCCGACCTCCGGCATCGGCGTCGCGCGGCCCATGATCGGGTCCACGCTGGTCTTCCACACCGCCACGACGACGGGGACCGACTCCACCAAGTACCACGCCACCTCGTACTCCTACGACTGGTGGTCCGGCACGAACACCAGCGTCCTGTACATCACGCCGAAGAAGATCACGGTCACACAGCCCGCGGTCACGACCGACAACAACGGCTCCGGCTCGGCGAACTCCACCAAGACCTACCTGCGCCAGGACGGCACCACCGCGTTCACGGAGGATGCCGACGGCTCCTTCACGTACACACAGTTCACGAACGGGCAGCTCGTGAAGCGGATCGTGGACTGCCAGACCAACCACGGGTCGGATTTCGCCTCGGGCGACGACCCGAACACCGACTTCGGCATCACGGAGAACGGCAACGGCCTGCGCCTGATCACCACCTACGCCTACGACGCCCAGGGGCGTCTCGACACGACCACCTCCACCGACGGCCGCATCGCCAAGATGTACTACACCCGGACCGCGGACGGCCAGATGGTGACCGTGGCGATTCCGCGCTTCACCGCGGGCAGCCCCAACACGTCCTACGGCCCCGCCACGATCAGCGTCTCCAACCTCGCGGGCCGCGGGGTGTTCTCCGGGACCATCGCCTACTCCAGCGGGAGCACCACGAGCGCCTTCACCGGAATGTTCGACGAGACCGACGCCAACGCATTCACGGGCGTGGATGTCGGCACGCTCTTCGGCGTCTCCACCACGATCTACGACGAGTCCGGCACGCGCCAGAGCGCCTCGCGCCAGTACCACCTCGTGCCCGGGTCTGGCACTGGGTCCGTCGGCACAAACTACGACCAAACCGATCTCGCCTACGACAGCGCCGGCCGCCAGTACAAGACCACGGCGCCCGACGGCACCATCAACAAGACCGAGTACGACGACCGCGGCCGGCCCTCGGCCCGCTGGATCGGCACCGTCGATGGCGGCGGGAGCGACAACATGGTGAAGACCGAGACGCTGGAGTACGACGGCGGGGCCACCCACGGCCGCGCCGACAACCTGCTCACCAAGCGCACTTTGGACGCGGACGGGGACTGGGACAACACCGGCACGGGCGGTCACGCCCCCGACGACCGCCGCATCACCGAATACGCCTACGACTACCGCAACCAGCTCGCCCTGGCCACCAACCCCAGCGGCCCCCACATCCTCGTCAAGCGGGACAACCCCGGCCGCGTGATCGCGACGGGCATGTACACCACCGCGCCTTCGTGGTCCGCGGACCCGACGGCAACCACGAGCTCCAACCGCTGCGCGCTCTCCGAGACCTGCTACGACGAACTCGGCCGCGCCTGGAAGACCATCCGCTGGGAGATCACCCAGGCCAACGGCAACAAGGGCAGTTCTATCACCAGCAAGACATGGTTCGACGCCGACGGGCGGGTCATCAAGCAGATCGGCGAGGGCTCGTACACCAAGACCATCTACGATCGCATCGGCCGCGCCGTCAGGACATTCAACGCCATCGACGACGCCTACGAGAGCACCTACGCCGCGGCCGACGACGTCACCGGCGACAAGATCGCCGAGGAGACCATCGTCAACTACGGGAACACCGACACCACTCTCACCGGCAAGGTCATGATGACCGCCACCATCCAGCGCTGGCACGACGACTCCTCCGGTACCGGCGACCTGGACTCCAACGCCGACGCCGACGACAACAAGCTCACTGAGACCAACGTCTCGGGCCGCATGTCCATCACCGTCTCGTGGGCAGATGAACTCGGCCGGACCACCAACACCGCGGCCTACGGCACCTCCGGCATGACCGGCTCGGGCTCGAGCAACTTCGATCTGAAGCCCTCCGGGTCATGGCTCACCGTCCCCTCGCGTTCGGACACGGTTCTGGTCACAACTACCACCTACAACGACAACGGCACCGTGCTCGAGGTATCGGATCCGAACAGCCTGGAAACCCGCTGGGCGTACGACGACTCGGGTCGCAAGGTCACCGAGATCCGCAACTACGTCAACGGCACCCCGTCGTCCGCCACCGGCGATGACGATGTCTTCACGCGTTTCATCTACGACGACGGCCACATGACCCAGATGTGGACCGACGAGGACGGCGACGGCGTCCAGGACGCGACCGACGAGATTACCACGTACACCTACGGCGTCACCAAGGGCGCATCCTTCCCCAACTCCCAGATCGCCCACGGCAGCCTGCTCCAGAAGGTGACCTACCCGGCGGATCACCCCAGCGCCCCCGCCCGCGTAGACTACGTGACGTACGCGTACAACGCTCTCGGCCAGCAGATCTGGGTCAACGACCAGACGGGAGGCGAGATCAAGACCGTTTACGACACCTCCGGCCGTGTTACCGACAAGTGCGCCACCACCGTCGGATCGGGTCATGATACTTCCGTTCGCCGCATCCACACCGCCTACCTCTCCCGCGGCCTGGTGGACACCGTCACCCAGTACGACGACCCCGACCCCGGCGAAGGCACCGCCCTCGACCAGGTCGGTAACACTTGGGACGGCTGGGCCAACCTGACCAAGTTCGAGCAGGATGTGGACGGCGTCATCGCCGCCGGTGGCCGCGCCGCCTTCAGCGTCCAGCACGCCTGGGAGTACTTCTCCGGCACCGACGGCTCTACCTACCTCGGCGCTCCCACCCTGCGCCGCACCTCCACTACACTCCCCGCCGGCACCTGGGGCACAATCACCTACGACTACGGCTCCGCGGGTTCCATCAACGCCTGCCTCTCACGCGTCGCGGGCCTCAAGGACGGCGGCACCACGCGCGTGTCGTACGGGTATCTCGGCACGGCCACGCTCGTGAACACGACGTACGACCTGGGCACGCCGGAGCTGAACTTTGGCATGTACAACCCCTCGGGCACGCCCCGGGATTATGCGTACATGGACCGGTTCGGCCGCGTGACCCGCAGCAAGTGGGCCAGCGGAACTTTCACCCCCCACGACGTGACCCTCGCCTACGACCGCGACTCTAATATCGTCTCCGCCGACGACGCCGTCTTCATTAACTCCTCGGTCAAGAGCGTCCAGGACGCGATCTACACCATGGACAGCCTCAACCGCCTGACCAACGCCCGCACGGGTCACATCGCCAGCGGCGCCATCTCCACCGGTGACCGCAAGGGCGAGGAGCTCTGGACCAGCCTCGACCAGGTCGGCAACATGCTCCGCTACAAGTGGGACCGCAACGGTGACGGCGACTACGCCGACTCGAACGAACTCGACGACACCCGCACCTTCAACCTCTCGAACGAACTCCTGACCCGCGACACCGACACCAACGCCAGCGTCAACTACACCCTCACGCACAACGCCCGCGGCGACATTACCGACGACGGGAAGGACTACACGCTCAAATACGACCAGTATGGCAGACTGAAGGAAGTGCGCAACCGCTCGAACAGCGCTCTGGTGGAGGAGTTCCGGTACAACGGGCTGGGATTCCTCATCAGCTACCGCGGAGATACCACCAACGTCGGCGCCTCCGCCGGCCCCGACGGCCAGGTGACCGCCGATGATCCCACGTTCTACATCGCCTACGACGAGCGCTGGCGCCCCGTGGGCGTCGTTCGCGCCAGCGATGCCTACTTCAAGCGGTCCACCATGCACAACGCTGCGGGTCTCCGCGGTCTCGGTGGGTCGTCTTACATCGACAGCGTAGTCCTGCGCGACCGCGACGCCAACACCAATCCCTGGGCCGCGGCCGACTCCACCATGGAAGAGCGACGGTACCTCCTCCAGAACTGGCGCGCCGACGCCATCTGCGTCACCGACACCGACGGCCTCCCCCTGGAGTGGGTCTCCTACACAGCCTACGGCCTCCCCTTCAACACCGCGCTGGGCGACATCAACCGGGACGGCATTGTGAACGCCTCCGACACCACTGAACTCGAGAGCATGGTCAACGGCAACGGCAGCTTCGGCGGGTACGAGGACTTCGACCAGAGCGGCAACCTCGATGGGTACGACCTCGATTCGCACAGTTCGTACGTCAGCGGGTACAGCGATGGGACGACGGGGTGGGGGGTACAGTCGCGGCCTGGAGTGGATAATAGGTTTGGCTACACAGGATACTGGTGGGATGCTGGAATAGGCGCTAACCACGTCCGCCATCGTGAATACTTAGCGGCACTGGGCAGATGGCTGTCGAGGGATCCCTCGGGGGACCGCGGAGTGATGGCTTTCTATGAGGCGCTCTATTCCAATCCCGTCAACTACCGAGATCCCTCGGGCGAAGTCCCGCTTCCCTGCATCGTGAATAGTCGCGCTACATGCTCAACGGGTGCCTGTTCCATGAAACTGTCTTGGTCCTCCAATGTTCAGTGCTGGGCTAACCCAACCCCTCCACCGAGGCCCTTCTGCCCCGGCTTGTTGGCAACGGTCCCGGCAAATGCGCCATGCCCAAATGGGGCTCCGTGCACGAATCTAGTACCCGTTCGAGGCTCGACGGGCCCGATCGCAATGAGCGTGACGTTTACGGTCTGGATGGTAGGCGGCACCCCTTGCACATATACTTACACCTGCCAGTCGGTGTTCTTTGTGTACGCATACGATGTTGGTACCTGTGGCATCCCGCCCAGCGGTATTCCACTTTCTCGTTTGCCAGATTAGCATCCAACTGACAGGAATGAGCCACGACAGGAACTCCATTACCGCTCGCAAGTGGATGCAAGGTGTCTTGCGACTTGATGCCCTTCGTCTTGGTATACTATTTGTAATGATTATCGTTGTGATATCAATGTCCGAACTTTCAGTTTGGAGATACCTTTATCACATACTCCCGTTTCCGCGACCATCGAGTTCACAAGTAACTAGTTTTCCTCTTTATATCGATGACAATGGAAGTCTTACGTATGATATTAACGATACGCTTGCCGGTATGGTCACATGCAAGACTGAGTACTCATGGATTGGCCCTTGGAATAAACCAGTGGAGGAGCGGACTGTTGTAGTCATTTCGAGGATCGACAATCTGGATACAGGCTGCTCCTATGCAATGCTGGAAGAATGGCTCGGGAGCAACGGAGTTCCTGCCGGTTCACTCTTGCAAAGAGGTGAGAGGGGCTCCGATCAACGGCCTTCGATGGTAGCTCTGGGTTTGCGCGATCGGACATATGAATATAACCTAGCATATGATATACTCGATACATGGCCAGTCGCTGGCTTGTCGACGTTATTGGTACTAATGGCGTGCGTCGGCGTGTTGGTGTTTCCCAGAAGTCTCATGGTTCGAATGCGAGCCGCTCGCGGCCGCTGTCCTCGGTGCGGCTACCCTATCATGTCGCGATGTGCGGAGTGCGGTCTAGTAATGGACATGGAACGGCGCCGGAGAATCGAGCCCCGTCGCCTATAATCGGCAGGTTTCCCGGCTTCCCGCGCGAGATCGTCAATCGCTCGCGGCCATGAATCACGGCTTCCAAGTCCAGTTTGAGCGGTGCAACCGCAGTGAGTCACCCTCGAACATCCAAGATTGCTGCTCCCACATGAGGCGCCGCGGCTCGCCGCCGTACTTCGTGTCGTTCGTCAGCCGGTCGAACACCTGCCCCGTAATCCAGGCGGTGGACGCTGCCTCCCGGAGCCCGGAGAGTTTCGCGGCCACATTTGCGGCGCGACCTACCCACACGAGGTCGTTGTAGTTCCGGATGCCGGTCTTGGCAACCAGGATCGGACTCGCGTCGATTCCAACCGCGTGCCCAACGGAAAAGTCCGGGGGCAGTCCATGCTGCCGCTTGAGGCTCGGCGTGATCACTTCGCGAACAACCCAGTTGATCTGCAAGCCGCACATGGCGGCTCGTAATTCCTTGCCGTCGCCCAGGAAGGCCGCCATGACGCGGTCGCCATCAAATGCTGTCACCTCTCCGCCGCGCTCCCGAATCACGCGGCAGCACCCGTGGAGGAAGCACTTGTAAACATGCGCCGCCGCAGTATCGCTCAAGCGCTTCACCAGCGAGCTCGACCCGGCCATGTCGGCGTACAGGATAACGGCGTCGAACCGTACCCCTCCGCCGCGCAGGGCGATGTTCTCGGTATCAGGGACAACCCGCCCCGAACGGACATCCCACGGCGTTCTGAGCACATCGTTCAGTTCCGCCTGTATCTGGTCTGCTATGCCCATGCCTCACCTCTGAAACAGGAAGATGACCCCAGCCACCCATGGCGCCAGCCCCAGGAACAGCCAGCGCAGCGAATGCTGGATGAAGCGATACTTGAACCACGCGATCTGCGCGTTGCGATGGACCTGTCGGAGCATGTCCTCCAAATACTCAGGCTGCGTGCGGCCGCAAGCACCCTTCATGAACTCGTTGATCGGGAGCCGCTGGATTCCTCCGAAGTAGACCAGCGACTTGCCGGGGCCATCGGTGTGCGGAAACGTCGCAACGGCGCAAAGCACCAGGCTCACCGCCGGGCACAGTACGGCGACCGAGGCGCAGAGCATCGTCCACTCCGTCCACTGTGACAGGGCAGGCGCCATCGCCATGGCCACCCCGAGCATCCCGGTGTTGATGGCCAAGACGATTGGAGTCTTTGCGTCGATCGCGCGGACCATATCGAGCAACCGGTCGAGCGTGGCTTCGGCAATCCGAATCTGCTCGTCCGGAGGCATCGGGCCGGTCGGGATGACTCCGGAAGAGTCCAAACTCGGCGGCTGCGCGGATGGATCGCTCATCGTCGCCAGTTTATCCGCTCAGGAGGAGGTTGGCAGCACCCTTCACAGTCCGCGCCGACGCACAGAGTCGTGGGGCGACAGACGTTGTCGTGCTGCGGGGGTTACGGTCCTGGGGATGAGAGTGGCGATAATGCCTCCCCGCGCAACGTTTATATAGAGGCAGCGCTTCATTTGGCCTATGCCAGTCATGAAACTGTCGCTACTCCGCCTCTCCTGGCAGATGCCGTGGACAGCATCGCCCATGGGCAAGGCGGCCACGTGGTCCTCGGGCACAGTTCGATCCCGCTCGCACGATCCTCCGGCACGTTGCCGCCGTGCCGCTCAGATCCAGGCTCAACCAGATGGATCCCCACGGAGCGAGGAACTGATACCCACGTGCCTCTCTATTGAACAAAACGGCTCCAGTGCCGTCGGGGCCATTGACCCTTTTTGTTCAATGCCGCGGGAGCACGACGGGCGACAGTTTATGAACCGGGGGTACGTTTCGAGACCATGACCTGGAAGGCACAGTACGAGCGGCTCAAGGTGGCGTTTCTCGCGGACCGGTCCATCTGCCCGGAGAACCAGGCACTGTTCACCGAGTTTTTTTCGTTTCAGGAGTACAAACTCAAACGGCAGAATGGACTGCCGGACCTCGACGAGGGGTGCTGCAAGACCCTGTACGGGTACATCATGCGGTTCCGAAACGTCAACGCCTGGTTCGAGAACAAGCCGTGGAAGGAACTGACTCGGGAGGACATCAAGCGCGTCTACGACGGTCTGGAGGACGGCACAATCCGAACGCAGCGCGGCGAGCCGTTCCGCGGCCGCGTCGGGTACTACAACAAGATCTTCAAGAGCAAACCCTTCAAGCTGGCTGGCAAGGATGAACTGGCCAGGGAGGTGATCGAGTTTTCCAACGCGACCAAGCGGCCGGTCTGTTTCGTGCCCGAGGAGACGTTCAGGAGGCTTGTGCGGGTCGTCGCCAACCCGCGCCATCTCTTCCTGCTGTGGCTGGCGTGGGATATCGGCGAGAATATCGACACCCTCCTCAAACTCACGCGCCGGAACCTCGTGGCTCAGATCAACCGCCACTCGAGCGAGCGCGAATACCTCGTGCACCTGCCGGCGTCCAAACTGAAGCGGAGCCGCCAGACGCGGGGAGAGGTGACTCTCTACCCCGAGACGGCTCAGTTCGCCGATCTGGTGCTGCCAGGTCTGGAGCTCGACGACTTGATCTTCCCCTTCGGGTACCGCCAGGCGTACAAGGTGCTCGAGGCCGCGGTCGAGAAGACCTCCGCCACAACGCTTCCGAACAACGAGCCGGTGCGCTGGAAGGACCTCAGGTCGGGGATGGCGTGCCACTTGCTGCGAATGGGTTGGACCCGGGACGAGGTGAACGCCAGGCTTGGACACACTCCCCACTCTGATGCCCTGGACGCCTACATCAACTTCTTGGCGCTCGACCGCGAGAAGCCCAAGCAGCGCCTCACCGCCACGGTCCAGGAATCGCTCCGAAATGAGCGTGACGAATCTCGTTCGGCGGCCCAGTTGCTTGGCGACCGTCTGCGCAGAGAGCAGGAGACGTCGCAGGCACTCAAGGCCGAGTTGCTACGGACGCGAGAGGACATCGAATGGTTGCGTGGTCAGGTGGTGCTGCTACTGGAGTCGGTACCTGTCGCCTCGGGAGCACGTCGGTCGAGTGCTTAAGTAGATGGAATACCATGTCGACCGATGAGCGACCGCGTCCACGAGGCGGCACAGAGTATCCCGAGCACAGGCTCGCTAGAACTCTCCAAGCCGAGCGACCCTACTCCACTTCCCGAATCTCTCATGTCTGTGGTGCGTGCACTTGCTGCTCGACTTGATGGCATGCGCGAGCGACTCGACGACTTGATGCAAGCGCACGAAAGCTGACGATCCGGGGCGGCCCGGACTGCAGACTTGCCAAGACCGTCGCGAGATGAACCCCGTCAGTTCCATGTCGTTCCTCGCCGCCATGGTTGACTCCAGCCCGACGAAGGCAGCCCAATCAAGGCTCAGTGCTTTGAATCTGGTAGCTCTGCTGCGCCTTTGGAATTCGGGGGAGCATTGGCAGTTTCGTGCGGTTGACTGCCGTCTTTTCCGGACACGAGTTGGTCTTGGTCAGTATTTGGAAGCTCTCGATAGGCCTTGGAGTGCTCAGCCAGCCACTCGGGATCGATCCCACATCGTTGCACGTTCAGCCATCGGTCCACGTCTTCCCGGCAGTAGTCGGGCTTGCTCCGCTTTGCTTCCAGAATGAATTCGTCCAAGTACGCGAACGGACCAGTACCGCTCTCCCAGAGTTGCTCGAATCGGATCGCGAGTGCTCCACCGAGCATGACGCTGTCGAGCACGAAGCTCCTGGTGGATGGCTGTTCTGAAATGGGTTCCTCTGACATTCCCTCCGTCGCCAAGTCGGGCTCGCCGTCAGCGATTCCCAGAATTGAACGCTCTGAGTCAACGACCACAAACCGGAGTCTTGACATGCAAAGAGCGGCGGACATCCTTACGTCGATGTGCCGTGCCTTACAAAGCAACTCAAGCGTGCCGGGCAACGCGGCCGGACGCCTCGCAACGACGCCACGGTGCACATATGGATCCTTCGCTTGCTTCATCTTCCCAACGCGATAAAGCACTGCATTCAGTACTTCGCGCTGAGAAGCCGATCGATAGCTCGCCTCCATGGATGCGGTTGTGAACAGCACTGATTTCTTGGCCGTGCGAATGCCTAGCGCGATGCTACTGAGGTAGTTCGCTCGCCCCATCCAGGCCTGGAATCCAACCAGTGCCCGCTGCGTGTCCTTGATCCTCGCAATTTCGAGTTGGCGCTCTTTTGCCTCGACGTGCATTCGCCTTAGCACGTAGAACTCAATCGCGAGCACGGAGAATGGAACCGCCAAATGGAGCAAATCCTCGACAAACCCAACGCAAAGGATCATCTCCCAGAATGGCTGGTCGGCGCTGAAGTGATCGTGATAGACAAACAGATACGACCCGGCCCAGACCAACGTGAGCAGGAGCAATGGCCACTGCAGCCATCGTGTCGAAGAAGTTGGCTTCGGCTCCTGCCCCGTAGAGTCGGTCTCCGCATTCATCTCATGATGTTAGGATGCGCCGATAGCTTTCAACCAGGCGGCGAATGCGACCACCCTCAGTTTCCAGTACCAGCAGGCCGCGTAGCGTGATCCACAAGTTCAAATCCGTGCGGAAGAACCTCGCTCCCCAGACGGCGGTGACAAGTGGCCCGGCAGACCTAGTCCACAGCAACTCCCATTCGACATCCCGTTGGACCTTCGCATTTCGGCGCCAGTAGGCCAAGATTTCCCCTAGCCCGACCAGCGTTCTTCGCCCCACGATAACGTATTCCGCATCGGAATGGAAGATCGCCGCCAACCCCTCTAGATCATGGGAAACCCAGGTCCGAAAGTAGGCATCGAGGATCGAAGGTGAGTCGTTGTTGCCAGGGCCGCTGGTCATGCAGGCACGTGGAATCGATCCCGCTTTGTCGATTTGGGGAGAGTCCTCAAACCGATGGACTCCAAGAAGTGAACATCCAGCCCTTCGGGGGGGTACTGGAAGGCCTGGGGAGTCCCCTGCAATCGGGAGTACCGCGTACCCGTCCCCGCCTCACCCCTATCAATGACGATCACTTGCGTGCCTGCACGAGCTCTCGCTTCCAAGGCCGCTTGCAGCACCCTGCGCTTTCTAGGGGCCAACTCGACGAGCAAGTAGCTCACAACGATCAGGTCCCAAGATCCCTTCGTTTGCTCTAGAAAGGTCACTGCGTCCGAAAGAATCGTTTCAACTCGCACCTTGTGCCCGTGCTCCGAAAGCAGTGGCGCGGCTAGATTGTTGAGCAGCTCCAACTGCTGTGTAACCACGTCCACGCCAGCCAAATGCAGATTCGTCCCTGGCTCGGACCCTGAGCGGAGGGTGTCCGACGCAGCAAACAGTGCGGGGCCAGCACCGCAGCCAAGGTCGAGAACGCGGATAGGACGGGAGAGCGACGGCCTGTAGAGCCTCAGGATGGCCTGTTGAGCCTTCGCAAAATTGGCTGCAAAGTACAGGTATGCAAACGCTTCGGCATCGCGCACATAGTCCACGTGCCCGACGGATTCAACGATAGCACGAACCGCCCGAGCTCGTTCATCTGAGAGCCTGCCCCCCCTGCGAGCGTTTTCAAGGGCGGTGCTGAGCGAAGCTGACAGCCAACTGGGCATGCTCAATCGCCGTGAATGCGTAGGCAGTGAAGCAACTGTCATTTGAGCCTCAATGATAACGGTCGTCGATATTTCTGTCGAGCCTCTGTGACCCTAATCATTACCGAACTCTTGTACCCCACTGAGTATAGGGGGACCCGAGCACATGGGCTTGAGGGGCATCCGGGAGCGCCTGCGCCAACGTTGGTGGAACTTCGGGCTTGTTCGGAGTGGCGAGGGCCCTTTGGGTCTCTGCCCCTGCCGGGCTGTGAGGCTCGCGCATCATCGCGCGGGCGCCAATCCCACGACGTGGGTGCCGAGTGCTGAACCGTGATCATGCAGACGCCAAGGCGCGCATCTATATAAAGGTTGCGCGGTCAGCCGCCCGCGCCGGCACGCACATGGCAGTAGGGGTGCCCAAGACCGTCGACGTACTCCCCGAGTGTCGAGGGCTGCTCGCGGTGGGCGGCGACGGCCCCCTCGAGCACAAGGACACCGGCTCGCAGAGCGATCGACCCGAGAGGCTTCCGCCTGATCGGATACATGTTGCCCTCCACGACTTCGTAGGCGGCTTCCCACACGGGTTGAATAGCGCGCGTGCCGAAGTGTCCTGGGGAGCGGTGCAGGAGCACTCGGTACGGCGTGGCACTCGTGGCGCTCGGTTCGCCGGAGAACCAAGTGTCCAAACGGCCGTGCAGATCCGCGGAAGGGCGGAAGACCCAAGTTTCCAGATCGGGGCTCTTGGGTGTACCGGCAGCGTGCTTTCTGAATGGCGATGGCATTCTCTCCTCGGCAATCATCGTGAGAACACGTGCGAACCCTTCGTCTCCCGACAGACGCGTCCAGGTATCCGGAGTGTCTGTGGTGGCGCCGGTGAGTGGCTTCGTGAACACGACGTGGTTGGGCAGGTAGAGGCCCGTGAGCAGAAAGTGATGGTCATAGGTCGAGACGAGGATGGAGCTTGGTCGCGGAGTCATGACGTCCGCATGTCGGACGGGGTAATAAACAATCGCCTGACTTGCTCACGCGCGTGGGAACTTCCGGCGAGCGAGCGGCCGTCTGCGGCGCGAGGAGCCCCCTGATCGCACGGAGGCGGGTCCCTTACCCGAATGCAGGGAGAGGCCTCACGCACCGGTCGCCTTCCGCAACGACGGTTCGGCGTGCCCCAACGAGCAAGTCAGTTGAAGGCTTATGAACTCGAGTTGATGCTCGAATCCATGACAGACGAACAGAAACCTGGGTTCTACGACGAAGGCATGTGGTGGATCGGCGCGCGCGAGGAACTCGACGCGTGGAAGAAATACAAACAGCGCAAGGCCCTCGCCTTCGTTGAGCGCGGCTACTCAGTGTCCTGGTACCCCGACGGCGATAACTGGATGACCATCTACCTACCCGAGCGACTCCACGCCCGGGCGCCAGAACTGAGCGCGGAAGTCAAGGTCTACGGACGACCCTCCGAGCACGGCATTTACGGCGGCATGGTCTCCAAACTCGCGATCCTGGAACGACGAACCGATCCTCTCAAGCAAGTGTCCTCACCCGGCGACGAGGACGTGCGCACCCTGTACAACTACGACCGGGGACTCGACTTTGATCGTCTCAACGGGCACCCCGCGGCCATGCGCCTCTTCTACGCCGTTCTTGACGAACTCAACTGAACTTCGAAGAGGAACGCGGCGTCTGTGCCGCGTCAGGGGATCCGCCGCCGCAGACGGGTGATCGAATCACCATCGGGTTCGCGCTGCATGCACGACTCATCGCAGTAAAGCAGAGGCTCTTCAACGGGGACGATTCCCCGGGGGCCTATGACACAGCGCTGCACGCAGAGCGCGTCATGGCCGATTCTCAGCGGGCGTCCGCAGCCGCGACAGACCGTCTGCGATTCTTGATCATCCATGGGTGCTTCATGCTGGTGCCCAGTACATATACCTTGGGCCGGCTTGGTCATCCACCGGACCTGAACCAGTGATTGCGAGATCTTGGGGTTGCGATCCGCGCTGGGTCGTGGTGCCCGCAAACCTCCAAGGAGCAAGCCAGTCGAAGACTTTTCTACTGCGCGAGGGTGATCTGCGCATGGCCCACCCAGACGATCAGGGGTTTGAAGAGGATGGCGTACGCTGGCTTGGCACGCGCGAAGAACTCGACGCGTGGAAGAGGTACAAGCAGCGCAAGGCCGTCGCCTTCGTCGAACGCGGCTACTCGGTGTCCTGGTACCCCGACGGGGACAACTGGATCGAGGTCTTCCTTCCGGATCGGTTCCACGCCAGTGCGCCTGAACTGCGTGCCTACGTGAAGTTCTACGGTCATCCCTCTCCCAACGGAATCGACGGTGGCATGGTCACCAAACTGTCGATCCATGAGACGCACAGCATGCTGACGGAGCGGCTCTTCGGTCGGGCCAAGGGCCAGACTCGCATGCTGTACAACTTTGATCACGGCCCCGAGGTGGACCGACTCTCCGAGTCGCCCGAGGCTTCTCGCCTGTATCACGCCGTGGTCGAGGAGTTGAACTAGACGCCTTGTCGCCCGGCGCAGGCTCGGCTCGCGCAGCGGCGGCCACTCCACCCCCACACCATGACACGCAAACCACGAATCGGCTCGATCATCTCGGGGACGCTCAGGCCCGAAGACCTGGCCACGGCCTTCGCGGATGAGTTGGAGTCCCTCGACGTGTCCGGGCGCTACCGGGCGCTCGTGGGCGAGTCGCGCACTCTTGACGCGGACTCGGACGAGGGCGCCGAGGTGCTCGGCGACCTGGAGCAGGGTCTGAACGATCTCGCGCCGCCGTACTGCTACTTCGGCGCTCATCCCGGCGACGGGGCAGACTTTGGGTACTGGGTCGATCTGGACGCCATCGAGCGAGACCGCCGCGAAGGTTCGCTCCCCAGCGGGGACTCGCTGCCCGCGGACGGATCGAGCATCGGTCACTACCTCCACGTCTCCGATCACGGCAACCTGGAGTACTACATCTGGGATGGACGTGGGTGGCGCTCGGAATGGGGCGTGGTGTAGCGATGTGCTGTGGTACGGCAACGGCATCACGCTCGCCGCGAGGGCAACGCAGTCGAGGGTTTATAAACAACCGAGTCTCTCGTCGCTCATGAGCAACTCCGAATCAGGCTTTATGCAGGACGGCGTGTACTGGAAGGGTACACGCGAGGAACTCGAAGTATGGACGGAATACAAACGCCGCCGGGCGCTCGCCTTCGTAGAGCGCGGATACTGCGTGGCCTGGTCCGCGGACGGCTCGAACTGGATGGACATCTTTCTCGCGGAACGGCCCTATGCCAAGAGCACCGAACTCCGTGCCGAACTCGCGCTCGCGGAATCGCCTGGTGTCTCAACGAGATACGCCAACCGCGTCCGGGCGATCACCATGTACGAGCGGGTCCTGGCCGCCGCGTCACGTTCGAGCGGCAACCCGCTGCGATTGGTGCGTGAGGAGCGCGTCCGCATCCTCTACAACGACGGTTCTCCCCGGATCGACCTGCTCCACACCGCACCCCAGGGCACCACGCTGTACGACCTCATCATGGATGAGTTTGGATAATGCGTCGGGCACGGCGGTCCTCCTGCATGAACTGCTCCGGCTGCCGCATGTCCTCATGCTTCGCCTGGCTCGCTCAAGTTCTCTTTGAGCCGATGACGAAGAGAAAGCCTCGGCGAGCGCCGAGGCGAAGGGAGGCGGGGCATGAACGCGCTAGGCGTCGCCCTCCCGAAGGGCGTGGTACTCGGCCATGGCGAGGGGGTGGACCGCCCCGCCGTTGGCCTTGTGCCGCCGCTTGAACGCCGGGACCACGCACCCACGCTCCTTCAGGAACGCGAAGGCGACGTTGACCTGCGTGGAGGGCAGCCCGGTGGCCGCGCGGAGGGCTTCGAGCGAGAGGGGCTTGCCGCCCGCCTCGTCGATGGCCCGCGCGACGGACTCGAACACCGCGAGCGTGCAGCGGTGCATGTAGGGCCTGCCGTTGGCGGGGATGACCGCCCGCACGAGCATGCCGTTCTCGACTCGGAACGTCTCGCCGGGGGGAGGCCCGTCGGCCGCCAAGGTCCGGCGGAGCGGCGAGCCCTCGACAATCCGCTCCAGGTCGCGCTGCGTGAGGAAGTCGGCGGCCTTCGCGTCCGTGCAGGCGGCGACCGCCCGGGCGAGGGCGAGCCACTCCTCGAGGGTTTCCATGTCGGCCCGCCGGGCCGCCAGGAGGTTGGTCCCCGCGGCCAAGACGGCGGCGAGTTGGGTGTGGTTGGGCTTCATGGGCTACTGCTCCTGCTCCGGCGGCCCGCAGAGGTCGAAGATGGCGGCGACGGCGAGGTTGCCGACGAGTACCTGAAGCCGCTCGTCGAGGTCCTCCATGCGCCCCGCGGCGCACGTTCGCACGAGTTCCCCGCGCGCGTGGGGGTCGAGTTCCAGAAGCGCCTCGCGCATCGTGGAGCGGTGCTGGTCGATGTGGGCCAGCATTTTCTGGACCTTCCGGTCGAGGTCGTTCATGGCTCAGGCCCCCTTCCCGGCGACGAAGACGCCCCGGTCGTGCTTCTTGAAGCGGGCCTTGTCGCCCTTGGCGGAAATCTCGCGGATGACGGCGGCGTACAAAGTCGCCTCGGGCGTCTTGCCGCCGGGGGTCTTCCACAGGCCCTTCTTCTCCATCTCGGCAATCATCTCGGTGGCCCGCATCGGCACCTTGCTGGCGGCGATGACCTGCGCGGCGGCGTCGAGGCAACTGACCTTCTTGGCCTTCTTCTCCTTCGGGGCCTTGGCGGGCTTGGCCGCCTTGGGCGTCTTGGCCTTCGCGCCCTTCCCGCCCTTGGCCTTGCGGGGCGGCGTCGCGGCGGCGCGGGCCCCGTTGGGGGTCCCGGCGATGCGGGCCTCGATGGCCGCGAGCGCGGCCTTGCGGGCCTTGTCGGCGATGGGGGTGGCGGACTTGGACTTGGTACTCATGGCATTCTCCTGAAAGGCGTTTCGGACGACCGGGGCACGCTGCCCCGGCCAATCGCGACCCGAGCGGTGTCCCGCGCGGGCGCGTGCGGGTAGCGGCTAGTCGTCGTTTTCGCCGAGGCGGCTCTGGACGATGGTGACCTGGAACTCGCCGCCGTCCGCGAGGCGCAGCACCAGCCCTTCGTTGCGGGTCAGCAGCCCGGCGGCCTCGAAGGTGGTGACCGTCTCGAACCCCTGGGCGTTCTCCGCGATATCGGAGGCGATGTCGGCGAGGTCGGAGATGTCCGGGTCGTCGCCTTCATCGATCGTCTCGCGGGCGCAGACGGCGTTCTCGATGAGGTTGAGCAGCGCGTCCTGAATCTCTGCAGTGGTCACGGTCGTTCTCCTTTGCGTTTGGGGTCCGTGATTGGCGGGGTGTGCCCGCGGTGGACCCATGAAGCCGTGAACGCCCCCGCATAGCAAGGCCGCATCGCGAGGAATCAGCCCGGTCAGTGCAGCATTCACACAATGGCTGTGAGACCCGGCCCGAGCACGCACTTCTCCCTCACGAGGGAGTGTCCTGGGCGGTGTCGGCGGTGTACGTGGGGGTGGTGGGGGAGGGCGGCGCCCACGGTTGCCACGCGGCCACCACCTCGACGCGTCCGGGCACAAGGAGGCCGGCGCGTGCCAGCGCCGCGTCCACGGCGGCCAGGGCGGTGGGGTCGGTTGCGGCCACCACGACCCGCCCGTACCCGGCCCGGAGGCCGTGCCGCACGTTGGCCACTACGTCCGAGCGCCCGGTCTCGACTTCGACGGCGATGCTCGTAGTTCCCGAGGTGGCCACGATGTCCGCCGCACCACCAACGCGGGGTGCTTCGATGCGAACCACCCATCCCGTATCCTCGAGCCGGCGTGCGAAGACATGCTTCCAGTATGAATGCGCGATCCCCTCGCGCTGCGTGCCGGCGGGCGGCAAGTCCAAACGCCCGCGGGCCTCGCGGCCGGGACGCAGCACGACCTTGCGGGACCGGCCCACGGGCACGACCGCCCCCTCGAGCCAGCCCTCCCGCACCAGGCGCTGCTTGATGCCATGGCCGCGGTGGCCGCTGAGGCCCAGGCGGCGGTAGCGCGCCTTCACTCCGTCCTCTGGAACGTTGACGACATCCTCGATGAAGCGGAGCTCATCCGCCTGTAGAAGCCGATCGTGACGCGGAACCCGCCGAACCCGCGCCAACTCGGCCAACTCTTGCCCCGTCCCGGCCGAACCCGCCCGTTTCTCCGCCATGAACCGGGCCAAGACCTCGTCCGTCACCGACCCCTTGTGCACATCCACCTTGGGGAAGCGCACCAGGAACGGCCGACGCCAGCGATCCTGCAGCTTGACCACGGCATGCCCCACAGAGAGCATGCCGAAGCAGCGCCGGTCGTCCACCAAGGTCGCCGCCGCAGCCCGGGCGGCGTCCGAGGGGTCCTTGAGGTTGAAGCAGAGCGTGGTGTAGGTATTCCCCAGCGCCGCGCTGGAGATGAGGTGCGGATGCTGGTCCACCACGATCATCGCGATGCCAAGCTCGCGGCACTGGCGAAGGAGCATCTCCATGACGCTCTCGTGGGTGCCGTGGGGCCGGGCGTGGAGGACGTGGTGGGCCTCCTCCACGACGATCACGAAACGCAACTTCTCGCGCTCGGTCAAGGCCAGCCGCACGTGATAAATCCACAAGCACAGGAGCGGGATGAGGAAGCGCTTGGCGCCCTGGGGCAGGGCGTCGAGCTCGACGATGCTGATCGCGTGCAGGAGGGTGCGGACCAGCGAGAGTTGCTCATGATGGCTGACTTCGGCATTGCCCGCTGATGAGACCGCTGGCGCGGAAGCCACACTGGCCTGGGTGGACGGAGCGGCGGTGGGGGAGTTGGGATCGGTGGATGGAGTGATGGTGGAGGAGTGCACGCCTGCCGGCAAAGCCCTGGAAAACTCCAAGCTTCGCAGTGCTCGCAGCGCGGAGGCCTGCCATCCTTTGGCCCGTGAATGCCCGCCGGCTCGCTCGACCTCGGCGATGAGATCGGAGAGCGAGCATGAACCTCCGGACCGTTCGTAGCAGGTACGCAGGGCGCGCTGGATTAGCCCCACGGCCCCGTCGCCCAGTGTGTACGCGGCCGCGAGTTGGTCCGCGACCAGCCCGGCATACGCCTGGGTCTCAAACCCCGGCGGGGGGACGAAGGGGTTGAAGGGGAACTCGCAGAGGGATCGCCCTGGCGTGTAGACGTTGACGTTCGATCCGAGCAACGGGATCAGATGGCGGCCCGTTCGTTTCCAGTCGAGAAACAGGAAGGGGACGCGGCGCTCGGCCAGCTGTAGGAGCAGGTGAAAGACGGCGTTGGTCTTCCCCGATCCCGAGCGGCCGAAGACGCAGATTCCCTGGAGGAACTCCCCGGATTCGAGCCCGGCGGGCCAGCGGTCCCGGTCGTACATCACGGTGCCGAGGTGGAATGCTCCCTTGATGACCCGCTGGGGAGGTAACGAGAGGAGAATGCGGTGTCTTCCGTCGCCGAGCATCCTCTCGGCGGTCAGTTGCACCTGGCGTTCGATCAGGACTTTGGTTTCGGCATCCGCGAAGGCGTGGATCTTCAGCCAGCGCCGGACCTGGCCGGGAATCAAGGGCTCGAGAAGGCGCGAGAGCCGCTCAAACTCCATGAGGCGGGCCCCGGTCCCCCCACGCCCCGCCCCACGCCCCGCCGTCACCCCGCACCTGGCGGTGGCGCTCGATCAATCCCGCGAGGCGATCCAGCAGCACTCGCTTTCGGGTATGTAGGTCCATCGAGATCGAACGCCGTTCCTTCGCGAGGTCGTCGAGGCGTCGCTTGAGCGACTGGCGCTGCGACTCGTTGAAGGGGTGGTTGGGGTTCTCGGTACTGACGATGTACGGCCGGGGTCGGAAACGCAGCAGGTCCGTTCGGACCCGGCACTCCGAGCGGGTGAGGTCCCGGTCCAGATCCTCGTGGATCGACCGCATTTCCCCGAGGTGCTCGAGGACCGTTTCGATCTCACGCTCGATAGCTTGGAGTACCGGCTCGTCGGAAGTTGATCGCCTCGCCAGAAGTGCTTCGGCCTCGAGCTCCAACGGTGTGCGATGCTCGATAGCGTCGGACGCGCCCACGGGCTGCGGGCTCGTGCGGGCCGTACGCGCGCCGGGGGAGGCGGGGATGATGGGCGAGGGGGGCAAACGGGCAGCCCTACCGGAGTTGTCCTTCATGCGGCCTCCCGGCCGGCGTCGGCGATCCGCCTCTCGGCCATCCGGACATACTCCGCGTTGGTATCGAACCCGACAAACCGCCGGCCTGTTTCCACGCACGCCGCCGCGGTGGTCCCCGAGCCCATGAAGGGGTCCAGGACGAGGTCGCCGGGGTTGGAGCTCACCCGGACGATCCGCTTGATCATCTCGAAGGGCTTCTCGGTAGGGTGATTGGTGAGCCGGACACAACTGGCGTGGGGATAGGTGTTGACGCACTCACGCTGGGAGACGAAGTTGAAGACGGTGGGCATGGCGCCCTTCACGACGTACATGCACAGTTCGAAGGCCGAACGCCAGTTCTTCTTGTGCAGACTGGGGAGGGGCGTGGTCTTGATGAGGGCGAGCTCGTTCCTGTACGTGAAGCCTCGCGACACTGCGTGCCGGATGAAGAACCCGCAGTTCTCCCGCGCCAGAAACATGTACAGCGACCCGCCCGGCTTCAGGACCCGGTAGCACTCCGAGATCAGCCGCAGGATCATCACGTCGTAGTCGAAAGGATGTGCAAACGTGTCCCACGAGCCCCAGGCCTCTTTCGTGGACATCACCTGGCCCTTTCGGATGGTGGTGCGCTTTGAGGATGCGATCCCGTAGGGCGGGTCCGTGACCACCAGATCGACCGATTCGTCCGAAAGCTGCGCCAGGCCCTCGAAGGCGTCCATCCTGTGGACGCGGTTCAGCGCGATCACGCGGCCTCCCGGTCTGACGTAGTTTGCGGAACGTCAGAGGGAGAGGAGGGAGGGGCGGGAATGGGCGCAGCGGTGGGGGTGTTCTGGAGTCGTTGCCGCGCGTAATCGGCGAAGATCGGATTGACTTCGAAACCCAGGTACCGCCGTCCAAGGCGCTTGGCGACTACGCACGCGGTGCCCGAGCCGGCGAAGGGGTCGAGCACGATCCCGCCCACCGGGCACCCCGCGGAGATGGGGCGCTCGCACAGGGCTTCGGGAAAGATCGCGGGGTGGGGGAACTGTGTGCCGCGGGTGGGGATGCTCCAGCAGTCTCCGGGGTTCTTGCCCGGGCGGTGGAGGGTGTCCGGCTCACCCGGCCGGGGCGGCAACCGAGTGCCGGCCACGACTGGCCGGGGACTGTGCGTTCGTGATTCCCAGCCCGCTCCGGCGCGCTCTGGGGCGGAATGAGGCACGCGGACGGCGTCGATGTCGAAGAAGTAGCGCTCCGACTTGCTGAACAGGAAGAGGTACTCCCACGAGCAAGCAAACCGATCGCCGACGCTGGCGGGCAGGAAGTTGGGCTTCACCCACGCAATGCGGTTCCGGAGGATCCATCCCTTCTGGAGCATCCGGAGCGCAAATCGCTCGGGGATCATGCAGAGGGTCTTGTCCGGGAAGCGGTGAAACTCCAGCCCGTGCGCACGCTTGCGCTTTTCGGGAGGATTCGCAGTGTCGAGTGTGCCGGTGGCCGTGTTCGGAAGATGGTGGGACAACGGCCCGCGCCATCTGGCCCGGGTTCCGCTGGCGTACACGTCGCCCAAGTTGACCCAGAGCGTGCCTTCATCTTTGAGTACCCGTTTGATCCCATTGAAGATTTCGATCAGGTGGTCGAGGTATTTCTCAAAGTCGGGCTCAAGCCCGAGTGCAGAACTGGAGCCGTCCTCCCATTGAGCAGGCGCCACCCCGTAGTCGCGGCAGGCCCAGTAAGGCGGGGAGGTGAGCACGCAGTCGACGGATTGATCAGGCAGGCCGGCGAGACCCTCGCGTGCCTCGACGGTGCGAATGATGTCGAGTTCGATCATTCCAGGCAGCGCGTTCTCCGCCGCGTTGAAGATGTGGAGAATGGCAGCCGAAGCTGGCCGAGCAATCGGACTCGCTGCGAGGTCCTGGCTAGAGAACGAGATTGCGCGAGGTGCCTTCGGCGGCAGACCGAATGTCGCCTCATGCGCGAGCCTCCGCATTCAGCAGCGCCTGGCGGAGTTGGCGACCGATGTCGGTCAGCTCGTACATCGGATGGGCTCGTTTACGTAGACGAACCTGAGCCACGATCCCCCTCGCGAGCAGGAGCTTGACGACGTCGCGCACGTTCCCCGCGCTCATGCGAAGGGAGGAGTCCTGCCTCCGGGCGCGACGTTTGATCTCCGACGGCTGCATCGGGTGCGAGAGGGAGCGCAGAATCGCGGAACGGTGCCGGAAGCTGGCCCAGCCGAGTAGACTCCAATCAGTCGCGATTGGCGTGTCGTGGGCAGGATCAGGTTCACGGGGGATCTTGAGAGACCGGCCCAGTGGTGTCAGGCCATAGATCCGGTTGCGACGGGCCGTCGGGTTTAGGCAACTTGCGAGTTGGCGCTCGGAAAGATCAGACAGGGCTCGACTACAGGCGGATCGTGAAAGACTGGTTCTGCCGGCGAGCTGGGTCGCAGTGAGAGGACTGGCAAGGTGCCGAGCAACGGCTACACGTCTGGGGCTTGCGTTCATCCACTCCGTCAGTCTCGCTGCCTGCATGCCTGTCACTCCGCAGCAGGGGTTCATAAACCTTCAACTGCTTTGCTCCCCTGACGGGACGACAGTCGAGCCATGTACTCAAAACGTCGGCTCAGGCGTCCCCGTGCCGTGCAATCCTGACCGATTGTCGCCAGCGTTCCGGACCAGGTTGCCCCAATCTGTTTCTGCGACAAGTCCCAAGCGGCCGGATCGGTCGACCAATCCGGGGCCAACTGCCGACGGATACGCCTCACCTCCTTCTATTGGCTGGGGCCGTTCATGCCCGCGCAAACCTTCATAAACGCATCCAGCGAAGGGTTGCCACCGAAACTTGATCGGAAGTCAGTACCTCAGCGAACGCGATCGCCACACACTCCGCGTGGTCGTAGCGGCGCTCGCGGATTGCGGACTTGAAGCTGCTCTCGCCGGATCGGCATGCAACTCCGCGTCTTACCGCGACATCGACCTGCACCTGACATCCAGTACCCTGACTCCGTGGCGTGGCTTTGATCCCGCGCTCGAACGCTTGGCGGATGCAGGCCGGATTGACGTGATCGACCGCACGGAGCAACGTGCGATCTCGTACATCGGTGAAGTGGTCGTGGGCCGATGCCAAGTGCGGCTCAACGGCAGCCTGCTTGATCTCAACTATGTCGGCGCGCGTGCCTCCCCGCGTTCCTTGCCAACCGAGCCTCGTTAGGCCGTCAGTTCTAGGACGCAGATTTCGTGCTAGTACCGATAGCCGCGTGAATCTTCCCGCAAGAGCCCGACCAGCTGTACGAGAACAACATCAACGGCGCGTGCTTCGCGGGGTTCGTGCGGGGCCTGCTGCGGGCGGTACGGGGCCCGGTCACGCTGCTGTGGGACGGGCTGAACGTGCACCGGGCCCCGGAGGTGAGGGCGGTGCTGGTGCGATACCCCCGGGTCCGCGTCGAACGCTTCCCCTCCTACGCCCCCGAGCTCAACCCGGTGGAGCCGATGTGGGGGCACGGCAAGGTCCGCGGCCTGCACGGCTACATCCCCGAGAACGCGCTGGACCCGGAGCTGCAGGCCGGGGTGATACTCGACGACATTGGCCGACGCCAGCACCTGCTCCGCTCGTTCATCCGCTCCACCCCGCTCCGGGTACCCGGGATCACGTCGTGACTCGATTACTTATGCAGCGCTCTGTAACGGTTCGTCGGTGGATTGAGCGATTAGGCCGGCCAGTATCGTGCGCCAAGCCTCATCGGATTCGCACGACTTGGCCACCCGCATACCGAGATTCCAGATGCGAAGCGAAGGTGGCGTGAAGCCGCGCTCGAGCGCCATGCGATCAGGGGCCTCAAGCGGCCCGGAGAGTCGGATGAGAATCAGAGCGTCCGCTAGCCCGTGTTGTACCGCCCAATCATCGGCAAGTGTGGCGCACCCTTCGAGACACTGCAGCGCCAGGACGGCTGCCTCACGAGTAGCCCCCAAGCGCTCGAATAGCGGCCCGAGTTCAAGGGCCAAGCACATCAGGCCACGCGCTTGCATGCGGAGGCGAAGACCCCGGCCTTCTTAGACTTTGAGCCGTCTTGCCGGACGAGCGAAACTCGCGGAGCCCCGGTCCCAGCCCGCGTTCGCTCCCCACAACCGGGCGGCAGGGTCCGGCTATCATCGCTATGTGAACAGGCCGGGTCTTGAAAGGGGCTCCGCTCGAGGCCGTCCACCACTTGTGGTCGGGTTTTGATCGGTCTAACTGCCACTGCTGTGAATTGTGGTTAGGTGACCTTTCGATACGATCTATTGGGGTGGTTTCCTTGGTTCAGCGGCTCCAACTAGATGTGCGAACGCAAACTCTAACCCCTCGCTGACGGTCCGGTGCCAAATGACTGCTGCCCCCACCAAGCTCGAAGACTCAGCACTGTCGCTCGAGTCGGCAGACCTTCGGGAACTTCTCGACAGCAGCTCTCCATCGCGGCTGTGGCCTCGCCCAGCGACCATCCTACACAGGATCGCTCTCGTCGTCAGGCGAGTGTCTTTGAAGCATGCTGTCGCAGACGCGGCGATGCTCTCGCTGATAGCGGGACTGGTTTGGTTCATCCACTCACCTGCGAAACTGCCTTCTGCTGCGTCCGCCTTGATCGGTACACTTGGCCTGTTCATCATTCTGCTCAAGTATCTCCACACCTCGCACCAGCAGCGGCAAAGGGAAGCTGCTCGGCGAGCATTCATTCACTCGCTCCTTGGCAAGATAGCCGAGACCTCATTCCGCGCGCCATTGGGCTCACGATTCACGTGGTTCGAGATAGACACGGTCCATCCAACCGTCCTAGTACCAATCGTCCGGTACTCCCAAGACTTAGACGAGATCCCACTGAACGGTGCCCCCACCTTCGAGCCCATCTCCCGCGCCTTTTATGCGAGAGGCGTTTCCTTTACTGGCTTGGCTTGGAAGTTGCCTGGTGTTCCGCTTGTGCATGAGTTCCCCATCTTCACCGACCGAGCAGCCTTTGACAACTACTACACAACGCAGCTGCACGTTCCGTCTGAAATAGTACAGCTGATTTCGAACAGCATGCTCCGCGCTCGCACCATCTTCTGTCTCGGCCTGCCGGATCCATTTGACGCAACTCGCGTCCTCGGAGTACTAAGTGCGGACTTCCCCACCACCATTTCCGAGTCGCAGTGGCCTCGTGTGCTGGACTCCACCCTGTTCCGCGTCTTGATCGAAACTATGGCTGATGTTGTGCTTACCTTCTCTAGAGCCCCCAGGTGATTCACATGACCATGGCACCACATACCATCGATCCGACATCCTCTCAGCGGTCAGTCGAACGCATTATGAATCTATCCACGCCGCACAAGCTACCGACGGCCGGCGGTCTTTTCCTCTTTTTCCCGCCGATACACTTGGCACCGTCGATCAGTGCGATCCTATTTTCCGGGTTCCTCGCTATTGATGCCCCAACAGATGCTGCAAAGCGATGGCTGACATCCTCGTTAGAATCTCAATCGGCTTCACGCACATTCGATACCCTTCGTTGGATCGCTCAGGCGACAATAGCACCAGAAGTAACACGCGCCGCCTTACAAAGCGCCGAGGCGGTATTCGCGGCCGAGCAGCGGTCCGATCTGTGGAACTTAATACGAGCATACCTGGATACTCCTGCACGACGGCCCAAGCGAGGCTTATTATCATTCGTCGCCTTTCGTCGGAACTCGACCGCTACTCGGATGCCGCAGGGTTTATTAACTCATCCTGCCATTACCCACACACAGGGTATCATGCAATCAGTCGATATTATGTTAGCAGACGGCGCATATGATCGCAGAAGCTTGTATGCGTCACTGAATCGATTCGGCGACTCATTTGTGGCAGCTCTTGCGGCCGGACTTGCCGCACGAGCCGGCCAGGTTCCGCGTCAGATTCAGCTCAAGATCCTGCAGGATGTCCTCTTCTACTATTCGACAGATGACGCCATGATGGATCGCATTCGTGACGACTTCGCCCCTCTTGTGCTTCCAATCTATGACGGGCAGACGTCGCCAAATAGGAGCGATTCGCTGCACCCGGTTGCAGCCCATGCAGTACGACGCCAACTGGCAAGGCTCGCTGATGAAATGCACGAGCTTCGGGCAAGCGAACTCTCATCGGAAAGCCAGGCGGAGCGTGGTCGGGAACTCGAGTCCAAGTTTAATGAGGCAATGCGCCCGATCCGCGAAGCGCAATCTGACTTCTACAAGGCTGGCGGCGAATACCAAGCAAGAGTTCTTCGTGAAGCGGAGCAGAAATGGGGCACTTCGAGAAGCGATCGTCATCCGACTTCGACAAATCCAGAGCCCGACGCTCTCAAGGGTGAGTCGTGAATAGCCCGACCCTCGCTGAATTTGCGCTGGCGGAAACATATGTAGCATCCATTCCTGCCGGCTATCGCAATCACTCGAAACGCCATGTTGGGTTCTGGAAACCATGGCTGCGTCAAGCATTTATGTTTAGGTGCGCATATTGCACAGCGTCGGAAGCCGAGCTTTGCTCGGCGGGCTACTTCCAAATCGACCATTTCGTCCCAAGAAAACGAGATCGCACGAGGAGCCGAGATTACTATAATTTGGTATATGCCTGCTATCCATGTAACCAGAGAAAGCGTGCACAATTCCCTTCTGAGCAGCAACTTGCTCAAGGCATTGAGTTGCTTAACCCCTCTTCCGGGGCTAGATTTCCGTTCCATATTACCGAGAATGCGAGTGGGTGGCTCACGGGCAAGACGCAGTCGGGGTCGCTTTCTGTTCAGATCTTAGCTTTGAACACGAGGGACGACGTGCGAGAGCGGAATCTTCGGCGAGCGGCGGAGATCGATAATCATCGGGCTTTGATGCGTCGACTGGCCGAGTTCCTGATGCAGACTGTCGACTTGCAGATTACCCGGGGTGACCCAACGGGGCAACTCGCTCAACGATCATCCGATATTCAGGCACAAATGGCTCAGTGCCGGGCAGAGTTACATCGTCGATACGGGCATCTGCTCAAGCACCTCGACCTCTAGCGATCGGCAACTTGCGAGTCAAGAGCACTCAATGCCGTGATTCTCCGGTCGATTGCCGGGTGCCAGTACGCAAACTCCGAATCGCCGGAGTACAAGCGCGCCCACAAGCGGACGGCATCTCTCAGTCGCCCCACCCACGTGCCTCGCCCGGGTCGTTGCGGACTCGCAGTGCAGAAACGCCCGAGAACGCCAAGCCCTTGGGCGCCGCTGGTTCGCTGCCACCGAGTCATAACGGCGACCGCGCGGAGCTTTTGAAGGCACCGTGCGAGGGCAGCTCCGTCGGCTCGAAATCTGCCGACTGCCGCTCGATCCGCAGCTAGCTCGTAGCCATAGCTCCCTTCAAGCGCTCCCACAAATGCATCCCCAGCGAGGGTCAGCCGACCGGCGAGTTGGCATGCGTTGTGCCGCCAACAATGCCCAAGCAGGAGGTGTGCACACTCGTGCGAGAGAAGGGCTCGCATCTCTTCCTGGTCAAGGATTTCGCACGTCTTCGTGCTGATGGCGACAAATCTTTCCCGACGAAAGACCCCAAACTGATGGGCTGCCGCAGTCGGATACTCACTTCGGACCACGGCGAGGTGAATGGAATGTGCGGCCTCGTGGAGAATCGAAGCGATCGGAGCCCAGGCCGCCGAATGCTCGGGGGCCGCTCCACCGAGTTTCGAGCACGCTCGCAGGAGGCGCAGCACGCGATGCCTCTTCAGGTACCAGTCGAAGATCGATGCCGCCACCAGGCAGACGAGCAGGAAAGCCCAGCTCGCCCAGAAGAGCCGGGAAGCGACAGCGCCCACCAAGCTGTGCAACGGCTGATGGAGCGCGAAGTTGAGAGCGAGTCCGGTTGCTCCAGCGATGTCGCCTCCGTGCTGCGTCCAGCCGCCGGGCTGGCCAAACGCGGCATTCCATCCCGCCCGGACGAGGGCTGTGCCTCCCCAGAGGTTGGCCAGTGCGGCGAGAAACCAGATACTGATCAGGTTGAAGCGGAATCGCTGGATGAACCCTTCACCGGACATCGCCTTTCGGGCCGTCACGAGGTCCGCGGCATCCGCGAGGCGCCGGCTGTGCCGGAGAATCAGATCGAGCGACTTGAGAGTTGGGTACAGGCAAAGCAGCCCGAGCCCCCACACCATCGGCGTCACCAGAAGTCCCGCTGTAATCATGAACTTCACGGTCGTCACCGCCGACCGGAGTTCCTGCACGTCGACCGGCTTCCCGTTGGGACCGGTGACTGTGGTGGCGGCGAGAGGGGCGCTTTCCAGCAGGTCTCGGGCCGCAAACATCGCGTACCAACTCTCGGAATCCAAGGCGGCTACGACGTGGCCGGGGAACTGTGCAGCCAGAAAGAATACCACGAGCAGGAGCCCGGAAACGCCCGGGAGGGTCACGCGCAGCCTCTGCTCAAACCCCGGCTTCCGCGTGGACTTCAGGAGTGTGAGCATCAGGATGACGGCGAGCCCTCCGAGCAGAAGAAAGGCGGGGACAAGCCACTTGGGACTGCTTTTCAGCGCTGGTGAACTAGCGAGCGCGGCAACCACGAGCAGGCTGGACGTCGTGAGCAGATAGATCATGAATCGCCACGCCGTGCGGTACAGCCGGTTGTTGCTCGCTTCCGGTCGATGGTCAAGACGGATTCCCTCTCGACGCAGCGACGTGTGCAACGACTCGAGCAGTCGCTCCACCCTCCCGGTGCCCGCTGAGCACGCACGCCAAGCGACAAACAGCAGACTCATCCCTACGAAAAGTCCGACACCGCCGACGATTGCGATACCCCCGTCGAGGCGGGTCGCCACGAAGAACGAAGTCTGGGTCAGCGTGGCGGCGATCGCGCACAGCCCTGCGCAGAACACGCGATACCAGGATTCACACCATCTGTCGAAGTGCAGAGTACCTCCGGCGTCGCTCCTTCGGATAGTCCACCGGAGGCGCTGCGGCAACGCTTCCAGAACGATGCGAGACCTCGGGGCTTTCTGCTCTCCGTCCACCTGTATCACACCCTCCGCGACCGTCGTTCTGGAAACGAGGAAACCCTCGGCTACCATGACCGCCTGGACCGTTCGCTCGAGCGCACCGGGGTCCGCCCTTCCTGCGTCGAAGACATCACCGAAATCCACCGACTTATGCTTCCTCGCGGCACGCACTCACGGCTCCTTGAGTACACCCTCGACTTGGCGGCGTGCACATCGAACAAGCTCGGGCTTGTCCAAGGCGACAAACAAGGCCCGTTCGGCCCGTTCGACCTCTTCCGGCTGGGGAGAGCCGTGCCCTTCCAGCGCGGCTTTGGCGAGCAGCGCGACGGCCAAGACCGTCATCGGCAGCGTGCTGTCGGCGAGGTGGGCCGAGTCGAACGCCAGGCCCGCCGGGAGGGGCTGCTGACTCGCCCGAGGAATCCGCTCGGGGTTGAGCGTCCGGATGAGCACGGGGAATACGAGCTCGAACTCCTCCAGGCGATCAGGGGCCAACTCCAGCACGACGTGCCGGGATGCCTGCTCGATGACGGTTCGCAGATCCGGTCGCACTTGCACGCTCCGGGCAGAGTGTCACAGGCTTGACTTGCTAACCCATATTCACGAAGATGCTACATGGACAGGTATATTGAAATGGAATTCTCGATCGAGGGTGCATGATAGACCCCAGCTGCCCATCCCACCCACGGATGCTCTCCCGTGCAGTTCAAGCGTCCGTTCGCGCTGCGGTCCACAATTTCGTGCGAAAACACGCCCCGCACGAGTTGGCCGGCTTCGAGATCACATGGGCAGCAGTCGTCGCCTCACGGTCGCCGCGAGGCCGCCTCGTTACCGGCACCGCACCGGCCTTGATGGGCTTGCCGTTCGACGGCTCGGGCGGGCCCCCGTTGATCTCGGTGTGCGCGGCTTACGCGGCGGTTGTGGTCGCGGAGCGGCTGCGGGCCAAACTCCCTGCTGGACGGGGCTCGGTGGGAGAGGAGTTCGCGTCGATCATCGCGGCCATCGGGGGAAGCCCGGACCTTGCACGGACGTTGGCCACGGAGCTGGGCCCGGCGCTCGTGGCGGCGGTCGGGCAAGATGCCAACCCCGTCGCGCCCCAACAGAAGTCGCAGACCGCCGATTCCGAGACTTGGCAGGTTGATTACCTGTCCGTCGAGATGATCAGATCGGGAGAGTCTCGCCCCAAGTCGTTCTTCTCGACTCTGAAAAGGGTCCACGCGTCGGCAGATCTTGCGCCCGAGAGATTTCAGCTCTTCGCCGATGAATCGAACAATGACGGACTGGTAGTCCGTCAGGCATCCGGGGCGGAACCATCGACAAAGGACTGGGACTCCTTCGCCGGACAATCGGGGCTGCTGCTACGCTTGACTCTAACGGCGCTCGGCCGGGGCGAGTACAAACTCGACAGCAAATCCACGTTGACTCAAATCGGAAGTGTCAGCAAGAACTCCGGTGATCCGAGCGCTCCGCTGCGTCGTGTTCGGATGATCTTGAACAGCCGGCTGGACGGCCTGTTCGTGAAACTGTTGCGTCCGCGTGGGAAGAAGGGGTGCTGGCTCAACCCGGTTGTCTCCTACTGCTGGATCCGGTGCCCCGCGGGGCGCTCACGCTTCGGCTAAGAACCGGCGAATGCCATCTCAGCGACTGGTTCGGTGAACAGCCCCGCGGCCGGTGTCCCAGTCGTCCGGTAGTGGTCAACGAACAGCCCCAGCAACTCGCCAGCGGCCTTGTCAAAGCATGCGGGCTCGATGCGAGCCCGTGAGGCGATCACGTCTGACCGGAATACCTCATCGCTGACACGATCGACTTGTTCTGCTGGGCCCCCCGCTCCCCAGATGATGACCCGGTAATCATCGCGATCATCCCCACCCCGAGTGATCTCTTGCCACGGATTGCTGATCCTTCTCTGTGGCGGACCTCGTGCCATTCTCGGGGCCATTCGGATAATCCACACGTGCGCCCGCGGAGCCACAGGTCGTTCTGCTTTTGCGGTTGTCAACGACTCGTACATTCGCCTTTGCAGAAACTCCGCCGCGGCTTGCTCGGTAGATGGGGCCGTGCGCAGGCGTGCCGCATATCCGCGTGTTCCCGGCATGAGGTACCCGTCGAGGATCCCAACCCCGTAGTCGCCAGAGCGGGAGGTGAAAAGTGTCATTCCCGCACGGCGGCGAGCATCCTTTTAAGCCTTTCGGTCGGTGCTTCGTCTGGCGCTACGCGCGGCGCACGAAGATGAAACGCCCTCCGCACAGACAATGCGCCGCAGCACGCAATCCTCGTGGGTATGAACGGCCTTGACTGCATCTGGGTCAGCGGTGAGATCGGCACCGTCGTCATTCGCGCTGCTGGCCGCTGCGTTGCGAAACTTGAGTCCGGCAAGATCGCGGTGATCAAACTCGCCGAGTCCGCCGACGACCCGCACCCCTGGATTACCAAGGTGGTTTCCATCGACCTGTTCGAGCCCCGGGCGGGCGCGATGCGGCGCGCTGTGGCTGACAACTCGTGTCCCGATGCACTCTCCGTCGCCCTGAACACCCCGTGAACAGTTCAAACTGAAGGAGCATTCCATGAACGAGAAGAGCGTCACGATCGTTGCCAACGGCGCCGTGCACGACTTGGCCGTCGCGCCCAGCACCTCTACCGCGGACGTCCGGCGTCAGATCAACCTGCCCCCGGAGTATCTCCTCTCCAAGCGCGACGGCTTGCCTTTCGGCGAGCACGAGGACATCTGGAGTCGGGTGCAGCCCGGCGAGAAACTGTTCGCGAGCCCCCCAGCGGTCGTGGGTGTTGCGGCCGCGTGAAGGGTTGGAGGTGAACTGTGTCGATCCTGCAGTCCATTCTCGATTCGCTCCTCCGCGATGCGACGGCGAGTCCGCCCCGACGTACTCCCGTCCCGCGACCCTCGGGTGAGCGGATTCGCGGTCCGGTGGTCGTGCAACGCAACACGCAGCGGCTTTTCGAAGAACGCGGTTGGCGGTGGAAGGGGAACACTCTCGAGGGGTTCTATCGCACCAAGCGCGGGTCGTTCCGGGGTCGCATCGCGGGAGCGGACGGATCGTCACCGGAGTTTTACATCGAGGCTAGCCGGGCCATTTTGGACGGGCCACACGGCGCGTGCTTCCAGCCGCGAGGACCGCGGGAATTCAGAGTTCACTGGAGCACCCGCCCTGATTCCGTGGACACGGGGATCTTGCGCATCGAGCACACCATCCTGGAGGCTCTCTCATGAAACTGCCATTTGCCGGAAGGCGGCGGAACACGGTGAGCGAACTGGGTGACGATCAGGCGGCCCGCAACCGGATTGCCCGCCTGCTACTCCGCAGGTATGAAAGTCGGCTGGAGCGCCTACACCGGGAAGAAGCCGGACTGCGCGAGCAACTCATGGGAACGCTCGGCGACGCCGAGCCGAAGTTCGCGTGGAGCGTGCTCCGCAAGTACCAGGAGGTCGTTCGGGAGCGGCGGCTCCTCACCGGCCTGCTCCCGCACCCTGTGAAGCCGGTGAGCTCGTTCGCGTTTTCGTCGTGGCTGCTGCGTGACTCCTTCCGAATCTGCACAGCCACCCCCGACGAGGGCATGCACTTCGTTGTGGGAGTGGAGATCGATGGCATCGTAGTGGGAACCTCGATCCAGGAGTTCGCATACGCGGAGCGATCCCCGGTCCGCGCCGCGGGTGTTCACCGCGCCACCCACGCCCTCACCATCGACGCCGCCGAGTCCGGCCACCGGATCGTGGGCATCCTCCACTCCCATCCCGGGTACGGACCCCACGCCAACCACGCCTCCGGAACGGATCTGACGACACATCGCCTTTGGGAACAGACGGCCCCGCTGGTGGGCGGAATCTGGTCGCGGTCCGGTCACCTTCGGTTCTTCACCGCCGGCCGCCACGCAGCCGTCAGCGTCGCCGGTACCCATCTGGAGCAGATCGATGAGCACAACTGGAAACTCCGGGACGAGTTTGTGGGCGGCCGTGTCTGATCGGTGGCGCGCGTTCACCCAAGGGCGCCGAGAGTGGTGTTGCCCCACCCTGCGTGCCCAGGCCCGGGTGTCGTTGCGCCAGGAGCGGATCGTCGGGTGGGATCAGCGACGTCTCTCACAAGCCACGATCCTCATCGCTGGCGCGGGCGGGATCGGGGGCGAGATCGGCGAGGGAGCCGTCCAGAAGGGCGCCGGGTGCGTTCACTTCGCCGACTTCGACTCCGTCAGCCCCACCAATCTGAACCGGCAGAAGTTCTCCTCCCGCGATCTGTGGCGAAACAAGGCTCTTTGCGTTGCCCGCGAGATGGCCCGACGTGGCTTCATGGGGACTCGCCTCGTGGCCCATCCTGTCGCGATCCAGGACGTCGATATCAAGAAAGTCCGGCCCGACGTCATCGTTTGCGCCGTGGATAACCAGATCCCCAGCACGCGGCTGCAGGTCTGCCGGCTCGCCCGCCAACACAGTATCCCCGCGGTCTTCACAGGTGTGACCCCGGATGCGAGCGGCGGGTACGTCTTCATCCAGAAGCCGGGGAACGCCTGCTGGAACTGCGCTCTGAAACCAGAACTCCTGCCCGCCGCGGCAGCGGCCACGTGCCCCGAATCGCCGGCCAGCGTGGACATCCTCAAAGTCCTCGGCGGGCTGGCACTGTACGTCGTGGACACCGTCCTGATGGATCGGCCCCGTGACTGGAACTTCTGGTACGTCTCGCTGAGTACCTCGGGGCTTGGGGGGCCGGTCTTCGTTTCGCCGCGGTCCGAGTGCCCCATCTGCACCGGGAAGGGAGCCTGAACGATGAACATCTGGAACCACGATCTCGTCATCGAGCGCTGCCGCTCGTTCATTCGCTTCCTGCTGTGGATGGTGCTCTCGACGCACGCCGCGATGGTCGCGGTCTTCTCGGTGATGATGCTCTTCCAGTTCCTGAGGTTTGCGTGGGCGTGGGCCCAGCGCGTCCTGTTTGATGAGCCCTGGTAGGGAGGTGACCCATGCGCCCGGTCCGATCGATGCACCAAGCGACCGTCCTCGTGGACCCGTGGTCGGGAGAGCCCCTGCCGACGGGGCGGTGCGATGTCGTTCACGGCATCGAAGGGCGGAGGTGGCTGCGGTCCGCGACGGTGGTCCACACGCCCGCCTGCGTGTGTGGGTGCGTGGCCCCGCCCGCGGGGCTGTGCGTGATCTGCCGGGACATGGGAGGAACCGGCCTGGTCTGCGGGCGGTGCTTCGCGCAGTGCGCCCGCTGCCGCAAGCCGGTCTGCCCCGCCCACAGCGTCCCGGATCGGTGCAACGGGGCTTCGAACCTCCGCCTCTGCCGAGTGTGCGGCGGCGACGCGTGCCGGGCGCGGATCGTGCGGGGCGTGATGTCGCTCCTGATCTCTCCCTTCGTGGAACGGACCAATGGCACGCGATGATCTGCCCGACATCCCTCCCACGATCAAGTGGCTCGCCGAGGCACGCGAGCACGGCCTGCTCGAGAGCGACCTGGGCCGTGTCATCGCGCGGAGCATCGCCCTGGGGCTGGACGATCCCTTCGCGGAGACCTGGCTGAGGCGGCGCGTGCTCCGGCACCGTGTTCGGCAGGCGCTGGCCGGCCCGTTCGACCTTCCTCGGGACCAGTCCGGCAACCTCATCCTCGGCCTAGATCTGCGGGGCCGGCCGGTGCGTGTCCCCGTGGCGTGGCTCAACGCCCACTGCTGCACCATCGGCGGGAGCGGGTCGGGAAAGACCACCAAGTCCCTCTTCATGGCGCTGGGGGTGGCTCCACACGCCCGAGGCCTGTGGCTCTTTGACCTCCGCAAGAGCGAGTTCCGCAGGCTGGTCCCGCTGATGCAGCGCTGGGGCATCGCCCTGCTGCGTGTCCACGCCCGGCAACTGCGCCTGAACCCGCTCCAGGTTCCCCTCTGGGTAGAGCCGCGGGCGTGGGCGTCCGCCGTCGCCGACATGCTGGTGCACGCCATGTCCCTGCAAAGCCGATCGTCCAAGCTCCTGCATGCATTGATTCTTGATTTGTACGAGGAGTTTCAAGTGGAGGGAGTGCGGACGGACACCCGGCCCACGACCCAGTTTCCGACGCTGTTCGACCTCCGGCAGGCCGCGGCCGGGTGCTCGGAGGCTCACCCGCAGGCCAAGGCGGCGATTGTCGACGCGCTCGACCCCGTACTTCTGTCGCTGGGGCCGGCGGTGCTCGGGTACCGGTACGGGTGGACGACCCACGATCTTGCCCGGAGACATGTTGTGTTCGAGTTCGCAGGTGTCTCCCGCGCCGACCAGGACCTCCTGCTCAACACGCTCCTGCTGTCGGAGTTCATGTCCCGGATCGCCGGAGGGCTTTCCAACGCTCCGATGGACTTGTACATCTCCATCGACGAGGCCGCTCGGCTGGTCTCGGCCGCGAATCCCTCCGCCGTGGTCAGCGACATGCTGGGCTTGGTCCGCGGCGCCGGGATCGGGATCGACCTCAGCGTGCAGAGCGCCCACGACGTGCACCCCGCGGTCTTCAGCAACACCGCCTTCAAGTGCATCGGTCGGTGCGGCTCCGCCACGGACTACGACGCGCTCGGAGCGGCCATGGGGCTCACCCCTCCCCAGCGCCAGTGGGCGATGCAGCACTTGGTGCCGGGGACGTTCGTTGTGCAGCTCGGCGAGGGGACAAACCGGCGTCCCTTTGTGCTGCGCGTGCCACCCTTCCCGAACGAGCCGGAAGCGGGGAGGCCGACCGAAGACGGCTTGGGCGATCTCCCGAGGTTGCCAACTCGGCCCGCAGGGACCGAGTAGCTGTCGGATGCGAGGAATGACTATGCACACGAGGACCACAATCGGTGAGCACAATCTCGGAGACCTGCGCACCCTCGCCACGGTCCCCGCACAGGGGCTGGATTCGTGGCGATCGCGAACTTCGCTTCGCAATCATCCTGAACACACCAAGAAGTCTCCGACGGGGGAAGGACACCAGCGCTCGCGTGACTTCCTCTCAGAACCGGAGGCTCGGCTCCTTCGGGCCGTGCGGGATCATCCCGCCCAGCCCTCGAGCATGTACCCGCGGCTGGCGGGTGTGAGCCCCCGGCGGGCGGTTGAGATGCGAGCTCGGCTTGTGGAATCCGGACATCTCAGGGAGCACCGAGTGAACCGCGCCGGCCGAGGTCGGGATGCCGTGATGCTGGCACTCACCGAGACTGGCAGGTCCGCGCTGCAGGGCGCCGGCGGACCGGGAGGAGTGGCATGAGGGGTGGGTTCGTGCACAACAAGTGCCTGATCGATCCCGTTGCCGCCTGCTCCCGGGATATGGGACTGCCGATCGCGCTCGAGGTCCCGGTAGGTCCCGGGCGGCGTGCCGGTCATGTGGATCTCGTCGTCGGCGAAGGCGACTTCCGGATCGCGGTCGAGGCGGAGTGCACCCCTCGCCGGGTCGACAACGATCTCGGCAAGGCCGCACGCCTTGGTGTTCAAGAGCTCTGGATCATCGTGCCAAGCCCACGCGTGGGCCGGGCGATCGTCGGTGTGCTGTACCGGTCGGGAATGCTCGGGGCTCCCTGCCCTGTATTCGTTCTCTCGCAACTACAGGCACGGCAACGGCTTGCGGTTTGTTTTCCCTTGTATTTCGCTGCGAAGGTGCTTGGAACAGAAAGGAATGAAAGCTGAGGTCATGCGGGTTCGATGGCGCAACATCTTCGCGGCGGTACTGCTGGTCGTGCTGGTCTTCATGGCGCGACACGGGCGGGCCATGTGGGCTTTGGTGACCGAGTGGTGGGACCGCGCGATGGACGGTTTCCATGGCGGCGATCCATTGCCTCTGATGACCATTGCGCTGGTCATCGTGCTGGTGCTCGCGGTGCTGCGTCGCCTTTGCGGTCGGGACGGAGGGACATCATGATCGGCAAGCGTGCTCGGGCGAAGCTGGTACCAAATCTTCCGCATAAGGGAACGGAGAATGCGATTCCCTGCCACGAGCATCCGCTACTGCGAGCGCGAGAGGTGTCTCGGCTCCTGGCCATCTCGGTTCGTGGGGTGTGGAGGTTGGCCTCCGCGGGCCAGATCCCCCCGCCAGTCCGGGTGGGGGGAGCCACGCGCTGGCGGGCAAGCGACATCCACGAGTTCATCGGTGGCCAGAAGGCTCACGCCAGCCTCACGAAGCCCGAGCGTCGGTAGGAAGCGGTCAGGTTCTTTGAGATTCCGGCCCGAAAGGCCTGGCGCTCTGCGTGGCCTTCGAGGTACAGGAGGGTCGTTCCGACCGGAGAAGCGCCGTGGGCCGAGCACGACTGGGCACGTTGTACATGAAGTCTCCGGCCGCCAAGCGGTGGACGGGGGCCTTCACGCACCCCGTCACCGGACGCCGGGTGATCGCCACTCTGCACTCCGACAAGCAAGCCAGCCGAGCCGCCCTCGACCAGATGATCCGGAGCGCCGAACGGTGCGCCGAAGGGCTCGAAGACCCCCACGCCGACCAGCGGCGCCGGCCCCTCGACGAACACATCGAGGACTACCTGGAGCACTGCCGTCACCAACGCCAAGCGTCCCGGCACGTCCAGATGAAGGAGACCCAGCTCAAGCGGTTCACTAACGGGTCCGGTGCGACACGGATCGACGAACTCACGCTCGACGCGGCGGAGCGGGTGCTCCAGGGCCTTGTCAGGGGCGGGGTGAGCGCCCGGACCCACAACCATCACCGGGCGACGCTGGTTGCGTTCATGAACTGGGCGGTTGGCGCGAACCGGGTCGGATCGCACACTCTCTCGCGCCTGCCGACGTTGGACGAGCGGTGTGATCGGCGTCGAAAGCGTCGGGCCCTCACCGAGGACGAGCTCCGACGTTTGCTCGACGTGGCCCGCTGGAGGCCGCTGGCGGAGTTTGGCCGCGGGATCGTCAGACGTCCTGAAGAGGAACGGCGGGGTCGGCGGACTTGGACGAGGTCTCCGCTCGAGTTTAGCGACTTGGAGGCCGCCGTCGCGAAGGCCCGCCGAGTGCTGGCAGCGCGCCCGGACGTCATTGAGCGATTGGACCGGCTCGGCCGGGAGCGCGAGTTGATCTACAAGACGCTGGTCCTGACTGGGCTGCGTAAGGGGGAGTTGGCCTCCCTCACCGTCGGCGACCTCCACCTCGACCACACGCCTCCGTACGCGGTCCTCGGCGCGTGGGCCGACAAGGCCCGCCTCGGGGCGGAGATCCCGCTCAGGCCCGACCTTGCGGCGGACGTGCGGGCGTGGTTTGCCGAGCGCCTTGCCGCCTTGCGGGCCAAGGCGCGGCGGGAGGGCACGCCGTTGCCGGCGAGATTGCCGCCGGAAGCGAAGCTGTACGAGGTGCCCGCGGCGCTGGTGGTCGTGCTCGCGCGTGATCTGCGGGTCGCGGGGATTCCGAAGCGGGACGACCGAGGGTACAGCGTGGATGTGCATGCGCTAAGGCACACGTTTGGGACGCACTTGAGCCGCGGCGGGGTGCTGCCCAGAACGGCTCAGGCCGCGATGCGACACTCGACAATCCAACTCACGATGAACCTGTACACCGATCCGAGATTGCTGGACGTCGCATCGGCGCTGGAATCCCTTCCGCGATTCACAAAGGCCCAGGTCGCCTCGATGGAACGGACTGCGATTGGATGACTCCGCCGTGCGGGCTGGATGCGCCGCCAGTTCCATGCATCAACAACGCCTCCTGCTCCAGCCCCCTACGGTGGGTGTCGAACATAGCGATCAGTTCCGTGACGGCAGCGTCGAATGCCATCGTCCGAAGGGCGTCAAGCTCTCTGACTTGCTCCAAGATGAGACGACGCTTGCCGTGCCTTGGTAGCAACTCCGCAACAGAAGCTGGAAAGTACATTCGCGTCCGTCCGGGGCACCGCTCACGTAGGCGGAGGTACTCCACGCAGCCGAATGGGTCGTAGTCACCCCAATGGACGAAATGGCAATCCGACATTTCGTTCGACGCCAACCAGGAGAGCACCCGCTCGGAGAGCCGGCCAGATGCGAATACCGCCAAATCCACGTCCGGAAGCACCCGTTCATGCTGCCAAAACGCCTCCGCGTTTTCGATTACGGCGACGACGCCGCGGAACGACCACTTCCGGTCATCTCCAAAGCAAACTGCGGCGCCGCCAGCCAGTGGAGTGAGCTGGCCCACGGGAATCGTACCATCGTCAGAATTGAGCGTTGCTCCGAGAACGGTGGAGCGGGCGAACACGCCCTCGAACCTACCTCGCCGCGCGGCCTTGGCGTCGGCGAACAACTGGACTCCCGACGCTCGGTCCTCGACATCGCCCAGATCGCGGTCCAGACCCAGCGGGTACCGGTCCTGTACGAAGAGCTCGAAGGCATTGGCATTGCTGACAAAGAAGACAGAACCACGGCCGGACGGCCGTTCGCTCGTTGCGCCGCATGTCTGCAACTCTCGGAGGAGATCGGAGCACCCCGAAGGGATCTCAGATTTCCGCACCCCCTCGACGCCGGCCAGACGTAGTTGCCTCACGAATCTACGTTGGCTCTGCGACATAGTCGGCCCTCTCTGACACTGGCGCGCGCCGCGCTGCACGTATTGTCCGCTTCGAGTCGATGTCGAACTTGCCTTCGGCGCTTTGCCCCAAGGCGTAGACCGTCACCGAGGGGTGCGCCAGCGGTTCGATTCGGATGCGCGGTTCGGCGGTGATGGGCACGATGCCGCGTTCGCTGGCCATTTGCGTGATGGCGTGGAGGTTGTAGTCGTCGAGCTGTCCGGTCTCATCGAGATAGAAATGGAGGCGGTAGCGCTCATCACCTACAACGGCGCGCACCAGTTGGATGAAGATCATCGCCTTGGCGGTCATCCGGGTCCCGGTGCTGCCGATGTCGTCCAGGGAGTGGGCCTCCGTCCAGTTGCCGTCCATGCCCTGAACTCGGATGCGGACGGCGAACAGATCGTCAAGTTGAATGACTTTGCCCTCTTTGATCCATCGCCGGAGCTGGTCCTTCGCACGGCTCAGGTCCTCAGGGTTCGCGAAGAGGCCATCCGGCTTTGTGAGACTCTCGAGCAGGAAGCATGCCTCATGCTGGCGGATCACGTCCACCTGCACCTCTCGAAGGTTGCTCACGCGCTGGCGCCGCATCGCGGTATTGATTTTGGACGCGGCATTGCCAATCGCCCTCGCGCCGAGAACAAGTCCATCGAGCTTCGCGGTGATCGTGGTAAAGAGAGTTTCCCAGTTCTGGTTGGCCGTCTGCTCAAGTTCGGCCAGGGCATGGCAACCGTCAATGAGCTCGGCCCACTCAGCTTCCTCATCGCTGAAGTAGACCTGCTGACCGGAGTGGTCCTGCGATTGGCGGACGATCTGGTTCTGGAGCCCTTTGAGCTTGACGCGAGAGGACCGGATTGCCTGGGCGCGCGTGGCAATCTCCTCCAGGCCGGCATGGCAAGCGTCGCAGACCCCTTGCAACTCCTTCATCGGCAAAGGTGACACCGCCCCAGCGGCCGACGCCGCCACTGGTGAAGGGATGACCTGAGCGCCCTCTAAATCGGCGTGCGCCTGCTGGAGCGCCGTCGCGAGGCTGTTTGTGAGCGCTGCTGCCGCCGTGCCTTCGCTCGCCAAGGAGTTGGATTTTGTGACCAACTGCCGCGCCTCCTCGGTCAACCTCCGCAGGGATGCGTGGGCCTTCTCAAGGGTCGACTTGAGGCCCTCGAGCTGTGCCTTAAGATTGGCGCGGGCATTCCAGCGTTCGAGGTAACGGTCGTGCTCGGCCAAGCGGGCGCGCGCTCGGGAGTACTCACCCTCGAGCTTGCCCAGCTCGACCTTGGCCCGGTCGACGTTCTCCGCGACCTTCAGACGCTCCAGCTCTTCTTGTAGGCGGTTTCGGATGAGTGCGAGCTTGTGCCGCGCGGCTTCGGGGTCCTTCACGTCCTCGGCCGCCGGGCCACTGATCGATGCCAACTCGATGCCCACGTCGTCGTCGGAGTACTTGTCGGAGGAGATCTGTCCCGCAATGGCCCGGAGCCGACGGAGCACCGCGGCGCCGTCAGACACCTTCACATCGTCCCCAATCAAGAGGTGCAGGAGCGCAGGATTGAGCAGCCGAAACACCGCTACCAGCTGCTTGGGCTTGAGCCCCTGGTCCAGAAGCCATGCGGACACGCGGCGATCCCAGTTGGCGACTGACCGTTCCTGCGTATCGACCTCGCTTCGAATGCCATCGGCAGATCGCTGCATCGCGGCAAGGTTGAACGTGCCTGCATTCCGCAGGTTGTCGCGCAGAGCGGCGACTTTTCCTTGAAGAGCATCGGCGTTGTCCCGCATGGACTGGAGCATGTCGGGACTGCAGGTGGCCCAGCGTGCGTGCAGACCGTCAAGCTCGGATACCTCGGCGACTAGTTGGTCGCGCTTGACTTCATTGCTGCCTACCAACCGTTCCACCTGTGAGCGTTCGTTTGCCAAGGCTTCTTGCGCCGTCGTCGCTTCAAACGCGAGGCGCGCGAACTCTTTGCCGCTCGCGATCAGCACGGTCTTCACGCGCGCCGCCTCAGCGACGTAGTTGGGTGCTGAGGCGGACAAGAGGTCTGTGTGCGAACGAATCTCGGCCCGCATCCGCTCTCCGTCATCCACGAGCGTGGCGACAGCGTTCAAGAAACTGAGGCGATTGTCAGTGCGATCGGCACGCTCGAACTCGCTCTGATAGTCGGCGGCTACATCCAGTCTCACTTCGCCCACCTGCGCGGCGTGGCAGGAGATCAGGAGCCGGCGGAGTTCGGCGGCGTTGGCGTCGCTCAGAGAGAGCAGGCGGACGTACGTCTCTCGAAACGACCGGTAGTCCTCCTTGGTCTTGATGGGAAGCAGACCGAGCCGGGCGATGGCATGACCGTTGCTCTCCGGCGTGCCGCGGCGCGAAGGGGTGCCGAGCACCTCCCACAACTCGGCGGGCCGCACTTCGGTGAGCGAACGGTCCGCCAGCCTTGTTCTCAGTACATCGAAGGGAACGACGCGCTGGTCATCGTCCTTGAAATCGTCAGGCTTGTATCCACCGCTGAATACGTATCGAGAGAATGTGGAGCCGTTGACCTTGCCTCGACCGACCACCAGAAGTGATTGAGGACCGGTGGCGGTCGCGCACTCGAAGACGAGGTATGCGACGGCATTGCCGAAGTAGTGCTCCCGGGTTTCCTCGGCCGATTTGGGGAAGCGCATGTAGCGGAAGTCGTCGATGTAGAGGAACTGCAGCGCATTCACCAGCGTCGACTTGCCCCGGTTGTTCGGGGCTACAAGATGGATGGGGCCATCGAGCGCAACGTCGGCGAAGCGGTAGGAGCCGCTGTTGATCACCACCAGGCGTCTTACTCCGTACTCCTTCATGATTCGAGCTCCGTTTCTTCGTCAGCCTCTGGCTTCGTCTCAACAATCACGACATCGCCAGCCGCACCCCAGTTCGGGTCGTCCGCGTACTTCATGCACAGGTCGATGAAGCGGTACACGGGCGGCAGAAACCCGAACTGTGCATCGGGGAGCAGCCTGATGACGCCGAGCCGCTCCAGCGAAGTCAGAACCTGTGCAACCTTGGATTCATCAAGCTCGATCGCGGCCATCAGGCTGCGCCGCTGCGCGGTCTGAAAGTGCGGCAGATCTGTAACCTTGAAAGTCGCCCTCAGGAGGGACCTCTCCCAGGCCCGGTCCTGGCGCTGGAACTTGCGCTCCTCCAATTCCTGGAAGAGGATCAGAAGGAACAGCAGCGCCGCTCGCATGCGATCGGAGCGAACTGCGCCGGCGCCCTCGAGGTAGAAGAAGCCCTGGTTGTGGTGCTTGAGAACATACCCAAGCGCGCCAAAGACGTGTTCATACAGCGCCGTACGGCGCTCAAGGTCCAGGTAGTCCTGACCATCGCCTCTGCTGATGTGGCGCCCACCCCGCATGGCCCGGAAGACGGTGATCAGCCGCTCTGGCAACTCGGGCAGCGGGGCAACAGTCTCTGCCTCAGGCATTGGCCTCTCCCTTCCAGACCCAGACACGGCCCTCGACATCGATCCGCGCAAATGGGTACTGCTGCGTCTCGGGCCCCACAACACTCAGATGCTCCGACGCCGCCTCGACGAGATCGTGAAGCAAAGCGGCGGGCGGGTCAGGTCGATCGCGCCCTACACGTTCGCAGATCCAATCGAATACGTCGTCAACAGAGCCGACCTTCTCCACTTCCTCGCGCAGGCTCGCCACGGTCCACGGGACATCCATCGAACCTGGCTCTTCCGGACCGAGGATAGGAGGTGGCGCGTCCTTGTACGAGCGGGCCGCAAGAAGATAAGTCAGAGCGGCGCGATCGTTGAGGAGAGGGCCGTCCGGCGCGACGATCACGGAGAGCTGATGATCGAGGTCGAGGCGTTCCCAGTTGCCAGAACCGATCGCTTCAATGGCGCGGTTGACACCACGAGCGATGGCCGATTCGCGCATCGCCGCCTCGCACAGCGGCCCAAGCTCCCGGTTGGCCTCGTGTGCCCGGCGGAGCGTTCCACGTCGGAGCCAGAGGACGCCGCGGGAGACCGCCGCTGCCTGTAGGGAGATCGGGCTTTCGGCACCGGCGAGTGCGTGCGCGGCAAGTCGGTCGCAGCTGGCGACCACCTGTTCCGACACGCCGTAGAACTCCCCGCCGACCTCGATCAGGCGCAGAATCGGTTCGAGGTAGTTCGTGTGGAGATCGATCAGACGTGTCAGCCGGAAACGCATCCGACGCGAGTCCTCTTCTGTGCGGTAGCGAGTAACCTCGGTCCCGATCCGATCACAGTTGCCGCCCACAGTCGCTGCGATCGTGGCGATCGTGTCCGTAACCTCGTCAAGGACCGCGCCCAGCTCCAGTTGAGCGTCCGCGCTTGCCGGTGCGCCATCCACTGTGAGCGCGTCCAAGCTCTTCGCTAGGCCGCTGAGCTTCTCAACCCAGCCCCGCACAACGCCTGGGCTGGCCAGGGCGTGGCGCTGCTCGACTTCCGCTAGAAACCGCCCAAGAAAAGGCGGAGGCGTCCAATCACCCGTTGTCTGCGAGACGATCCCAAGCGATTTCATGCGGCTGACCAGGAGTCCGGGGCTCGATCCAGACTCCAGGTACGGCCGAACGAACGCCTCCATTTCCGCATCCGACGTGAAGCGCTGATTCTCCCTGCACATCACGGCCAGCAGCCGGTAGTGCTTGGCGACGAATCGGACGAACTCCGAGGGGTTGCGTGCCATTGGAGAAGGGGCAACATGTTGCGCTATCGGCGCAAGGGGGTTTGATAGCCGAAGTCTATGGCATCGCCCGTGCAGGGGGCACGGATGCAGCAGGGAGTTACGCGATGCAGTATGGACGGCCGGATCAGTGTTCCCGAAAACGTCTGTACACTCGGGGGAATGACGACTCGACCCACCACGCGAGAATCGCTGTGCGATCTCTAACCGACTCTGATGTCCGTCGCAGCGGTGGCCAGCGACTACACCCAGCTCTACGACGGCAAGGCCGAGACCGGCCCAGTCGCTCGAATGCATTCAGCCACCGCCGCGGAGATTATCGAGGCCTTGTATGCCCACGAGCAGAGCAGGCGGCCCAATTCGCAGGCGGCTAGCCATGAAGACGCTGAGCCGCCTTTCAATCCACGTTGCGGCTATCTTGCAAATTGGAGGTTCGCCATGCCGGTAAGGGGTCGCTATCGCTTTGTGGTCGACAGCAACGGACGCGTGGCTTCCACTCCGCAAAACGTGCGGCTATTTCGACAGCTGTTGTTGGATTGGAGCATCATCGACGGGGACGGCGGCCCCGGCACCAAGGCAGATGGTCGTGGTTCATGGCACGTGTTCTGCCACCTCGCTGCCGGCGCAGGGGTCTTTCGGCTGCCGCGTCGGGGCGGTGTCTGGGTCGGAATCACCTTCGACCAGTCGCGCCGCCGATATGCGGCAACGGTCTGCTGCACGACCTCGAGAGGAGTCGCGGCCTACCCGCTCCGCTCGTCACCCGCAGCGACAGTGCTCCGACGCGCCACGTGGTGTGGCTTCGTGGAGGGAGCATCACGCGGACGAATACTGGACCGTCAGGCCCACGATCCCGGGAACCCGATCACGACAGACCGCCGGCAGGACTATGACCAGAATCCCAACTCAACGGCGGACGGTGGTCCGGTCTGGGAGATGTGGAGCGCGAGCCGAGACATTCGCACGCCGAGGGGCGCGGGGGATTCGCTCGTTTCCGCGTATCTTGAACTCCTCTCCGTGCTTGGCGGCCGGTTCGCCTCGGTGGTCGCACGAGGCCGCATGGACCCGGAGTATGGCCACCTTCGGCAGATGTGTGCGATGGTCGATGCCGGCCTCATCGAAGTTGCAGAGGCGCTTTGCGACATCGAGCCGGTGCCCATCCCCCCAGCCATCGCGACGACCCTGCTCGAAGCCACGCCATCCGCTTTCGCTCACGCGGCCGCAGCCATCGGCCTGATCCGGTCCACTCATGCTTACTACATGTACGACCGGAGAGTCCTGAATTTCGCCTCCGCAGCGCTGCTGCGCCGGCTGGTACGAACGCTAGGCACCCCTCACGCCCCTTTGAAGCGCAGACCCTAGGGCACGGTCGCGACGAGCTTTCTCACGATCTCCGTGTCCACCTCTCCAAAGCGTCCCTCGCCCTCATGGGGCTTACATGCGGCCCCTCGTACGCAGATAACGTTTGCTCCGGCCTCCCATAAGCCCGGCAGCTCATCCAGCGAGATCGATCCGGCGATCCAAGCCTCTTTGCCGAGATCGTGGATCCGCTTGCACCACGCGCCGAGGTCGTTAACCTTGCAGTAGTCCCTGAGGCCCCGGCCGATCGTTTTGTCGAAGGTGTCGATGAGCACGCCGTCGGCGCCAATCTCCTGTACGAGCTTTGGCGACTCCTCCAGGACATCGAGGAATGACTGCATGGCATTGTCGACGAACACAGCTGGAATGAGCTTCTTGTCCGGGTACCACTTCCGCACCGTGCGGACGATCGTCTCCCCCTGGTAGATCGCATCGGCGAGGCGAAGCTCGGCGAGACCAAACTTGATGAGGTGTGCGCCCGCGGTTGCAACTCCCAGGGCTGCCTGGCACGCGTTGGCGCGAACCTGCTGGGTCTCACCGATATTGGTGGAGACCTGCACGCGGCCGAACCCTTCCTTGTCCAAGGCTTCGCAGGTCGCCAGGATGTTTAGCGGGTATGGCGTCCCGAGCGCGGACTTGGGATATTCGACATCCGCGATGTGCGCACCACCGGATGCTGCCGCTACTGCCTCTCTTGGACCCCGCACGCTAACCAACAGCCGCTGTTTCATCGGTTGCCCTTCTGGTCAAGGATCCTTGGAAGGGCAGACGCACTTTTCCCGAACGGGAGCCCTAGACTTGTTGACATTGTCCTGGACCGTCGTGATCAGCACCGTCCAGGTAGGCCGACGCCGGCGGAGCAGAACGGAATTCACCACGGATGGCGAGGGCACGAGCAGCAGGACCGGACGATGGCGCGCAAGCTGCTCCACAGCAAGCCTTTAGTCCAAGGTTCTTTCCTTCAAACTATCCCAACGTCCGTTTGCCCATCGCGGCTGATGGTCACCCAGGTCTCAGGCGGGGCCAGCTTGGGGCGATCCACGCCGTCGCCGGGCACCTTGCGGTGCGGCATGACCCGGCTCTCGTGGTGATGCCGACCGGCTCCGGCAAGACGGGGGTGCTCATACTGGCGCCATTCATCCAGCGGTCCACGCGGGTCCTGATCGTGACGCCGTCCCGGCAGGTTCGGTCACAGATTGCACGCGGTTTTTCGACGTTGGAGGTCCTAAGGCGTGTTGGAGTAGTCCCGGACGCCATCCACCGACCTCACGTGAAGGAGCTGACCGGTGAGATCACCACGACCGCTGGCTGGGACGACCTCCGGGCATTCAACGCGATCGTGACGACCCCCAACACCATCAGCCCGGTCATCCAGGGAATCGCGCCGGCGCCAGACGATTTTTTCGACCTCCTCCTCATCGACGAAGCACACCACAGCCCGGCGAAGACCTGGGCCGCAGTACTCGGGGCCTTTCCTCGCGCGCAGAAGGTTTTGTTCACCGCGACTCCATTCCGCCGGGACCGCCGGGAGATCAAGGGGACCCTCGTTTTCAACTATCCGTTGAGCGAGGCTCGCCGGGATGGCGTCTTCGGCGACATCACGTTTTGTCCTGTGCTCCCGGGAGTCAATGACAATCCCGATACAGCGATCGCGGTGGCCGCTGCGGCCGCGTTCCAGGAGGATCGCGCAGCCGGGCTGGATCACCGGATCATGGTCAGGGCCAAGGAAAAGAAGAGGGGCGAGGAACTGCTAAGCCTCTATGAGCGCGAAACCGATCTGCGGCTCCGTCTGATCCACAGCGATCATTCACTCTCCCATATCGATCAGACTCTCGACCTCATGCGGCGGGGTAAACTGGATGGCGTTGTCTGCGTCAACATGCTCGGCGAGGGATTCGACTTTCCCAACCTCAAGATCGCCGCGCTGCACTCGCCCCACAAGTCGCTCTCCGCGACCCTCCAGTTCATCGGCCGGTTTGCGCGAGTCGCCGGCGACAACATCGGCGGCGCCAGGTTCTTTGCCGTTCCGGACGAGATCGAAGGGGACGTGAAGGAGCTTTTGCGAGAGGACGCCTCGTGGCAGCAGCTCGTCATCAACCTCTCGGAGGGACGGGTCGCCGCAGAGCGCGACGTGAGAGAGCAACTTGCGACTTTCGAGGAGCCCGAGGTCGCTGAAGCCGAAGTCGGCGACATATCGCTGTACAGCCTGCGTCCGAGGTACCACGTCAAGGTGTACAGGGTGCCAGAGGATGTGGACGTGTCCGGCCCCGTTGACCTACCTGCGCCATTTGAGGTCATTCATCGGCGGACCAGCTCGGAACTCTCGGCAACCGTCCTCATTTTGAACGAGCAGCAGAAGCCCGACTGGTCCGACCAGCTCCGATTCGGGCGGACCGAATTTGACCTCATGGTCGTCTACTACGACGCTCACGCCAAACTCCTTTTCATCAACTCTTCTCGCCGTTCGGACGCCCTCTATAGAGCCGTGGCGGCGTCCTTCGTTGGCGAGCGGGCCAAGATCCTCCCGCTCTATCAGACGAACCGGGTGCTGCTTGGGCTCACCAACGTGGAGTGCTTCAGCGTTGGGATGCGCAACAGGCTGCATACATCGTACAATGAATCCTACAAGATGGTCTCTGGAAGGCGGGCGAACCTCACCGTGCGCCATACGGACGGGCGGCTCTTCCATCGCGGCCACATCATGTGCAAGGCCAGGAGCGGCGCCCAGGACGTGACCCTTGGGTACAGCAGTGCCTCGAAAATCTGGAGCTCCAACAAGGGGCCTATCCCGCACCTGGTCCGATGGTGCCAGATCCTCGCCGCGAAGCTCGCGACGGAGGGACAGACGGCGACCGTGCCAGGGCTTGATCACCTCTCCGTCGGGGAGCCGATTCGGGAGGTGCCTGCCGACATTCTCGCGGCGGATTGGGACACGGAGGTTTACGCGGAGCACATGAAGCTCCGCTTTGCCGTGGCCAACGGCGAAGACGTTGAGCGTGACCTCCTTGACCTTGATCTCGTCGTTGACCGAGCCGCCAGTACGCGCCAGAGCATCCGCGTCCACGCCGCGTGTGATGACGAGGTCTGGAAACTCGACTTCAGGCCTAACGATGCGCCGTTCTTCGTGTTCGCTGAGCCTCCAAGGTCACGCCCCGTTGTGCATTACGGCGACGACGAGCTCGAACTATCTGCGTTCCTGAACGAGTACCCGCTCCATTTCTACTTCGCGTCGGCCGGCCGGCTGCGGGGCGACGAGTGGCATCCGTGCCCGCATCCGACCGATCCCTACAGCCGTGACTTGATCGAGGCCGTGGACTGGGACACCCAGGGTGTGAACATCCGGAAGGAGTTCTGGAAGGCAAATGAACCGACGGGCGGGCGGCTCTCGATCCACGACTACCTGCGGCGCGAGTTGAACCGACCGGACCGACCCGTGGTGTTTTACGACCACCGCACCGGCGAAGTCGCGGACTTCCTAACGCTCCACACGGAGGCGGGCAAGACCGCAGTGAGCCTGTACCACTGCAAGGCGACGAAGGGGACTGCCCCCGGCGACCGTTTGGACAATGTGTACGAAGTCTGCGGGCAGGTCATCAAGTCATTCAATATGGTCAGCAACCCGCCTGACCTCGTGAAACACGTGAAGCGGCGGAGCCGCTCCGGTTCAGAGTTTGTACGCGGTGACCTGGCCACGTTCGAGGCAATGATGCGTGACGGGCTTTCTCGCGGCATCGTCGTCAGGTTGATCGCGGTGCAGCCCGGGGCGTCCCGGGATGGCCTTACCGAGGATGTCCTGAGTGTGCTGGGCGCTGCGAACGAATACGTTCACCAACTGGGGCTGGACGACCTGAAGGTGCTCGGCTCAGCCTGAAGCGAAGCACGTGCCCTACAGCCCCTGTGAAGCCTAGACCAATCGAAGCGAATCCGACCTACGACGCCGGCTACGGCATCGGTAGGCCCCTGTCATCGGCGGAACGGTCCTCGGATACCCTTGCTGACAGTACACAGTGAGCCCACACCATGCACATTATTCGATTGGTTATCCGGAACTTCCGCAACCTCACCACTCTTGACATTCCGTTGCGCAAGGGCGTTACCTGCATCATCGGCGAGAACAACACCGGCAAGACGAATCTGCTGCACGCGCTTCGCCTGGTCCTCGATGGCGACTTACCCGGCTACGCAAGGCAGTTGACGCTGGCCGACGTGAGCGAGTCCGCCGCGGCCGAACACCCGTTTCAGGTCGTGGTGGCGGTCGAGTTCAGTGACTTCGAGGATGACGTGGACGCTTCCGCCTTCGCAGCCTTCTTCAAGGTGCAGGAGAACCTGGCGCGCCTGACGTACCGGTTCCGCCCGAACCCGACCGCTCGTGACGCTCTTGAAGCCGAGGAACGCGACGCGGAGGACCTCACCATCGACGACTACCGCTGGGAGATCACTGGCGGCGGGGACGAGGATCCGGCAACGATCGAATGGGACAAAGACTTCGGCCGGAGCATCCGTATCTCCGACCTGAACGATTACCTGGTGGTGTTCCTGCACGCGCTGCGGGATGTGGTAGCCGACCTCAAGTCCTCCCGGCAGTCCCCATTGCGCCGGATCATCCGTTCGCTCAGGTTGCCGCGCGACGAACAGGAGCGTTTGGTTGAGATTCTCTCGGACGCAAACACGCAGGTCGCATCCACGGACACCATCAAGCGCATCGGCGAATTACTTGACGAGCGGCTCTCAACCACCGCCGGCGAGGCATTCAAGCTGTCGATCGGCCTTGGCATGAGCAACCCGTCATTCTCGGCGATTGAACGGGCCCTCACCCTCCTGCTGTCCAGCGACAGCCACTCACGATTTGAGCCGGGGCAGAACGGCCTGGGGCTCAACAACGTGCTCTATGTCGCGCTGCTGCTTCAGTACTTCGAGAGCCGGCTTGACGCGGACGAATGCGCCGGTGCCGTGATTCTCCTTGAAGAACCCGAAGCACATCTTCATCCGCAACTTCAGCGGGTCCTGCTGGAAACACTCAAAGCGAATGCTGTCCAGGTGCTCATCACCACGCACAGCACCCATGTCACCGCCGCCACGGACATCGACGACTACGTGGTCATGTCGATCGGTCCCGACGCCGCTATCGACACGCATGTTCCGCGCACGGCTGGTCACCTGAGCGATGCGGATCGCGCCGACCTGAATCGATACCTCGACGCCACGAAATCGACGCTGCTTTTCGCCCGACGGGTGATCCTGGTCGAGGGTCCGGCGGAGATGTTTCTCGTCCCGATGATTGCGAAGCACGTGTGCGACATCGACCTGGATCGGCACGGTGTCGCAGTCGTGCCGATCTTCGGAACCCACTTCGCCCCGTTCGCCAAGCTCTTCGGCCCCGACCGCATCCGCAAGCGCTGCGCCATCGTCACCGACCGTGACGATGAGCCAGCAGAGGAGGGGGAGGCGCCTCGCAATCTGGGAGAACACGAGAATGAGTTCGTCAAGGTGTTCGCGGGCGACACCACGCTCGAAAGCGAGCTGGCGATCGAAGGAATGACCGAGCCGCTACGCCTCACCGCGGCGGACTTGCAGACCCGAAAACTCCGGCAAGCCCTGAATGCAGACCCGATTGACCTTGACCGTCTGGGCGAGCGCATCCTGAAAGCGGCAGAATTCCGGTCCAAAGGACGGTTTGCGCAGGTGTTGTCGAAGCACATGCACACTGCGACCGATGCGCCGGAGTACATCAAAGACGCCATCGCTTGGGTGACGCAATGAAGTTGACGGCGGCACAGCGCGCAGCCGTTGACGAGGAAGCCCGACACGTCCTGGTCGTGGCGTGCCCTGGCAGCGGCAAGACACGAACGATTGTGGCCCGCCTACTGCGGGCGATCGAACACGTCCGTGGAACCCCTCGCAGAGTAGCGTGCATCACCTACACCAACGCCGCTGCCCACGAAATCGAGGGCCGGCTCAAGTCTCTGGTCAGTGCCGAGGATGCCGACCACTGCGATCTCGGCACCATCCACTCGTTCTGTCTGCAAGCCGTGCTCCGGCATCATCATCGCCTGCTGGGCGGCTACGAGAGCGGATTGGCCGTCGCCGCGCCCGAATCCTCCGAGTTTGCTGAAGCCGGGCAGCAGGCCATCGCGGACACCATGCGCGGGCACGGCAACGTCCAGGAGTTCGAGCGCGTTCGCCGCGGAGCCGCGGGGGAGCCGCTGATTCCGACAGACGTGGCGCTGACGGACGACTGTGTGCAGCGGTTCTGGGAACTGCTTGCCGAGCGGCAGTTGGTTGACTTCCCGAGCATCACCTACCTGACCTATCGGTTGTTTGAGCTGCACCCGCACCTGGCCAGGAGTGTGTCGTCCAGGTACCGGGAGATCCTCATCGACGAAATGCAGGATACTGACGCCCTGCAGGTCCAGATTCTGCGCCGACTGGCCGATGCGCGCCGGAGCCGCTTCTTCCTCGTCGGCGACCACTTTCAGTCGATACAGGGATTCGCGGGCGCCCAGCCCGAACGCATGTTCGAGCTCGCCGAGCACCTCGATGCGCGTACGGACTTTCCGCTCCATGAGAACTGGCGCAGCAGCGCGCAAATCGTGGCGCTTGGCGAAGCCCTTTGTGCGCGGGACCCAGCAATGGTTGCTGTTGGTTCCGATGCCGAGCACCGGTGTCAGCCCCGCACCTTGAGCGCCGCTTCGGGCGTCGATGCTGTCGTCGGTGGGTTTCTTCCCCTCCTAACCCGAGAGGGCATAGCGGTCACCGATGCGGCCGTGCTTGCGCCCGCCTGGTACATGCTGTTTCCTGTTGCCCGCGAACTCCGACGGCTGGAGGTTCCCGTCTCCGGACCTGGCGCGCGCCCCTACCGGCGGGCAAGGCTCTTTACCGGCCTGATCGAGTATCTCTGTGCGTACATCGATACGCCCGTGCCGGAACTCCTACACCGCGTGCAGGTTCAGTTGTTCCACACGGTACAGCAGACGGAGGGCAAGTCCCGGTTTGATATCTGGGATCGTTCAGGCAGGCTCGCAGCCATGCGCCTGGTCCTCTGCGGCCGGGAATTGCGAGACCGTAACGCATCAGCCATCGCCTGGCTGGAAGCGGCGGCACCCGCTTTCGCCACAATCCTCCGGGAGCATGGCTTCATCGGGAAGACAGGGTCTGCCGCTATTGAAACATCGGCTTCCGAAATCATCGCTGACATCCGCCGCAATCGCGACTTCGACCCCGACGACCTGACCGTGGATGACATCGGCGACTTTGCCCATCCTGACGGGAGCCTGCGCCTGCTCACGCTCCACTCGGCCAAGGGACGCGAGTTCGAGGCCGTGTGCATCATCGAGCTGCAGGACGGCCAGTTCCCCCATGCGCGCGGCGACATCGAGGAATCGCGTCGCGTCCTCTACGTCGGGGTCACACGCCCACGCAAGGCGCTGCTTTTGTGCCACCGCTCAGGCCAGCGCATCACGCGCTTCGCGACGGAACCCGGCTTCGCGGCAGCGCTCCGTTGACATACACATTCCCGCCCCTTTGCTGCGGCAGTGGCCATTGTCTGCCATTTCGCCCGTCGGTTCACCGAATCTGCCGCATCCATTGACGGCAGGCAGTCACGCCGGGCAACCGCCGTATCAGCCTTGGTCCCTCCGCCGGAGACCGGTACCGTCCGGCGCGTGTTGACGCCTTCGCCGCCGCACTCGCATCGGCATTGACCTAGGTTCGTCGGCGACTGGCTCGTTCTGACGGCTTTCATATCAGTCGCGGCGCTCCGGCCGTCACGCCTGCGGAAGTCCCATGGGATTGGGCCGCTCTCGGGGCACTCGAGCCCGCAATGCCCGCTGGAGGTGTCCTGCTCTTCTGCTCTGACCGCTGCGTCGTGGCCTACCTCGAAGGTGAAATCATCGAGAAGGTGAAGAGACGGGTACCGTGAACCTACGCGGGGAGGAGGCCTTGTTCCGAGACAGTGCTAGCTGATTCGTGGATACCCTGTCCCCTCAAGACTTGGGAGCTCCAGTGGTAGCGCTTTGCTTGCTTTGGGTGGCACTTAATGGCATTGCGTGACCCACGGATCTCAGCCGAGGCGTGGGACTTGCGAGGCGACAGTCGCCACAACTGTTGGCGGTGTCACGAGTTGGCACGACATGCGCTCCGTAAGCGAGGGAGCGCTAAAAGCGGGCGAAGGGATTTGAACCCTCGACATTCAGCTTGGAAGGCTGACGCTCTACCACTGAGCTACACCCGCGTGCGGACATGATATCCGCCCGAGATCGTTTACGCGCTACGGAGTGTTCTTGCCGACCGGCGGTGGCGCCCGAGCGGAGAATCACGCGACGTGCGAGATTGTGCGCGGGTCGCCTGAGCCGCCGGTAGGGAGATCTCGGTGGGCTAGTGCGAGCGGGCGCAGCCCGTGGCGCAGGCGGGCTTGGCCCATTTCGCGGGAGTGAACGCCGCGTCGAGGGGAGTGCCCGCGAGGTGGTTTACGTAGTTGGAGATGGTCTTGACGCCGATTCCCAAGACTACTTCAAGGGCCTGGGCGGCGGTGTATCCGGCCGCGGTGAAGCGCGCGATCGAGCCGGACGCGGGCCAGCCGCGTGTGCGGACGGTGTCCGCGGCGAAGGACCGGAGCGCCTCGAGCCTGGCGTCGGCGATGGGGGTGTTTTCTCGCAGGGCGGCGACCACGCCCTGGTCCACCTTCTGCATTCCGGCGATGGCGGTGTGAGCCGCCATGCAGTACTCGCAGCCGTTCTCGAAACTGGTCGCGAGCAGCACCACCTGGCGCTCGGTCGGCGAGAGCGAGGTCTTGTCGAAGGTGCCCGCGAGGGCGAGATAGCCTTCGAGGAGCGCCGGGGCGTTGGCGCATGCTCCGAGCAGGTTGGGGACGAACCCGAACTTGCCGTGCACGGCCTTGAGCAGGTCGCGCGACGCGGCGGGCGCGGTTTCGACGGTCTGAACGGGAACCTGGATTCCTGGTGCGGTCATCGGAACTTCTCCAAATGGGGTCATGATCTAGTATGGAACACTCGTTCCAAACTACTGCGTACATTCACCCGCGACTATCGCGGGGGTTACAGCATCTCCTTGATCTGGGTTGCGATGGAGGCCAGGACCTGCCGTGGGGCTGCCGACCTGGCGAGGACCCGCATGCCCAGCAGCAGGCCGAGCAGCGTCCGCGCGGACGCCCGGGCGTCGATGTCGGCGCGTATCTCGCCGCGCGACTGGCCTTCGGCGATGGTGGAGCGGAAAAACTGCTCGGTCTCCAGGTAGGCCTCACGAACGACCTTGGCGACAGACTTGTCGGACGCGGCGAGTTCCAGCGTGGCGTTGGCGAGGAAGCACCCGCGGCTGCCTTTGCTGGCGCACGCTTCCTGTCGCACGCCCTCGAAGAGGGCCAGGATCCGGCGCCTCGGTCCGAGTTCCTTTGCGAGTTTCTCCAGGACCCCCCGACGGTGCTGCTGGTCGTACCGGCGGAGCACGTCCGTGTAGAGGTCCTGCTTGCTGCCGAACGTATCGTAAAAACTGCCTCGGTTGATGCCCATGTGCCGGAGCAGGTCATCCATCGACGTCGCCTCGTAGCCCCTGGCCCAGAACAGGGCCTTGGCTTTCTCGCGGGCTGCATCGACATCGAACTGTTTTTTCCAGGGCATGGCGGGCTCGGCGGGGTCTGGTCATGAAGGATAGGCCATTTGGAACGAGCGGTCAAGACAAGGGCCCGCCGCTCCCCGGGCCGCTTGGGGATTCGATCGGGTAGCGATCTCAACGCGAACGTCTCGAGCACCGCTACGCGCCGCGGAAAGGGAGCGGCCACGCCGGCGAGGCATCGAGATGCTGGAATCGTCCGTTCGCTTCGGACCAGGCGTGGTGGTCTTGGGGCTCGTAGCGGATCGGCCGGAATGATGCGGCGATCACGGCGCGGATTTCCTGGAGGGAAGAGGCTCGGCCATGGGCGAAGGCCTGGCACATGAGGTTTCCCGCGGCGGTGGCTTCGATGGGGCCGGCGAGGAGCGGGCGGGCCGCGGCGTTGGCGGTGAACTGGCAGAGGAGCGGATTGTGAGCGCCGCCGCCGACGAGGTGGATGGTGGCGACGCGGCCGGTGAGGGATTCGAGCGTGCCGAGGACTGCGCGGGTTCGGAGGGCGAGGCTTTCGAGGATGCAGCGGGTCATCGCGCCGTCGGAATCAGGCGGCGGCTGGCGTGTGCGCCGGCAGAAGGCCCGGATCTTCGCGGGCATGTCGCCGAACTCAGAGAACGGCGGGTCGTCGGGGTCGATGAGGGCTGCCAGGGGCGGCGCGGCCGCGGCGAGGGCGTGGAGTTCTTCGAACGTGTATGGGCGTCCGTGCGACTCCCACTCTCGCTGGCATTCCTGCAGAATCCAGAGCCCGGCGATGTTCTTGTGGAAGCGGATGGTGTTCTGCATGCCGCATTCGTTGGTGAAGTTCGCGGCGAGGGCCTGGGGCGTGCGGATCGGCGCGGGAATCTCGCGTCCGACGAGCGACCACGTGCCGGAACTGACGTAGGCCCAGTCGTTGCGGTTGCCGATGACGGGCACCGCGGCGACCGCGGAGGCGGTGTCGTGGCTGGCGGGGGCGATGACGGGCGCGCGGACGCCGGTTTCCCGGGCGATTTCTGCACAGATCGGGCCCAGCACGGTGCCCGCGGGCGCGGCCTGGGGGAAGATGGATCGCGGGAGCGAAAGGGCGTCGATCAGGTCGGTCGCCCAGGCGCGCTCGGCGGTGTCGAAGAGTTGGGATGTGCTCGCGATTGTGTGCTCGCTGCGCTGGATGCCGGTGAGCCAGTAGTTCAGCAGGTCGGGTGTGAACAGGAGCGACGCGGCGGCGGAGAGTTGCGCATCGGCGGCGCGCTGGTCGGCGAGGAGTTGATAAAGCGTGTTGAGCGCCATGAACTGGATGCCGGTTCGCGAATAAATCCGCTCGCGCGGGGCGGCGCGGAAGGCCTGGGCCATCATGCCCCGGGTACGCGGGTCGCGATAGTGGTGGGGCGGGCCCAGCATCTCGCCGGCGGCGGAGAGCAGCGCGTAATCAACGCCCCAGGTGTCGATTCCGACGCCCGCGAGCGTGACGCCGGCGCGGCGGGTTTGCGAGAGCGCGTGCTTCACTTCGCCAAAGAGCCGGTGCGCATCCCAGTGAAGGCCGGTGGGCAGTTCGATGGGGCCGTTGGCGAATCGGTGGACTTCGCGCAGAGAGAGCCTGGCGCCGTCGAAAGCGCCCAGCACGGCGCGGCCGCTGGAGGCGCCCAGGTCGATGGCGAGATAGTCGGCGGTGGCGGGCATGTCAGGCGTAGGAGCCGGAGTTCCGGGGCTTGCGCGGGGCGCGCTCCGCGGCGGCGCGGGCGAGGTGGCCGCTCTGGCGGAAGGCGTCGAGGGGGTCGCGGGGGAGATTGCGGGCGGCGCGGTAGTCGGCGAGGAAGGGGCGCACGTCGGTGGCGAAGGCGTCCTTGAGGGCGCGCCCGGCCATGACGATGTCGTCACGCTCGCGGGCCGCGGCGGCGGCGCGGTGGTCCACCAGCAAGGCCTTGGTGAACTGCTCCTGGATCGTCATGACGGTTTCGATCATGGACTCGGCCTTGGGCTTGATGCACTCGGACTGATCGATCATGTAGGCGATGGGAAGATCGGCCCCGGTTTCGCGCTCGGCCAGGACGATCTCGTGGAAGATGCGGAAAAGTTGAAAGGGGTCGAGGCTGCCGGCGACGAGGTCATCGTCGGCGTACTTGCGGTCGTTGAAGTGGAAGCCGCCGAGAAGGCCCTCGTCGATGAGGAAGGCGACGATGTGCTCGACATTGCAGCCGTGGAGGTGGTGGCCCAGGTCCACGAGGACCTTGGCGCGGGGGCCGGCGTGTCGTGCGAAGGCGCAGGCCATACCCCAGTCGGCGATGTCGGTGTGGTAGAAGGCGGGCTCGAAGGGCTTGTACTCGACCAGCATGGACATGGCGTCGGGGAGCGCGCGGTGGACTTCGTGCAGGGCGTCGGCTATCCAGCGCTTGCGCTGGCGGATGTGGCCCTGGCCGGGGTAGTTGGTGCCGTCGGCAAACCACAGGCTGAGGATGTTGGATCCGACGCGTGAGCCCAGCGAGATGCAAGCGAGAATGTGGTCGATGGCTCGCCGGCGGATCGCCGGGTCGCGGTTGGTGACCGAGCCGAGTTTGTAGCACTGGTCCTGGAAGGTGTTGGGGTTGATGGAGCCGATGCCCAGGCCCAGGGCCGCGGCCTTGGCGGCGACGATCGCAGGGTCGGCCGCCGCGGTGAAGTCCCACAGGACGTGGACGGCGAAGGTGGGGCAGCAGCCGGTGACGCGGTGGACCGCGGCGGCGTCGGCGAGTTTGTCGTCGATGGTGACGGCGGCGGCGTCCTGAAGGAACTTGCCGAAGCGGGTGCCGGTGTCGGCGTAGGCCCAGGACGGGGTTTCGATCTGGAAGCGGTCGAGCCGCCGGAGGAGATCGTGCTCGGAGAGTCCGTGGGGCAGTTTCATGGGCGCGAGCAGTATACTGGCGGGAGCGTGTGCGAGGTGGCGCGGCGGGGTTGAGAGTCGCTAGACTTGGCGGCGATGCCTGCCGCGGTTTCAAATCGACGCCTCGAACTGATTGCGCTCAGCCACGAGTTGGGGCACGCGAGCCGTCGGATGGCGATCCTGGGGGAAGGGAATGTTTCGTCGCGGATCGAGGGCGGGTTCCTGATCAAGGCGAGCGGCCGGAGCCTGGGCACGCTGGCGCCCGAGGGCGTGGTGGCGTGTCGCGCGGAAGGGTTGCTGTCGTTGATGGAGCGAGAGGAGGAGCCCGACGACCGGATCGAGGCGGCGCTGTTCGAATCGAGGATGAGCGAGGCGGAGCCCAAGCCGTCGGTGGAGGCGATCTTTCACGCGTACCTGCTGAGCCTGCCTGGGATTGAGTGGGTCGGGCACGTGCATCCGATCGGTGTGAATCGCATTCTGTGCTCGGGGCGCGGCGAGGAGTTCGCGCGGGGCCGGATGTTCCCGGATGAGGTGGTCTGTTGCGGGGAGGAATCGGTCTTTGTGCCGTACACCGATCCGGGGCTGAGGCTGGCCGGGGCGATCCGACGCGGGACGCGGGCGTTTATCGAGAAGCACGCCGGCTCGCCGCGGGTGATCCTGCTCGGGAATCACGGGGTGATCACGCTGGGTGGGACGGCGAACGCGGTGCTGGGCGCGATGTTGATGGTGGAGAAGGCGGCGGAGATCTGGCAGGGCGCGGCGGTGCTGGGCGGGCCGGCGTACCTCGCCGAAGCGGATGTGCGGCGGATTGCGGGTCGGTCGGATGAGCACTACAGGCAGCGGGCGCTGAACCTGTGAGGGAGAAACGCGGCTGTGACGACGAGCAGAGCATTTCGTTTTGTGAACTACCTGTGGGATGAGCGGCGGGCGGCGGGGTTGGACCCGCTGGGGCGGCTGGTGTATCGCTCCAACATCCTGGGGCAGGATCAGCGAATCACGAACACGGGCGGCGGGAACACATCGGCGAAGATCGTGGAGAAAGACCCGCTCACGGGCAAGGACGTTGACGTCCTGTGGGTGAAGGGATCGGGCGGGGACTTGCGGACGGCGGACCGCGGGTTGTTCGCGTCGCTCTACCAGGAGCGGCTGCTGGGGCTGCGGTCGGTGTACGACCGGGCGCAGACGCGGGGCCCCAAGACCGAGATCGAAGATCAGATGGTGGGGATGTACCCGCATTGCACGTTCAATCTGAATCCGCGGGCGTCGTCGATCGACACGCCGCTGCACTCGTTTGTGCCGTTTCGGCACGTGGACCACACGCATCCCAACGCGGTGATCGCGGTGGCGGCGTCCCGGAACGGGGCGGAGTTGACGCGGGCGATTTATGGCGAGCGGGTGATGTGGCTGCCGTGGCAGCGGCCGGGCTTTGACCTCGGCCTGAAACTCGGCGCGGCCTGCCGCGAGCATCCGAAGGCGCAGGGCGTGATTCTCGGGCAGCACGGGCTGATCAACTGGGCGGAGGACGATCGCGCGTGCTACGAACTGTCGCTGGAACTGATCGAGCAGGCCGCGGCGTACATCGAGGCCCGGGACCGGGGCGAGGCGACCTTCGGAGGACCGGCGCACCGTGCGCTGAGCGCGGACGAGCGCCGGCGGGTGCTCGTCGGAGTCCTGCCGTGGCTGCGCGGGAGTCTCACGGCGGGAGGCGCGTGGGCGAGGCAGATCGCCACGGTGCAGGATGATGAGGCGACGCTGCGATTCGTGAACAGCCGCGACGCGGCCCGGCTGGCGGAACTTGGGACCTCGTGCCCCGACCACTTCCTGCGCACGAAGATCAAGCCGATGTTCGTCGAGTGGTCGCCCGCGCCGGGTGACGTGGAGGGGCTGCGGGCGGGGATCACGGCGGGGATTTCGAAGTATCGCGAGGACTACGCGGGGTACTACCAGCGGTGCAAACGGGCGGATTCGCCGGCGATGCGGAACCCCAACCCCAGCGTGATCCTGATCCCGGGTGTCGGCATGATCGCGTGGGGCAAGAACAAGAGCGAGTCGCGGGTGACGGCGGAGTTCTACACGTGCGCCATCGAGGTCATGCGGGGCGCGGAGGCGATCGGCGAGTACGTCGCGCTCCCGCAGCAGGAGGCATTCGATATCGAGTACTGGCTGCTGGAGGAGGCCAAGTTGAAGCGGATGCCTCCGGAGCGGGAGTTGGCCGGGCGTGTGGCGGTGGTGGTCGGCGCGGGGAGCGGGATCGGGCGGGTGACGGGATCTCGGCTCGCGGCCGAGGGGGCGCACGTCGTTTGTGCGGATGTGGACGAGTCGGCGGCCAAGAGCGCGGCCGCGGTGATCGTGTCGGCGCAGGGTGCAGGGATCGGGGTGGGTGGAACCGGCGTCAGCGGGTGCGGGCCGGCGATCGGCATGGGCGCGGACATGACGTCGCGGGCAAGCATCCGCGCGGCGCTTGAAGAGGCGGTGATCGCGTTCGGGGGTATCGACGATGTGGTGGTCACGGCGGGCGTGTTCGTGCCGCCGGACACGTCGGGACGAATCACGGACGAGCAGTGGGCAAAGACCTTTGCGGTCAACGTGACGGGCGCGTACCTCGTCGCGGACGAAGCGGCGTCGGTGTGGCGTGCGCAGAGCCTGCCGGGAAGTCTGGTGCTCACGACCAGCGTGAACGCCGTGGTGGCGAAGAAGGGGAGCCTGGCGTACGACACGAGCAAGGCCGCGGCGAATCACCTGGTGCGGGAACTGGCGGTCGAACTGGCGCCTCTGGTGCGGGTGAACGGGGTGGCTCCCGCGACGGTGATCGAGGGAAGTTCGATGTTCCCGCGGGAGCGCGTGATCGCATCGCTGACCAAGTACAGCATCGCGTTCGGCGCGGACGAAACGACCGAGAGCCTGACCGCGAAACTGGGCGCGTTCTATGCGGGCCGGACGCTCCTGAAGAAGGCGCTGACGCCGCGGGACCAGGCGGAGGCGGTGTTCGTGCTGGTGAGCGGACGGCTGAGCAAGACCACGGGGCAGGTCATCAGCGTGGACGGCGGACTGAGTGATGCGTTCCTGAGGTGATGGAGGGCGGCGCGTGAAGGTGTCGCTGTTCATCACGTGCCTGGGAGACTCGTTCTACCCGCGAGCGGGCATCGCCGCGGTCAAGGTGCTCCGGCGGCTGGGGTGCGAGGTGGACTTTCCCGCGGCGCAGACCTGCTGCGGGCAGCCGATGCACAACAACGGGTACGCGGGCGAGGCAAGGGCGCTGGCGGCGCGGATGATCGAGGTGTTTGCCGCGAGCGAGCACGTGGTGACCCCGTCGGGTTCGTGCGCGGCGATGGTCCGCAAGGTCTACCCGGAGTTGTTCGAGCACGACGCGCGGATGAAGGCGGCGGCGGAGTCGCTGGCCGCTCGGACGTTCGAGTTCTCCGAGTTCCTGGTGAAGGTGCTGAAGGTGGACCTGCGGGCGCTGGGCGTGCGCTGGGAAGGGCGCGCGACGTACCACTACTCGTGCCACCTGCGCGAGTTGGGGATGACCGACGAGGCGGAAGGGCTGCTCGGCCGGATCGAAGGCTTGGAATACGTACGCCTGGCGAGCCCGGAGGAGTGCTGCGGGTTCGGGGGGACGTTTGCGACGCACTACGAGGTGATCTCGGGTGCCATGGTGCGCGACAAGGTCGCGGACATCCGGGCGACGGGGGCGCCGACGGTCGTGTGCAGCGAGTCGGGGTGCGGCATGAACATCGAGGGGGCGTGCCGGCGGCAAGGCTGTCACCTGGAGTTCAAGAGCCTGGCGGAGATCATCGCGGAGGGGCTGGGGCTGCTGGACCGTGCCGGCGGCGCGGCGGAGCGGCACGCGTGACCGGCTCTCCGCACGAGCATCCGTTCGACGTGCCGTTGCCCTTTGATCTGCGGCCGCGGGCCGAGAAGGCGGTACGCGATCTGCAACTCCGGCAGTTTGTGGGGAGCGCCACGCGCGGCAAGGACCGTGGCCGGCGCGACGGCTTCCGCGAGGTGTTCGGCGACCGCTCCGAGGGCGTGCGGACGCTGGCGGGCGCGATCAAGCAGCACACGCTGGATCACCTGGACTGGTATCTCGAGCGGTTCATCGAGGCGGCGGGCGGCGCGGGCGTGCACGTCCACTTCGCGCAGGACGGCGCGCAGGCCAACGCGATCTGCCTGGAGATCGCGCGGCGGCAGGGGTGCCGGTTGTGCGTGAAGAGCAAGTCGATGGTGACGGAGGAGACCGAACTGCTCCCCGCGCTCCTGGCCGCGGGAATCGAGACTATCGAGACCGACCTGGGCGAGTTCATCCTGCAACTGGATCATGATGCGCCCTCGCACATCGTGACGCCGATGATTCACAAGGATCGCGCGGCGGTGGGGCGGGCGTTCGCGCGCGAGTTGGGCGTGCCCTACACCGACGACCCGGCGCGGCTGACCGCGATCGCGCGGGAGCACCTGCGGGAGAAGTACCGGCGGGCGGACCTGGGCGTGAGCGGGGCGAACTTTCTGGTCGCGGAGACCGGGTCGATCGTGATCTGCACGAACGAGGGGAACGGGCGGTTCTGCACGAGCGCGCCGCGGGTGCACGTGGCGTTCGCGGGGATCGAGAAACTGATCCCGGGGCCGGAGCACCTGGGGGTGATGCTGAAGGTGCTGGCGCGGAGCAGCACGGCCCAGCCGCTGACGTGCTACACGCACTGCATCACGGGGCCGCGGCGGGCGGACGAGCACGACGGGCCCGACGAGGTGCACCTGATCTTGCTGGACAACGGGCGCACGGAGATTCTGCGGGAGGAGACGCGGGAACTGCTGCGGTGCATCCGGTGCGGGGCGTGCCTGAACGCCTGCCCGGTGTACCGGCGGATCGGCGGGCACAGTTACGGCGCCGTGTATTCTGGGCCGATCGGCGCGGCGATCACGCCGCTGCTGAAGGGAGTGCACAACTTTCCCGATCTTCCCAAGGCGACGTCCTTGTGCGGGGCGTGCTTCGAGGCGTGCCCGGTCAAGATCGACCTGCCGCGGCAGTTCATCGCGCTGCGGCGGCGGATGGTGGAGCAGCGCGTGACGGGCGCGTGGGAGCGTGCGGTGTTCCGGCTGTGGGGCTGGTCGTTGCGATCGGCGTGGAGATACCGGCTGGTGTCGGGCGTGCAGCGCGTGGTGCTGCGGTGGCTGGGGAGGGGGATGGGGCCGAACGACGCGGGACCATCAACGAGGCGCTGGGTGTCGCGCATTCCGGGTGTGCTCAAGGGCTGGACGGGCGAGCGCGACTTCCCCGCGCCGGCGAGCCGGAGTTTTCGGCAATGGTGGGAAGGCGAGGGCCGGAGCGAGCGATGAAACCCCAGGCCCAATATCCCGGAGCCGATCGCGCGGCGTTTGTGGCGCGGGTGTCCGGCGCGCTCGGGCGAGCCGGCCCCACTTCGCCGACGGAGCCCGCGCCGCAGGTTGAGGATCGCGTCGCGCGGGTGACCGGGCCCGAGGCGGATCTCGGCGCGGTATTCGCGGCGCAGGCCGCGGCGGCGGGGATGACCGTTCATCCAACGAATCGCGCGGGTGTGCAGCGCGAGGTTCGGGCGGTGCTGGAACGGCTGGGCGTGCGGCGCGTGATGATCGGCGAAGGGCTGATGCTCGAGGGAGTCGCCGCGGACCTGAGCGCGGCCGGGCTCGAACTTGTGGCGTGGCGGGAACGCGGCTTCGCGGCGATGTACGACGCGGACGCGGGCGTGACCGACGTGCAGGGCGCGATCGCGGAAACCGGGACCCTGGTCTGCTGCTCGGGGCCGGGACGGGCGCGCGGGCTGAGCCTGGTGGCGCCGATCCACCTGGCTGTAGTGCGGCGATCGGACATTGTGCCTGACCTTGTGGACCTGGGAGTGATGCGGGCGAGCGAGGCGGCGCTGCCCAGCAGCGTCGTACTGATCACCGGGCCCAGCAAGACCGCGGACATCGAGGGGATTCTGATCACCGGTGTGCACGGCCCGCGCGAGGTGCACGTGGTGCTGGTAAATGATGCGTGAGCGCGGATCAGAAATCAAACTTGTCGATGTTGTCTTTCGTGAAGACGAGAATGTCACCCAGGAGCACCTGGTCCTTCTCGATTTGCTTCGTGCCCAGGCGGCCGGCGTCCAGAGTGGTCTGACCGGGCTTGAGTTTTCCGGAGGCGAGGGCAGCACCGGTTTGCACTGTCAAGTAGCCCAGGTCGATGGTGTTCCAGAGCACGACTGACTTGACGGTGCCGTCGTGGACATAGGACTTCATGTCGTTGGGGGTGGCGAGCCCGGTGACGAGAACCGAGCCGCTCTTGCCGGCTTGCTTGACGGCCTCGGCGGCGCCGGGGAAGGCGACTGAACTGATCCCGAAGATGCCTTTCAGTCTGGGGTGGGCCTTCATGAGATCCTGGGCGATCTGGAAGGCGAGGCGCTGGTCTTCGTTGGAGGGCTTGGTCGCGACGAGGGAGAGTTTGGGATACTTGGCGAGGCGCTCGTTCATGAACCTCATCCACTCGTTCTGGTTGGCGGCGGTGAGCGTGGCGGTGATGATCGCGACTTCGCCTTCGGGCTGTTCGCCGCCGATGTCCTTGGCCATGGCGTCCACGAGGGCGTAGCCGATGTCCTTGGCGGTGGCCTGGTTGACCATGAACTCGCGGGCTTCGGGCGCGGCGTCGGCGTCCCAGGTGATGACGTGGATGCCCTTCTCGCGGGCCTTCTTCATGGCCTGGCCGAGGACCTGCGGATCGTTGGGGGAGACGGCGATGACATCCACTCCACGCAGGGTCCAGCGGTCCACCATGCTCGCGGCCTTTTCCGGCGAGCCGTCGGTGGGGCCGTCGTAAATGAGTTCGACGTTTCCGAGTTCCCTGGCGGCTTCCTCGGCGCCCTTGGCGCAGGTGGTGAAGTAGGGGAGGCCCTTTTTCTTGGGGAGCAGGCAGATGACGGTCTTCTTCGACGGCGGCGGGGTTGCGGGGGAAGTCTGAGCGAGCGCGAGATTGCAGGCGGCGAGGGCTACGGCCGCGGCGAGCGCCAGTCTGGAAGCGAGTTTCATGGTTGCTCCTTGGGCGGGTGCGGGTCAGTCGGCGCGGCGGGAGGCGAGGTTGTTCAGCAGCACGGAGGCGACGAGGATGGTGCCGGTGACGAGGAGGATAAGTTCGTCGTGGTGCCAGTGCCAACTGACGAGTTCGCGTGTCTCGTGGATGATCAGGACGCCGAGCAACGTGCCCGCGATGCTGCCCCGCCCGCCGAAGATGCTGGTGCCGCCGAGGACGACGGCGGTGATGACTTCGAGTTCGAGGCCGGAGCCGATGTCCGCCTTGGCGGTGTTGCGGCGGGCGGCGAAGACGATGCCGGCCAGGGCCGCGGCGGTTCCCGAGCAGGCGTAGAGCGCGATCTTGATGCGATCGACGGGCAGCCCGGCGTAGCGGGCGCCGCGCTCGTTGCTGCCGATGGCGTACATCCAGCAGCCCCACGACGTGCGAGAGAGCGCCAGCCCCGCGGCGAGCGAGATGATCGCGAGGGCGAGGATGGGGATGGGCAGGCCGAGCGAGTAGCCCTCGCCCAGCCGTGTGAACTCGGGCGGAAAGCCGGAGATGGGCCGGGCGCGGCTGAGGCCCTCGGCCAGCCCGCGGAACGCCGCCATGGTGGCGAGGGTCACGATGAGGGGATGAACCCGCAGCGCGGCGATGAATGCCCCGTTCAGCGCGCCCGTGACGGCGCCCGCGCCGATGGCCGCGATGCACGCCGCCCAAATCGGCGCACCCGCTTCATGGAGCAGCCCCATGACGACAGCGGCGAGGGCGCAGATCGAACCGACCGACAGGTCGATGCCGCCGGACACGATGATGCACGTCATCGGCAGGGCCAGGAGCGCGAGTTCGAAGGCGTGGAGCGAGAGGTCGCGCTGGGTCGCGGGAGCGATGAACGATGGCTCAAGCCAGGCGGCGAATCCGAAGAGAATCAGGGCCAGCCCGGCCAGGACGCCGAAATGGACCCTCGCGGCTCGGTCGCGGCCGGTCACGCGCGGGCTCCCGCGAGCGAGTCGTCGGGGCCGGGCCTTGAGGCGAGGTGGTCGGCGAGCACGGCGACGAGAATGAAGGCTCCCTGAATGGCGCGTTCCCAGTACACGGCGCTCTCTCCGAGATCGAGGAAGACCAGCGTGGTTCGGATGCTGCCGAGGAGGAGCGCGGCGAGGATGGTGCCGACCACGCCGCCGTAGCCGCCCCGGATCGAGGTGCCGCCCACGACCACGGCGGTGACGACGACGAGTTCGAAGCCGGCGCCGATACCGGATTCGATGACGGATTGCTGGGGGACCGCGATGACGGCCGCGACGCCGGTGAGCAGGCCCACGAGGGCGAACACGAGCAGCTTGGTGCGTGGGACGGAGATTCGGGCGATGGCCGCGGCGTCGGGATTTCCGCCGATAGCGAGGATGCGGATTCCCAGCGGCGCGAAACGCGCGAGCGCGAAGATCGCCATCGCGACCGCCGCGGCGACCCAGAGCGAGAACGGGAAGCCCAGGGACGACCCGGTGCCGAACCATCGCAGGGACGGAGGGAGGTTCGTGATCCACTCGCCGCCCATGACCAGTTCGGTGACGCCGCGGAGCACCGTGAGCATTCCGAGTGTGGCGATGATGGATGGGACGCGTCCGCGGGTGACGAGAAGACCGTTGAGCAGCCCGATGGCGGCGCCCGCGACGAGCACGCCGGCGATCACGAGCGGGATGGGCAACCCGAGGCGCTGCGGGGAGGCGAGCACTCCCATGAGCGCGGCCAGCAGCCCCAACAGTGAACCGACGGAGATGTCGATTTCGCCGATGAGAATGACGAGGGTCATTCCGCATCCGACGATGACGACGGGCGCGGACTGGACGAGGAGATCGCGGAGGTTTTGCCCGGACAGGAAGGCGGGGTTTGCGATGGATACCGCGACGAGCGTGAACAGGAGCACGGCGGCGGTCACGAACTGCCGGCGCGAGGCCGCGAGCATCCGGCGGAGTGCCAGAGGGGGTATTCCGGGCGAATCGGGGCCGTTGGCGGGAGGGGTGCGCATCGTGCGTCAGGGAGCGTGCGCGGCTTGCTCGGTTCGGGCGGCCTGTGTGAGGGCGAGGGCGTTGGAGAGGTCGCGGGTCGCGGCGTTAAGTTCGGGCTCGGCGGGTCCTTTGGCCGCGGCCTGCGCGGCGGCGACCGTGGCGCGTCCGGCGGCCTGGAGCGCTCCCCTGGCGGCGCCGGCCGCGGGCGGGGGCGGTGTAATTCGCGCGATGAGGTCGCCGATGGAGAGGGCTCGCCGCTGGACTTCCCAGCCTTCGATTTCCAGGCGTGCGGCGGCGGATTCTCGTCCTGCGGGCTTTGCCCCCCGAAGCGACTCGATGGCCTTGACAGCGCGGTGGGCCTGTTCCTCCGCTTCACGCAGACGAAGGGAAAGGCGGGCGTCGGTTCGGGCGGGGGTGGTGGAGGCCGCGGCGTTGTAGATTGAGGAGCAACCGGCATCGCCGGTGAGGAGGGCGACCGCGAAGGAGAGGATGAACACGAGTCGATTGATCCGGATCATGAAGAACCTCCGCCGCGTAGGTTGAAGGGCGCGGGCCATAGATTACACTGAACATGGGGGCCGCATGGCCCTGAACAGGAGCATCGGGCGATGAGGCGGATTTCATCTTCGATGGCGGTCTGCGTGATGGTGGGCGTGGCGGGGTTGGGCTTTTCGGCGCGGGCCCACGAGACCGACCAGTACACGCTGCCGCTGGACAAGCCGTTCGCGGACGTGGGGGACTTGCTGGACGCTTCCCACTACCGGATCGTGGCCCGGGCGGTGGAGCGGGCGAACAGGGAGATCGAGCGGGCGCTGCGCGAGCCGGAATCGGCGTCGATGCGCAAGCGGCTGGCGACGCTGCGGTCGCAGGAGTACCTGGTCGAGGCGGTGTACTCGCAGATGAACGACGCGATGTCGGACATCTCCGGCGTGGAGTCGGCGCTGCGGGGGAAATGGGCGAAGGAGGCGTACCCGGGCCAGTACACCGAGTACAGCACGCTGGACTGGATCTATACGTACTCGCACGCATGGCTGGACCCGCGCCGGCTGATCACGGTGTGGCGGTCGTCCACGATCAAGGCGTACGGGGTGTATTTCGGGTCCGACAAGATGTCGCACTTCCATCACATGGGCCACTTCTACTACACGGCGTGGCGGGAGAATCTCGGGAAGGGCATGAGCGAATCGGACGCCGTCGCCAACGTGATCGTGCGGTACTCGGGGGGCGGGCCGCTGGGGGAGACCGGGCTTCTGGGGTTCGCGGCCACCGGGGTCTACTCCAACGCCGACCTGTGCTCGAACTACATGGGCTTCAAGTTCTTCCGGAACATCACCGAACCGATGGTGCTCAAGGGGGAGGAGCGACCGCCGATGGTGGTGCGAACCGGGCCTTTCTGGCGGCTGAACGTGCACGTGCGGCCGGAGTCGGGGTGGTTCGGCGCGTTCGTCTCGGACCACTGGAATGAGGCGATGAACCCAAACCTGTACGACGTGACGATCCGCGCGGACGTGAAGTCGCTGATCGAAAGGCGATCCGAGAGCATCATGAAGTTCTGGACTCAGCGCGACGGACGGCCGGCCGACGCGGCGTACTACGAGAAACTCGCTGGGGAGTTGAGCACGTATTTCGGCGAGAACTACGGTCATTCCTCGCCCGATACGCCGCTGATGACGCTGGGGAACACGGTCATTCCGGCGATGCTGGCCCGCCGGAGTTCGGGCGCGAAGCCTTGACGGCGCGGATCGCGAGGAACATGGGGATTTCGCGGCGGGCGCGGTTTTCTTCGGCGGCGCGGGGACCGGGCTGGCTGGAGCGCAGGCTCGGCCACTCTTCGATCGCGTCGATGAGCAGGCCGGCCTCGGCGAAGGCGCGGACGTAGGCCTGGATTGGCCGGTGGTAGGTGATGGTGGTGACGGCCTTTTTGCCGTGGGCCGCGGCGCCGGGGTTCATCACGATCTCTTTCTGGCCGGGCGAGAGGTATCCGTCCACGCGCCGGTACTGCCGGAGGGCGGCGTCCGGGCCGGGCGATCGCATGGGGGTGGCGCGGCGGGGCTGGAAGTGCTTGGGTTTCAGGCCGCGAGGCCCGGCGTGATCGGGATGCGGCCGCGACTCGTCCCACGCCCAACTGGTCTGACCCGGAGCGCGGAAGGCGGGGTGGAGGATGATGCCCACGAACACGCCGCCGGGCGCGAGGAGTTCGGCCACGCCGCGGGTGAGGGGTGAGAGCGGGTCGATGTTCATGAGGGCGAGGACGCAGGCCGCGGCGTCGAAGCGGCCCTTGACGGCGGAGACGAGGTTGCGAGCGTCGCCGACGAGAAACTCGCCCCCGCCGGCGCGGCGGGCGGACTCGATGAGGCGTTCGGACGCGTCGATGCCGACGCACTTGGCCCCCAGGGCCGCGAGCCTGCGGCAGAGGATTCCCTGCCCGCACGCGACGTCGAGCACGCGCTTGCCGGAAACCGGGCCGAGCAGGCGGACGGTGCTGGGGAGGATGAGATTCTGGTGGTGATCGCTGCCGCGGTCGTCGATGAGCGTGTCGTACCAGTCGGCGACGTGATCCCAGGAGGCTTGGGAGGTGACGGGCTGGGGTGTCGCTATTGCGGGCGGCGGTGGCGGCGGCGCGGCTTCGGCGGTGGGCGGCTCGATGAGTTCGCCGGGTGCTTCGGAATCTGCTTTGGAATCGCTCTTGCCGACGAGCCCGAAGAAGGAGCCGGGCGTGGGGCTGCGGAACTTCACCTGCTCGCCGGTTTGCGGGTGGGCGAAGGCGAGTTCGAAGGCGTGGAGGCAGGTCCTCCCGAGCGGGTCGGTGGTGCTGCCGTAGCGGCGGTCGCCGACGATGGGCTTCCTGATGGACGCGAGGTGGACGCGGATCTGGTGCTTGCGGCCGGTTTCGAGGCGGACCTGCATGAGCGTCCGGCCCGAGCCGACCTGCTGGGCCTGCCAGTGGGTCACGGCGAGTTTCGCGCCGCGGTCCTCGCCCTCGACATCGCGCAGGCCGTGCGGCGGGGTCGGCGTGGGGAGGCTGTGCACCAGGCCGCGGTCGTCCTCGAAGAGGAAACTCTGGATGGTGCCGCTGAGGGGCTGCTCGAGGGCGGCGCGGCCTTTGTGCGGTTTCTTCGCGGGCGAGGGAGGTTCGTCGGCGTCGGGTTTGGTGATGCCCTCGTCGCGGCGCACCTCGCCCTCGACGACCGCGGCGTAGAGCCGCTGGACGCGCTTGGTGCGGAACTCTTCCTTCAGCCAGTGGAAGGCCTTTTCGGTCTTGGCGAAGACCAGCAGGCCCGAGGCCTCCTTGTCGAGGCGGTGGATGACCCAGACCCGCGTGCCGCGGCGGCGGACCTGGTCGCGGACGTAGGCCTTGACCTCGTCGAAGACGTTGGGGATGCGGTGCTCGGGGGCGTTGACGGTGGCCATGCCGGCGGGCTTGTCCACGATGACCAGGTGCTCGTCCTCGTGAACGACGCGGATGGCGCCGGGGAGCCAGATCTCGCGGGGCTCGTGGGGCCCGTGGGGCTTGCGGGGGGTGTGGGGGGGCTTGTCCTTCTGCTTCGGCTCGGGTCTCTTGGGATGCGGTTGGCTCTTGGGCATTCGCGCGGAGTGTAGGGTTGACCGGTCTTGTGCCGTGCGCGGGCCCGCGACGAGCCCACCGAATCGCGGGGCGCGAGGGAATTGAGCCATGTCGCTTGGTGCGAAACTGAAGGGGATCGCTGCCAATAGAACTGCCATGACGAAAGCGCCCGACAAGCCCCTCGTAGTCACACTGAGCCCGGAGAGCTTTGTCCGAAGGGATGCTGCGGCGTGCGCGGCAGCACTGCTCGCGGACAAAGTCGTTTCACTGCTTCCGGGAATCAAGCCCGAGGTATTCTTCGACGTGAGATACCCCGCAACACGCGAGTTCGCAGAGCGGTTCGCGTGGGCAGTACAGCTTTCAGAATTCGACGTTGTCACGTTCGAGCACCAGGGCGACAGGACGAGGGACGCGTATCTGTGGATGGAGCACTTTGCTCGAAGCCACCCAGCCTACGGCAGGCTTTTCGGCCAGGACTATCTAGACGCAGCGGCATCCAACGAGTCCTACGTCGAGTTCTTGTGCAAGCAGATCGTGTCGAACGAGCCGCACATAGGGACACACGTTGTGCTTGACGCGGGGATGGACGCCTTTGCCCTCAAGCATGGGCTGCTGACCTTCGGAAGTCGCGCGACCGGTAGGCCGCACGGCAGCATGTCGGTCGCGACGGTCCTCGCAGAGTATCTCGTACCGGTAATCCGCAGTGCAACGGCCGAGCAGATCCTTGCAGCCAGGGAGATCCTGCGCGACGAGCTTCACCCGCTCCGGCTTGCCATCCGAAACATCGCAGATGGGTGCGACCCCACCGACACGAGAGCGGTAGCCAACGCCATGGCGCAATCAGTGCTTCCACGTCTCGAGGAGTATCGTTCTGCGTTCTCGTCGCGAAAAGGCAAGTTTCTTTGTCTGGTCGACGGGATCGAGCGCGACGCGCTCACGGGCCTCGCCGCGCTGGGGGCGGCCACGTTTTCTGGCATCCCAGCCATAACGGCGGCGGGCGCAGGCCTCGCCATCACCGGCGTGACGATGGGCATTCGGATGGCCCGGCAGGCGGCCGCACAATCTGACTTCGAGCGTAATCAGATGTTTGGTTTCCTGGCGAGGTTTGAACAAAAGGGGTAGCCGGCGCGAGAGCCACGGAACCTGGCCCGACCTCGCGCAGGACGGGTGGAGCACCATGGAGGCCCGGCTCAGCATTCACGCGCCCTTTGTATGACCTCCGACATGCTGAGCCCGGTCTGCTCTTTCAGCCTCTGCACAACGGCGAGGTCCACCATCCCCTTTTTGAAGTTCACGGATAGTTTGTGGCCCGGGCTCTTCCAAATCTCGTGGTCTCCGGGGCCGCTCTTGAATCGCTCATAGTGCAAGGAGCGAAGCAGCCTGTGGAACTGCCGCTTGGAAGGAAGGCCGAGCTCACCGCGAACGCCAGCGGGCGCAACGATCATCGTGTCGCCGGCTTTCAACTCCTGGGCGAGCGACGCCCCCGCTCGATTGACCCGCACGGTCACCTCTTCGGGATTCTCGATGGCCAGCACACCCACGAGGACGTCAAGCACGGTGGTTCCCTGCGGCACTCGCACATCGTCGGAGCCTCTGCCGCTAACAAGGTGGATCTGAATCCCCATTTCCATTCAACGACACCTTTGCCACCGGCCTACCCGGCAGACTCCACAACGTCGTCGAGCGGGACGCCAGCATGCCGATGGAGCATCACGTAGATAGCGTTCGCAGACATGGAGAGCATCAACAGGTGCCGGCAAACCTCACGCACAGCTGCGTCCGAACCGTCCAACTCGGTGCGCAAAAGTGTCGCCATGGCGTGCCTCGCCTCGAAGCTCATGCCAAGTAGTTTCGCGTCAAATGACCAGCCCACGACCGCCGCGAGTTCCCGCAGGTCGGCGTCCAGTCGAGCGAAGAGCTGAAGGAACGCCTCCTTGTTCGTTGCAAAGAGCTGATAGATCAACGTCCTCTCCACGGGTTCAAGCGAATCCGTCTCCCCCTTGGATTTTTGAAAGCGCTCGTGGATGGAAGTCCATTGGGCATTGCTGACGAGTTTTCTCTTTTCGAGGACCAAGCTGTTGTGAAAGTCGGTGATCGAAGGCGCGGCAAGCCTCATGAATCCTCGCACCGCGTCCCTTCGCGACTTTCTAGCTGTCAGCTTGTCGACGACCGCCATCGCGACGGCAAAGCCGGAAGCTGTAGCGCCCAAGTGCATGGAGATCTCCTTCCAGGTCTCCGGCAAATAAAATGCGGCGGCAAATAGGCCAACCGATATTAGTAAGGCCACAATACTTGGCATCGGCCATCATATCCGGCGCGGGCAGTGCGGCGGGCGGTCACCACGGACAGGTCAGCCTCGGTCGCGGCACCTCGCTCGCTGACTCCCTGACGTGCCACCTGGCAGAGGTGCTTCGCGGCCGTTCCCGTGCCCGCGGGAGTCATTCTCGTGCCCGCCGGCGCGACTTTCGGTCCCGCCACAGCCATTCTCCGTCCCGCCACAGCGACTTTTGGTCCCGCCACAGCCATTCTCCGTCCCGCCACAGCCGTTGTCGGTCCCGCCACAACGGTTTTCGAGCCCACGAGAGTCGTTGTGGCGGGACGGAAAATCGTTTTCGTTGGGCCGAATCTGCGCGGCGCGGGCGGGCCGGTTGGTGAAAGTGGCGTTTTTGAGGCCGTGGCGCGGGGTGGTGCGGGGCTGGACGCCGATGACCGGGACGGGATGCCCGATGGCGTCTGCGCGGGGCTTGCGGGCTCGGGCTTCACTCGGGGCGAGTAGCCGCCGTCTCCATGGCGCGAGGGGAGCGAGAACAGCGGGTGGTATGTGCCTCTCTCGCAAAAGCACCCGCCGGGTCGGCCCACTCGTGGTCGTGTGGCCACTTCCTTTTTCGCGCCCTGGCGCGGGAGGTGCTGATGTCAGACCCCGCGCCCGGTCTTCACTGCAAACGCCCGCGGCGTAGCCGCGCCACAGCGCTAGCCGTGGGCGTAAGCCCACGGTGAACGATTCCGATCACCGGAGCCGCGTAGCGGCGGCACAGAAGCGCATCCGCGCGACCGCCGCTACCCCGCGATGACCGCGCCGTCGTCAAATACATACCGCCGGTCGTACTCGACCCCGTGCTTCTTGAGCAGGCCAAGAAACTCGCTCTCGTATGACACGCGTCCGTGGTGCGACTCCTGGTTCTGAATGTACCGGCGTACGTCATCGACCTTGGAGTGACTCACCGAGAACGCCGCGAACCCGTCCTGCCATGCGAATCGCCGCATGCCCGGCCACTGCTCGCGAATCCATCGGGACGAGTTCGACTTGACCGGGCCCACCAGATCCGATTCGGACACCTTGGGCTTGCGGATGACGAGAAGGTGGGCATGATCCACCCAGCCGTTCGCGAGCACGAGCGTGCAGTCCTTGTTCTCCACGATGCCGCTCATGTACGCCCACACCTTGGGCCGGACGTCGGCGCCCAGCCAGGGTTCGCGGTGCTTCGTCGAGAACACGATGTGGGTGTAGAGCTTTGAGTACGTGTTGGCCATGCGCGGAGTCTACCGACCGGACGGTGTTCGCGCTCCTTGTGCCGCCGCTGACGCGGCTCTCAGATTCATGCGACCGTCACCGTGGGCTCACGCCCACGGCTAGCGCTATGCCGCGGCTACGCCGCTGAAGAGAGGCCGACTCGGTCTCGTACACCGTCCAGGGCCAGTGCTCGGACTCGGCGGGGCCGGTGTCGAACGCCTTCGAGATCAACTTCGGCGTGAACGGCCCCGGGCTGACCATCGCGTCGGCGGGCGAGGCGTGGGGGGAAGCTGGCGGCGTGAGGCGGAGAGTTCAACGGGGGCCACGGAGGGCCGCGGAGAGGGAGTTGGGTTCAGACCGGAATCAGGAAGGCTCGGGTGGAGGGCCGGAGCCCTTTTCATTGAGGCGGTAAGAGGGTGAGGGGAGCAGGAACCGCAGATTCCGCAGATTTACGCCGATGGATCCATCTGCGCGATCGGCGCAATCTGCGGTTTTTCCGGCTTCTGCGTATGGCGAGGGGTGAAGTGGCGATAGGGTCGGCTCCCCCGGGGCCGCCGCGCTTTTCATCGCTGAATCGCCGAAACTCGCCGTGACAACCGGCGGAAAGCCGGTATCCTCTGCGTTCGCCGCGGGGCTCGCGGCCGGAGGAGAGAGACCATGCGAATATTGAGCGCGATCGCCCTTGTGGCCGCGTCGCCGGTGCTGGCCGCGACGATCGTGAATGGATCGTTCGAGCTTCCGGGCACGGGTTTTCAGACCGTCCCTGCCGGGCAGACGTTCGGTTCGTGGACCTGCACGGGGCCGAGCGATATTGAGTTTGTGAACGCGGCCGCGAATGGCACGCTTCTTCCCACGCGGTACGACGGCGACTATTGGATCGATCTGACGGGCGTGGGCGCGCCGAGCGGGATCCGGCAGACGGTCGCGACGACGTCCGGGCAGGGGTATCGGGTTGATTTCGCGATGAGCGGCAACCCGTTCAGCGGCGGCCAGGTCATGGTTCTGAACGTGCTGTGGAACGGGGCGCTCGCGGGGACGTTCAGCCATGACACGACGGGCCATCCGGCGTCGAACATGGGATGGACGGTGTACACCGTGGATGTGATCGGCACCGGGAGCGACGTGCTGACGTTCCAGGGCGTGACGGGCGTCGCGGCCGCGGGCGTGGCGCTGGATGATGTGGGCATTGAGGAGATCCCGGCGCCCGGGGCCGGACTGGCGCTGCTCGTGGGAGCGGCGATGTGGGGACGACGGCGGCGGTAGGGGGTGGCGGAGCCTGGGAGTTTGTGGGCGTCACCTTCGGCCATGCGTCCTCCGATGTCCGCACAGGCGAGACGCCTGTGCCACCCACACCCCCACACCTCAAACCCGATCCCCTCCTCCGCGTTCCTCCGCTCCCCTCGTCTCCTCCGCGTTCTCCTTCCGGCTTCAGGCTGAGCGATCGCGCCAAGCGGCCTCGATCAGTTCCATCAGCCACGGCGCGAAGGCGGTCTTGGACATGACCGCGGGCGTGCGGGTTTCGCGGCCGTCCTTGGTCAGGACGATGGCCTCGACGGATTCACTGTCCATGGTCTCGAGCGGGTTGCCGACCACAAGGTCGATCTGCTTGCGGATGAGTTTGTCGCGGGCGGATTGGAGGAGTTCGGCGCGCGGTTCGAGGGCGAAGCCGACCATGAGTTGGTCGGGGCGGCGGGTTTTGGCGACCTCGGCGAGGAGGTCGGGGGTGGGCTCGAGTTCGAGGGTGAGGTTCTCGCTCTTGCGGCGGAACTTGCCGCCGAAGAACTGGGGATCAACCTTGGGGCGGTAGTCGGCGACGGCCGCGGCCATCACCAGGACGTCTGAATGTGGCACGTGCTCCCGTAAAAGCCCCTGCAAATCGGCACAGGTACGGAACCGGACGAGGCGGATGTCGGTATCTGTGGGCGCGACGGGGGCTGGTCCCATCAGGAGTGTGACGTTCCACCCCCGGCGGGCCGCCTCGGTGGCCAGAGCCGTTCCCATCCGTCCGGACGAGCGGTTTCCGATGAAGCGGACCGCGTCGATGGGCTCGTGGGTGGGGCCGGCGGTGATGAGGATCGTGCGCCGGTGTGAGTCATGACTGATGGAGTCGGTTTTCGCAGCCAATCCAGTTCGCCCTCGACGTGTCGCGCCGGCGCGGGGCGGCCGATTCGCATCGGTCGCCGAGATTTGGAAGGTCTCCCCGGTCCATCCTACGCCGATTGGGTACCATATCGATCCCCCCGCACCCCACGAGGTCGGAGGGGCGCGACCATCGGCCGCGCCCGGGGCGTTTCCCCCGAGGCGTTGGTTGTGGACGTGAATCTGTACGCACATCCGGCAGGTGCCGGTATCACACCCGCGAGTTTCGGGGCTTGAAGGGAAACATGGCTCGATCCAGAAAGCGACTAGGCGAGATACTCGTGGGCTGGGGCGCCCTGAACCAGGAGCAGGCCGACAAGGCCGCGACGATGGCCAAGGGCGCGGGCAAGCGGATGGGGGAAGTCCTTGTCGAGCAAGGATTTACGAAAGAGGACCAGGTCGCCAAGGCGCTGGCGAATCAGTTCGGGATGGAGTATGTGGATTTGTCGGTGAACGGGGTGGCCGAGAAGATCGACCTGAAACTGGTGCCCGACGACCTGGTGAAGAAGCACCTGATCCTCCCGATCGGGAAGACGGGGAACCGGCTGCAACTGCTGATCCACGATCCGATGGACCTGGAACTGTTCGACCTGCTGCGGTTCCGGCTGAACGTGGAACTGGATCAGAAACTGACGAGCAAGAGCCAGATCAAGAAGTACCTGGAGGCCGCGGCCGCGGGGACGGCGCGGAAGTTCGGGCAGGGCGAGAGCCTGGTCACCGAGTCGATCGACAAGTCGGTGGACAAGTCGGTGGACCGCTCGATGGACAAGTCCATCGACGTGACCGACGAGGAAGCGCCGATCGTGAAGTTGTGCAACCGCATCATCGCCGAGGCGGTGCGGACGAGGGCGAGCGATATCCATATTGAGCCGATGGCGGACCGGGTTCGGCTGCGGTACCGGATTGACGGGGTGTGCCTGGAGCGTGACAACCTGCCCAAGCGGATGCAGAACGCGGTGCTGTCGCGTTTCAAACTGATGGCGGGGGTGAACATCGCGGAGAAGCGAGTTCCGCAGGACGGGCGCATCAAGATGCCGGTGGACGATGCGAGCATCGACTTCCGCGTGTCGTCGTGCCCGGCGTACCACGGCGAGTCGATCGTGCTGCGTATCTTGCGTCCCGACAGCGTGCGGATCGGCCTGGAAAACCTGGGGTTCGAGGCGGACAACCTGGCGGTGTTCAACCGGATTATCCGGAGGCCCAACGGCATCTTCCTGGTGACGGGGCCGACGGGTTCGGGCAAGACCACCACGCTGTACTCGGCGCTGGACGTGCTGAACCGGCCGGACAAGAAGATCATCACGGCCGAGGACCCGGTCGAATACAACTTCGAGGGCATCAACCAGTGTCAGGTGCGTGAGCACATCGGCCTGACGTTCACGGCCATCCTGAGATCGATGCTGCGTCAGGCGCCGAACATCATCCTGGTGGGCGAAATCCGCGATAAGGAAGTGGCGGAAATCGCGATTCAGGCGGCGCTGACCGGCCACCTGGTGTTCTCGACGCTGCACACCAACGACGCGCCCAGCGCGATCACGCGGTTGATCGACATCGGTGTAAAGCCGTTCCTGGTGGCGTCCTCGATCCAGGCGGTGATGGCCCAGCGGCTGATCCGGATCTTGTGCAAGGAGTGCAAGCGGGTCGCCAAGGCGGAGGAACTCGATCACAAGTACTTGGGCCTCACCGGGATTTCGGTGGAGGAGGGCCTGGGGAAGATCATGCGGCCGGTGGGTTGCCCGCACTGCGTGAACACCGGGTACCGCGGCCGCAAGGCGATCTTCGAGATGATGGTGATGAACACGCAGATCCGCGAGATGGCGTTCAACCTCGCGCCGATTGCCGACATCCGCCGCGCCGCGATCGCGAACGGGATGCGGGCGCTGGTGGGAGACGGAAAGATCAAGGTTCTGAAAGGAATCTCGACCGCGGATGAGATCGCGCGGAGCACCCAGGTTGACATGGAGGCGGTCGCGAAGACGTAAAGGATCCATTCACCCACTTCATTCGCAAGTTGGATATTCGCAGAGACTTACTTGGAGTTTTCGACTATGTCCTCAATGCAGATCGACCGCCTTCTCGATACCGTCGTCAAGTGGGGGGCGTCGGACCTTCACCTGACGGTCGGCCGGCCGCCCACCATCCGCTTGCACGGCAACCTCCGGTCGCTACAGACCAAGGTGCTGGACTCCGACGACATGGTCTCGCTCATGAAGGCCATCACGCCGGAGCGGAACCAGCAGGAACTCCAGGAGGAAGGCGGCACAGACTTCGGATTCGCCTACGGCGAAGCGGCCCGGTTCCGTGTCTCGGTCTTTCGACAGCGCGGCGATCTGGCGATCTGCTGCCGACAGATTCCCAGCAAACTGCTGACCTTTGAGCAGATCGGCCTTCCCGAGGTCTGCAAGGAACTGATCCGGCGTCCCAGGGGCCTGTTCCTGGTGACCGGGCCTACGGGGTCGGGCAAGACCACGACCCTGGCGACGATGATCGACTACATCAACACCGGCTGGGACCGGCACATCGTCACGATGGAAGACCCGATCGAGTACTACCACAATCACAAGAAGTCGATTGTGAACCAGCGCGAGGTGGGGAATGACGTGCCGTCGTTCGCCGAGGCGCTCCGCCGGTGCTTGCGCCAGGACCCGGACGTAGTGCTGGTGGGCGAAATGCGAGACCTGGAGACGATCGAATCGGCGGTGCGGGCGGCCGAGACCGGCCACTTGGTGTTCGCCACGCTGCATACCACCGGTGCTGCCAAGACCATCGACCGTGTGGTGGACGCCTTCCCAGTTACCCAACAAAACCAGATCAGAGTTCAGTTGTCCACGGCGCTGCTGTGCGTTCTGAGCCAGGCGTTGCTGACGCGGGTGGATGTTCAGGGGATGGTCGCGGCGTACGAGTTCCTCGTGATTACCCCGGCGATCGCGAACCTGATCCGCGAAGCGAAGACGTTCCGAATCGACTCGGCGATCCAGACGGGGAAGAAGTTCGGTATGCAGTTGCTGGACGACCACCTGTGGTCGCTGTACACGCGGGGGATGATCGCCGCGGAGGAAATGATTGACGTGAGCAAAAACCCGGTTGAACTAACGTCACGCATTCACCGGATGGGCCGGACGGTCGGTCGAATGGAGTGGGATGAGGAGTCAGAAGAGCCGAAGGCGAACGCCTGATTGCGTAAAAATACGTTTGATACATTAGCGGATTGACCGAAAATCGATTGGACGGTGTCAACCGACCCGATATCCTGCTCGAATGGACGTGGAGGTCTGCGGAGCACGCGGACCCGAGATTGCCTGGGGTGCCTGCGGCAAGCCCGCAGAGCCAAAGCAGGCGCGTCCGAACGAAGGGTAGAAGTGGGTCGAGAGGCACCGTCCGGAGGGTTATTGGACCTATGGATTTCGACCCCGCGGAACTGAAAGGTCGCAAACTTGGCCGCGTGCTCACCAAGATGGGCAAGGTGACCCGCGAGCAGGTGCATGAGGCGCTCTCGATCCAGAAGACCAGGAAGCAGCCGATCGGGCAGTTGCTGATCGAACTGGGCTACTGCAGTCAAAAGGACATCGCCGAGGCCGTGGCGGGCCAGGCGGGCATGGCGTACGTAGACCTTACGGGCTGGGCGATGCCGGACAACCTCAAGGACGTGTTGCCGGGGGACACGATCCGGATGTACGAGGTGGTGCCGGTTGAGTACAACAGCACGAGCAAGCGTCTGCGGATCGCGATGAAGTCGCCGGACAACTTCCGCGCGGTGGACGACCTGCGGATGCTGATGGGGTTCAACGTCGAGGCGGCGGTGGGGGATTCGGGCCTCATCGATACGCTGATCAAAAAGCACTTCTCGAAGATCGAGTCGGTGACGGACGTGGTATCCACGCTCGCGGCCGACAAGAAGTTCGAGGGGCTGTCGTGGAAGAACGACCAGTCGATCGACCTGGATGCGCTGACGCAGGCCGCGAACGACAACCAGGTGATCAAACTGCTGAACCTGGTGCTGATGCAGGCGATCAAGGACCGGGCGAGCGACATTCATTTTGAGCCGTTCGAGAACGAGTTCAAGATGCGGTACCGCATCGACGGCGTGCTGTACGAGATGGTTCCCCCGCCCAAGCAGTTGGGGCCGGCGATTACCAGCCGCATCAAGGTCATGGCGAACCTGGACATCGCCGAGCGGCGCCTGCCGCAGGACGGGCGCATCGAACTGACGGTGGGCGGGAAGCCGGTGGACCTGCGTATCGCGGTGCTGCCGACGATCCACGGCGAGTCGTGCGTGATGCGCGTGCTGGACCGCAGCAACGTGGAACTGGCGCTGGAGCGCATCGGCCTGCGTCCCAACGACTACGACAAGTTCCTCAAGTTGATCCAGCGTCCCAACGGCATCGTGGTGGTGACGGGGCCGACGGGCTCGGGCAAGACGACCACGCTGTACGCGGCCCTGGCGAAACTCAACGACATCGAGACCAAGATCCTGACGGTCGAGGATCCTGTTGAGTACGACATCGACGGGCTGTGCCAGTGCCAGGTGAACGAGGACGCGGGTCTGACCTTTGCCAAGGCGCTGCGATCGTTCCTGCGTCAGGACCCGGACATCATCCTGGTGGGCGAGATCCGCGACCTGGAAACGGCGCAGATCGCGGTGCAGGCGTCGCTGACGGGCCACCTGGTGCTCAGCACGCTGCACACCAACGACGCGCCGAGCAGCATCATCCGTCTGGTGGACCTGGGGATGGAGCCGTTCCTGCTGACGGCGACGATCGAGGGGATCGTGGCGCAGCGGCTGGTGCGGCTGATCTGCAAGCACTGCAAGGAGCAGTACACGCCCAAGGAAGAGGAACTGATGGAACTGAACCTCACGCCGGAGATGGTGGTGGGGAAGAAGTTCAGCCGCGGCAAGGGGTGCGACAACTGCAGCGGCTCGGGGTATCGCGGGCGGATGGCGTTGTTCGAGATCATGATGATGGACGACGAGATGCGCGAACTGGTGATGAAGAACGCGAACACGACGCAGTTGCGGGCCCACGCGAGGAAGCGCGGGATGCAGTCGCTGCGGGAGTGCGGGCTGCTGTCGATCTACGAAGGGATGACCACGATCGACGAGGTCGTGCGCGAGACGCTGTCGGAAGAGGATTGAGTTGAACGCCGGGGCGTCGGGAGGCGCGCCGGCGACGAAGCACGCGAGGGCTGTTTTCATGGCGACGTTCATGTACGAAGCGTTGAACTCCGCGGGCAAGCCCCAGAAGGGCACCGTCGAGGCCGGCACGACCGAGGAAGCCATCCAGCGGATCAAGGCGCAGGGGTACTACCCGACGTCGGTGCGCGAGCAGGCGGTGAAGAAGGGCCAGGGGATGGCCGCGGGGGAGGGGGCGAAACTCAAGAAGAAGCGAGGGATGGGTTTCGGCGGGGTGAGCGCCAAGATCCTGACGACCTTTACGCGTCAGTTGTCCACGCTGCAGGACGCCGGGCTGCCGCTGCTGCGGTCGCTGCAGATCCTGGAGAGCCAGCAGCGTCCGGGCAAACTCAAGAACATCCTGATCGGGGTGTGCGAGGAGGTCGAGGGCGGGTCGAGCCTGTCGGAAGCGATGAGCAAGTTCCCCAAGGCGTTCAACCACCTGTACGTGAAGATGGTGAACGCGGGCGAGATCGGCGGCGTGCTGGACATCATCCTGCAGCGCCTGGCCGAGTTCATGGAGAAGAGCCAGCGGCTGAAGAGGAAGATCCGCGGCGCGATGGTGTACCCGGTGGTGGTGATCGTGATCGCGGGCCTGATCCTCTCGGGCATCATGTGGTTCATCATCCCGAAGTTCGAGGAAATCTTCAAGGACTTCGGCGTGGCGCTGCCCGCCCTGACGCGGGGCCTGATCTTCACGAGCCGGTGGTTCGCGGGCAGCAATCCCGGGCAGCAGATCCCGGGCATCCTGCTGTCGCTGCCGGCGCCGGTGGTGCTGTTCATCCTGTGGAAACTGGTGCGAAAGGCCGGCCCGGGGCGGGCCATCACCGACACGATAATCCTGTTTTCGCCGATTTTCGGCAAACTGGTGCGCAAGACGGTGATCGCGCGGTTCACGCGGACGCTGGGCACTCTCATCTCCGCGGGCGTGCCGATCCTCGAGGCGATCAAGATCACCAAGGAGACCAGCGGCAACTACGTCTTCGAGAAGGCGCTGCAGAAGGTGTACGACAGCATCCGCGAGGGCGAGGGCTTCGCCGCGCCGCTGCGCGAGAGCAAGACCTGCGACGCGATCGTGGTGAACATGATCGACGTGGGCGAGGAGACGGGCGAACTCGACGCGATGCTCCTGAAGATCGCGGACAACTACGACGAAGAGGTGGACGTGGCGGTGGCCTCGCTGGTGAGCCTGCTCGAGCCGCTGATGGTGGTGGTGCTGGGCGTCATCGTCGGCGTCATCGTCGTGGCCATGTTCCTCCCGCTGGTGGCGATGATCAACAGCCTGCAGGGCGGGGGCATCTGACGCGAAGGAAGCACGGATGAAGAGCGCAACCTCCAACTCGAACTCGTCCCGGGGCTTCACGCTGCTGGAGATGCTGGTCTCGGTGCTGCTCATCGGCATCGTGATGGCGCTGGTGATCTCCGGGACGCTGGCGGTGACCCGCGCGGCCAAGGGGGCCGCGGAACGGGCGGCGATCAACAACATCAAGGCGGGCCTGACGCAGTTCCAGCAGGAGTTCGGCTTCCCGCCGCCGCTGGTGAAGGAGATGGCGGGGACGAGCGAGCCGCCGGTGGGCGCGATCCCGCCCGCCGCGGGCAACTGGACTCCGCCCACGCCGCCGATCATCGTGGGATCGGGCTCCAACCCGAGCAGGATCGCGGTGTACGTGCCCGCGGACGCCGCGGATTTGCGGACCCCCACGCTCGCCCCGACTCCGACCAACCCGCTCCGCGACAACCGGTACAGTGAACTGTCGCTGGCGTACTACCTCGCGGGCGCGCTGGACGTGAAACTGAACAACGGGGCGAACGCGCCGATGATCGACGGGATCGCGGGGCCGGGGATGTTCCGGCCGAATCGCGACGGCACGTTCGACGTTCCGGCGGACATCGCCGCGGGCCGGACGAACACGATCCAGAGCATGAACCGGGCGGGGACCAAGTACGGATCGATGATCAACCTCGGCAAGGCGCCCAAACTGTTCACCGAGCCCGCGCCCACGACTCCGGGCATCGTGCGGGTGCTGGATTCCAAGGGCGTGCCGATCCGCTACTACCGGTGGCTGCAGGGCCGGCCGTATCCGGGAGAGGGATTCCAGGTCAAAGCGATCACCGACATGAACGTTCCGCCGATCATCGCGCGGGACACCGCCGACGCCAACTTCCGGTACTTCAAGGCGACCCCCGCACGGGACCTGGAGCAGAACTCCGCGGCCCGCGGTGCGACGTGGGCGATCGTGAGCGCCGGGCCCAACGGGGCCTTCGGCGACGAGCCGGTCGTGCTGCTCGCGGCTCGATTCGGAAAGAGCACCTTTGCGGGGCTCGACGAAGAAATGCGTTTCCGCGTGCTCGCCGAGGAAGACAACATCGTGGAGGTGGGCCAGTGAAGAACGGCACCCGCTCAACCTCTCCTCGGGCGTTTTCGCTTACCGAGATCCTGGTGGTGATCAGCATCCTGGTGATCCTGATCGCGCTGTCGATCCCGGCGTTCAAGAACCTCCTGAATAACAGCGAACGCACGCTCGCGGAAAACCAGTTGCGCGTGGGGCTTTCGGCGGGGCGGGACGCGGCCATCCGCAACGAGACCGGCGATGCGGCGGCGGTGTTCTTCTTCCGCGAAGGCCGCATGGTGATCGTGCCGTGCGTGGTGGTGGGGCAGATCCAGGATCTGGATTCGGCGAACCGCGCTGTGCTCCGCGACGTGCTGGCGCCGTTGGGCACCGTCGAGCCGGTGCGGCTGCCCGCCGGCTGGTCGATCCGTGCGTTTGCGCCGGCGGGGTCGCTTGACGACGAAGATTTGAGCGGCTGGTACGAGAACCTTGCCGGGCAGCAGTTCGGAACGTGGGTTTTCCCCGAGACGCACTTCGTCAGTTTTGACACGTCAAACGTCCAGACTCGGGGGACCTGGCGGCACACGTTCATGGTCCGCTTCGAGGGCGGCACGGGCCTGCTCGACACGGCGGAGCGCGGCACGGCGCTGGTGCTGGACCCGGCGCCCGACTCGTCGTTCCGGGGGACGGCGCCGTTCAACGAGCGGCCGCGGGTGGACGAGGCGGATGACCTGGTGGTGTGGGCGAGGCGGTTGATCGCGCGAACCGACCTGTCGGCGACCGAGAAGCGGCAACTTCTGGGAGACATGTCGATCGACACGGTGCTGGCGCGTCCCCTGACGGAAGTGGCGATGTACGAAGAAGCGAAGATGCTGGGCGCCATCGGCGCACGGCCGAATCGGGAGACGGGCACGCTGTACGCCCCGCCGACAGCGAACACCGCTCCGCGGTTCGACCCGGCCTCGCTCCCGCAGGGTGTGTCGCAGGACTACGAGGCGCAGGACCGGATTGATCAATGGATGATCGGCGACTATCGGGTCGGAAACGCCGGGGCGGTGGAGTCCGACGCCCGGATTTTCGTGCTGCAGCGGTACCTGGGGCAGATGCAGGAGATCGTGCCATGAGAAACTTCCGGCATGCGTTCTCGCTGGTGGAGGTGCTGATCTCGATCGTGGTGCTCGCGCTGGGCCTGCTGGGGCTCGCGGCGGTGTTCCCCGCGGTGATCCTGGAGCAGCGGGTGGCATCCGACACGGTGCAGGGCGTGTCGATGGAAAAGTCGGTGGTGGAGTGGATCGAGGGCAGCGCGTTGTTCCGTGAGCGCTCGATGAACGAGGATAATGACAGCGCGACCAACCGTCGCGGCTGGCGGATCCTGCTGGCGGAGCCGACGTGGTCGCAGAAGGGTTCGTGGTCGCCGGCGTTCATGACGACGGCGGCGGTTGTGCCGTTCCCCGCGGGCGTCGGGCTGGCGGTGAACTCCGCGACAGGCTGGGTCGGCGTGGGCGACGCCGGCGGACATGCCTTCGGCATTCCGCTGGAAGACCGGCTCTTCCCCTCGCCGTATTCCTTCGCGGGCGATCCTCGTTTCGTCTGGGATTTTGCCTGCCGCCGGATCGAGGGCGGAACGCGTGCGGTGTCGCAGCAGCCCACCATCGCCAACTCGGTGGACGACAGCGTGCAGATCGCGTTCTTCGTGCGGAGGGTGGACGCGGGAATCCGGCTCCGGGGCGGGGCACGCAGCATCTCCGAATCGTTCCTCAACCGCAACCTGGCATGGACCAGCCGGCGGGTGCCGGTCGCGGCGGATGAGAACGGGCGTCCAGCCGGGGACGGGTTCGGCACGGGAACTTTGGCGCCAACCTACTCGCCGATCTCGATGTTCAGTTACACGTTCTTTCCCGACGATTCGAACGCCGACCCGTCGTACCAACTGATCGTGCCCGGCGTCGCGGCGCCGAACGGGTTTTACCCGGCGGATCCGCGTCCGTATGCCGCGCAGGTCGGTCAGCAGTTCGTGGACCAGATCGGCATCGTGCACAAAGTGGTGCAGGTGGTGCCCGCGTCGGGTTCGGACCCGATGTACGTGCGGGTTGAGCCGCCGATAGATCGTCGCGTGCCGGCGAAGGCGTTGCAACTGGCGGAAGAGAAGCGGATGCTGTACACGCCGCAAGTGCCCGTCGCGGTGGTGATCCGGACGATCCGGCCATGAGTCTCCGCTCGCACCGAGCCAAGGAACCTGCGATGTCCCGTACCAGACTCAACCCCCGACGCGAATCGCCTCGCATCGCCTTCACGCTGATGGAGATGATGGTCGCCATCGCGGCGGTGGCGGTGGTCTCGGTCGGGTTGGCGGCGATGTTTTCGGCGGTGGGGCGGACGGTGAGCGGCGGCAAGCGCGTAAGCCTGCTGAACAACTACGCCGGGCTGCTCGAGAGCCGCATGCGGCGGGATTTCGAGGCGATGACCCGCGAGGGGTTCATGGTGATCCGCCAGCAGTGGGTGCAGAAGGTCCCGCAGGAGACGATCAGCGGGATTCCGTTCGCGATTCCCGGCCCTGACTCGGTCGCGGTTGACGAAGAGGGCCGCAATGAACGCCCGCGCCGATCCGACGAGATCATGTTTTTCACGCGCGGGAACTTCAAGTCCGCGCGACAGCCGCTGTATCCGGGCGTGACCGCCGAGAGCCACGAGGCCCGGGTCTATTACGGCATGGGCCAGCGGATGATTCCCGACTTGAACGATGACGCGTACCGGATGCCACGGGTGTACGAGAAGAATCTCGACACAACCGCGCGGCTGGGCGCTCCCGGCGGGCCAAATCAATACGCCGGGGATTGGACCTTGCTGCGTCTCGAAACGCTGCTCGTGGACCAGAAAACCGCGACGAGCGCTGCTGCCTTTGTGGCTCCGGGCAATCTCGTGGCGGGGGATACCGACTGGCAGATTGGCCTTCAACCCGCCGTGGCGTCGGTATTCCGACGCCTGGCGTTGATGCCCGGCGGCGCCGCGCCAGCCTCGATTCGATTCGATAGCGGCCTCGCGGCAACCAAACCCACTATCGCCTCTGGGATTGTAGATGTCGCAACATCGAACCTGAGCGAAGTTCGGATGGTCATCTTGGGAATGGCCGCGGCGCAGAGTGGGATGGGTGTGATTCCCGACAACGTTAATCTCGGCGTAGCGTACCCGTCGGCGAACTACATCGGGACTTCGTACGACTGGTCATCCTCGCCCGCTGCCGCCATTCGTCCTCCGACGCCCGAGTCGGTGGACGTGATGCACTCCTGGATGGACCAGGCGTGGCCGGCACAGTCCGCCACAGCCCGGCTGACGGGGACGTTTTACCCCTGTTCGACGGACATCGAGGATGGCATCCGAGTTCGCTATGAGCCGCAGCCGCCAGACCTTCTCCAAGTGATCAAAGACCAGACGGCCGGCGCCTATCAGGTGGGCTACCAGCGCGCCGATCAACTGATGTTGGCATCTAACAACCTTCTCCCGCACTGCTCGGAGTTCATCGTGGAGTGGTCGCTGGGGATGCCCGGATCCGATGGTGGGATGCCGGGAACCTCTGGTGAAGTTGCCTGGTACGGTCTGACGCGCTGGCGCGATCTGAACGGCAACGGCATTCCAGACGGCAACGACACGGAGATGGTGAATCCCTATCCGTTCGACTCATGGGGGGTACCGCGGTACCTGAATGTCGGTTACAAGCGGCTCGACGGCACGTCTCAAACGCACCCCTATACCGAGCGGGTATTTTACGGGTACAACCCGAACCCGCTTTCAAGCGTGCTGACGACGTATTTCGGCTACACGGACCCGACCTTCCGGCCGCCGCGGTTTAATGCGAACGGCACGCCGATCAACCAGCAGCAGCCGACGACTCCCTCGGTCCCGTGGCCCTGGCCGCGGATGATCCGCGTGACGGTGACGATCTCGGATGCGCAGGACCCGGCGATCGAGAGCACGTTTCAGTTTGTGTTCAGCACGCCGGAGGACCCGGGGATCAGGTAGAGGATTTCCGCCGCGGTCGCGGGGGCGCGACGCGGCCAGCGCAAGGAGTTGAGTACATGAACGAGTCACCCAGGAAGTCAGGGCAGTCTCGGATGGGGCTGTCGGGGGTGCTGCGGACGCTGGCGGGCGCCCCGGCCGCGTGGCGTGCGAAGCGTCGCGGCTCGTTTCTGGTGCTGGTGGTTGGGACGCTGGCGTTGCTGTCGGTGTTTGCGATCCTGTACGTGTCAATCGGGAACCAGGACCTGCGGACGCGGGGCTCGCTGATCCGGCGTGAGGCGCTGGACGACGTTCCGGAACAGATGGCGCGGTACATCGCCGACGACATCATCGCGCGGGACGCGCGGGCGCGTTGGTACCCCAATGATGTGCCCGACCCGGCTGATGCTCGTTTTCCCATGGGCTGGCGGGAAGCGACCGACTATCCCAGCATCAACTGGGCCCAGCGCAGCAACGGGCTGACATCCGCGACGTTCTTCGACCCCACGGGCACCATGGATCGGCCCGAGGAATACCGATTCGGACCCACGGGCAACTTCCCGGCGCGCTGGCTGCCGACGGACCCGTGGCTGGCGGCGCTGGAGCCGACGTGGCTCAACTACGACGGCCTGGGACTGAACTCCGGCGAGACGTTCTACAACCGCAATCGCGACTGGGCGCAGATCAGCAACATCGCGCCCGACGGGCGGTTCGTGAACCTCTGGAACCTGAAGAACAACTTCGACGCGCTGCCGGGCGTCGGGCTGGACCCCCGCGGCCTGCCGCGCCTGAGCATGGATCTCTCGCTCTTCGGGGCGGACGGCCGAACGACGAATGACGCCGATTTCCACGTCGCGGCAGACCCGCAGATCCCGGCGTTCTGGACGGCTCGGCAGCAGGGCGCGTTCCGGCCAGTTGATTATGCAAATGGAAACGACCAGGACCCGAGCCGCAGAACATGGCCGCAATACCAATGGGCCGACGCCGACGGCGATGGCATGCTGGACTCGCGCTGGTTCGCGCTCATGGATTGGCGTGAGGGCACGCCGGGCCAGCCCGGCGGGGACGTGGTGGATCTCCTTGACACCGACGGCTCGATCCGCTACTTCTTCGCCGCGCGGATCGTGGACCTCTCGGGGCTGATCAATGTGAACACGGCGGGGGATTTTCTGGCGGACCCGGACTGGGCGAGTCCGGCGGGGATCAGCGGGGGAGACATTGACCTGCGGCGGTTGCTCACGCTGCGCGACCGGGTGAATGACGATCTCGGCATCGCGCCGGCGCCTCCTCAGGGCACGGCGTATGACGGGCTGTACGGGTCGCCCAACTCGACCCCGCCGGAGCAGTATGGTCCGGTGAACGGTCCAAACGCGTACGAGCCGATTCGGGCGCACAACATCGGGGTGCATTCGTATACCGCGTTGAGGCTGGGACTCGAGAGCCGGGCCGCGGTGCCGGCGGACGACGTTACCGGGCGATACCTCGCCAGCGACGGGTTGTACGACGGCGGGTATGAATCGGACCTTGGCGTGCGGCCGATCCCGTATATCGGCCAGCCGGCCGCGGGCACGTCGTTCATCGAGCAGTTCCGAACGATCCCGGCGGCCCGCGCGGTGACGTTTGACCGGTTCACGAGCAGCGGCGTATCGAACGGGATGTTTACCGGCAACTTCCTGGGTTCGTATGTGGACCGATCTGCCCCTTCGATGCTGACGATTTCCGGGGCGTTTGGGCTGCTGGACCTGTCGGAGTTGCTGACCTTCCGCGCGACCAACGACTTGTCGGCGACATCGAATTTGGAGGCGGTTCTCGGCGGCGGGCGCGACGACAGCGGTCCCCCCGGGCCCGGCACCCCGAGCGTGACCCGGCGCCTGAGCGTAATGCGGATCAACCGGGCGATGGATTCGGAAGGGCACCGGGACTTCGACTCGCCCCTGGCGACATCGCGGACGCTGCTGCACTTCGCCGCGGATGTGCGCCAGCGCCTGACCACGCTCAGCGGCGGTCGCGAGTTCCGCAACGCGCGGGGCGTGAGCCAGGATGAGATCCTGACCTCGGAACTCAAGATCGACGCGGGCAGGGCGATCTCCGGCGGGAACGGCTCGTTACTCTTCAGGGGCTATGTGCGGGCGCTCGCGGGTGAGGCGAAGACGGGGATGTGGAACACCGAGGCCTCGGCGGGGCGGACGCCCGAGCAGACGCTGTTCTACGGGTACAACGGGGCGGAACTGGCGGTTCACGTCGCGGGGCATATGGCGGCGAACGCGGCGGATGCGTTCGACGCGGGCTCTTCGCCGCGGGCGTTCACGCTGGTGACGGACCGGTCGTTCGGAACGACCATCGAAGCGGCGGACCGGGCTGCGAACCCGGACATGCAGATCTTCCCCGCGGCGCATGTTCAATCGACGAGGATGGACGTGTCCGAGGCGCTGGGCGCGGGCTCGATCGCCGACGCCGCGGGCACGGGCGGTGGCGACACGCCCATCGCGCCGGCGGTGAACATCTTCGGGGTGGAGGCCCAGCCGTTCATCACGCAGGTGACGACGTTTACGGTGTACACGGATGCGCCGGGCAGCGTGCCGGGGGCCGTGGACGAGGATCCCGGCACCGAGGTCACGATCGACGGGAAGATCGACCCGGCCAACGCGGACTTCCTATACCGGGTGGTCGCGTTCCAGATCACGAACCCCTTCGGCGTGGATATCACGCTTCCCAGCAATCCGACGGGGGATGCGCAGTTCTTCAACGTCCTCCATCCGCAGTTCCCGGCGATCGACCGCGAGGACGGGTTCTACTACATCGAGTTCGGCGGGAAGTACTTCAAACTCGCGCGGCTGCAGGAAGAGGTGTACATCGACGCCGCGACCGCCACGCAGGACGAGGCGAACAACGTGCCGTCGCTCGGAGACGATAACAAGATCGGCGAGTACGTTCCGGGAACGGCGGGCGCCGAGCCGATCACGCTGCACCCCATCAGCATCCCAGCGGGGAGGACGATCTCGGTGTACACGATCAGCCAGGTCCCCCGGCGGATCCTGTCGGACCGGATCCTGCGGGTTGACGTGGCGCTCGACGGCCAATCCGGCCAACCCTCGCCGCGGAACATGCGGAGCACTATCCACCGCGCCATCGAGCACAACCTGCGGGCAGGGACGGACATGGCGGGGGCCTACTGGATCCCCGAGTTCACGCCCGCGGACGGGAAGATCCACCTGCCCGCGAGCGGGGCCGACGAGGATCCGCTTCCCTCCGGCGCGACCGTGGCCAACCTGTACCGCGCCGTGCGCCTGGGGAGTTCGACGATCGCCGGTGAGGGCCACCGGATGAACGTCTCGGTCCCGGGCACCTACTGGGACCTCACGACCGGCCCGACCAACAACACGCCCGAGATGTACGACCAGGTCAACCGGCGCGAGAACGACCGCCTTATGGACCGGATGCGCATCGTGGGCGACCTCAATCGGAAGATCCCCGACGGCGACCAGGAGGTCAACGGAACCGATGTGGACGAGGACGACCTCGGGTACACGATCGCGCTGTGGGCGAACGTGCACCGGCCGCGCGACCCGGGAACCGGCGGCACGCCGAATATCCCGGTGGGTGCGTTCCCGGCGTACTGCCTGGAGCCCAAGTACTTCGCGGGCTGGAACGTCGCGGTGACCGACCCGGCCAACCCGTCGAGCCTGCAGCGGACCGACTTCAGCGGGAACGACGGGGGCGAGTACACGGTTCCGGGTTGGCGGTCGTTCATGTACAACAACGCGATCGCGACGCTCCCGTCGCACGTGGCGCCGAACAACTTCCCCGCGTCGATGCCCAAGGTGGGCACGGCCCCGCGCAACAACCCCGCGATCCCCGACACTGCCAACTACCAGCAGCACTACGCCGAAATCGTGCTCCCCAACGGGTCGTCGTCGGGAGCCAACGCCACCGCCACGGCCTTCCGGCTCGGCGATCTGCTGCTGCCGCTGGGAATCGGGCCGTGCGAGAAGCCCCTGCGGATGGATCTGACGCTCGAGACCGACCTGCGGCTGCGCTGGACCACGCTCGGTGAGGCGATGGCGAGCGCGCTGGGATATGAAGTCGCGATCCCCGCGGGCGTCGTGGCCGAGGAAGCGATGTCGCTCTTCACGCCGCGGCCGGACCCGGCCGGTTCGGGCGTGGCGCTCACGGTCCTGGACCGCGGCGGCCTGAAACTCGACGCGTACGCGCCATTTCTCGATGTGAACACCGACGGGATGTTCAGTCCGCCGCCCACGGGGACCGACGAGCGGCGCGGGCTTGAACTCCCGCCCGCCATGGCGATCTTTGACGAGTTCAGCGTGCAGATGCCGTTCGACCAGACGGTCGCGACGGATGTTCTGGAGCGTGCCAGCCGGCCCTCGCGGCTGGGCATTGTGAATATCAACACGGCGCCGCTGGCGGTGGCGCGGTGCCTGCCGATGCTCAGCCCGCCCCCGGCGACGGACCCGGCGGCCGTGCAGTGGTGGTGGTGGTCGGCCGCGAACGGCCTGAAGGAAACCTCCGACGTCGCGGCGACGGCGATTGCGTACAGGGATAAGAAGGACGAGCGTCTGCGGCCGCAGAGCGCATCGAACGGTCCGTCCACGGGCGTGGTGACGTTCGCGGACCTTGATCAGGCCGGCGCGCAGCCGATCCCGCCGAATCAGCCCTACGACCTGCTGAACGGGCGCTCGTACTGGTCGTCGATCCCCGGGTTGAACGAGAATCCGGGATTCCGGTCGGTGGGCGAGTTGCTGGCGGTGCAGTTCAATGACGGAGCGGCCTCCGCACTGCAGTACTCGAGCAACATGAAGTACCTCGGGAACGACCTGGACGCGTCCTCCGTGCCGCAGAACAACCCGAAGAAGGGCGTGACGCCCGTGCAGTACTCGACCGGCGGCGGTCCGGCCTTTGACACTCTCGCCAACGAGTACAAGGAGCAACTCACTGTCTTCCAGGGCGTGGCGAACACCGTGACGACGCGCTCGGACATTTACGCGTGCTGGTTCGTCGTGCACGGGTACAAGAAGAGCGACGTGGAGAACCTGAAGCCCGAGGACCCCGTCGTGCCGTCGGTCAAGCGCCGGTTCCTGATGGTCGTGGACCGGTCGAAGGTCGTGAAGCGCGGCGACAAGGCCGAGATCCTGCTGATGAAGGAAGTGCCCTACCAGCCTCAGTAGATTCGTCCAAGTCTGACAGCCCCCACCCTCCGCTGCGGTGCGTCACCCGGCGGGGGGTCTTTTTTGGAATGCGGAAGGATGAATGCGGAATGCTGATGCGACTTGCGCGTTTCGCCATCCGCCACCCGCCCTACCCTTGCTCGCCCAGGGTGTAGCTCAGCTTGGTAGAGCGTGTGGTTTGGGTCCACAAGGTCGCAGGTTCGAATCCTGTCACCCTGATTCGCAAGAGTGCGAGCGAGCGATTTGATGAGGCGCCGTGTTCAGCGCGACGGATTCACGGACGCCACTTTCGAGGCCAGGGCCTTGAGGTCGTTCCCCCGCAGCACTCCGGCGAGCAGTTCGGGAAGGCGTTCGGGGGTGCATCCGAAGCAGGGCATGCCCATATTGGCCAGTTGGCCCGCGAGTTTCTCGTTGTGCGAGGGCACGCCCTGGTCGGAGATCGCCAGCAGGCCGACGGCCGTGATGCCGCTCTCCAGCAGGAACTCCATCTTCTTCAGGAAGCGGCCGGTGTTCGGGCTGGTGTCTTGCAGGTCGGCGAGGAGGACGTACAGGGTCTTGGCGGGCGTGTGCATGAAACGCTCGCAGTAACAGGTGGCCTTCCAGTAGTCTTCGGCTCCGCCGAGTTGCACGCCGAAGAGCAAGTCCACCGGGTCGGAGCAGTGCTCGGTGAGGTCCACGACGTCCTCATGGTTGAATGCGACCACGTGCGTCTCGACCGCGCCGATGCTGGCGAGGATCGCGCCCATGATCCCGCCGTAGATCAGCGACGTCGCCATCGAGCCCGACTGGTCCATCGCGATGATGATGTTCCACTGGTTCTGCCGCTGCTGGCGGCTGAAGAACGAGAGGTGCTCGGGGATGATCGTGCCGAGATCGGGCTGGTAGTTGCGGATGTTGCGCCGGATGGTGCGTGGCCAGTCGAGATTCGGCAGGCTGCGGAAGGGGCTGTGGCGGTTGCGCTGGAGCGCCCCGCGGATGGCCTGCGTGAACTGCGATTCCAGACGCTTGCGCACGTCCTCGACGACGCGCCGCACCAGATCGCGGGCCGCGGCCTTGGCCTTCTCGGGCACCATGTTCTTCATGGCGAGCACGGTGGCCGCCAGATCGAGCGAGGGCTCGACGTTGGCCAGGATCTCGGGCTCGAGGAGGAGCTGCTTGAGGCCGCGGCGTTCGATGGCGTCTTTCTGGAGCAGCACCACGATGTCCTTGGGAAAGAACGTGCGGATCTGGTCCAGCCACTTTGCGACCTTGGGAAACGAGCGGCCCTTGACGGCCCCGTGCGGGGCTCCGTCGATGGGGCGTTCCCACTCGCTGCGGTCCAACTCGTCGCCGGTGTAGATCGCCTCCAGGGCCTCGTCGAGTTCGCTCTGGTCGCCGCCGAGGATCGGCTGGCCGACGCAGTTTCCCATCTCTTGGAGCGGACCTTCCGCGGACTTTCCGAGGATCAGGCGCCATCGGGCGAGTTGGGCTGGGTCGATCGGCATGAGGGCGTCCGTCTACAGGTCGTCGAAGTTGATCTCGTTCAGGTCGCTGAGTTTCTTCTGTTCCGCGTCGGTCAGTTCTGATTCGATGGCCTCCGCGGCGGTGTCGGCGCTGACCCCCCAGTGCTCGGCGAGGTTCTCGGCGATCTGGCGCTTCTCGCGCGGGTTGAACCCGCCGAAAGCCCGGCGCAGGAACACGACCGACCGCCGGAAGTGGTCTTCGTCGAGGGAACCGATGTAGTCGGCGAGCAGCGCCCACAGGACCTGGCGGGCGAGCAGCGCGTAGCGGTTGCGCTTCGACAGGCCCTCGAACCAGCCCGCGCCCAGGTCCGCAGGAACGCCCGGCGAGAGGCGGCGCGAGACCTCGCGGGCGAGGTCCTCGTTGGCCATCAGCCCGCGTTCGAGCAGGATGGCGCAGGCGTAGCCCGAGAGGAGCGGGTTGCGGTCGTCGGCGTCCGAGAGTCGCCGCAGGCGCTCGATCCACAGAGCCTCGTCCACCCGGTCGGCGTGCTCCAGCGCCAGCCCGTTCATCTCGTTCATGGCGACGATCGTCTTCTGCGCCTGCTCGTTGTCGCACCCCGCCGCGGCGTGCATCGCCAGCGCCGCCTCGACGAACAGCTCCTCGACCAGCGGCATGAGCGGCTCGGGGTCGAACTTGCGCACATCCCCGTAGCGGACGATCAAACCGAGGACGTGCGCGGCGTGGGCGATCGCGGTCATCTCGCTGGTCTCGGCCGACAACTCCTGGAGCCGCCTGCGGGCGGCGTCCATCGAGGCCATCATGCCGCACAGGCAGGCGTCGCGGACGACTTCCGCGGCGTCGGCGATCGAGGCGCACGCCTCGAGCGTGGACTTGAACTTGAAGCCGGCGGCGAGCTCGACCGTCTCGCCCAGCAGCACCGCCTCGACGAGGTGGATCTCGCTCTCGGGGCTCCATTGGAGCGTCCACCGCTCCGCCCACGTCGCGGCCTGCTGGGACGTCCGCATTGGCTTGGCGAATCCGATCCCCAGAACACGCAGGCGGTGGAGAAACGACGAGCGCCCCAGGTCGAGGAACGCCGCGTCGACCGACTTGGCCTGCCGGTTCTCCCGCAGATCGAGGGTCAGTTCCTGCTGGACCGTGGTCTTGTGCTTCTCGAGCCTGAGGCGGGAGAGCTCCCGCTCAAAGTCGGCCTGGATCGACGTGCGGCTGACACCCACGGGAAGTTCGCCGATGGCGGTGCCGACTTCAACGTGCGCGATGGCGTCCTTCACCGTGGAGAGTTCGCCGTGCCCGAGCAGCGTGATCGCGGCGTCGCGGAGGTCGGTCAGGGTGGGCGCCAGCCCTCCTTTCAAGGCCGAGAGCGTGTTGGCCAGGCGCACGCCCTCGATGGCTTCGGCGGTGGATCGGTGCGTGCCGGCCTCGCGCAGGTGGCGGGCGACCAGCGAGAGGTACCTTGACGGGAGCCCGGCCAGATCGCTCTCGCGCAGGGCGTCCCAGAGCAGGTCGAAGTAGGCGGGCGCCCGGTTTCCCGCGCCGTAGCCCGATTGCGTCGAGAGCTTGAAGTACGAGTAGGGCATCAGGGTGAACTTGCTCGAACGGCGCTGCAGCGAGGCGAGCTCGTCGTCGGTCATCGCCGGGTGCTCGCCGGTCAGGACGGGCGCGTGAAACGCCCCGACCACCGCGACGATCTTCTCGGGGGGCGTGCCGGCGGCGATCGCCTTCTCGATCTGTCGGCGCATGAACGCCTCGCGCACCAGGTTCTCCGCTTGCCAGCGCGGCTGATCTTCCTCCAGGTCGCGGAGGGAACTGCCGAACTCGTACGCGGCCAGGCGGTAGGCGTCGTCGCTGAGGTTGTGCTCGAAATGCCGCTCCCAGTAGGTTTCGTAGTCCGCCTCGCCGGCGCGCTCGGCGTACTGCTCGTACACGCTGGGCCGCGCAGGCGGCGGGGGCGTTTCGGCGGGGGGAGGTGCTTCGGGCCCTTTGGCGGGCGGGTCTTCCGCGGCCGCGCGCCGTCGCTGGGCGTGCAGTTCGGCCTCGACATCCTGCAATGCGAGGAACACGTCCGAGGGAAGGTCGATGAACTCCGCCTTCGCGTTGTGCTCGTCTGCCCAACTCATTGCCTGGAACTCGGGGCTGTACCGGGCCAGGGGGTAGATCAGCGTTCGGACGGGAAGCGAATCGGTGTACGCCAGCAACGCGATGGGCGGCTTGGTGCCCTTGCGGGTGATCTGCGGGATCAGCCCGGAAGCGTCCGCCAGGCCTTCGATGAGCACCATCCGGGGCTTCAACGCGTCGAGATAGCGGCGCAGGTGCCATGCTCCCGCCGGCGACAGGTGCCGCACGCCAAACACGTTGACCCGCCAGGGCTTTGTCATAGGAGTTCGGGTCAGTCGTTCTGTTCGGAGCACGCCGCGTAAAGCGGCCGCCATTCGGCGCCGCGTTTCTTCAGAACGTTCGAGAGGTACTCCTGCCAGACCACCCGGTCCTTTTCCTCATCCTTGACCACGGAGCCCTGGATGGCGGAGGCAAGGTCGAGCGGGCTGACGTCGCCGCTGCCGAAGTTGCCGGCCAGCGCCATGCTATTGGCGAGCACGCTGATCGCCTCGGCGGTGCTGAGCACGCCGCTCGGCGTCTTCAACTTTGCCTTTCCGTCGAGCGTCTGCCCGGTGCGCAACTCGCGGAAAATCGTGACCACTTTTTCGATCGCGTCGGCGGTTGGGACCTTGGCCTTCAGATCGAGATTCGTGGCGAGATCACGGACCCGCTTGGAGACGATCTCGATTTCGCTCTCGATGGTCTTGGGCGTGGGCAGCACGATGATGTTGAACCGGCGTTTAAGCGCGGCCGACATGTCGTTCACGCCCTTGTCCCGCGTGTTGGCCGTGGCGATGACGGAGAACCCGCGCTTGGCCGGTACTTCGCTCTTGAGTTCGGGGATGGAGATGGTCTTCTCCGACAGGATCGAGATCATCGCGTCCTGCACCTCCGAGGCGCAGCGCGTGATTTCCTCGAATCTGGCGAGCGAGCCGGATTCCATGGCGCGGAGGATGGGACTGGGGATGAGCGCCTCGGGGCTTGGGCCGCGGGCGATCAGCATGGCATAGTTCCAGGTGTAGCGGACATTCTCCTCGGTGGTGCCCGCGGTGCCCTGCACGACCTTGCCCGAGTCGCCGTTGATCGCCGCGGCGAGGTGCTCGCTCAGCCAACTCTTGGCGGTTCCCGGCTCGCCGATCAGCAGGAGTGCGCGATCGGTCACAAGCGTGGAGATCGCGATCTCGACCAGCCGCTGGTGCCCGATGTATTTGGGGGTGATCCTGGTGTCGCCGACGCTCCCGCCGGTGATGTAGGTCAGCACCGCCCTGGGAGACATCCGCCAGCCGGGGGGCTTTTCGAACTTGTCCGCGGCGATGATCGCCTCGATCTCGCGGGCGAACAGGACTTCCGCCGGGGCGCGGAGCACGGCCGCCGCGGCGCCGTTGCTGCTGGCCGTCTGTTCGTCTCCGCCTGTGGTGGACCGCTTGGCCATTTCGTGATCCTCACTCGGGTTTGTTCTTGAGTTCGAGCACCGATCCCATGAGACGATCCACCATCTTCTCGGGCAACGTTGGCAGGACCGCCTCGAACTTCGTGTACTCGACCTTGGGAAGCGCGGCGATCATCTCGTCGTACCAGTACCAGTAATAGCCATGGTGCGACGCCTTGGCCTGCTGCTTCAGCGCGTCGATGATGGCGTCCGCGGCGCCGGGGTGGCCGACACGGACCATCGTGTACAGCACATCGTGTCTCTCTTCCGGCTTCATGGCCGCGAACTGCTCCGACAGGAACTGGTTGAGTTCCGAGTGTTGCGCGCGGGCCAGCCGGCAGACCAGTTGAACGGCTCCGGCGCCGATCGCCGCGTCGAGCCATCGCGGGTCGAGTTCGCGCCGCGTTCTCCTGTCGTCCGGCACATAGATGCCCGCCCATCGCCAGGACTGGAAGCCGCCATGGCCCGACATGAGCACGCTCGCCAGCGCCTCGGCTCGCTCCTGTTCGGGGCCCTTCCTGCCGCGTTTGGGCGCGAGGCCGGCGAGGAGCGGGCGAAACTCCTCGTAGAACGACGCGGGCGTCATAGTCTCGCGGGCCGCGTCGAACGCGGGCTCGAGCATCATCCCGGAGAGCGACTTGTGTGCCGCGACGAGGCGCTGCTGCATCCGGGGTGTGCCCCGCGCGAGCACGCGGGCGAGAAGTTCGTTGAAGTCCTGTCCCGAGGGCTCCGACTTCATCTTCGCAAAGACCGGCACCTGCTCGAAACACCGCAGCAGGAAGGCCTCGGCGTCCGCGTCGGATCTCCCTTCCAGCCCGAGCACAAGATGTTGCAGCCGCTCGATCGCGGGGCCTTGCTGCTTGGCGTCCTTCGCGGCGATGGCGGCGGCGAGTTGCTGATCGGCCTTGGCGAGCACGTAGTCGCGAATCTCCGGTAGTTCGTTCGCCCGAAGATGGTCGATGAAGAGTTCGAGGTCCGCACCGTCGATGGCTCGCTTCAGCGCGCCCACCACATCGGCCGCGGCGTTGGCGGTGGCGCTGAGGGCCCTCAGGGCGGCGGCTCGAACATCCCGGGCCTTGGCCTTGACATGCTCGAGCAGGAGCCCCAGGTCGGGGCCGGTCGCGTCAAGGCATTCGATCGCCGCGACCCGGATTTCCTTCGACCCCTCGTCGAGGGCTCGGCGGACGATCTCGCGCGAGCCTTCGGGATCGAGTTTGTGCAGCAGCCGCAGACGATGCAGGTGTCCGCCCCTCCCCTTGAGATCGAGCGTCGTCCGCAGTTCCGGCACGATCGCCCCGCCGTACATCGGCAGCACCTTCTCGGCGAGCAGTCCGGCGATCTCCGGATAGGGGTCGTCGAGGGCCTTCAGCGCCGGTCTTACCAGGCGGAGGTCCTTGAACGTGCCGCGCTCGACCGCGTCGCGGATGAGCTCGAGCCGCCCCGAACCGGTCGAGGCGAGCGCCTCCAGCAGCGGCTTGAGGACGCGGGCGCTCGTCTGCGTCTCGCGCCCTCCCAGATCGGTGGTCTCCAGCGCCGCGTGCTCGCCGGCGGCGCCGGTTTCGCCCTGCGTGTACAGGATCGCGTTGACCAGCGTCGCCAGGTCGAGGAGCGCCGCGGAAGCGGTCTTCTCGTTGCTGTCCACGACCGCCTGGGCCGCCTGCGCGACCCGGCCAAAGACGGGGGCCTTGGCCCCGGCCTGCTCGAGCGGCGCGATGAGTTTCCTGAGGCGAAAGTCGCCTCCCGCGACGGCGCCTCCCGCGATCGCGAGCCGCCGGACTTCCTCGTGCACCTGGACCAGAACAGAGATGCTCATCAACGGCCTCGCACTCAAAGGGTCAGTCGTACGACGCTCGAATCGGTGACAACGCCCAGGGGTTTGACTTCCAGTTTGCGCCGGTCGAGGTCATGGCGGAATCGCACGATCAGTGTCTGGTTCTCGTGCAAGCCGCGGGGCACCAGTTGCAGCAGGTGGCAGCTCGGCGGTTCCTCGGTCATGCCGCGGTCGGTCATGGTGAGCCTTTCACCGTGCGCATCCTCGACGACGGGGACGCCCCCGACCCGGCCGATGCGACGGAACCGCAGCGCGTAGATCGGCTGCTTGTCCGCGAGCGGGGCCTTGAGGTTGTTGCGCACTTCCTTGATCACGGGCGCGAAGTCGGCCCGGGCGTGATCACGGACGCACTGGAAATCGCGCGGCTCTGCCGGGCGGGGCGTCATGCCATCCCACCGGACGCGCGGGTTGACGTCCCCGGGGTACACGCAGAGATCTTTGACCTGCGCAACCTGGAAGAAACTGTCGTCGCTCTTGATGTACTTCACGGCCTTGTATGGCCGGAAGTTCTGGGTGATCTGGATCCGTCCGGAGTTGAGGTTCATCCAGGCGCCGGTGTCCACGTACTCCTGCCGCGCGGCGTCATCGTGGGAGTTGAAGGCCAGTTGCAGGAGTTCGACGTCGTTCTGCACCAGGCCGGCCGCCTTGAGCTCCGCGAGCTGCCAGGCGTGCCCCAGCCACGCGGCGATGGCGGTGTCGGTCTCGGGTTTCAGGTCCGGATCGTCCAGGCGGCGCTGGAGGTACGCCCGACCCTGCTTGACGAGCGAATGCAGGCGGGCGAGGTGATCGAGCGCCTCGCTGTATACCGCCTCTCCCGGGCTTGAAGTCTCGGTTTCCGTGAACAGATTGGTGTAGCGATGGAGCGCCGCCTGCGCGCCGGGCAGGTACGCGTTGCCGAGGTGCTTGGCTTTGTCCTCGATCTCCCTCGCGGCCTTGGGATTCATGTTGCCGATGCCGATCCGGGTCAGGTCCAGAGTCAGTTTTTCGAGCAGGTCAAGCCCGTCCAGTTGGGCTTTGATCTTTTTGGCCAGCGCGTCCTTGTTGACTGTTCGGGGCTTTTCCGCCTCTTCCTTCTTCTTCTCGGCCCGGCTCGCCAGTTTCTCGCGCTTCTCCGCGAGGTCCGCGGGCACCTCGCCGGTCTTGAACGAGGGTTTCTTGAGGACGTACGCGAACATCAGCCCGACGCAGTGCTTGCAGGGGAACTGCCGGCTCGGGCACGAGCATCGGTAGGTCGGCTGATCGGGCCGCGCAAAGTCGCAGGAGACCTGATAGGGCTCCTTGCCCGATCCCGCGCATTGGCCGAACAGGATCGTTTCATCGGAATCAATATGCAGCGCGGTGAGCTTGCCTTTCATCACCAGCGCCCGCCCGTTCTTCGCTGCATCCGCGTTGGGAGAAGCGGACTCGACGTACGACTCATCGATGCTGATCATGAAACCCTACAAGCCTCCAAAGTGCCGGAAGTCCGGACCGGGTGTTGATTTGGTGGCCCGCGGCGGCGGGACGGATTCTCAGCCTATCACAAGGACGGCTCGCCCGCCAGTTGGTACATTGGTACCGCACAGGAGGCTTTGCCATGCCCGAAGATCAAGATCGGCCGCGTGACCCGCTGGGCCTGGACGACGTTGACCGGCGGATCCGCATCAATGAGATTGAGGAACAGGTGAGCGCCCTGGGCGGGACTCTCCACGAGACCGGCGAGGAGTGCTCTCCGGAAATCAAGGAGCAGTTCCTGAAGAACATCATCGACTGGGAGAACGGTCCCCTCGGCACCGAGATGGAGGAACTTGCGAAGGAAGGGGTCAAGCTGCCGCCGCCGCAGGAGGTCTCCGACGCCGGCCTTCACGACAAACTGTGGGCGCTGATCCACGCGCTGGCGGCGCGCAATACGTTTCTGCATCACACCGATCACATGAGCGATCGCCAACTCTACGAGCACCTCTGGAACGACAGTCTGAGAGAAGTGAACCCGATCATGCCGAGAAACTCGGGCTGGAACTACCACATCGACTTCATCAGCAGCGGCAGCGAGGAAGACATCCAGATCGGTCTGCGCTACTACGACAGCGAAGAAGATCGGCAGCGCTGGGCGCGGGACTTCCCGAACACGGTCATCCCGCCGCACGAGGACTTGCCCTACGACCGGGATCGGCTGCTGCCTCAGGCGAAGTACGAGGCCCTGGAAATGGACGGCGACTTCGATCCGGAGGAGGGGCTTGACGCGGAGGAACCGGGCGACGAGTCATGATGGAGATTCCAAAGGAGCGGCATGGCCGGCAAGCCTCCCAATCTGATCGCGATCGACCACGATGACTACCACGCCAAGTACGTGGGGCGACTTTCCGACGGTCGCCAGTTTTTCCTGACGACACCGTTCGAACCTGCGATTGATGGGCCGGGGCGCGAGTTCCTGGCGGTCTTTCTGTTCGATGCCAAGGGCGCGTTTCTGGAAGCAAGGATTGACGACTTCGGCACGCGGGCGTCACTCGATGAAACGAGGGCGAACGCGCTCCTGGAACAGCGGCTCCGCGAACTGGGAGAGGTGACGTACGGTCGAATCCGAGTCGCGCCGTTCTCCGTCGAGCGGTTCAGTTCCACATTTGGGCTGATCGCCAGGCCGCCCGAGGAAGAGGGTGACGAATGGGCCGTCGAACTTCAACCCGGCAACTACATGGCCTTTTTCGCGCCCTGGAACAGCGGTACCTATGACACATGATGCGCCCATCCGCGTAGCGCGAGGTGGTAAAACGCCGCCACCACCAGTGAATGGTGGATGACGCCGCGCGCAACCAGCGCAGGCACCTCGGTCAGTTTGACCAGCCGCACCGCGATCTCCTCGCTTCCGTCGAGGTGTTGCGAACCCTTCAGGACCGCGTTGCGCACCAGCCCCGTGTGCACGCGGTTGTTCTGCATCGCCGGGTTGGCGGAGACCACGCCGATCATCTCGACCCGTGCGCCGGCGTAGCCGGTTTCTTCGAGCAGTTCGCGTTCGCACGCCGCCGCGGGCGTCTCACCGGGATCGACGATGCCCCCGGGTAGTTCCAGCGTCACCTCGCCCAGGCCGTGGCGGAACTGCTCGATCATGACGACGTGCCCGTCCGGAGTGAGCGCGGCCACGTTGCACCAGTCGGCGGTGTCGAGGAAGACGAAATCGCCGGCGCGCCCGGTGGCCGGAGATTCGCAGCGATGCTCGTTGAGCGTAAACATGCGGGTCTTCGCGATCTCGCGGGTCGGGCCCACCCGCCACGGGGGAACCAGCGTCCCATAGTCGCCTTGTGCCATGAGCAAGCCTCCGAAACCCGCCGGTGCGCAATCCGAATAACGAGTCCGTGATTATGGACACGATTCTTGGCCTGTGTATCGGCGTGGCCCTCGCGGCGGCGTGCGGGATGCGCGTCTTCGCGCCGCTCCTCATCGTCAGCCTCGGGGCCCACGCCGGGCTCGTCCCCCTGGGCGAGTCGTTCGCATGGCTGGGAACGTGGGGCGCGACGATCGCGCTGGGAACGGCGACGGTCGTCGAGTTCGGGGCGTCGAGCGTGCCGTGGGTCGAGCATGCGCTCGATGCGGTCGCATCGCCGGCGGCGATCATCGCCGGAACCCTGCTGGCCGCGTCGCAGTTGGAACACCTTCCGCCCGGCGCGGCATGGTTCCTGGCGCTGATCGCGGGCGGGGGCGCGGCCGGGCTGACCCAGGCCGCGGGTGTAACTACGCGCGGGGCTTCGACCGTCACGACCGCCGGGTTGCTCAACCCGTTCCTGAACGCGGTGCAGAGCATCGCGTCGCTGGTGGTGTCGGTCGTCGCGGTGGTGGTGCCGGTGCTGGCGGCGGTGCTGGTGCTGACGACCGCGGTCGTGGTGGGGCGGTGGTGGTGGAGGCGCCGGGCGAAGCGGCTGCACCTGGGCGTGCCGTTGGCGGCCTGACCCTACTTGGTGTGCTTGGCGATATAGGCGCGGCCCCTGGTTTCGAAGCCCGGGGTCTTCATGCCGATAGTCTTGGCCTCGTCAAGCGCCTGCTCGACGGGGACGCCTCCATCGATTGCCCGCCAGGCGAACCAGATGGCCCCGACGCGGTTGGCGCTGGCGCAGTGAACCAGCAGCGGGCGCGGCGCCGTGCTGAGGGCCTGGCGCCCCTTGTCGAATACGGCGTCGGTCAGTTGCTCTTCGCCGTGCCAGGGGATGGAGATGTACTTCATTCCAAGGCCCTCAACGACCTTCGCCTCCTCGAAGTCCTTGAGTTCGCTGTCGAGGCGGAAGTTGAGCACCGCCTTGACGCCGTCCTTGCGGGCGAAGTCGAAGTCGGCGGCGGAAGGCTGGCTGGCGAGCAGAATGCCGTTGTAGGAATGCAGCCGGCTGATCGAGCCGCACTGGGCGGGCTCAAGCCGTGCCGCGGTCGCCGGCTTGGGGCTAGGCGTCGAAGCGCACGCGGCGATGGTGCCGGCGAGGACGAGGAACAGGAGAGCGCGGGTGGTCATGGATGGCTCCTTTGGGGCCGCGTGGCCCGGGTGATTGTTGGAGGCGGGCCCTGCCGCGTGGGTTCCCGAATTCGCGTATGCTGACACCCAAGGCTCTCGGGGCGAGGGCCGGGATGTGGGCCGGAATGCACCGAGACCTGGAGCGAATCCTGATACCCGCGGCGGCGATCGAGTCTCGCGTGCGAGACCTGGGCGCCCAGATCGCGCTGGACCTGGAGCGGGTAATCGGCGGGGACGGGACCGAGGACGACCACGGCGAACTGGTCATCGTGCCGATCCTGACGGGCTCGCTGGTGTTCGTGGCCGACCTGGTGCGGCGGCTGCCGCTGAAACTGCGGCTGGAACTGGTGGGGGTATCGAGTTATCCCGGCAAGTCGATGGAAACCAAGGGGGTTTCCATCCGGCACGAACTGCCGAACATCCTGAGCGGAAAGCACGTGCTGGTGATCGACGACATTCTGGATTCCGGTCACACGCTGGACGTAGTGACGCGGCTGATCCGCGACCAGAAGCCCGCGAGCCTGCGCACGTGCGTGCTGCTCCGAAAGCCCGGAAAATCGACGCTCCCGGTGCGGCCGGACTATGTGGGGTTCGATATTCCCGATGAGTTCGTGGTGGGGTACGGGCTGGACTACGACGGCTACTACCGAAACTTCCCGGAAATCGCGACCCTGAAGCCCGAGGCGAGGTGAAACAGCATGGCGGCTGATGCGTCCAAGTGGAGCGTGGCTTTTGTTGACGGCGCGGCCTGTCATGGTCTTTCCTGGTGAATCCAATTTCCCTCAAACCCGCGCGGCGCTCGATTCTGGTGCGGTCGCTTCCGGCGATCGTCAAGGGCGGGCTGCTGTTCGCGCTGGGCGTGTACGCGGGGCCGATCGCGCGGGCCAATGTCTTTGACTCCGCCTGGTGGATCGACGGGCCCAAGTTTGTGGGCGTCGCGTGGATCGGCTTTCGGGTGCTGTGGGAGGTGCTGCTCTGGAACTCCCGCCTCTACACCCTCAGCGAAACCCACCTTACCGCGAGGTCGGGGGTCCTCCGACGCATCACGACGAGTGTTCCGCTGGAGAACGTGCAGCAGGCGGTGCTGGACCGGTTATTCATCGAGCGGCTGACGGGGCTGGGGACGATCTGCATTACCACGGCGGGATCGCAGACGATCATCGCGGCGTGGGTGATGATCTCGCGGGCCGGAGAGCGGCTGGTGGCGATCCTGAAGGCGGTGGAGGAGATCAAGGCGGCGAACGCCGTGGATCGCGCCGGCATTCAGGTGATCGGGCTTGCGGGGGGCGTGGGTTCGGGGAAGAGCGAGGTGGCGAGATTGCTGGGCGAGATGGGGTACCTCGTGATCGACTCGGACCAGGACGCGAAGGCGGCGCTGGACCGGCCGGATGTGCTGGGACAAATCGTCACGTGGTGGGGGAAGGAAATCCTGCTGCCGAATGGGAAAGTGAATCGCCGCAAGGTGGCGGACATCGTGTTCAAGGATCCCGCGGAGCGTGCGAGGCTCGAGGGGTTGGTGCACCCGATTGTGAAGCGAGACCGGGTGGCGCTGATCGCGCGGGCCAAGGCCGAGGGCAAACCGGGCGTAGTTGTTGACGCGCCGCTCCTGTTTGAGGCCGGTTCGGACAAGGACTGCGACTACGTGCTCTTCGTGGATGCGCCTCGAAAGGTGCGGCTGGCCCGGATCCGCGACACGCGGGGGTGGGACGAGGCCGAGTTGAACCGGCGGGAAAACGTGCAGGTTCCGCTGGAGGCCAAGAAGAAGCGGTCCGATGTGGTGATAGTCAACGATTCCGACACCGCGACCCTTCGTTCTCGGGTCCAGGAGGGCGTGGAGCGGCTCCGGGCCCTTCCCCGACGTCGCGCGAACCTGTCGAAACCTTGAAACTTGACCCCGGGGACCGGGGTATACTTCATGTAGTGGAGGGCGTCGGGCGATTCACAGCCCGGGAACCCCAAGCACCACGATCCGAATCAAAACCTCTGCGAGACGCGCTGAATGGTCTCTATGGCCACTCAGGACGGCGGGTTCCCGGAGTGATCGGTTCGAGTTACGACGCAGAACCTCGCGCGCGTCCAGAGACGTGCGCCGACCGAGGGATTACCGCGTAGGCCGCGGGCCTCCGCATGAAGCGAGCAACGCCGTCCATCCGGCCATCGGCCGGGTCAGTTCGTGGATAGGCAATCGCGACAGCAGCAGTGGCATTCATCCCACGGCTGGCAGTTTCCTGTACCCAAGAGAAGTTGGTTCACATGGCGAAGACAACGCATTCCGTGGCCGAGGAAAAGGCCTCCAAGTCCGGCTCATCCACCGAGGGCCGAACCCGCAAGCCTGCGAAGCGCGAGAGCGCGGACGAGGCGCCCGCACCGAAGGCGACGGAAGTCCGTCCGGCCGCGCCCGTTCGCCCGGTTGCTCCTCCGCCGCAGGCGCCGGCGCGTCCCGCGCCCGTGGCCGAGCCGCCCCGCCCAGCGCCCCAGGCGCCGGCCCCGCAGTCTCGCCCGGAAGCGCCCTCGCAGCCGCCGCGAACCGAGCCATTCCAGCGTTCGCCCGAGAGTCGGCCGCCGATGGGACCATCGCAGAACGGCCCCGCGGGCGGACCGGGACCGAGCGGCGGCCCCGCGGCCCCACCGCAGGGCGGCCGGCCGGACTTCCGTGAGGAGGGTGGGCCCCAGGGCCAGCGCCCCTACCCCCAGCAGCCATACGGCGGTGGAGGAGGCGGTGGCGGCGGTGGCTATCCCCAGCAGGGCGGCGGCTACCCCGGCGGCGGCATGGGCTTTGGTCGCCGAAAGAAGAAGCGCCGCAAGGGCGGCATGGGAACGGGCGGCGGGATGGGCGGGGGCATGCCGATGCACGGCGGTGGCCACCCCGGGCCGCGGTTCGATTCGTTCCTGCCCAGCGATGAGGAACTGGAGCGTGAGGCCGCGGAGATCGAGCGGGTCGTCAAGTCCGCCGACGCGAGCGCGATCAAGCAGGCCCCGAGCATCGGGGACCTTCAGCGCATGGAGTTGGAGGAACTCTGGACGGTGGCGTCCAAGGAAGGCTTCTCCGAAGTCCAGCAGATCCCCAAGCAGGACCTGATCTTCAAGATTCTGAAGGCCCGCGCCACGCGCCAGGGCCTGATGGTGGGCGAAGGGTGCCTGGAAATCATGCCCGACGGATTCGGGTTCCTGCGCTCGCCGGAGCAGTCGTACCTGCACGGGCCGGACGACATCTACGTGTCGCCGACGCAGGTCCGCCGCTACGGCCTCCGGCGCGGCATGATCATCAAGGGCCTCATCCGCCCGCCGAAGGAGAACGAGCGTTACTTCGCGCTGCTCCGCGTGCAGAGCATCAACTCGCGCGATCCGGGCAAGGTGCACAGCCTGCGGAACTTCGAGGACCTGACGCCGCTCCACCCGGAGAAGCGGTTCGTGCTCGAGTACTCGCCCGAGGAGATCGAGTGCCGCGTCATCGACCTGGTGACGCCCATCGGCAAGGGCCAGCGCATGCTGATCGTGGCCCCGCCCCGTACGGGCAAGACCGTGCTGATGCAGAAGATCACCAAGGCGATCAACCGCAACTACAAGGACGTGAACATCATCGTCCTGCTGGTGGACGAGCGGCCCGAGGAAGTGACGGATTTCCGCCGCCAGTGCGCCAACGAGAAGGTGGAGGTGGTCGCCAGCACGTTCGACGAGCAGAGCCATCGGCACGTGCAGGTGTGCGAGATGGTCATCGAGAAGGCCAAGCGCATGGTCGAGTTCGGGGACGACGTGGTCATCCTGCTGGACTCCATCACCCGCATGGCCCGCGCGTACAACGCCGAGATGCCGCACTCCGGCAAGATCATGACCGGCGGCCTGGACAGCAACGCGCTGCAGCGGCCCAAGAAGTTCTTCGGCGCGGCCCGCGCCATCGAGAACGGCGGCAGCCTGACCATCATCGGGACCGCGTTGGTGGATACCGGCTCCAAGATGGACGAAGTCATCTTCGAGGAGTTCAAGGGCACCGGCAACGCCGAACTGCACCTGGACCGCAAACTGGTGGAGAAGCGGATCTGGCCGGCGATCGACGTGGCCGCGTCGGGCACGCGCCGCGAGGAACTACTCTTGGACCCCAAGGAACTGGAACTGGTGTACCGGCTCCGCAAGGTGCTGAGCGACATGAACGTGGTCGAGGCGCTGGAACTGCTCAAGAACCGGCTGAAGAAGGTGAAGACCAACGCCGAGTTCCTGATGACGATGGCGCTAGGGTAAGTCGTCGCGAGAATAATGTGGGCCGCTCGGTACACTGCGAGGGATGCGCGCCGGTTTTCCATTGGAACGACGGGTAGTCACGGGCCTGGGCTTGGTCTGGGCCTTGGTCATGGTTGCGCTGGGGTTGGGAGTGCTGTCGGGCTGGCCGCGAGGGTATTCGGCGGGGGTATCGGGCTGGCTGGGTGTGACGGCCCTGGCGGGGGGGCAGTTTGTGTTCATGGTGCTGGTGTCGGACCGGCTGTTTCCGCGCGCCTCCAGGCCGCTCGTGCTGGTAGTGGAAGGGCTAACCTTGCTGGTGTTCTTGGCCGGCGTGGCCGTGACCGTGGTTCGCCTCACGGAGGGAATCCGCCAGTGAAGCGTTTCAGGATGAAGGTTGCGTACGCCGCGCTGGCGGCCGCGCTCCCCGTGCTCTGCCCTGCCCAGAAGGCCGGTGCGCCCCCGGGCGCGCCGGTGGCGACAAAGGTGAACGTGACGGAGTTCACGTCGCACGCGGTGGCGCGGGTGGCGCTGCTGGACCTTCGCGCCTCGGCGGCGCCGCTGCCCCGAGACTTTGCGATCGCGCACGAGTTGCTCGGCGTGGCCGAATCGCTGATGCCCGAGGACGTGGAGGTCGTGCGGCGGCGCGCCGAGGCCGCGTGGAACGCCGGCGACACCGAGGCGTTGCTGGAGATGACGCGCCGGATCGTGAAACTCGACCCAACGGACACGGTGGCGCAGTTGCGCCTGATCACCTCGCGGATCGGCCGCCTTCAGACGGCGGAAGAGCGGCTGGCGTCGTACGACGCGTTCGTGGGGCCCAAGGGCGCTTCGCTGGACGAGTCGGTGCGCAGCCGCCTGGCGCTGGACGCGGCGATGCTGTGCCGCGAGCGGGGGGATGAGGCGGGGTTCGTGGAGCGATTGAAGACGGCGCTGCGCCTGGACTCGACGAACAAGGACGCGGCCCTGTTGGCGCTCAACTTCTACAACTCGCGGTTAAATGATCGCCGGGGACGGCTGGACCTGCTGTCGAACCTGCTGCTGGCCGACCCGCTGGACCCCGTGACGGTGCGGCAGATCCGCGACCAGTTGGCCGCGGGAGGCGGGTTCAAGGGTGCGCGGCGATTCCACGCGTTGGAGCGGGCGATCGCGAACGCGTCGGGCACGACGCCGGAAGTTCAGTTCGACGTGAACGGATTCGTGCTCGATTGGCTGGTGGATGGGCCGGGGACCGCCGCGGCCGGCCTGACGACGCAGATCGAAGGCCAGCGGGCCCGCATCCGGTTTTCGGGCGAGATGGACCCCTCGCGGCAGGAGGGCACGAACGTGCTTCGCCCCGAGGACGTGCGGCTGGATATTCCCTTCGAGCAGATCCGGCTGCTGTCCATGAAGGTTAACGGCCAAGCGGGCGAAGAGCAGATCGCGTCGGCCCTGTCGGATCTTGAAAAGACGGTCGAGAACCGGATTCAGTCGTTCACGGATCCGACGCGACGGCCCGCGGGGATGGGCGAGATCGCGGCGCAAGAATCCATCCGCGGGCTGCATGTTGAAGTGCACCTCATGCGGATCCTGCTGGGCCGGGAGAGCGACGAGCACCTGGCCGCGCTGGAGCCGATCCTTCTGGAAATGAAGCCGGAAGACTCTCGGGTGGTCGCATGCCGCGTGTGGCGTGCGGTGCGAGATGGGCAGTACGCGGTCGCCCTGGAGCCCCAGCCGGAGGAGGCGCAGACGCTGTGGTCGAAGTTGGCACAGGCGGAAGGGCGGGCGGCGAGCGGTGATGTGACCAAAGCCGCCGCCGAGTTCGCGGCGGCGGCCCTGGAAGAGCCGCTCAACCCGCTGGGCGCTTACGCGTGGAGCCGGTCGAAAGAGTTGGGGGGTGATCCCGCGGCGCAGCGGCTGGCGAGCGAGTCGGAGGCGATCGCGGATTCGATTCCGGGATGGATCGATTCGATTATCGACACGCCCCGTCGCACGCAAGCGCTGCTGGTGACAGTTCCGAAGGCGGACGCGGGAGCGCTGGATTTTCTGCCGGTTCGCATGACCATCCGCAACGTGTCGCCCAAGCCGCTCGGCATGGGTTCGGGCCGCACGGTGAACTCACGCTTCTTCTTCGGCCCCAGCCTGGAGACGGGAGTGCGCGTGCGGGACGATTTCGCGGCCGGTGAGGTCGTCGAACTCGATCGACGCCTGCGCCTGCGGGCGGGCGACCAACTCGAGGCGGATGTGTGGCCGGAGGTCGGGCTGGTGGGGTGGCTGGAGGAGGTTGGCTCCGACAAGCCCTCGCGCCTCCGCTGGCGCGTGATTCAGGGGTTCGAGGGCCGGTCCACCGGCAGAGAGCCCGGACCGGGTTGCTTGGAAACCAGCACCGCGACCCTGAACCGGGAAGCGCTCCCGGAATCGCGACTGACCGTCGCGAAACTGGTGGCGTGCTTCGCGGGCGCGGGTGAAGACGAGGTGCCCGCCCTGCTCGTTGCCGCACGGTGCAAGTTGCTGGGGGGGATTCCCGGTGGAGTGCCCGACCCGGACTCCGGGCAGATCGCTTCGGCGATCGCGGAGCACTACCCATCGTGGCCGCCGGTCGTGCGGTTGTGCGCCGCGGCGGTGTTGCCCCCGCCCGGCACGGCCGCGTCCCTCGCGGTTGTCGATGACCTGATGAAGAAAGACGAGGACCCGCGGGTGCGGATGGTGGTGGGACTGACCCGCACCACCGCGCCGGACGATCCGCTGCTTGCCGCGCTCATCGCGAGCGGGGATGCGCGGGTTTCGCGGGCCGCGGCGGCGCACCGGGACCGACTGGCCGCCAACATGCTCACGTACTCCAAGGTGGGGCCGCAGGTTGCGCCGGGCAAGGCGCCCGCAAAGTAACCGTTCGCAGGGCCGGTCGGCATGTTCGGCCTGTGACGCGATCGCCAATGACCGCCGAGCCCGCCAATCCCCGCGAGTCGCGCTCCCGTCGCGGATGGCGGATCGCGGGCTTCGCGATCGGCGTGCTGCTGATCGCCGCGGCGGCGCGGGCGGTCTGGTCTCGGGCCGGAGAGTTGCAGCAGGTTCGCGAGTCGCTCGGCGCGGAGTCGCCCGCGCGATTGCTCCTGCTCGCGGTTCTGCCGCTGGCCAGTTGGCTGCTGACGAGCGGTGTGTTCTGGTGCCTGACGAGGCCACGGGCGAAGGTGGGGGCGGGCGAGATGGCGGCGCTGGTCGGCGGGGCGTGGCTGCTGAACTACTTGCCGTTGAGCCCCGGCCTGCTGGGACGCGTGGCGTATCAGAAGGCGGCGCTGGGCGTGCCAGTTCGCACGTCGGCGCGGATCGTGGTGGAGTCGATCGCCCTGGGGCTCTGCGGCGGAGGCTTGCTGCTGTGCGAGCAGATCGTTTCGGCACGCATGGGCAAGCCGGGAGCGATCGGGCTTTCGCTTCTTCTGCTGGCGCTGCTTTCGGCGGGGCTGTTCAGGAAGGGCGTGGTGGGCCCGTTGATTCCCGCGTACGCGTGCGCCCTGGTTCTGAAGTACGTGGACACGCTGGCATGGGCTCTGCGGTACTGGATGGTTTTTTCGGTGCTTGGTGCTCCCCTCACGTCCACGCAGGCAATCGCCATCGCGCTGGTGGCCCAGGTTTCGATGCTGGTTCCGGGGCTGGCCAACGGCCTGGGGCTGCGGGAATGGGTGGTGGGAGTGCTGGCCGCGAGCCTGCCGACCTGGTTCCTGATCGACCCGCACCCGGCCGCGGGCGCGGCCACGGTTCCGCTGGCGTTGGCGGCGGACATGGCCCTGCGGCTTTCTGAGGTCGCCATGGCGGTGCCGGTGGGGTTGGCCAGCGCGATATACCTGTCCAAGCGGAGATCTCTCCCGCGCTGATTCCGTGCCTGTGCCGAACTTCCGGTCGCCGTTCGTTCGCGTGTGCGGATCGAGTTATCCTTCCTCAAGGTGAATCCGAAACGGGTCGAAGTCGTAGGAATTAGGGAGGATTGGTGGTGGAGCCGGTGAGACGGATCTCTCCGGCGCAGGCCCCGAAACGCAGGCCGCGGACATGGTCAACAAGATCGAACAAGATCATCAGCGCTTCCGGCAGATCGTGCGTGGCAAGATCCGAAAGGACTTGAGGAAGTTCCTGTCTCGCGGCGAGTTGATCGCGAGGGAAGGGCGCAAGGCGGTGTCGGTGCCGCTGCACGACATCGATATCCCCACGTTCAGGTACGGCGATAACTCGGCGGGCGTCGGGATGGGTGAGGGGGAGGAAGGGGAGGGCGTCGGGCAGCCGGGTCAGGGCAAGGAAGGGCGCGGCGGCGAAGCCGAGGGCCAGCACCTGCTGGAGGTAGACGTCTCGCTGGACGAACTGGCGGACATCCTCGCCGAGGAACTGGAACTGCCGCGGATCAAGCCCAAGGGCGAGCACCGGATCACGACGGTCAAGGACAAATACACGGGGCTGCGGCCGGTGGGGCCGCAATCGCTGCGTGTGTTCAAGCGATCGTACCGCGAGGCTCTCAAGCGGCAGTTGGCGATGGGGCAGTATGACCCCGAGAACCCGGTGGTCATTCCCATCAAGGACGATCTGCGGTATCGCGCGTGGAACGAGATCAAGAAGCCGCAGTCCAACGCGGTGATCGTCTACATGATGGACGTGTCGGGCTCGATGGGCGACGAGCAGAAGGAGTTGGTCCGCCTTGAGGCCTTCTGGATCGACACCTGGCTCCGGCGCAACTACGAGGGGATCGAAAGCCGGTACATCGTGCATGACGTCCGTGCTGGAGAGGTGGACAAGAAGACCTTTTTCTCCGTGCGCGAGGACGGGGGGACGCGCATCTCTTCGGCGTACCAGTGCGCCAAGGAACTGCTGGATCACCACTACGCGCCGGCGGATTGGAACATCTACCTCTTTCACTTTTCCGATGGCGACAACTCGTCGGACGCTGACAACCGCCTGTGCGTTCGCGTGCTGAAAGAACAGTTACTGCCGAACTGCAATATGTTCGGCTACTGCCAGGTCGCCAGCGCGTACGGCAGCGGATCGTTCATCAATGTGCTGCACGAGGCGTTTCCTGACGGGGCCGCGGACGAAAGCGGGCCGAAACTCGTCACCAGCAAGGTCGGTTCCCGCGACGACCTGTTCGAATCGCTTAAGACGTTTTTCAAGGCGGGCCGCTAACCGCGGATGCAACGGATATGAAAGTCCGTTGAAACACGCCGAACCAACCGAATCTCGAAAGCGCTCCTTCTCGAACCGATGGTCGGGGACGCGCGAACTGGTACACTCTGTTTCAGACCCTGGAGCGCTCTCGAAACGTGTTTCTGTTCCCGCTCTACGCCGCGCTGGTGTGGTACGGCTGCTTCCGCTGGAGGCGGCGGTTCCTGGGCTTTGCCTCGCTCGCGGCGGGAGTGATGGGAGTGGCGTTTCTCGCAGGGGTTGACGTTGTGGTGACGCGCTGGCTGACCCACCAGTTCCCCAAGCCGCTGTTCCTGCTGATGCTCGCGGCGGAGGCGGGGATCATTCTGCCGGTTGGTCTGTTCGTGGTGATGATGCCGCGCGAGCGCATCGAGTTGCCCTGCCGCGGCTGCGGGTACGAGTTGGAAGGACTGGAAACGGCCAACCCGACCTGCCCGGAGTGCGGGCTGATACACGCGCGAAGAAGGTGCGGTCGCTGCCGTGCCGAACGTGCGGAGAGCCGCTGTTGGTGGGGCCGCGCGAATTGCCCGTGTGCCGAAAGTGCGTGGTGGTCGTGCGGGCGCGGCCCAAGGTGCTGGTCGTGAGACCGGTGGAGCCGGTGCGCATCGTCGTTCGAGCGGCGTGAACGCGGCTATCCGCGGACCAGGCGGTAGAGCGCACCCAGCACAAGTATCGCCAGGGGCAAGCCCAGGATCGTCGCGAGGCGCAGGCGTGACAGCGGCGTCTCCGCCACCGCGCCCACCATCGGCATGGCCTGGGCCGAGGGGCTCTGCGCGATCAGGGAATCCTGGCCGGCCAACCAGTACACGGCGGACTCGAACAGTTCCAGATTGCCGGGGTTTCGGTAGACGGCGCGGCCGTCCGCGTTGACCGCGGCCTGGGTCAGGTTGTCGATGAACCAGTTGTTCGACCCCACGATCACCGCGCGCTGCGGCGGCTGGCCGAGTTCAGATCGCTGAACCGCCGCGGCGAGCAGCCATTTCTGCGGGGACTGAGACTCGCGGCCGGTCGGCCAGCGTCCGTCGCGTCCCTCATCGAATCGTGGGAGATCGGCGACGGGAATGAGCGGTCGCGTATCGGGCGGAGTCTGCCAGAGGCGTGCCCACTGCGATTCGCACCAGACGGACGGACCGGCGGCGACTTGGTACAGGGGTACCAGCGTGATGCGCGTCTTGTCGGTGACGGGCCGATCCACCAGGGCGATGGGCCAGGAGAGCGCGGTGGGAAGGCCGCGGATCGCGCCGTTCAAGCACCAGGGCCCTTCGGTCGTTCCGCTGGGCGCCTCGGTGGGCTGTAGCCACTGGACGGTCTCGATGCTGCGGCCGCGCGGCGTCACCTGCTCTTTGAGGAGCGGGCGCCCGGTATCGGCGGTGAGTCCGAAGCGGGAGAGAAGTGCGATCGTGGGGTCGGTGTCGCCGGAGCCCGGAAGGATGGAGGGGTTGAGGCTGACGAGCAGGTTGCTTCCCTTGCCCGCAAGGGAACTCAGAACCTCGCCGAGTTTCGCGGCGCGCTGCGGGCCGTTGGAGGCGCCGGCCCTTCCGGCTCCGGCGGTGGAGTCGGGCGAGATAGAGACGTAGACGACGGGCCGTTCGGAGGTTCGAGCATCGGCGCCGACGCTGGTGAGCGAGGGCGGATCGGGGTTTACCGCGACGGGCCACTCGACCATGTCGATGCCGTGCAGACGCAGCCGCTCGAGCAACTTGGTGAACAAGCCGGGTTGTTCGAGAATCGGGGCCACTTCCGCGTGCACGAGCACGACGAGCGGGCGCGACGGGCTCATGAGCGAGGCGATCGCCGAGGTGAAGAGTTCCTCGGCGCGACGGCGGAGGTCCGCCTTGCTCGCGCCGCTGGCGTCGAGCGCCGTTCCGGAGGGAAACAGAGCCTCCAGATCGATCGCGGACAGCCCTACCTCGGGCGGGCCGATGACCAGGGCCGCCTGCCCGCTCTCCAGGACCTGCGTGATGCGCAGCAGGTCCGGCCGCTTGAGTTTTCGCATCGAGTCCAGCACGACCGCGGCCTGGTCGCGCCGCTTCTCGACCTCGGGGATCAGGCGGGACGCCTGTTCCGCGGCGGGCCCGGCCGCGGCCGAACTCGAGTTGATGCGCCGAAGTTCGCGTCCGATTCCCGAGAGTTGATCGACGGTGGAACGCAGGCAATCGGCGAGCGCCGCCGCGCCCTGATCGGTCGCGGGCAGAGGGATGTCCCCCAGCCGTGCCTTGAGCGCATCCCCGGCCCGCGCGGACGCGCTGAGCAGGTCGCGGGCGGTCAGCCTTACGGTCGCCGCGGCCTGTTCCATGGCCCGCCGCTGCGACTGGCCGTCGGGCCCGATCGAAGGGAGAGTGTCCTGCACCGAGAGAATCGCGGGCGAGAGCGTGTCGGACAGGTAACCGGCGAGAGAGACGCACGCGCCGCCGGCCAGTTCGATGGAGGCGGTCTGATCCGTGAGTGTCTGGCGCTCCCGCTGCACGAGTTCACCGACGAGTTGGCGGTACGAGGCGAGCCCGCTCGTGGAGCCGGTGTCGATGAGCATGTGCTTGAGGTTGTCGCTCTGGTGCTCCATGGCCAGCAGCACGTCGAGGGCTCGCTGCCGGGCGCGGATGTCCAGCGTCTTCATGTCCGCCGCGATCACGATCCGGTGGGGCTTGTCGAGGCGGGAGAGCACCAGCGAAGACCGGGGCGCCAGCGTCTGCTCGCCGGTGGTGGTAACGTCCGGGCGCACCCGGTACTCTTCGGCCAGCACGTTCCCCAGCACTACCACGATGGTGGCGGCGAGGATGATGATCGCGGCCAAGGCGTGCGAGCGGGCGCGGGTCCGGCCGCGCCCGCGCGGGACGGTCGGCCTGGGGCCGGCGGGACGGGGTTGTGCGAAGAGCGTTGTCATGGATTCAGCGCCACCGCCGCAGTTCGAGGGCGCACGCCGCGAGCACCAGGAACCACACGGCCAGCGTCACGAAGAACACCACGTGCGAGGTGTCGATCACGCCCTTCGCGAAGTCCGCGATCCGATCGGAGACGCTGACCGCGAAAAGCACCGGACGGGCGGCCACCGGCAGGAACTCCGCGGCCGCCGGCGCCAACATCAGCGCCAAAATGGTGAACAGCGACATGAGAAACGCGAGCGTGGCGTTGGGCGTCAGGCTCGAGGCGAGAGTCCCGATCGCCAGGTACAGCGAGCCGGTGAGCAGCAGGCACAGGTACCCCGAAAGGATCGGGCCCATGTCGAGGGGGAGCGTCGCGGTGCGTTCGAGGATCAGCACGTAGACGCCCGTGGGCGCGAGCATGCCGATGAGGAACGTCAGCGCCCCGATGAACTTGCCGATCACCACGCCCGCGCCGCTGACCGGCGCCGTCAGAAGGGTCTCGATCGTCCCGGAGCGCAACTCCTCGGCGAGCAGCCGCATCGAGATCGCCGGCGCCACCGGGAGCAGCAGCCATCCCGACACGGCGAAGAAGTCGCGCAAACTGGCCGGCCTGCCCGGGACGAGCACGAATCGACCGAACACCAGTCCCGTGAGCAGCAGGAACAGCGCGATAATCACCCACCCCGACGGAGTGCGGAAGTAGGACGAGAGTTCGCGCCGGGCGATGGTGAGCACGGAGATCACGCCGCGGCCTCCTTGTGCTCGGGCGCGAGCGGCGCCTTCGGGGCCGCGGGGGCGGGCGCGTTCTCTTCCGCTTCTTCGAGCACGCGCATGAAGACGCTTTCGAGGGTGGGGGTTTCGGCCCGAAGTTCACGAAGGGCGATGCCGCCCTGGGCCGCGGCGTTCCAGATGTGCTCGCGGATGTCCGGAGCGCCGGGCTTGGCGCCGATCACCCACTCGGTCCAGCCCGGGGAGCCCAGGATGCCCGCGGTGGGGGACGGCTTGCGGCCCTGGACGTCTTCGACGTGCGGGAGCGATTGCCAGAGTTTCAGAAGACGATCGCTCTCACCGAGTTTTCCTTCGCGCGCCTGGACGACGTACTTGGCGCCGCGAAGCCGTGTCAGGTCCGCGGGCGAGCCGTCGGCGCGAACAGTTCCGCCCGCGAGGATGATGATCCGGTCGCACAACCGCTCGACTTCGGGCAGGATGTGCGAGCACAGGAGCATCGTCCGTTCTTTCGCGAGATCACGGATCAACTCGCGGGTCTCGCGGATCTGGGTGGGGTCCAGGCCGTTGGTGGGCTCGTCGAGGATCAGCACCTGAGGGTTGTGAACCAGCGCCGCGCCCAGCCCCACGCGCTGCTTGTATCCCTTGCTCAGGGTGCCCACCCGCTGGGAGGCGACGTTTGTGAGCCAGCAGCGTTCGAGGGCGAAGTCCACGGCTTTGCGGCGGAAGGCTCGAGCCATGCCGAACAGCCGCGTGCGGTAGTGCAGATACTCGCGGACCTTCATCTCGGGGTAGAGGGGGGTGGACTCCGGGAGGTAGCCCATGCGTCGCCGGGCGCCGGCGGGGCTGTCCATGGTGTCGTGGCCGCCGACCATGACCCGACCCGAATCCGGGTACAGGAAGCCCGCGATCATCCGTATGGTGGTTGTCTTGCCGGCGCCGTTGGGTCCGAGAAGACCGGCGATCTGGCCCGGGCGCAGTTCGAACGACACGCCGTTGACGGCGTGGACCGACCCGAACGATTTGTAGACATCCTGGACGTTTACCATGGGACGCCGCCAGGCCGCTCCCTCCGTGAATCGCACGCCCCAGCCGAGGCCTCCGAATGCCGATAATAACGTCGGCTCGTTTCGCATGCGAACTGAACCGGCAGCGTCGCAGGCACACGTTTTTGCGCCAATTGGGCAGGGCCGCTAGAATCATCCCCGGCAGCAGGAGGCTTGTAGCCTGCCATGGCCGGCTTGTATCGAGATTCCGAGGTGCGAGATTCTCCCCGCCATTGTCAACCGGACCGTGGCGATGGCGGTAGTACTGGATTGTCGCCCATGCAGCAGCGAGGTCAGGCACGGGCAGAAAGCGAAAAACCGGGGATCAACGGGGGCTTGGCGGGGGCTGGGCCCCCGTCCCCCGGGTTGACCGGTTCGGTGCAGGGTCCCCCGGGGGCTCCGGCGCCGGAAGTCGCGTTTCACCTTCTGGACCTGATCGGCGAAGGGGTCGCCCTGGCGACCCGTTCGGGGGTCATCGTTTCCGGAAACGATTTCATCCGCCGCCAGTCGGGCGCGATGCTGGAACGCCTGGCCGGAGCCTGCAGGCAGTTCGACCGGGATCGCCCCCTGCCGCCGCCTTCGGCGCCGATTCCGCCCGCGGGCAATGGGCCGCGGACCGACCTCCTGCTCATCGAGGGCGATCGCTACCTGGAACTCAGCATCACGCCCGACGCCAATACGCTGCCCGCGGGCCGCTCGGAGCAACTGGTCCTGGTGCTGCGCGACGTCACGCCGGCGCGTCGGCTTCAGCAGCGCATCAACGCGATCGATCAGGCCGGCAGCGAACTCGTCCGGTTTGATCCGGACTACGTCCGCAAGCACAACGCCCACGAGCGACTGAAACTCCTCGAAACCAAGATCGTGCGGGTTGCGAGCGATCTGCTGCACTTCGATCACTTCGCGATCCGGCTGCTCGACGATCGGTCGGGGAAACTCGAACTGGTCATCGGCTGCAATCTCCCGCCGGACTTTGACTCGTTCGTGATCCGGCCGGCGCTGGAGGGGCACGGCATCAGCGGGTACGTGGCCGCGTCGGGGCGCACGTACGTATGCGAGGACATCGCGAGCGATTCGCTCTACCTTCCGGGAGTGGAGGGGGCGAGGTCGTCGCTGACCGTGCCGCTGCGGCTTCAGGACAAGGTGATCGGAATCATGAACGTGGAGAGCCTCCAGCCGATGGCCTTCGGCGAAGAGGAGCGCCAACTGGGCGAGATCTTCGCCCGCTACATCGCGGTGGCGCTCCACATGCTCGACCTGCTCGTCGTCGAGCGGAGCACGACCAACATCTCGATCACCGGACGCGTCGCGACGGAACTTCGCGACCCCATCGAGGACATCGCCCACGAGGTGGAGGTGCTCCGCTCCCAGTTGGCGCCGTCCGACGCGAGCGCGGCCTCTCACCTCGAGCGGATCACCAGCGATCTGAGTTCCATCCGCCAGCGCCTCGTCGAGTGCGCCGCCGGCCCCAACACGCTGCTGGGGGTCGAAAAGGCCCTGTCGCACAAGGGGCCCGATCCGATCATCCAGGGCCGGCACATCCTGGTCGCCGACGACGAGCAGCGCATCCGCAAGACCATCGGCGACGTGCTGACCGTCCGCGGCGCGCACGTCACCGTGTGCGAGAACGGAACGCAGGCCATCGCCACGCTCGAATCCTCCGGCGCGGGCGCGTTCGATCTGGTGATTTCCGACATCCGCATGCCCGACCACAACGGGTACGAGGTCTTTGCGGCCGCGAAAAAGCACTCGCCCGCGGCCCCCGTCATTCTCATGACCGGCTTCGGCTACGACCCGCATCACTCCATCGTCCGGGCGTCGCAGGAGGGCCTGCAGACCGTGCTCTTCAAGCCGTTCCAGGTGGAGCGGCTGCTCGATGACGTGCGCAAGGCGCTGGTCGGCAAGAAGTAATCACCGTTCGGCGAGCACCACGCGGGGCAGGCCTTCCGTGTCGTTGAGAACCCGCACGTTGTTCAGACCACCGGCGTCGCGCGCCAGCGAGGCCGCCTCCGCGGCGCGCGAGTCGGCAACCTCGATCAGCAGCACACCGCCGGGCTTGAGAAGCCGCGGGCCGTCGGCCAGCAGGCGGCGCACGAAGTCCAGCCCGTCCGCGCCGCCCCGAAGCGCCTTGTGCGGTTCGTGCTCGCGGACGTTGATCCCCACCTTGTCGGGCCATTCATCATCGGGGATATAGGGTGGGTTGCTGACGAGGTAGTCCAGCGACCCCTCGCCCCGCGCCAGCGGGTGTTCCGCGAGCGGGGCGAGAAGGTCTCCCCGCAGGATTTCGAGCCGGTCTCCCACGCCGTGCCGGGAAACGTTGGACCCAGCGACCGCGAGGGCGTCCGCGCAGATATCGGTGGCCACGCCTCGCGCGCCCGGCAGATGCTTCAGCAGCGTAACGGCGATGCACCCCGAGCCGGTGCACACGTCGGCGAAGAAGACGCCCTCGCCCGCCAGCCCGGCCGCGCCGTGGCGCGAGCGGTGATGCTGAAGGACCTCCTGCACGATTGTCTCGGTGGCGGCGCGCGGGATCAGCACTCGCTTGTCCACGTGAAACTGCAGGCCGAAAAACCACGCCTCACCGACGAGATACTGCACCGGCTCGTGCTTGAGGGCGCGGCCTACGAGATCCCGCAGCGACTGCCGCTCCAACGGCGTCGCGGGCCGGTCCGGATCCATGTAGAGCCGAAGCCGCTCGCAGCCGATGACGTGCGACATCAGCATCTCCGCCATCAGGCGCGGGGAATCCAGCCCTTTCTTGGTGAAGGAGGCGCCCATCCACGCGAGAAGACGCCGCGTGGTCCAGACATCGGAAGTGGCGGGGTGGTTGGGCACGGGCGGGGTAAGGCGTCTGGGCTTCAGGATCCGGCGTATCAGGGCTTCGGGGCGTTCCGGCGGCGCAACGTTGGAGTCGGAGTTTACGCGCTCATGCCCTGACGCCCTCTCCCCCTCCCCTACACTCGTGCAATGTCCCGACTCAACGTCCTGCTTATCGGTGGTGGAGGTCGCGAGCACGCGCTTGCATTGGCGATCCGCCGTTCGCCTCGCCTGGGCTCTTTCTTCGCCACCCATACCGACAATCCCGGGATCGCGGCCGTCGCCCGTCCCGTTGATGTGCCCGTGAACATCCGCGAGATCTACCGACTGCAGCAGTTCTGCGAAAAGAACGACATCGGCCTGATTATCGTGGGGCCGGAGGAGCCTCTGGCGGAAGGATTCGCCGACAAGTTGGCGACCCCGCGCACGAAGGTGTTCGGCCCCTCGGCCGCGGCGGCGCGGCTCGAGGCCGACAAGGCCTGGTCCAAGCAACTCATGCGATCCGCGTCGATCCCCACCGCGGAAGCCCGGGTCTTCAGCAACGCGGACTCGGCGCGGGCGTATGTGGAGTCCCGTGAAAAGGACGATCCCGCGCTCACCAAACTCTTCGAAGAGGTCGCAAAGATCAACGACCTTGCGGAGCGCCGTCGCATCGTCGATCTGCGGACCCGCGACAGCCGCGACCTGCAGAGCGCTTTCAACACCCAGCGCCCGGATCTCCCTGTCATCAAGGCCTCCGGCCTGGCCAAGGGCAAGGGCGTGGTCGTGCCCGGCACGCTCGCCGAGGCGCTCGCGGCCATCGACGCGATCATGGTGAAGCGCGTCTATGGAGACGCCGGCCGGCAGATCGTCATCGAGGAACGACTCGACGGTCCGGAAGTCTCAGTGCTCGCGCTCTGCGACGGCCGGAACCTGTACATCCTTCCGCCCTGCCAGGATCACAAGCGGCTCCGCGACAACGACCTGGGGCCCAATACCGGGGGCATGGGAGCCTTCTGCCCGTCGAACTCGATCGACGAAGCGCTGATGTCCCGCGTCGAACGCGAGGTGCTCGTTCCGACAGTTGACGCGCTCCGCCGCGACGATGTCGAGTTCCGCGGCGTGCTCTACGCGGGGCTGATGCTCACCCACGCCGGGCCGAAAGTCCTGGAGTTCAACGTTCGCTTCGGCGATCCTGAGTGCCAGCCGCTCATGGCCCGATTCCGCGGGGACATTCTCGACTTGTTCGAGGCCGTGTGCGACGGACGGCTCGACCAGATCGATCCGGAGTGGGATCCGCGCCCGGCGTGCTGCGTCGTGCTGGCCAGCGAGGGCTATCCCGAGAAGCCCAGGACCGGCGTGGTGATCACCGGCCTCGAAGCCGCGGCCTCGATCCCCGATGTCACGATCACGCATGCCGGCACGCGTCGCGCGGCGAACGGGGACATCGTCACCGCGGGCGGGCGCGTGCTGGGAGTGACGGCGCTGGGCGACACGATGCAGGACGCCCGGCAAAAGGCCTACCAGGCCGTGGAGCGCATCCGGTTTCCGGGCATGACCTACCGCACGGACATCGCGAAGTGAGTTCGCGCGGGGCGGCTCATCCTTCGGGGGTGGTCTTGTCCTTGAGCCAGTCGATCACCGGCTGAAACTCGCCCGCGGGATAAACCCGGGACACTTTCCGGCTCCTCACGATCAGAACCTCGGTCTGGCCCGAGGTCAGCGGCACCGACCCGAGCAAAAACTCCAGAGACTCGGCCTCCAGCCCGCCCAACATCAGCGCCGCGCGCCCGAACGGCTTGGCGTTGGCGGGTGGCGAAAGCGTGGCAGCCCCGGCCCGAGTGTCGCAGAGCAGGCTCAACAACGCCTTGAGACCATCCGCATCGGCGGGCAATAGGGCCTTCGCAGCCGGGCCGCGGCCCATCGTCCAGCCGTCGAGCGATCGAACGAACTCGGCGCGCCAGCGGTCGGACGCGACCCCGATCTCGCCGACTCGCACTTCCTGCACGTCGGCGCTGACGACCTGTGACGCGACGCGCGAAAGGTACGGCCCGGCCTCGGCCGTGATATCGGCGACATCGGCGATCCGGACGTCGATCGAAGTCGGCCCCCACGCCTGGCGTTCCGCGCCGTTTTCCAGCCACGTCGCGCGGGCCACTCCCATGAGCGTGTCGGCCGCCGATTCGTACAGTTTGACGGTCTGCCGCAGCACGCGAGTGCGATCGGCGCTACGGATGGGTGTTTCGACCGTCACCACCAGCACCGGGCTGAACGTCTCGACCTCCACCGGGTTACGTGGCGAGGTCCGCGTCTGGATCGACGCGAGATGACGCACCAGCCCCTGGCAGATTTCCGCCTCGGCCGGCTCCGGCACCGGAAACATCATCCCCCAGCGGTTCCGCGATCGCTGCAGTTCCACCGCACGGGCGCCCTGATCGACGCGGACGGCCGCGGGCTCGCCCGGCGCGAACGAAATCAACGAATCATCGCGCCAGGCCCGCATCCCCTCGCTCGTGAACACGTTCGCGAGCGCCCCGCCCGCGATGACCGTCCGTGGACTTCGCGGATCGGGAATCCGCACGGGAGTTCCGCCGCCCACCATGAAGCGGCTGATTTCCACTGATCGCTCCTCGCCCGCCACGATGGTTACGGTGGTGCCATCGAGCGATTGAGTGTCTCCGTCGGCCGCGGGCAGCGAGTCCAACTCGGCCAGCAGCCGCAGGGCGCCGCGTACCTGATCCTCGCGGGCGAGAAACGACCCCCCGGAACCTCCCAAGTCGATGATGAACAGACCGCTGTCGTCGAGCCTCCGCACCGTCGCTGAGGAAGTGGGGGAGAACTGGACCTTGATCGCCGCGACGCTTGATTGATCGGCCGCGCTCATCCACACGCGTGGCGGGGCCACAGGCTTCGGCGGATTCTTCGCCTTCAGGAGCGCCCACGCCGCCAGCCCCAGCACACACGCCGCTATCCACGCGATGATCGCCGCTCGCTGCATGCGGCAAGTCTAACCGCCGAACGCTCGCGCGGGATTACGCCCGGAGATCTCGCGAGTCTCGCACGCCGAGAGTGGCGTAGATCTCGCGGGTGGCCGTGGAACGATTCAGCGTGTAGAAGTGGATTCCGGCGACGCCGTGGTCGAGCAGATCGCGGCATTGCTCGGTGGCCCAGTGGATGCCCACGCGCTTCACGGCCTCTTCGTCTCCGCCCGTGCGGTTGATCGCACGCACCAGCGGCGCGGGGAAGCGCGAGCCCAGGGCAAGGTCCGCCATCTTGCGCATGCCCGTCAGGCTGGTCACCGGCATCACGCCCGCGATGATCGGCGCCTTGATTCCGGCCATCTCGCACCGTGCTCTGAAGTCGTAGAAGTCCCGGTTGTCGAAGAACAACTGCGTGGCGATGAAGTCGGCTCCTTCGTCCACTTTTGCCTTCAGGTGGTCCAGTTCGTGCAGCCGATTGGGCGTTTCGGCGTGTCCTTCCGGGTAGCCGGCCACCCCGATGCCAAACCCTCGGCGGTCGGGGTGCAAGTGCCTGTCGTTGAACGCCCGGATGTGCCTCACGAGGTCCGCGGCGTATCGCAAGCCCTTCCAGGGAGATTGGCCGTTGTCGCCCGCCTTGGGGATGTCGCCCCGCAACGCCATGATGTTGCAGATCCCCGCCTTCGCATAGCGCGCGAGGATGGCCTCGATATCTTCGGGCGAGTGGCTGACGCACGTCAGGTGCGGAATCGGGTCGAGCGTCGTGCCGGTCCGGAGTTTGACGACCAGATCGTGGGTCAGTTCACGAGTCGAGCCCCCCGCGCCGTACGTGACCGAGACGAACGAGGGGCAAAGCCCTTCCAACTGGCTGATGTTCGTGAACAAGTCCGCGAAGCCACTCTCACCCTTCGGAGGGAAGAACTCGAAGGAGAAGGTGGTCCCCTGGCTGAAGATGTCGCGGATGTGCATGTTCAGGAACCCAAGCCAACTAGTATAGCCTATCATCCGGATGAACGGATAAAGCCGCGGGCCCAAGGACTTCTCCTGCCTGTCCATCGGCGGGAAGCCGCTCCGAGTTGATTATGGGGCCTACTTCTTCTTGCCCGGGATCAGGTCGCCGATGCCCTTGATCACGCCCTCCGCCCCCTTCTTGACCGCCTCACCGGCCTCTCCGCCGATCTTGGTCAGGCCCTCAGCGAGTTTCTGGGCCGATTCGCCAGCCTTTCCGATCACCTCAACCCCGAACTTGCCAACCCCTTCCAACTGGGCCAGGCCGCCCTTAAGTTCTCCCAGTACATCCCCCGGGATGATGTTGCCTCCGGCTTCCGCGGCGGTCGCCAGGATTGCCTTGACCGCCACGCCGGTGATCTGGCCCAACGTCATGCCGCCCTCGGCGGTGCCGACGTCTTTGAGTTTGATTTCATGGATGGGCACCGTCACGGCGGGCATTCCCATCATCCGAACGCGAACCTCCACATCCTTGATGACGAGTTCACGCACGATGAACTTCTTGCCCTCGGTCTCCTCCTTGGGCTTGGCCGCGGGGTCCTTGCTCTCGAACTTCTTGAGATTGTCGAGGATCTGCTGGTAGTTGGAGCCCTTGGAGGTTCGTTCGAGGTTCACCTTGACGGTGTCAAGCGAGAGTTTGGGCACCTCGATCACGTCCTTGCCCAGGGAACCCAGGTTGGCCTCGACGCCGCCGGTGCCGAGGTGAAAGAAGTGGGGGCCCTCGAAGCCGGTGGGATTGGCGACGTTGAGTTTGGACATGCCGAACTTGCCGGACATGATGCCCACATCGGCGGATTCGAGCGTAGTGGGCACGCCCATGGCGTAGGTGCCGCCGCGCTCGATCGCCGTTCTGGCGATGGAATCGACATAGAAAACGGCGACGGCGAGCGCGAGCACGACGACGGCGAGCAGCCCTCCCGACGCGATAAGGATTTTTTTACCGAGTTTCATGAGTTGGCTCCTGAGGCGACATGATTATGGTATCGAAGTTCGGAATGCAAGGCCGCGCCAGTGCCGGTCCGGGCCGCGCCGGATCGCGCTGATAGACTGCGCCGTGCGCACCCGCCATCGAACCGCCGAGTTGATGGACGATCCTTCCCTGGACGAGCGCGAGCACCGGCGGGCCCTCCGGGCCCTCTCGCTTCTCAATCGTGTCAGCGCCGTGGTCTCCTCGTACGCCCCGTTCGTCGAACGCCTGGCGCGCGAGCGCGGAACGATCCGCATGCTCGACGTCGCCACGGGCGGCGGAGACGTGCCGGTCGCGCTCGCCCTACTGGCCGCCCGACGCGGCCTGAGACTCGAGATGTCCGCGTGCGACATCAGCGCTGTCGCGCTGGCGCAGGCCGCCTCGCACGCCGCGCAGGCGGGCGTTCCCATCACGCTCCATCGCTGCGACGTACTGCGGACGCCCCTGCCCTCGGGCTTCGATATCGTCACGTGCGGCCTGTTTCTCCATCACCTGGACGAGCAGCCGACGGTGGGCGCGCTCCGCGCCATGGCCGCCGCCACGACCGGTTGGCTCCTCGTCAGCGATCTTCGCCGCACCCGGATCGGCATGGCGCTCGCCTGGGCCGTGCCGCGAGTCGTGTCGCGCTCACGGATCGTGCGGACCGACGCGGTTCTCTCCGTCCGCGGCGCGTATTCGATCGGGGAACTCCGCGGGCTGGCCGATGACGCGGGGCTCCACGGCGCGGCGATCAATCCGGCATGGCCTCAGCGCATGCTCCTGTCCTGGAGGCGCCCGTGAGTTTTTCCCCGGGCATGACCCCCGCACAAGCCGCCGGCCGGACATGGGATGCCGTCGTCGTGGGCGCGGGCCCCGCGGGCGGCGTCGCCACGACCCTTCTCGCGCGAAGGGGAGTGCGCACGCTCCTCGTCAACCGCGACCCGTTGCCGCGATTCAAAGTCTGCGGAGGGTGCCTAGCGCCCGAGGGCGCCCGGGTTTTGATCGAAGCCTGCGGGCCAGCCGTCCTCGATGGGTCCATGCCGATCCAGGCGTTCACGCTCGTCGCGGACGGACGCCGGTGGTCAATCCGGCTGGACGGATTCCGGTCCATCTCGCGCGGCCGGTTGGATGCCGCTGTCGTGGAGGCCGCGGCCCGCGCAGGCGCGGCGCTCTGCACGGGCACGCGGGCGACGCGGGACGAGCGCGGCCACCTCACGCTGGAATCTCCAGGAAGTTCCGCGACGATCCGGACCCGGGTCCTCATCGCGGCGGACGGCCTGGCCGGGAACCTTCTCTCTCACGACCCCAGATTCGCGTGGCGAGACTCCTTCTCGGCGCACGTCGGAATCGGCGCGATCGTGCCGGGGATGGGCCTGCCCGCGCGGGCGGGCGCCATCACGATGCTGTGCTCGCCGTTGGGCTATGTCGGCCTTGCACCCCTCTCGGATGGGTTCGTTTCCATCGCGGCGGCGCTGGCGCCGCGCTTCATCTCGAAACTCGGCGGCCCGAGCGACACGGTCGGTGAGATCGCGCGGCGGGCCGGTTTTGATCCGGCGCCCTTCGCGGCGATCCGATTCCGCGGAACGCCCCCGCTCACCCGCCGCCGCGCCGCCGTGGAGGCCGACGGAGTTCTGGTCATCGGCGACGCGGCGGGGTACGTCGAGCCGTTCACCGGCGAAGGCATGACCTGGGCCGCGCTGAGCGCCCGGGCCTGCGTGCCCTTCGCGATGGCGATGCTGGAAGATCGGGCGTGCCCCGGCGAATGGACCCGCGCCCTGCGAGACCTGCTGGCGGCGCGCCGCCTTCGCTGCCGCGTGATCGCCGCGGGGCTGCGATCCTCGTCCGTGCTCGGGGCCGCGATGGCGCTGGGGTCGCGGGCTCCCGGGGTGGGAGATGCGATCGCGCGGTGGATCACAGGCCCGCGCGGGCTCGCGAAGGGAGCGGCATGACCGCGCGACTTCTCTCGATCGCCACAAACGTCCCGGCGGGCGGGATGTCGCAGGCCCTCGCCGCGGAACTCGCCGCCCACGTCGCGGGATTCTCCCCCCGGCGTGCGCGGGCCGTGCGGACGCTGTACGAGCGTTCGGGGATCGAGCGCCGCGGCTTGGTCGTCGCCGACGAGCAGGGGCGGCAGGAGTTCTACATCCGCAACGGTGAGCCCGCGGGTCCGACCACTGCGGCGCGCATGGCCGCGTACGCCGACGCATGCGTGCCGCTGGCGCTTCCCGCGTGCCGCGAAGCGCTGGAGTTGGCGCGGGTTCTGCCGCGGGAGGTAACGCACGTGGTGCTCGCCTCCTGCACCGGGTTCGATGCCCCGGGCGCGGACCAGGCGATCATTCATGCACTGGGCCTTCCCACCACCGTGCGACGCACGCTCATCGGTTTCATGGGCTGCCACGCGGCCATCAACGCCCTCGCCGTCGCCAAGGCCTTCGCCGATGCCGATCCTCACGCCGTCGTGCTGGTCTGCTGCGTCGAGGTGTGCAGCCTGCACTTCTCGTACACCGACGAGCCCGGGCACACGCTGGCCAACGCGCTCTTCGCGGACGGCGCGGCCGCGGCGGTGGTCCGCGCCTCACCCCGTGAGCATGACGCCGATTCGCCGACGATCCTGTCCACGTCGAGCATCCTCCTGCCCGATTCGGCCGACTGCATGTCCTGGCACATCGGCGATGCCGGGTTCCAGATGCGGCTCTCGGCGCGCGTGCCGGAACTGCTGGCATCGCATGTCCCGGCGTGGATCGACGCGTGCCTGACGCGCCAGGGCCTCGCGCGCGCGGATATCGGCGGCTGGGCGATCCACCCCGGCGGGCCCCGGGTGGTCACGGCGGTGCAGCAGGCGCTGGGCCTTCCGCAAGAGCGTGTGGAGGCGTCACTGTCGGTGCTCCGCGAGCACGGCAACATGTCGTCGCCGACCGTGCTGTTCATCCTGAAGCGGCTGTGGGATTCCGGCATCCCGCGGCCATGGGTCGGAATGGCGTTCGGCCCGGGGTTGGCGGGAGAGGGAGTGGTGGTGGGGTAGGCGACTGATGACCGCGGGCCGCGCCGTGGTTCTGCAGTCGTTCGATTCTCGCGGATCCTCGCCCCGGTAGGGGCGCAAAGTCTGTAGCCATGGGTGGAGCGACGCGGCCTTGAGCGTCGCGCAACCCATGGAAAACATGCCACACACCTCCGCCGCCCCGGATGGGGCGGGTGAATCATGGAAACGAAAGGAGCCCCATGCCCCGCACCAACCACCAACTCCTTTACCACACCGTCTTCAGCACGAAGCACCGCGAAGCCCGACATCACCGAGCGGCTGTACGCGTACATGGGCGGCATCGTGCGGGCCAACGACGGCGCGCTGTTCGCAATCAACGGCCCCGAGGATCACGTGCACCTGTACTTCCGCTGGCGGCCCGACGCCACGGTCTCCGATCTGATGCGCGATGTGAAAGCCGGGTCCTCGGGCTGGATCCACGACGAGTTTCCCGGGCTCCGCGCCTTCGCCTGGCAGGAGGGAAACAGGGCCTTCACCGTGAGCAAATCGCAGGAGGAGATTGTCAAGAAGTACATCGCCAACCAGCGAGCACCACAAGAAAGAAGACTTCAAGAGCGAGTACCTGCGCCTCCTGAAGGCGCACGAGATCGAGTACGACGACCGGTACGTCTTCGATTGACCCCGCTCGGCCCTGCGCTCCACCCGCCCCATCCGGGGCGGAACCGGAACACGCGACGCGTCCCATGGGTTACGCGACGCTCAAGGCCGCGTCGCTCCACCCATGGCTACAAACTGCGGGCCCCTGCCGGGGCCAGACGCGCGTCGGGCGGGGCGCGCTCGCTCCGGCCTGTGCCACGGGGCGTCCGCGACCCGTGCTTCCTCGATTCCCGCACGGTCCGATCGTCCTCATCCGAAACCGCGGTCGCTCGGCCCTCTACGCCCCCGGCACGCCCATGATGTTCGCGGCCACCTGCGACGCCAGATACGTCGCAAACGCCGCGATCGCGTTCGTCAGCGCGAGCGGCTGCGCCCGCAGTTTCGACGCGGTCCATCCTTCCGGCGCTTCGCCCGTGGCCGGCATCTCCTGCACTTCCACACGCCCGTTGACGTACTTCCACACCGCCTCTCGCGGGTTCGACGCGAACAGCCGCGACGGCGCGCCGCAGATGACGTACACGAAGTATTGCGCGGGAAGGATGAGGAGCGTCCACGCGATCAGGATCGGCAGGATGACGGCGAAATACGGAAACGCGAGCAGCGCATCCAGCCGCGAAACCGATCGGCGCTCACCCTGGCCCGGGATCGGCTCCGTTCGGATGGCGGTCCCCAGGCTGAAGACCGTGACACCCATCATGTGCACCCACGCGGCGATGTACTCCGCCGGGTCGGCCGAGATAAGCGCCGCCTCGTTCGTCCGCTCATCCGGCCACGCGACGACGATGAGCGTGCCGAGGATCGAGATCAGCGGAGCACCCGCCAGATACCACTGCCAGTGCGGCTGGTGAAGGTACTTTCGAGTGATCGCGTCGGCCATTCCAAGCATGACCATCATCGCGACCAACGCCCCGACGCTCGTAATCCACTTCTTCATGTCATGCCCCCGGAAGACAAGCCCACCGGCAGTCTACCGGGAGGCGAGCATCCACACTTTCGTGTGGCGGCCTCCTCCCCTTGCAGGGGGAAGGGGCAGGGGGGATTCAGTCCGGTCGAAGGTGCTCAACGGGCACGGAAAGAGCGCTGGCAAGCCGCCTCGCCACGATGGAGCGGTGACACGCTTCCGGTTCCCGCTCGACACAGAAGAACACCGGCCTCGAGGAGTCGCGCAGGCACCGCTCGGAAAACTCCTTCGGACTGAAAGCGCCCAGACACTCCCGTTCGTACGCCGCGACGAACGCATCCCCCAGCCGAGTCCGTTGCCGCTTGGCCGTGCCGGACGCGTCATCCTCGCGGTGCTGTACCGCGCGCACCCGCTCCGTGGGGGCCAGTTCCTTCGCGTGAATGTACTTGATGCCGGCAGCCTCGAGCGAGGCCTGCAGCCTCGCCGAGTTCACAAAGGAATACTCCGCCCCGCGCACGCCGCGCCGCGCCCTGATATCGACGAACAGGTCCACTCCCGCGGCTTTGAGCGCCGCAACAAACGACCGCTCGTTGAACCCGAACGCCCCGATCGTGAGCACCCGTTCGATCACCGTTCCTCCCAGTCATCGTTCACTTTGCCCCCTCGGCCCCCTCCGCGATCTGGATCCGCTTCTTCCGCAGGATCACAAACTCCACCGGCTTGGGCGTGTTCGTCGATTCGAACTTCGCGTCGGTCTCCGTCGTCACATCCGCCGCGGCGGGCACCGGCCGCGTGAGTTGGTACTCAATCTCGCTCGTCTCCGCCACCGTGACCGCCTTCACCCGCTGGCCCTGCGGCGCGGTCTGTGCTTCGAGCGTGCTCGAGCCGGTGACGTGCAGCCGCACGCTGGTCTGCGTGAGCGCGGTGATCTCGTACGTCGCCGCGCGGCGGAGCAGCGCGCCGCTCTCGTTCTTCCGCGTCGATTCCGCCTTCCACTTCCCGCCCACGCCCACCGCCTCCGCCGGGAACGGCACGCACGACCACGCCCAGTTCCGCAACAGCGACGCCGTGAGTTCGCCGGCCTGCTGCTCGGGCGTCCCGTCGGTTCCGTCGGTCATCACGCCCCGGTCCGTCACGGCCAGTTCGCCCGCCAGGCCCGTGGCCGCCGTCGCCGCGGCCTCGCCCGCCGCCTTCGCCGCCTCAGAGGCCCCCGCCCCGGGAAGCGCCCTCGCGCTCTCGACCTTCCACCGCACCCGCGCGCCCTCGCCCGTCCCCTCGACAACTTCCAACTTCAGCGTCGCGGTGAAGTCGCCGACCCTGGGCGGCGCCGGCCGCGGCACGCCGTCCAGCGTTGCCTTTTCCTCCCCGTGGATCGTCCAGGTCTGCGTCCACGAGTCGCCCTTGGTCGCGCTCACGCGAACCGGCCGCGGGTTTCGACCCGCGTCGATCACCGTGATCGTCGGAGTCGGGTATCGATCCTCCCGCGTGGGCTTTGCGGGAGCGGTGGGGGGAGTGGGGGCGGCGGGAGTCGGCTGAACCAGAACGCACGCGGCGGCAAACAGAGCAAGCATGCACAAGCCTCCTGAACGCCGGAAACAGTACTCCCCGGTCGGTGCGTCACTCGCGGTGCCCTATCTCTCGGCGTCCGCGCACCACATCCTCTGCGCTCTTCTGCTTTCCAATGTGTTCCTACGAGCATCTACCAGACCACCACCACCTTCCCAAACTGCTCCGCCCCCTCCAGCCGCTCGTAGGCCCGCCGGCCCTCCTCCGCCTTGAACACCTGATCGACCACCGGCCGCAGCGCCCCCGCTCGGAACAACGCCGCCACCTCGCGGAACTCCTCGTTGCTCCCCATCGTCGAACCCAGCACTCGCAACTGGTTCCAGAAGATCCGGGCAAGATCCGTCGTCGCGTCGGGGCCGCTCGTGCAGCCCGGCGTCACGTACGCCCCGCCCCGCGCCAGCGACTTGAGGGCGTTGAGGTGCGTCGCCTTCCCGGAGGAATCCACCGCCATGTCCACGCCGCGCTTGTTCGTCCACGCCCGCACCTCACGCGACCAGTCCTGGCCCGCATCAACCACGCCGAAGTGCGCGCCCAACTGCTTGGCCCGCTCGATCTTCGCCGCGTGCCGGCTCGTCACCGCGATCCGGCAGCCGAAGTGCCTAGAGATCGCCAGCGCGCTGGTCGCCACCCCTCCGCCGATCCCCGTGATCAGCACGCTCTGGCCCGCCCGCAGTTGTCCCTTGGTCACCATCATCGACCACGCCGTGAGCGCGCACAGCCCGAAGGCCGCGGCCTCCCGGGGGTCCGCGTCACCCACATCCGCGAGATTGGCCGCCGGCGCCGTGAACTTCTCCGACAACATGCCGTTGTGATGCTCGCCGATGAGTTCATAGTTGGGCGCGAGCGTGGAGCCGGGCGGGTCGTCGGGGCTGAAGCGCTCGGGCAGGCGCAGGGCCGCGTTGACGATGACGCGCCGGCCGATCCACGCGGGATCGACCCCCGCGCCGGCCGACTCGACGACGCCGCAGGCATCGCACCCCGAGACGCGCGGGTACGCAAGATCAAGCCCCGGTACGCCGCGCCCGACCCAGAGGTCCATCTGGTTGAACGCGGTGGCGAGGGCTTTGATATTGACCCAACCGGCGCGCGGCGCGGCAAGGTCTGGCCAGTCGGCGCGGAACTCGACGTTGGGGGCAACGGGCTTGGCCTGCTTGGTGACGACGAGGGCTCGCATGGCGAGAGGGTATCGCGGGGCGGGAGATCGCGCCGCGGCCACAATGGCGCAGAGTTCTGATAGGCTTCAGACTTGAGCGAGAGCCGGCGAAAGTCCAAGGTCGCGGTTCTGAGCAGTCCGAAGGTAAGCGCGCCGATGGACCCCCGCCGAAGCGGCATTCAAGAACGACGGTCGGTGTCGAAGCGACGCACGTCGACGCCAGGCAATCAAAAACCCCCGCGCGCCGCGGGGGTTCATAAAACGCGAAACTGAATGCCGACTCACGCCGTCGCCGCGGCCTCGGTGGCTTTCGCCTCGACCTTGGGAGCCTCGGCCTGCGCCCCGGGGGTCGGCACTCCGTCCTTGACGTTGTGCTTGAGCCCGCGGCGCTGGTCGCGGAGTCGGCGGGACTTGCCGCTGCGATCGCGGAGGTAGTACAACTTGGCGCGCCGGGCATCGGCGCGACGGACGATCTCGACCTTCGCCACCATCGGTGAGCAGACCGGGAAGATGCGCTCCACGCCCACCTCGTCCACCACCTTCCGGACCACCGCCATCTCATTAATCCCGCGCCCCTGCCGCGAAATACACACCCCCTGAAACATTTGGGTTCGCTCTTTGTCACCCTCGACAATGCGGAAGTGCACGTTCACCGTGTCCCCGGCCTTGAAGCCCGGGACGGTCTTGAGTTGCGACTTGTTGATCTCTTCGATGATCAGGGAGGTCATGGCGTGGTCTCTGAATCCCGAGGCCAGGAATCAGGCCAACCGGGGCCAAGATACTAGGCGACCAGCCCCCGCGTAGCAAAGACACCGATGTCGGGTCAGGGCAGCAAATCCGGGCGGCGGGCCTTTGTTCGGGACAGCCGCTGCTCCAGCCGCCACGCCGCGATCTTCCCGTGATCCCCGCTCAACAGCACTTCCGGAACGGTTTGCCCCATCCACTCGCGGGGCTTGGTGAAGTGCGGGCAGTCCAGGAGGCGGCGCTCCACCGATTCTTTCTTCGAGATCGGCACCGCGGCCGCGCTGAACGAATCCTGGCCCGCCGATTCCTCATCCCCCAGGGCTCCGGGCATCAGCCGCACCACCGCATCGATCAGCACCATCGCCGCCAGTTCGCCGCCCGACAGCACGTAGTCGCCAATGGAGATTTCCATCGGCGCGAGGGCTTCGATCACCCGCTCGTCGATCCCTTCGTAGTGCCCGGCGATGAGCAGCAGGCGCGGCTTGGCGGCGAGTTTCTCCACGATCACCTGCGTGAGCGGCGCGCCCTGCGGCGTGAGCAGGATTCGCGTCGTGGGCGTCGCCTCCGCCTTCTCCACCGCCGCCACCGCATCCCACAGCGGCTGGCACATCATCACCATCCCCGGCCCGCCGCCGAAGGGTCGGTCATCCGTCTTCCGGTGCTTGTTCTCCGTGTAATCTCGAACATCGGTCGCATGGATCGACACCAGCCCGGCCTTGACCGCGCGCGCAGGAATGCTCACCCCCAGCGCGGCCGGGGGCTCCGTGGCAAACATCTCGGGGAATGTGGTCAGGACGTCGATTCGCATTCGCGCACCGCCCGGACAGTAGTGGGCCGGTTCGCGAATGGCGCAATGAAAAACGCCTCCCGAGGGAGGCGTTGATTAACTCAGTGGCAGGAGGTGCTCAGGCCTTCTTCTCTTCCTTCTTCGCCTCGGGCGCTGGCGCCTTCGCCAGCCGCTCGGCGAGTTGCTTCTTGTCGTAGCCGCGGGCCGTCTCCCAGGCCTTCACGTCCACGAGCCCGCGCTTCGCGAACATGTCGCGGACGGTGTCGGTCGGCTGCGCACCCTTGCTCAGCCAGAACTTGACACGCTCTTCGTTGAGCTTGACCTGTTTCTGGGCGTCCTTTTCGAGCGGGTCGTAGGTGCCCAGCAGCTCGATGAGCGGCCCGTTGCGGCGGGTGCGCTTTTCCATCGCGCCGATGCGGTAAAAGGGGCGGTTGGTGCGGCCAAGACGCTGCATCCGGATGCGAACCATGCGAAGCTCCTCTCGAAAGCGGCGTATCGGCCGCCCCGTGACAATCCCGCTTCCAAACCTGACCCGCACAACGCGGGGGACGGCCTCGACAGGCCGCGATGGAGCAGGGCCGAGACAATAGGCTCAAACCCCGGAGTATTCCACGAAAAACGGCGCGCCCGCGGGGCGCGCCGTTGATCGATTCCGAACCAGCGCTACTTCTTGGCCTTCCGGGCCTCATCAACCTGGGCGATGTACTTCGCCGGGTCCTTCATGGCGTCCTTGACGCACGACTTGCAGCACAGTTTGATCAAACGTCCGCCGAGCACGATGTCCTTGGGCTTGCCCATGCTCCCGAGATCCTCGTCGCTGACCGGGCACTTCTTGAGCGTGTAGGTCTTCTCCTGGGCCGCGATCACCGCCTTGTCCAGCGTTTCGATGTACTTCGCGGGTTCCTTGAGGAACTCGGCCTTCTCGCTGTCGGCGCCCAGGCGGACCAGCCGGTTACCGTACACCAGGTCCACCGCCCCTTTCTCCGGGAGTTTCTTCCCCGTCACGACGGACGTGTCGAGCGGGTACAGCGGGGCCTGGTCCTTCACGATCGCGGCATCCACCTTGGCCATGCTCGCCGCGAGGTCCTTCTCGAACGACGACGGGCACTGATCGCAGCAGAACTTCACCTCCCGCCCCTCGTACAGGCGAGTCACCGGGACGCCCATCTCGCCGAGTTTTTTGCCCGAGATCGGGCACGTTGCCAGCGGGTACGGATCGCCCACGCGCTTGTCGGCTTTGGCCGGCGCCGTCGGCTTGGCGGGCTGCCCGCTCTCCTTGGGCTGGCTCATCGCCGGCATCGCCGCCACGGAAAGGCATACCAACGTCGCAAGGGTTCTGAACTTCATCGCGAATCTCCTTATTAATCGCGCGGGCTAGGCCGCGCTCGCACCTCGAAACTCCGCCCGGTGCTGCCACCTCTTGGCGAGGTAGAACACCACAGGGTACACCACCAACTCCATCACGAAACTGATGAGCAATCCTCCGATCATCGGGGCCGCGATCCGCCGCATCGTGTCCGCCCCCGTCCCCTCCGCCCAGAGCAGCGGCACGAGCCCGATGAACGCCGCGGCCACCGTCATCGCCTTCGGCCGGATCCGCATCACCGCGCCGTCGTGCACCGCGTCGTACAGGTCGTCGAGACTGTTCATACGTCCCGCCGCCCTGAACCGTTCGTAACTGTTGTCGAGGTACAGCAGCATCACCATCCCCGTCTCCGCATCCAGCCCGGCCAGCGCGATGATCCCGATCACCACCGCCAGCGACAGGTTGAAATCCAAAGCGTGCATGAACCAGAACGCGCCCACCAGGCTGAACGGGACCGCCAGCATCACGACTCCGACCCGGAACCACGACCGGCTGCTGACGTACAGCAGGAACACGATCGCCACCAGCGCCAGGATGCTGGCCGCGATCAGTCGCGGCACCGTCTTCTCCCAGAACTCGAACTGCCCCGAGAACACCAGGTCGTACCCCGGCGGCAGGTCCACCTGCTTCGCGACCGTCGCCCGTGCCTCGGCGATGTACCCGCCCAGGTCGCGCCCCGCGATGTCCACGAAGATCCACGCCGTCCGCACCGCGTTCTCCGACCGGATCATCGGCGGTCCGGGGTTAATCGTCACCCGCGCCAACTGTCCCAGCGGCACCCGCACGAGCCCCCCGTCCCGGCCGCTCATCGCGGTCGTGATGGGCAACTCCTCCAGCGATGCGACATCATCGCGGTAGTCCCGGAAGTAGCGGATGTTGAGCGGATACCGCTCCAGCCCTTCGACCGTCGTCGTGACATTCATCCCGCCGATCGCGGTCTGCACCACATCCTGAACGTCCGCCACGGTCAGCCCGTACCGCGCCGCCGCCTCCCGGTCCACGTCGATGTCGAGGTAGTACCCCCCGAACGTCCGGTCCGCGTAGGCCGAGACCGTGCCGGGGATCGTCCGCACCGCCGCCGCGGCCTTTTCCGCCAGTTCGCTCAGCACCTGAAGATCCGGCCCCATGATCTTGATGCCGACGGGCGTCTTGATGCCGGTCGCCAGCATGTTGATGCGGTTCTCGATGGGGAACGGCCACGCGTTGGCCATCCCCGGAAAGAGCACGACTGTGTTGAGCCCGTGGTGCATGGTCCCGTCGGGGTCCTGCCAACCGAACTTGAGTTCCTCCGTCGTGATCGGCCGCTCCTGGGGCCAGAACGTCTTGTGCATGACGCGGCGCATCCAACCGGGCCAGGAGTCAAAGAAGTACGCGGGCCGCCGCGTTCGCCATTGCGTGTGGTCCGGGTTCAACTGCACGACCGTCTCGATCATCGAGAGGGGCGCGGGGTCGGTGGCCGTCTCGGCGCGGCCGATCTTGCCGTGCACGCTGGTGACTTCCGGGAAAGTCTTGATCAGCCGGTCGGTCTGCTGCAGCAACTCCTTGCTCTTGGTGATGCTGATGGACGGGTCGGTGGTCGGCATGTACAGCAGGTCGCCCTCGTCCAGCGGCGGCATGAACTCGGTGCCCATCCGGGTCATGGGGATGTAGGTGGAGGCCAGCGCTCCCGCGGCGGCGAGCAGCACCAGCCACGGGTTGGCCATGGCCAGCCGGAACGCCGGGCGGTACATCCACTGGAGCATGCGGCTGATCGGGCTGTGTTTCTCATGGATGACCTTCTGCGGCAGCAGCAGCATCCCCATGAACACCACCCACCCGCCCGCGATCCACCATTTCCACGCCGCGAGGTGCTCCATTCCCGCGGCGATCAGGTAGAGCGCGGCCGCGGGCGCGAACATCGCGCCCAGCGTGATCAGCGTGTTCCGCGCGAAGCCCCAGCGCTTCGGCAGCACCCGCCCGGTGATGAAGTAGAACATCAGCACGGGGATGATGGTGATCGACAGGAACGCCGCCGAGGCCATGGCGAACGTCTTGGTGTACGCCAGCGGCTTGAACAGCCGCCCGGCTTCCCCGCCCAGGACGAAGACCGGCAGGAACGACACCGTGATGATCATCAGCGAGAAGAACAGTTGCGGCCCGACCTCCTGCGCCGCCTCCAGCATGATCTTCCAGCGCGGCGCGGGCTCTCCGCCGGCGTGCACCCGTTCCTCCTCCCGGTCCAGGTGCTTGTGCCCATTCTCCACCATGATCACCGCCGAATCCACCACCACGCCGATCGAAATCGCGATGCCGCCCAGCGACATGATGTTCGCGTTCATCCCTAGCAGGTGCATGATCAGCAGCGCCGCGATCACGCTCGACGGCACCACGAACACCGCCACCAGTTCGCTCCGCATGTGCAGCAGGAACAGGATGCACACCAGCCCGACGACGATGATCTCCTCCAGCAGCGTGGTCCGCAGCGTCGCGATCGACCGGTTGATCAGGTTCGACCGGTCGTACGTCGGCTTGATGAACACCCCCGGCGGCAGCCCGTCCTCCAGCGACGCCAGTCGCGCCTTCACATCCTTGATCACCTTGTGCGCGTTGGCGCCCCATCGGGCCACGATCACCCCGCCGACGGCCTCGCCCCGCCCGTCGAGTTCGCCGACGCCGCGGCGCATCTCGCCGCCGATCTGAAGCGTTGCGACGTCCCGGAGCAGGATGGGCGTCCCGCCTTCCCCGAGCCCGACGACGACTTGTGCGAGATCCTCCAGTCCGCGCAGGTACCCGCGGCTGCGCACCATGTACTCCATCTCCGACTGCTCGATCACGGAGCCGCCCACGTCGTTGTTCGACCGCTGCACCGCCATCATGACGTCCCGCAGCGGCAGGTCATACGCGAGCAGCCTCTGCGGATCGAGCACCACCTGGTACTGCTTGACGAACCCGCCGATGGAGGCGACTTCGGACACATCCTCCACCGACGTGAGCGGATAACGCAGGTACCAGTCCTGCACACTCCGCAACTGCGCCAGATCGAGGTTCGCGGAGACCAGTTCCGTGCCGGTCAGGGGGTCCCTGCCGGGCTCCTCCCATGCGCGCACTTTCACGAGATGCTCGCGGCGGTCGGGCGGCGCGTCATCGGGTGATGCGAACCAGCGGGCGTATGGATGACGCACGCCGACGGGGTTCTGGTCAGGAACCGCCGGATCGCGCCACAGTCCTTTCGGATGGTCCGGGCTGTAGAAGCCCGGGTACAGCACGTACTGGTACACCCATCCCACACCGGTCGCGTCGGGGCCGAGCTTCGGCTGCACTCCCGCCGGCAACCGGTCCCGCGCGAAGTTCAGGTACTCCAGCACGCGGCTGCGCGCCCAGTACAGATCCGTCCCGTCTTCGAACAGCACGTACACGAACGACTGCTCGAACATGCTGAACCCGCGCACTACCGTCGCCCCGGGCACGGCCAGCATCGCGCTGGCCAGCGGGTACGTCACCTGCTGATCCACCACCTCGGGGTTCTGACCGGGATACTCCGTCGTGACGATTACCTGAACGTCCGACAAGTCCGGGATGGCGTCCAGCCGGATGCGGGAAATGCTCCACAGGCCCCCGCCCACCAGCGCCGCCGTGAGCAGCAGCACCATCATCCGGTTCTTCAGCGCGAGTTCGATTATCCTGGCGATCACTTGCGGTCCTCCCCGCGCCCGCGGATGGGCCGCACGACCTCGCCGCACTCCTTCATCTCCGTCGCGTAGTACGGGTTCGCCACCTCCTCGGTCCGTTGCACCCAGTCTCCCGGCGCCATCGGGCAGTGCACGACGAACAGTTGCGGCGCATCCGGCCCGGGCGTCACCCCCTCCAGCAGCGCGATCATCTTCACGCTCAGCGCCTTGAACGCCTCTCGCTGCTTCTCGATCGTCAGTCCCTTCATCGCTTCGGCGCTCTTCCTCGCCTCGGCGCCCAGTCTCCGCGCCGGCGCCGGCATCCCCGCGGCGTCGACCGCACCCAGGGCCGCGACCAGCGCGTCCACCGAAACCGGCGTTTCCTCCGCCTGCTCGGCGCCCAGTTCTTCCGCGATGGCCAGGTAAGCACCGGCCGCGGCTTCAACCTTCTCCGCATCCGCCTGCGTCAGCGCGGTGGGCGCGCCCGTGGGCGGCGGCGTCGGGCGGGGCTTGGAAACGCCCCCGGCGCCCGCGCTGAGGAACTTCTGGATCGCCTCGCGCAGCCGGCTCTCCGAATCGACAAGGAACTGCCCGCTCGACACCACCCGCTCGCCCGCCGACAGCCCGGACACGATCTCCACCATCCCGTCGTCGCCCGTGAGCCCTACCTCGACCTTCCGCGGCTCGAACTTCCCCGCCTCGGTCACGACAAAGGCCACCCGCGACTCGCCCGAGTCGATGATCGCCTCGCGCGGCGCCAGCACGACACCCGGCCGGGGCTCGGCGCTGAACTCCACCGACGCGTACATCCCCCGCCGCAGCAGCAGGTCCGGGTTCGGCAGCGCCAGCCGCACGAGCGCGGTGCGGGTCATCTCGTCCAGGTGCGGATGCACGAACAGCACCTCCCCCTCGAACAGCCGTCCCGCGTAGGCATCCACCCGAGCGACCACCTTGCGGCCTGTCTCGATGGCGCCCACGAACCGCTCGGGTACGCGGGCATCCAGCCACATCACTTCGCGCTGCCCCAGCCGCAGCACCCGCTGCCCCGCCTCGACCGCCGATCCGGTGAAGACCTCCGCCTTGTCCAGCACGTGCCCGTTCACCGGCGAGAGGATCGTCACCGTGGCGGGCGCACGCTCCATGCTCCCGAAGTCCGCGATCTGCTCGCGCGTCAGCCCCAGCACCTCAAGCCGCGCTTCCGCCGCCGTTACCAGCGATTCGCCCATCGAGCGCACGGTTGTGTCGCCCTCCGCGATCGCGTCCCGCGACTTTCGCGCGGCGATCAACTCCTCGATCGCCAGGCGCAGGTCCGGGCTGTACAGGTCAAAGAGCGGGTCGCCCTTTTTCACCGCCATCCCGTCCGTGTTCGCGTACAGCGTCTGGATCCAGCCCATGACCCGCAGCGTGATATCCACCGATCCCGGCTCGGGCTCCACGACCGTTCCCGGCGCCCGCACCGAGCGAGCGAGAACTCCCTCGACCACCTGGGCGGTCCGCAGCGCCATGTTCTGCTGCACGGCGCCGTCGATGGTGATCGTTCCCGCGGCCTCGCTCGACCCGGCCCCGCCCGCCGACGCCCCCGAGTCCATCGGCGTCAACTTCATGTGACAGATGGGGCAGTCGCCGGGGTGGTCCTGGATCACCTGCGGGTGCATGCCGCAGGTCCAGAGTTGCTTTTCCACGGGTGCGCTCGCCGAGCCCGTCGGCGCCGGTACCTCGACCGTCTTCGCGCCCGTCCACTCCCGCACCTGGCGCGAGATGGGCTGATGCCAGTAGACGCCCGCGGCCACACCGGCCGCGGCGCCGAACAGGAATACCAGCAGTCCACCCACGCCGTGGGATTTGGGTCTCTTTGAGGCCTTCGGCGCCTGTGTCATGGCATGGTCTCCGAATGAGCGTGAGGTTCGGGGTTTTCCGGTTGCGGCGCGTGCGGCGGCGGGCTTACCGGGCCCTTGGCAGGGTCCAGCGCGTCAAGGTCCACGCCCAGGCAGCACGAGATGTCCACCAGGGCCTTCTCGATCTCCGCGCGAGTCGCCGCGAGTGTCATCTCCGCTTCGATCGCGAGCATGCGTGCCTCGATCACCTGGTCAAAGCCGCCCTTGCCCACCTCGTAGTTCCGGGCCGTGGCCTCGGCAACCCGTGCCGTGCCCGGGAGAATGACGGTGGTAAAGAGTTTCTCGCGGCGCTGGGCGTTGCGCAGCCCAATCACCAGCGTGAAGTACTCACTCAGCCGGTCGGCACGCTTCTGGCGCAGCGTGGCCTGCGAGGCGCGGAGCTGGGCCTGCGCCTCGCGGATTCCCGCGCGGATCTTCGCCACCGTGGTGGGCAGCGTCACCATCCCCTCGACAAACTGTGAGATCGTGCCGGTGAAGCCCACCGACAGCGAGATATCCGGTACCCAGCGCAGGCGCGCCAGTTCGAGGGCATCCTCGCGTCCCTTCACCTCGGCCGCGAACTCCGCCACCTCCGGGAACGTGTTCACCGCCGCCTGGATCATCTGCCAGTCATCCTCGGGGACTTCGGGGAACGGCTCGGGCGCCGCGGGGACATTGAGGGGATCGCGAGGGTCGCGGGCGAGCAGGCTGTTGAGCATGGCCCGCATGTTGGTGAACTGGGTCTCGTCGTCGCGCAGGGCGCTCTCGGCGCGCTGAAGGCCCAGGTCGGCTGCGATAAGCATCTGCGGGTCGCCCATCGATCCCACCTTCACCCGCGAGGCCTCGAGCATGACACGCCGGAGCGAGATCTCCGACCGGCGGAGCTCGATCTCCCTCGCCATCCGCTTGTAGTCGGCCCAGCCGAAGAGCGCGTCACGCTGAATGTCGAACTTGGCCACGCGGAACTGGGCCGCGGCCATTTTCGCCTCCGACAGGGCCATCTCCGCTTCCTGACGCACCTTCACCGGCAGCGAGAGGTTCATCGACGGATCGAACCCCGCCCGGAAGGTCGTCTTGTCAAACGTCTTCATGTCCCCGCCGGAGAACATGTACTCGGCGCCGACGGAGATGTCGGAGTTGGGGTAGGCGCCCGCGGCGGTCACTCGTTCCATGGCCGCGGCCCAGCGGAAGTACGCGGCCTCGGCGTCGCCGTCGGCGGCCAGGGCCCGCCGCAGGATGTCGTTCCACGCGGGGCTCTCGGGAATTTCGGGAAGTACGCGATGCTCGAACTCGCCCTCGTATGGCTTGCCGGCGTCCGCGAGGGACGCACGCTCCCGCTCTACACCCTTGGGCGAAAGCGTGCACCCGGCGAGCGAGGCGAGCAGCAGCGCGGACGCGAGTTGTGAAGCGCAAGAGCCGGAAACGCGGCCGCGCTGCGCGGAATGCCAACGTGACATGAGGAGATCCTCCTCGTTGAGGTCGTGCGTTGTCGTGCAATGTGGGGGAGGGGACGGCGCGTGAATGCGCCGACAGGCGCGGCCGGCGGCGCCCGATGCGCGCGCAGTGCCGCTACGCGGGGCGGCCCGCTACATCAACCACACGCAGAGCGTGGCCTGTGTGGTGGGCGAGAGGCGGCGCGAAAGGTCGCGCCCCGCGGGTTCGCCCCGTACGACCGGCAGGGTGATCGTCAGCCCGATCGCGCGAGGGACCACAAACTCCTGGAGCGGCCTCGAATCCTGCGACGCCGGCACTGGCGCCGGCTCGCCTCGCGTCGAACGTATGCACCCGCAGCCGTCCGACTGATCATCCATGTCGCAGGCCGCGAGCCCGGGGGACTCGGAGGCGCAACACGGGCAGGCCGACTCCGCGGGCATGGCCACCACGCCGCACGCGGGCCGGACCGTGCCGACCAGCGACTGGGCGAGCAGCACGGCGACGACGAGGATTCGAACGAGATGGGACATGGTGTTGCGGAAGCCCGGAGGCCGCGTTTAGCCTGCTCCATCATATCGACGCTTCAGACGCGGGATTGGTCCTCTTTATACGACGGGCGAAAGGCGGGGTTCGGGGAAGATCGTCCGAGAACGTCGTGGGCGGTAGCGCGCGAGCAAGAGTATTACTGACAAAATTGACTTGAATCACGCGCTCCGATATACTGGCATGCATATGCCAGCATCAACCGCCCACCCCGCGTCCCCCGGAGCCGCCAGACAGGTGACAGCCGCGATTGACAAGCGGCTGGATCAACGTCTCTTCAAAGCCCTGTCCGACTCGACTCGCCTGCTCGTGCTTTCGTGCCTGGTCAAGTGCGGGCGGCCGTGCTCGGCCTCCGAAGTCGCGGAGTGCTGCGAGGTGGAGTTCTCGGTGGTGAACAAGCATCTGAAAATGCTCGCGGCCGCGGGCGTGCTGAGCGCCGAGAAGCGCGGGCGGACGGTCTGGTACGCCGCGCGGTGCGGGGACCTGTGCGCCCGACTCGCGCTGTTGATTGACGCGATCGCGGAATGGTGTCCGAACCTGACCTCGCCGCGCGGTCGCCGCTTCGGTCGCCCGTGCTGCTCACCCGCACTCAGGGGGGACTAGCCATGCCGCGCCGCGAGTGGATCAAACTCGTCGCGCTCGCCGCGCTCTTCCTGGGAGTGTACTTGCTCCCCATCGGGTCCCCGTCCGTCGAGAGGGCCGTCGGGGAGGGGCTTCGCCTCACCCAGTGGTACGCACGCGAGCACGTGATCCTCTGCCTGCTCCCGGCCTTCCTGATCGCCGGTGCGATCGCCGCGTACGTGGACAAGGCCGCGGTGCTCAAGTATCTCGGTCCGAACGCGGGCAAGTCCGCGGCGTACGGGGTGGGGGCGGTGTCGGGCTGCATCCTGGCGGTGTGCTCATGCACCGTGCTCCCGCTCTTTGCCGGGATCTACCGGATGGGCGCGGGGCTCGGCCCGTCGATCGCGTTTCTGTACGCGGGGCCGGCCATCAACGTGCTCGCGGTCATTCTGACGGCGCGGGTGCTCGGGGTCGAGATCGGCCTGGCGCGGGGCGTGGGCGCGGTTGCCTTCAGCATCCTGGCCGGACTGACGATGGCGATGTTCTTCGAGCGAAAAGGCGGGGAGAAGCAGCCACCCCCCGCGCTGGTCACGCCCGAGACGCACGGAGCGCGCCCCCTGCACCAACTCATCGCCCTGTTCGGGCTGATGGTCGCGGTGCTCGTCTTCGCAAACTGGAGCGGCTCGCCGGACGCCGCCGGGCTCTGGCACGCGGTCCACGCCGGCAAGTGGTGGATCACCGCCGCCGCGGCGATTCCGCTCGCGCTCGTGCTCTGGAAATGGTTCGGCTTTCCGGCGTTGGGGCTTGCCGGCGCGGCGGCGCTTGTCGGGGCGCTCGCGCTGCTGATCCCGGGAGTGCCGAGCATCGCCTTCGCCGTCGCGGTCGTTGCCGTGTGCGTCATGATGCCGCTGTCGGGCGAGCAGGGACGAGAATGGTGGTCGCAGACCTGGGAGTACGCCAAACTCATCACGCCGCTGCTGATCGGCGGGGTGTTCGCCGCCGGGTTGCTGCTGGGCTCGGCGCGGCAGCCCGGACTGGTGCCGGCGGCGTGGATCGAGAATGCGGTGGGAGGGAACGGCGTGGGAGCCAATCTCGGCGCATCGGTCGTCGGCGCCTTCATGTACTTCGCCACGCTGACGGAGGTGCCGATCATCGAGCGCCTGGTCGGCTCGGGCATGGGCAAGGGCCCGGCGCTGGCCCTTCTGCTCGCGGGCCCGGCGCTTTCCCTTCCCAGCGTGCTCGTGATCCGGAGCATCCTCGGAACGAAGAAGACCCTCGTGTACGTCATCATCATCATCGTCGGCTCAACCCTGGCGGGCCTGGCGTACGGCGCGCTGTTCTAACCCGCAAGGAGATTTGGCATGGCCACGAAGAAGATCGAAATCCTGGGCACCGGCTGCCCGAAATGCAGGTCCCTCGAGGAATCCGCCAGGCAGGCGGTCCGGCGTTTGGGGATCGATGCCGAGATCGTCAAGGTGAACCGCATCGACGAGATCATCGCCCGCGGCGTCATGTTGACGCCCGCGATATCCATCGACGGCGTGGTCAGGTCCAGCGGTCGAGTGCTGTCACCCGCGGAGATTGAGGCCCTTCTTTCGTGAAAGCGAGTCTCCCATGCTTCAAGCGACCACCCCCAAGTTTTCCACGCGGTTCAAAGCGGTCGTCGGTCTCCTGCTTGTCGTCGTGGCGCTCGCGGCCCTGGCCTACGGCGGTCTGCGCGAGGCGCGGCGTGCCGCGCGGGCGGGCGCTCCCGCCCTCGCTCCTCTCGCGCAGCGTTCAGAGGTCGCGACCGTGTATTACTTCCACGGCGACACGCGCTGCGAGACATGCCTGACGATCGAGCGACAGGCCGCGGAACTGGTCCGGTCGTTCTTCGCGGCCCAGATCGCCGCGGGGCGGCTGCGGTACCTGGCGGTGAACTACGACACCCCGGAGAACCGCCATTTCCGGGAGGAGTACGACCTGGCGTTCGGTTCGGTCGTCGTGACCGACGGCGCACGCTGGGAGAACCTCGGCGACGTGTGGACGCTGGTCCATGACGATCGCGCCGGCTTTGACGCCTATCTCACGGAGCACATCCTGCCCTTCGTGGACCCGGCGCCGTGATCCCCGCACTCCTCACCGCGGCGTGGCTCGGCCTGCTCACCTCGGTGAGCCCCTGTCCGCTTGCGACCAATATCGCGGCCGTGGGCTACCTCGGGCGGCACGCGGCGCGCCCGCGCCGCGCGCTCTTCTCGGGCATTTGCTACGTCGCCGGAAGGACGATCTGCTACGCGATTCTCGCGGCGGTGCTCTCGATGGGGCTGGCGGCCGCGGCCGCGGCGTCGGAGACCCTCAACCGGATCGTCGGATTGCTGGTAGGCCCCGTGCTCATCATCACCGGTGGCATGATGCTCGGCCTGATTCCCGCGCCCGCCTGGAGCGGCGCACCACCCCGGATCATGGAGCGGTTGGGAAAGAGCGGCGATCAGTTGGGGGCCGCGCTGCTGGGCGCCCTGTTTGCGCTTTCGTTCTGCCCTTCCTCGGCCGCGCTGTTCTTCGGAGGCCTGCTCCCGCTGGCGACGAAGAGCGAGTCGGTCGTGCTGGTGCCGATCACGTACGGCGTGGCCACCGGCTTGCCGGTGCTCGTGTTCGCCTCAATGCTCGCGGGCGGCGGCGCGGGCATCGGGAGGCTGTTCGTCCGCGTGCAGCAGGTCGAGCGGTGGCTCCGCCTGGCCACGGGGCTGGTGATTTTGGGTGTGGGTCTGTACCTGGCAATCCGGGTGAACCTCACGGTGTAGGCCGTGGGCCCGGATCGTCGCGGGCCACCCGCGGAGGCGATCGAGGCAGTCCGAACCAGCGGCGACCGATCCAGAGCGAGACCGTCACCAGACCGATGAGCACGGGCACCTCCACCAGCGGCCCGATCACCGTTGCGAACGCGACGCCGGAGGTGATGCCGAACACCGAGATCGCTACGGCGATGGCCAGTTCGAAGTTGTTCCCGCTGGCGGTGAAGGCCAGAGTCGCGGAGCGTTGATAGTCGGCCCCCACGCGCTTCGCCATCGCGAACGACGCGAGGAACATGATCACGAAGTACAGCGTGAGCGGCGCGGCGATCCGCAGAATGTCGAGCGGGGCCGCCACGATCCGATCTCCCTTGAGGCTGAACATGACCACGATCGTGAAGAGCAGCGCCACGAGCGTGACGGGCGCGATGCGGGGGAGGAACCGCGTGGAGTACCACTCCTCGCCCTTGATCGACCGAAGAACCAGGCGGGTCAACATCCCCGCGAAGAACGGGACGCCGAGATAGATCAGCACGCTCCTGAAGATGCTCGCCATGCTCACGTCCACGGCCGCGCCCTCCAGACCCACCAGCGGGGGCAGCCAGGTCATGAAGACCCACGCGTAGACGCCGAAGAACAGCACCTGGAAAATGCTGTTGAATGCGACCAGCCCCGCCGCGTATTCGGCGCTTCCCCGGGCGAGGTCGTTCCAGACCAGCACCATCGCGATACACCTGGCGAGCCCAACCATCACGAGCCCGAGCATGTACTCGGGCTTGTCGTGCAGAAAGACGGATGCGAGCGCGAACATCAGCAACGGCCCGACGATCCAGTTCTGGATGAGCGACAACACGAGGATCTTCCAGTCGCGGAAGATCCCCGGAAGTTCCTCGTACCGCACCTTGGCCAGGGGCGGGTACATCATCAGGATCAGCCCGATGGCGATGGGAATGTTGGTCGTTCCCGCGGTGACCCGGTCGCTCACCTCGCGCAACCCCGGCAGGAACCTGCCCGCGAGCACACCCGCGGCCATCGCCAGGAAGATCCAGAGCGTCAGATAACGATCTAGGAACGACAACCGCCCGCGACGAGTCTTATCGGGTTCGCATGACGATGCACCGAGTTCCGAAGACACTTGAGGCCTCCCGGGATTCACACGAGGCATTCGAGTCTCGCCGCCCGGCCTCGCGGGACCGCGCCCGCGGCCAAGACCCCCCGCAAAGGCCTCACCAGACTGCCCCCGTACCCGGCGCGCCGTGATTTCGTATTTGCGTCACTATGCAAGTATAGGACCGACGCCGCGCGGACATGAGCGGACATGAGGTGGTGCTGTTCCGGCGAGTTCTGCCGGACATCACAAGTGGCCCCGGCGGGAGTTGAACCCGCATGCCCCTTTCGGAGCCGCGGATTTTAAGTCCGCTGCGTCTGCCGTTCCGCCACGGGGCCGACGCGGTTGATTCTACGAGAAACGCGGCGCGACCGGTGCGCGACCCTGCGTGGCCTGGTTTCCCCCGGGCGGGTAGTATTGGCCCGACCTAATGCACCGCAAGCGTCCCCATCCCGCGATCGCGAGCCTGCTGCTGGTGTGGCTCTGCATCAGCACCATCGTGCTGCCCGGCGGCTTGGTGGTCTGCCGCGGCGCCGATGGCGAGGCTCGGGTCGAGTGGGGGTGCGTCCGCACGGTGCAGGGCGAATGTGCAACCGCGTGCGTCGCGCCCGACGCCGACGATCATTCCGACGAGACCGCGCCCTGCGACGATGAGCCGCTGGTGCCCGAGTTCTCGGTTACAAAGGCGTCCCAGCGGATCATGATGGACCACGCGGCGTGCGTGCCCGTCGCGATCCCGGTCGCGGACTTCACGCCCCAGCCGCCGCGCATGGCCGCGAGCCCGCGCACCGGCGGTCCGCAGCCGCCGGAGACGCTCAAGCAAGTTCGTTCCGTGATACTCCTGGTGTAGTCGGCGCTCAAGCGGCCAACCGGCCGCGTGCGTCCCCGCGCGCATCCCATCGCGCGCCCGTTCTTCCAGTTCCTCTGAAACTACCGGGGTATCGCCATGCTCCTGCTCACCCGCGCGCAACCCGCGCTCCTTCCGTGGCCGCTCTGCGCGGCCGTCTTTGCCGTCCTTCTCGGCGCGTGCGCGGCCCCGCGCCCGGACCCGCGCGCCGAAGCCGCGGCCGCCCTTGCGCTGGGCGCCCCCGACGCGATCGTCTTCCGTGCCGACGCTGCACCACTAGACGAACCGGGCGCGCCCGACGCGCTGCCGCTGGCCCAGGCGGTGCGCCGGGCCCTTTCGAGCGAGCCGCGGATCCAGTCGGCGCTGGCGCGCGTGCGAGTGGCCATGGCCGATGCGGATCAGGCCCGCCTGCTCCCCAACCCCGTCCTCGACGTGGCGCTGCGTTGGGGTCCGGGCAAGCCGCAGGTCGAGGTCTCCCTCGCGCAGGACTTGATCCTGGCCCTGCGTATCCCGCGGCATGCCTCCGCCGCGGACAGCCGCCTCCGACAGGCCGTGGCCGACGCCGTGACCGTCGCGCTCGACTCCGTCGCCGAGGTCCAGGAGCGCTACATCGCGGTGCAGACGCTCGAGTCGCTCGTACCCGTGCTCGTCGAGCGGTGGGAACTGGTGGACAAACTCGTCGCCACCGCCCGAGCCCGGCTCGAGGCCCAGGAAGGCACCCGCAGCGACCTTACCACGCTCGAGGCCCAACGCGTCGAACTCGACGTGGACATCGCGGAGGAGAGGAGGCAACTCGCCGAGGAGCGATTGCGACTGGCCCGGCTGATCGGCGAGCCCTCCGGCGCGGCCACGTGGCGGGTTGATCCGTGGACGGCCCCGGCGCTTGTGTCCACCGTCGAAGCCCGCTGGATCGACGCGGGGTTGCAAGGCCGGCCGGAGGTGCAGTCCGCAGCCTGGACGCTCGCCGCCCTCGGCGACGAGGCCGCGCTCACGCGACTCCTGCCATGGGAAGGGCTCGGCGCAGGCGCGGATGCCCAGCGCGACGGCGATTGGGCTGTCGGCCCCTCGGTTTCGACACCCATACCCGTTTTCGACATGGGCCAGGCCAGGCGTGCCCGCGCAACGGCCGAGCAGATCGAGGCCCGCCACAACCTCACGCTCGCCAAGCGCAGGGTCGTGGAAGAAGTCCGCGTGGCCTTGCAATCGCTGGCCGCCAGCGCCGCAAACCTCAACCGTGTTCAGTCGGAGTTGATCCCCCTTCAGCAGCAGCGCCGGCGGCAGGCCGAGATCGCCTACCGCGCAGGCCAGACCGATGTGACCGCCATGTTCCTTGCCGAGCAGGACCTGCGTGCCGCCCGGGCCAAGGCCATCGAGGTCGAGCAGCAAATGTCGCTCGCACTCGTCCGCCTGCAGCGAGCGGTCGGCGGTCCGGGCGTGGCCGCGACGCTCGGCGAGTCCACCCCGACAACCCCGCCCGCCGTGCCCGTGTCATCCATCAATCCAAGCCCCACCCGCGACGCTTCTCATGCCCCGAACCGCTGAACTCGGCCGCGCCTGCCGTGTCGGAGAACATCTCATGATTCACACTCAGTCGATTCGCAATTCGCTCTCAACGATCCTGATACCCGTGCTCTCGCTCGTGCTGCTGCTCCCGTCCTGCAAGCAGCACGAGCAAGGTGATGGTCAAGACCACGGCGCTGCGTCTGCCGGGGAACAGCACGCCGACGGCCACAACCACGGTGCCGAGGCCGAACACGCCGACGAGGTCAAACTGACGAGCGAGGCGGTCGAGCGCTACGGCGTCAGGGTGGGCGAGGCCCAAATGTGGGTGCTCAAGCCGACGTTCGTCGCCCCCGCCCGCGTGGGCTTCAACACGGAGGCGATGGCCCACGTCGGCTCGCCGCTCCGCGGCCGCGCGGTCGAGATCAAGGTGCGGCTGGGCGACCAAGTCAAAAAGGACGACCCTCTCGTCATCGTGGAGAGCCCCGAACTCGGCCAGGTCCAGGCCGACTACCTGCTCAAGCGGACGGCGTCCCAAGCAGCGGTGCCGCAGGTGGACCTCGCCAAGGCCGCCTGGGACCGCGCCAAAGGGCTCCTCGAACAGTCCCAGGGGATCTCGCTGACCGAAGTTCAGAAGCGCGAGGCCGAATACAAGGCCGCCGTTGCGAGCCTCAGGTCCGCCGAGGCGACAGCGGTCGCCGCCGAGAACGCCCTGCACCTCCTTGGGATGGACCAGAGCGCCGTCGAAACGCTCGCCTCGACGGGTGAGATCGCTCCCCGGTACACCATCCGTGCGGCGATCGGAGGCCAGGTCGTGCAGCGCGAAGTCACGCTGGGAGAGCTTGTTAGTCCGGAACGAGAGTCGCTGATGGTCCTCGCCGACACCGGCATCCTTTGGGTCCTCGCGGATGTTCCGGAGGCAAGGCTCCCCTCCATCGCGCCGGGCGCACACGCATGGGTCGTGGTCGGCGCAAGCACGAACAACAAGTATGAGGGGACCGTTGCGTTCATTGCGCCCCTGGTTGACCCCACGACCCGGACCGCCCAAGTCCGCATCGAGGTCCCCAGCACCGCGCTCGGGAATGGCGCGATCAGGCCCGGGATGTTCGCGCAGGTCGAGATTGTCGCAACAGAAGCCGGGGGCGCGGAGCCCGTGGCGCAGGTTGCGGTTCCACAGGAGGCGGTTCAGACGATCGAGGGAGGGCCCGCCGTATTCGTGCCTGTTGCCGGCGAACCCAACACGTTCCAGAAGCGGGCGCTCACGGTTGGCCCCACCGTGAGCGGGCTCGTGCCCATCCTGGCCGGGCTGGTCGAGGGCGAGAAGTTCGTCGAGGCCGGGTCGTTCATCCTGAAAGCCGAACTCGGCAAGGGCTCGGCCGCCCACGAGCATTAACCAACCACGCCGTCAGACTTCGCCCCCGACGCCTCGCCCCAACCACAGAGACCCGCCATGCTTGAAGCACTCCTGCACTTCTCGATCAAGAACCGCTGGTTCATCGTCGTCCTCACTGCGCTGGTCGCCTCGGTGGGCGTCTACTCGCTTAAGAGGCTGCCGATCGACGCGGTCCCCGACATCACCAACAACCAGGTCCAGATCAACGCGACCGCCCCCGCACTCTCGCCAGTCGAGGTCGAGAAGCAGGTGACGTTCACCATCGAGAACGCCCTGGCCGGCATTCCGGGCCTGACGTCAACGCGGTCGCTCTCTCGCAACGGGTTCGCACAGGTCACCGCCGTCTTCGAGGACGACGTCAACATCTACTTCGCGCGCCAGCAGGTGAGCGAGCGCCTGGGCGAGGCGCGGGAGTCGCTGCCTCCCGGCGTGGACCCGGTGATGGGCCCGATCGCCACCGGCCTGGGCGAGATCTACATGTACACCGTCGAGTACGCGCACCCCCACGGGAAGGGCGCGACCATCAAGGACGGACAGGTCGGGTGGCAGAGCGATGGGTCGTACCTCAACCCCGAAGGGCGAAGGCTCACGAGCGACCTCGAACTGGCCGCCTATCTCCGCGAGATTCAGGACTGGGTGATCCGCCCGCAACTCAAGGGAATCAAGGATGTCGCCGGCGTCGAGGCGATCGGCGGATACGTCAAGCAATATCACGTCCAGCCCGACCCCATGAAACTGGTCTCGTATGGCCTGACGTTCTCGGAGGTCATCGAGGCCATCGAGAAGAACAATGTCTCCACCGGCGCCGGCTACGTCGAGCACAAGGGCGAGTCGTACCTCGTGCGGGCGACGGGGCGGATCGAGAACATCGAGCAACTCTCCATGATCGTGGTGGGGACGCGGAACGGCGTGCCCATCTACGTGCGGGACATCGTGGTGCCGGGTGGCGTGGGCATCGGACGCGAACTCCGCACGGGGTCGGCAAGCGAGAACGGCGAAGAGGTCGTGGTCAGCACGGTCATCATGCTCCTGGGAGCCAACAGCCGGACGGTCGCCGCCGCGGTGGACGCCAAAATGCCCGAGATCCAGAAGAGCCTCCCCGCAGGCATCCACGCCAAGACCGTCCTCAACCGCACCAAGCTCGTGGATGCCACGATCAAGACGGTCCGAAAGAACCTGCTCGAGGGCGCCATTCTGGTGATCGTGGTGCTGCTCCTGCTGCTCGGCAACGTGCGCGCGGCGCTCATTTGCGCGCTGGCCATCCCTCTCTCCATGCTCATGACCGCCACGGGCATGGTGCAGAACAAGGTCAGCGGCAACCTGATGTCCCTGGGCGCCATCGACTTCGGGCTGATCGTGGATGGCGCGGTCATCATCGTCGAGAACTGCCTGCGCCGCTTGGCCGAGGCCCAGCACCACAAGGGCCGGGCCCTCGCCCTCCAGGAGCGTTTGCACGAAGTGATGGTTGCTGCCAAGGAGATGATCCAGCCGTCGGTGTACGGCCAGGCGATCATCGTGACCGTCTACTTCCCGATCCTCGCCCTCACCGGCATCGAAGGGAAGATGTTCCACCCGATGGCGATGACGGTGATCTTCGCTCTCATCGGCGCGTTTATCCTGTCGCTGACGTTCGTGCCGGCGATGGTGGCAATTCTCATCCGCGGCAAGGTCACGGAGAAGGAGATGTTCCTGGTCCGCTGGGCGAAGGCCGCGTACCAGCCCGTCGTCAGGCTTTCAATCCGGCTGCGGTGGGTGATCGTGGCGGGAGCGGTTGTCGCGTTCCTCGGGTCGGCCGCGTTGTTCACCCGTCTGGGACAGGAGTTTGTTCCGACGCTCGACGAGAAGGATCTGGCGATGCACGCCATGCGCATCCCGTCCACCTCGATCTCGCAGTCGCAGGCCATGCAGTTCGACGTGGAGCGCGCCCTCTCCGGCATTCCCGAAGTCGCGTTCGTTTACTCCAAGACCGGCACCGCCGAGATGGCGACCGATCCCATGCCCCCCAATGTGTCGGATACCTTCATCATCTTCAAGGACAAGAGTCAGTGGCGCAGCGAATCCGAACTGTATCGACTCATCGCCGAAAAGACCGAAGAGATCGAGCGCATGGGTTCGCACGGCGGGCGTGACGAGCATGCCGAGGAGGGAGGCCATGCGCACGAGGGGCCGAAGATCGAGGGCCACAAAGGCAAGCTCATCAAGCTCATCGAGCTGACCGTGGCGACGGTCCCCGGCAACAACTACGAGTTCACCCAGCCCATCCAGATGCGCTTCAACGAACTCATCTCCGGCGTGCGAGGCGATGTTGCCGTGAAGGTCTACGGCGACGACTTTGACTCGATGACGCGGACGGCGCAGCAGGTGCTGACCGCGATCCAGTCGGTGCCCGGCGCCGCGGACGCCAAGATGGAGCAGGTCGAGGGGCTCCCGGTGATGACCGTTAACATCGACCGCGCCGCCATCGCCCGCTACGGCCTGAACATCCACGACATCCAGCAGGTCGTCGCCGCCGCGATGGGCGGGGCCGAGGCAGGGTTGGTGTTCGAAGGGGACCGTCGCTTCGATCTGGTCGTGCGGTTGCCCGACGAGATCCGCGGCCGGATCGATGCACTGGAACGCCTGCCGATCCCGCTTCCCGGCGGTGAAGAGCACGCCATGGTCGGCACGCTCGCGAGCGCCCACGGAAGAGGGCTGGCCGGGCTGATCCAGACCCGGGAGATGGGCTTTATCCCCTTGGGGGACGTAGCCAGAGTCGATGTGGCCGAGGGCCGCAACCAGGTCAGCCGCGAGAACGGCAAGCGGCGCATCGTCGTCCAGTGCAACGTCCGCGGCCGCGACTTGGGCTCGTTCGTGCGCGATGCCGAGAAGGTCGTCGGATCGATCTCGCTCCCTGCCGGGCAGTGGTTGGTGTGGGGCGGGCAGTACGAGAACCTCGCCGCCGCCAAGCAACGGCTCACGATCGTGGTCCCGATCTGCTTCGGGCTGATCTTCCTGTTGCTCTTCTCGACCTTCAAGAGCGTCAGGTACGCCTTCCTGGTCTTCAGCGCTGTGCCGCTGGGCCTTACGGGCGGGATCATCGCCCTGTGGGTGCGCGGAATGCCCTTCTCGATCTCGGCCGCGGTGGGGTTTATCGCGCTGTCGGGCGTGGCCGTGCTCAACGGCCTGGTCATGGTGTCATTCATCAACCAGTTGCGGCGCGAGGGCCTTGCCCGCGACGAGGCGATCATCCGCGGGTCCCTCGTGCGGCTTCGGCCCGTGCTGATGACGGCGCTGGTGGCGTCGCTGGGGTTCGTGCCGATGGCGATTGCCAGCGGCACCGGGGCCGAGGTTCAAAAGCCGCTGGCCACGGTCGTCATCGGCGGGCTGATCTCCAGCACGCTCCTGACGCTCGTGGTGCTCCCCGCCCTCTACCGCATCTTCACGGGCCGCGACCCCGCCGGACGGCCCGAACCCCTCACGCAAGACTGGGAACGTCCGGAGTCGGGCCCGTTGGAAGTTCACGCCGCCGCGCTGCCGGCATCCGCGTCTTCCGATGCCATCGCGGGTCCGCCGCCCGCACTGCCTCACTCCAATCCCGATCCATCTTCGCCGGCCTCGACTTCTGGCACGTCGCCCGAGAACAGGCCCGGCAATGCACCCAAGGGCTCGGCCTGAGCCTGTTTCCCAAGGAGTCGAGTATGCACAGTGACCGCAGGAGCGTTCTGGTCGGAGCCGCTGCCGGCGCCGTTCTGACTGCTCTCGCAGGAGCGCTTATGGGCCAGGGCGCATCCCAACCGGTGCTGAAGACCGAAACGCAGTATTTCGTGACCGGCGAAGGTGACGATGCCCACCTGTGGGTGCGAGAGGCCGCCAAACTCCGCTGCGTCGGCCACGGCGAGTGCGCAGCCCTCCAGCACGATCACAAGGACGGCGACGGGCACGATCACGGGAAGGAAGCGCCGAAAAAGTAGCGCCCGGCAATGCCCGACAGCACGGATCGCGGCCGCGCGGTATTCTCACCCCGCCCGTCGGGAGGTTTCCGTGAACATTTGGCTTATCTTTCTCGCCGGTCTTTTGTCCCACTTGCCCGCCGCGGCCCAGCCCGACGAACCGGCGACCCTGGATCGCTACAACGTCGTCTGGACCTCTCCCAGCCGCGACGCGTCCGGGTCGATGCCCATCGGCAACGGCGAGACCGGGCTCAATGTCTGGGTCGAAGAAGGCGGCGACCTGGTCTTCTACATCAGCCGCACCGACGCCTGGAGCGAGACCGACCGGCTGCTGAAACTCGCGCGGGTCCGGATCTCGCTCTCGCCTAATCCCTTCGCAAAGGGCCTCCCGTTCCGGCAGGAGTTGGTCCTGCGCGAAGGCCGCGTCGAGATCACCGCGGGCGAGCCCGCCTCGCAGGCCGCGCTGCGCCTCTACGTGAACGCGGCCGGCCCGGACGTGCATATCGACGGCGAGTTCAAGACTCCCACCACGGTGACAAGCACGCTGGAATGCTGGCGCACCGAGCGCAAGACTTTCGAGAACGACGACGAACTCCGCTCGTCGTGGACGATGCACAGCGCCCCCGCCGCGGTGCGCAAAGACCTCGTCTGGGAATCACCCGACACCATCATCTCCGACGACAACGCCGTGGTCTGGCACCACCGCAACGAGCATTCGGTCGTGCCCTTCACGCTCAAGCACCAGGGCCTCGAGACCATCGCGTCCACGTTCCCTGATCCGCTCATCCGCCGCACCTTCGGCGCCCGCATGAGCGGCCCCGGCTTCACGCTCGCACGCCAGCCCGGCGTCTTGCGCACCACTTCGCCGATCTCTTCCATCGCCCTTCGCATCACAACCCACAGCGCGCAGACCCCGACCGCCTCCGCGTGGCGAGACGACCTCCGCCGCCTCGACGCCGCCGCCCCCGCGGACGCCAGGAAGCAAACCGCCGCGTGGTGGCGCGAGTTCTGGGATCGGTCGTACATCCTCGTCCGCGGCGACCCCGCCCCCGCGGCGCCCGCCTCCGACCCGCCCCCGCGCAATACCCACCCGCTTCGCATCGGCGCCGATAGTAACAGCCAGAACGTCTTCCGCGGCTACATGCCGCACGCGGCGATCTTCGACCATGCGCTCACGGCCGAGGAGATCTTGCGCCGCGCCGACGATCCCGCCGCGCCGGCTCCGTGGTGGCAATGGGAGCCGGCGGACGGTCGCCGCGCAGTACCACCGCGTCCTTCCCACAAACTCACTCTCAAGCCGATCGGCGAGGCCCGCGAGGGCACACCCATGCCCGACGGTCCGGCTCTGGTGTTCGAGGGAGGACACTTTGAAGCCCCCGCGGCGGAGATCCCCGAGTTCCCCGGCGGCTTCACGCTTGACGCCATCATCGCGCCTTCCGAACTCTCCCCCGCGCGCATCTTCGACAAGATGACCGCCGGCGGCGACGACGGCTTCATCTTCGATACACATCCGGGCGATGCGCTCCGCCTCATCGTCGGAAACCAGACGTTAAGCGCGACGGGCGTGCTCAAGCGCGGCCAGTGGCACCGCGTGGCCGCGACCTTCGACCCCGCCTCCGGCCGCCTCGCCCTCTACCTCGACCGCAAACTCATCAAGGAATCTTCCGCGACGTTTCACGACCCGGCGCCGCCCTCGCGCGTCACGCAGGCGTACATCCTTCAGCGATACATGGCCGCGTGCGGCGGCCGGAGCGTGAGCGGCGACGCCGCGTTCCCCATCAAGTTCAACGGATCGATCTTCACTGTGGAGCCGGCCTTCACGGAAAGCCAGACACACAACCCCGACTGGCGGAAGTGGGGCGGGGACTTCTGGTGGCAGAACACGCGCCTGCCTTACTACCCCATGCTCGCCGCGGGCGACTTCGATCTGATGGACCCGCTCTTCCGGTTCTACGAGTCGGCCGCCCCCGGCGCCCGCGCCCGCGCTCGCCTGTACCACGGGGCCGAAGGGCTCTACTTCCCCGAGACCATGACCACCTTCGGTACCTACAGCAACGGCGACTACGGCTGGAACCGCGAAAACGCAAAGCCCTCCGACATCCACTGCCCTTGGTGGCAATGGGCCTGGCAGCAGAGCCTCGAACTCGCACAACTCATGCTCGACCACGCCGCCTACACCGGCGACCGCCCCTTCCTCACCACGCGCGCCATCCCCATGGCCAACGACGCCCTCCGCTACTACGACTCGCGCTTCAAGCGCGACGAAAAAGGCAAACTCCTCATCTCGCCCACGCAGGCCGTCGAGACTTACTGGAACGGCGTCGTCAACGATGCCCCCTCCATCGGCGGACTTCATGCCGTGTGCGATGCACTGCTCTCGCTCCCGTCCGCCGTCACCACCCCCGACGACCGCGCGTTCTGGCAGCGCATGAAGGACGCCACGCCCGCGCTGCCCACCTGGACCGTCAGCGGCAAGCCCGCCGCGGCCCCGGCCGAGTCGTTCACCAACAAACGCAGCAACTGCGAGACCGCCGAGTTGTATCCGCTCTTCCCGTTCCGTCAGTACGGCCCGGGAAAGCCAGGCCTCGATCTCGCGATCAACGCCTACCGCGCTCGCGTGGATAAGAGCCACGTCGGATGGACCCAGGACGACATGTTCGCCGCCATGCTCGGCCTGACCGACGAGGCCAAGTCCAACCTGCTCGCCAAAGTCGGCAACAGCCACCGCAACTTCCGCTTCCCCGCCATGTGGGGGCCGAACTTCGACTGGCTCCCCGACCAGGACCACGGCAGCAACATCCTGTCCACGCTGCAACTCATGCTGCTCCAGTGCGACGGCGAAGAAATCCGCCTTCTCCCCGCTTGGCCGCGGGAATGGGGCGTCTCCTTCAAACTCCACGCCCCGAATCAGACGACGGTCCAAGTCGAGTACCGCGACGGAAGAATCCAGCGCCTCGTCGTGACTCCCGAGTACCGCCGCGCGAACGTAGTGATGCCGCCGGCTCAGTGATGGTGGTGGTCGTGCCCCGGCTTGCCGCGAGATTTTTTCGCTCCGGCCCGGTCCGGTGGGGCTTTCCCGCCCACGCACACGGCGCAGCGGCCGAACAGCAGGACCTCGTGCCCCTCGATCTCGAACCCCGCCGGCGCGTGCTCCTCGAAGTGCCCGCAGCACCCCTCTACCTCGTACACCTTCCCGCACTGGCGGCAGTGAAAGTGGTGGTGGTGATGTTTTCCCGCCAACTCAAACCGCGGCGATTGCCCCGGAATCTCCACCGGAATCACAATTCCAGCGTCCGCGAGCAACTTGAGCGTCCGGTAGACCGTCGCCAGCCCCAGCCCGTCCACGTGCGCCTTTGCCTGGTCCAGAATCTCACGCGGCGACAACGGCACCCCCGCGTCGGCGATCGCATCCCGGATGGCCTGTCGCTGCCGGGTTTGTCGTTCCTTGGTCGGCATCGGGCCTGCAAGCCCCCGGTCGGCACTCGCCGACTCAACCCTTGGATTCGGCCGGCGGCGCCCCATCATCCTCCGACTCGCGAATCTCCTTGAAGTTCGTCCGCTTCTTGAGATTCTCGAACGAGAACGGATCTTCCGCCTTGGGCTCGGCCGCGGTCACCTCTTCACGCAACAGGATCTGGTACACGTTGCGGTTGAACGTCCGCAGGTCCTCCAACGTCAGCGGCGAGGGGTACGTCGTCTGAACCACCGCCACCGTCAGGCTCTTGGGCAGGGTAAACACAAACGTCCGGGCCGCGACATTCTCCGGAGTCGGCGGCGTGAGGAACCCCAGCGCCGCCACGCCGTCCATGACCGCATCTCGTACCTCCGGCACATCCAACTGCGACGTCCGCTGATCGACACTCATGCGCGAAATCCGCACGCCGGTCGTCACCTCGATCGCCGGCACCGCCGGGAGCGTGCTCAACGCGGGCTTCGCGAAGCGCTTGCCCAGTGCCTCCAACCCGTCGCTGATCGCCGCGCTCTTGTACCCGGCCGACTCCCCCGCAACCTTGTCGTACGCCCACTTCAACTTCAGGTCGCGCACCACCTGCTCGCGAACCTCGTCCAGGTTCTCCGGCGCCGATTCCTCGCGCCAGTCCAGCACGCAGAAGTAAAAGCGATCCCCGGCCGCGTTGGTCATGTACTGATCAAACGGCATCTTGGCCTGCAACCCCAGCGACCCCTCCTTCGAGAACTCGTACATCGCGTTGATCAGGTCCGCGAGCGTCGCCCGCTGCGCCCCGACGTTGAAAACCGCCTCGCCCAGGTCCGGGATCGTGCGGGCCTGGTCCAGCCGCGTCCACTGGCGCGCCCGAACCGTCACGCTCGGCAGCGGAACCGTGACCTTCGCCGCTTCCGAAACCCGCGGGGTGATCTCCCCCGCCAGCCGCTCCATCGTCGGCCGCTGCGCATCCCACTCCGCCGACAACCGCCGGATCGCCCCGTCCGCCGGCAGAAACCTCGCCGCGTTCTTGATGCTCGTCTTGTACAGCGAATCAAACTGCGAGAAGACCTCCTCGATCTTCTGGTCCCGCAGCCGCGCCTCCACCTTGTCCCTCTCCTTCGCGAACTCGTCGGGATACTCGCTCCGGTGCTGCTGGTAGAACTTGCTCACCGCGATCGGGTCGAGCACTACGGCCTTCCCGATCGCCGCCTTCGACAACTGCAGGAACTCGATCTTCACCCGCCGCGGCTGCACGTACCCGAAGCCGTGCTCGCCCTCGCCCGGCTTGACGCTCCGGAACTGCTCGTACTGCGACTGCACCGCGGAGTCGGTCGGAGTGGGGGCCTCCGGCTCCAGCCGGTCCGCGCTGATCAGCAGCACGTCCGCCTGCACCGAGTCCAGGAACCGCCGCGCGTCGGTCACGACCTGCCGATCGGATATGCGGGCCGCCCGGTGGTACGTGTTCAACAGACGAGCCACCCCCCGCAGTTTGGCGATCGTGAGATCGAACTGCTCGGGCATCAGGTTCATCCGCCGCGCCAGCGCGGGCCGCTCCGTAACCATCCGCGTGCGCACTTCCTCGATCCGCGGGTTGATGAACGACGGATTGCTCAGGATCAGGTTCAGGATCTGCGGGTTCTGACCGTACTGGACGCGGATCATGCCCACGGCCTCCGCCTCGGGCAGTTCGTTGGTCAGCCAGTCGTACCCATCCCCCGCCTCGCCCACCAGCCCCGCCTTCTGCGCCTCCCGCACCAGCAGTTGCCAGTGCGCCCCGTTCTCGATCCCCATCTCCGCCTGAACCGTGTACCGCGCGTAGTCCTTCAGAGTCTCGTACTCACGCGACGCCGCGTCCCAGTCCGCCGACAGGATCTTCTCGTTCCCCACCGTGGCGACGACAATGCTGCCGCGCCCGCTCTGAAAGATGCTCGAACTTCCCGAAAACAGGAAGGTGATGAGCAGAAGCGTGCCGAACGCCGCCAGGAACCACTGCTTGTTCTTTCGGATGATTTTGACCATGGTGTGATCTGCGAAAGGATCCTGAAAGCGAAGCGGGCGACCGGGGAATCCCGATCGCCCGGAAGGGTACGCGTGTTGTCCGCGCGGCCGTTCGCGCGGATGTCCGGGTGTTACCGGTAGAACTCGATGATCAGGTTCGTGTTGACGTCGAACGGAATCTGGTCCGTTGTGGGCAGCGCCACGACCTTCACCGTCAGTTCCGAGGGGTTGAGTTCGATCCAGCCCGGCACCTCAAAGCCCGCCAGAGACTCCATCGCCTCCTTCGCGAGTTTGTGCGTCTTCGCCTTGATCGAGATCGTGTCCCCGACGTGCACCGTCGCCGACGGCCGATCCGTCTTCCGCCCGTTCAACAGCACGTGCCCGTGGGAAACCAACTGCCGTGCGCCCCAGATCGTGCGGGCCAGCCCCGCCCGACGGACGACGTTGTCCAGCCGCCGCTCCAGGAGTTGAAGGAGCATGTCGCCCGTGTTGCCCGGCATGCCCGACGCGTGCGCCAGGTTCCGCCGGAACTGCTTCTCCAGCACCCCGTAGTGATACTTGAGTTTCTGCTTCTCGTTCAGACGAATGCCGTAGTCGCGAAGCCGCCGCCCCCGGAAGCCGTGCTGCCCGGGGAAAACCAGTTGCCGCTTCGACGTGTGCTTGGGATTGTCCGCGATCGGAACCCCGACCCGGCGCGAGAGTTTGACCTTTGGACCTGTGTAACGGGCCATTCAGAACCTCCGTCTCCGCGTGGTGGCATGAGCCTCCCGGCTCACGTCCCGTCATGAACCTCCCGGTTCATGTCCTCGCGGGTGCCAACCTTTGGCTGGCGATCTTCGCCGGAATACCGAGACTTCGGGCCGGCTGGTGAAAGATCCGGGCATTTCAATGCCTGGGGGCTAATGAAAGCAGGGTCGCTCCCGGGGGTCAAGGCCGCCGCGGCCTCTATCGCCCACCCGCCAGGTGCCGCTCGACCCGGGCCAGCATCGCCGCCCGCGGCGAATACCCGGTCCACGACTCCACCTTCTCCCCGCCCTTGACGATCATCAGCGCGGGAATCCCGCTCACCCCGAACCGGTCCGCCAGTTCGGGCTCCTCGTCCACGTTCACAAACGCCACCCGCGCCCGCCCGCGCAGTTCCATCGCCAGCCGCTCCACCTCCGGCTTGAGCATCCGGCACGGCGGACACCACGGCGCCCAGAAATCAACCAGCACGGGCAGGTCCGAGCCGAACACTTCCTCGTCAAAGGTCCCCGCCGTCGGATGAAGCAGACTCGTGTCGTTGTGTTTCATGTCGCTCCCTCTCATCGACAACCCCCGCCGCAGCAACCATCCGTCGCTCCCGACCCGCCGCCCGAACCCCGGTTCCACGGCAGCCGCGCGATGAACGATGCCATCGGGCAATTGCCGGTCAACCCCGCGAACACGAGCCCGACCCCCACAATCGCCGGCAAGGCCACCCACGCCGGGTCCACCAGGTACGCCGCGCCGACCCCGCCCAGCAGCACCACGCCGATCATCCCCTGCGTCTGCCGCATGACCGGCTTGCTATGCGCCGCGTCCGAATACACATCGCTTTTCGTTCCCGTCACAGCCGTTGTGGTCATCGTGGGTCTCCCTGTGTTCACCACCTTGGAGCCCTCCGCCCCGCGGCGGTTCCCGTTTTTCTACCGCGCTCACTCCACTTCGCGCTGCTCCACCCCATGCCCCGGGACGTTCCTGTACAGCATCCAGTACACCAGCGGAATCACGAACAGCGTGAACACCGTGGACGCAACCAGCCCGAAAACCAGCGCCCACGCCAGCCCCGAAAAAACCGGATCGATCGTGATTGGAATGGCCGACAGCATCGCCGCCGCCACCACCAGCAGAATCGGCCGCAGCCGCACCGCGCCCGCCTCGATCACCGCGTCCATGAACGGCCGCCCTCGCCGGATCGACAGGTGGATGAAGTCCACCAAAATGATCGACTGCCGCGTCACAATCCCCGACAACGCGATCATCCCGATCATCGCCGTCGCCGTGAAGAAGACCGGATCAGCGTATCCCCCCGTCGCCTTGCCCGTGAACATCCCCAGCAGCCAGAACCCCGGCATGATCCCCACCATCGTCAACGGGATCGCCAGCATCACCACCCCGGGAATCACAAACGACCCCGTCTGCGCCACCAGGATCACGTAGATCATCACCAGCGCCGCCGCGAACGCCAGCCCCAAATCCCGGAAGACGTCCAGCGTGATCTTCCACTCCCCCTCGCCCGACCACACCACCCGCGTGCCCTCCGCCGTGTTCCAAGGAATGCCCCCGCCCCGCGCCAGGTGCGAGCGCCCTTCCATCGGCCGCGGCGAGCCGGTATCGAGCCACCCTCCCGGCACGCTCACCGCGCCCGCCGGCGCCGCCGCGTCCGCCCGGTCGGCGATCACGTCAATCACCACGTCCGCCGGCGGCCGCCCCGCCGTCTCCGCGAACACATACGCCACGCGATGCAGGTTTTTGTGATAGATAGTCTGCTCGGCCGGCCGCTCCTCCCATCTCCCGATCTCTCCCAGCGACACCAGCCGCCCCGTGGGATCAGATTCTCCCCGAACCTGGATCCGCGACAACTCCGCCGAACCGGAGCGATCAGCCCGCGGCAGCCGCGCCAGCATCACCAGCGGCTGCCGCTCGTTGGGCGCACGCGCCACGCCGATCTCCACCCCCGAAATCGCCCCGCGGACCGTCGCGGCGATCTCCGCGATGCTCACCCCGCTCAGCGCCGCCTTCTCCTGATCCGGAGTGAACACCAGGTCCCGGCGCCCCGCCTCCACCGTGTTGTCCGCCTCCACAACCCCCGGCTCCGCCGCCAGCCGCCGCGCCACCAGTTCGCCCGCCTCGCACAGCGTCGAATACGGCAACTCGTCCCGCCCATACACCTCGCCCGCGATCGTGTCGATCACCGGCGGCCCCGGCGGCAGTTCAACAATCTTCAATCTCGCCCCCGACCTCGCCGCGATCGCTGTCAGCGCATCGCGCACCCGCAGCCCCACCGTGTGGCTCGCGTCCGACCGCGATTTCTTCCCCACGAGGTTAACGCGAATCTCCGCCTGGTGCGGCAGGGTGCGCAGGTAGTAATGCCGCACCAGCCCGTTGAAGTCAATCGGCGAAGGCGCCCCGACATACGACGTGAAGTCCGTCACCTCGGGAATCCCCGCCAATGCGCCCTCCAACTCGCGCACCACCGCGTCGGTTCGCTCCAGCGTCGTCCCCTCGTCGGCGTTCACCAGCAGCAGCAACTCCCCTTTGTTGTCGAACGGCAGCATCTTCAGCGGAACCTGCCGGAACGCCGCCAGCATCGCCGCCGCGCCCGTCAGCAGCCCCACCAGCGCCAGAAAAATCCACGCCTTGGCCCTCGACGCCAGCAGCGGCCGCAGCAACGGCGCCAGCACGCGATACTGCACGTTCGATCGCGCCGAGGCGAACTCGTCGGCGTGCCCCCCGCCCGGCACGCCGCTTCCCCATCGCCGCTTCTTCAGCAGGTGAAACGCCAGCCACGGCGTGATCGTGAATGCCACCACCATCGACATCACCATCGTCACCGGCACGTTCAGCGCCATCGGCCGCATGTACGGGCCCATCATCCCCGTAATAAAGAACAGCGGCAGGAAACTCGCGATCACCGCCAGCGTCGCCGAGATCAGCGGCGGCCGTATCTCGCTCACCGCCTCCAGCGTGATCCCGCGGCTCGCCCTCCCGCGCAACAGAAAATGCCGCGCGATGTTCTCCACGTCCACGATCGGGTCGTCTACCAGCAGCCCCAGCGACAGGATCAACGCGAACAGCGTCACCCGGTTGATCGTGTACCCCGCCATCATGTTCACCGCCAGCGTCAGCCCGAACACCATCGGCACCGCCACCGCGACCACCAGCGACTCCCGCCACCCCAGCCCCAGCGTCAGCAGCGCCACCACGATCAGGATCGCCACCCACAGGCCTTCCACCAGTTCCGAGACCTTTTCGTCCGCCGTCAGCCCGCTGTTCCGGGTCACGACCACTTCGATCCCCTCGGGAATCACCTCCGCCCTCAGCCGCTCCGCCTCCGCCAGCACCTTCTCCGCAACCGCCACCGCGTTCGTGCCCTTCTTCTTCGCGATCGCAATCGTCACCGCCGGAACGCCCGCACCTTCCTCGGCGCTCGCCCGCACCCCGCCGTCCGCTTCGCCCACCACCGTCCCCGCCGCGTGCCGGTGCGCATCAAACCCCCGCCCCGGCCCCCATCCGTGCCGCACGAACGCCGCGCGCTCGCCCGGCCCATCCTCGATCCGCGCTACCTCGCGAAGAAACACCGGCCGCCCCTGCGACACCCCGACCACCAGCCCGCCAAGGTCCGCCGCGTCGCGAACCACCGACCCCGCCCGCACATCCACGCTCGCGTCGCCCCGCTGCGTCTCCCCCGCGGGCAAACTCATGCTCGACGCCCGCACCGCCCTCCCAATTTCCAGCATCGACAGCCCGCGCCCCGCGATCGCCTCCCGGTCCAGGTACGCCGTCATCACCCGCGGCAGCCCGCCCGAAATCGTCACGCGCGACGTGTTCTCGACCGTCGCCAGCCGCGCGCCCGCCTCCTCCGCCACCCGCCGCAGCGTGAACTCGTCAATCCCCCCGCCCGCCGACCCGCCCTCACGCAGCGTCAGCGTCACGATCGGCACATCATCAATCTCGACCGGTTTCATCACCCAGCCCGCCACGCCCGCCGGCACCAGGTCTTTGCTCTCCTCCAGTTTCTTGAACAGCCGCACCAGCGACCGTTCCCGATCTTCGCCCACCAGGAACCGCACCGTCACGATCGCCCCGTCCGCCCTCGACATCGAGTAGACATACTCAACGCCGTCGATCTGATACAGCACGCGTTCGAGTGGCGTGGTGACCAGCCGCTCGACCTCCTGCGCTCCCAGCCCCGGCGCATCCACAAAGATGTCCGCCAGCGGCACCACGATCTGCGGGTCTTCCTCGCGGGGGGTCGTGATCAATGCCGCCCCGCCCACCGCGACCGAGATCAGCAGCAGGATCAGCGACAGGTTCGAGTGCAGAAATGTCCGCACGATCCCGTTGATCCACCCGCCGTGCTGAGCAGGGGCCGATTCGCGCGGGGGTGACGCGGAAACTTCGCTCATGGCTCAGCGTCCCTCCGGCGCGCCTTCGATCACGATTCGCTCACCTTCAACCAGCCCCGCCAGCACCTCGACCTGGCCCTCGATCGACCGTCCCAGCCGCACGGCCCTCCGAACGCGCGAGCCCTCCGACGCCACATCCACGCACTCCACCTGGCCGACCGTGCGCACCGCTTCCGGCGGAATCAGCAGCACCCGCTCCTCGCCCACCGGGATCGACAGCCGCCCGAACATGCCCGTGTACACGCCCTCCGGGCACGGGCCGGTCACCTTCACCTGAAACGTCCGGCTCGACCCCTCCGCCTCCGGCACGATCTCGCTCACAACCCCCGAGCACGCGTGATCCAGCACATCCACCTTCACCGACACGCTCGCGCCCACGCTCAGCCGCCGCGACAGCGACTCGCGCACGCTCGCCACCATCTGCATCCGCGTGGGGTCCAGCAGCGTCACCACCACCTGCCCCGGCAACACCGTGTCGCCGCTGTTGACCCGCTTGTCCACCACCACGCCCTCGATCGGGCTGCGGATCGTCGCGAACTCCAGCACCGTCGCCGCTTCCGCCTTCGCCTGCCGCGCCCGCGACACCGCCGCCTCCGCCCCCTTCAACGCATTCACCGCCCGGTCAACCTCGATCCCCGCCGCGGCGTTCTTCTCAAACGCCGCCCTCAGCCGCGACTCCTCGATCCTCGCCTGGTCCAGCCCCGCCTGCGCCTGCTCCACCCCCGACTCCGCCTGCGCCAGCCGCGCCCTCAAGTCCGTGTCCTCCACCCGAACCAGCACCTCGCCCTCCGACACCCTCTGCCCCGCCACGACATTCACCTCAACCGCACGCGCCAGCAGCCGCGACGCCACCTCCACCCGATGCACCGGCTGAATCGTCCCCACGGCCGTCTCTTCCATCGGCAGCGTCCGTGCCACAACCTCCACCACGCGCCCCGACCCGATCGGCCTCATCATCGCCCCGCGCGAAGCATCCGCCGCGACCTTCGGCCGAAACGCACCAACCAGCCAGAGCATCAAAGTCGCCACCCCAACCACAAACGCGGCCGACACACCCAACGCCGCCAGCCATCGAGGAAATCGCGCCTTGTTGCTTTGCCGTAGGTTCAAAGGAGTTCCCCAGAAATGAGCCTCGTCCACCCATTGGAGCCCGGACCCACCCGCGCGGTTCCCGGAAGCCCAGGGCCACCACATGGCACTTGCTGTTCAGCCTATCACTTTCTGTTCAGACCGGCGCCGGAGGTGGACTAACCACACTGCCCACTTGGGTCCGTCGCCGGCACCGAGTCCGGGCGTGGGTCATCGGAAAGCTGTCCACACGCTTCCGTTCCATTCCCATGTTTCGTCGCTGCGCACGTTGAACTGTCCTCCGCGGCCCCCAAAGAGGACGATGACGCCTCGGGTACGGTCGTAGGCCATGGCGTGTTCCGATCCTACCCAGGGACCCGTTACGGCTCTTTGCGCCCAGGCGCCACCGTCCCACTCCCAAGTGAGCCCGGGCTCGGAGTATTCAACCGATTTTCTAGCGAATGCCACGCAGCGCCCACGTGTCTGATCGAAGGCCATCGCGTGCCTGATTGCTCCGGCCCATTCTCGGTTCTGAGGCGCCATTCGAGGAACTGCGCCTCAACCCGACTCCTGACTCCTCCCGCCCTCGCCACCATCGACTCTTCCTGACCACCACTCCTCCCGGACGGCGGACGGAACCCCAAGCCGTTCCCCCGTGCCCGGTGCCTGATGCCCGCCCAGTGCCCCTGCCCCGGCTTCTGGAGTCTGAAGCCTGAAGTCTGAAGTCTGAAGTCTGAAGTCTGAAGTCTGAAATCCCAGATGTCCCAGATCTGAATTCTGAGGTTTGAAATGTTTGAAATCTGAAGTCTGAAATCTGAAATCTGAGTCTCGACGACACCCCCCGAGGCCCCGGGGCGCCTTGCCACTTGGCCACGCCGCCTCCCGCCCGAATTCTCACCCCCTTCGCCCTCCCCCGCCGATCCCCAGATTCCCGCCTGACGGGTTGTGCGTTGCGGCGCGTCTTTACATAGAGTGATGCCCCCGCGGGGCTTCCGCGCGCGGGGGGAAGGGGTTGGGGGAAGCCCTCGGATGCCCGCCGGGACGGGGAGGGCGAGAAATCTGGTTATCCCGATGGCCGGCCCTGATGGGGCCCTTGCAGGAGTTCCCGATCATGACATCGAAGCGGCGTTTCGGCGCGGCGGCCCTCGTGGCGGTCTGTGGCCTCTCCACGTGCGTGCTCGCTCAGGACAAGAAGGAAGAAGATTTCAAGCCCTGGGCCGAAGTCTCCAAGGACTTCACCCAGGTCGTCTCCACCGCCGACGGCCAGCCCAGCCTCTTCGGCGTCTGGAAGCGCCAGAAAGACTCCCAGATGCTCGCCGAGTTCCCCCGCGGCTGGGAAGGCCAGAAACACTTCTGGGCCATGACCGTCCCCACCGGCGAGGCCTTCGCCGGCCTTCAGTCCGGCGATCTCTACGTCTATTGGAAACGCTTCGACAAGCGCATGGCCCTGATCATGCCCAACCTCGACGTCCGCTCCACCGGCGACCGCGAAAGCAAGGACTCCATCAAGAACCACTTCGTCGATCGCGTCCTCATCGACGTCCCGATCGTCACCATGGGCCCCGGTGGCCAGCCGGTCATCGACCTCGATGAACTCCTCATCAACAACGCCAGCACCTTCTACGGCGGCCAGGCCGGCGGGCTCAACACCCGCCTCGTCACGCTCGACTCGGTCAAGGCCTTCCCGCAGAACGTGGAGATCACCTTCACGGCCCCGGCCGCGGGCGGACGCCTCAAGTCCTTCCACTACTCCATCAGCAGTATCAAGGAAGACCCCGAATACAAGCCCCGCGTCGCCGACGAGCGCGTGGGCTACTTCACCACGACCTACCGCGACCTGGGCAAGTTCCAGGACGACAAGGTCGAGACCCGGTACATCAACCGCTGGAAGTTGGAGAAGAAAAACCCCACCCTCAAGATGAGCCCTCCCAAAGAGCCCATCGTCTACTACGTCGAGCACACCGTCCCCGCCCGCTACGCCCGCTGGGTCAAGGAGGGCACCGAGTACTGGAACAAGGCGTTCGAGAAGATCGGCTACATCGACGCCGTCCAGGTCTACTACCAGGACAAGGAAACCGGCCAGAACATGGACAAGGACCCCGAGGATGTCCGCTGGAACTTCATCCGCTGGCTCTCCAACGACATCGGCACCGCTATCGGGCCCAGCCGCGCCCACCCCATCACCGGCCAGATCCTCGACGCCGACATCGTCCTGACCGACGGCTGGATCCGCCACTTCTGGTACCAGGCCAACGAACTCGCGCCCAACATCGCCATGGAAGGCATGAGCACCGAGACCCTCGCGTGGCTCGAGACCCGCCCACAGTGGGACCCGCGCGTCCGCCTCGCCCCGCCCGAACAGCGCGACGCCATCATCCAGCAGCGCGCCATGGACCGCGCCCGCAACGGCATCACCGCCTACGGCGGCCTGCCCATCGCCCTGGCCGATCCCAGCGTCGCCGCGAACCCGGACCTCCGCGACCTCGCGGCCAGCCTCAACGCCCGTTTCGGCCTCTGCATGGCCAGCGAGGGCATGGCCCGCGATATGGCCGTCACCGGCCTCTACATGGAAGTCGCCGGCCTGCTCGACGACCCGCCCGCGGCCGGTGACAAAAAAGACGACAAAAAGGAAGAAAAGAAGGACGAAGTTGACAAACTCGACGGCATCCCCGAGTGGTTCATCGGCCCCGCGCTCGCGCACCTCACCGTGCACGAGGTCGGGCACACCCTGGGCCTGCGCCATAACTTCAAGGCCTCCTCGCAGTACACCTTCGCCCAGATCAACAGCGAGGCCATGAAGGGCAAGCCCTACGTCGGCTCGGTCATGGACTACACGCCCGTCAACATCAACATGGACGAGAAGAACGTCCAGGGCGACTACCACATGATCGGCATCGGCTCCTACGACGAGTGGGCCATCGAGTACGGGTACACCACCGGCGACCTCAAGGAAGTCCTCAAGAAGGTCGGCGAGCCCGGGCACGAGTACCTCACCGACGAGGACACCGGCGGGCCCGACCCTCTCGCCCGCCGCTACGACTTCGCCAAGGACCCGCAGACCTACTGCCGCAACATGATCTCCCTGGCCAAGTTCTCCCGCGGCAAGATCCTCGACAAGTTCGTCAAGGACGGCGACCCCTGGAGCAAGGCGCGCAAGGGCTACGAGATCACCCTGGGCACCCAGGCCGGCGCCGTCAACATCATGGCCAACTGGATCGGCGGGGCCCACATCGCCCGTGACCGCAAGGGCGACCCCAACGGCCGCGCCCCCCTGACGCCCGTCACGGCCCAGGAACAGCGCGACGCGTTGAAGTTCGTCATCGAGAACTCTCTCTCCGACGAATCCTTCGGCCTCACGCCCGAACTGCTCGTGAAGATGACCGTGAACAAGGACGAGAACGCGTCGGGCGACCCCGCCTGGGCCGTGCATGACCGCATCGCGGGCATCCAGGCCTCCACGCTCACCATGCTCATGAACCCCGGCAAACTCCGCCGCGTCTACGACAACGAGGCCTACATCGCCTCCGACCAGGACCAGATCACCCTGCCCGAACTGCTCAACACCGTCAGCGACGCGGTCTGGAGCGAACTGGACAAGGGCGTAAACCAGAAGTACACGCCCCGCAAGCCCATGATCTCCAGCCTCCGCCGCGCCCTGCAGCGGGAGCACGCCGAACGCCTGATCGATCTCACCATCGACTCGGGCTTCAATGTCGCCAGCAAGACGATCGCGAATCTCGCGACCGACAAACTCCGCGAGATCCGCGCCAGGATCGGCAAAACTCTCGAAAAGTCCGACAGCAACCTCGACGCCTACACCAAGGCCCACCTCTCCGAACTGCAACTGCGCATCGGCAAGGCCCTCGACGCGAACTACATTTACAACCAGGCCTCCGGCGGCGGCGGCGGCTTCCCCGGCTTCATGTTCTTCGGCCAGCCCGGCGACCAGAAGGCCCCCGGAACGGTCCGCCCCACCGAGTCCGCCCCCGAGTAATCGCACAACAACTCGTTCCGGCCACAGGCCCCGCCATCCCGGCGGGGCCTTTTTTCGTCACGAAATCACCGGATTCCGCCGCGGCAGCGCCAACGCGCGCTCCAGCATCGCCGCCGCGCGGAGCATCACGCCCTCCTCAAACGCCGGCGCGATAATCTGCACTCCCACCGGCAGATCCCGCCCCGCTTCACTCACGAACCCGGCGGGCACCGTCACTCCCGGCAACCCCGCGAGATTGACCCCGACGGTAAAAACGTCTTCAAGGTACATCGCCAGCGGATCGTTGAGTTTCTCCCCGATCCCGAACGCCGGCCCCGGCGCCGCCGGCATCACGATCACGTCGCACGCCGCGAAGGCCCGCGAGAAATCATCGAGCACCCGCCGCCGGACCTTCTGTGCGGTCGTGTAGTACGCGTCGTGATACCCGGCGCTCAGCACGTGCGTGCCGAGCATGATCCGCCGCCGCACCTCGTCGCCGAACCCCTCGCCGCGAGACTTGCAGTACAACTCGAAAAGCCCCTCGCCCGGCCCCAGCGCGGCCCGCCGCCCGTAGCGCACTCCGTCGAACCGCGCCAGGTTCGACGACGCCTCCGCCGGGGCGATGATGTAGTACGCCGCGATGCCCTCGTCCGTCAGCGGCAGGTCCACCTCGACGAACTTTCCGCCCGCGCCCCGCAGAGCCTCGACGGCGCGATCCAGCGCGGCCGTGACCTCGGGCTGCACGCCCGCGCCGCGCGCCTGCTTCGGCACGCCCAGCCGCAGCGCCTCCACCGGACGCCCGAGTTCGGCCGACCACGCCGGAACCGCGCGCGGCGCGCTCGTGGAATCCAGCGGATCGTGGCCGCAGAGCACCTCCAGCGCAAGCGCGGCGTCGGCCACCGTCGCGCCCATCGGGCCGATCTGGTCCAGCGAACTCGCGAACGCCGCCAGCCCGTAGCGAGAAACCCGACCGTATGTCGGCTTCACGCCGACCACGCCGCAGTGGCTCGCCGGCTGCCGGATCGATCCGCCCGTGTCCGAGCCCAACGCCAGCGGCACCAACCCCGCCGCCACCGCCGCGGCCGATCCGCCCGACGACCCGCCCGCTACGCGCTCGGTATCCCACGGGTTACGCGTCGGCCCGAAGATCGACCACTCGGTCGAGGAACCCATCGCGAACTCGTCAAGATTGGTCTTTCCGACAATCACCGCGCCCGCCTCGATCAGCCGCTGCGCGGCCGTGGCCGTGAAGGGCGAGCGGTAGTTCTCGAGAATGCGCGACGCGCAGGTCGTTCGACCGCCGTACCCGCGGGTGTCGCCGGGCGCGTGCAGGTCCGGGCCGAGGCACATGTTGTCCTTGAGGGCGACGGGAACTCCGGCGAGCGGGAGATTCTCGCCCTTCGCGATGCGTGCGTCCACGTCCTCGGCGGCGCTCATGGCGCGGGCCTTGAAGATGTCAACGAACGCGTTGATCGCCGGGTTCACGGCCTCGATGCGGTCGAGCGTCAGACTCACAACCTGCGTGGCCGTGGCGCTGCGGGAGCGCACCGCCATCGCGATCTCGCCGGCGGACCGGGCCGCGACCTTCACGCGCCACCCCCGTCGCCGAGCACTTTGGGCACCTTGAGGAACTGGTCGTGCATCTCGGGCGCGATGCCGCGCAGGGCTTCGGGCGGCAGCGTCGGGCCGGGCTGGTCGTCGTCGAGGCGGTTGGTGAGTTCGCCCACGTTGGCGAGAGGCTCGACGCCGTCGAGGTCGAGGCGGCGGAGCCGTTCGACGTACGTCACGATGGTGGAGAGCGACGTGCGAAGTTCGGCGCTCTGCGCATCGGTCACGGTGAGGCGCGAGAGTTTGGCCAGTTTGCGGATGTACTCGTCGGAGAACTCGTGGCCGGGCATGGACTCAGTGTACGGGCGGGGAAGCGCGAGAGGGCAAGAATCCCCGGATGAGCCGACGGATCAAAGCCATGTGGAGAATCCTTCGCACGCCGTGGGGGTGCGCGGCCATGGCCGCGGTGCTGATCACCGACTTGCTGATTCTGGGCTGGCTGGTGCGGTTCGATACGCGGGTGTCGGCGTGGGTGACGCGGCACGTGTACCGCGATTTCAGCGGGCGCCGGGGCGAGTTCGTGGATTCGATCCAGTTGGTGCGCCGCGAAGGCGGCGGCTTTTCGGTCATCGACGCGTCGCAGAGCGCCGACGAGTTGGCGACGCTCTCGCAGGGCGCGCCCGAGCGGGTGGTTTCGGTCTCGTACTGGCGGGGCGCGTGGTGGGTCGGGGCGTGGGCGCCGTGGTGGAAGCGAGAGGTGAGCACGGTGCTGGTCGCGGAGTTGGCCGACGGCGCCGAGCCGGAGCCGCGCGAAGTATCGCTCGCGCGACGGGCCCTGAGCGATCGGATGCGGACGCGCGAGCGGGTGAACTTCGCGGAGGAAATCGAGGCGGGAGACTACAACCGCAGGAGTTTCGTGTGGTGGGGCCCGGTGCACGACGCGGTGATGGGACTGCTGGTGGTCGGGCTGCTGGCGTGCGTGCCGTCGATGCCGGGGTGGTGGCGGCGGCGCGGGGTGAAGGCGCGATTGGCGCGCGGGGTGTGCCCCGCGTGCCTGTACGACATCTCGCGGACGCCGGAATCGGGCGGACTCACGCGGTGCCCCGAGTGCGGTCGCGCGTGGGCCGCGGATGCGTCTATTCCGGCGCGGCGCTGATTCGTTCGACGGCCCGGGTGGCGATCTGCCCGATGAGGAGCACGATGATCACGCCGAGCGCGATGCCGCCGTAGAAGACCCATGGCGGGATCGCGCTGCTCCAGGACTCCTTGCTGAACTCCTTGATGCCGACGCCGATCCACGCCGCGATGATGGTTCGGGGCGCGATGCCGAGAAGAGTTCCCAGGATGTAGACGGACGGGCGGACCTTCATGGCGGCGAGGACGAGGTTGGTCATGGCGAAGGGCGAGTTGGGCGGCAGGCGGAGGAGCGTGACCATGCCGAGAGTTCTCGCGAAGGAGTGTCGTTCGCCGATCAGTGCGTCTCGCACGGCGCGCCATTTGGGGTTGCTCTCAACGACGGCGACCACGCGTTCGCCGGACGCGGCGCGGGCGATGACGTAACCGATGATGCTGCCGCCGACGCAGCCGAGCACGGCCGCGGGGGCGCCCAGCGCCAGGCCGAAGGTGTACCCGGCCAAACCGGACTGTGCGTAGGTGGGGAGGAGCGTGAGGCCAGAGAGGACGGCGAAGCCGATGGTGAAGATCACCCAACCGGCGGGGCCTTGCGAGAGGACGAAGTTTCGGACCGCGCCGGCGTTGGCGAAGAGAACGAGGGAGCCGATGATCGGGAAGAGCGCGGCGGCGACGGCGAGGGGGCCGGCGGCGCCGAGGCGGGCCATGAGCGGCACGGGCGGTGGGGGCTGGTGGGTCACGCCCTGAGGATACGGGATCGGGTCAGGGGAGATCGAACAGCAGGAACTCGGTATCTTCGGCGGCGGCGATGTCGAGGGAGCGCTCGCCGTGGATGGCGGCGCCGTCGCCGGCGCGGAGGAGTTGGCCGTTGGCGTCGGCCGCGCCGCGGGCGATCTGGATCCAGCCCTTGCGGCCGGGCGCGAACTCGTGGCGGACGGCTTTGCCCGCGGTGAGGAGCGAGGCGAATATGAGGGCGTCCTGATGGATGGGAAGGGAGCCGTCGCGGCCGTCGGGCGATATGACCAGGCGCAGCGCATCGCGGCGCTCGCGCTCGGGGAAGTGGGTCTGGCCGTAGCGGGGCTCGACGTTGCGGGATTGGGGCCTGATCCAGATCTGGAGGAGATGGACGGGCTGATCGGGGCTGTCGTTGAACTCGCTGTGAAAGACGCCGCGGCCGGCGGACATGCGCTGGACATCGCCGGGGCGGATGACGCCGCCGCCGCCGGAGGAGTCCTTATGGCGCAGCGCGCCGCTGAGGACGACGGTGATGATTTCCATGTCGCGGTGGGGGTGGTCGGGGAAGCCCTGCGCCGGGGCGACGGTGTCCTCGTTGATGACGCGGAGGACGGAGAAGCCCATGTGATCGGGGTCGTGGTAGTCGCCGAAGGAGAAGGAGTGGAAGGTATCGAGCCAGCCGAAGTCGAAATGGCCGCGTTGGGTGGATGGACGGGGAGTGATCATGGCGGGCCTCCTTTGTATGGTAGTACAAATACTGTTGCAACGTGGAAAAAGTTCGGGAAGGCGAAAGGCGAAAGGCGAAAGGCGGGAGGGAGAGAGGAAGGCGATCAGGTGGCGCGGCGGGCTTTGGCGAGGAGGTCGTTGAGGGTTGCGAGTTCGCGGCGCGAGAGGTGGCCGAGTTGGGCCTTGTGGAGGTCCAGGATGGGCTGGTCGAGGGATTCGAGGATCTGCAGGCCGGCGGGGGAGATGGTGGTGATGACGACGCGCCGGTCGGTGTGGGTGCGTGCGCGGCGGGCGAGGCCGCGTGATTCGAGGCGGTCAACGAGGCGGGTGACGTCGGGGCCTCGGGCGACCATGTGCTCGGCGATTTCGTGGCAGGCGCGTCCGGCGTCGCCGGCGCCGCGGAGAATCCGCAGGACGTTGTAGGTGGGGCCGGAGAGGCCGTGGGGTTGAAGGAGGGTCTCGAAGGCGGCGCCGAGTTGAGCGGCGGTGCGGAGGAGGTTGAGGTGGGCCTCCTGCTCCGGGGAATCGAAGGGGCGGGCCTTCTTGATTTCGCGGGCGAGGGGCGAGAGTTGGGGTTTGCGGGGTGGCAGGGGCGGTCCTTTCGCGCTGCGGACGGTCAGTAAACGTGCGAATCCGAGTATTGTCAATACGAATGTTGTTGATGCGGAGATCGGCGCGGCGGGTGAGGCGGTCGCCAGATTCACGCCACGCTACCCTCCGGCGTGATCGACACTCACTGCCACCTGACCTTTGCCGATTTCTCGGAAGCGAGGATGCCCGGGGGAGTTGCGGGCGTGCTGGGCGAGGCGGCGCGGCACGGAGTGACGGGGTGCATCTCGATCTCCACGACGACGACGGATTGCCTGGCGGCCCTGGAGATCGCGAAGTCCCACGCGAACGTATGGTGCAGCGCGGGGGTTCACCCGCTGTATTCGGACAAGGGGCCGCACGTGTGGGAGAATCTGCGGGCGTGCGCGCAGCACCCCAAGTGCGTCGCGTGGGGCGAGTTGGGGCTGGACAATCACTACGAACGTCCGGCCCGGGATGCGCAGAGGAAGGTGCTGGAGGAGCAGTTGGCGCACCTGGAATCGTGGAAGCGCGAGGGCCTGGTGAAGCCGGTGGTGCTGCACTGCCGCGAGGCGTTCGACGATCTGATCCCGGTGCTGCGGGGAACAAGTCTGGACCCCACGCGGTTTGTTTTCCACTGCTTCACGGGCGGGCCGGGGGACATGCGAAAGATCCTGGACTTCGGGGCGTACGTGAGTTTTACAGGGGTGGTGACCTATCGAAACGCCGCGGAGGTGCGCGAGGCGGTGAAGATGGTGCCGGATGACCGATTCATGGTGGAGACGGATGCGCCGTTCCTTTCGCCCGAGCCGCACCGGGGAGTGAGGCCGTGCCAGCCGTGGATGGTGTCGGTGACGGCGCGAAGCCTTGCGCAGACGCGGGGAGTGGAGTTCGAGAGACTGGAGGAGCAGGTGGGGGAGAATACGGGACGGTTCTTTGGGGTGGGGGGGAGTAGATAGCAAACGGCAATTCGGGACAGCACTTGGTACTCTGAATTCTGAACTCTGAACTCACTTCTCCAGGACTCATTCCCCGTGTCAACCACTCTTGCGGCCTGGCTTCATGACTTGAGTCCTTTTCTGATTCGCTTCGGCGATGGGTTTGGGATTCGCTGGTACGGGGTGTCGTACCTGGCGGGTTTTTTGAGCGCGTGGTGGATGTTGCGTTGGTTCTCGAGAAGTGGTCTGACTCCGATGACGCCCCAGCGCCTGACGGACGCGATGCTGGCGCTGGTGGTGGGCGTGGTGGTGGGTGGGAGATTGGGGTACGTGCTGTTTTATCGCCCGGACCTGATCGGCGATTTTTCGTCATCGTTCCCGTGGTGGGGCGTGCTGCGATTGAACGAGGGCGGCATGGCGAGCCATGGGGGGATGGCGGGCGTGATCATCGCGGCGTTCGTGGTGGCGCGGGGCGGGAAGGATTCCAAGGGTGTGGCCGCGCCGCGGGTGCCGGTGCTGCACGTGCTGGACCTGCTCGCGATCGCGTGCACACCGGGCCTGTTCTTTGGGCGGTTGGCGAACTTCGTGAACGGCGAACTGCTCGGCGAGATCGTCGCGAAGCCCGGGCAACCGGCGCCGTGGTGGAGCGTCAAGTTTCCGCAGGAGGCGTACACCAGCCAGGCGCCGGAAGGCCAAGTCGCGGCGTTGCGGCCGATTCTCGATCCCTATCGATTGCCGGGCGAGGCGGATGAGGTTGTCTACGAACGGGTGATGCATGTTCTGCACAGCGGCGGGACGGCGGCCCGAAACGTCGCGGCCAAACTGGGGCCGGTCATCTCGGCGCGCCATCCGTCGCAGTTGTACCAGGCGGCGGCGGAGGGCCTGGTGCTCGGGGCGCTGCTGTGGGCGGTGTGGCGCCGGCCGCGAAAGCCGGGGGTGGTGGGCTGCTGGTTCCTGCTGGCGTACGGCGTGCTGCGGGTGCTGACAGAGTTGATCCGACTGCCGGACGCGCACCTGCACGTGCAGCGGTACCTTGGGCTCTCGCGCGGGCAGTGGCTGAGCGTGGCGATGGTGGCGGTGGGGGTGGTGGCGCTGGGAGTTGTGTCGAGAAGGAAGGTTGAGCGGATGGGAGGATGGGGGGAGAAGTAGCAGGCGAAAGGCGAAAGGCGAGAGGCGATGGGCGGGGAGAGGGGCGAGGCATTTCTACGCGGTCCTACGCTTGGGCCTATGACGATTCTGGTGACAGGCGGGGCGGGGTATATCGGGTCGCATGCCGTGCAGCGGCTGCTGCGTGATGGGCATCGCGTGGTGTCGCTCGACAACTTTTTCCGCGGCCATGCGCGGGCGATGGGCTTGCTTGGGGCGAAGTTCCCGGGGAAACTCGAATCCGTCGTCGGGGACGTGACGAATCGGGAGTGCGTGCTCGAGGCGATACGGACGTTCGGTGTCACGACGGTCATGCACTTCGCGGCCCACGCCTATGTTGGCGAATCGGTCGAGCAGCCGCTGGTGTACTACCACAACAACGTCACCGGGCTGGTGAGCGTGCTGTGGGCGTGCGACCAGGCGGGCGCGGGCGGGAAGCGGGTCACGCGGTTCGTGTTCTCGTCCTCGTGCTCGACATACGGCCAACCGCCCGCGGGGATGATCCCTGTGCGCGAGGATTGTCCGCAGGCGCCGGTTTCGCCTTATGGGCGCACGAAACTGATCGGCGAGCAGATCCTGCGGGACTATGCGGAATCGAAGCGGATGGCGGGAACCGAGTTTGCGTGCACGTTTCTGCGATACTTCAACGTCTGCGGGTGCGACCGGTCGGGGGTGCTGGGGGAGGATCACACGCCCGAGACGCACCTGATCCCCGTGGTTTTGCAGGCGGCGATGGGTCAGCGGCCCCACGTGGGGCTTTTCGGGACCGACTATCCGACGCCCGACGGCACGTGTGTGCGGGATTACGTGCACGTTGAGGACCTGGTGGATGCGCACGTGCGGGCGATGAGCACGGCGAACGCCGCGGACGTTCGTGCGTACAACGTTGGGATAGGCAAGGGGTATTCCGTGCGCCAGATTGTCGACACGGTGCGCGCGGTGACGGGGCGTGAGATCAAGGTGGTGGAGCAGCCGCGGCGGGCGGGAGACCCGCCCGAGGTGTTCAACGACCCGACGAAGATCAAGCGTGAACTGGGATGGAACCCGCAGGTGACCGATATCAGGGAGATGATCGCGAGCGCATGGAAATGGTTCGAAGCAAACCCGAGGGGGTACGGAGCGTGAAGAAGGGCGTGTGGAGTTGGGTGCTGGCGGGAGTGGTGTGGGCAGCGCCGGCGAGTGCGCAGCCGGCCGCGCCCGAGGCGCCGAGTTTCCCGACGATCGACCTGTGGGGCGGCTTCCCGAAGGTGGATGCGGGCGCGCCGTTCCTGCCGCTGGACGATGCGTGGCCGAAGCGATGGAGCCGCAACGGGCATGTCGGGGTGGTTGAAGAGATCACGAGCCCGATTTATCGGCCCGAGGGCGAACGGTGGGGGTTCAGCGTCAAGGCCAAGCCGGCGGCGAGCGTGCCCGAGGCGCGGATGCTGCTGGGCGAATCGGCGCCGGACGGGTTGCAGGTGCTGCTCGAGGGGCCGGGGGCGTTTGTGGTCGGCGCGGAGTTAAGGCCGGAGGGCGTGAAGGTGCCGCGCCGGAGGCAGTTCAACGCGGACCTGACGTTTCGGTTCGTGTCGGCGCAGGAGGAAGGCCCGGCGCTGATCCGGATCGAGCGGACGTGGTTCGCGTACTTCGCGCCGGAGGGGCTGGAGGGAAACGCGAGGCCGCGGGCGGTGGTGCTGCTGATGCCGGGCATGTTCGGAACGCCGGAGCCGGTGGCGAGCGGGTTGACCATTTCGCTGCGGAAGCGGGGGATGGGTGTGCTGCGGATGATCGCGCATCCGTCTCGGCTGACGGAGCGGCTGGAACTGACGCTGGATCCTTCGGGGGATCTGGAGGGCGAGGCGAAGCGAGCGGCCGCGGCGTTCGATTCGAGGGAGGCCGAGTGCGCGTACGCGGCACAGGCTGCGTTCTTGCACCTGGAGTCGTCGCGTGAGGAGACGGTGGGTGTGCCGAGCGTGGTGGTCGGGTTCAGCGCCGGGGGCATCACGCTGGCGCCGGTGGTGGCGAGGGATTCGGGGCGGTACCAGGCGGCGGTGATGGTGGGGGCGGGGTGCCACTGGTGGTTGATGAACGAGAAGAGCAACTACCGAACCTTTATCGATGCGATCGAGGTGACGTGGTCGGCGCCGGCGGCGGAGGCGGATCGGGCGCGGGTGCGAGAGACGTATCTGCAAGCGGCGCGGCTGGATTCGTACAACACGGCGCAGGCGATGCGCGGGCGGGCGACTCTGATGATCCAGGGCGCGGCCGACATGGCGGTGCCCACGCCGCTGGGCGATGTGCTGTGGGAGCGGTGCGGGCGGCCGGAGCGGTGGATGGTGGACGGGGGCCATGAACTGCTGTTCATGCAGTTGTCGTCGTACTACGAGCGGATCGGCGAGTGGATCGAGGGTCGGCTGGCCCCGGGGAATGCCGACAAGGCGGTGGGGCCGTGATCGCCGTTGTCAGCCCGTATCACCTCACCTCGCGCGAGGCGCCGGTGATGGTGGCGATCCTGCTGGCGCGACGGGTCGTGACGCTGCTGCCGGCGCCGGGCAACGGCGATGCGCAGACAGCCCACCAAACGGCGGAGCGGGTGCCGGTGTACGGCGAACTGGCGCGAACATGGGCGTGGGCGGCCGGGCTGTTTGAGGCGGGGGTGGTGGGGAGCGACCTGGAGGGCGATTCGCCCGGCGGCGATCTTGGACGCGTGTGCGAGGCGATCCGCAAGGATGAGCGGTATTCGCCGCTGCGGGCGTTCGTGCGCGAAGCGGATTACGAGTCGCAGCGGGCGTATCTCGAGGCCCTTTCGCGGGACATTCTGAAGGCGGGGCCTGACCCGGGGCTCTCGGTGCCGGTGGTGGCGGCGCTGGACCGGTTCGCGGCGCGATGCGGCGCGGTGGTTGCGAGGCCGACCCCGGTGTCGGTGGCGCAACGGGCGGAGTTGCGGCTGGGGCGCGAGGCGTTCGGGTTTGCGATGCCGGTGCTGCTGCAGGCCGACGCGGGCCGGATCGTGCGGGTGCGCGAGGTGCTGGCGCGGGAGTTGGATGAACTGCGCGACGCGATCGAGGGACAACCGGGCGCGATTCGGGAGGGCGGGGCGGTGTCGGGCGCGGCTGTGCAGCGGATCGGGCGCGCGGCCGCGGGGCTGGCGGCGGCGTTTGAATCCCGGCGCGAGGAGTGGAGCGAGGGCGCGAAGGACGACGAGGTGCGGGTGGTGGAGAGCGTGGCGACGGTCACGGGCGTGGTGCTGCCGGCGAACGCGGTGCTGCAATCGGGCGTGACGGCGATGAATGCGCTGTGCGGAGTGAGCGCCTGGGCGCGGAGCGAAGGGGAGGCTCTGCCGGCGGTCTTTGATCCGGTGGAGGGGCGGTTCGTGCTCACGCTGATGGTGAAGGTGATGGGGAAGCGCTGACCGGGGGGCGGGGAGCGGCGGGGTGGCCTCTACCATCACGCATGACAAACCGCCTGGCGCGTGAGACCAGTCCGTACCTGCTGCAGCATGCGGAGAATCCGGTGGATTGGTGGGCGTGGGGGCCGGAGGCGTTCGCGGAGGCGCGCCGGCGGGACGTGCCGATTTTTCTGTCGATCGGCTACTCGACGTGTTATTGGTGTCACGTGATGGAGCGGGAGTCGTTCGAGAGCGCGGACATCGCTCGCGCGATCAATGAAAACTTCGTGGCGATCAAGGTTGATCGCGAAGAGCGGCCGGACGTGGACGAGGTGTACATGGCCGCGACGCTGGTGATGCGCGGGCACGGCGGGTGGCCGATGTCGGCATTCCTGGAGCCCGGGTCGCTGAAGCCGTACTTCTGCGGGACGTATTTTCCGCCCGAGCCGCGGCATGGGATACCGGATTTTCCGGCGGTGCTGGCGTCGATGTCGAAGGCGTGGCGTGAGCAGCGCGAGGCGGTGATGTCGCAGAGCGAGGAAGTGGCGAAAGCGGTGCGGGAGCATCTGGCGGGGGAGAGCGGGGGCGCGGAGTTGGGGCAGGAGATCGTGGCCGATGCGCTCTCGCAGTTTCTGCGGACGTTTGATCGGACGAACGGGGGCTTCGGTGATGCGCCGAAGTTTCCGCAGCCGGCGATCCTGGAGTTCATGCTGGATGTGCGGGAGCGGGCCGCGGACGACTCGACGGGCGATGCGATCGATATCGCGATGCGGAAGACGCTGGACGCGATGATGCTGGGGGGGATCCGGGATCAACTGGGGGGTGGTTTTCATCGGTACGCGGTGGATGTGACGTGGACGGTGCCGCACTTCGAGAAGATGCTGTACGACAATGCGGCGCTGGTGGGGGTGTACGCGAGGGCGGCGCGGCGGTATGGGGATCGCGAGTACGCGCGGGTGGTGCACGAGACGGTGCGGTATGTGTGCACGCGCCTGGGGAGTCCTCATGGGGCGTTTCTGAGCGCGCAGGACGCGGAGACGGGCGGGCGCGAGGGTGATCCGTATCTGTGGACGCCGGAGGAGGTGCGCGGGGCGCTGTGCCCGCCGGAGTTGGCGGGGGTGCCGGAGTTGGAAGGGACGGCGCGGGCCGCGGCGGAGTTTGCGGTTGGGGTGTTCGGGCTGGGGGGCCCGCCGAACTTCCGTGATCCGCATCATCCGGAAGAGCCGTCCAAGTGGGTGTTGAGGCTGGCGGATCGGCCGGAGCGGCTGGCGGGCTCGGTGCAGTTGGGGCCGGTTGAGTTCGTGGAGAGGGTGACGCGGGTGAGCGCGGCGTTGCTGGAGGCGCGGGATCGGCGTGCGCAGGCGCGGACGGACGACAAGGTGATCGCGGCGTGGAACGGGATGATGATCGCGGCGCTGGCGACGGCTTCGCGCGAACTGGAAGCGCCGGCGTACCTGGCGACGGCCGAGCGCGCGATGGATTTCGTGCTGCGGGTCATGCGGGATGAGCGGGGCGGGCTGCTGCGGACGCACCGCGGGGGGATTTCGAAGATCCCCGGCTTGCTGGAGGATTACGGGTTTGTCATGCAGGGGCTGCTGGAGATTGCCCGGTGCCATGAAGGCGAGGAGAGGGAGCGGCGGGTGTCGCAGGCGCTGGGGTTGCTGGGGCACGCGAAGGCCGCGTTCTTTGAGGATGCGTCGGGGATGGTGTATGACACCCGGGCGGATGCGCCAGATTTGTTTGTGCGCACGTGCTCGTTGCACGACGGGGCGCTGGCGAGCGGGTTTTCGGCGATGGTGCATGCGATGATCGACCTGACCGAGTTGACGGGCGACGCGGCGCACTCGCAGCGCGCGGTCGCGGCGCTGGCGGGGGTGAGCGGGCGGCTGGCGGGCTCGCCGGCGGGGAGCGTGAACAGCGTGCGGGCGCTGCTGCGGCTGCTGATCGCGGGGGAATCGCCCGCGGCGCGGCCGGCGAGCGCCGCGGAGGTTCGCAAGCCCAAGGCGGTGGCATCGCAGCGGAGGCTGCCGGCGAACCAGGGGGTCGTGCAGGTATTCGCGGGGGTAGAGCGGGTTGAGGTGAAGGAGGGAGAGCCGGCGGAGTTGACCGTGCTGGTTCAGATTGCGGAAGGATGGCACGTGCCGGCGGCAGACCCGGGGAAAACCCAAGCGGGGATGCGGCTTATCCCGTTCAGGGTTGATACCTCGGGCGGGACCGGTGTGCGCGCGTATGCGGACTATCCGGCGGGCCAAGACATGGGAGAGGGCGAACTGCGGGTGAAGGTGTACAGCGGAACGTTCGAACTTCGTGTGGCGCTGGAGCGCGAAGGGGCGTTGCGCGGGCATCCGAGGCTGGTGGTGAAGTATCAGCCGTGTTCGGCGTCGGAATGTCTGGAGCCGGTCGCCGCGGAACTGGATATCGGGGTGGCGGAAGCGTGATGAAAAAAGGGCTTGCCGGTCCGAGAAGAATGTCGTATGCTCGGAACGCGCGGCCCGGGTCGGCGGCGTTCTTCATGCGTTCGGCAGCCACGAAACCCCGATTCCCGGGGTGAAGGAGTTCATTATGGATAGCAGGATGAGGGGGAAGCGGGTGGCGGCGTGGTTTCTCGGCGTGGCGGGGGTGGCGGCGAGCGCGGGCGTTGCGAACGCGCAGTGCACCGGGTTTACGGTGATGCCTTCGTCGGGCGGGGTGATCGTCCCGGGCACGACGGACATCGGGAATCACTGCGACGATTGCGTGACGAACGTGGCGATTCCGTTTCCGGTGATGCTGTACGGCGCGTCGTACACGGCCGTGAACGCGAGCAGCAACGGCAACCTGCAGTTCACGACGGGCAGCAACACGTACCAGAATGCGTGTCTTCCGCAGGGGAGCATCGGGGTGGCGTTGTGCCCGCAGTGGGATGACCTTCGGACGGACGGGGCGGGCGAGGGCATTTTTACGTCGGTTTCGGGCGTGGCGCCGAACCGCGTGTTCAATATCGAGTGGCGGACGCGCTATTACGGCGGCGGGGGAACCACGAACTTCGAGGTGCGGCTGTTCGAGGACAACTCGCACTTTGATGTGATCTACGCGACGGTCGCGCAGGGCGGATCGAGCGCGACGGTGGGCGCCCAGCACACGACCTATCCGGCGACTCAGTTTGCGTGCAACGCGGGCGGGCTCACGCCGGGAATGGTGCTGACGTTCAACTGCACGAACGGATCGATCCCGCCGAGCGGCTCGGGCGCGGCGACGCCGTCGAGCATTTACTCGTGCGGGGCCGGAGGAACGACGCTGCTGACGGTCAACGTGACGCCGGGGTTCAATCCGGCGAGCACGGGGATCGGCGTGACCGCCGACTTGTCGAGCCTGGCGGGGAGCGGGACGCAGACGTTCTATGACGACGGCACGAACGGCGACGTAACGCCCGGGAACAACGTGTTCAGTTACCAGGTCACGGTGCCGCCTTCGGTGACGCCGGGCAACAAGAGCGTGACGTTCACGGTGAGCGACGCGGAGGGGCGGTCGTCGGGCGGGGTGTTCGGGTTGACGGTCAATCCGTGCCCGTCGGCGGGGCCGGACGTGTTCGTGGCGCGGCTGACGGACGTGGGGTACTACGGGGTGACGGGCGGGATCACGGCGTACGCGATCGGCACCGACGCGTGCAACGCGGGCGACGTGCCGGTGATGTGGCTGGCGAACAACAACCAGCACCCGGTGATCGCGCAGAACATGTACCGCCTGAAGAACGGGCGGTTCGAGCAGATCGGCCAATCGTGGCTGAAGCACGGCTTCTCGTCCACGAACAGCGGGACGTGCGGGGCGTGCACGCCGCCGCCGCTTGGCGGGCAGCAGTTGGGCGTGGGATGTTCGGACGCGTACGGGTCGGGGTTGAACGGTTCGCAGGGGAACCTGGGTCCGCGGTCGCAGGTGAACGCGACGACCGGGGCGTATCCGATGCCGCACGGGACGGGGAGCACGGGGACGATCGGGATGCGGCTGCAGGTGATGACGGCGGACATCGATCCGGCGCAGAACGCGGGGGCGTTGTATTTCGGCGAGTGCCAGTATGTGACGGCGGATGATGCCCAGTGGAACAACAACACGAACCCGGCGATTAATGGGTTGAACAACGCGACGCACCAGCGGATTCTGATTCCGACGGCGACTTCGACGCCGACGCTGACGGCGACGGTGCAGCGGATGGCGCCGGCGATCCGGGCGTGGAAGGACGCGGACCCGGCGGTGTCGCTGGTGGCCGCGGATTATGTGGATAACTCGGTTCCCGGGCCGGGGATCGTGGCACGGTTCTGGGTGGCGGGCAAGGCGACGGACAACGGCGACGGAACGTGGCACTACGAGTACGCGGTGTTCAACCTGAACTCGGATCGGAGCGGGGGCGGGTTCACGATTCCGACGGGAGCGGGCGTGGCGGTGTCGAACGTGGGGTTCCACGGCATTTTCGCGCACTCGGGCGAGCCGTATCCGAACACCGCGGCGAACCCGGACAGTTGGCCGAGTTCAGTGTCGGGGTCCGGCGTGACGTGGTCGGCGCCGGAGCCGTACCTGCCGCCCAACGGCGACAATGCGAACGCGCTTCGCTGGGGCACGATGTACAACTTCCGGTTCGATGCGAACGCTGCGCCGGTCATGGGCGCGGGGACGATCGGGCTGTTCAAGCCGGGCGCGATTCCGTCGGTGGACGCGGCGGGGATTCCGATCCCCGGGAATGGGCCGTGCGACCCGGACGTGAACTGCGACGGCGCGGTGAACGGGTTTGATGTGGAGGCGACCGAGCAGGCGGTCAATGGCGACATGTCGAACTTCTGCCAGGCGAGCGCCGACTTTAACCGCGATGGCGCGGAGAACGGGTTCGACGTCGAGGCGGTGGAGCAGAGCGTGAACGGCGGGCCGTGCCCGTAAGGGGCGATGGCGCGTGAAAGGTATTGGGGGCCCTGGGCTTTGTGCCCGGGGCCTTCTTTTTTCTCGCTCAGGGTTCGGAGAGCAGATGATGGGAGTTGAGGGCGAGTTCCACCTGCTCGGCGGTGTTTTTCGTGTGGTCGATGAGTTGGCAACGCCAGCCGAGTTGCCGGGCGGCGGCGATGTTTTCGGCGAGGTCGTCGAAGAAGAGGATTTCGGCGCCCCGGAAGCCGACCTGGGCTTCGAAGACGCGGTAGATGGCGGGATCGGGTTTGGCGAGGCCGAGGATGTGGCTGGCGTGGCGGTTGTTCAGGCGAAGCGGGGCGGAGAAGAGGGGGAGGCCGTCGCGTTGGCCGCGGCCGAGGCGGGACCAGTGGGTGGCGTTGGTGTTGGAGAGGATGGCGGTGTCGGCGCGGTTGGCGGAGACGAGGCGCTGGAGCAAGGCGTCGATGCCTTCGTATTCGGCGTAGACCCAGGCGTTATGGAGAAGGCGGACCTGGGATTCGGAGTAGAGGTGGTTGGTGGCCGCGGCGAGGGCGGGGAAGAAGTCGTTGCAGGCGATCTTGCCGGTGTGGTGGAGTTTGGCGAGGTCGCGGCGGCGCTGGACGAGTTCGGGGGCGGCGACGGCGTCGTGGTAGGGCGTGCCGGTGGCGGCGCAGGCCTCGGCCCAGGAGCGATGGTGCTTGATGATGACGCCGCCGAGATCGAAGCAGATGAGACGGATGGGAGTGGGCATGGGGGGAAATGGCAAATGGCGAGTTCGGAGTTGAGACAGGGTTGCGGTTTGGTGCGGTGGGTTGGAGGTTATTCGATGGCGTCGATGGTTTTTTCGGCTTGGGGCTTCATGATTTCGCGGAGGACGACGGTGGCAAAGGAGCCGCGGGGGAGTTCGAAGGCGCAGCGAACGTAGGGGCCGTGCTCATCGACGCCGCCTTCGACTTCGGGATCGATGAGCGGGACGCGGAGGGGGCGGCGTTTGCCTTCGAGCATTCCGCGGGCCTGGAGATCGAACTGGCGGAGATGGTCGGGGGAGACGCCGGTGGCGGCAAGTTCGCGGAGTTCGAGTTCGTCGGCGGGACCGGCGGCGCGGAGCATGGAGGCCCCCCAGAGGGGGCCGGAGGGGCTGATTTCGAAGTCGGCGAGGCGCTGGGGGGTGGCGGGATCGGCCGCGGTGGGATCATCGACGAGAAACGCGGCGCCGTTGGCGTGCTTGACGGCGACGTCGCCGGCGCGGAGGGTTCCCAGCGCGCCTTCGGCGATGCGCGCGTCGAGAACGGCGTTGAAGACGGCGCTCTGAAACGCGGAGAGGTAGTAGCGCAGGACGGTTTCGTCGAGGCGCATGAACGCGGCCCTGGCGGTCATGCCCTTGGAGAGTGAGTTGAGGACGGACATCTCGGTGCGGGCGCCGGGGGGGTAGCGGGTGATGGCGTCTTTGAAGCGGCGGTCTTCGAACAGGCGGCGGGCCTCCTGGTTGAGTTCGGGGTAGGCGGCGCAGGGGCCGAGGAGTTCGCGCGCGGCCATGTCGAAATCGGCGAGAACGAGGGCTCGCCCGATCAGGTGGTTGTTCTCGAGCATGCCGAAGCGCTGCTCGCCGACGCGGTTGGGGACTCCGGCGGAGCGGAGGCGGCTGAGCACGCGCTGCGCGGTGAGGACGTCGGTCGGGCGGACGCCGCGGATGCGGATGGAGAAGCGGTTGCCCGAGAGGTGTCCGGGGCGGAGTTTGTTGGTGTGCATTTCCGCCCAGAGCACCTGGACGTTGTCGTGCTGGAGCATGGGGAAGTCGGCGTGGGTGCGGCCCGGGATGTGGACGGAGACGACCTGGCGCGTGAGCGCGTGCTTGTCCTTGAGGCCGGCGTACCCGACGGCGCCCTTGGGCACCCCGAAGTGCTGGGCGAGGATGCCGAGCAGGTCGATGGTGGAGAGTGAGCGCTTCTGGACGAGCATGTAGAGGTGCTCGCCCTGGCCGACGGGGTGGTAGAGGGGGATCTCGTCCACGAGGAAGTCCTCGGGACGTTCCTTGATGCGGCCGCCGATGGCGGGGAGATCGTGAGTGAGGTAGGCCCGGGGCGATACGTGTGTGCCCGGACGGGCGTGCCCGTGCCCCGCGTCGAGTTCAGGGTTCATCCTTGGACGCGGCCTCCAGCACGTGGTCTTCGACGAAGATCGGAACTCCGCCGGCGATGCCGAGTGCGATAGCGTCGCTGGGGCGAGCGTCGATGTGGATCACCTTGCCGTCGTAGGACTTCACGTCGAGCGTGGCGAAGAACGTGTGATCGGAAAGGTCGTTGATGGTAATGGAGACGAGTTTGCCGCCCAGGGATTCCACGACGTTGGCGAGCAGGTCGTGGGTCTGGGGACGCTTGATATGGATGCCCTTGAGGCGGCGCTCGATCGCCTGGGCCTCGGGGAGGCCGATGACGATGGGGAATGCGCGTCCGCCTTCCATCTGCCCGCCGCCTTCGCCGTCGCCGTTGGACGGAGCGACTTCGCGGAGCTCGATGATCTGGTAGTCATTGAGTTCCCGGATGAGAATTCGCGAGAGTTCCATCCGCACGGCCATGGAACGACCCTCCGTCGCGTCGCCCGCCCGGGCCTGGCGCGACAACCAATCGTATTCACAAAGGCGAAGGAAGGTTGCGGCCGGGCGCGTCGCCGGTGAAAAGCGCTGCGAGAATCAGTCCATTCGCCGGCCGCGGCTGGATGGCGGGTCGGGGGAGTCCTCGTGCTCGGCGGCGCGGGGTTCTTTTTCGGGGAGGGGGCCGAGGAGCCGGCCGAGGCGCTGAGCGAGTTCGCGCGGGGCGCCGATGTCGGCGACGACGATTTCCCCGAGGATTGACTGGGCGCCGAGTGCGAGGAAGCCCTCTTTGAGGCCGACGAAGGAAACGGTGACGCTGGCGTGGACGGCCGCGCCAAGGGTCTGACCGGTGTTGGCGTCCATGCCGGAGGGGCAATCGACGGCGAGGACGGGGACCCCGAGTTGTCCGAGCGCGTTGATGCCGGTGATGAGGGCCGCGGCGGGGCCATCGACCTGGCGGGCCAGGCCGGTGCCGAAGATCGCGTCGAGGATAACGCCCGGGCGGCGAAGGCCGTCCCAGGCGCGGCGGACGGCGGTTGCGGAATCGGGGTCGGCGAGGGTAATGCGAAGGCCCATGCGGCGGGCGATTTCGAGGTTGACTGCGGGGTCGCCGGTGAGGTGATCGGTGAGAAGGATGATGGAGGCGTCGAGCCCGGCGTTGTGGAGGTGGCGGGCGGCGGCGAGGCCGTCGCCGCCGTTGTTTCCCGGCCCGCAGACGACGAGCGCGCCGGGGTTTTCGTCGCCTTCGAGGCCGTCGAGGGCGATGTCGGCGACGTGACGGGCGGCGTTTTCCATCAGGACGATGGAGGGGATGCCGAACTCGACGCGCGCGAGGCGGTCGAGTTCGCGGAGGGATTCGCGGGTGAACACGCGCAGGTCGCCGGGGTCGGATGGGCGGGGCACGGGGTTCTCGGCTAGGGTTTGGCTGCCTTGTAGCGGGTGAGCGTGGCTTGGTATTCTTCTCTGCGTCCGGGCTCGGCCTTGCTGAGGGCTTCTTCCTGGAGTTCGATGGCGCGGTCGATTTCGCCCCGGTCGAACTGGATTCGAGCGAGGGTGTCGATGATGTAGGCGATCTTTGCCTGCGAAACGTCGTAGGCGCGCTGGGCGAGTTTGAGGGCGAGCGCGAGGTCGCGGAACTCCAGTTCGGGGTCGGTGGCGATAGCCCAGGCGATGTTGTTCAACGTGTTCGCGTCGTCCTTGAGCGCGCCTTGCGCGAGTTGCTGGACCCAGGTGTAGGCGGTGGCGTCCTTGTTCTGGATCGCGACCATCTTGAAGACCTCGTGGGCGCGGCTGTTGAACTCGCCGGGGCGGAGGGCCATCATCTCGTCGAGCAGTTTCATGGCGCCCGGGCCGTCGCCGGCGTCCATCGCTTTGATGTAGCGGCGGTCGAGTTTGCGGGCTTTGTCGATCAGTTCGGCCTCGGCCGTGGCTCTTTCCGCGGCCGCCTTCACGTCGTAGGTGCCGGCGAGGACCTTCTCGACGATGTTGTCGAGTTTTTCGGCGGCGTTGAGCGGGTGGCCGAGCCAGGCGACCTTACCGGCCTGGTCGATGACGAAGGCGGCGGGGATGGCCTTGCGGTCTCCGCCGCGCATCCACGTCTGGACCATTTCGCCGGCGTCGCCGTCGTAGGCGACGGCGTAGGGGAAGAGGGGCGTGTGCTCATCGACGAAGGCGTGGACGCGATCGAGGTAGGAACCGGCGCCGGAGAGCGGCTGGGTGGTCTCCCAGAGGGCAATGCCCAGGACGGTGACGCCCCGGTCCTTGAAGTGCTCATGGATGACCGACAGGGTGGGCGCGGCGTCGCGGCTCTTTTTGCTCCAGGTCGCGAAGAACCAGACGACGTAGACCTTTCCCGGCGCGAAGCGGTCGAGGGGCTCGCCCTTGATCCAGGCCTCGGGTTTCAGTCGCGGGGCGAGTTCGCCGAACGTGATGGCGCGGACGGCGCCGGTCTGCGGATCGATGGGCGGATCGTCCTGCGCGCGAGCGTGGTGGGTGAAACCGAGGGCGAGGAATGCCAGAAACAAGACGCCGAATCGACGCATGGCGGTCTCCGTGGGTGTCCGGAGGATTGTTGGGGGGTGAAGGGCGGGAGGCGAAGGCCGTTCACCGGGATCGGATGGTGATGGAGCCGTTGCTGGAGTCCAGGCGGCACTTGTGCGTGCCGTTGCCGAACTTGAAGGCGCCGTGGTTGCGGCCGGAGGCGACGGCGGTGGCCCCGGTTGCGGTGCACTTGACGCCGGCGTTGGACGTCTTGGCGTCGAGGCTCGCGTCGAAGGCGTCGCCGACCTCAAGGACGATCGAGCCGTTGCTGGTATCGGCGTCGATGGGACCGGCGGCATCGGCGGCGAGGCGGATGGTGACGGCGCCGTTGCTCGTGTCGGCGTGGGCCGAGGCGACCTCGGAGAGGTTGATCGAGCCATTGGACGTGTCGGCGACGACATGACCGGCGTGCTCGGTGACGGTGATCGAGCCGTTGGAGGACTTGAGCGCGGCGTGGCCGGACATGCCGGAGACCACGATGGCGCCGTTGCTGGAGCGGAGGTTGAGGCCCTTGGCTCCGGGGGTGAGGATCTCGATGGAAGCGCCCTCGTTCATCTCGCGTTTGCCGCCGGGCCACTCGACGCGGACCGTGAGCGTGCCGTCGTCTGACCGCTGGGCGGTTACCTTGGTGGCGTCGAGGCGTTCCTGGGAGATTGCGCTGATGTGCGCGGCGATCACGACCTGGTCGCCGTCGGTCTTGCGGACGGTGATGGAGCCGTTTTCGGTCTGCACGTCGAGCGGGGCTCCCGCTACGTGCACGGACTGGGCCGGCTTGCTGGCCTTGTAACCGGCGGGCTGCCAGGCGCAGCCGGACTCGGATGCCACGACGCAGCCCGCGGCCACGGGAAGTGAAACGGCGAGAGTGCTGGAGAGGATCGTGGCCCACGTGCGGTTCATTGGATGACTCCCTTCGGATCGTGTTCACATTATTCGGAGAATGTGCAGGCGGTTTCAGGCCTGCAGCCCGCGGATTCAGGTCGCGGCTCTCTGGAGCGGTTCGGTGAGCGATTCGACCTCGGCGCGTCTGGGGAGCGAGGGGATGGCGCCGGGCTTTGTGGTGGCGAGCGCGCCCGCGGCGGAGGCGCAGATGATGGCGCGTTCGGCGAGGCGCATTTCCTCGGTGGAGCGAGGGGCGGCGTGGGCGGCGTCGGGCCATTCGGCGGCGAGGGCCCCGCAGAAGGCGTCGCCGGCGCCGGTGGCGTCTACGGAGGTGACGTGGGGCGCGGCGAAGCGGCGCGGGCGGCCTCGCTGGATCAGGACGCTGCCCTGGGCGCCCAGCGTGAGGACGACGGTGTGGGGGCCGAGTTCCGGGAGACGAAGGGCGACGCGGCCGGGCTCGGTGCTGAGATCCATGCCGGCGAGGCGTGCGCCTTCGGCGCGGTTGACGATGAGGACATCGACCTGCTTAAGAAGATCGGGTGGAACCTGGCGGGCGGGTGCGGCGTTGAGGATGACGCAGCGGCGGTGCTCGTGTGCGACGGCGACGGCCGCGGCGATGCAGGGCGTGGGGATTTCGAGTTGAAGGAGGACGACATCGGCGGTGCGAATGTTGTCGGAGGCGCGGAGGACATCGTCGGGGGTGAGGTTGGCGTTGGCGCCGGGGGCGACGACGATCATGTTCTCCCCCTGCTCGGCGACGGTGATAAGGGCGAGGCCGGTGGCCTCGCCGGGGCGGATGGTGAGGCCGGAGAGGTTGAGGCCTTCGGCGTCGAGGGTCTGGCGGACGCGCTGGCCGTGGGAGTCGTCGCCGATGCTGGCGATGAGGGAGACATCGGCGCCCATACGTCGGGCGGCGACGGCCTGGTTGGCGCCCTTGCCTCCGGGGTAGGTGCGGTAGGCGGAGCCGAGGACAGTCTCGCCGGGGCGCGGGAGGCGCGAGGTGCGTACGACGAGGTCCATGTTGACGGAGCCGACGACGCAGACGCGGGGAACGGGCATGGGGGGAGTGTAACGGAAGCGGGGCGGGGGGAGAGGGAGTGTGGCGGAGTGGAAAGCGGTTGCTGCCGGAATCAGGTTGTCGAAGGACATTCACTCAACAGGAACACCGATGCGGAGCGACCAGTCAAGAGGGCTCGTGTCGGAGCCTTCGGGCAACTTCATGCGAGATTTCCTCGCAGGCCCAATCGGGGTGCTGAGCGCGGATACGGGCGCGCATGAGCGTGCGGCCGTCGGCGGTGGTCGTTTCGAGCATCCGGAGGCGTCCCACGGGTCCCGATCGTGGCATCTCGCGGACGCTTGCGGCGTCGAGCACTTCGATCCTTCGCGGGTCCAGGGGCTGGTTCACGCGGGAATGATACGCGGCGGGCGTGGGGGGTCAGGCGAGGATTTCGACGATGGTGAAGCGCTTCTGGCCGCGGGGGGCGTTGACGCGGACGGTGTCGCCGACGCGGGCCTTGAGGAGTGCCTCGCCCATGGGGCTGGTGGCGGTGACTTCGACGTAGTCGGCGGGCGGGCGAGGGCTGGCGTCGCCGACGAGTTTGAAAAGGTCTTCATCGCCGGAGGGCTCTTCGCGGAGGCGGACGGTAGAGCCGACGAAGACGACGCCCTCGACGGCCTTGGCCATCCGTTCGTCGATGACGGACATGTTGGAGAGGCGCTCTTCGAGCCGGCGGATTTCGGCCTCGTCCATGCCCTGCTGCTCGCGGGCGGCGTGGTAGTCGCCGTTTTCGCGGAGGTCGCCGTGGGCGCGGGCCTCGGCGATGCGCTGGGAAATGACAGGCCGATTGGCGATCAGGGCGGCCACGCGCGCTTCGAGGGCTTCTTTTTCGGCCTTGGTGACCAACTCCATCGGGAATCTCCGGGACGAACTCACCCGCCGGGCGCTTGGGGCCCGGGTTTCATGAACCCCGGCGGCGGTGTGGGTGCCAGAATCTAGGCGGGTCGGCGGCGGCGGGCTACCACCCCGCCGATGCCCCAGACGGCGAGCCCGGCCGCGGTCTCGCCGGCGAGCAGGCCCCATTGGGGCGTGGAAACGCGGGCGGAGATCCCGGACCAGGACCGGTCGCGGGCGATCTCCCAGCCGCCGGTGATGGGCGAAGCGGTGAGGAGAAGATCGGGGGGATCGGGGCGGGAGTCTTCGTCGAGAAGCCCTCCGAGGCAGACGCGCAGCACGGGCGCGGCGGCGGCGAGCGCGACGATCATGCCCATGCGGGCCGCGCGAAGGGAGCGGGGGTCGTGGCGGGCACGCTCGAGGAACAGCGCGAGGATTGCGGAGATGATGAGCGACCATGCGGCGAAGTGCGCGGCGAGGGCCGCGACGACCGGCAGCGGCCACGCCGCCATCCATGGAAGCACCTGCGGCCAGGCGATGGCCTGCAGGGGCGCGGCGACGACGATGAAGTCGTGAACCATCGCGCGATGGGGATGGGTGGGGGGCTCCTGGCTCAGCCGGAGCATGGGCCAGAGCACCCCAATCCCCACGCCCGCGAGCACGACCAGCACGCGGGCGGAAGCGCGGTACACATCGGTGGCCACGAGCCCGAGCGAACCGCCGGCGCCCAGCGAGACCAACGCGCTGGCGAAGAGGAAGGCGATCCAGAGCGCGGCGAAGGTGCGGGGCTCGCCGCGGCGGTGGGCCCAGGGGTCTTGGCGTTGCGGCGTGGCCGGTTCGTCCATCCGGAGGAGTCTACGGGCGTTGGGTTGGGGCCAAGTCTTGAGCCGGACCAACATGATCGATCGCGCGCTCGTGCAGAAGCACGTAGGCCCAGTTGGCGGCGACGGACACCACGAGCGTCCACGCGGCGATCCGGTATCCTCGGGCGGAGAGGCCCTGCCACGCGCGGCCGCGGGTGCTGCGCCACACGATGTACGGAGGGAGCCCGAGGATGAGCACGGTGACGAGCGGATTGAATGCGATCGCGGCGGGGAGGTTGAGGTGAGCGAGTTGGGCCGCGGCGCGGGTTCCGCCGCAGGTCGCGCAGGGGTAGCCGGTGACCCGGTTGAAAAGACAGACCCGAACTTGATGGCCGGAGTAGCGTCCGACGAGGGCCGCGGTCACGACGAGCGCGATCCACAGGACGGCCGCGCCGATGACGGCCGGCGTGAGGCCTGAGAACGGTCGCGGGGGTGGGGCGGACATCGCGGGTGCGTTCGGATCAGGGCCGACCGCTCGTGGCGGCGCCGGCTGCAATCACGATGAAGAACAGGACCCAGATGACGCCGATGACGGCGACGAAGGCGGCGAGCGCGACGGAGACGATTCCGAGGATGCGTCCCGCCTGGGTGGTGCTTCGGCCGGAAGGGTCCATCTGGCCGCTGTCCATCTGCCTGAGATCTTCGTTCCCCATGACCCACGCGACGATGCCGCAGATCACGCAGAAGACGATGCCCAGGATTCCCAGGACGAGAACGACCGCGCCGCGGTGCGGCTTCATCATTCCCGGCGGGTACACCCCGGGGGGTCCTTGAACCGAAGGTGGATACTGAGTCATGCGAGCCCTCTCTGGGTGGCGAGCCTTTCGCGACTGACTGACGCGATGATACCGAGTTTTGGCCCGGGTCGGGGAGTTTGGGCCGCCGGCGCCATCGCCGGTGTATTCTGTGGCATCGTGATACGCCCGGCGCCTTCATATCCGGCCGCGGAAGAGCATGTCAAGCGTGTGATCGCGTCGGTTCTGCTCGCGGCGGACCCTGCGGCGGCGGTGCGGGACTCGTGGACGACACCCAAGGGCGAGGTGAAACTGCTGGCGTGCGGGAAGGCGGCGGTGGTGATGGCCGGCACAGCGGCGTCTTTGCTCGGGCGGGCCGTGAGGGGAGTTGTGACGTGTCCGCCGGAGCGGGTGGAAGAGTTGCGAGTTCCCGGGGTCGAGGTCTTTCCGTGCGATCACCCGTTTCCGTCGCCGCGGAACGTTGAGGCGGCGTTGCGGGCGCGCGAGTTGGTGCGGGGGGTCGCGAAGGACGAGACGCTGATCGCGATGATCTCGGGAGGCGCTTCGGCGCACCTCGCGTTGCCGGCGGAGGGGCTGACGCTGGATGATCTGCGGGAGGTGACGCGGCGGCTGCAACTGGCGGGGGCGGGGATCGGTGAACTCAACGCCGTGCGCAAGCACGTGGAGCAGTTAAAGGGCGGCAGGCTGGCGGGGGTGTGCCGGGGCGAGATCGAGGCCTACATCCTGTCGGACGTGATGGGAGACCGGTTGGACGTGATCGCGTCGGGGCCGACGGCGCCGGACCCCAGCACGTTCGCCGAGGCGCTGGGGGTGCTGGAATCCAGGGGGGTCGCGGCGAGCGTGCCGCGGGTTGTGGAGCACCTGCGGCGCGGGATGGCCGGGAAGATTCCCGAGACACCCAAGGCGGGCGAGGCGTGCTTCACGCGCGTCACGAACCGCGTGATCGCGAGCAACCGGCGGGCGGTCGAGGCGGCGCGCGACGCGGCGGTTTCGATGGGCTTCCACCTCGCGGGGGTCGAGCACGCCGTGGAGGGCGAGGCGGCGGTGGTGGGGGCGAGGCTCGCGCGGCGGGCGGCGGAGTTGGCGGATTCGCGGCGGCCGTGGGCGTGGGTGGTGGGTGGGGAGTGGACGGTGACGGTGGGCGAGCGCGGCGGGAAGGGTGGACCGGGCCAGGAGTTGGCGCTGGCGGCGGCGAAGGGGCTGCACGAGCGGGGCGTGTTGGGCGCCGTGCTGTCGTTCTCGACGGACGGGGTGGATGGCCCGACGGACGCGGCGGGGGCGGTGGTGACGGGCGAGACGTGGGCGCGGGCGACGGACGCGGGGCTTGATCCCGAAGCCGGGCTGTCGCGGCACGACAGTTACGCGGTTCTGGAGGGGTGCGGGGCCCTTGTTCGGACTGGGCCGACGGGGACCAACCTCAATCACGTGGCGGTGCTGCTGGTGTATTAGGTGGGTTCGCGGTGCTGAACTACGGCGTGGACGATCCGGCGTGGCGATCAAAAACCCGCGTCCGGCCCTGTCGGGTCGCACGCGGTGTAGGCGCATAGGAGGGGTACGCCCGTCGCGAGTTCGGCGGATGAGCCCTTCGCCGCACGAGCGGGAAGGACGCGGGCACGTCGCGCTGGCCCCGACGGCGGCCATCATCCCAGGAGCCGCCGTCGCGAATCGCCCGTCGCGGCCTTCCGACCGCTGCGGCGGGTGTGGGGGTGGTTCGACTACGCCGCGGCGCGGAGGTCCGCGCGGGCGGTGGTGGCTGTGGTGGCGGGCGCGGGCGCGGCGGGTCGGACCGAGCCGAAGCGCAGCGAGTAGATGGCGGAGGTCGGCCCGCGGCGGCCGCCGCGCACCGGGGTGACGAGGTACTCCACGCCCGGCGTGCCGACGGGGATGGACTGATCGCGGTAGACCCCGCCGCGGAAGAGCCCGCCCGCGCGGTGCGGGTCCGAGCCCGGCGAGGGGCCGGCGATTCCCAGGAGCGCGAAGGGCCCGCGCCCGCCGTTGGCGACGATGGCGCGGCGGACCTCGTACATGACGTTGGAAACCCCGCGCGGGTTGCGGGTGCGCCAGCGGAGCGTGACCGCGCCGTCCTGGCCGACCGTCGCGGAGAGGCGCTGGGGCTGGTTGGGCGCGGGGGCGGCGTGGGCGCGGGCCTTCGGGGGCTCGAGCAGTGCGAGGGCGTAGACGTTGGCGTCGTCGCTGGTGACGGCGGTGTTCTTGGCGTTGCGGATGACGACGTTGGCGGCATCGCGGAGGCGGCGCGCGGCGTCGTAGAACCTCAGCGTGGCCGCGGCGGCGGCGTTGCGGGCGGCGAGCGCCCGGTCCCGCGCGTGCTTCGCGGCGGCGAGGAGTTCCTCGACGGTCTGCACCTGGACCGGGCTGGACCCGATCGCGGCCTGGTTCTCGACCCACACGCCCGCGCGGGGGCTCACGAACTCAACGATGCGGTGCGGGTCGGTGGGGAGGGTCGAGGCCATGGCCTTGGCATCGGCGCGCGGGGAGGGGGGCTTGAGCGGGAGGGCGCGGAAGGCGGGTAGGAGCGATAAGAAACGCGTTCTGAGCGTGCGGACGCGGGTTTTGAGCGCACCGAGCGCGGTTCGGAATGCACGGACGCGGGCTCGCAACGTCGCGAAGGGCGGCTGGAGTGAGCGGGTTTCACGTCGGGATGCGCGGGAGGAGTGTCGGAGCGCGCGGAAACGGCTTCGGCGCGCACGCGGAAGAGACACCTCTCATCCTTGGTCAGATGCGCCTTTGGCGGCGTTTCGTGAGGATGATTGCGAAAGCAAGTGCGGTGATGCCCGGCGCGGGAACCGTTGTGACCTCAAGAATCGAGTAGTCCAAGCCCGAGTCATCTGCCAGCAGGATGTTGAGACTCCCGTCCTGGAGTTGCGGCAAGAGGTCGTACATCACCGGGTCACCGCTTTCGGCGGGTCTCATCGGGACCGCCGCCAGGTCAATCACAATCTCCGTCGTCGTTCCGGGCTGCGGATCCGGGTTCGCGATGTCAACGAGCACGGCGCGCGGCCCGTACGGCGTGCCCCAGGGCGGGCTTGGCTGGGGAACGACATTCAGGTCGAGCGCCAGGAAATCAGAGGAGATCACCGCGCCGAATGCCGGATATACACCGACGCGGAGGGTTGCTCCGACGATGGTCTGACCCTGAGGGATCGCGAAGTCGTGCGTCCATCCCACGACCCAGTTCAACCGTGGTCCGTCATTTGTCGATCGGTCGTCTGCGTTCGTCGGCGGCCAGAACCCGTGGTTCTGAAGGAACCCCTCCACCTCGGGCGACCGCGGCAACAGATCGGCCACTCCTCCGGGCACGTAGCCATCAACGTCGCCGACCTGGTGAATGACGTTGTCCGCGTGTGCCGAACCGAACGCGCACATAACCCCGATCGTGACCTGCCCCCATCCTTCGGTCCACCCCTTATGAGAGTGTGACCAACTCCTCCTCCCGCGTGCGTACCCGCAGGCGCAGCGCAGCGGAGCCGGAGGGTACGCACGCGGCCGCGAACTCCTCGGGGGTCTGGTACCCCAG
>CAJPFG010000018.1 GCA_905339235.1 Phycisphaerales bacterium
ATCTCACGCAGCTTGGCGATGATCTGCTCGGGGCTGTGCCGCTTCCGCCTTCCTGGACCGCTCATCGAGAGACTCCTTCTGGGCCTTCCGGCCCGGTAGTCTCTCATAACGGCTGGACCGATTCACGGGGAGCAGGTCACAGCCAGCAGGAACTGAGGCTCATCAACGGAGGACGCTCCGAGGCAGACTTTGTCCCCGCGCTGACCGTAATGCAGCATTACGGTGCACCGACGCGGCTTCTAGACTGGACCAATCGATTGGAAATCGCAGTGTGGTTCGCGTGCATCGATGAGCGGCGCGCGCCGGGGGCGGTGTGGTGGTACTCGGCATGCGCGTTGCACGAGGCAGCCGGACGCCAATGGTCCACGAACGGAACTCCAAATCCGGAGGACCCACGCTTCGACCACAAGCAGCACCTCTTCTCTGCCACAAGCGAGCCGACATTCATCCCAGTCCATCTTCAAATTGCGTTTCCCCGTGCCATCGCCCAAGGCGGGCTGTTCAGTATGGCAGGGCGAATCGGGACGTATCACGATGATCTCCTTCTGCGCCTGCTAGGCCCAACGCACTTCGGGAAGATCGAGATCCCAGGTCGAGTTAAGCCCAGTATTCTCAACGTGCTTCGAGATCGCGGTTTCACCGCTGAAACACTTCAGTACACCGGGGCCGACTTTCTCGGCTTCCGGCTCGCCGCACAATGGAGGCGTGCGAGAACGGCGATGCCACTCACGCACCGGAACGAAAGCCGGCGCGAGCCTACGCCCCCCACGCCCTCGCCCTGACCGCCTCGACCACCGCCGTCGGCGCGATGTGGAGTATGCTGCTCGCGTGAAGCGCCTCGGAGCCATCCTGCGGTGGACGCTGACAGCGGGCGTCGCACTGTCCCTTCTCGCGTTTGCCGCGTCCGCGCGGTGGGTCGCGGCCGCGGGCTGGGACACGATCGGCGAGACATCCGGGCGCATTGCTTGGCTCCTGCCGGGGCGTATTCGGCTGCGCTGGGAGTCCAATCCCGCCCGCGCGCCGCTCTTCTTCGGAGCATACTCGTGGGACCGGGGCGATGAGCAGTTCCTCTGGTGGGGGTCTTACCAGATGGGGGATGGCGACTTTGAACTCGAACTACCGCTCTGGATGCCCGCGGTCGCGTGCGCGCTGCCCGCCACCGTGCTGTGGGTCCGCCGAGTGAGGTCGAGGCGCGCCGGCCACTGCACCGGCTGCGGTTACTCGCTCGACGGGCTCAGGTCGGGCGCGGCGTGCCCCGAATGCGGCGCTACGCCCACTCCCTCGCCCTAACCGCCTCGACGACCCGTGCGCTGTATGCTGACGGCGTGAAGCGGCTCCGGGCAACCCTGCGGTGGGCGTTCACGGCGGCCGCTGTCCTCATTATCCCCTGCTGGTTGCTGTCGTTGTTCTGGACCGCCGCGTTCGGCTTTCCGCCCATCGGGCTCGTCGGCCTGTATCGCGGCACCCTCGCGGTGGAGATCCCGCCGACTTGGGCCTGGCCCGGTGTGCCCGTTGTGTGGCAGCGGGAAAGCGACGAAGCGATCTGGTGGTTCTTGTGGGAAGTGGATTCGAGCGGCTTCCGCGATTTCGGAGTTCCGTTCTGGATGTTCGAGGTGACGCTGCTCGCCGTTGCTGTCCCGCTGTGGCGAGCGCACATCCGCTCGCGCAGGAACGCGAACCCCAACATCTGCAGGAAGTGCGGCTACTCACGCGCCGGCCTACCTCCGGGCACATCCTGCCCCGAATGCGGCGCTACGCCCTCCACTCCCTCGCCCTGACCGCCTCGACCACGGCCGTCGGCGCGACGTGGTCCAGATAGAGAATCGTCGTGAGCAGGCTCTTGTGCCCCAGTTGCTTGCTGATAATTCCGACATCGACACCCTCGGCCCGCAGCTGCGCCGCGTGCGTGTGCCGGAACCCGTGCGCGTGGACGCGCTTCTGGACCCCCGCCCGCCGCGCGAGGTCGGGCAGCAGCCGCCGCACGTAGGCCGAGGTGACCGCCCGCCCCGAGCGCGAGCAGAAGAGCGGGGCGTCGAACGCCACGCCCAGCCCGGCCCGCTCCGCGGCCCACGCCGCCAGGAACGCCAGCGCCCCGGCGTCCACGCCCACGGTGCGGGAGCGCCCGCCCTTGCCGAAGAGCACCCGGATCGCGCCCCCGCCCGCGTCCACGTCCTTGGGGCGCAGGCACAGGGCCTCGTTCAGCCGCAGCCCGGCCCGGTACAGCACCGCCAGCAGGGCCCGGTTCCGGGCCTTGCTGAACGGCGGCCCCGGCACGGCGTCGATCAGGGCGCGGGCCTCGGCGTCCGTGAGAACCTCCGGGTGGAACCGGCGGCGGGGGCGGGGTCTGCGGGCGGCCTTCCTTCTCTTCGTCATGGCACTCCTTTCAGCGCGCTACGAGTTGGTTCGGCGAACGAAGCCAGAGGAGTACCTCGGAACGGGAAAGGTGGCAAGGCGAGCGGACGGCGTGGTGGTCACGCCGCGGCCGCGTGTTGCTCCTGGAACTTGTCCCGCACGGCAAGGAATCTCGCTTCGTTGTGCACGAACGCCTGCACGATGTCAGGGTCGAAGTGCGTCCCCGACTCCGCGACGATCATCGATTTGGCGATGTCGTGCCCGAACGCCGCCTTGTAGACGCGCTTGGAGGTCAGTGCGTCGTACACGTCGGCGAGCGCCACGATCCGGCCGCAGAGGGGGATCGCCTCGGCGACCAGTCGGTCGGGATAGCCGCTCCCGTCGAACCGCTCGTGGTGGCTCGCGGCGATGTCACGGGCCATCTCCAGGAATCGAACGCCGGGGAACATCCGCTGGGCCGCGGCCAGCGTCTGCGCGCCCAAGGCCGCGTGGGTCTTCATGATTTCGAACTCGCGGTCGCTCAGTCGGCCGGGCTTGAGCAGCACGTTGTCGGGGATGCCGACCTTGCCGATGTCGTGCAGAGGGCTGGTGAGGTAGATCAGCCGGATGTACTCACCGTCCACCTCCCCGCGGAACTTCTCCATGCCCGCCAGGTGCTGGGCGAGGATGCGGGAATAGCTTCGAACGCGCTCGAGGTGGGCGCCGGTCTCGGGGTCGCGCGACTCCGCGAGCTTGGCCATCGCGAAGATCGCCACGTCGCGGGTCTCCAGGGACAACACTCGCTCGCCGGACCGCACCCGGGCGAGCAGTTCGGCCGGGTCGTAGGGCTTGGCGATGAAGTCGTCGGCCCCGGCGGAGAGCCCCTCCACTCGCTCGTGCGGGGCGTTGTGCCCGGTGAGCAGGATGATGTAGATGTACCCGGGAAGGTCTTCCGAGCGAACGGCGCGGCACAAGTCCGTGCCGCTGAGCCGCGGCATCTCCCAGTCCGAGATGACCAGGCGCACCCCGCCCTCGCGGATGCGGTCGATCGCTTCCTGCCCGTCGCGGGCCGTTTCCACCTTGTAGTCGGCCTGCCGGAGCAGCCCCGCGAGGGCCGTCAGGTTCACATCGTTGTCGTCCGCGATCAGGATGCGCATGGCGGGTCTCCGTTTTGCCTATGAGCGGCCGAGAGGGCCCGGCGGGCCTCGGGGATGAAGGACAGGCACCGATCGATCTCGCGTCGGAGCGCGTCCAGCCGCTCCCTGGCGACGTCGAACTCTCCCGCCCGGCCGAGCTCTTCCACGATCGCGGCCAGTCCCGAGAGGTCCCGCGCCTGGGCCACCCCAGCCGCACCCTTGAGCGCGTGGGCGATCTGCGCCATCCGGGCTGCGTCTCGCTCCCGCAGGACCTGGGCCATCCCCAGCGCGTCGTCCTCGAGCTGCTTCTGGAACTTCTCCAGCAGCAGCAACGCGACACTCGGATTGCCCACACTCCACTGCGCGATCGCCGCGGGGTCGAACGGCGCGCGAACGGCCGGAGCCGTGCGGGACTCCTTGGGGGCCGGGGCGGTTTCGGGTGTGGATTCGACGGCGAGGTCTTTGGTGCGTTGCAACGCCTCTCGGATGGCCTCCAGCAAGCGCTCCGGGCTGATCGGCTTGCTGACATACCCGTCCATCCCGGCTTCGAGGCAGCGCTCCCGGTCCCCCTTCATGGCGTTGGCCGTCAGGGCGATGATGGGAATGTGCCTGGCGGCCGGAGCGCTGCGGGCCTCGTCCGCACGAATGAGCCGCGCCGCCTCGAACCCGTCCATCACCGGCATCTGACAGTCCATGAGGACCAGGTCGTACGGACCGGCCTCGAGCGCGTCGATCGCTTCCCGGCCGTTGGGGACGATGTCGCAGCGGTAGCCCGACTTGGTGAGGATCTCGCGGGCGACGATCTGGTTGATCTCGTTGTCCTCGGCCACGAGCACACGAGCGGACGCCGCGTGCCCGGATGGCTCAGGTGCGGGGTGTGGTGACGGACCCGAGTCCGGCATCACCGGCGAGGGGTCCTGCCTGGCCACGGCGATCGCGTTCATGATCGCGTCGAACAGCTGCGACTGGCGGACCGGCTTGGTCATGTGGCCGGCGAAGCCCATGGCTCGCAGCCGCTCCGGCTCGATGTGTTCCTCCACGGAGAGAAGGATCATGAGGACGGTGCCGCTGATCTCGGCGCGCGACTTCACGGCCTCGGCCAGCTCGAACCCGTCCATCACCGGCATGTCGCTGTCCACGATCGCGACCCGGAACGGGTCGTCCTTCCGGGCGGCCGTGGCGAGCAGCTCAAGGGCGCGTTCCCCGTCCGGCGCGGTCGCCGCGTCCAACCCCCAGCTGGCGATCTGCTCCCGGAGGATCTCCCGCTGGATGTCGTTGTCGTCCACCGCCAGGACGCGGAGTGTCCGCGGGTCAAGGCGCGGGCGGGGAGAGGCACGGGGCGGCCGCCTCTCGGCTTCAAAGGCGACCGTAAACCAAAAGGTCGAGCCGCGATCGGGTTCGCTCTCCACGCCGATCGTCCCTCCCATCAACTCCGCGAGCTTCTTGGAAATCGCCAGCCCAAGGCCGGTCCCGCCGTAGACACGGGTCGTTGACGCATCCGCCTGCGAGAACGCCCTGAAGAGACGGTCGATACGGTCCCGCGAAATGCCAATGCCGGTATCGGTGACCGTAAACCGGACCATGACACGGCCGTTCGCCCGGGACTCGGGCAGGAGCCGCAGCACGACCGCGCCCTGATTGGTGAACTTGATGGCGTTGTTGACCAGGTTGATGAGAATCTGCCGCAGGCGGTCGCAGTCCCCGCGCACGTGGGCCGGCACGTCCGGGTGAACGTGGCACGCCACCTCGAGCCCCTTCTTCGCCGCGGTCTGAGCCAGCACCTGCATCACATCCTCGACCGTGTGACGCAGATCGAAGTCGATGGGGACCAACTCCATCTTGCCCGCCTCGATCTTGGAGAAGTCGAGGATGTCGTTGATCACCGTCGTGAGGGTCTCGGCGGACGTACGGGCGAGCTGGGCGTAGCGGCGCTGCTGCGGCGTGAGGTCGGTGCCCAGCAGGAGGTCCGCCATGCCGATCACACCATTCAGGGGCGTGCGGATCTCGTGGCTCATGTGCGCGAGGAACTCGCTCTTGGCCCGGTTGGCGGCATCGGCGGACGCGCGCTCGTGTTCCAGACTTGCGCGGCGGAGAAGTTCGGCCTCCTTGTGATCCGTGATGTCGAGCACCACGCCTTGCATGAAGTCCGGCTGGCCCGACTCGTCGTCGTGCACCCGCCCCCGCGCCGCCACCCACCGGACCGTGCCGTCGGGCTGCACGCAGCGGTACTCGACGTCATACTCACCTCGGGTCGTAATGGCCTTTTCCACCGCGGCCATCACGGCATCGCGATCCTCGGGATGCAGCGCCTTTCGGTACGCCTCTGCGGCCGTCGTGTGATCGGGGGTTGCTCCCAGGAGTTTCCACGCCCGATCCGACATCTCGACGGTGTCGCTCCGGAGGCTCCATCGCCAGGTGCCGATGTCGCCCGCGGCGATCGCCATGCGGAGTGTGCGCTCGTTCGCCCCCAGCTCTTCGTTGACGGCGCGCAGCTTTGTGTTGGCCTCCTGCAACTCCTGGGCCCGGTGGAAGATCTCCGCCTCCATCTGCTCGGCGCGAGACCTGAGTTCTTCGTTCATCCGGGTCTGGTCGGCCCCGGCCTCCTTCAGCCGGATGAACTCGGTCACGTCCTCGACGCGATGGACGATGTACCGCAGTTCGCCCGCAGGGCCGAGCACCGGAGAGTTGACCGGGCTCCAGTGCCGTACCTCAAAGCCGCCCCCTTCCGACGCAGGGCGGCGGATGTCGTACTTCTGGACCGCCATCGCGTCGGGAGCCCCCGACTGCTTCACCCGTTGCAGCGACGCCCGCAGGTTGCGGGTTCCGGTGGCGGCCGGATCATCCGGGTTGTCCGGGAAGACGTCGAACAGGCCGCGACCCAGGATCTGGTCCCGCGTGGTCATCGTGGCCCGCAGGTACGCATCGCTGACCGCGGCGATTTCGAGCGAGGGCGTCAGGATCAGGTACAGATCGGGCGCCGACTCGAAGAGGACTTTGAAGTCCGGTGCGTCGCTCCCCCGCGACGCCGTCTCATCTTCGCTGCGATCCCGGTCCGGCGTCATGGAGTACTCCCTCGGGTTTCCCTTGCGTGCGGCCCAAAGCACGCACAGAACCGTGGCTCAGGTTCATCGACGCGACGGGGCCGGTAATCGAGTGGATGCCGCGAGCATGCGCCTCTCGCTTGGGGTCCGAGAACGATCGCCAGACGACCTTGGTATCCGGAGCACCGGGGTCTCGAGCTGAGTCTCCGGTATGGACCCGCGCGGAGGACGGGCCGATGAAACACCCGGTCTCCCGTGGTGCAACGCCTGTCGGCCGTGCACGCCCGGGCGCCACACGGGCTTGTTGAACCGCCATGAAGACGATCCTCATCGTGGATGACAAAGCCATTATCCGGGAACTCGTGGAGACGGCCCTCCGCGGTGAGGGCTACCGCACCGTCAGCGCGTGCGGCGGCGCGGACGCGATCACGATGCTCGCATCCGAGGTTCCGGAGTTGGTGCTGCTGGACCTGTGCATGCCGTCGGTGGACGGGCTGGGAGTGCTCACGCGGATGCGCTCCACGCCATCCCTGGGAAAGGTGCCGGTCATCGTCCTTACGAGCGCGGGCGACCGCGCGACCGTGACTCAGGTCGCACGGCTGGGCGTGAGCGGGTTCATTCTGAAGGACAGTTTCTCGCTCCCCGGGCTGCTCAAGAAGGTCGCGGAAGTGCTCGCACCGGGTACCCCGGCCGTGGGCCCTGCATCCCAAGTAGCGGCCCGTTCCCTTGCCCCAACCCCCCCGCGCAGGGCAGTCACCAGCTCCCCGACCATCCGCCCTCCTTCCGCGGCGGGCGGTGCGTTCACCAGCGACGGCCGCTCGGCCACAGAAGCCCTCAAGTCCCTCCCGTCCATCATGTCACGCCCGCAACTGCTCGCCCGGATCGACAAGTGTGGCGAGCTTCAGGGGCTCTCGCCGGCGGTGGCGCAGGTGATGAAGCTCACCGCCAACAGCCACACGTCCTGCGAGGCCCTCGCCAAGGCGATCGGCCAGGACCAGGCCATCGCGGTGAAGATCCTGAAACTCGCCAACTCTTCGGTCTACACGCGCGGCAAGCCGGTCGATTCGGTGCAGACGGCGGTGGTTCGCATCGGGCTGGAGCGCATCCGCCAGGCCGTCATCAACCTCAGCGTCGTGGACCGCTTTAGCGCCGTCGCGTTCGACAGGCACCTGGAGACACGCCAGTTCTGGGAGCACGCCATCGCGTGCGGCATCATCGCCGCCGAGATCGCGCACGCGACCGACGCCAAGCACGCCGACGGGGCCTTCACCGCCGGGCTTATGCACGACGTGGGTCGGGTGGTGCTCGCCGAGCAGTTGGGCGCGGCGTACGTGGAAGTGATCAGCATGGCGCAGGCCCTGCAACTCCCGCTGGAAACGGTCGAGACCCGCATGCTGGGCGCGACGCACGCGGAGATCATGGAGCGGGTGCTGCTCAGGTGGGGCTTCCCCAAGGGACTGGTGAAACCGATCGTGCTGCACCACTCCTCGGCGGGGGTCATCCGAACCACCGCCCCTGAGCAGGTCGTCGAGGCCGCGAGGTTGGCCCTGGCCAACCGGCTTGCTCACGCGCTGCTGCTGGGCACCAGCGGCAACGAGACGATCTATCCGACCGAGGAACTGTGTCAGGCTGTGGGCTTGAGCCCGGCCACCTTCCAGCACCTGATCGGTTTGGCGCAGCAGCAGACGGACGACATGAAGTTCGCGATGCTGTCGAACAGTTCGGGAAGCGCCTGGCCGCGCCGGGTCGAGCAGGTCCGCGCGGGCCTGAGGGCACCGTTCCGGCCGCTCTTCGTGAGCGCGTCGCCCGATACGGACGCCTTCCGGGTGTTCATACAACAAATGGCGGAAGCCGACACCGGCGAACCGCCCAACGTCGCCGTCGTACACCTTGCCCGGGACGAGGACAAGCTGGGCCTTCTGGAGCAACTCCGTGCCGCACAAGCCGCCCGCGGCCTGTCCAACGCGCCGTGCGTGGTGCTCACCCCGCCCGGACGATCGGCGCCCTTGCCGAGTGCGACCGGACGATTCTGGCGGCACCTTACCACGCCCGTGACCGTTTCTGCGTTTGTTGACGCCGTCAACGCCGCGATCGCACCGGCCGCCGGGCGAAACGCTGCGTGACCGCCGTGCCGCGTCCGCTGGCAGCGCACCGGCTGACATTGTGAGCGCAGATCCGCGACGAGCCGCTACGCCTTCAAGGACGGTCCGAATCCATCGCCGTATCCTCACTCATGAACCTCAACCGCCGCACGGAGCGCTTGGAAAAGCAGCAACGGGCAGCGCACGAACCCGCGTGCCCGGCCTGCGGCGTGCCGAGGTCGTTCGTGCCCCGCGAGTGTCGCGTCCGGGACGGCGAAGGCGCGAACGAGCCCGAGCCCGGCGACTGGTGCTCCGAGTGCGGCCGCCAGCTCGTGATCCGAATCCAGTTCGACAAGGCCGGGTAGCCCTACCTCGCCGTGTACACGCCGCGCGCAACGCGCTTGAACAGGTCCGTGTGCCGCGACACCGCGTTGCGGATCATCTTCATGTACGACCGGCCCCCGCCGCGGTAGCCCGCCCTGCGAGCCGCGTCCGCCGCCTCGCTCGGGGTCATCCGCTTCCCCCGCATGGCCGTCGCCAGCACCGTGGGAAGCCCGATCGGGTTGTGCCCCGGTCGAACCGGGAGCCCGAGGATGCCGTCGAGGGCGTTCCCGCCCATCGCCCGGATCTTCGCGTCCACCACGGCCAGGCGGCTGATCGCTTCCGCGCGCTCGCGTCGAAGTTGCGCGGCCCGGCCCCGGCGGCGTTCCAACTCTCTGATGAGTTCGGCGGCGGGGATGGCGGCGAGGCTCGAACGTCTACCCATGGCGGAGGCACCCCTTTCGGTGGCCGAAAGTGTACCGGAGCCGCGGCCTGAAACAACGAACCGCGCCCGTCTGAGCGCGGCCCGCCATGATCGGGGCGTGAAGCGGGCGGCAAGCACGGAAACCGCCCGGTTCATCAGTCCGCAACCACTACGGCCTTGGGATCGGCTGCCCGGATGGGGTGACGGTGGTTTGACGGGGCTGCCCGGAGGGGGTTGGGGGATTCGATTCAGGCCGGGCCCGCGCAGGCGGCGCAGGCGGACCGGAACAGGTGAGGGAGCCGGCGCGATTCGGTACACTTCGGCATGTCCGGCGGACGGAGCAAACTCGGGGACACGGTGCTGGACACGCTGAGGCAGCACATGAAGCTGGCGATCAAGGTCGATAGTTCGAGCCCGCTGGGCGGCCCCACCCTGTGGCGCCTGCATGCCCAATCGGTAGGCGGGCAGGTCTGGGTCGCCGAGCACGAGGACTACTACAAGGCCGCGTGCATCCTGGCGGAGATGGTGGGGTTTGAGTTGGAGGATGGGTGATGCTGAAGAAGTACAGCCAGTCCATCCTCGCCCTTCCGTCAGACATTCACGATGTTGACGACGTGCTGGTCCCAGGGCTCCAGATTGAACAGAACGACCGCCTGGGGACGTGGTATGCGCCGTTCGAGTACGTAAATGCGAAGGCACGCCTGATCCTGCTGGGTGTGACACCGGGGCCGACGCAGATGACGAATGCGCTGCGGTTTGCACGCGAGGCGCTAGGTCAGAACCTGTCGGAAGATGCTCTGAAGCGAGATGTGAAGCGACGGGCCTCGTTCTCCGGGCCGATGCGAAAGAACCTCGTACGGATGCTTGATGGCGTCGGACTGCACACGGCGCTGCGCATTTCCACTACTGAAGCCATCTTCGTTCACGATCCGGATCTCCTTCACTCGACGAGTTGCATCCGATACCCCACGTTCTACCGTCGCGGTCCGGGCGCCCCGTGGCGTCCGTACAACGCGACGCCCGCAATCGACCGAGATGCCTACCTCGTCCACTACCTAGACACCGAACTCGCACCGGAGCTGGCGTCCATCCCCGACGCGCTCATCATTCCTCTGGGAGCCTCTGCGCAGAGGGCGGTTGAGTACCTCGCCCGTCAGGACGATCTGGCACTCACGCGCTGCATCCTGGGGATGCCCCATCCTTCCGGAGCCAACAACGGCAGAATAGTGAATGAGTTCCCGCGTGTGCGCGCGGAAATCGCAGACAAGGTCAAAGCGTGGTTTGCGTAGGGATGCCGTGCGCGGCGTTGCGCCTTTGAGGAGGGGGAGTAGCCAGCGGTGGCACCCGACAGTATTACCTGCTTGCTCCGTGGCGGGCCGAGATGAGTATTCTGAATGCCGCTACGGCAGCGGCGGCAGCCCAAGTTCCTTCAGGAACGTGTTGTGCTTGGCTGTGGCCGCACGGATATCGCCATCGATCTCGACCAACTTCCGATGCGTCTCCGCGAGGTCGACCTCCGGCTCGTCCTGAGCGGTGCTGACGTAGCGCGAGATGTTCAGGTTGAAGTCGTTGGCCTCGAGCTCCTTCATCTCGACCCGGCGGGAGTATCGATCCTCCTCCTTACGGTGCTGGTACGTCTCGACGATCTTGGCGATGTGCGCCGGCGTGAGCTGATTCTGGCGCTTGCCTCTATCGAAGTGCCCGCTTGCGTTGATGATGAGCACGTCGTCCGGCTTTTTGCACTTCTTTAACACGAGGATGCACACGGGGATACCCGTGGAGTAAAACAGGTTGGCGGGTAGGCCGATGATCGTGTCGATGTGCCCGTCCTTGAGCAGTTTCGTGCGGATCTTCTCCTCCGCCCCACCGCGGAACAGCACGCCGTGCGGCAGGATGATCGCCATCACCCCCTCATCCTTGAGGTAGTGGAACCCGTGCAGCAGGAACGCGAAGTCCGCGGCTGACTTGGGCGCGAGGCCGTAGTTCGTGAACCGCACGTCCTCGCCCATCGCCTCGCCTGGCTCCCAGCGGTAGCTGAAGGGCGGGTTGGCCACCACGGCATCGAAGGCGGGCTTCTTGCGCGGGTTGGTCTCACGCAGGAAGTCCCAATCGTTCTTCAGCGTGTCGCCGTGGTAGATCTCGAACTCCGAGTCCTTCACCCCGTGCAGCAGCATGTTCATCCGCGCCAGGTTGTACGTGGTGATGTTGCTCTCTTGCCCGAAAATCTTGCCGATGCCGTGCGGCCCCATCCGCTTGCGGACATTCAGCAGCAGGGAGCCGGACCCGCACGCGAAGTCCAGCACGCTCTCTAACCGCTTCTTCGTGCCGGTCGCGGGCTCCTGGCTGTCGAGCGTGACAATCGCGGAGAGGATGCTCGATATCTGCTGCGGCGTGTAGAACTCGCCCGCCTTCTTTCCTGAGCCCGCGGCAAACTGCCCGATCAGATACTCATAGGCGTTGCCCAGCGTGTCGGTGTCGGTCGAGAACTCGGCCAGGCCCTCGGCGATGCGTGTGAGGACAGCGCAGAGGCGGGTGTTGCGGTCGGCGTAGGTCTTGCCCAGCTTGTCGGACGCGAGGTTGATCTCCGAGAACAGGCCCTGGAACGTGCTCTCGAAGGACTCGGTCTCGATGTACTTGAACCCCGCTTGCAGGGTCTTGAGCAGTTCGCCGCTCTGCGTTCGGGCCATGTTGGCGATGCTGGCCCACAGGTGCTCGGGCTTGATGACATAGTGCACCTTGCGGCGCATCTGCTTCTCGAACGCGGCCACGTCGTCAGGGTTGTTCGCGTACCAGATCGCAAGCGGCACCCGACGACCGTCGCCGTTGAGTTTGGGGTAGTCTCGCCCAAGCTCCTTTTGCGCCGCGTTCTCGTAGTTGTCCGAGAGGTAGCGAAGGAACAGGAACGCGAGCATGTAGTCGCGGAAATCGTCAGCGTTCATCGCGCCGCGGAGGTCATCGGCGATGTTCCACAGAACCTTGCCGAGCTGCTTTTGGTCTTGGTCGGTCATGGTGTGGTCCGCGGGCTTTCGATGGCAGAAGGTGCGGGGAGTGGCGACGCTTGGACGGCGGCAGGGGTTGCCGTCGGCAGGACTGGTGCGGCGGGCGCGGCTTCAGCAGGAAATAGCGTCGGGCTGAACGGGTGTGTGGCAAGGAACTGGCGCAGGGCCCGGGCGAAGTAGTCCTTGTTCTCCTGGAGCATCTCACGCGGCTCGTACAGCGAGTAGTCCCCGTGACTCATCAGGTCGATGACACGCTTGTAGCCGGTCGCGTTGGGGTCGCCGTCTTCCGGCTTGATGCACTGGTCCCACGTCTCGTAGCCGAGGAAGCATGCCGTTTGCTCCATGACTCGGCGGAGCATGTTGAAGTGGTGCGTGTAGAGTTCGCCGGTTCGCGCCGCTTCGTGCATCTGCACGAGGCACGACAGGTGGTACAGGAAGGGCGTGCTGTCCGTTTCTCGCACAACGAACCCGCCTGCGGGATCTCGCGTGAGGAAGTACTTTCGGGGCTTCTTCATCTCGTTGCACAGCACATTGAAGAAGAGAACGTGGTGCGTCGAGACCATCAGACGAAGCGGCTCGCGTGCGCCCTTGAGCATCTGCGCGAGATGGTGCGCCACCATCACCGCGTTGTTCTCGTCCAAGGACGACACGGGGTCGTCGATGTAGATGAACTTCACCCACTTGTACGCCTCCGCCCCGTCGAGCACGAGTTGGACGACGGCGAGGAAAAAGCACCAGATGAAGATGTTCTCTTCGCCGCGGGAGACCTTGATGTCCTCGACGGTGGTCGCCGCGCCGCCCGCCGCGCCCGGGAGCTCGCGAGAAAAGCTGACCTCCCACTCGGTGGTGTCGATACGGAAGTCAAAGTCGGCGTAGCGGCTCAGCTGGGCCCGGATTCGTGTGTCCATCTCCAGTTCGCCCAGCCCGGCGAAGAAGCTGGAGTCCTTGTTGATCCTGAGCACCCGCTCCCGGTCGTTCTTCAGGTCATTGTCCCAGGAGAACAGGTCCTCGGTGAACGCGTTGAAGTACAGCGTGTCCTGCGCCGTGGTGTTGCCGTCGGCGTCACGTTGCTTGCCGAGATCCTTGAAGGCGGTGCAGAGCCGCGTCTTACCCGTGCCGTTGTATGCATAAAGCAGCACCGACTTCTTTGCCTGCAACTCTTGGCGCAGGTGCGCGGCGAGCGCGGGCAAGTCCGGGAGGGTTGCGTCGGGCATGGGTCAGGCCCCCTCCGGTGACGGGAACAGCCCCTGCATCAGGCCGCTCTTGTGGACCTTGAGGGCGGCGAGGGCGGCGACCTCGGCGGCGATCGCCGCGTCGAGCGAGCCGAGGCAGTCGGCTATTCGCTGCTGCTCGGCTCTCTCCTTTGGGTAGTAGAATGGAAGGGCTCGAATGAGCCCTTGGCTCAGATTCTCTTGCCCACCGCTGTTGCTTAGGCTGCGCACTTCGTCGTAACGGGCGCACAGACTCAGGAACGTGAACGACGGTTCGACGTCCGGGTGCGGCAGGATTGCCGCGCATGCCTGGTTCGTCGTCGCCTCGATCCCAAGCATTGCCACCTTGCCGCGCGTCTTGCCCTGCCCGTACAACGCCACCAGCACGGTGTTCTTGGGGAATCGCTTCGCGGAGGAATGCTCGACGCCCGCTTCCGTGATGAACTCTTCGGCGCTGTCGATAACGTTGAAATCGACGAGCGAAGTCGTGATCCACGGTACGGAGCCGCCCCAGTATTCGGACACTGCCCGATCCGGCGTACCGCCTGTCATCGTCTCGAAGAGATCGCCGAGCGGGATCTGCTCCCACTCCGGCCTGTTGCGGAACTGAGGGAATCGGAGGCGGGGGAGGCGTTGGCCTTCCTGGGGGAAGAGGTGCCGCATCAGCCCTCTCCGGTGAGCCCGGAGCGTGTCCACTTTCCGACTCTGAGCAGCGATTAGCTCGTTCAAGGAGTTCCGGCATTCAGCGATCCGTTCTTGCTCAGCAAGCCGCGGAGGGAGTGGGAACTCGACACTGAAGAACTCCTCTGGCTTGATGTTCAACAAGCCGTCGCTTCTGGCACCACTCGTGAGGAAGCGGATGAGTTGCCAGCCGTGTTCATTCCGCTCAAATAGTCCCTCGAAGAAGCCTGGGGCGAGTCCGCTCCAAAGTCGAAAGCAGATGAACGCATTCGACGCAGCAGCTTCGCCGAACTCCTTCAGGCGGTACACGCACCCTTGGGGGTAAAGATTCGAGTTTCCCTTGTTGTACGCGAAGTCGCCGTTTCGAATGTGAATGTAGTTCTTGTACTGTTCTCCCGAGATGTCGCGTCCAAACTTCTCCGCCTGCGCGACGAATCCGCGACCGGCCGTGATGCTGACTGGAGTTAGTCGCAGATCTCCGACCTTGTCGATGATGCGTTCACAAAGTGTGGCGAGCGCTGAGCGTCTCCAGGGTCCGTGTGCGCGAAAGGCCGGAAAACGCAACTTGGGCACGAGCCTGCTCTCGCCGTCCGCCTTCACCGAGTTGGGCTTAGGCTTACTGCTCATACGCGCTCAGCCCCGAGATGTCGCGCCCGCCGGCCCGCTTCTTGAGCAGCGGCACCAGGCCCTCCATCAACGCCAGTTCCTTCTCCGTGCGGGCCTTCCAGCCCAGATTGAGCGGGGCGAGCAAGTCGACGAGGTGCTCGCCGTCGAAGATCATGCGGGCGATGATCCCGTCGACGAACGCCTCCAGGGAGGCGGCCGGGAGTCCGTGCTTGTCGGCGACGGCGGCGAGTTCGCGGGCGTTCCTCTCGGCTTTGAAACGCTGGAAACCTGCGCGGACAGCCTTCTCGTCCAGCGCCTTGCCCGCCTCGAGCGAGCGGACGTACTCGGTGATGGTCTCTCGCTCGTCCATGAACTTCGCATCGGACTGGATCAGCCCGATGAGCTGATCGCGGCTCATTTTTTGCCGCTTGGGGTCCTGGCCCGTGAAGCGGGCGATCAGGTTCATGATGTAGTCGTAGTCGATGACGGCGGAGGCGAAGAGAACGAACTCGAAGTCGAGCTGGTCGACCGCCGGGTTTGCATCCTCTCCGGCCTTGGCCTGCTGCGCCTTCAGGCGCTGGGCGGTCTCCAGATATGCGCCGCGGAAGGCCTTCAACTGCTCGCCGGGGAGGATCTGCTCGATGGCCTGCTTGTAGTCGGGGGTCAGGTCGGTGTACTGATCGAGCTGCGTCTGGAGGCGTTGAACCTCCTTGAACCGGTTGATGAACTGAGCGCGGGCGTCGTCGCCTTTGAGGTTGGACACATCCTCGGGCTTGCAGGCCAGGCCCTGGGACTGCATGAACGCGCCGAGATCGCCGACGGCGGCGCGAAGCTTCTCGATGACGGTCGGGGCCTTGTCCACCAACCAGATCTCGCGGGCGCGATCGGCCTTGGCGCCGGAGAACAGAGCGATGGCGGCGTCGACGGCCTCCTGCTGATTGCGGAAGTCGAGGATGTTGCCGTAGGGCTTAGTGGCGTTCAGGACGCGGTTGGTGCGGCTGAAGGCCTGGATCAGGCCGTGGTGCTTGAGGTTTTTGTCGACGTACAGGGTGTTCAGATACTTGGAGTCGAAGCCTGTGAGGAGCATGTCGACGACGATGATGACGTCGATCTTCTGGGCGTGCGGCAGGTCCGAGTTCGGGAACTGCTGGTCCTTGATGCGCTTCTGGACGTCCTGGTAGTAGAGGTCGAACTCCTCGACGCGGTGGTTCGTGCCATAGAGCGCGCTGTAGTCGTCGATGATGGCCTTGAGGGCCTTCTTCTTGCCTTCGGGGTCGTGCTGATTGTCGGCCCGTTCCTGGGGCAGATCCTCCTGGATCTGTTTGACATCCGGATCGCCGTCAGCGGGCGGCGAGAACACGCACGCGATGTTGAGCGGCACGTACTCGGGATCGGCGGCGGCCCGCTCGCGCTGGGCGTCCTTGAACACTTTCACGTACTCGATGGCGTCATTGATGGAGGCGGTGGCGAGGATGGCGTTGAACCGTCGGCCGCCGGTGGCGGCGTCGTGCTTGGTGATGATGGCGTCGGCGACGGCGCGCTTGGCCAGGGTCTCGCCGGGCTTGATCGTGCGGCCCTCGGGCTTGTAGTAATCGACGTGGAAGCGCAGAACGTTCTGGTCTTCGATGGCGTGCGTGATGGTGTACGCGTGCAATTCGCGCTGGAACAGATCCTGCGTGGTCCGCAGCGACGCCTGCTCGCCCTCGATCTTCCTGTAGTTGGCGTTCTCCTCGAAGATCGGCGTGCCGGTGAACCCGAAGAGCTGCGCGTTCGGGAAGAACTCCTTGATGGCCTTATGGTTGTCGCCGAACTGAGAGCGGTGGCACTCATCGAAGATGAAGGCGATCCGCTTGGAACGGAGTGGCTTCAGGCGGTCGGCAAAGTTCCGCCGATTGCCGGGATCGAGCGCGAGCCCGAGCTTCTGGATGGTGGTGACGATGACCTTGTCGGCATAGTCATCGGAAAGGAGACGACGAACGAGAGTCTCCGTGTTGGTGTTCTCCTCGACGCACCCCTCCTGAAACCGGTTGAACTCCTCGCGCGTCTGGCGATCGAGATCCTTGCGGTCGACGACGAACAGACACTTCTCGATGTCGGCGTTGTCCTTCAGCAGCGTGGACGCCTTGAAGGACGTGAGCGTTTTGCCGCTGCCTGTGGTGTGCCAGATGTAGCCGTTGCCGCAGTTCTGATGGATGCAGTCCACGATCGCCTTCACGGCGTAGATCTGGTAGGGACGCATCATCAGCAGTTTCTGCTCGCTTGCGACCAGCACCATGTAGCGGCTGATCATCTGGCCGAGCGTGCACTTGGCCAGGAACTTTTCGGCGAAGCTGTCCAGGTGGGTGATCTTCGCGTTGTCCTCGGCGGCGAACTGGTACACGGGGAGAAAACGCTCGTCGGCGTTGAAGCTGAAGTGCCGGTTGTTGTTGTTGGCGAAGTACCAGGTGTCGGTCCGATTGCTGACCACGAACAACTGGATGAAGCACAGGAGCGTGCGGGCGTATCCGTTGCCGGGGTCGTTCTTGTACTCGACGATCTGCTCGATGGCACGGCGCGGGCTGATGCCGAGCGTCTTCAACTCGATCTGTACGGCGGGCACGCCGTTGATGAGCAGCAGCACGTCGTAGCGGTGGTGGCTGTTGTCGGTGTTGATCCGGAGCTGGTTCACCACCTCGAAGGTGTTCTTGCACCAGTCCTTGATGTTCACGAGTGCGTAGTTCAGTGGCGTCCCGTCATCGCGCGTGAACGTGTTCGTGTCCCTGAGCATGCGGGAGGCGGTGAACACGTCCGGGGTGACGATCTCGTCGAGCAGGCGCTGGAACTCGCCTTCGGTGAGCGTGACGTGGTTCAGTGCCTCGAACTTCTCCCGGAAGTTCCGCTCCAGCGCAGCCCTGTCCCGGATGTCCGAGCGGTGTGCGAACTTCAGTTCCTGAAGCTTCGCAATCAGTTGATCCTCGAGTTCGCGTTCGGTGGACGTCATCGTTGGTTCACTTCTTCGAGGGCCTTGCTGCCTTTGTGGGGCACTCCTGCAGCCACCGGTTGATCGACACTCTGTGTAATTGCCAGTGCCGACCGACCTTTTGATCCGGAACCCACCGGTGCCGCCCAGTTCCACGAACAAGCAGGGCGCAGCATATCACGACGCGCAGGGGGTTTGAAGGGCGTGCGCCCAGGACCGGCAAAGGCGCCACGCCACGGAATCGAGCGGCGCGCTACCCCTTTAGGGGGCGAACGACTCCATCCCGCGCCGGTACGCTGTTCGCATGGCCAGACGCCCGCGAAAGTCACCCCTGCCGATGCCGGAACTTCACCCCAAGTACGACTTTCGGCAGCCCCTCCTTCGCGAACTGGTGACGTACTCGGCGCTAACGGACGGGGCTACCCGGTAGTGTAAAAACGCCCAAAACTGGCTGAAACACACACACGCGAGCGTCGAATATACTTGGTCATGGCGATTGTGCCCCTCCAGAGACCACCGACATGGAATGACGCCAAGCGTCTTTTGCTGGCGATACTTCAAGAGGCTGGAGGGGCTTTCCGAAGCAAGACACGGCTGTGGAAGAGTTTTTATCGGGCACACCAGGAGCACTGGCTACACCAAAATGGGCTGCTGTCAAAGCACCCGATAGTGGCCATGCCGTTCGGCCCAGGCATTGATGATGGCGACAGTTTGATCGAGGAGTTGGAGGGTGATGGGCTGATTCGGGTGAAGCGCCCGGCCTTCAAGAAGGACAGTTGGTTATTCGAGTTGCTAAACCCCGAAGTCGTTAAGGCGACCCCAGAAGAACGAGATTCGATCCGACGGGCATTGGCGTGGTTGGCGGGTCGGGGAGCCGTGGAGATCAGCAATCACACGCATAGAGAATCCCGCTCGTGGAAGCGGGCGCACGCGAAGGGCGAAAAAGGCAAGGAACTCGACATCTACTTGGATCTCGTGCCGGACGAGAAATACACGTGCATGGGCGAGCAGATCCAAAGGCAGGACGCCATCTTGAGTAAAGTCTTTGGCCAACACCAACGCTGATGCGCTCGCCAAGGAGTTGTTGTCCTACGTGTCCCGTGCCGTGGAGGATAGTGCCGATGCGTCGGCATTCTTGTCGCGCAAAAAAGACTTCCTTGCGGACCGCGCCCCCGCTGCTGACGCTGCCAACATCGCTGGCGATTTCTTTGTCTACGCGGCAGTCCACGACGGCGCTCTGGCGGGCGAGTGGTTGAGCATTCTAAAGGGTACGTTGGCGTTTCTTTCGTCCTGCAATAGGCGCAATGCGACAGAGGAAGATTTGCGTTCTCTTCGCGATCTGCTCCAAACCGTTCCTCTTTCGGAGGATCGGGTACGTCGGTGGTTTGTGCAGACGTTTCCCTGATGCACGAAAGGGCTAATCACCCCTTTTCCGTATCCGGGGCGTCGATGATCCGGTAGGGCTCACGCTTAAAATCGAGCGACTCAGCTTCGCGCCGCGACAGCAGATCTAGGAACTCAGCCTCCGTTATGGGCACGAGCATACCCAACTGAAGGCGTGCGAGAATGGTGTGGTCGGGCGGGGCCAGATGGGGCACTTGTCAGGGTTGATTTCCCGTCGTCCGCATGCCCGATTCCGCGTTTTTCTAACCGTCAGCGGAACGCCTTTCGGCCTCACGAACCCCGCAGCGACCACGAGCCATTCTATCCGGCGGGCAAGCAGAATTAACGCGATCTGCTGTTTGAGCGGCGCGTCCTGCCACCTGTCGCCGCCGCCCCGCGGTCGGCCACTATCCTGCCGCCGTGGACATCGCGGCTCTCGCCAAGGCGTTTGATCGATTCTTCACGACGCTTGATGCGGCCACCGTGCCGGCCCCTGAGGGCGGCCGGAGGGTGGATGGCATCGCTCAGGCGATAGCGTTGTCGGAAGCCACGGATGCTCTATACATCGCAATCGGGCAGGCCATCGGCTCCCTGTTCCACGACCATGGCCGCACCGTCACGGGCCTTCCGCCTGGATATCAACTTCTCGAATCCGACACGCCCGACGGACCCGGCACGCCGATTCCTCTAGAGCACATCAAGATCGAAACGGCGCGGGTCGGGGGACCGGGGATGGACGCCACGCTGGTCGCGGCGCTCGACGCGGCGTCCAGGGTGGCGGCCTTTCCCCAAGCGAAATGGAACGCGATGCAGGCGGCCCGGCCCGGCGCAAGCCACCAAAGATGGCATGCGGGCGACATCGTCACGGTCGAGGACCTGAATGTCCTCGGTTCGGCTGCACGGCTGCTTCGCCTCGTTGAGTCCAACGCTCAGCCCATGAACGATCTCGTCCAGCGCCTCTTGCTTTCGTCCGACCTTCCCCAACTCTCGGATGAGGAGGTGGCCCGGCTGCGGGCCTTTGTGATCGCCCTGCAAGCCGCTCAGCCCGGCGCGGCGCCCGCCATCAGCCTGAGCGGGGGCAACGCGAGTTCAGGCGGGCGCGGCGGAGACCTTACCCTCACCGGTCCCTTCACAATCAGCGGGATCAACGCGGCCGACCTGCCTGAAACCCGGCGGCTGGTGCGACTGCTCGAGGTGCTCGCGTACAACGAGGCGAAGCGACAACAGAAACCCACGGACGCAGCGGACCGAGTTCAGACGCCACCCTCGCCGCCCGTTATCGAGCCTTCTGACGCCGCTCAGTACACCGCCGTCGATCTCGCAAGCGAGTTCGGTCTTCCATACGGCAAGCTACGAAAACGGCTGGAGCGATGGCGGGCAACGCATGCCCTGGGCACCGATTGGATCGAAAACACGGAGGCCGGGGCTGGGGACGCGAAGTACGCCTATCGCTTCGGAGCGGTGAAGGGCGTTATCAAGGAACTTCGCGCGTCCATCGCAGCGTCCACGAAACGTCCACCGAAGCCACGGAAAGAGCCGAAACCACCGCGAAATACGGCAGACTAGGCGTCCACGTTCCGTCCACCGGCAACACGAACCGGCCCGCGCTTGCCAGCATGGGCCGCATGAACATACGAGACGTTTCGACCCACCGGCTGAGGGAAATGCTGGCTGCCACGCGGCAGGTAGCCCCGCAATCGCAGGCGGCCGCGATTCTGCAGGCGGAAATCGACCGCCGGAATCAGCTCGCCAAGCGGCGGAGGAGGGTCAAGCATGTCTGACCTCCCCCTCGACCCCCAGGCCCGTTACCTCCCCCTCCCAGTCGTGCAGCGGTGGTTGTCGGTGTGCAGGCGCACCTTGTACCGCATGCTCAAGCGCGGCGAGATCACCGGCATCTACGTCGGCCGGGCGCGGCGGATAGACCGCGCGTCGCTCGAGGCGTTCATCGCCCGCGGCGGAAGCCGGAGGGCGTCATGAGCACCGTCAACCGCCTCCTCGAAGCAGCACTCTGGTATGCCTCGCTGGGCTTGCCCGTGTTCCCGAACCACTCCCCGGTCCTCGTTGATGGTCAGCCGGTGCGATGCTCGTGCGGCAACGCCGAGTGCGAGCACATCGCTAAGCACCCACGCACCGCGCACGGATTCAAGGACGCGACCACCGACCCCGAGCAGATCCGGGCGTGGTGGGCGGAGTGCCCGACCGCGAACATCGGCCTTGCCACGGGCAGTGCGTCGGGGTGTTTCGTACTCGACGTTGACACGCGCACGGGTGGCGACGTGACGCTTCTCGAACTCGAGGAGCGCCACGGTCGGCTGCCGCACACCATCGAGGCCCTCACGGGCGGGGGCGGTCGGCACCTGCTCTTCAAGCATCCTGGCTCTCACGTCAAGAGCCGAAGCGGGGTGCTCCCCGGCCTCGACATCAAGGGCGACGGCGGGTACATCATCGTGGAGCCCAGCCGCCACGAGAGCGGCAAGGAGTACGCATGGGAACTCTCCTCGCGCCCCGGCGAGGTCACGCTGGCCGACGCCCCCGAGTGGCTGTTGGCGCTGGTGCGCGAACCGGCGCCCACCGAGCGCCCGACCACCGTGCCCGCGAACGGCGGCGTCATTCCCGAGGGCCAGCGCAACTCCACGCTCGCATCGCTAGCAGGAACGATGCGCAAGCGTGGGATGAGCGTGGAGGCGATCAACGCCGCGCTCATGGCGGAGAACGTCGCCAAGTGCCGGCCGATGCTGTCCGAAGGTGAGGTGGAGCGCATCGTTCAGAGCATCTCTCGGTACGAGCCGGGAGGGTCGTCCCCGCCTCAGGCGGAGGGCATCGAAGCCGGTGGGCTCACGCTCAGGGTGCTCCGGATCGCCGATCGAAACCGCGTTGTGGTGTCCGCACAGGATGCGAGCGGGAGCGAGGTTCACCGCGACAACGTGAACCCGGACTCCTCGGTATCCAGATCCAGGTTCGCAAGCGAAGCAGCGACGAAGGCGAATCTGGACGCAGAGGCTGCCGCCCTTATGGAAGCGGCGCTCATGAAGTGCGAGCGCCCCCCGGAGCGCCCGACGGCTACGGCCAAGCAATCTCCGCGGGCTGCACTTGAGGAGCGAGACGAGCGGTCCGAGGCTGCGCTGGCCGAAGTGCCAAAGGACATCCGCGACGAGGCCGAGGACCTGCTCGCCGATCCCGGCCTCATCGCGCGCATCCAGGGTCATATCGAACTCGCGGGAGTGGTGGGGGAGCGTGATCTGGCGCTGACGCTGTACCTCTTGGGCACCAGCAGGCTGCTGGCCAAGCCTGTGTCCGCGCAGGTGCAGGGTACTACCTCCAGCGGAAAGAGCATGATCCTCGACGTCGTGGCGGGGCTCATGCCGGGGGAGGGCGTGTTCAAGGCGACGCACCTGACCGCCAACGCCCTGTACTACACCCCGTACGGCGCGCTCATGCACACATGGGTGGCCGCGGGCGAGCGATCCCGGCGGGAGGATGACGACCAGGCCGACGCCACGCGCGCCCTTCGAGAGATGATCTCGGCGGGCGAACTGACGAAGGCCCTCCCGATCAAGATGCCCGATGGAACGTTCTCGACGCTGCTGATCCACCAGCCCGGCCCCATCGGCTACGTGGAGTCCACCACGAACACCAACGTCTTCGATGAAGACGCGAATCGGATGATGCCGCTCTCCACGGATGAGTCGCCGGAGCAAACGGCGCGCGTCGTCCACGCCATCGCCGCCGCCGCGCAGCGGGAGTCCGGCGACTCGGCGCGGGTGGTGATGTTGCACCAGACAGTGCAGCGGTTGCTCCGGCGCGTCCGAGTTCGCGTGCCGTTCGCCATGGCGATTGCGGCCGCGATCCCGACATCGCGCCCGGAAGCGCGGCGCAGCGTCGGGTTTATCTTGGGGATGGTCCGAGCGGTCGCCCTGCTGCACCAGCGGCAGCGCCGAGAAGGGCCGATTATCCACGGCGACTGCATCAACGCCGCGTTGGAGGACTATTCGGTCGCGCGGGAACTTCTTGTGAGCCCGCTGGGTCGTTCGCTAGGGGGTTCGCTGTCGGAAGCCGTCGTCCGGTTTGGGAAGCGCATGCAAGTGCGGTTTGGAGGTGAGCAGTTCACGAGCACGCAAGCGCTCGAGGCTGACCCGGTCATTAAGCACAAGGGCAAGATCAATCAGTACCTCGGCAGCCTTGCGGACGCGGGAGTTTCGGAGTGTGTTTCCGAGTCGAAAGGAAGGCAGCCCGCCACGTGGAAGTTGGTCAAAGACCTTCCGGCGGCGGGCGCTACCTGGCTTCCCTCGGCGGAGCAGATCGCGGGAGGGCAGTCATGACTTCTCTCCTTGGGTCTGGTTCACCGGGGCAACGAGCGATATGTCCCGAGAATCACAGCACGGATGCTGCCCCGGAGGGTGAGGGGCAACATCCACGCTGCAAATCAAGGGGAAATCGGGTTGTTGCCCCGCTGGCCCGAGGGAGGTGCCCCATGACGACCTCCGCAGTCAGCGCCCGCGCACTGCTCAGCCTCGCCGCCGAGGTCGAGGCCGCCGAGGCCGCCATCAAGCAGGCCGTTCTCGACGCCGCCGAGGTGGGCGACCTGGCGGCCGTCCGGGACATCGTCCGGCGCTGGCAGACCCGCCCGGCCTCGGAAGTCCTCAGCATGCGGAAAGACCGCCCGAATCCACCTAAGGGCCTTGAGCCATGCGGCAAGCCGGAGGTAGGAGTCTCAGGTGACCCCGAACGCCCCCACGGGCCGGGGCGGAGGCCGTAACCCATGCGCGTTGTCGCCATGTTCCGCGTCAGCACCGAGAAGCAGGCCAACGAGGGCGCGTCCCTCGACGCCCAGGAGCGGACCTACCGGGAACTGGCCGCCAAGTCCGGCTGGGAAACCGTCGCCGAGTTCCGTGGGTGCGAGAGCGCCACGCAGGCGTCCAGCGACCGGCGGGTGCTCCAGCAGGTGCTAGTCTGCATCCGGGAGACGGAGCCCGACGCCATCTACGTGCACGAGCAGTCCCGATTGACTCGCGGGGACGAACTCGAGGTCCTCTTGCTCATGCGCGAACTCCGCGAGCGTCGAACCAAGGTCATCATCGGCGGGGTGGTGCGGGACCTCGCGTCCATCGACGAGCGGTTCATGGTCGGCATCCAGGGGGTCGTGGACCGGGCCGAGTCGGAGCGGATCAAGGAACGCCTCATGCGGGGCAAGCGCGAGCGCGCCCGGCAGGGGAAGAAGACCGGCGGCCCCGCCCCCTTCGGCTACCGCAACCCTCGCGCGGGCGAGCCGGGGCGGGGGACGCTGGTGATCGTGCCCGAGGAGGCGGCGACCGTCCGCCGGGTGTTCGAGATGGCCGCCACCGGCACCAGCACCCGCAAGGTCGCCGACGCGCTCAACGCGCTGGGCCTGCCCGCCCCGCGCGGGGGGCAGTGGGGGAAGACCAGCGTGCGGCGGGTGCTGGAGTGCCCGGCCTACGTCGGCACGGCCGCCTCGGGCGTCTGGGTGGCGCAGAAGGGCACCCGCAACTTCCGGCTGGACATGGCCAACCCCAAGGCCAGCGTCGTTGAGAACGCCCATCCGCCAGTCATCGACCGGGAGACGTGGGACGCGGTCCGGAAGCGCCCTCGGATACCGCGCTCGAAGGCCCCGCGGCTGCTGACCGGGCTGCTGCACGTCAACGGCCTGCGGGCCGAGGGCAACGGCAACAAGGGGCGGCTGTACTACTCCGGCCCGCGGGGAGCGGTGGGGGCCCCGTGGCTGGACATGGACACCGCCGACGGGTTCGTCTGGGACGCCTTCGCCACGTTGGCCACCGGCGAGGAGTTCGTCGAACGGCTCATGCGCGAGGCCGACAACCCGACCGAGCGCGAGAAGGCGGCGCAGGAGATCGAGTACCTCGACGGCCAGATCGAACGCCAGCGGCGGCGGCTGGACAACTTGCTGACCATGCGCGCCGACGGGGAGATCACCAAGGAGGTCTACCTCGCCAAGTCCGCCGAGGCCGGGGCCGCCCTCGGGAACCTTGAGGCCGAGCGCCGCGCCCTCCAAGCCAAGGCGACGGTCTGCGACGGCAACGCCGCCCGCCGCGTCGTGGGGGCGATACGGGCGCTCCTGGCGGGCCGGACCCGCCTTGACCCCGCCCAGCGCCGCCGTGTCCTACGGGCCATCGTGCGGCGTATCGACGCCGAGGCGGAGCGGTCGAGCGCCTCCTTGGAACGCGACGAGCGGGGGCGGGTGGTCCGTAGTAAACTGCCCCGGTGGACCATCCAGCGCGTCACGTTCCGGTTGGCGCTCCCCGCCGAAAGCGGGGCGGTCGCGGCCGACGACCGAGCCGGACAGTTGGCCACAACGTCTTAATGCTCGGCCCGCCCGGCTCCGGCAAGACCATGATGGCCAAGGCCCTGCCCGGGGTGCTGCCGCCATTGACGCCCGAGGAGGCGGTGGAGATCACACGGATTTACTCGGCCGCGGGCCAGTTGTCGCCGGGAGTGGGGCTGATCACCAGCCGTCCGGTGCGGAGTCCGCACCACACGGCGAGCGCACCGAGCGTGGTGGGCGGGGGCATGGTGCCGCGGCCGGGGGAGATCTCGCTGGCGCATCGGGGCGTTCTGTTCCTCGACGAGTTGCCGGAGTTTCCGCGCGACGTGCTCGAGGCGCTGCGCCAGCCGCTGGAAGATCACGTGGTGACGATCGCGCGCTCGCACAGCGCCGTGCGGTTCCCGGCGAGTTTCATGCTCATCGCGGCGATGAACCCCACGCCCAAGGGCGACATTCCCACCAACGAGGTTGGTCGTATCGCGATGGAACGGTACCTCGAACGGCTGAGCGGCCCGCTGCTCGACCGCATCGACATTCACGTCGAAGCGCCGGCCGTGCCTTGGAAGGAACTCTCGCGCCCCGACCGGCGCGGCACCAGCACCGCCGAGATGCGCGAGCGAGTGGACCGGGCGCGGGCCCGGCAAGCCGCCCGTCAGGGCGCGGCCACGCCCAACGCGCGCCTGAGCGGCAAGCAACTCGACGTGATGGCGGCGATGGACGAGAGCGCGATGGCGATGCTCGGCCAGGCCATGACCGGCCTGGGCCTGTCGGCCCGCGCGTACGACAAGATCCGGCGCGTTTCGCGGACCATCGCGGACATGGACGACTGCGAACACATCCGCAACGAGCACGTAAGCGAGGCGGTTCAATACAGGCTGCTCGATCGGAAGGTGTGAACTGAGTGAGGGGTGAATGTTGGGCGGAGGCATTGGCGATGCGTGGCGTGCGAGTCGGGGTGGTGATGATGGTTGCGGCTTTGGTGGTCGCGTGCGATCAGCAGTCCGGCTCGGGTTCCAACGCCGCGCCGCCGGGGGGGAATCAATCGCCGTTCGCCAGCGATCGCCAGGTGGTGGGCACGGGCGGACGGTCCACGCTGGCCGCGCCGGACGGAGTTGAGATCGTCAACCGCCTTCCGATCTGCCTGATCCGCGGCGAGACGGGCGATCTCGAAGTGGCGAGCGAGGGCCCGCGGAACCGGATCGTGCGGGGCCAGGTGCGGCTGCCGGTGGCGAAACTGGCGGACCGCGGCATCGACCGCGTCCGCCGTGTTGAAGACATCCAGGTTTCGCCCGATGTCGTCATCGTGTTCGTGGATGTGTCGCGCAAGCCCGGGCTCAAGACGTGCAGCGCGGCGATTGACGGACCGTTCACCGAGGCCCCGTCGCTGGTGGACACTCAGAACGAGCGGTACCTGCCCGTGGGTTACGCGTATCTCGACGCGAGTTGGGCGGAGGTCCGGTACGAGCCGGGCGATGTCGTGACGAAAATCTCGCAACTCCCCTCGACCACGCGCAGCCGCACGGATCAGCGGCTGTGGCTCATCTACCGGGTGTCGTTCGGGAGATCGGTGAGGTATCTCGCCAGCGGGAACAAGGCGGTGTATGAGTTCAATCCGCCGTTCGCGCTTCATGTGGCGCAAGGCCCGTGATGGGGATCATGCCGGGCGAGTTTTCAGGCGCTTGCGCCGGGCCCGTTCGCCGCTGCCGTTGGAACCAAGGTCCAGCAGCACCGCAACCACGACCAGGGCGAGGTATCCGCCGCTGACCTTGCCGCCGTTCTCGTGCATCGCGAACGCGTACGCGAGTGTGGTGTACGGGAAGAAAAAGAAGCCCAGCAGCGGCCAGATCGCCGTCTGGTACGCCTTCGCGAGGTAATCGCTCGTCAGGAAGATAAGCGCCAGCACCACGCGGGGCAGGAAGAACGCCAGGATGGCGATAAGGCAAGGCACCGGAGGATTGTTCGCAAGTTGCGGCGTCGGGTTTCGCGATCTTCAGCCCAGAGCCCCTCGTGAACAAACCTGCACGATCACCATCGCGTACACGCCCGCGACTAGGTCGTCGAGAAGGATGCCCCAGCCGCCCGGAATGTCCTGAAGCCGATTCGCCGGCCAGGGCTTCAGGATGTCCAGCACGCGGAACGCGATAAACGCCAGGGCCAGTGTGAAGAGCGAGAGTTCCAGCGATACCACCGCCCCAGCCGGGAGGAACATCAGCGGGATGCACTGCCCCGCGGTCTCGTCGGCGACGACATTCGACGGGTCTTTCCCCCAGCGTGCCTCGGCGGCATCACCCTGCACCACGCACGCGGCCGAGAAGATCACCAGCACCGCCGCCAGCACCGCGTTGAAGACTACGGGGTGCGTGCCTGGCCCCAGGCCCGCGGCCTCCATCGCCAGCGCGAGCACCACCGGCGGCAGCGAACCCCACGTGCCGGAGGCGGGGCGCAGGTACCCAAGGCCGAATGTGGAGATGAGCAGGAGGGTGGGGCGTCGTTCCATGGTTGAGAGGTTGATACTCACTTCAGCACCCGGAAACCCTTCGTCAGGTATGGAATGCCGCTGATCACCGTGACGACCAGGGTCATCCACATGGCCGCGTCGATGAGGATGCGGCCAACCGTCCCGTGCTTGACCTCCGTGATGCCGAGCATGACGAGGATGAAGGGGATGACGCAGGCCTGGAGGATCATCTTGGCCTTGCCGAACCAGTTGGCTGAGAAGTCGATGCCGTCGTGCTCGGCGAGGGCGCGGATGGAAGTGACGAGGAGTTCTCGCCCGAGGATGACGACGACCATCCACGGGTGAACGCCGCTGACCTGGAAGAACGGCTTGTCGGGCGCCCAGATGTTCTCGATCGCGAAGCGCGGGCCGGCGAGCATGATGAAGGCGCCGATGACGAGCACCTTGTCGGCGAAGGGGTCCATGACGCGGCCGAACTTGGAGACGACCTTCCAGCGGCGGGCGAGGGGGCCGTCGATCGCGTCGGTGAGCGCGGCGAGGCCGAAGAGGGCCGCGGCGATGAGGTAGGGCCAGACCGGGTGGAGCGGGGTGATGGCGTTGCGGGGAGGATCGAGCAGATCGCGGATGGGGTAGGTCCAGACCGCGAGCAGGGTGAAGAACGCGGCCGCGATGCCCAGCCGCGCCGCCGTCAACAGGTTGGGCAGCGATCGCTGGAACGGCGTAAGTCCGTCTGCCGCCGGGGCGGAGGGGGCGCTGGCGGTTGGGGTGGCCGAGGACACAGATCGATGGTACGCGCGCGGCCTCTGAGCCCCCCGGGAGGGCCCTTGTGCGCCTGGCGGAAGAGTCATGTCGGTTGAAGACCCGCCCGCCATGCTCTATCCTCTCGGTTCCCCGGCCTTCGGGGCTTGGCAGGCTCTCGCTTGGGCGCGATCATCAATCCCTTCATCCTCTATGGACTGTGCGTCTTGGGCGGCGCGGGCGTTTGCCTTGCGCTGCCGCGCGGGGGACGAACCCCGCAGGTGATCGGGGCGTTGCTCGCGGCTCTGATCGGCGGGGCGGCGCTGCTGTTTCTGGGTGTGAAGGCGGGTCACGACCACCCCAACTACTACTTCTATGTCTTTTCCCTGATAGGACTTGGGGCAGGGCTGCGGGTGATCACCCATCCGCGTCCCGTGTACGCCGCGCTGTACTTCATCCTGACGGTGATCGCCTCGGCCGGGCTGTTTCTCATCCTGTCCGCCGAGTTCATGGCCTTTGCCCTGATCATTGTCTACGCCGGGGCCATTCTCATCACCTATCTGTTCGTGATCATGCTCGCGACTCAGGCGCCCGAGGAGGGCGAGATCGAGGTGCTTGCGGATTACGACGTGAATGCCCGCGAGCCGCTGGCCGCGACGGTTGTCGGTTTTCTTCTGCTGGCGCTGCTGACATCGATGATCTTCAAGGGCATCGGGAATCTTCCCGGCCCGGGAAATGCCCTTGGGAAGGACGTAGCGGCGAACATGCCCCTGAAAGCGGAGCGCGCCTTGCGGAGCGCCGGATTGATCAAGGCGGGCGAGACGGTGAGCATGATCAACCTGGAGGAGGGGTTCATCCAGATCCAGGATCTCGACGGGCAGTTTCAGAAAATCGAGCGCCGGGACTGGCCCAAGTCGCTCGAGTCCACCAACATCGAGCACGTCGGGTTCAATCTGCTCCGCGACCATCCGGGGACGATCGAGATCGCGGGCGTGATCCTGCTCATGGCGATGCTGGGCGCGGTGGTGTTGAGCCGCAAGCAGGTCCAACTTGATGAAGAAGCGAAAAGAGCCCAGGCGCACCGGCTCGGCCTGATCGAGCGGGAAGGAGGCTCCGCGTGAGCGATCTCCTGACTCTGGCTCAGTCGGGCTATCCGGCGCCCATCGCGGGCGTCACGCTGGCGCACTACCTGTTCGTGTCCGCGGCGATGTTCGTGCTGGGGCTGATCGGGTTCCTGACGCGGCGGAACCTGATCATCATGTTCCTGTGCACGGAGTTGATGTTCCAGGCGGCGGGGATCGCGCTCGTCGCGTTCGGACGCTACCACCTGAACTTCCACGGGCAGACGTTTGTGATCTTTATTCTCACGGTGGCCGCGGCCGAGGCCGCCATGGCCCTCGCGCTCGTCGTGCTTCTGTTCCGCCGGAAGGAAAGCCTGAATGCCGAGGCGTGGCAGGACTTGAAGGGGTAATCGCAGCGTGCTGAGTCAGGAACACATCACGGGGCACGCGGCCACGGCCATCGACGAGGGCGGGATGCTCACGATGCTCGTGCCGGCGCTGACCATCCTGGCGGTGGTGCTTTGCGGGCTGTTCGCGGCGATGCGGGTCAAGAATAAGGCCCCGGCGTTTGTTACGGTCGCGCTGCTCGCGGCCTCGTTCGTGGCCGTGCTGATGACCTACCTGAACCTGGGCGTGGAGAAGACCTGGATCGCGCACGGGTTTGACTGGATCAACTTCTCCTGGAGCGGTTCGGAAAACCGGAAGCTGACCACGCACGCGCTGATCGCGAACTTCTCGTTCTACCTCGACGGGCTGACGATCCTGTGGATGCTCTTTGTGACGGGGCTGGGGACGCTGATTGCGCTGTACGCCAGCGAGTACATGAGCCACGACGTGGGGGCGGGGTACTGCCGGTTCTTCGCGGCGTTCAGCCTGTTCGTGTTCTCGATGGCGTGCCTGGTCATGGCGGACAACTTCCTGCTCCTCTACCTGGGGTGGGAGGGTGTGGGGCTGTGTTCGTACCTGCTGATCGGGTACTTCTACAAGAAGCCCAGCGCGGTGGCCGCGGCCAAGAAGGCGTTCATCGTCAACCGCATCGGCGACCTGTTCCTGGCGCTGGGGATCATGCTGATCTACACGCACTTCGGGAGCCTGGAGTACACGACGGTTTTCGCGCAGACGGAGACGTACATCGAGGCCCTGAAGGAGGGCAACCTTGAGGTGATTCCCGCGACGGTGCAGTTGATTCCGCTGCTGCTGATGGGCGGGGCGTTCGGCAAGTCGGCGCAGTTGCCGCTGTACGTGTGGCTGCCCGACGCGATGGAAGGCCCCACTCCGGTGTCGGCGCTGATCCACGCGGCGACGATGGTGACGGCGGGCGTGTTTCTGGTGGCACGGACCTACCCGCTCTTTCTGCTCAGCGAGCACGCGTTGCCCGCGGTCGCGTGGATTGGTGCGCTCACGGCGTTCTTCTCCGCGACCATCGGCATGGCGCAGTTCGACATCAAGCGGATCATGGCGTATTCGACGGTGTCGCAGTTGGGCTACATGTTCTGCGGGCTGGGCGTGCTGACGAGCGTCGGCGGGGCGTTCCATGTCTTCACGCACGCGTTCTTCAAGGCGATGCTGTTCCTGGCGTGCGGAGCGGTGATGCACGGCTTCGCGGGTCAACTTGACCTGCGGAAACTCTCGGGCGTGGGGTTCATGCGGGGGTGGAAGGTCACCACGGTGGCGATGCTCGTGGGCTGCCTCAATCTCGCGGGCTTCCCGATCATCACGTCGGGATACTGGTCCAAGGACATGATCCTGGGAGAGGCGTTTGCGAACCCGCACACGCAGGCGATCGGGTGGATCCTGCTGCTGACGGCGGGGCTCACGGCCTACTACACGTTCCGCGTCTTTTTCCGCGTGTTCGTGGGGCCGGTTCAGTATGAAATGGGCGACGAGCATCACGGGGCCCATGAAGACGCGCACGGGCACGGCGAAGCAACGCACGCTCCGGCGCATGCCACGCATGCCACGCCTCACGCGCCGGGCTGGGCGATCAACACGGTGCTGGCGGTGCTGGCGATCAGCGCGTTCGCCATCATCCCCTTCACGTACAGCCACGGCGGCTGGGTGCACACGATGATCGAAGGCTCGACGGCGCGGTACGAGGGCGCCGCGGCGTACCTCGGGCACGGCGAGCACGCGCACGGGACGTTCCTGGGTTTCGAAGCACACGGCGCGTTGATGGTGGTGTCGGGCATCGTCGGCGCGATCGGCATCGTGATCGCCTGGTGGCTGCATTATGCCGGGCGGACCACGGCCGCGACCAGCCGCGCTGACGCGCTGCTGCCGAAACTCGGGCCGATCCCCCGGTGGGCGCAGCACAAGTGGTACGTGGACGAGTTCTACGACTTCCTGATCGTGAGGCCCCTGTGGGTGCTGTCGAACATCTTCCACTTCATCGATCAGTACATCGTGGACGGGATCGTTGACCTGTTCGGGGCGGCGCCGAGCCTGACGGGCAAGGCGGTGCGGCCCTCCCAGAGCGGCGAACTTCATTCCTACGCGGCGTGGATGGCCGGCGGCATGGCCGTGCTCATCCTGATCGTGATCCTGGTGGCGACGTGATGATGACCGCATCGACAACCCCGGCGAGAGAGGAGCGGCGATGCTCCTGACCGCGCTGATTCTGATGCCGCTGCTGTTCGCGGGGATCGTGGCGTTCGCACCCGCGAGGAACGCCCGCGGGATGGCGCTGCTGGGAACGACCCTCGCGCTGGCGCTGGGCGCGTTCGTGTGCTCTCAGTTTGACTGGGGGTATGCCGACAAGCATCAGTTTGGCGCCGCGGAGCCTTTTGTATGGTTCCCCGCCCTGGGCCTGAATCTCTCCCTGGGCGTGGATTCGGTCGCGCTGATGCTGGTGCTGTTGACCGTGCTGCTGGGGCCGATCTGCGTGCTCTGCTCGTGGACGGCGATCACCCAGCGCGTGCGGACGTACTACTCGTGGCTGCTGGTGCTGCAGGCAGCGATGACCGGCGTGTTCTGCGCCCGCGACGTGATCTTCTTCTACATCTGCTTCGAGTTCACGCTGATCCCTATGTTCATCCTGATCAGTCTGTACGGCTCGACCAACCGCCGCAAGGCCGCGATCAAGTTCTTCCTGTTCACCTTCACCGGCTCGGTGATCGCGCTCGCCGGTCTGATCTACGTGGCGTGGTACGCGACGACCACCAGCGGCGGAAGGTTCCAGGGCTGGACGTTCGACATCGGCGCGCTCGAGTCGGCGGCCCGGACCATGTCGCTGCGTCAGCAGTCGATCGTACTGCTGGCGCTCATGGCCGGCTTCGCGGTCAAGGTCCCGCTCTTCCCGGTGCATACCTGGCTGCCCCTGGCGCACACGGAAGCCCCGACCGCGGGCAGCGTGATCCTGGCAGGTGTCCTGCTCAAACTCGGCACGTACGCCCTCTACCGGTTCGTGCTGCCTTTCGTGCCGGAGGCGGTGGTGGAGTACGCGCCGTTCATCGGGGTGTTGTGCATCATCGGGATCCTCTACGGCGGGCTGATCTGCTGGGTGCAGACCGACGTGAAGAAACTCGTGGCGTACTCGTCGGTGGCGCACCTGGGCTTCTGCGTGCTCGGGCTGTTCGCGCTGAACAACACGGGCATAACCGGCTCGATCCTGTACATGATCAACCACGGCCTTTCGACGGGGGCCCTCTTCCTGCTGATCGGCATGGTGTACGAGCGGTACCACACCCGCTCGATGAAGGAACTGGGCGGCCTGGCTTCGAAGATGCCGGTGTGGGCGACCTTTATGGTCTTCTTCACCATGGCGAGCGTGGGCCTGCCGGGCCTCAACGGCTTCGTCAGTGAGTTTTTGTGCCTGCTGGGCGCGTTCCAGGCGAGCAGCGCCTGGGGCTCGGGGCTCTGGGGTTCGCTGGGCCTTCAGCCGGGCGCGACGCCCGGGGACTACGGCCCGTGGTTCGCGGCCGTTGCCGGCGTGGGCATGATCGTGGCCGCGATGTACCTCCTGTACATGGTCGGGCGCATGGTCTGGGGGCCGCTGGTAGAGCCCCGGAGTCACGCCCATCACGCGCACGGCGCCGAAGATCCCAATGCGCTCCCGCGAGACCTTACCCCGCGTGAGATCGGGCTCCTGATTCCCATCGCGGCGCTGTGCATCGGGCTGGGCATCTATCCCAAGCCGGTGCTCGACGCCCTGCAGCCCCCGGTCAGCCGCACGATCGCGCACTACGAACAACTCCGCAACTCGCCGCGGCTGACTCCGACGGCCCCCGCCGAGCATGCCTCGGCGCAGGACGGGGAGGGCGCACCATGAGCGGCCGCCTCGCGTTCGTCAATCCGGAGATCGCGCTCTTCGCCGGCACGTGCGTGGTGATGGTGCTCGGGTTGTCTCGCACGTTCCGCACGCGCAAGGCCTCGGCCTGGGTCGCGGGCGCCGCGATCGTCGTCGCGGGGTTCCTCGCCTGGTTCAGCACGCCCAGTCTTTCCGAGGCCGTCTGCCCGATCACCGGTCACCTCTTCAGCGAACCGGTGACCGCTTCGCAGGGCCAGATGCTCCTGCCCGAGATGGTGCCTTTCGCGAAGACCATGATCGCGGCGGTGGGGCTGATGCTCCTGCTCGCTATGGCGGGCACGGTGGACCGGGCCGACGAAGAACGAATCGCGGCCGGACGGGCCACGTTCGATCCACTCCGCAGCAACCGCGCCGAGTTTTACGCGTTCTTCCTGTTCTCGCTGACCGGGCTCATGCTCACGGCCAGCGCCGACGACCTGATCTGGCTCTTCCTGGCGCTCGAACTCACCAGCCTGCCCACGTACATCATGGTCGCGATCTCCACCTCGCGCAACCGCTCGCGAGAGGCCGCGGTCAAGTACTTTTTCCTGGGCGCCCTGGGCGCCGCGGTGTTCCTGTACGGGTTCACGCTGATCTACGGCGGCACCGGCAGCACGAATCTGAACGAGATCGCCTCGTCGTTCCGCGAGCACGGCATCAGCACGCTGGCGATGGCGGGGGTGCTGATGTCGCTGCTGGGCCTGGCGTTCAAGATCGCGGCGGTCCCGATGCACTACTACACGCCGGACGTGTACGAAGGGGCCGCGCCGCAGGTTTCGGGGTTCCTGGCGTTCGTGCCCAAGGCGGCGGGTTTCATCGCGATCCTGCTCCTCACCGCTGCGGTGGGGTGGGAGTACGCCGGCGGGGCGGTGGGCGTCAACTCGCTGATGGCGTCGGACGCACCCGAGGCCCTGCGGCAGGTCGCCGGCGGGAAGCAACTGCCGGAAGTTCTTCGGCTGACGCTGTGGGTTATGGCGGCGCTCACGATGACGGTGGGCAACGTGCTCGCGGTGCTGCAGACCAGCGTGAAGCGGATTCTCGCCTATTCCTCGATCGCGCACTCGGGGTACATGCTCGTGGGCGTCATCGCCGGGCCCGTGGGCGACACGTTCACGCGCAACGGCGTCGCGGCCGTGCTCTTCTATCTGCTCGCCTACGGCGTTACGAGCGCCGGCACCTTCGCGGTGCTCGCGGCCCTGGAGCGCTCGCGGGATCGTTCCGGCGAACCCGGCGAGGTCGAGCACCTCCACGACATCCGGGGCCTGTGCGCCTCGCACCCGGCATTGGGCTGGGCGTTTGTGATCTGCAATCTGAGCCTGCTGGGCCTGCCGCCGCTGCTGGGTTTCTTCGGGAAACTGCCGCTCTTCACCGCCGGTATCGCCGCGGGAGAGATTCCGCTGGTTGTCATCCTCGGCGTGAACTCGGCCATAGGAGCGTACTACTACCTGCGGCTGGCGTTCACGCCGTTCCTTGAGAAGCCTGAGGATGACGCCGAGCCCGTGGCCGCGGCCCCGTTCCGCTCCCGAGCGGTCGCGGCGGTCGCGTCCGCGGCGGTCGTGCTCGCACTTTCGGCGTTCGGTGGGCGGGCGATGGTGATGTCGCTGAATGCGGCCAAGTACCGCCCATCCCCGCTTCCCCTCGAGGTGAAGCATGACGTGAACGGTGAACCGGCGGCGCACGACGTCGCCGGCGTCGAGCGCGCCCCGGACGACTTCCACGAGTAAGGACGATCACGCGGGAGAGGGCTCGGCCGCGGGCGCTCGCGCGCTCTTGCGCGGCGCGATCTGAATCCCCGCTCCGAACAATCCCAGCGCCGCCCACGCACCAAGCCAGGCGATGGGCCCTGCGTGCGGCGCGTATTCCGGCGCGTACATCGACGCGAGTTTCCATCCGCAGGCCAGCAGCGCCGCCGAACCGACCAGGGCGGTGACGCCAGCGCCGAACGTGCGGGGCGCGGCCGCGCCACCCACGAGCCCCACGAGCGCGCCCACGAGTACGCCCAGCATCAGCGCTCGCTTCGAATCGGGTGAGACTGATTCCCAGTATGACACCGCCTGATCCTGCGTCGCCGACACCAGCATGCCGGACTCGCCGCCGCGTTGAACCAACGCCCGCGCCGCCGACACGGCGCTGGACGCGTTGTCGATTCCGATTGGCGGCTGAGGCACCGGAGGAACCGCTCCGCCCGCGACCGCCAGGTAGAGCACCCCCGCCAACCCGCCCACGCCTCCGAAAGTCAGGGCGGCGCCCACGGCCATCGCGACACGGAAAAGCGCCAAGGCCGCGGCCCCGCCGACGATCGCACCGACGGAAGGGATCAGCCACTCCGCGGGAAGTTGAAAAAACGAGAATCCCTGCCATTGGGGAACGATGGTGAGGCCCCCGCCGACGCCGGCGAGCACACCCGCCAGCACCAGGCCCGGCCGGAGGAGGCGACCGCCCGAGACGAGCAGGACGGCCCCCGCGACGAGCCCTCCGAGGAGCAGGATTGGCGCAAGCCATTCCGGCAACGCACTTTGCGCCGACTCCGCCAGCATTGCTGAGGCCACACCCATCAGTTTCTCTCCCGCGGTTGGTGGTGACTCTAGTGAGTTCGGATGTTTGGTGCTTGGCTTTCGCGAGTATGCCGATCTTCCCAATCGCGACGGTCCGATTGTGCCGGATGGGTGGGCGTGACGATGAAACCAGTGACGGAATGGTGCGTACCGCCAAGGACCGCCGCGGCGAGCCGGGGCCGAGCGCCCCAGTTGACCGAACACAATCCGATCAAAAAGCCGATCGGGAATAGCGTCACGATGAGGATCAGGGACCCGGGAAAAGGCATTGGGATGGCCCGGGTTGTAAGTCGGACGCGGGCGCGGTAGGCTGTAGCATGAGAAGGTCCGCGGGGTCGGCGAGGTTGACCCCGGGCTCGCTCTGACGAGGCTCGAGAAACCGTCGCGCGACGGTTCGCGAAGCCGCCCGGTTCGCACGCCGCAGCGCGGAGCGACAAGCGGGAGGTCGGAGCACGATTGGACGCACAGTCGCCGGTGGCGGTGAGAGGCCGCGGCCAGCCCGCGTGGTGCGTGCAATCGGGACCGGAGCCAAGTACCAAAGCGGCGCTCGCGTAGCGGGCGCGCCAGCAAGCAGGAGTTTGACATGGGTCGCAGCAACAGCCGCGTCGGGACCGGAACCGTTCGTTCGCGTGATCGGAAGGCGTCGCTGGCGTCGCGCCTGGCGGCGTGGGCGGGCCTGACGGAACAGGTGAATGCCGAGCCCCTGGAGGCGAGGCAGTTGCTGTTCACGCTGTCGGTGACGGCGGACGTGGTCGATCCGAACACGGGCATCGGGCAGGTTTCGGCGTGGTGGCAATACTCGATTCCGTACCTGATCACGGACGCCGAGGCGCAGACTCAAGAGGACACGGTAAGGACGGAGCCGTTCGACGATGAACCGCCGGGCGCGGTGGGAAGCGGCGCATTCTTCGACGCCTCCGCGATCCGGACGTTGCACGGGATTGCGCCCGCCGGAGACTACTCCATTCAGCCGGGCGGCACGGATGTGAACAATCGGTGGTTGCGCGCGGCCCCAAACTCGTTGGCCGAGTTTTTCGGCTTCGAGTTCTGGAACGACCCGGACAACCCCGCGTTCAAGATTCAGGCGACGAACTTCTCATTCACGGTATCGCCCGACGTGCAGCCGGGGGACATCACGGGACTGCTCCCGTCGAATATCCGGGCGACGCTCTTCCAGGACAATATCGCGGTCGCATCGTTTACGGGCGCGGCGCTCCAGGCATTGATTACGGACCCGGATATTGCGGTCCCGGGCGACTTCAATCCGGCGTTGGGCGTCGGTGTCTTCACATTCACGGCTCCGGCGAATGTCGGGGCCTTCGACACGATCCGCTTCGAGGTGATCTCGCCGATCGGTGGGATACCGGCGTTCCGGATCGATGACATGGCGTACACGGTTCCCGCGCGGAACAACGCCGCGCTCATCGACTCGATCTCGGACTATGGCGCGCGCATCACGCTTACCGGCCCGGTCGGCGCCGCCGTGGTGGTGGCGGACCTCAACGGCGGGGACATGCTCGAGAGGGGTGCGACCGGGCTCATCACGGACCTGAATGACGACGGAATTCCGGACCACAACGTCGGCATCGGGAGCATTCGAGTCCTGAACAGCGACTCCCGTACGAGCATCTCGGTCTGGGGCGGAAAGTGGACGCAAACGACAACGCGGCCCAATGACGCGGATTTCTTCGACGGCGCGAACGCCTTCGTCCTCGCCGATTTCAAGGGCCTGTACGATGATATGGAGGACGACGGCTTCGGCTTTGTCCTGCGCGACGAGGCCGACCAGATCATCGTTTCAGGTTTGCCCGATGGTCCGGGATCGGTCGTCATCGGCTCGCCTTTCCTTCGCGCGCCAAACTCCAATCCGTATGCTCCGGCTGTTCCTGCGGGATTGGTCACGACCGGCTTCACGCGAGCGGATCAGGGTATCTTCGTTGATAGCGGCTCCATCGGGAGCGTCGCGATTCACGGCATGGTGTTCGGCTCTTCGCGGTTCGCGGGTTCGGTCGGCCGGCTGAACATCGGACTGCTCCTCGGGTCAGTTTCCGTCGAGGGCGATCTCGGCTCGCTCATGGTCGGTTCCGACATGGGGCAATGGTCGCCGGACGCCGATTTCGACCCGGATCCCGACATTCGCGTGGACCCGAACAACAAGACGGGAACGCAGATCGTCGTCGGCCGGTCGGCCGGGGAAATCGCCGCCGCGGGCCGCGGCTTGGCCGACATCACCGTGATCGGCGACCTCAACTCGCCGATCACCCGTCCGGCGCGCGACGTGTACAACTACTCCGAGAAGGAGTATGTCTTCGGCGTGCCGATCGACACCGCAGAAGTTACGATCATTCGCCAGTTCATGACGAACGGGCTGTGGGTTGAGCGCTCCAACCAGAGCCTCTTCCGTGGGTTTGATCAGGCCGTGATCTTCGGCAGCACGTGGCTGCGCAACGACACCATCATGGGCGCGGAGTGGATCGGCTCGGTCACTTCGGGAGTTCGGATTCAGGGAGAGTTGTCCGGACGCGACCCGTTCAATGGCGAGGACACCGACGATGTATTCGCGTTCGCCGTCGATGGCACGCAGGAGATTGTGATCGAGGGCGTGAACGACCTCACGGTCCTTCCGCCGTACTACCGGATCGTCGATCAGGACGGGCGGACCTTGGCCGCGCCGGAACTTCCGCCGACGTCGGGACGGTTCGCGGTTTCGCAACTCCGGTGGCAGCCCACCGGGCCGGGCGTGTACTACCTGGTGGTCACCGATCCCAACAGCAACGACACGGGCGTGGGGCTCACGTCGTACACCTTGAACGTCACCGGCATGGCGTCCACGACGCTCGGTGCGTACCGCACCGCGGGAGGATCCGGATTCACCGATTTTGTGAGCGGCGAGGGCAACTCCGTCACCATCCTGTCGGGCAACATCGGTTCGGTGAGGGTGGGCACCGGGTATGTCGGTGGCGATGGCCAGGAACAGGCCCCCACCGACACGTACAACACCGTGCAGAGCGACGACGACTCGATGTCCTTCCAGGGCGGCACGTTCACCACTCCCGGAACACTCTTCAACATCACCACCGGCTCGGACATCGGCTTCGGTGTTTCTCCGGGAAGCGTTGTATTCCGTATCGGCGGCAACCTGGGCACACTCGTCACCGGCCTGTCCCAGGTCGTCGGCGGGGGCCCCGGCGAAGGCGACGTCAGTTTCCTGGACATTTCCGTCGGCGGGCGGATCGGCACCGTGGACATCCGCGGCGGAATCGGAATGGATCAGGACGAGACCGGCGATCCCAGGGCCCGGACCGGCATCAACAGCGTGTTCGTCACCACGGGGACCGCGGGCGGGCCGGGCGACATCGGCATGTTCCGCACGGGGTTCCATGTCGGCGGAGACTGCCTCGACATCCGGACGTCCCCCGGCTCGGTGATCGGCGCGTTCCTCACAAGCCAGGACGTGTACGACATCTCCGCCGAAACCGACCCCCGGTTCGGCATTTACAACGGTCTCCGAGGCGTGCCCATCCGCACCGGCGCCGGCTCCGACGTTCGGTTCGTTGACATGGTCCGAATCGACCTTCAGAACAGCGTGGATGTGCTCCTGCCAATCCTCGGCGATCAGCCGGTGGTCATCACCGATGACGGCGGAGCGCAGGTGAGCATCTCGATCGAGGGCGCGGCCCCGGGCGTGCAAGTCGGCACGGTGCGCGTGTTGCCGATCGACGGTTCGCAGGGCGTTGCGATCGGGCAGATCGAGGCGGACCTGACCGGCGCCCGGATCCTCCGAATCAACTCCATCGCGGCTCCTGGCGGCGGGGGAGGCGGCGGCGGCGGTGGTCCGCCGCCCACGGGTCCCACGGGCATCGTCGGCATCGGCCGCATCATGATCACCGGCAACGTGGCAGGCGCCGCGGTCGAGATCACCGGATCGGTCGAAGTCGATATCTATCGGCTCGAGCAGGGCTTCGATACTGGCGGCGGCGGCGGTCCTCCGACGCCCGGCCTTGTCGCGTTCGATCACGTGACCAATCGCACCCCGGGCGGCGACATCGTCGCCATGGACGTCGCGTCGCTCGACCGACTCGATGTGGCCGGAAACATCGGATCCACGCAGTGGCCCACGTGGGGGCCGCTCATGTATTCGCCGTTCCTGGGCCTGCAGGCCGACCTTTCGGAAGCGGTCCGATCCGCCATCGGCGTCGGGGCAGCCAACGGCGTTGCGTACGACGGAGACTGGAACGGCAATATCTTCCGGCCGGTAAACGACGACAGCATCGCCGGCGGTAACGCGTATCTCGACGACATCGGCGGCCCGATGGACGGCTGGCTCAACGGCGTAGTCGTGCGCACCGGAAACGTCTCCGAAGTCCGGGCGGACGGCTCCATCGGCGACGTCATTCTTCAGGGCGGCGGCGCGATCCTCAACCTGGTCAACACCAACGCCGATCGGATCACTCCCATCGGTCAGTTCCACGGCATCGTGGGCACCGTCTTCGCCAGCGATCTGGGCCGCATCGAGATCGGGGACGGTCTGGCTCACCCCACCGGGCCACTTTCCTCCACGGGCATTATCGCGCTGGACGACATCCAGGAAGTCGTGTCGCAGCAGGCCAGCGGCGTGTCGATCCGCGGCCCGATCATGGCCAACAACAACATTCCCGTGGACTTGCCCGGGATCAACGCCGACGGGATTCTGTCCGTCGTGCTCAACAACGGCGTGGTGCAGGATGCCTTCATCGGCGCCCAGAACATCGACGGATTCTGGACCTCGTTCAACTACGGCGAGGAGAATATTACCACGGGTGATGTCCGCAACGTCCAGTTGACCGGCACCAACATGTTCCGCTCAACCGTCCGGGGCGGAAACCTCGGCGATTTCGTGATCACCAACGGGTTCTTCGACGGCTCGGAGATCCTGTTCACGCTCGACGCCGGGACGATCTCCGCGACGGGCTTCCGAAACTCGACGCTCACCGGCGAGCAGAACGAGGTCCGCCGCAACATCATACTCATCGGCCGGAATCTCCAATCGCTTACCGCGGTGAACGACATGACCGACCTGGTCGTGGACGTCGTCGGTTCGGTGCGGGGCTCCATCTCGGCCGTCAACGCCGTGCGGTCATCCTTTGACGTGGACAACGAACTGCTGTCGCTCGTTCTGACCAACGACCTGCGGGGGTCGGATATCAACGTCGGTGCGCTGCCTTCCATCGCTGTCACCGGCAACGTGCAGTCGAGCGCCATCAGCGTGTCGGGTCACCTCGACACGATGACCGTCGGAGGCGGCATCCGAAGCTCGATTATCGAGATCACCGGCGCCGACGGCGCGCTGGGAGTCATCACCGCCCTCACGGGGATCAGCGGCTCGATCTCGGCCGCGGGGCCGATCGGCACCATCGCGGTCACCGCGGGCGATCTCACCGCGAACATCATCACCACCACCTCGCGGGGCAACGTTACCAGCCTTTCCGCCTCGCGCGATGTCGCCATCCAGGCGGACATCTCCGGCTCGCTGGGAACCATCACCGCGGGCCGGAACATCGGGCGTCAGGCGGATCGCGGCGTTGTGCTCGTACGCGGTGATCTTCAGACCGCGTCGGCTCCCTCCGGCCAGTTGTACGCCGATATCAGGGTCGGCGGCGCGATCCTCGGCACCGTGACGGTCGGCGGAGCCTCCAACAAGCCGGATGTCAATCTCGTCGGCGGCGGGTCGATCATCGCATTCAAGTCGATCGGCGGCGTCGTCATCAACGGCGACTTCGACGGCGACATCCTCTCCTACACCGGCGGCATCGCGTCCGTCGCCATCAACAACGGTTCGCTGCTCCCCGGAAACACCATCGCCGCCTACGACGGCAACCTCACCAGCGTGGTCATCACCAACGGAAACCTCTACGGGAACATCCACGCCGACTACAACCTCACGCTCCTGCGGGTCGTCGCCGGCTCCGACGGGGTCTTCGGCGACATCGGCGTCAACCCCGCGTTCTCGTCACTGGTCAGTTACGACGCGAGGCGGAACCAGTTGCCCGTGGGCGTCGGTCCCAACACCGGCTACCAGGGCGCCCGGGTCAGCGCCGGTTTCAACATCGTCTCCGTCGATGTTTCCAACGGCTCGGTTTTCGAGAGCGCGTTCGTGGCCGGGCGCGTGATCAACGGGATCACCATCAACGGCTCGGTCGCCAACGATAGTTTCTCGACCGGCACGGGCACGTTCTTTGCCGCGTCCGACACCATCGACAACATCGCGATCACCGGGTCCGTCGCGAATGCGGCGTTCCTGGCCGGCACAGTGCAACTCGGGTCCGACGGCCGGCCCGGCGGGGCCGGCATTAAGGCCGACACCGTCAAGAGCGGCACGATCACCCGCGTGGCGGTCAACGGCAATGTTCGCAACAGCGTCTTCTCCGCGGGAATGGCCGCCGGAGCGGACGGCCTCTACAACACCGGGGACGACGTCCCCGCCATCGGCCTTTCACGCATCGAGACGCTCCAGATCGGTTCCGTGGGCGTGTCGGTTTCGGCCTACGCCGACGCCTTCTCCTCCTCGGTCAGCGGCGACAACCGCTACTTCAAGGCCGGTCCCACGTTCACCAACCCGCTGCTCGATAACGGCCAGGGAACGCCCGGCACGCAGTTCACCGGCTCCGGCACCTTCGCCTACTCGGGCGCCAACGTCACGATCAACCTCTCCGGGCCCGGCCAGGCGTTCTTCGACGCCGGCACCGGCCGACTGACCCTCCGCGGCACGACTTCCGCATCCAACCTGACGGTTTCGTCCAGCACGGGCACGATCGCCAACTTTGACATCGTCACCAACGACGACTCGTCGCTGGGCACCGTGAACGTCTCCGCGGCGCTCACCGGCAACTCTGACTTCATCGTGGACGGGACCGTCACCACCGCGACGTTTGCGGCCGTGAACAGCACCGGCCAGTTCATCATCGGCGGCGACGTGGGCTCCTGGACGTTTGCCTCCCTGACCGGCGGGCATGTCTCCGGACGCGTCGTGCAGTCGTTCCGTGTTGACGGGGCGTTCGGCGCGGCCAACGCACTCACCGCCGGCGAGGCCGACGTCAAGTTCCTCTCCGCCGGAACCATCGTGATCACCGGCGCCGCCAAGGCGCCCCTCAGCGTCGATCGCGATGCCTCCAGCATCGCGGTTTCCGGCGCCGTCGAGCGCGGCGCGTTCCGCGTCGGCGGCAACCTCGGGACCTTCTCGGCCGCGTCCCTCAGCCGCTCCTACGTCAACGCCGGCAACAACCTCACCACGGCGACGGTCACGGGCGATGCCTTCGGCACCTCGTTCATGGTCGGGCTGGACCTGGGCCAGGACGCCGCGTTCGGCGGCTCGGTACTCAACGCCGACGTGCTCTCCACCGGGTTCATCGGCACGATCACAATCGGCGGCAACTTCCGCGAGTCCAGCATTGCCGCCGGCTACAACCGCGGCGGGGACGGCTTCTTCGGCACCACCGACGACACGGTCGCGCCGGGGCGTTCCACGATCACCAGCGTCGTCATCGTCGGCTCGCAGACGGGCTCGACTCGCTCCAGCGAATCCTACCGAATCGCGTCGAGCGGCACGATCGGCGCCGTGACGCTCGGCGGAGTGTTCTTCAACGGAACGACCGGAAACTTCGCCGTCCAGGCGGTGCCGCTGGCGCCTGCTCCGGTCCAGGTCACAGAGATCCGTCCCGTCGTGGACGCGGGCGTCTGGTCCGCCAACCTGTTCTTCAATCAGCCCATCGACGCCTCCTCGGTGAGCGCGGCGCTCTTCGTGTACGAGGTTCGGGGAGACGGCGAGGTCCTGCAGCGGCTCGCCCCCGGACTGGACTACTCCGTTTCCTACAACGCGTCCGCCAACGCCTCTGTCGTCACGTTCGCACGCAGCGTCACCGAACGCAACCTGCCCATGGTCGGCGGGCTGCCAGGGCCGGGCACGTACCGCTTCGTTTTCGATCAGTCCAAGTTCCGCGCCAAGTTGGCCAACCAGCCCATCGACGGCAACGGTGACGGCTTCGCGGAGGCCGGCGAGAACTTCAGCGGCGAAGCCATCGTCGGAGATCCCGGCGACAAGGTGACCGCCGGCACAGCGTTCAACAACGGCAACGCGGCCCAGCGTGTGGACTTCTACGGGCCCGCCGCGCTCGACCTGGTCATGGACAGCGACTTTGAGTCCGACGGCCTGCCCGACGTGAACAAGACCTTTACCGTCCGCGGCTCGATCGGCGATCACCCCGACGTCAGCAACAACTACTTCTCGTTCGCGAGCGATGTCGATCTGTATGCCATCACACTCCAGGCCGGGCAGATCATCCGGCTTAGCGGCCTCTCCGGTCCCGCCGAACTCGCCGGTCTCTCGCTGCTCACGGAGACCGGAACACCTCTGGCCTTCCTGGCCGACACCAGCATCGTCACGTCCCTGCCGGTGCCCGCGGGCACGACCCGGGACCTCACGTTCCCCGTGGCGTACCTCATCGGCCAGACCGGAACCTACCTGATCGCGGTGGGCAACGACGCGACGGTCGGCTCGACCGCGACCATTCCCAACCTCACCATCCCGCCCAGCGGCGTGGGCGACTACTCGTTCACAGTCCAGGTCTTTGACGACGGCGACTCCGGCTTTACCTCGACGACCGACTCCGGCGACGGCGCGCCGGTTGTGTCGGCCCCCGCCCCCATTTCCTTCGCGGGCGCCGACGCCATCTTCGGCAACGCCGACGATCGGTCGGAGATTGTGATCGGCTCGTTCGTGTTCACGCTCAACACCGGCGCCGACAACACGCCCAACACGCTCGACGACATCGTCAGCGGCACGGACGGCAACGGCATCGTCTCCACCCGCGACGGCGCGGGTGGCCTGGTCTACACCATCGACAGTTCCATCGGCCTCCCCGGGGCCGCCGGCGTGCCGAGCGAGGTCCAGTCCGACGTGGACATCTACCACCTCAACAACCGGCAGCCCATCGCGCCCGGCACCAAGATGAAGGTGACGATCAAGACCAACGAACTCGGCGGCGACCTCGGCACCGCGCAGCCTCCCAGCGGGGATCGCGCCTCGCAGCGCCTCTTCGTGGACAACCGCGGCGCCGTGCAGTTTGGCCTCTTTGATACCTCCAGTTCTACCCAACTCGACGACGGCACCATGGTGTTCAGCCCGTCGGACTTCGGGCCCACCGGCGGAACGCCCAACCGCGTCGTCGCGGACAATGGCGAAACCAAGTACGGCTTCGACGCCAACGGTGATTTCTACATCGAGTTCGTCGCCCCTGATCGGGCGGACATCCCGGGCGCGTCCGCGTCGTTCGCGATCTACCTCCAGGGCGTTTACAACACCGACTACCGCATCGAGGCCGTGATCGGCGGCGTCGGGCAGACCACGCCCACCCGCCAGAATGTCTTCATCGAATCCGAGGGCGGGAGCGTCAACTGGCTCGAGGTGGGCGGCCTTACCACCACCATTAGCCGGTTCCTTCCCGCCACGCTCGCCTTCGCCGGGTCCGCGAACAACGGTCAGCCCGTGCGGGAGTACATCCTCACGCAGTTGACCGCCTCGCTCAACTCGCTCTTCCAGGGCGCGACCTCGGGCTCGGGGCTGGATGTCCGCTTCTCCACCAATCCCTCCGACTTCGAGGGCGAGCAGTTCTCCACCGTGTACCTTTCGTCGAAGGTGGACCCGATCGCGCCGCTCTTCGACCCCTTCAACGCCTTCAACTTCAGTTTCTTGAGCAACGCCCTGGTCACCACCCAGCCGTTCGGATTCAGCCAGCACTCCGACCCGATGAACGCCAACGTCGAGGACGAGGCGGTGGTCTTCGCGCCCGCCTTCGCGCTGCTCGGTCTGACGCCCAGCCAGGTTGACCTGGACGCCTTCATCCAGTCGCTGACGGGCGCCGTTTCCCGGCGCGTCGGCGAACTCGTCGGCCTGCGAATCAGCGACGAGAACGGTCAGGGAGCCGCGTTCTTCGATCCCATGGCTTCCGACTCGGTCCAGACCAGCCCGGGCGCCGGACGCTCCTACAGCCTTCCCAACTTCGACCGGGCCCTCTCCGGCAGCCTCGATTCGGTCACCCGTACCGACTTCTTCCTCGGTCGGCAGAACGTCCGCTCACTGCTCGACAACGTGATCAACCCATTCTGATCAGCCGCGGCCTGTTCGAATCAACGCCCCAGAGGCTTTCCTCCGGGGCGTTTTCTCTTGGCGTTCGAGTATTGTCCCGGGTGGCGACGACTACATCACCGCGTCGCGGGGTGTGGCCGCGTGGGCGTTCTGCAGCAATCGGTCCAGCCCTTGCCCCACGGCGTCGGCCCGTGACAAAAGCCGCGACAGTGCTTCACCGACCCGGTGTGCCTCCGCCAGCAACGCCCGCAGTTGCGAATGATCGGGTGGTGCCTCGCCCGCTTCCGACTGCAATCGATCCTGCGCCAGCCGCGCCCGGCGTTCAAAGTCCACCAGCGCGGCCTCCAGGCCGGTCGTGACCGTTAGCGCCCGGCGTTCGGCTTCGCCGAGGGCCGCGCCCAGCCGCGCCCCCGCTTCACCCACCTGCGAATCCGTGTCCTCGCGCGCGCCGCGAGCGGATTGCGCGGCCTGCGACAGGCGCTCGTCAATGTCCTTCACAAGCCCCGCGGCCCGATCGCAGGCGCTCGTCACGCTCGCAATGCTCGTCTCCACAAGGTTCCCCGCCGCCTCCACCTGGCGCACGAGCGCCGCGACCCTGACCACCGCCTCATCCGCCGCGGCTTCGATGGCCCCGCGCGCCGCGCTCGCGCGATCGAGCGACTCCTCTGATCCGGTTGTCCCTTTGATCGCCGCATCCGCCGCCGGCGCCTGCGCGCGAATCCCGGCGAGGACCTTCTCCACGCTCGCCCGCACGACCTGTTCGATCTTCGCGTTCTCGACGGTCGTTCCGCGCGCTTCCAGGTGCGCCCGTAGCGCCCGGGTGCTCTCCCGCAGTTGCTCATCGACAACCTTGATCTCCGCGCTCGCTGCCCGCAGTGACCGCTCCTGCGTCGCCGCGTCTTTCACGAGCCCCTTTAACAGGGCGGCGAACTCCTCCAACGCACGCTGATCGACCACGCGCGGCGAAAGAAAGACCCGCCCGAGCGTTTCCTCAACGCTCTCCAGCGTCGGCACGTTGCTCGTGGCCTGCGTGTTCGGACGAGTTGACTCGGGCTGGCGCGTCATGCATGCCTCCCCGCGGGACTCCGCCCCGCCGGCCCGATCAGCATACACCGAACCCGCCGATCCCGCCGCATACCCTTGTCGAATGGCCGGCAACGGAACTGCTCATTCTTCAGCCTCCAAGGGTATTCGCCTCCAGAGGGTCTTGGCCGATGCCGGCGTCGCCGCCCGGCGCGTGTGTGAGACCCTGATCGAGCAAGGCCACGTCCGGGTCAACGGCCAGACCGTCCGTCGTCTGCCCGTCTTCGTCGATCCCGCCGCCGACCGCATCGAAGTGGACGGCCGCCCCGTCAAGCCGGCCTCCCGCCACCTCTACGTGATGCTCCACAAGCCGGAACGAACCCTGGTGACCGCCGCCGACGAGCCGGGCATGGGCAGGTCCACCATCATGCACCTGGTGGACCACCCCGGCGCCGGCCGCCTCTTCCCCATCGGACGGCTGGATTTCGACACCACCGGGCTGGTGCTGCTCACTAATGACGGCGACCTCGCCAACCGCCTGACCCACCCGCGGTACGGGGTCACCAAGACCTATCACGTGACGGTGAAGGGCAACGTGGACCCCCAGGCCGCGGAGGCGATCCAGGCCAAGTCCAAACTCGCCTCCGAGCGCGACGATCAGGAGCGGGGCCGCCTGACGGCCAAGACCGACCTGTCCCCCGGCGTACGAATCCTTGGCCGCGAGCCGGGTAAGACAATCCTTGAAGTCACTCTCCGGGAAGCCCGCAACCGCCAACTCCGGGACGTCCTGAAGCACCTGGGAATGCCCGTGAAGAAACTGACCCGGGTGGGTGTGGGCCCCCTGGCGCTCAAGGGACTGGCCGTGGGCCGCTGGCGGGAACTGACCCGGGACGAACTACATGCGCTCCGCGGCGCGGCTTTCCCGGCAAGAGGCGGAGGGCGTTCGCCGAAGAACGAGAGCAAGGGAATTGGGGGAGGTCGAAATCGGGCCCGAAGCGGGGGTCGGGGTGGGAGTCGCGGTGGGGGTGGGAGTGGGGGTGGGGGTGGGAGTGGGGGCGTGGGCAGGGGAAAGCCCACTCGCCGGCCGCGTCGTGAGACATCATGAACAAGCCCACCAAACCTCGTCGCTCGATCCCGGTCCGCACGATCCAAGCGGTGCTGGGCGGTCGGCCGATCCGGCTCGACGGCTCGCACGAAGAATCCGTGACGCCGGGCCTGCTGCGGACCGCGTTCCACATGGTCCACCTGCTGCTCGTGGGCATCCGGCGGAGCCACCTTACGCGCATGGCCGCGGCCTTGTCGTACCGCACGATGTTCGGGATCATCCCGGTGATCGTGGTAGTGGCGGTGGCGCTGGCGGCGTTCACGAGCCAGGACACGCAGCAGCGAAGCATCAAGCAACTGCTTACGTACGTCGGGCTGGACACCATCAAGGTTGAGACGCCTCCCAGCAACCCCGGTGTTCCTGATCTTGGCGTGCCGCCCACGGCAACCCCACCCGCGAAGCCGGATTCCTCCAGCCTCGATGCCTGGATCAACGAACGGGCGATGGATATCGCGGCGAAGATCAAGGGGATCAAACTGGGCATGATCGGCTTCATCGCGATCCTGACCCTGATCTACGCCGCCGTGTCGATGCTCGTGGAGATCGAGCAGTCCTTCAACGACGTATACAACGCCCCCGAGGGCCGGAGTTGGGCTCGCCGCGTGGTTCAATACTGGACGCTCCTCACGCTGGGGCCCATCCTGCTCGTCGCGTCGTTCACGATCACGCATTCGCTCAACGACTCGGCGCAGAAGCAACTGGGTGGGGAGTCGTTTCTATTCGACGTGGTGCGTTTCCTGGGCGCGGCCGGAGTCAGCACGATCCTGCTGTTTGTCATTTACAGCATCGTGCCCAACACCCGCGTGCAGATCGCCCCCGCCTTCCTGGGCGCCACCGTCGCCGGGATTCTCTGGGAGTCGGGCAAACTCGGGTTCGGCCGGTACGTGGGCTTTGCCACCAGCCCGGGCTCGACCACCAACTACGGCAGCCTGTACGGCGCCGTCGCGATCCTTCCGCTCTTTCTCATCTGGGTCTATCTGTCGTGGCTCATCGTGCTGTTCGGCCTGCAACTCGCCTACTCGATGCAGACCTACCGCCAGGCCACCGCACGCGGCCTTACCCGATCGGTCCTCGCGACCCTCGGGCTGATCGAGGAAATGCACCCCGCCGGCCGTCCGCGACTGATCGATCCTTCCGCCATGCTCTCCGTGCTCGCCTGCGTCGCCGGACGCTTCCGCGAGGGAAAGCCCAGCGACCACAACCAGGTCGCGGAGGCCACCGGGGTTGATGAGCAAGCGGTGGGGGAGATGCTCGAACGACTCACGGCCGGGGGAATCTTGCTCCGAGTTGTCGGCGGGCCCGAACGGCTCTCGACCTATGCGCTGGCGCGCCCGCCGGAGAAGATTTCCGCCTCCGACGCGCTCCGGCTGGGAGAGGAACTCGCCGGACCCAAGCCCGGAGTGAGCGTCCCCACGACCGTCACTCGCCTCATCGGGCACGCCCGGCACGAGGCCCTCTCGGGGAAAACCGTCGCCGATCTCCTCGAACTCCCTTCCACCCTCGAGCCGCCGGGAAATGGCCGGATTCCGCAGGTTCAGGGCGATCCGGCCCACCCCGCGCCCCGCCCCACCTAGGCCCCCAACAATCAGCCATGAACCGGACCACCCTTGCCCTTTCCCTTGCCGCCTTGGGGCTCCTCATGATCGGGGGGTGCTACAAGCGAACGGTTTCCACTCGCGGCATCGGGTCGTACGGGAGCGGCACGCAAGAGTCGTACCGCTCGAACACGGCCGCGGACCGCTGGTACGACGAGGCGTTCACCAGCAAGAAGACCACCAGGACCAAGTGGGTGGAAACGAACAAGTAACCGCGGCTGGCACTCCCTACCATCCCGGAACGATCCGGAGCCACCATGGGCATCGAAGCGGCACTCCCTGTTGACGGATTCCTCCCGACCCAGTTGCGCCATGTCATGAACTGGGCGCGCCGGAGCAGCCTCTGGCCGATGCCCTTCGCCACCGCCTGCTGCGGCATCGAACTGATGGCCACCGCCTGCTCTCGCTTCGACCTGGCCCGTTTCGGGGCCGAGGTCATGCGGTTCAGCCCCCGCCAGGCCGACCTGCTGATTGTCGCGGGCCGCATCGCCGTGAAGATGCTCCCGGTGCTCCAGCGGATCTACGAGCAGATGCCCGAGCCCAAGTGGGTGATCTCCATGGGCGCGTGCGCCAGCACAGGCGGGGTCTTCGACACCTACGCCGTCGTGCAGGGATGCGACCAATTCATCCCGGTGGATGTGTACGTGCCCGGTTGCCCGCCGCGGCCCGAGCAGTTGATCGAAGGGATCATGGCGATCCAGCGCCACATCGATCAGGAAGGCCTCCCGCCGCCGGGCGGCAAGCGGGCCCCGCTGGGGCTCGTGATCCAGCCCACCCACGCGGTGCGCCCGCAGCCGGTGGGGCTGACGATGGGGTCGTGACCGGCTCAAGCCCCAGCGCGCGCCGAACCACGGCGATTCACGAGCGCTTCCAGCGCCGCCCGGTCCAAGTCCGCGCCGAACGCCTGCCGCAGCGTTTGCTCGGCCTCGATGGGAATGTTCAGGCTCAGGCCCATGCCAAACGCATAGGGCGCCGCCCCCGCTGCGCCGCTACCGATAGTCCCCGTCATCCCACGCAAAGGGATCCCGCACGCGCTCGGCGCTGACGAGCACCGCGTGGGCATCCATAAAGAGCACGTTCGCGCCGTGTGCGTGCCGGCCCAGGCCGGCGATCTGCCCGAGCGAGGGGGCGCGCTGTGAGTAGCCCTGCACATGCACCGGCACCCACACGTCGTACCGCGTGGAGAGTTCGAGATCGTCGGTCGAGCCGTCGGGTGTTGGGCAGGTCTCGCCGGGGAACGGCGCGTCCGACAGGCACGTCAGGTAGAACGTGCCCTCGGGCCGCGCCACGCGATGGATCGGCGAGGGCGGCTTTCCGTCGTTGCCCACCGCGTCAGCGGAGCGAAACCGTAGGCCGTTGGCGACGTAGTTGACCCGGTGCTCGTCCCGCGGCCGCGCCGGGTCGCGGTAGACCGGGCAGCCCGCGAAGCCGTCGCCCACGCCGCCGCTCGCGCTCGTGGCCGAGGCCCGATCGTCGAGCATGGGCCGCAGGCTGAACGCCCAGGAGATGTTGACGGGGGCGCCGTCGTAGGCGGCGACCTGCGGGCCGCGGGGCCCCTCGCTCGCGCCGCTCTCGCGCGGGATGATGTCCTTGAAGGTCGTCGCGTAGGTGTTGAGCGCCACGCCGATCTGATGCTGATTGGAAAGGCACGCGGCCTGACGCGCACCGTCTCGCGTGCGGCCCAGGGCCGGCAGCAGCACGCCCATCAGCACCGCGATGATCGCGATCGCGACGAGCAACTCCACCAGCGTGTACGCCCGCGCGATTGGACCCGAAAGGCCGGTGGTCACGGGCTTGCAGTGCGTGCCGGGCCGGACAAGTCGAGTTGGGATGTCTTCGCGGGTCATGCAGTGTGGATTCGTCGCGGCCAAGGGTCTTCCTTAAGACCCTCCGAGATGTCCACACCAGTTAAAGCGAATTGTTCACCCATTCACTCACGCGCCTGCCCGGCACAGGGGGAGCGCGGCCGACCGCGCTGCGGCAATGAGCAACAGCCTTGGAGGTTTGGGCAGGTTTACCGGTAGTCGCCGTCGTCCCAGAGTCTGGGGACTACCACCTCATTCGCCGGCACAATCCGGGCGTGAGTGTCGAGGTACACGACGTTGGCGCCTGTCACGTGTCTTCTCGGCGCGATTCGCTGCGCCTCGGTCGGCGAGTTGGGCGGGCCTGAACCGTCCACGCTGGAGATTCGCCACATGTCGTAGAAAATGGAAATCCGAAGTTCGTCGTTGCCGGGGGAATAGTTGTTTCCCCAGCGGAAGCCGTTCGGATCGTCGGTGAAGCAGGTGATGTAGGCGGTCTGCGATGGACGGATGTACCTGAACATGCGGGTTGGAGGCTTTGACTCGTTGGTCGCAACCGCCTGCCCGCCGATCCAACGGAATCGCAAACCGTTGTTTACGTAGTGGATGTTGTGCGGGTCCTTCGGCCGCGCCGGATCCCGGAACGCGAAGCAATCGCGGAACTGATCGTCGAGTCCACAGTCGCCCTGACTGGAAACCGCGCGGCCATCGACAAAGGGCCGCAGGCTAAACGGCCAGGAAATATTGAACTGAGCGCGGTTGGTGTTCGAGATGAACCACGCCGGGACTTGGGGCCTTCCACCGTTCAGCGTTTCGCTCACACCTGACTCGCGCGGTGTGAACTCCTTGTAAGACTCCGAGTACAGGCCGAGCGCCATGCCGATCTGGCTCTGATTCGACAAGCACACCGCCTGCCGTCCCGCGGCTCTGGCCTTTCCCAATGCCGGGAGCAGAATGCCGATCAGCAGCGCGATGATCGCGATCACGATCAGCAGTTCGATCAGCGTAAAGCCGCGCGAACCGACAGCGTTCCGAGAGGTGCAGTCACGGAGCATGACAGTAACCTAACGCATTTCCGGTGTCTTGTCCAGAGAGTCGCAGGGAATCCACAAGCCCCGGTTCCTTGCAGAATTCTGCGAAATTTCGCCCGTGCTGCCCCTTTCCCCGGGGGGCGATAGTCGCGGCAGATTCTCGAGAAGAATGGTTCGTGTGCGAGGTGGAAAGCAGCCCGAACCGCCGCCCCAATCACGGCGAGCGCCGCGGCGAATAGGGCTTCGCCATCACCAAGTGGATGTGGGATTGGCCGCGCAGCGCGGCCGCGACGCCTACTTGTCCGCGGTGTTCAGCGACCGGCCGGCGCGACGCTTTCGGTTGATCATCTTGCGGCCGTTGGTCGTCTTCATGCGGGCGCGAAACCCGATCGAACGCTTGCGCTTGATGCGGCTGGTGCGCTTTGGATAATGCGTGGACATGGGACTAATCTCCGTCTTCGCGATCGCACGCTCAACCGCTCCTCGGCCGGAAAAGACCCGGTCCGGGGTTTGCAAGACTCGTGGATCAGAGCCTCGATATTAGGCACGCGCCCGGCTGCCAGGTGCCAAATGGCGAACAAAACCCCGGCAAAGCGGCCGGGTGGGTCGGTCGGTAGACTAGGTGATCGCAATGTTGCGGGGTTCACGGGCCGCCGGCTTTCGGCAGATATGGGACACTGAATCGGGATTCGTCGCGCATGGATTCGGACAGGCGCCACAACGCCGAGTTTGTTCTCGGATATCACTTCCGCGATCCCGCGCTCCTCGAGCGGGCGCTCACGCACACCTCCACGACCGACAACGGTCTGGCGAGCAACGAGCGCCTCGAGTTCCTGGGCGACGCCGTGCTGGGCATGATCGTCTGCGAACTCATCTACACGCGCTTTCCCAGTCTTCGCGAAGGCGAGATGACCAAGATCAAGTCGGCCGTGGTCTCTCGTGACACCTGCGCCCACATCGCCCGCGACCTGGGGCTGGAGAACCTTCTCATGCTCGGCAAGGGCATGCAGACCAACGGCACGCTGCCCCCCTCGCTCTCCGCGTGCGCGCTCGAATCGGTCATCGGCGCGATCTACCTCGACGCGGGGTGGGCCCGGGCCAGCGAGTTCGTCCGAACGCTCGTCGAGCCCATCATCGAGCGCTCCGCCCTCTCGGGGCACCAGGAAAACTTCAAGAGCGTGCTCCAGCAATACGCCCAGCAGCACTTCAACCGCACGCCCAACTACCGCGTGCTCGATGAGCAGGGCCCGGACCACGCCAAGTGCTTCAAGGTGCGCGTCGAGATCGGCGGGCGGTGCTTCGAGCCGTGCTGGGGCCAGACCAAGAAGAAGGCCGAGCAGTTGTCCGCGCTCGCCACCCTCCGCGATCTCGGGCTGGTTCGCGAGAAAGAGGGCGGGGAACTCGTCATCGAAATCCCCGCCGAGTGATACGACGCTTTCACCTCAGCGGCCGCAGGTCCACGACGACGGGCAGGTGGTCGCTCGCGGCGCTGTCCTCGGGCCGCAGGCCCAGCGTGGCCAGCGAACGGTCCGACAACCGCGCCGCGTCGAATACGAAGGCGCTGGAACCGTCGGCCGTGGAATCGCTGAACATCACGTAGTCCAGCCGTCCCGGCGGGAAGTCGGTCTTCGGGTCCCGCCAGGTGCTGTACGCCAGGTCGCCCAGCACGAGCGCATCCGCGATGTCCAAATCCGATCCGTCAACATCCAGGCCCGCGCGGAGAAGGTCCAGCGGCGGACGTGAGCCGACCAGGTTCAAATCGCCCGAGATAACCCGCAGCGACAGATCCCTGGCGCCCATCGAGGCCCGGAGCAGCGCGTTGATCGCCTTGGCTTCCGCCATCCGCTGACGATCCTCCGGGCTGTCCTTCGATCCACAGCATTTGAGGTGGGTCGAACCGGCGAGAATGTCACCCACCGGCGACCTCACCACGCCCGCGACGAAGCGCACCGGCTTCTGCCCACGCTCGCCTCCCGTCGAGAGCCCCGCGGCCCCGAATGGCTCGATCGGGAACCGGCTCGCCACCAGCACGCCGCCGCCGGTGGAAAGGTCGCCCTCGCTCTTGCGAACGCTCCACCCCGTCATCCCCGCCGCCTCAAACCACGCGATCACCGTGCTTTCGTCGCCTTCCTCCCACTCCTGCATCAGCACGATGTCGGGCTCCAGCGCCGCCAGGATTCGCCGGAACGGCTCGGGGTTCGACACCGGTGAACTCCGCTCGATGTTCCACGAAATCACCCGAACCCCGTCGCCAGGCTTCGCGGGCGGAAGCGTCGGGGCGCCCCCTTCGCCGGATATCTCCTGATCGAACACAACCCGGAACGGATCCGCCCACGCATCGACCTCGCCGTCGGCACCGAGCACCGCCACGACTCCCGCGGCCGCGCCCGTTCCCCCCATCCCCTTGCTCGGCAAGGCGGCTCCCCGCGGTGATCGCGAAAGTCTCACCTCGTACCAACTCGAGGCATACGTCGGCGAAACGGCGAAGTCGAAATCCGCCGGCTTGTGCTGCGTGCGGACGCCGTCCTGATCGGTCGTTAAGATGGTCGCCCCGCGGCCCGGCCTGCCGTCGTCCCGGCGCGGCGATAACTGCACTTCCACGTCGATGCCCATCCCCGCGAGCGGGCCCTCGGGGCGGGATACTCCGGTCGTGGGATCGGCGTCGGTGTCGAGAAAAACGGCGACCGGCCTGGGGCTGGATTGCAGCGAGTATTGCTCACCATCGACCGTGAATCGCAGGTACAGGAACCGCGAGTCGCACGTCGCGGCCGCGCCTTCGCGCCACTCCCCGATGTCCCCATCAAGCACGATGCCCCGGCCGCGCGGCTCTCCGCCCGCGACACAGCCGGCCAGCGTGGCCGCGAGAGTCAGCCCGGAAACCAGGAGCAAGCGAGAGGCATGGATGTTCGGCATAGACCCGAACTATCGCCGATCCGGGGCCCGCGGGCAAGTCGATCAGACCTGTGAACGGCGCCTTCTCGAGAGGAGCAGCGGCAGGCCGATTCCCATCAAGGCCGCGGCGCCGGGCGCAGGGACTGCCGAGAACATCAGGTCATCCAGGATCGCCATCTGCTTGGTGACCTCAACCCGGGCGATGTCCACGTCCGCGGCGTAGCCCATGAATCCGTAGTCGGCGGTAGTATTGGGGATCTCGATGGTGCCGTCCACGAAGACGCCGCCGAAGACCAGTTCGGCCACCAGGTTGTTACCCGCGTCGAAGGCCCGCATCGTCACCGGGCCCGCCGTGCGGTTGTTCGCGACGAACATGCCGAACGACTTCACGGGAACGTTGAACGTGAACGCGAAGGCGTTGATGAAACTGGAGGGGATCGCGTTGGCGGGCGAGCCGCCGATCATCTGGGCGGCGTCGAACGCGGCGTTCCCGTCGTTGACCCAGCGCACCTGGGTGACAAAGTCAACGCCGAGGTTTGAATAGGCGTTCAGGGGCATGACTTGCGTCTGGCCCTGAATCAGGTTGATCGGAGAGCCCGCGCCATCGGACTCGAAGTTGATGCTGGTATGCGGAAGGCTCGTGAAGAACGCGGAATCCGTGATGATTCCCGCCTGAGCAGTGCCGGCCATGGCGAGTGCGAGCGAAGCGATACCCAAGCGAAGGGCGCAAGCCCCTCGCCCACAAAGGGCGTGCCGATCCATGATCCTCCCCTTTCATCTCTTCACGATTGTCAGCAACACACCGGGAAGAGCCTCCGGCTGGCGCTACGACGCGCTCGGGCAGGCGGTTCCCCGTTGTGTTCCACTGGAAAGATGCGCCACGCCCGGCAGAATGCAAGCCGCGGGGATCACTGACTTGGAGTGACGCGTCGGACGCGCGGGCTGTGGCGGTTTCGCGGCCCCCAGAGGGGCCGAAAACGTGAGCCGTCGGCGTTTTTCTCGCTTACTCGGAGTACACGGTCTCGAATGGGTCCGGCGGTTAGTCCCCGAGGTCGATCGGCATCGACTCGGGCACCGCCGTTACCGCCACTTCCGTGTTCGTGGCGCGGGCAGCAATGATGAGGTCGTTCAGATACACCCGCTGGCCCAGCGAGTCACCCGCGCCAAGGGAAAGTACAGGCGCGTCGGCCCGCAACAACCCGGGCGATGCCTGCGCTCGTTTTGCGCTCGCACAACCCGTAAGCATGCCAGCGGCCGCGACCATGACGATGAGTGCCCTGCGATCAAACATCCAAACCTCCCGGACAGCACGAGGCCCGTAACAAGCATCGTCGAATTCCTGGCGCGACTGCACCAGTGTCACCCCCCGACGAGCCGATTCCGTTACAGCGTACTAGACCGCTATCGGACGCTGCAATCCCATTCAGAATCCGAACAGATTGGGGATCCTTCATGTTGGCGACCACACTCATGCGCCGTTGGACTGCGTCAACTGTCTCGCGCGCGCTCATGGCAGTCTGCGGGCTGCCCTTTGCCATGCCCGCGGCGATGGCGCAGGACGCCGCGCCCGGCTCCCAGCCCGTCACGGAGGCCGGAAGCCACCGGGTTTCGTCCGTCGTCGTGATGTTCGTACGAGAGAATCCGGGACACCCTCCTGCGGATTCGCTGCTCGACGCGGTAGTGCAGGTGACGCAAACCCCCGGCGGGTTTGCGCCGGCCGCGCCCGGCGAAGGCGGCGTCGCGCTCCGCCTGCGCGACATCGCCGTGACTCCCGAGGCCCGGTTTACCGACGCCGGACTCGCGGCGCTCTCCCCCGCGGTTGTGCAGCGCATGCGTGGACTGGGGTTCGTGGGCGTCTACGTCATGCCGGATCCCGCGCAGTTCGGTGTTGTGGACGGCCGCGTGGTTGATACCCGCGCCGAGGGCGACACGTCACTGATCCTCCAGGTCACCACGGGCGTGGTCACCGAGGTCCGAACGATGGCGCTCGGCGAGCGCGTACCCGCGGACCAGACCCTCGACAATCCGCTTCACAAGCGGATCCGGGACAAGTCCCCCGTGCAGCCCTATGCCGCGGGCTCGGACCGGCGCGAGGACCTCCTGCGTCGCGACGAGATTGACAACTACGCCTTCCGCCTCAGCCGCTTTGACTGGCGGCGGGTGGATGTGTCGGTGGCCGCGCCCGGCGATCAGCCGGGGGCCGTGACGCTGGACTACGTCGTGACGGAGAACCGCCCGTGGCTGCTCTTCGCCCAGTTCTCCAACACCGGCTCGGCCAGCAGCGACTCGTGGCGCGAGCACTTCGGCTTCATTCATAACGACCTGACGAACCACGACGACGTCCTGACGCTGGACTACCAGACCGCCAACTTCAGGGACGTCCATGCCCTGTACGGAGCGTACGAGCGGCCGTTTTCCTTCAGCGACCGCCTGCGCTGGAAGGTCCACGGCTCGTGGTACAAGTACATCGCCTCGGACCTGGGCTTTCCCGATGCCGACTTTCGCGGAGACGGCTGGTTCGCCGGCGGCGAACTCAAGTGGAACTTCTTCCAGCACCGTGATCTCTTCCTGGACCTGATCACCGGCATCCGCTTTGAGAACGTCCACGTGGAGAACGAACTCGCGGCGGTCGAAGGGGAGACGGATCTGCTTGTTCCCTCCGTCGCCCTGCGGCTCGAGCGGCACCGCGACGCGTCACGCCTGGATGCGCAGGTGGGGCTGGACTTCAACTGGGCCTCCGCCGCGGGCACCGACGAGGACCTCGACGCCCTGGGGCGCGTGGACGCGGACGACAACTACGCGGTTTTCCGCGGCGAAGTGGTGCACTCGTTCTACCTGGACCCGATCTTCCGCAAAGATCCCGAGCACGCCAAGGGCCTGGCGCACGAGATCCTGTGGTCGGTGAAGGGCCAGCACGCGCTGGGAAACCGGCTGATCCCCAACGAGGAGCAGGTCGCCGGCGGCCTTTACACCGTCCGTGGCTATCCGCACGCGATTGTCGCGGGTGACAACGCGATACTGGGGTCTGTTGAATACCGCTTCCACCTGCCGCGAGCGCTCGAGCCGCGCGTCGATCCCGGTTCCTTCGCGGGCAAACCCTTCCGGTGGCGCCCGCAGTACGCGTACGGGCCGACCGACTGGGACTTGGTCCTGAAAGCGTTCGTAGACGCCGCAAGGGTGACGAACACCGACCGCCAGGCCTTCGAGGTGGACCACACCCTGCTTGGGGCGGGCGTGGGGGCGGAGTTTTCGCTTACCAGACGTTTCAGCGTGAGGACCGACCTTGGTTTCGCGTTAAAGGAACTGGAGGACGAAACTGGCGAAAGTATGGTTGATGCCGGACATGCCGAGTTGCACATCGTGATCACGCTGGTCTATTGACCGCTTTCCTGGTGTGGCGAGCGCCGTGGGGTACCTTGAGAGGTAGCCGCACCCCCAGGTGCGTCGTCACGGAGGAAGTAAAGATGAGAGGCACGCGAGGTACGTCCATCGGCGGATCCCATGCTGGTTTGTTGGCGCTGGTCGCCGGTTCGGTATTCGGACTCGCCGTCTCCCCGGCCCTCGCGGGGCCGGAAGGCGCCCGGGTTGTCCGCGGCAACGTCACGATCCAGCGGCAGGGCACGGTCACGACCATCACCGCCGGCCGCAACGCCATCATCAACTACAAATCCTTCAACATCCGCCCCAACGAGGCGGTGCGATTCATCCAGCCCGACGCCGCGGCCCGCGTCCTCAACCGCATCCAGTCCGCCTCGCCCACCCGCATCGACGGCTCGCTGACCGCGAACGGCCGCGTGTACATCGTCAACCCCGCGGGCGTCATCTTCGGCGCCGGCAGCGTCGTGAACGCCGCGGGCATCTACGCCGCGGCGGGCGATATCTCGAACTCCGATTTCCTCCGCGGCATCGACCGCTTCACCAACGTCAAGGGGGCGATCACCACGCAGGGCCTGATGGAGGCCTCGTCGGTCACGCTCATCGGCTCGCGCATCCAGAACTCCGGCACCATCGTCGCCGACGGCGGCGTGGTGGCCATGATGATCGGCAACGACGTGATGGTCCGCGAGCAGGGCGGCACGATCATGGCGAAGATCGACGGCCGCAACGTCGATCCCACCAAGCCCGCAGCACCCACAAAGAAGGGTCTCACCAGCCTCGGCTCCGGAGACGCCGTCTCTCTCGCCTTCAAGAACACCGGCACGATCTCCGCCTCGGGCGGGTCGGTCGCCGTCGCGGCCCCCAAGGGCACCATCACCAACACCGGCACGATCGACGCGAGCGTTGACTCCGGCCAGGCCGGCAGCGTCACCGTCACCGCCCAGCGCGTGACCAACCGCGGCGAGATCCGCGCCGATGCCGACGCCGGGCACGCCGGCAGCGTCACGGTCACCTCCGCGGCCTCCACCACGCTCGCCGACGGCAGCGTCGTGTCGGCCGCGGGTGGCAGCGGCGTCGCCGACGGCGGCGAGATCCTCGTGCACTCCTACCACGGGGACACGATCCTCGCCAAGGGCGCGACGGTTGACCTCTCCGGCGGCGACCTCGGCGGCAACGGCGGCACGGGCGAAGTCTCGGCCCATGCCCGCCTCTCGCTCCAGGGCACGCTCGAAGGCGACGCGGTTTCCGGATACGAGACGGCGAGCGTCCTGCTCGACCCCCGCGACATTATCGTGCAGACCGTCGGCGCCAACGACGCCGAGGTCGCCGACGGCGTCATCAACGCCGGTGACGGCGGCATGGTCGATTGGTCCATCTCCCCAGCCTCCATCGAGACCTTTGCGGGCGATGTCCGCCTCGAAGCCTCGCGCGACATCAACATCCTCAACGGGATCAACAAGACCAACGGCGGGCTGACGATGATCGCCGGGCGCGACATCAACTTCGGCGCCCCCGCCACGATCACGTTCAACTCGCTGACGGTCTCTGCGAACAACCTGAACCTCGACGCCGTCAACAACATCAACGACAACATGCTCTTCGGGACAACCCTCCGCGCGACGGTGGGGGATGTCATCACCCGGGCCGCGAGCGGCAATGTCGCCTTCGGCATGGCCAGCGTTCCCGCGGGTCGCACGGTGTCGATCACCCAGGCGCAGTCCAAGTTCATCGGCGCCGGCCCCTTCGGCATCATCCAGAACCCCGAACAGACCAACGTGGTGGTGAACATCACCAACGGCTGGCTGGTGATCGGCGGGGACTTCGGCGGCTTCAGCGGCTACCAGAACATCGGCTCCATCGACGCCCAGGCCTCCCAGTACGTGCGGGTCGAGGACAACCTCGACATCGGCACCACCGCCAACATCCGCTCCGCGGGTGACGTGATTGTCGCGGGCTTCATCCACGCCGGTCAGTCCGTGGACCTCCACTCCGGCCTCGACGGCACGGGCAACGTCTCCTTCGAAATCCACCTTGATCCGCCCACGGCCGGGCTGAGCGTGCCCGAGATCTGGGCCCCCAGCATCGCCCTCCGCGCCGGCAGCAACACCGGCCTCTCGACCGCCCGGGTCGATGCACTCACGACCAACCCGATGTTTCGAGGCGCCTCGGGCGGCGCGACCCGCCCGGACTCCTTCGCCTTCGAGCAGGACATCCCCGTCGTCGATGCCGACCGCCCCGCGCTCTCGCAGTTCGGCGCCTCCATCGACGGCATGATCTACCGCATCGAGTCCTACGACCGATTCATCGACCTCACCAATGCCAACAGTGTCGATGGCACCTACCTCACCCTCGCCAGCGAGCAGGGCTCCACGGTCTACAGCCAACTCGCCCTCCGCACGCTCGACGTCTACGGCTCGGCGCTCCTCAAAGCCGACATCACCAGCACCGGCTACCAGACCTACCACGGCATCACCACGATCGACGATGATCGCGTGCTCACCGGCACGGTGATCACGACCGAGGGCACGCTCGACGCCGGCAACGATCCGGGCTTCATCTGTCCCAGCGAGTTCGGCATATCGGAATGCCTCGAGCCCGGCGCGCTCGTCATCAACGGCCAGTTCATCGCCAACGGCCAGGTCGGCTCGATCCACCCGCTCGAGGCGCTCACCGTCAACGGCCCTTCCAACATCAACGGCGGTCTGGTGAAGACCGGCGGGGATCAGCGCTACAACGGCCCGGTCACCCTCGGCGCCAACACGCTGCTCGAGTCCTACTACGACCCCACGCCCGGCACCATCCGCTTCGGCGACACGCTCGACGGCTCCTTTGACCTCGACGTGCTCACCACGCCCGGCGGCCTGATCGTCTTCAACGGCGATGTCGGCATGAGCGCCGTGCTCGACGATGTCGCGCTCTCCACCGGCAACGGCGTCGCCCAGCGCGATATCGCCAACATGGCGACCATCGTCGGCGAGCGCACCATCGCCGTGCGGGCCAACAACTTCCGCATGGGCCAGCACGAGAAGTTCACCACGCTCGGCTCGCTCGATCTCCAGGCCACGGGGGTCGCAGAACTCGGCGACCTCACCACCATGGGTGATATGAGCGTCACCGCCGGCACCATCATCCTCCGTCTCCGCGCCGCCGACGATCTTGCCGATTACAACGGCGGCCAGATCACCGACCGCGGCCTCGATTACGTCGCCGGCGGCCAGATGGCCTTCAACGGCACCGTCCAGTTCGGCGGAATCGGCGACTCCCCTGCTCCGACCTTCTCCGATGTCGACGGCGTCGCCCCGGGGACGCTTAACTCCTACGAGTTCACCCAGACCCCGTCCGACGAGGTGACCCTCGCGGCGCTTACGTACAACGGCCGCGTCCTCGATCAGCGGACGCACATCCCGGCTCCTCCGCCGCCGCCCCCGCCTCCGCCGCCGCCGCCGCCCCCGCCTCCGCCCCCGCCCCCGCCGCCGCCCCCGCCTCCGCCCCCGCCTCCGCCCCCGCCCCCGCCGCCGCCCCCGCCGCCGCCCCCGCCCCCGCCGCCGCCCCCGCCTCCGCCCCCGCCGCCACCCCCGCCCCCGCCACCCCCACCCCCGCCTCCGCCGAGCGATGACCTCGCGGCCGCGACGAACTTCCCGCCGCAGTTCCGGGACTACGTCCAGGTCGAGGTCTTCGATCTCCGGCTGCTCGCCCGCCTGTCGGTCCTCGGCCGTCCCACCAGCGGCGGCGAGAGCACCGCGGGTCTTACCGGTCCGCTGGTCTACAACGATCTTCCCCGCGGCGTGAACTCCTACGCCGACCAGCGCATCTACGCCGCGACGCGGTCCGACATCCAACTCGCCATCCGCCTCGTCGAGCAGTACAACGGCATCTTCGGCACGCCCGAGCAGGACCGCACGAGCGAGGTCGCCAAGGACATCGCCGGAGCGACGACCCGGTGGCAGTCCCTGAACCAGGCCGCGGCGTTCGATCCCGATGCCTTCCGCGCCTACGTCGAGTCCACGCCCGAGGAGAAGGCGGTGGCCACCCGCATCGCGCAGATCGAGTCGCTCCTCGCGGAGATGCGGAAACTGGGCCTCACCGAGCCCGAGTACCGCCAGGCCCGCGCCCGCTTGCTCAAGGTCATCGCTCCCGAGCAGGGCCCCACGGTCGAGCAACTCGCCGCGGCCATCCAGCCCAAGCGCGTCGGCTCGTAACCCTCGCGCAGAATTCCCAAGGCCCCGGACCACGTTCCGGGGCCTTTTTCACGCGCTCGCGGGCTATCGTCCGCCATGGCCAAGGGTCAGCACTACACGCCGTACCAGCAGAAGATCATCCGCCGCTTCTACGAGCACCGCGGCACGGTCCTCACGCAGCGCCTCGCCGAACTGGTCACCGAGATCTATCTCGCCACCTCGGAAAAGGCCGCGGCCAAACTCTGGAAATCGGCCCACGACACGCTTCTGAAATCCGGCATCGACCCCGCCGACGCCGAGGACATCGTGACCAATCGCAAGATCCAGGACGTCGCGGCCATCGTCTCGGCGATGAACAGCACCTCGCCTCCGCCGTCGGCACCTCGCTCTGCACGCCGCGCCGACGACTTCTGAACGCGCGAGAGATCCAGGCCGCGACAATCGCCCGGCATTCTCCTTCATCCTTCCGCCTTCATCCCTCGCCCAAATACTCCACCGCCGCGATCGTGGCGTCGTCGTCCCATGTCGGCGTTCCCGCGAAGGCCTCCAGCGCCGACATCACCAGCCGAACGTCCTCCTCCACATCCTGGCCGGCGATGATCTCCGCCAGCAGGCGGTCCACACCGAACACGCCCGCCGGGCCGCGCTGCTCGACGATCCCGTCGCTGTACAGCACGATCTCCTCGCGGCGCGACAATCGCGTGATGCCCTCGCCATACTCGGCGCCCGGGTCGATCCCGATGGGAATGCCACCGTCGGTCATCTGAAGGATCGGCCGTCGCAGGCTTCCCTCGCGCTGCACCAGCAGCCAGTGCCCGTGCCCGGCGTCGGTGTACCGCAGTTCGCCGTCCGGCGCCAGCACACCCACCCACAGCGACAGAAACCGCCCCGCCAGCGGGCGCGACGTCAGAAACTGGTTCAACGCCGCAACCGCACGTGCCGGACCCTGCACCGAATCCAGCCGGCGCAACTCGGCGTTCAGAAACGCCTGCGCCGTCGCCATCAGCATCGCCGAGCCCACGCCGTGCCCCGCGACATCGCCGATACACATCGCCACGCGCCCGCCCGGGAGCGCCAGCATGTCGAAGAGATCGCCGGCCACAAAACTCCCCGGGCGCGACTGGATCGCGTACCGCGCCGGGCCCATCGTCCCCGTGAGTTCGGGCATCACCAGCGTCTGCACCTCCCGCGCCGCCTCCAGTTCCACGTGCAGTTCCCTCTGCCGCCGCTCCAACTCCGCCCGCTTCATCGCCGAGACAGCCAGCCCCAGCGCCGTCGCCACCGCCTCGCAGAAACCCGCCGCGTCCGAGCGCACCTGGTTCTCCCGTCCCCGCGCGTCGAGGTACATGTACCCCGTCACCGGCCCGTTCACCGAGATCGGCACGCAGATCGCCGAGTGCACGCCCATCTCGGCGATGCTCTGCCCGCGGTCCACGATTTCCGCGTCCTCGGTCAGCAGCACCGGCTCTCCGGCCGCGGCCTGCTCGATCAGCGTGCGGCTGTACGTCATCTCGCCGGGGTCCGCGCCCGGGGTCCGCAGCATCGCCACGACCTCCACCGCGGCCGCGTGCGAGCCCTCCACCCGCCGCAGCACCGCCCCGCGCGAATAGCCGCTGCCCTGGAGCACCAGTTCCAGCGCGATCTGCGCCGCCGCGCCCTCGTCGGTCGCGTCGCTCAGCCGCCCGATGCAGTCGCCCAGCAACTTCAACCGCCGGTCGCTCAGGCTCGCCCGCTGCGCGCTCGCCAGCCGCTCAATCCGCTGCGTGCGCGAGGAGGAATCATCGAGCGTCCGCGCCGACCTGGTCGGCGCGGCCTGACCGATCACCACCCGCATCGCCCACGGCCCCACCCGCAGCAGGTCCCCGCTCCCCAGCGGCGCCGGAAACGACTTCGGCAGCCGCACGCCGTTCAGAAAAGTCCCCGCTCGACTGGCCTCGTCCACCAGGTACCACGTCTCCCGCCTCCGCACGATCGTCGCGTGCCGGCGCGAAACTCCGTCGTCCATCAGCACGATGTCGCTCGCACCCGACCGCCCCAGCACCGCCGGACCATCACCCTCGACCCGAAAGGGCCCGGGTGTCGGCCCGGCCAGCACTTGAAGCGTCAGCCCCTGCGAAGTGGACATCGGGCACAGCATAGCGGCCGGCGGAAAGCGATACCGCGATACCGCCTTCCGGTGATCGCTTTCCTCCCGCTCACCCACAACAATCCGCCATGAACCTCGACCTCTCCGGCCGTACCGCCCTCGTCTGCGGGTCTTCCTCCGGAATAGGGCGCGCCTGCGCCGTCGAACTTGCCGCCCTGGGCGCATCCTGCGTGCTGCTCGCGCGCGATGCCGACAAACTCAAATCCGCCATCGCCGAACTCCCGGTGAAGGGCCAGAAGCACCACGCCCTCGCCGCGGACCTATCCAAACCCGCCGCCGCTCGCGACGCCGTCGCCGCGTGGCTCACGCAGTGGGGCGTTTCCATCCACATCGTCATCAACAACACCGGCGGTCCGCCCGCGGGCGCGGCCATCGACGCCACGCCCGATCAACTCCTCGCGGCCTTCAACTCTCAACTCATCGCAGCCCAGATGCTCGTGCAACTTACCGTTCCCGGCATGAAGGCCGCCAAGTACGGGCGCATTATCAACATCACGAGTACCAGCGTGAAGAGCCCCATCCCCGGCCTCGCGATCTCGAACATCGTGCGGCCCGCCGTGGCCGCGTGGGCCAAGTGCCTCGCCACCGAACTCGGCCCCCACGGCATCACCGTCAACAACATCCTTCCCGGGTACACCAAAACAGACCGCCTCGCCAGCCTCTTCAAGAACCGCGCGGCCAAGCAGGGCCTGAGCGAATCCCAGATCGAGGCCGATGTCATCGCCTCCACCCCCGCCGGCCGCCTCGGCGATCCCGCCGAGATCGCCGCGGCTGTCGCGTTTCTCGCCTCACCCGCCGCGGCCTACATCAACGGCATCAACCTGCCGGTCGATGGCGGCAGGCTCGGTACGCTTTGACCACGCCGATCGGAGCCCTCGTGCACCAGATCAAGAACTTCATCAACAACGAGTTCATCGAGCCCGCCTCGCGCGATTACCTCGACGTCACCGAGCCCGCGACCGGGCAGGTCTACGCCAAGGTGCCGCTCTCCGACGCCGCGGACGTAGATCGCGCGGCCGTCGCCGCGAAGGCCGCGTTTCCCGCATGGGCCGCGCTCCCCGCGGCCGAGCGCTCGCGCCTGCTCCTGCGCCTCGCCGACCTCATCGACGCCAACCTCGACCGCCTCGCCCAAGCCGAGAGCCTCGACTGCGGAAAGCCCATCGCGCTCGCCCGCGCCATCGACATCCCGCGATCCGCGGCCAACTTCCGCTACTTCGCCACCGCCATCCTCCACACGCCCGGCGAGATGTACGAAACCGACCAGCCGGCAGTGGGGGGGCCGCTGCACGCGATCAACTACACGCTGCGCCGGCCGCGGAGTGTCGCGGGCCTGATCTCGCCCTGGAACCTCCCGCTGTACCTGCTCTCGTGGAAGATCGCCCCCGCGATTGCTACCGGAAACACCTGCATCGCCAAGCCCAGCGAAGTCACGCCCATGACCGGCGCGATCCTGGGCGAACTCGTTCGCGAAGCGGGCATCCCGCCCGGCGTCGTCAATATCGTGCACGGCGACGGCCGCACGTGCGGGAGCGCCATCGTCTCGCACCCCGATGTCCCCGCGATCTCCTTCACCGGCTCGACCGGAGTCGGCCGCTGGATCGGCGAGACCTGCGGCAGGATGCTCAAACGCGTGTCGCTCGAACTGGGCGGCAAGAACCCCTTCATCATCTTCGATGATGCCGATCTCGCACAAGCGATCCCCACGGCCGTTCGCGGAGCCTTCACCAACCAGGGCCAGATCTGCCTCTGCGGCTCGCGCCTGCTGGTGCACCAGCGTGTCTTCGAGCGGGTGCTCGACGGCGTCGTCGCCGGCGCGAAGGCCCTCAAGATCGGCGACCCTTCCGATGCTGCGACCCAGTTCGGCGCCCTCGTCAGCCGACAGCACCTGGACAAGGTGGCAGGCATGGTCGATGAAGCCCGGCAACTCCGCGGCGTCATTCACTGCGGCGGAGCCTCTGTCCCGACCGCTTCACTCTCCGAGCGTTGCCGCAACGGCTACTTCTACCAGCCCACCGTCATCTCCGGCCTCGATCCCGCCTGCCGCGTCGAGCGCGAGGAGATCTTCGGCCCGGTCGTTACGCTCCAGCCCTTCGACGATGACGAACACGCGATCTCGCTCGCAAACGCCACCGACTACGGCCTCGCGGCCACGATCTTCACGAACGACCTCTCCCGCGCTCACCGCACCGCGGACCGCCTTCACTCCGGCATCGTCTGGATCAACTCCTGGCTCGTCCGCGACCTCCGCACGCCCTTCGGCGGTACGAAAGCCAGCGGAGTCGGCCGCGAGGGCGGGCTGGAGGCGATCCGGTTCTTCACGGAGCCGAAGAATGTGTGCGTGAGGATTTGATTACGCGTGAGGAACTTCTACAAAAGTCCTTGGCTGGACGCACTCTAGAGCCTTGAAAACATCCGGCATGAGCGCCTGGAGCGCCGCTACGTGAGTGCTCACCGACCGAATGAGCACTACCGCCACAGCAAGTTTGGAGAGGTTCGTTTGATAGGGCAGATTCTGGTCCACGGTGATGATGACGTCGAATCCGGCCGCGCCCGCGGCCGCGAGCAGGGCGCCGTTTTTCAACTCCGCCCATCCCAACTCGCCCGCCGTAGAAACGGCGTGGCCCGCGAGAAGGCTCACGAGTTCAGCCGGAACACAGTGATCCAGCAGGATCCTCACGCGGCGTGACCCCGCGAGGCGAGGCCATCCTGGGCCAACCTCAACACCGCGTCCACCTGTTCACGCGTGACACCTGGAAATGAACGGAGGAATGCCTCGACGGTGTCTCCCGCCCGCAGATAGTCGAACAGACTCTGAACAGGTACGCGTGTTCCATAAAAACAGGGGGAACCGCTCATCCGCTCCGGATTGATCCAGACAATTCCAAATAGAGGATCACCAGGGCGCACCAAGTCGCCAACCAGGTTCTCAGGTTTCACAGGACGTGGGTTCATGGCATTTGTACCTCACAGGAATGATAGGATCGACCATGTCGATTCTGCGTTCCGACCATGCCGCCGAGCCCCTCGGCCCCTACCCCCACGCCCGCCGCGCCGGCAGCCTGCTCTTCCTCTCCGGCATCGGCCCGCGAAAGCGCGGCAGCAAGGACATTCCGGGCGCCGTCACCGACGCCGCGGGCAACCTCACCGACTACTCCATCGAAGCCGAGATGCGCTCCTGCTTCGAGAACATCAAGACCATCCTCGACGAGGCCGGCAGCCGCTGGGAGAACATCGTCGATGTCCAGGTCTTCCTGACCGACATGAAGCGCGACTGGCCCTCGTACAACCGCATCTACGCCGAGTTCTTCCCGCCCGGCCCAAGCCAGCCCACGCGCACCACCGTCGAAGTCTCGGCGTTGCCCACCGGCGGCAACACGCCGATCCACTTCGAGATCAAGATCGTCGCGACCGTCGGCTCCACCTGCTGACCGTACGAACAAAGTTGCTCACTCTGCAAACCGATTGCGACTCCGTCGCGCTGCTCACGCCACGCCCGCGGTCTCCCCGCAGCACATCTCCGGCCGTCCCACCCATTCATGCCTCACCCGCCGCATGATGAACGCCGAGTCGAACTCGACATCGCCCGGCGCGAACCGCGACAGATCCTCGAAGAAACTCGACCGCACGTGCTCCACCGCCAGCGGCCACATCTCCCAGTCACGGCAGCGAAGTTCCACGCCGTCCAGCCGCCCCGGCGCGGCCTTCACCGAATACCCCACCGCGCCGCCCCGGAAAAACGCCGACGCATCCGCCAGGCACTTGAACATCGAGCCCGTCGCCACAAAGTCCGCGCGGTGCGCTACCAGCGACACGCTCGCGTTCCCGTCCGCGCTCGCAAACTCCAGCGACAACTTCTCTCGCCGGTCGCGCACCTTGAACGTCGCGCGATGATGCTCGCCGGGGAACAGCCGCCCGCCCGCCGCCGAGTTCACCCACGACGAGGTATCCCGCCGCGGAATGAACACGCCCCGCTCCACCCCCGCCGCGCCGTCCCACTCTACGGCGATCCGGTGGGCCGCGTTCTCCGAGGCGATCCCGAAGACCGGCATCCACCGCGGCCGGATGCGCTCCAGCCGGATCAGGCAGATACCCGCGACTGACCACCCGTCCACCAACTGCGGCCGGAAGACCGGCGGCAGAATCGCCCGGATCGCCTCCGGCCGAACCCGGAAGTTCACAAGCACCCGCCGCGCAATCAGGCCTTGAATCGCGGGCATCCGCATGCGAGGATGGTAAGTCGCGCCCGGCTACAGCGCCCGCAGCACCGCCCGCACCGGGCTCGCATCAAACCCCATCAACTTCAGCGGCGCCGCGATCAACTCGTACACGCCGGGCCGCACCGCGCTCAGGTCCAGACCCTCCAAGATCGCGATGTCATGCTTCAGGATCGCCTTGTGCGCCCGCAGGTCCTTGCAGTCCTGCAGGTCCACGCTCGGCGTGTCGATGCCGATCGTAATGACGCCCCGGGCCGCGAGGGCCTCGACCAGATCGACGGTGATGGCCGCGAAGTCGCTGTTCCAGGCATCGGGGTTCGGAAACGTCCCCGTCTTGATCAGCACCCGCGCCTCGGTCACCTGATCCAGCCCGCCGACCACGTCTTCCACGCGTACTCGCCCCCCGCGGCCAACCCTTGCCTCCAGCACGCGACACGGCCCGATGTAATGCGAGAGCGACCGCTCCCCGATCCCCGGCGCGCCCAGCCCGTAGTGATTCGGCCCGTCCGCGTGGGCCCCCAGGTGCACCGTCGCGCGCAGCGTGCTCAGCGTCACCGTGTCGCCCTTCGTAATGTCGCACAGCACCTCGCGCGACAAGGGCGTGTCACCCGGCCACACGCCCAACTTCGCCGTGACCGCCGGAGTGATGTCGATAACGCTGGGTGGCACTGGCAAGCCGCTCTGGGCTTGCCAGTGTCCTTCGCGCCCAACCACCGCCTTCGCCGCCTCAACAACCCGCCGCGCCCACTCCGCCTCGCCACCCGCCAACCCCGCCGGCACCCGTTCCGCCACCGCGCGCAACACGCCATCCATCCGCCGCCCCTGCTCCCGCGCCTTCACGTACGGCACCGTCGAGAACGACACCAGGTTGTACTGCGGCGTCATCGCCTCCCCAAACGCCTCGTGCAGCACCCGCTCGATCTTCTTTCGGTACTGAAACTCCGGCCGACCCGCCAAGTCCCGCATCTCGACGAAGTTCTCCAGCGCCATGTCCGCGATCGCGTCCGCGTTGGCCTTCCGCGCATCCTGCATCAGCGGCAAGGCCGCGGCGAAACTCCCGCCGTGCGCATCCAGCAACTCCGCCAGCACCCGCACATCCTCGAACGCGCAGTTCATCCCCTGCCCGTAGAACGGCACCACCGCGTGGGCCGCGTCGCCCAGGATCGCGACCTTCCCCCCGTGCTGCCACGGCCAGCACCGCACCGTCATCAGCGACCCGACCGGATTCCGCGCATAGTCCTCCCGCAGCGTCGGCATCAGCGGCACCGCGTCCGGGTAGTGCTTCCGGAAGAACGCCTCGACATCCCCTCCCGGCGGTAACGCCCCGAACGAAACCTCATCCCCTTCGAACGGCCAGAAGAGCGTGCACGTGAACGAGCCGTCGCGATTCGGCAGCGCGATCATCATCGATCCGCCCCGCGGCCAGATGTGCAGCGCATGCGGGTCCATCGCCCACTTCCCGTCCGCGCCGGGCGGGATGTGCAGTTCCTTGTACCCGTGCCTCAGGTACGACTGGCTGAAGTCAAACCGGTCCGTCTTCTGCAAGCGCCCCCGCACCGGCGAGAACGCCCCATCCGCGCCGACCACCACATCCGCCTCAACCCGCACCATCGCGCCCGACGGCGTCTTGAACAGCCCGGCCGGAGCGTCGAGATCCACATCCTCGCACCAGTGGTCGAAGACGAACTCGACGTTGGGCAGTTTCGCGGCCTCGTTCAGCAGCGTCAGGTTCAGCCCGCCCCGCGATACCGAGTTGATCGCATCCGTCGGGTTCTTGCTGTACGGCTGGAACGCCGTGCGCCCCTCGCGGTCGTGCAGCATCCGGCCCGGCATCGCGATCGCATCGCGATCCATGACCACCCGGTCCAGCCCCACGCCCGCCAGCCCCCACAGGCCACGCGCCGAGAGCGCCAGGTTGATCGAGCGCCCGCCCTGATACCCCTTCGCACGAGGATCGGGCCGTCGTTCGTACACACGAACCGAGTGCCCCCGCCGCGCGAGGTACACAGCAAGCAGGCAGCCGGCCAGTCCAGCACCGACGATGAGGATGTTCCGAGTCGATTTCATCGATGCTCGTGCACTGTCGGCAAGTCCTTCATTGAACGCTGCCACTGCGAGCGTATCCGGCATATGAGGTGAGCCACGTCGGAAGGTCCGAACGCACGGCCAGGAATCCATCAATGATCGCGTGAACGCGTTGGCGCTGGTAGTGTTCCAAATGGCCCAGACCGTGCAGCGCGCTCTTTAGACACGAACCGGAGCGGCAATGACTGAGCACGAAATCAAGGGTGTCCAATGCAAGCTCTGAGCACTCGACGGGACCACTGGCATTGCGCGGAACGAACCCCAAGCCAGAATCCATGTCCCAAATCATGTACACGGCGACGTCGAGCCTGTCTGTGTTCGACATGTCTTCTCGCGAGGCTCCGCGCCGGTTGCATAGTCGGTCCAACGTGTCCTCGTAGCAGCACCGAATCGCCTCGTAAAGCCGGACATGTTCGCTGGCAGCAGCTTCGTGCAGAACTCTGCATACGAACCCACTTCCCACCCCGAAGATGAACCAGATGGCTTCGGCCAGTTCGGCAGGCTTGATGACGGACATCCGCCTATCGGATTCCCGCAACAGCCGAACGAGGTACTCGGCAAGCACCGGAGTGGCCAAGTCGGAGAAGCGGGACTGTCGCTCCTGAATCGCTTCGACCTCTGAAACTGTGAGCGAGGTGCTGTAGCCGCAAAAATCCGAATGTCCCTTCATGAGACAGTACTCTACCCATTCCTCAAACTCGGGAGTTTCTTGAGCCACCCCTACCTCGCGAGTGCCATCTTGAGCACATTTGAGAAGTTCCACACATCGGCAAATGTGTTGTACAGCGGCACCGGCGCCGCTCGGATCACGTTGGGCTCGCGGAAGTCGCACACGATCCCCGCCGCCTGCATGTGCTGGAACTTCTGCCGCGCATCCCCGGGCAGCACCAGCGACAACTGGCACCCGCGCTGCGCAGGATCGGCCGGCGTCAGCACCTTCACCCCGTGCGCCCCGCGCAGCAGGAACTCCAGGTACCCCGTCAGCAGCCTCGACTTCTCCCGGAGCGCCTTCATCCCTGCCTTGGCGAAGATCCCCAGCGAGACGCGGAGCGGCGCCATCGCCAGCACCGGCGGATTCGACAAACTCCACGCGTCCGCGCTCGCCACCGGCACGAACTCCGGCCCCATCTTGAAGCGCGTCGCCGGGTCGTTGCCCCACCAGCCCGCGAACCGCGGCAGTTTAGCGGGATCATCCAGATGCCGCTCGTGTACGAACGCGCCCGCCACCGCCCCCGGCCCGCTGTTGAGGTACTTGTACGAGCACCACGCCGCGAAATCCGGCCCGTCATCGTGCAGCGACAGGTCGATGTTCCCCGCCGCGTGCGCCAGATCCCAGCCGACCACCATCCCGCGCTCCCGCGCGAACGCCGTGATTTCCGGAATCTCGAACAACTGCCCCGTCAGGTAGTTCACGCCGCTCAGCATCACTAACGCAATCGAGTCCTTCTCCCGGTCCAGCGATTCGAGGATGTCCTCGGTCCGCAGCGTCGCCTCACCCTCCCGCGGCCGCAGCCTCAGCACACCCGCTGGCGCATCAAACCCCGCACGAGCCGCGTGGAACTCTGCCTGGCTCTGCACCGCGTACGAGTCGCTGGGGAACGCGCTGTCCTCGATCACGATCTTGTACCGTTCGCGCGTGGGCCGGTAGAACGACACCATCAGCAGGTGCAGGTTGGTCGTCAGCGAGTTCATCGCCACGACCTCGCGCGGCCGCGCGCCCACGACCGTCGCGAGATTCTCCCGCAACTCCTCGTGGTAGGGATACCACGGATGCTTCGCGTGGAAATGCCCCTCCACGCCCCAGCGCGCCCAGTCGTCCAGTTCCTGCTCCACGGCCGCGCGGGTCGCGCCGGGCATCAGCCCCAGCGAGTTCCCCACGAAGTACACGGCGGGCGAGGCGGGGTCGAAGTTGTACCGGGGCTTGGCCGCGCGAGCGATGTCCCGGAAGCACGGAATGCAGAACTCGCTCCGGAACCCGCGCAGCGGGTCGTTCCGGTCCATCTCCAACGCAAAGGCCTCGGTGGGTTGGAACTCCATCGCGCACTACCGGATCTTCCGGATCTTGATGTTCCGGTACCACACCGGATCGCCGTGGTTCTGCAGCGCGATCCGCCCGCCATCGCGCTTGCCGTAGTCCGGCATCGACGGGAACTTGCTCGCGGCCACCGCCTTGGCGTACTCCTCGCTCGCCGTGTCGGTCTCCACCACCTTGAATCCGTTCAACCAGTGCTCGATCTTCGTGCCGTTGCACACGATGCGGGCGCGGTTCCATTCCATCGCCGGCCGCGCCGTGTCGCGCGTCAGCGGAAACACGTCGTACATGCACCCCGCCCGCGTCTTTGGCTTCTTGCCATCGGCATGCTTCGCGTCGTCCAGCACCTGGAACTCGCGCCCCGTTTCCCAGGGGTAGGTGTGGTCCTCGGTGCAGCGGTACATGATGCCGCTGTTGCCGCCCGGCGCGACCCGCCATTCCAGCGACAGTTCGAAGTTGCGGAACTCCTCGTCCGTCGCGATGTCCGCCGCGCCTTCCGTCGGTGTGAACGCAAGCGTGCCATCCTTCACGCTCCACCCTTTCGCCAGTTCCTTCATCTTCCAGCCGTGCCAGCCGATGGCCGTCTGACCGTCGAACAGCAACGCCCAACCCGCCGTCTTTTCTTCGGCCGTCAGTGTGTTCTGCGGCCGCGTGTCCTTCCACTCCGTGCCCAGCGTCACCTTCCCCGTCGCCGCCCACTCCGCGCCGCGGCAGAGCAGCGTCCGGAATCCCGGATTCAGCACGCTGGCTTTGGACTCATCCGAGTTCACCCACACATGCCCCAGGGGCGTCGCGAAGACATGCCCCTTCCCGAACTCGATCGTCAGCGCCATCGGCTCGAACTGTCCCGTGCCCCCGCTCTCCTTGCTCGACATCGCCCGAGCCAGAAGCCGGTACTCCGCCTTCTGCGGGTTCGTCATCTTGTGGTAGAGTTCATCGGGCGTGCTGAAGTCCGCGAAGCCCTTCGTAATCGGGTGGTCCTTGTCCACGAACTCGACCTTGAACTCGTGGAACTTGCCGTGCCCGGTCTCGCCCTTGCGCCAGAGCAGACCCAGCATCTTCTCGTAGTCCGACCACCCGGGGAACGCGTTGTTCGCGGAGTGGATCGCGGCCACGCCCGCCCCCGCCTTCACCGCCTCGGTGAAGTTCGTCTCCGCCTGGCTGGGCCAGCGTGCCTCGGCGTTGTAGTCCAGCACGAAGAGTTGGAACCCCTTTACGAACGCCGCGTCGGCCAGCGCCGTCTCCGGCGTGTCCGTGACCGTCACGTCGAACCGTCCGGTCGCCTCCAGCGTCTCCTCGTGCACGCGGCTGGTGTACCACCAGTTGTGGTTGTTCTGCCCCGTGATGAGCAGGGTCTTGATCGGCGGCTCCGCGTTCGCGCTGCCCGCCGCCACCGCCACCGCCGCCAGCATGCCGTACTTCATCCTTTGTCTCCTTGGAACGTCAGCATACCACTCATGCCTCGATGCCGCATGCCTTGATGCCTTCTTCCTTCTCGCTGTTCGGGGCTATTTCCCGCCCAGCGCCTTCCACCGCCGACACCCCACCAGGTGATCATTCACCATCCCCACGGCCTGCATGAACGCGTAGCAGATCGTCGTTCCCACGAACCGGAATCCCCGCTTCCGCAGGTCCTTCGACAGTGCATCCGACCGGGGCGTGCTGGCCGGTACATCCCCGAGCGCCCTTCGCCGCGAAATCACCGGCGCGCCCTCGACGAACCGCCACACGAACGCATCGAACGAACCGAACTCGTCCTGCACCGCGAGAAACCGCTTCGCGTTCTCCACCGAGGACTCCACCTTCAGCCGGTTCCGGACGATCCCCGCGTCGCGGAGCATCGCCGCACGCTTCTTGCCGTCGAACCGGGCGACGATCGCGGCGTCAAACCCCTCGTACACCTCCCGGTATCTCTCCCGCTTCTTCAAAATGGTGTCCCACGACAACCCCGCCTGCGCCCCCTCCAGGATCAGAAACTCGAAGAGCCGTCGGTCGTCGTGCACCGGCACTCCCCACTCCTCGTCGTGGTACCGGATCGCCAGGTCGTTTCGCGCCCACGGACATCGCTCCATGGCCCCAGCGTACGCCCCCATAACCGTGCCCTTTCCGAAACTCTTCCGGCCGTTCTCTGGCCATTCCGCGGCGATCGTGTATCCTCTCCGCTCGGAATCCCAACAAGCCGGAGGGGACGTGTGAACCCGGGTTCGCCTGAACACATCGCCGGGCTCGTCAGAGATGTGCTGCGTCTCCCGGCATCGGAGCGCGCCGCCTATCTCGACACCTTCTGCCCCAACGAGGCCGTCCGACGCGAGGTCGAGTCCCGCCTTACCACCGAAGAGCGCGCCACGATCGCCCCCGAATCCACCGACCCGGCGCTCTTCGAATCCAGCCCCGCCGAGTCCGAACCCGCGCCGCGCCCCGGCAAGAACGCCGCGCGCCGCCTCGGCAAATACACCGTCCTCCACGTCCTGGGCGAGGGCGGCATGGGCGTGGTCTATCTCGCCGAGCAGGAGCGCCCCAAGCGCACCATCGCGCTGAAGGTGGTTCGGCCCGGGCTGCTCACCCCGCGCATGCTCCGGCGCTTTGAGCACGAGTCCCAGATCCTCGGCCGACTGCAACACCCCGGCATCGCGCAGGTCTACGAAGCCGGCACCGCCGATACCGGCGCCGGCCCTCAGCCCTACTTCGCCATGGAGTACGTCAAGGGCGTTTCGCTCAACGACTACGCGGCCTCCCGCGGCCTCACCACCCGCCAACGCCTCGAACTCTTCATCCAGGTCTGCGACGCGGTCCACCACGCACACCAGAAGGGCGTCATCCACCGGGACCTCAAGCCCGGCAACATCCTCGTCGATTCCGAGGGCCGCCCCAAGGTCCTCGATTTCGGCGTCGCTCGCGCCACCGACGCCGACGAGCCCAGCCCCACCATGCAGACCGAGGTTGGTGCCGTCGTCGGCACGCTTCCGTACATGAGCCCCGAGCAGCTTTCCGGCGACCCGCTTGCCGTGGACACCCGCTCCGACGTCTACGCCCTTGGCGTCATCCTCTATGAACTGCTAGCGGGCCGGCTCCCGCTCCCCACCGATCGCAAGACGCTCCCCGAAGTCGTGCGAATGCTCTCCGCCGTCGAGCCCACACCGCTGGGCGCCATCGACCGCCGATTCCGCGGCGACCTCCAGACCATCGCCGCCAAGGCCCTCGAAAAGAACAAGGACCGCCGCTACCAGTCCGCCTCCGAACTCGCCGCGGACCTGCTGCGGTTCCTCCGCAACGAGCCGATCGCCGCGCGTCCGCCCAGCACTGTCTACCAGTTGCAGAAGTTCGCCGTACGGAACAAGGCCGTCGTTGTCGGCGTCACGGCCGTGTTCCTCGCCCTCATCGGCGGGATCATCGGCATTTCCTGGCAGGCCAACCGCGCCGCCGAGGAGGCCGAAATCTCCCGGGAAGTCAGCGGCTTCATGGACCAGATGCTCCGCGCCGTCAACCCCGAGGAGGCCCAGGGCCGCGAGCCGACGCTGCGCGAACTCCTCGATTCCGCGGCCGCGGGGCTCGAATCCCGGCGCGGCATGAACCCCCGCGTCGAACTGGCCATCCGCGACACCATCGGCCACACATACCACGCCATGTCCCGCTATGACGAGGCCGAGCGTGACTACACCCGCATCCTCGCCCTCGCGCGCGAACTCTTCAGCGAGTCCTCGCGCCAGGTCTTCAGCGCCCGCCGCAACCTCGCCAGCCTCTGGGCCGAGCGCGGTAAGTACGCGGAGGCGGAAGAGGAAATCAACCTCATCATCGAGGCCTCCGAACGAACCTTCGGCAAGGACGATCCCGAGACGGTCTTCGCGCAGATGGAACTCGGCCGCGTCTATCAGGAGACCGGCCGATGGGATCAGGCCGAGCCGATGCTCCGCCGGGCGGTGGAGATCGGCCGCACCACCGTCGGCGATACCGACCAGCGCTTCATCACCGCGCTGCACAACATGGGCACCGCGATCAAGGACTCCGGCCGCATCAAGGAGTCCATCGGCCTTCTCCGCGAAGCCCTGCGGCTCCGCGAGAAGACGCTCGGGCCCAACCACCCCGACACGCTCTATAGCATGAACAACCTCGCGGCCTCCCTCCAGAAATCCGACGACCCCGGCGCCCGGGAGGAAGCCGAATCGCTGATGCGGACCACGCTCGAGGCCCGCACCCGCGTGCTGGGCGCCGATCACGTGGCGACGATCACCACCACCGGCAACCTCGCCGTTGCGCTCGTCGAGCGCAAGCAGTACGAGGAAGCCCTCCCGCTCGCGGAGAAGGCGTACAACGGCTGGCGAGCGACGCTGGGCGATGACCATCCCAAGACCATGATCGGCGGGGGGAACCTCGCGTACCTGTACGAGGACATCGGCCGCGACACCGACGCCGAAGAGTTGTACCGCCGTGTCATCAACTCGCGCAAGAAGGCCGCGGGCGGCCAGGACCCCGAGACGTGGGTCCCGATGAACAACCTCGGCATGCTCCTCGCCCGCACCGGCAAACTCGCCGAGGCCGAGGCGCAGTATCGCGAACTCCTCGTGCTGTGCGCCTCCAAACTCCCGCCCGATCACCTCTACTTCGGCATCTTCCGCAACAACCTGGGCGAGTGCCTCACCCTCGCCGGCAAGTACGCCGACGCGGAGAAGGAACTCCTCGAGAGCCACGTCATCCTCGAGACCAAGGCGGGCCCGACCCACGCCCGCACCAACAAGGCCATCGAACGCCTCGCCGCGCTCTACGACCGGAAGAACGATCCGACCAATGCGGCCGTGTGGCGGGAGAAACTGCCAAAGCCCTGAGCCGTATCAAGATGCCGCCGAGTAAATCGCAGGGCGGTACCGCGGCTTGGGCACTCGCTTGCCGTGCGCCTTCGCCGCCGGCCTGTCCCCCGTCCGGTTGCAGATTGACCTGCGCCGCGGCGATGACTCGATGGATGAAGATGCGGTGGCTCCCTGGACGTCCGAACGTGCACGAAGCCCAACGCCAACACAAGTCGCTCGAGGTCACCGAACGCGACATTCGCAGGGCTTTGCGGGAGTCGTTTCAGGAGTTTCCGCGGGTTCTTCGGCCACGACCGTAGCGCCCGGGCGGCACTACTCCCGAACCGGATACCCTATATCCATGACAATCCCTCCCCCCCTCAACCTCAAGAAGTGGATCAAGGATAACGCCAAGCACCTGGTCCCTCCCGTCAGCAACAAGCAACTCTTCACCGACAGCCCCGACGTCATCCTCTTCGTCTCCGGCGGCCCGAACACCCGCAACGACTTCCACGTCAATCCGACCGAAGAACTCTTCTACCAGTTGAAGGGCGACATCGCCGTGCGGCTGCGCCCCCTCGATGGCTCCAAGCCCTACGACCAGGTGATCAAGGAAGGCGAACTCTTCCTGCTGCCGCGCTGGGTGCCGCACCGCCCGCAGCGCCCCGCCGGGACCGTCGGCCTCATCGCCGAGTTCCCCCGCGGCGTCGATGCCGAGGGCAACCCGCAGAAAGACGGCCTCCAGTGGTATTGCCCCAAGTGCGACACACTCGTGTACGACGCGCGGTTCGTGCTGAAGAAGATCGACGTGGACCTGGCCGTGGCGATGAACGACTTCTGGGACGGCCCCGCCGAGCGCCGCACGTGCAGGAACTGCGGGCACGTCATCGAGCGGGCCGGCACCATCGAGTTGAAGGGCGGCAAAGTGACCGCCGCGGGCAAGATTTCCAAGCGCCGCAAGGCCAAGCGCATCCCCGGGAAGAAGGTCCGCAAGAAGCGAGCCCGGCGCGTCAAGGCCCGCCGCTAGCCCATGCGCCTCACCGCCACACGCCTGCGAGCGCTCGGATGGACGCTCGTCACCATCGGCGCGGCGTCGTTGATCGCGACCGCCATCAGCATGTACCTCCCGCGCGCCGCCGCCTCCGGACGTACGGGAATCGTGTTCGGTGATGGGACGCTCGGTGTCGTCCGAACCTCGCATGACATCGCGTGCAACTGGCCCCCCGGCACCGCCTGGCCTATGTGGCAGTTTGTTCCTGCCGGGGGTCGAATCCTCATCGGCCCCGGCCCGTTCTGGCGGCCATCCACGTCGGATGCGAGTGTCACGGTGACTTCCAACGTCACCGTGAACTACACGCTCAAGGCCCTGTGGGTGCCGCTGTGGTGGCCCGGGGTGATCGGCGTTCTGGGCGGCGCAGCGCTCCTTGGCCTTGCGCGGCGGCTTCGGCCGATGGAACGGTGCCCCTCGTGCGGGTACGAACTCCGAGGCCTTCAGGGGCCGCACTGTCCAGAGTGCGGCGAGGTGTTCAGAGGGATTCCCGCATGAAACTGAGTACATATCATTCCGGCACGAAACGGAACCAGGCATGCGATTGGATCTGGAAAAACTAAAGAGAATCATCCTCGCCACTGCTGAACTGCAGTTCGGTGACCAGCCTTTTTCGCGGCGTGCGCTCATGCTTGCTTCTGAGCGAGCGGTCCGCGCTGCGGGGGCGTGGGATCCCAAAGACGATCGCCTCTCGGATTCCAAGAGTCCGAAGAGCATCGGTCTTGCGAAGATTGACTGGGCGATCTCGGCACTCGCGAAGGACGCGAGATTGGATTCTGTCGCACGCGGCCGGTGGAAACTCACTTCGAGCGGTTCGAACGGCAACGGGAATGGCAAGCATCGACACGCGGGCCCGGTGATCGCTGATCGCCTGCGCCGACTTGCCCTTGTCACAGGAACCGTCACCGGAAAGCCGCTCTCACACCGTGCAGGAACGCGCGAGGTCCTGTACGATAAGGATTGATGCGATTCCTCGACACAAACGCGGTCATCTCGAATCTTGTGGAGAAGCGGTCCGACCACCAGTTGGTCAGCGAAGCCCTGCAACGGCTTGTGAGCGCCGGACACGAACTGTGCATCTGTGCCCAGGTCGTCTATGAGTTCTGGGTGGTCGCGACTCGCTCCGAGGATCGCAACGGTCTTGGTTTCGATACGGACGAAGTCGCGAAGCAGATTGACCTGCTCCTCACCGCTTATTCCCTCCTTCCGGAGCCCGCTGACATGATCTCCAGATGGAGGGCGATTTGCACCGCGAATCGTGTGCGAGGGTACAAGGCTCATGACGCGAGACTTGCGGCTGTTGCGATGGCTTTCGGTGTCGACAGAGTCTTTTCGAACAATACCGACGACTTCAAGAACTGGACGGGAATTACGGTAGTCTCTGCTCGCGATTGCTGATTCTGGCTGGCCATGCTCACCATCGACCTCCATACCCACACCCTCCCCGAGCGATGGCCGGACTGGTCGCAGCGGGCGGGGTATCCGGGTTGGATTGCACTGGAGCATGTTCAGAAGAACGGTTGCGCGTGTGCGCGGATGGTGCGGAGCGAGCCGGGCGGTGGTGTGACGCACTTCCGGGAGATTGGTTCCAACACGTGGGACCCGGCCGCGCGGCTGCGCGACATGGACGCGACGGGTGTGCATGCGCAGGTGCTCTCGACGGTGCCGGTCATGTTCTCGTACTGGGCCAAGCCCGGTGATGCGCATGACCTGGCGCGGCTGCTCAACGACCACATCGCCGAGACCTGCCGCGGCGCCCCTCGCGTGAACCCGGGGCTCTCCCGATTCATGGGGCTGGCCACGCTGCCCATGCAGGACCCCGCGCTGGCGTGCCGCGAACTGGAGCGGTGCGTCAAGGACCTTGGGTTGCCGGGGATCCAGATCGGGACCAATGTGCACGGCCGGAATCTCGACGATCCGCGCGTCTTCGAGGTGCTGCGCGAGTGCGAGGCGCTGGGGGCGTGCGTGTTCGTGCACCCGTGGGACATGATGCACGCCGCGATGAGCACAGGCGGGACGCCTGTGCCACCCAAGCCGCCGGAGCGCATGGCCAACTACTGGATGCCGTGGCTGGTGGGGATGCCGACCGAGACGACGATGGCGATCATGGCGATGATGTTCGGCGGGGTGCTGGATCGGCTGCCGAACCTGCGGGTCTGCTTCGCGCACGGCGGGGGTTCGTTCCCCGGGACGCTCGGGAGGATCGCGCACGGGTTTGAGTGCCGGCGGGACCTCTTCCCGGCGGACGCGCGGCACCCGAGGGAGTATCTGGCACGGCCGGAGTTTCACGCAGAGGCGCAGAGCACGCGGAGTTCCGGCTCTGCGCACTCTGCGCCTCTGCGAGATACTCCCTCTCCGGCCCGCTTCTATGTAGATTCGCTGGTGCACGACGCGGATGCATTGCGATTGATCGTGAGGTTGTTCGGAGCGCAGCGCGTGGCGCTGGGGAGCGACTATCCATTTCCGTTAGGCGAAGAGCGACCGGGAATGCTGATTGCTTCGTTGCGCGCGGAACTCGGCGATGCCGCGGTCCATTCGTTGCTCGCCGGATCGGCGCGCGGGTTCCTTGGCGTCTGATCAGGCCTTTCTGCCCGGCACCGCCACCTCCGGCGTCGCGATCGAGCCCCAGTCGAGTTTCGCGGGCGTCAGGTCGAGGTCGCTCTCCATCGCCTGCTCCCACGTCAGGGTCTTGCCCGTGTACGCGCTCATGCGGCCCATGATTGCGGTGAGGGTGGATTCGGCGATGCGGACACCTTCGTTGAGGCCTTCGCTGTTACGGATGGACTTCACGAGGTCCACGTGTTCCTGTTCGTAGGGGTTGCGCTCGTCGCCCTTCCATTTCCAGGCGTTCTTGCCGGTGATGGCGGCGCGGCCGATGGAGGTGGAGAGCGTGCCTTCGGTGCCCTGGAAGACTTCTTCGCAGCGGCTCTGGCAGCCGTCGATCTGCTGGCACATGCTGGTGACGATGACGCCGTTGTCGTATTCGTAGACGATGCCGAAGTGGTCGAAGACGTGGCCGTAGGCCGCGTCGGTGCGGACCTGGCGGCCGCCGATGGCGGTCTGGACCTTCTTGGGCGTGCCGAGAACCCAGTTGACGACGTCGATGTTGTGGACGTGCTGCTCGCAGATGTGGTCGCCGCTGAGCCAAGTGAAGTAGAGCCAGTTGCGGAGTTGCCACTCCATGTCGCTCCACTCGGGCTTGCGTTCGTTCATCCAGAGGCCGCCCTGCATCCAGTAGCACTGCGCGACCGTGACGGTGCCGATGGCGCCGTCCTTGATGCGTTTCATGGCTTCGAGGTAGCACTGCTCGTGGCGGCGCTGGGTGCCGCAGACGACGCTGAGGTTCTTGTCCTTGGCCACTTTGGCCGCGGCGATGACCTTGCGGACGCCGACGGGGTCCACGGCGACGGGCTTTTCCATGAAGACGTGGCGGCCCTTTTCGACGGCGTAGGCGAACTGGCCGGGGCGGAAGCCGGGCGGGGTGGCGAGGATGGCGACGTCGATGTCGGAGTCGATGACGCGTTTGAAGGCGTCCCAGCCGACGAAGCAGGACGCGTCGGAGAGCCTGACGCGCTCGCTCATGCCGTCGGAAAGTCCGGAGAAGGTCTCGCGGGCGCCCGAGACGCGTTCGGCCAGCACATCCCCCAGCGCGACGATTTCCACGTCGGGAGAGGCCTTGAGGATGTCGGTGGCGGCGCCCTTACCGCGGCCGCCACAGCCGACCAGGCCGACGCGGAGGCGGTCGGCGCGCGGACGCGTGCGTCCGAGCGCGGAAGCGGGGAAGACCCCGACCGCGGCCGCGCCGGCGGCGAGGGCGGAGGCGGTGACGAAGGAGCGGCGGGACAGAGCGGGGATGCGATCGGACATGGGGCCTCCGAGACTCCGCGGTGGTGCGGTTCACTGGTATACGTCCAATCGCGGTCCGCTGCAAGCGCGATTCCGGGCTACTTCTCGCCCGCCGCGGCTTCGTACTCCCGCAGCCGGCCTTCCATCTCGCCCTTGTACTGCTGCTCGGTCGCCGGCAGCAGGCTCAGCGCCTCGCGCTGGGAGGCCAGCGCTTCCGCGGCGAGCCCGGCTCGGAACTGCGCCAGCGCGAGTGTATCGAGGTACGACCACAGCATCGGGTTCTTCTGGGCCCGGGATGCGGCGATCAATCGTTCCGCCGCCTTCAGCGCCGCCGGCGCGTCCTGGAAAGTGTCCGGCTGCACCGTCAGCAGAAACCAGGCGCAGGTGTTCAGCATCGACGCCGACACCCGCTCACGCTGCGCCAGGGCCTTGATCTGCCGCAGCAGGTCGGGCAGCCGGTCGCGGGCGCCCTCGGGCCAGCCCTCGGCCTCGTACACCTCCATCAGGCTCACCGCCGTGCTCAGCGTGTCCGGATGCGACTCGCCCAGCGCCTCTCGCATCGACGCCCACGCGGCCTCCAGCAACGGAGCCGCTTCCGAGTACTTGCCCACGCGCTTGAGCATCACGCCGAGGTTCGTCTCGGTCCGCGCCGTTTCGGGGTGATTGGGCCCCAGCACCGACCGCCGCTGCTCCAGCACTTCACGGTAGATCTTTTCCGCCTCGGCGAACTTCCGCATATCGGAGTAGAAGCCGGCGAGTTCCGTCGCCGCGAGCATCGTGCCCGGATAGTTTGGCCCGTGCACGTTCAGGAAGTCCTTGTGCGTGCTCACGAACAGGCGCTCGGCCTCGCCGACCTCGCCCGCGTTCGCCAGGGCCGCGGCGAGGTTCATCGTCGCCCCCAGCGTGTGCTCGTGCGTGGGCCCCAGCGTCCGGCGCATGCCCTCTACCGTGACGCGCTGCATCGCCAGCGACTCGTGATCGCGTCCCTGGCGCGCGTAGGTCTGCGCGAGGTTGTTGCGGATGCCCAGGGGGATCGGGTCATCCACATCGCCCTGCCACGCCGCCAGCGCTTCCTTGGCCAGGCTCTCGGCCTCCTCGTACCGGCCCTGCTCCTGACGCAGGCCGGCGAGGTCACCGAGCGCGCGGACCGTTTCGGGATGCGACGGGCCGTACAGGCCGCGCCGCAGCGCCGCTGCGGCCTCGAGGTGCGCCGACGCCCGGTCGGGCTCTCCCAAAGAGCGATAGGCGTTGCCGATGGTGCGCCGCAAGCGCGCCTCCGCCCGTGGCACGCCCGCGAGTTTCGTCGTGATGGCGCCCGAAGCCTCATCCAGCACGGCCTTCATCGAGACCTCGCGCCCGCGCTCCTCCGGCTCCACTGACGACAGCATGTCCGACAGGAACCCGGTGACGACCTCCGATTCGCGGCGCGCCGTGCGTGCCTCACCGAGCGCGTACAACGATGCACCCAGCCCGGCGCAGATCGCCAGCACCACGATGCCGCTCACCACCACCCCCGACCGGTGACGCCGCAGGAACTTCCGTGCTCGATACGCCGCGCTCTCCGGCGCCGCGATCAGGGGCCGCCCCGCGAGGTAGTTCCTCAGATCGTCCGCCAGTTCCGAGGCCGAGCGATACCGCTCGCGCCGGTCCTTGCGCATCGCCTTGAGCGGGATCCACTCCAGTTCGCTGCGGAGTTGGCGCGCCAGTTCGTCAAGGCGGACGCGGCGCGCCTCGGCGGCCTTGGCCGCGGCGGGGCCGGACTCGGTGAGCCGCGTGGACGGGCGGGGCGGATCGACCTCGCGGATGATGCGGCGGATTTCGTCGTACCCCGCGTTCCGCAGCGTCTGGGGGTCGAAGGGGAGTTCGCCCGTGAGCAGTTCGTAGAGGATTACGCCCAGGGCGTAGACGTCGGTTCGCGTATCGATGTCGATGGCCGACGACTCGGCCTGCTCGGGGGACATGTACTCGGGCGTGCCGATCATGACGCCGCGCTCGGTGAAGAGGGTGTGTTCGGCCTGGCCGCGCTGCGTGGCCTTGGCGACGCCGAAGTCGATGATCTTGGGAATGGGCTCACCCGCGCCGAGTTCGGAGACGAGGATGTTCGAGGGCTTGAGGTCGCGGTGGATGATCCCCTTGGTGTGGGCGTGGGCCACGGCGTCGCAGACGCGGGCGAAGAGCGCCAGCCGCTCGGCGATGGTGAGTTTTCCGCGGTCGCAGTACTGGGTGATGGGGACGCCGGGCACGTACTCCATCACGAAGTAGGGCCGGCCGCTTGGGGTGGCCCCCGCGTCAAAGACCTTCGCGACGTGCGGATGATCCAGGATCGCCAGGGCCTGGCGCTCGGCCTCGAAGCGGGCGATCACGGCGCGGGTGTCGAGCCCGGGTTTGATGAACTTGATGGCGACGCGGCGCTGGATGGGGGCGCGCTGCTCGGCGAGAAAGACCGCGCCGAATCCTCCCTCGCCGATGCGGGAGAGCAGGTGGTACGGGCCGATTTCGTCGCCGGGCTTCTCGCCGATCAGGTGCAGGTCCCGCAGCCGCGCGGCCTCCTGCGCGGATGTGGACTCCGGGATGGTGGGGCCGGTTTCGGACATGCGGGCGACCTTTGGGGCGGAACGATAGATTCCTTCGGCGATGATTTCCGTGGCGAGGAGCGAAGGTCGGCGCGGAGGGATTGTGAGCCGGGGGCCGGTATCAATCGGTTGGGGAAGGGTGAAGAAAGAACAGCGCGCATGGACAAGGCTCCCTATTTGCCGGGTGGAGGGTGCGTCGGTTTTCGGGCACGGTCGTAGCCGCGGCGTCAGGGTGGGGGCGCGCCGGAGCGCTGAAGGATTTGGGCGGCGGGTGCGGGCCGGGCTGATGCGTGCGGCTCGTGGCGCGCGGCCGGGTGCTTGTGGGTTGGTGGCGCGGGCGGCGTGGGGCCCGGAGTAGGGCTGTTGGGGACCATGGGCGTCGTGGGCGTCGTGGGAGTCGTGGGAGTCGTGGGAGTTGTGGCGTGCGTGGCGCTTGGGGCGGGCGCGGTGGCTGGAGTGGGCGTGGGGTTGGGGATGACTGGGGTTGGCGTGGCCGCGGGGGTAGGTGAGGGGGTTGGGTGAGCGGGCGGTGCGTGTGGTGTGTCGTTGGTGTGGTTCGTGACGGAGCGCGAAGAGTGCTGGGGCGCGTGCTCCGCGGGAGTGGGGGAGTCGTGCGCGGAGGCTCGCTCGCGCGGGGAGTCGTGGCTGGAGATGAGGGGCGCGGCGGTGGCGCGGAAGAGGTTATTGGCGGCGAGGCGCTTCTGGACGAGGTCGGAGGTGTTGCGGGCGACGTGTTCGAGTTCGTTGATGGAGGTGACGCGCGCGCTGGCCGCGCGGAGGCTGAGGGTGAGGCGGGAGAGCGCGAGAAGGGATTCGAGACGATCACGCAGGGCGGGGCTGATGATGAGGCGATCGAGATCGTCGGCGGTGAAGTTGGGATCGCGGGTGAGGGTGGGGAGGTCGAAGCCGTTGCGCGCGAGGCAGAAGAGAAGGGCTCGCTCGCGCTCGGTGAGGGCGGGAAGCGAGGAGGCAGGGGTCGGGATGGCGGTCTGGCTGGACACCGTACTGATTATACGGCATTTGAAGGGCTACGCAAGTACCGATGTACGGATTTTTGACGGTATGATCGTAAGTCTTTGCTTCGCAGGCTATTGCTCTTTCTTCCTGGTGTTCGGGGTGGGCAGTAAGAAACGATCGTTTCTTTGTGGCGGGTGTTAAGAAGCGATCGCTTCTTAGCGATAGGATCTGGGAAACGATCGTTTCTTAACGAGTCAACGTGTTGGAGTACGACTTGACGAGGATCACGGGCGTCTATCGCGAGGTTGGAGCGTCCGGGGAACGGGCGAAGGCGTTCATAGCGCTGGCGCTTCCGGTAAGCGACCCACCGCTGCGGCTGGCTGGGGAACTTGCGAGGCTGCATCGCGACGCGGGCGAGGCGGTGGCGCGGCTGGCGCTCGCGGGGGTGATGGTGCCGGACGCGGGTTGGTTTCTCTACGGATTCGTTCGCAAGGAGGCGGTCATCTCGTCGCAGATCGAGGGGACGCAGGCGACACTGATGGACGTGCTGACGTTTGAGGCGACGCGGGAGACCGATCAGCCGGAAGATGTCGAGGAGGTCTGCAACTACGTGAGCGCGATGGAGCATGCGCGGCGGGAACTTGCGCGGAGCGGGGGGCTGCCGATCAGCACCCGGCTGCTGTGCGAGGCACACCGCCGGCTGATGCGGGGTGTGCGTGGGGCGGACAAGGCGCCCGGGCAACTGCGAAGGGTGCAGAACTGGATCGGGGGTTCGAGCCTCATGCGGGCGTCGTTTGTCCCGCCGCCCGCGGATGAGGTGCCGGGCGCGATGGGCGCGCTGGAGAAGTGGATCCACGGGGATGACGCGCTTTCCCCGCTGGTGAAGGCCGGGCTGGCGCATGTGCAGTTCGAGACGATCCACCCGTTCCTTGATGGCAACGGGCGACTGGGGCGGTTGCTGATCACGCTGTTGCTCGAGCACTGGAAGGTGCTGTCGTCACCGTTGCTGTATCTGAGCCTTGCGTTTCGGAGGCGGCAGAGCGAGTACTACGCACGGCTGGCGGCGGTGCGGGCGGAGGGGGACTGGGAGGGATGGACCGGGTTCTACCTGGAGTGCGTGATGGAAGCGGCGAATGACGGTGTGAGGGTGGCGCGGGAACTGTTCGCGGTGTTGGAGCGGGACAGGCGGCGTGTGGCCCAGCACAAGCGGGCGACGGTGGCCGCGTTGCGGTTGATGGATGCGCTTCCGCGGCGGCCGGTGGTGACGGCGCCGATGGTGAGCAAGGCGCTCGGTGTGACCGCGCCGACAGCGAGGAAAGCGATGGATGTGCTGGCGGATGCGGGGGTTTTGAAGGAGACGACGGGGAAGGATCGGGATCGGGCGTTTGCGTATGGGGAGTACCTGGAGGTCTTGATGGGAAAGGCCGGAGGCTCGTTGAGAGAGGTGCAGTGACCGGCTTTGCGCTGTGTACCCCGCGGCGTTCGACGGCGCTGTCGCTGTTGGCGCGGATGTTCGTGATCTCGAAGGGCTGCTGGAGAATGAGGGAGGTTCGGAGGACTTGGCCGCCGCCTTCGCGGTGGGAGCCGGGGATGGAGAGGCGTGATCGGCGAGATGCGGACTGACGTGGTGCGGTAGGATTTGGCAAATGGCTTCAGGTCGAAGGCGAGCAGCGAGGGAGTTGGGCGGGGACTGGAGAGACGCGCTTCAGCATGCGCTTGAGGGAGTCCAGGAAGGGGCAAGTCGGGAGTCGCCGCGACTCACGGTCATGAGTGTGACGGCCGGCGGCACTCGCTTTGAAGTCGAGATGCGATTCTGCGCGGGCAAAACATACTGCTGCGTGGAGCCCGGGTGCATGCTGCCGACTCACCGTCGAGATTGGTGGAGGGAACTGCGAGAGGGATTGCGCGAGGTAAGCAACCGCGAACCGCCTTCGATGAGCATCCTGATTCGAGGAGTGATCGAAACGGGCGTCGTCGTGGATGGTCTTGGAACTCCGCGCATGATCGAGGAGATTGGTTCGTTTGTGCATGGGCCGGTTCACGAGGCCCTTTCGACGTGATGAGAAGCCGGTGGGCGGGTTTGGGGCGCGGGGCGAGGCACAATTGCTACGCGGTTTGAACCAGTCGGTGCTTCCGGCAGAGCGGGTGCGCCGCAAGGATCGAAGTAACTGCGGCTCGCATCCGTTCGCGAGACGGACCGGCCGCCACCGTCGCCGTGGGAGCCGGGGATGAGTAGGAGAGGGGACATTCAGGAAACCCGGCGCGACGTAGCAAACCGTGATTTGGTGATCGGTTGTTTGACACGCTGCGAGGAGAGTGTAATCTCTGGCTCATGCAGTCGCCAGCCGCTCAATCCCGTCCGCAGGTGGAATGGCAAAGCCCAGCCGCGGTGAACGTGTTCAGGACGCTCGCGCTCAAAGGTGCGTGCGGATTTGAGGATTCCGGTGCTCTCGCACGGGCGGAGCGGAGGTCCAAACTGGTTCTGCTTCTCGGATTGTTGCTCGTGGCGATGCCGCTTGCGTTGTATCCCGTCTCGTTGTGGACTGGTGTGGCACTAGGCGCCATCGGATTGGCCTTGCTGGCGTGGCGCTGGTTGTTCCACCCCGACTATTCAAAGACGCGTCCGATCACGCATGCAATCACGACAGGCAGACTTCGCTCCGCCTGGATGCTCAAAGTGGCCGGATCATCGTCGGTCGAGGTGCGGGGCGCCGCGTTGGTCGTTGTGTGCGACGATCCGGGCCCCGAGCCGGAAGACTCCGTCTTCGTGCGAGCCGTAGAGGCTGTGCACGCGGCAAGTTCGGAAGGGGATGAATCCGAGCGACAGATGGCGTCGATACGCGAAGACCTCTCGTTCGTACCGTGGCGCAGGAGACGGCTTCCGAGGAGTGCCGCCCCGGGAAACGGGCTGCTCGTGTGCGACGCGGCCATTGTTGACGATTGGCAGGCCGGAATACGAGATATCCCGTGGGTGCCGTGCTTCTTCGACGACGCAGAGACAGGTGGGATCTGGATTCCACCGGCGCGTGTCCTCGTCGAGATTTGCGCCGAGTTGGAACGTCGCGGAATGCGACCGCCGTCCATGTCGTCGGAAGCGGCCGCGGCACGAAGATCGTCGCGTCAATCCGGATCACCCGGAGCGGATCGGGCCGGCTTGCAGCATGCATCGACGGGCCCTCGTGCATCGAGTATCCCCTCCATCACCATGCTGCGTTCCAAGTCTGCGGGCCTGAAGCTCGATCACGTGCAGGGGGTTGTGTCGCGCGTGCTGGGCGCGCAGGCTGCAGCGCGGGAAGTTGCGCGGAATGCCTCGATTTGCACGTTTCGGATAGTGAGCCCGCGAGGTTACTTCGTGATCCATGATTCGACGGTGCCGTACGTGCCCAGGGATCAACTGGCGGCGTGGGCCGCGGGAATTCAGAATGTTCAGGCCAGCCGGCTGGCGGCGATGCACGCGGCGTTCGTGGCGGTGGACTGCATGCAGACGTCCGAGGAGCCGCGCGAGATGTATCAGGCGCTCGGGGCGATGGCGGCGGAACTGATGGACGATCACTGCCTTCTCCTGTATTCGACGGAGCTGGCGACGTGCGCGGTGCCGGATGAGAAAGCGCCCGAGGTGTTGCGGACTGACCCGATCACGCTCTTTCCGGGGCACAACGTCAACTACTTCCGGAATGATGATCCGGGAATGGTGGCGGGGATCGCCGAGGCGCGCCGGCGATGGCCGGAGTTTGTGGAGGAGTATCGGGCCCACGGGCATGAGGGGCTGTTCACGGTCAAGGTGAAGTTCGAGCATGCGGCCGGCGGCGAGCACATGTGGATCAAGGTCCAGAGCATCGAGGGCGGCAAGATCACCGGCGAGCTTGGGAGCAAGCCGGTGCACATCGCGACGCTGTCGGAGGGGGATCGGGTCACCGTGAACGAGGAGCAGATCAGCGATTGGAGTTATGCGTACAAGGGGAAGGCGGAGGGGTTCTTCACGGATGCGCGGATGCGGGCATTCTTCGCGAACATGGAGTGAGCTTCGCGGATGATGACCCTGGGGTTGGTCGTGGAGCGCGACGAGTCGGCTCTTCCTACACGGGCTGCAGGCTCGTTCAACCTGATACGAAACCGCCGCGCTCGGTGGCCCGAGCGCGGCGGGTGGTTTGGTGTCACGAGCCGGGTGGCTCGTGCCATTCAATCCAGGAAGGCCACGAACCGGGCGCCCGGCGCTTCGTTCTCGGTGTTCATGAACACCTCGTGCCAGAAGGGCAGGACGATGGTTTCGTGGTCGGGATGGCGGACGCGCCCGCGCGCGAGGACCCGGGCGTCGCGGCGCATGCGCTGCCAGTTGTCCCGGCGGGTGCCGGGGTTCCGACGGATGAGGTCGGCGAACTGGCTCTGCGTGAGGCCGTTGGGGTTGGCGCGGTTGACGTAGACGGTCTCGCCGCCGGTGCGGGAGACCTCGTCGATGTAGTGGGCCTTGCCGCCGCCCCGCCGGATGGGCTCGTTGCGCCGGATCTGCGTCGAGTCCACGACGGCGTCGGAACGCGGCACGAAGAACCACTCGCCCTGGCGGATGTAGGCCGCGGTGCGACGCGACAGGCGATCCCAGCGCGTCACGCCGCGCCGGACCTGCTCGAGGCGAACCGCCTCGGGCTTGAGCGCCTCCATGGCCGTGTAGACGTTGGAGACGCCGTGGCGGTCGGGCACGCTCGCCACGAACCAGTGCCGCTCGTCGTGCCCGCACAGGAAGCGGGCACGCCGCTCGGCGCCGATCACCGGCCGCAGAAGCAGCAGGTGGCGGATGTCGTCGCGGGCGTCGATTACGCGCAGGTCGCTCTTGGCCCCCACGCGGAGATCGAAGAACTCGCCCTTGTCGTCGGTGCGGACGTCCAGTCGGACAGCCCGGGACTCAGGCTCGAGGAACTGACGGAACTTCACGCGAGCGCCGATGCGCTCGAACTGCTTCTCAATCTTGTCGATGTCCATGGTGCATTACTCACCGGCCCCCGCGGTGTTGGTGCGGGTGCGGTTGTGCTTGACGGGAGGCGCCGACCCCTTCGGGTGCTGACCTTTGAGTCCGGTCATCGCGCCGGGGCGGCGCACGAATCTGGAAATGGGCCCTGGTCCTGGTGCGGGTTGCATGGGTGGTCCTTTCTCCGGAGGTGCGAACGGCACGTGCCGGCAGGCCCGCGCAACGAAAAGCAGCCCCGGCAGGATTCGAACCTGCGTGCTCCGCGTTCGTAGCGCGGCGTTCATTCCGCTGAACTACGGGGCTGTGGAGTCGCTCGCGCGCGACGAGGGGTGCGGAGGACTGCTCTTTCCGAGCAGGAGTCGAACCTGCACGCCGCGGGTGCGGCGCCCACCGAGGACGGTTCGTGTAGTCTTCCGGCGCATTCGCGATTCGAGCGAGGAACCGACCGGCGGCGACAAGGGGCGATGAGACTGCAGCGTCTTGCGACGCGCTTGGCGCTCTACCGCTGAGCACGGGAGGTTGCCCTTCCGGCGGGATTCGAACCCGCGACGAACAAGTTATGTGTAGTCCCATCTGCATTCGACGCCGATCGGTTCCGTCAGAGTGCGTGCGGGCGACGAGAGTTTGCGAGACAGCCCACTCTGCCGCTGAGCTACGGCGCGGTGGAATGTGAATCGCGCCGGTGGGACTCGAACCCACGACCTGGAGGATTGAAACCTGTAGTCCCGCGGGGCATTCGCCCGCCCGCACTCTGACGTGGTCTGGACGCGCCGGGGATCGACGGCGACGAAGTTTGACGAGACATCCCGCGTTCGCGGATTGAGCTATCGCACGCCTCGCGGCGGGCGAGCGGGATTCGAACCCGCACCTGCGGCCAGTTGGCCGCTGCTCCAACCATGTAGTCCCATCGTGCATTCGCCGTCGATCCCCGGCGCGGCCGGGGCACGGGCTTGGGCCGGCAAGGACCGCCGAGATACATTGACAGTGTAATCCCGGCTGCATCCGGCCCTTCCCCGTGCTTGTCGTTACTGAATCATGGAGCACCTCCGTGAAAGGGATCTGGAAAGCCGTGCGGGGCTGGGGGCCCTCGCCCGGCGGGGGTGGGAGGCCGCGTCACTGGTCGCGGCCCTGTTCACAACTCGGTCTTCTCGATCTCGCCGATCCAGTGTTCGGGCGAGAGGGAGTTGTCGGCGAAGCGGGCGAGGAGGTCGAAGACCTTGTCGCCGAAGCCCCCGACGTTCAGGATGTCCTCGCGCTCCTGCGCCTGCGAGCAGCCGTAGGGCTGCAGGTCGATGCAGACGAGGCGCGCGGTGGGGCACCGCTGCTTGAGGATCGCCCACTGGCGGAGCGTTTCGGTGGGCGGCGGGAGCGACGCGCCGGGGTTCGCCAGGCGGGGGGCGAGCGAATCGACCCACGACTGGTTGTCCGAAACGAAGACGACGAGATCGGCGTGCGCACGGTCGGCATTGAGAAGGGCCAGGGGCGCCGAGCAGTTGGTTCCGCCGGGCGGGATCGCGGCCATCTTCTGCGCGTTGGTGAGCACGGTGTCCCGCGGGTTGAGGTCCACCTTCACCACCTGCTCGGTGAAGGGGATCACGCCCGCGTCCGGGTTGCGCCGGAGGATCGCGGCGGTGATGAGCGCCGCGACGTCCACGCAGCGCACCGCGGTGGACGAGCCCTTGCGGTACCCGGTGATGGGGGAGTGCATCGAGCCGGAGGCGTCGGGGCAGACCCAGACCTTCCCGGGGATCGAGGGCACGTTCCGCAGCGAGATCTCCAGGGCGTCCTGGAGGGCGTTGCGAACCATCGCGGGGACCTTGTCGCCGGCAATCGTGTACGCCACGAGCAACTGGTAGGGTCGCACGCGCGCACGGAGGATCAGTTTGGGGTCGCGGAGGCGCTGGGCGATGAACTCGGTCACCTTCGGGTCGTCGAACACGTCGTGACGGGCGAAGGTGTTGAGGTTCATGCGCAGCGCCTGCCACGACGCCTTGCGGGCGATGTCCTTCCAGTCGGGCGCGGAGAGGGGCAGGGCCGTGAGCAACTCGTGCGGCACGTCGGGGAGTTCGCGCGTGTCGCCACGCTTGAACGCCTCGTACGCGCGGACGAGCGCGGGCAGGGCCTGCGCGTCGTGATCGCGGCCCACCAGGTACGCGTAGAGCGCCGCCCGGGCGGGCGTCGCGGGACGCGGGTGGACCATCTTCACGACGTCCGCGAGGGACGGGTCGTTGCCGATCGACGCGCGGAAGAGCGCCTCGTCGCCCTGCGACGCGAGCCACTCGCGCACGAGCCGCTTGGGCAAGGAGCCGAGGCTCTTGCGGCCGACGACACCGGAGCGGATGATCTGCACGAGGTTGCGCAGGATCTTCGCGGAATCGACGACGCGCGGGAAAGCCTTGGCGAACTGCGCGGGGTCTCGGACGGAGAGGGTTGCGAGCAGGAGCGCGGGGAGGTCCTTCTGGTGCGCCTGCGAGCGCGCCCACGCCGCGGTCTTCGCGACGAAGGAAGGCTCGACCTGGGACGCCAGCGCCAGCACCGTCGCGAGTTGGGCGGACTCGTCGGCGTAGAACGTGCCGTTGAGGCAGCCGGTCGCGGCGAACTGGGCGAGGGCGTGGCGCGGCGTGAAGGCGTAGGCGAGGCCTCCCGCCTCGTTGATGGAATCGGCGCGGGGGAGCAGGCGGCCGACGTAGGACTTGAAGAGGGACTTGTTGGCCATAACGAACCTTCCTTTCCGCCGGGAACGGCCCGGCTGACGACTGACATGGGTCGGGCAGGAGTTGCACCTGCGATGTTGGCCCGTGAGGGTGACTGCTTTACAGGCAGCCTCCTTCGCTGCTTGGATACCGACCCGAAAGCCCCCGGCCGGAATCGAACCGGCCCCACCGGAGTTGCAGTCCGGGCCTCACACCAGTCAGGCACGGGGGCTTTTCCGGCGCGGAGGGTGGGAGCCTGTGTCCCACCCTCCGTGGCCGACCTGAAGTGACCGTGGGAGGATTCGAACCTCCACTGCACCGTTTCTGAGACGGCGGCCTCTGCCATTGGGCTACACGGCCGAGTGACAGCAAGCGCCCCCGGTGGGACTCGCACCCACACCCTCCGGGTTGACAACCCGGCGCTCCGCTATTGAGCTACGAGGACGATTTCGAGCGATGTATTGGCCGCGGTGTTAGTTGCGGCGGTGGTTGTTACTTAGATCTGCGCGCAGGAAGACCTCCTTCCGCGAATGGGCGGGACGAACTGAAACGGTGCGCATCCGGAGTGGATGGACGGAGCGCCGGGACGGCGAACGCCGTTGCGGGGCCGGTCGGCCGGGAAACCCTGGATTTCGCGAGGGATTGAGGTGTTCCGTCGCGTCGGCCCGGGAGTTTCCCGCTGCCGACGCCTCGCCCAGAGGCGATCAGCAGTCCAGCGGGGCTTGCCAATCCAGGCGGCTGCTCCGCTTGGATTCCAAGCGATACATGCCGCCGGCGACTCCGGCAAGGGTGACTGGTGATGTGTGGAACACGCGGATGGACACAATAAGACTCCGAGAGTGAGGGAGTATCGTCAAGGTAGTATGCGCAGTCAAGGGTTTTGTTGCGGGAATTCGGAGGAATTTCTCGCGGCGCCGACGGCGCAGGAGGAGAATTCGCTCAGGTGTCGTTCGCGTCTTTCGGGGTGCGTTCGTTGCGGAGCGAGTTGGTGGCGTGGCGGATCCAGGCGACCGAGGGCGGCGAGTAGGGCCGGAACTTCTCCAGTCCCGCGGTTTCATCGGTGTAGAAGAGGGCGCGGTTGCGGCCGAGGTTGGACGCGGCGGGGGAGTCGATCAGGTGGGTCGAGTCGGAGGCGCTCATCTGGAAGACGATGCGCGAGCCGAACTCGCGCAGGCTCTGGCGATTGACCGCGCGCTCGAGCGCGGTGACCGTGTCGCACCACACCAGGGAGTGAACGCCCACGCCGGGGCCTTCGCGGAGGATGGTGGCGAACTGGTCGGGCGGCGCGGAGGCGTCGGAGGAGAAACTGAACTCATCGCCGCGGCGGAGATCGCGAAGGCGGTGCAGGCCGTAGACGAACAGGAAGATCGGCGGGAGGCGGTCGGCCTCGCCGGGAGGAAGGGCGAGGCGGCGCTCGACCTCGGGAAGGAGCGAGGCGATCACGGCGGGAGTTTCGCGTGGGCCGTGGCGGGCGGCGGCCGGGCCCAGGGCCGCGGCGGCGGCGTCGAGGAGCACGCCGGTTTCGCCCTCGCCGGAGAAGGCGTTAATGAGCAGGATGCGGGGTTTGTCGGACGGGCGGGTCTGCGCGGCCAGCGCCAGCATGGCCAGGGCATGGATGCTCGCCGCGGCGGCCTCGTCCTGGCCGACGGTCAGGAGGTTGGCGCCGCTGCGCATGGGGAACGCGGCGAACGTGGGGTCCTTGATCGAGATCGGCTCGCCGAGCCAGGCGTGGGGGAGCGCCTGCGGGACGGGGTCCTTGAGGACGCGGGCGAGTTGCTGGTTGGTGCGGATGTCGGCGGGGACGTTGCCCTCGAAGACGATGGGGTCGGGGGTGGTGAGGTTGATGGCCCGGGCCTGGATGCCGGCGAGGATCGTCTCGCGCCGATCCTCATCGAGCCAGACGATCTGGAAGGGGCTGTTGCCTTCGATCAGGCCGCTGGCATCGTTGTAGATGGCTTCGCCGGGTCGCGTGAGCAGGCGCGGGGCGGTGTTGTCCTCGCTCATGATCAGGTACGAGTCCTGATCGCTGCTCTGCAGGGCGATGCGGATGGCCATCTGGCCCATGGTGCTGCGGGCGATGGAGAAGGCCCCGCCCAGGGTCTGCGAGCCAAGTACGAGATGCATGCCGAAGGCGCGGCCCTGGCGGACGAGCCGGTCGAGCAGGAGCGAGGCTTCCTGGGCGATCTTGTCGTCGTCCACGAAGAACTCCTGGAACTCGTCAACGGCGAGGACGATGCGGGGCATCTCGTCGGGGAGGCGCGAGCCCGAGGCCCTGGCCGCGTCGCGGTAGGAGGCGACGTCCTGGACGCCGGCGTCGCGGAAGAGCATGCCGCGGCGTGTGAGTTCGGCGTCGAGGCGGCGCAGAACGCTGAGCCCGAACTCGCGCTCGCTCTCGACGGCGATGACGCGGGCGTGGGGGAGGCGGTGGGTGGCGTAGGTCTTGAACTCGACGCCCTTCTTGAAGTCGATGAGGTAGATCTCGACCTCGGAGGGGCTGTACCAGAGGGCGAGGTTGGTGACGAGCACGTGGAAGAGCGTTGACTTGCCGGCGCCGGTTCGGCCGGCGATGAGCGCGTGCTGGGCCATGCCGCGCCCCATGGTGAGGCGCTGGAGTTTGTGGGCTCCGGCCCGCCCGATGGGGACGGAGAGTTCGGAGGCGGAGGAGAGGGACCACTCCTGGCCGGGGCCGGGGGCGACAAGTTCGAAGGGGACCTGAACGCGGGAGGAGTCTTTGGCGAGTTCGCCTGCGCGGTTGAGGATGGCGGTGTGGAGCACGTTGTCGGGCGGCGATTCGAGGGTGAGGGGCCAGCGGGAGAGAACGGGGTCTTTGAGGGAGCAGCCTTTTTGCAGTTCGATCGTGAGGCTGTGTTTCTCGATGTCGGCGATGGGGAGGTGGGGAGCGCCCTTGGAGCGGGCGTCGGCGGCGATGAGGGTGTGGACGCCGCAGCGGGCGCCGGCGGCGATGATGCTGGCGAGGCGCTTGGCCGCGGGATCGGTGAGGTTGGTGGGGAAGTCGGCGAGGACGAGGAAGCGGAAGGGCTCGGCGACTTCGCCGGCGTCGGCGTTGTATTCCTGGATGGACTTGTACTGGTTGCGGAGGTATTTCTGGATCACGTTTTCCATGTGCTCGGTGAGATCGACGAGTTTCTGCTCGATGTGCCGGGCGTCGGTCCAGATGCGGTCGGAGACCAGGAGGGGCTCGTAGTCGGCGAGGTGCATGAAGGCGGCGAAACTCTGGCCCAGGCCGACGGGGTCGATGATGGTAAAGCGCACCTTGCCGGGGGGGATCGACGTGAGCAGGCGGAGCATGACCTGGTTGAGAGTCTGAAGGGCGTGGGCGCGCTGGTCGGGGGCGTGGAGGAGGAGCAGCGAGGGGTGTGTGGCGCTCTCGAGGGGTACGGGCAGGCGGATGGGCGCTGGGATGGCCTGGGCGATTTCGGGGGGAAGGGCGGAGGTGTCGAGGAGCGAGGCGGGCTGGAGTTCGATCGTGCCCAGGCTCATGGCGGGGGGCGTCTGGTCGGCGGGCGGGAAGAGGGGCCAGCGGGAGTCGGCCCAGGGCGGGCACATCGCGGCGGCCTGGGAGTGGAGGTCGGAGGCGATCCGCGCGGAATCGGTGGAGAGGGTGGTCCAGCGGGCGCGGAGCGACTGGCGGAATGACGCGTGCACGCCCTCGGCCCGGGCGATGGCGTCGTCGCGCTGCTGCTGGGCGTGTTCGGTGGCGAGGCGGCGGGTTTCGCGGAGTTGGGCGACGGCGTCGGCGAAATGGGCATCGAAGGTCTTGAGTTCGGATTCGCGCTGGGAGTCGGCGGCGGCGATGAGGCCGGCGTGTCGTTCGCGGAGTTGCGGGAGGAGAGTCTTCTGGCGTTCGCGGATGTGTTCGCGGCGCTCGGCGTTGAGTTTTCGCGCGAGGTTGACTTCGCGGGACTTGGCCGCACGGTTGGCGTTCATCTGATCGCGGTATCCCTGTTCGAATCGGCGGAGGAGGGCGTCGGAGGCGGCTGAGAGTTCGCCGAGCGTGGCGGAGAGGCGTGCGACGGCGGGGGCGACGCGTCGGCGGAAGATGAAGCGGGTGACGAGCATGAGCACGAGGACGCCGCCGCCGAAGGCGCCGGCGTAGCGGAGAAACTGAGCGGGGGAGGTCTGGCCGAGCGCGGCGAGGACGCTGGCGGCGGCGAGCGAGGTGGCGACGGCGGCGATGAGGGGGAGGAAGAGCGAACCGAAGTATGACTTGGAGCGGCGGCGGAGGGCCTCGGCCAGGGAGAGGGCGCGGGCGCGGATCTGCTCGAAGTTTTCGGTGGGGGCGGAGGCGGGGGGCGCGGGAGCGAGCGCGGGGTAGCCGCCGCGGCGGAGTTGAGTGGCGACGGTCGCCGAGAGGTTGGACACCTCGCGCATTTTGTGTTCGAGGGCGGTGCGGGCGGTGGCGAGTTCGTGCTCGGCCTTGTGGTCGGCGGTCTCGCCCATGGTTTCGGCGATCCACTCGCGTTCTTCGATCTCGTGTTCGGCGCGGTCGGCGAGGTCCTTGGTCTTGCGTTCGAAAGAGGCGGTCTCGGATTCGGCGTTGTGGCGGGCTTCGGAGATGGCGGCGTCGAGGCGGGCTTCCATGTCGCGGCGCTGGACGATGGCCTTGCGCTGGAGCGACTGGGACTGGGCGACAAAGCGTTCCTTGGCCTCGGAGACGGCGGCGTCGTGCTCGCGCTCGGCCTCGTACTTGGCTTTCTGGAGCGATTCATCGGCGGAGGCGAGGGCCGCGGGCGATTCGCGGGCGATGGCGGTGAGGCGGTCGGAGAGCAGCCGCGCCTGGTCGAGGAAGTGGAGGTCGTGGGTGGGGGGTTGGGAGGTCATGATTGGGTCAGAAGAAGGAGTCGGAATCGTCGCCGCATTCACGATGGACGCGCTGGATGATCTCGGTGACGCCGTCGAGTGCCTTGATAGCGGCGAGGACGCGGGGTTCGAGGGATTCGATTTCCTCCTTCTCGAAGTGGTGGCGTGCCTCGTCGGCCCACTGGCTCCTGATCGAGTCGAAGCGAAGGCGCAGGTCCTTCATGGCATCGTAGAGCATTCCCTTGGCGCCGCTGACGCTCATGCTGGGGTTCCGGGGCTTTGGGGTTGATCGGACGGGGTGGGGGTGGTGGAGGGTTCCGAATCCGGGGCGGGATCGGAGGTGAGGGCGGAATCGGGCTGCGGGGCGCGGATGGCCGCGTATCCCTCGAGGGCGGCGACCATGCGGTCGAGTTTGGCGATGGCGCCCGGGATGTCAACGGCGAGGGCCTCGGAGAGGGAGCGGATCATGACGAGGCGGTTGGCGGCCTCTTTTTCCCAGATGGGTTGCCAGCGGTGAACGGCGGCGAGGCGCTGCTTGGCGGAATCGACGCGGGCGTTGGCCTGGGTGAGTTTGCGCTGCTCGAAGACGGTGGAGGCGGGGTCGGGCGCGGCGATGAGTTTCTTGCGCTGGATCTCGAGTTTCCACTGCGTCACCGCGTCTTCGCGCCGGCGGATTTCGCGCTTCCAGTACGCCGGGCGGTCGCTGTGGAGCCACTGGGTGACGCGGTGGATCTCGGTCTGGGCGGAACTGAGCGCGGCCTTGGCGGATGCGGAGAACTCGTGGAGCGCGGCCTTGGCGTCCAGAAGGGACTTGACGGACCGGACATTGGCTCGCTCGCTCATGTGGGGCTCAGCGCTGGTTGAGGTATTCCTCGATCTTCTCAGCCTTGCGCATCAGGAAGGGGATGTGCTTGTCGGCGGAGTCGGCGAAGCGGGCGAGGACTCGCATGGTCTGCTCGAACTCTTCGGCGAACTTGGTGTGCTCCTGGTCGCGCCAGGTCTGGCCGAGTTCGTTGAGGCGGGCAAGGAGCACGCCCATCTGGTCGCGGATGCTGCCGTTGAAGCGTTTGAGTTCCTGGGCGAAGCGGCGGACTTCACCCGGGTCGATGATGGCCTTGGACATGGGGGGACTCCTTGGTGGTCCGGTACAGATTATCCCGCGGAAGGGCCCGGCGGGTTGCAGCAAAGAGACGGTAATGTCGGGGTGTTTGGCGGAGTCCGGCGGTGTGGCGCGGGGTGGGTGGGAGGGAGAGGAGAGTGGAGAGTGGGAGAGTGAGATGCCCGATGCGGTTGCTGCGATGCCACTCGGTCCGCGCAGTCGCCGTGAGTCAAGGCCCGAGAACAACGCGCTTTGCGGGGGGGCGGTGCAGGTTTGGGGCGTGTGGGATCGTGAAGATTTGCACACGTTTCCGAAGCAGGGCGTTGACCAGGCGGGCTGTCGAAAGATCGGCGTCGCATACCCTTGCCGGTCTTCGGGGCGAGGTATGGGGGTGTGGGGGATCGGGCCGCGGACGGCGCCGGAGGAAGAAACCGTTGGACGAGTTTGTTCCGGTTGTCGTGATTCCGACGTTCAACCACGGCGGCTGCGTGGTGGATGTGGCGTCGCGTGTGGCGCTGCTGGGGCTGCGGGTGATTGTCGTGGACGATGGATCGACGGATGGGACGGCGGAGGCGGTGCGGGAGTGGATCGAACGCGGCGGGGAGCGGGCCGAGATCGTTCGCCACGATCGCAATCGCGGGAAGGCGGCGGCGCTGCGGACGGGGTTTGCGCGAGCGGCGGAACTCGGGGCGTCGCACGTCGTGACGATCGACTCGGATGGGCAACTCGACCCGGAAGACATTCCCCGGCTTCTCGAAGTGAGCCGGGCGTCGCCGGGGGCGCTGGTGCTGGGGCGGCGGCCGGAGGTGATCAAGGGGTGCCCGGCGCGGTGCGTGGTGGGAAGGCGCAACACCAGTCTGGCGATCCTCGCGCAGACCGGGGTGAGGCTTTCGGATACGCAGTGCGGGCTGCGGGTGTATCCGGTTTCGCTGAGCCGGGGCGTGCGGTGCGGTTCGTCGCGGTACGCCTTCGAGGCGGAGATCATCACCCGCGCGTGTTGGGCGGGGTTTGAGGTGCGCGAGGTGCCGGTGAACTGCAGGTACTTCGCGGGGGAGGGGCGAGTCAGTCACTGGCGGCCGTGGCGAGATTCGTGGCGGCAGGCGGGGCTGCACGTGCGGCTCACGCTGGAGGCGTTGCTGCCGTGGGGAAAGTCGCCGCGGCCTGGGGAGGAGCGCGGCCGGGGTTGGAAGCGGCTGCTGGCGTGGCTGAATCCGCTGCGGTCGATCCGCGAGATCCGGCGGCAGAGCATCGGCGACCTGGAGTTGGGCTGCGGGCTGGGGATCGGGGTGTTGATCGGGACGCTGCCGTTCTACGGGTTTCACACGGCGATGAGCCTGTACGCCGCGTGGCGATTGCACCTGCATCCGGCGGCGGTGGTGCTGGGATCGCAGATTTCAGCGCCGCCGGTGGGGATCGCGCTCGCGGTCGCCTCGATCACGGTGGGGCACGTGCTGCTGCACGGTTCGCTGCCGGATCGCCCGATCGACCCGGGGACCTCGATGTTCTGGGAGACGCCGCTGGTGTGGTTCCTGGAGTGGCTGGCGGGGAGTGTCGTGGTGGGCGTGTCGCTGGGGCTGCTGGCGTATGTCGTGGGGGTTTCCATCGGGCGCGTGATGCGGGTTGTGGCGGAGTTTCGCGCTCGCTCGGCCCGGGCGAGGTAGGCTTTCGAACGAACGTCAGGAAATGCGCGCGATGAGATGGTCGAGGCGCTCGAACTGCAGGCCGCGGGCGAGCAGAGATTCGATCAATCCCGGGAGCGCGGCCTGAGTCGCGCCGATGGGCCGGCGGCTGGCCGGATCGCGGCCGTCGTGAAGGAGAAGGATGTCGCCGGGGACGCAGCGGCGGGCGCGGGCGATGATGGCGTCGGGGGTGGTCGCGGAACCGTCGAATCCTCGCCACGACCAGGTGACGACGCGGCAGGCGTGGCGCCGGGCGGCCTGGGCGGTGATCGGCGACTTGAAGCCCATGGGCGGGCGGAAGAGCGCGGGGGTCTGGCCGGTGATGAGACGGATGACGTCCTGGGTTCGGGAGATCTGGGAGTTCCAGTAGTCCCGGGCGCGGAACATGCCGGTGCGGTGGTGGTCGAAGGTGTGATTGCCGATGAGATGGCCTTCGTCGAAGGCACGCCGGACGAGGGCGGGGTGCCGCTGGGCGTAGCGCCCGATGACGAAAAAGGCCGCGGGGACTCGAAAGGAAGCGAGGACGGAGAGCACGGTGTCGGTGGCGCCGGGCCAAGGGCCGTCGTCGAAGGTGAGAGCGATTCTGGGCTGGTCTGGCGGGCCGTGAGCGACGAGTGGGCCGAGGAGAGTGCTTCGGGGCCAGAAGAGGGCATAGGCCGCGACGGCCCCGGCGCCGAGCGCCGCGGCGGCTGCGAGGGTTTGCGGCCAAGGCGTCACGAGTACCTCTGTCGTTCGTTCATCACGATGGCTCCTTCGCCCGTCTCGTGGGGGGTTGAGGGTGAGGTTTGGAGCGGGAGAGGGGCCAGGCTCGGTCACGTACGCGTCAAGACGACTTTAGCCTTTGGCGCACTCCCACCCCAGCCAAACAGCAGGTGTGTTTTCCTCTATGGCTTGCGATCCGGAGAAAAGGTGGGCTCGACGATGGGAAGGACTTCGGCGGAGCGCATGGGACGGGTGGCGCGGCCGGTCATGGTCATCACGAAGGTGGCGCTGTCTTTCTGATCGAATCCGCCGTGGGTCGAGGCCATGGTGATGAACCACTCCATTGACGCCAGCCCGGCGTAGCAGCCCGGCGCGGTGGTGATCATGACGTCGGGCGTGTTGACGGCGAGGCCGTGGAAGGCCTCCCAAAGGCGGGCGGGCGCGTCGGGCCAGTGGTGATCGACGGTGGCGTCGAACCAGTCGCGATCGGACGCGAATCCGTCGGCGTCGAGTTTGCCTGCGGCGCGGAGGGTGTCGATGACTGGCTGGTATCCGAGGACATCGGCGTCGATGGGCGTGTATTTCAGACGGGCGTCGAGAAGATCGACGCGGGCGCGGCCGGCGCGGCTCTGCACGATGACGTGATCCTGCTCGAGGTACATGGCGAGTTCGACTTCGGGATTCGAGACGAGGGCGCCGGCGACCTGCGCGGGTTGGCGGGTGTGGACGCCGGCGTAGTTGACCAGGCCGTCGAGTTCGACCACGGCGGCATTGTCGGAGGCGAGGGTCGTGGAGGGGTAGAACCCGGCGTGTCGGAGCAGGGACGGGAGGTCGATGCGCCGGCCGCGCTGCAGCCGGTGGCCGTGGTCGGCCATTACCGTGATCTTCACCGCGCCCCGCCGGGAGTGGAGGATGCTGAGGCAGAGTTGCTCGAGGCCGTCGAGCACTTCCTGGAGCCCTTGCGCGCCGTGCTTGCTGAGCATTCCGGCGGTGCTGGCGAGGTAGACGATTGAGACGCGGTCGGGGCTGCGTTCGAAGGCTTGGCGGGCGCGCTCGAGTTCGACGCGGAACCAGGATCGCGGCTCGAGGAACGAGAGGCCGTTCTCCCAGTAGCGCAGGCGGTAATGGAGGCGCTGTTCCCACGGGTTCTCCGCGCCGCCGGCGCGCTGGGAGATGCGGTTGGTGATCGTGCCGCGCTCGCGGTCGAAGTATTGATTGATCATCCCGCCAAGAGGCGGGGCGTGGAGGATCCGGCTGAAGATCACGCCGCTCATCGTGGGGAATGGAGGGATCACCTTGCGCGGCGGGTCGAACCAGGTCCATCGGGCCTGCTCGTATCGGTCGGCGAGTTCCTGGTAGGGGATCGAGTCGAGCAGGATGATGAGGTGAGGCACGTCCTCGTTCGCGTAATCGGAGAGGCGGTACACCCGATCGTCGGAGCCGTCGCGGTTGTCGTCGTAGCCAAGGACATCGAATCGCCCGTCGGGGCCGGTGCGGACGCTGAACTCCGCGATCCCGTCGTGATCGGCGTCGAAGGCGATGAGGTGCTCGGTTCGTTCGAGGGGACTTTGGGGGAAGGCCAGAGACGGGCCGCGTGCCGTGCAGGCGGGCAGTGCGGCGAGGGCCAGGACGAGCACGATGAGCGTCGTGCGGATCACGGGGCGGCCTTTCGTTCGCGAGAGCGTCTGAGGAGCATGGGTGTGACGAACGCGACGGCGCACAGGACGGAGGCGAACATACCGAGCAGGCACGCGACGCCGAGGGATCGTACCGCCGGGGTGCGGGTCCATACGAGGGTGCCGAACCCCAGGGCGGTTGTGATGGAGGTGCACAGGGTGGCGTGCATGGTGGGGATGAGGGCCCGGACGAGGTCCTCGCCGTTGCGAGCGGCGCGCCGGGCGGTGGAGACCAGGAAGATGCCGCTGTCCACGGCGATGCCGGCGAGCAGGGGCATGGCGATGGTGTTGACGGTGTTGAAGCGCAGGCCGAACATCGACATGACGCCGAAGATGAACAGCATGGAGAAGAGGACGGGGGCGAGGGCGAGAAGCACGTCACCCGAGCGGCGGAAGAGGCCGACGAGCCAGGCGAGGACGAGCACGAGCGAGACCGCGCTGAACCTGGCGAGGTCGCGGCGGGTGGCGTGCTCGAGGTCGGCCGAGACGACGGTGACGCCGGTTAGCGTTGCGCCGGGAACGCCGCGGAGGAGGCTTCGCACCCCTTCGATCGCGGCGTGTCGGGCGGGGCGTTCGGAGGCGGGCGGGGAGAGCGTCACGATCACGAGGGCCTCGCGCGGGTCGGCGGCGGGATTGTCGAGGGCGTCGCGGGGAAGGAAGGCCGCGGCGACTTCCGGGTAGCGTCGCAGATCCTGAAAACCTGGAAACGCCTTGACGGTCAGCAGGGAGTTGAGGAAGTCGAGGTATGTATCGAACGCTCCGGGCTGGAACTCGCCGAGTTCCATTTCGCGGCGGATCGAGGCGAGCATGGGAGGAGCATCGATGCGAGAGAGGGCGTCGATCCGGGCGGCGGCGTGGCGAGGATTGGGCAGCAGGTCCGCGAGCCCGCGCGTGGAGCGGACGCCGGCGTGTCGCGACTCGGGAGATCGCAGCGCGTTTCGCACGTCGTGGCAGAGTTCGATCAGCGAGGCACCGGACGAGGCTCGCACGTGCACCAGGAGGCTCTCTCCCACGCCGCTGAATCGCTCGCGCACGTGCTTTCCGGTCTCCAGCGGGGGGTTGGGCTGGGGGTGCATCACCGAGGGATCGACCTCCAGGGCCGGAACCAGGCCGGGCGTGATCGCGATCATGACCAGCGAAAAGGCGGGAAGCAGGAGCGAGCCGAAAATGACCGCGTTGGGCCGGCGCGCGATGGCCCGGGCGCACCACGCCACGGCGCGATGGCTGGGCGAGGGCTTGGGGCTCGGGTGAAGATAACGCAGGAGGGAAGGAAGAACGAGGTAAACGCTGCCGACGGAGCCGGCCAGGCCCAGGCACCCGAGGATCGCAAAGTCCCGAAGCATCCGCACTTCGCCCAGCGCGACGACGCCGAACCCGAAGACGGTGGTGATGAACACGGCGAGCGTCGGGACCACGAGTTCGCGCGCGGTACGGACCGAGGCGTCCGAGGATGAAGCGCCGCATGCGGTAAGCGCGTGGTGGTGGGTGTGGAAGTGGATGGCATAGTCCACGCCCAGTCCCGCGAGCATGGCGGCGAGCACGGCTGTGAGCGGGGTGAGGGTTCCGATGCAGAACGCGTAGAACCCGAAGGCGGTGATGATGCCGATGCCGGCGGTGAGCACGAGCAGGATGGCGGTGAAAGGGTTGCGGTAGGCGAGCACGAAGAACACGAGGAGGAGGGCGATGGAGGAGAGGGTGCTGGAGATGGCGTCGGCGCGAATCGCGGAGGCGGAAGTGGCCGCGACGGCGTAACCCCCGCCCAGTTCGACGCGCAGATCGCCGGGCTGGGCCTCATCGGCGAGGCGCCGGGCGCAGGAGGAGAGGGCCTTGGAGAACTCGAGGTCGTTCACGGGGCGGAGGCCGGCGACGCGGATGAGCAGGGCGCCGCCGTCGTCGGAGAACCAGCCGCTGGGTTGGGAGGGGCCCGCATCGACGATCCGGCCGCGCACGAAGTCGCGCAGGCGGAGTGGATCCTTGACAAGTTCCCGCGCGAGTGAACCGGCCCCGGGCCCGGGCGCGGCGAGCATGGCCTCGTTCTGCTGCATCTGGGCGCGCACTTCGGCGGGTTCGAGCCGGTGCAGGAAGGCCTCGAGCGCGTCGTCGTCGAGGTAAGCGGAGCCGTGGGTGAAGACGACCTCGCGGAAGTAGGCCTCGAAGGCGAGATTGGGCTTGAAGCGAACCGATTCGATCAGGGTTTGCGCGATGGGGTCGGAAGCGGCGCGCGAAGCGAATCGCTCCGCGAACGCGGTGATCGCGGATTGGGCCTCCGCGAGGGCGGCGCCGTCGGGCGCGGAGACGAGCACGAGCAGGTCTTCGGCGGTGTGGAAGTGGTCGGCGATGCGGGCGAGGGAGTTGGCGGCGGGGTTGCTGCCGCCGAGCATGCCGGCAAGAGTGGCGTCCACGCGGGCGGACATGAGGCCCAGGACGCCCAAGGACGTTGCGAGAACGGCGCCGAGGAGCGTGAGCCTCGGATGGCGAAGCGTGAAGGCGATCAGGCCGGCGGCGCGGTCCGCTGGGTTCACGGGTATCTGACCGCCTTGCCGGGCGGCGAAAACGCGGCGGGGCTGAGTTCGGTGTTGAGTTCCACGTCCGTGAATCGAAGGGTGAAAGAGCCCCGAGGGCTGCGAACTTCAACCCGCATCGGCCATGCAATGCCTCCGACCATCTGGTAGCGGTCGAGCGCGATGGTTGTGGCGGACTCCGGATCGGTCGCTGTGATCGTCCTCGCGGTGAGGGTGGGGCGGTCCACGGTGCATTCCACCGGCATCTCCGCGAGCAGTCCACGGAATACGAGTTTGGCGGAAGTCGCGGAAGCGTCATCGGCGACGGCGGACTGGTAGAAGGACCCGCTGATGAGGTCGAGCACGGCACGCAGGCCCCGTGCGGCATCTTCGGGGCGCGTGCCGGGTCCGTTGGCGGAAGACTCCGCCGCAAGGACCCAGGTTTCGCCGTCCCTGAGCGTGAGGTCGATGACGGCGTGATCGAACTTCCAGCCGCGCAGGCGCAGTTGCGTCGGCGGGTTGGCAACCATGGCGGCTTCGAGGCGGGCGCCGCGGCCGTCGGGGGAGGTAAGTTCCATTGTGCCGGTGGCCTGCACGGTGGAGACCTGCTGCTGCCGCCACGCGAGGGTGCCGAGGCTGGTGGGCGTATCCAGAGGCGGAAAACGTTGGAGCGGGGTGGTGCAGCCGGGCATCAGCGCCACGGCGATCAGGAGCATCACGATGCACCGGGAGAAGCGGGAGTTGATGTATCGGGAAGAGTTCATAGAGCGCCGAGAAGGTCGCGGAGCAGTTTTCCTGAAGCCGAGCGCGGAAGCGTCGGCACCGGCTGGTACGTTCGAGGGAGTTTGTAGGGGGCCAGGCGTGAGCGGGCGAAGGCTCGCAGGTCGGGGGCCGAGACAGCGGGGGCATCGTCCACCGGCACGTAGAGCAGGCGGAGTTTGGTGACGGTATCGGAGAGCACAAGGGGCGCCAGGGCGCAGTCGAGAATGGCGGGGTGCTGCTCGAACACGGCCTCGACCTCCGCGGGGTTGACCTTGAGGCCCCCGATATCGATGAGGTGCTTGAGGCGGCCGGTGACGTAGATGCGTCCGTGTTCGTCGAGGCGACCCAGATCGCCGGTGAGGAAATGGCCGTCCACGAGCGGGACGGGGCCGTCGAGATACTCGCACAGCATCGAGGGCGCGAGGACGGCGAGTTCGCCCTCGGAGCCGAGCGGAAGTTCGCGGGCGTGGTCGGCCGGATCGACCACTCGGAAGTGGACGCCCGGCATCGCGAACCCGACACTTGCCGGTGAGAAGCGGGGGTCGCCGGGGTTGCCAAATGTGACCGCGCCCAACTCGGTGGCGCCGTAGAGGTGGCCGAGGGTGATTCCCCAGTGTCGGCGCACGTCTTCGGAGAGCCGCGGAGGTACGGGGCTGCCGGCGGAGAAGGCGAGGCGCACACCACTCGGCCGCGCCGAACCGGAGTCTCGTGCCAGCGCCGCGAACATGAGAGGAACGCCCGGCACGACGGTCACACCGCCGTCGGCGAGATAGCGGTGCAGGGCACCGCCCTCGAAGCCGCCGGGACGGATGTGCAGAGATGCACCGGCAACGAGGGCCGCCAAGGTCAGGTCCATGCCGTAGGAGTGCGACATGGGCACGGCGGCGAGCACGCGGTCGTCGGGCGTGAGCGACGCCGCGGCGGCCAGGCTCGCGCCGTCGGCGTCCAGCGAAGGGCCGTCGCGCCGGGCGAGTTTGGGCAGGCCTGTGGTGCCGGAACTGAGCAGGATGGCGCTGCCGACGGCTCGGTCGGTCATCGCGTTTGGAGGGTCGGAGAGATCGTTCGCCAGCGAGAGGGACAGGTGCGGAAGTGTGGTGCGCGTGGCTGCGGAAACGACTGCGCGCGCGCCGCATCGGCGCATGGCAGCCTCGGCTTCGTGCGTGGTCAGGAGCGGATGAAGGAGAAGCACTCGCAAGCCCGCAGTGAAGCCCGCGAGAAGCCACGCGACATGCTCTGGTCCGTTTTCGGCCCAGAGGGCGACGGGCGCGCCGGGCGGAAAATCGGCGGCGAGCCTGGCGGCCAGGCGCTGGACCGAATGGGCCAGGGCGCGGTACGTCCAGGGCTGGTGCTCGCGGCCGTCATTGTCGATGACGCGCAGGGCGAGTGACCGGGGGGTGTGCTCGCTCCAATGGCGAAGCGCCGGGAGCGCGGCGGCCGGCGGGGCATTCGCGGGGCTCATGCCGCGGCCACCGGTGCGATTCCCTCGGGGGCGTGAGCCCGTTGTCTGGGTATGGACTTGGATTCGAGCAGCGAGTACGCGTCGCGGCCCGGGACCAGGAGCGTGTGCTCGTGAATGCGCTGGAGTGCGCGGAAGAGCGCCAGCCGCCAGCGAATGGAGAACACCGGGCGTGGGAAGACGTGACCGGCCAGCGCGGAGAGCACCGCCTTGTGGACGTGCAGAGGGCCGGTGCCGTTGAGGAACATCTCGCGAAATCCGTGGCGGTAGAAGTTGCGCACCAGGCCAAAGAACGTGGATGAGGAGGACCGCACGTAGCGGCTGTACTCCGCGCGAAGCAGGAGGGAACGGGAGGGATCTCGCAGGGAAGCGGCGAGGGCGTCGGCCGCGCGGATTGCCGACATCATGCCCATGCACACGCCGGTGGAGAAGATGGGATCGACGAAGGTGGCGGCGTCGCCGACGAGGAAGTAGCCCGGGCCGGCGTACGGCTCGCAGGTGTAACTGAAATCGGCGCAGACGTCGTTGTCCTGCGGCCCGACGGCCTGCTGCATGCGTGCGTGGACGAAGGGCGTTCGCGGGATCGCCCATGAGAGCATCCGGCCCGCGGCGACGCCGGTGGACTTGCCCAGGCGATGCTCCATGACCAGGCCCACGCTGGTCTTTTCCGCGTCGAGGGGGATCATCCAGAACCAACCCTCCTGGCACATGACGATGATCGGGTGGCCGCCGAGGTCGCCGGAGCGCCGGGCGACGCCCCGGAAGTGCTGGAAGTACGCGACGCGGCACAGGTCGGGGAGGGTTCGGCGGGTGCCGAGGTGTTTGGCGACGATGGTCGATTGGCCGCTCGCGTCTATGAGGCCGCGGCCCCGGATCGGGCCGATGGACGTGGAGAGTTCCACACCGCCGTCGTCGAGGCGGTCGATGGACTCGACGGCGCAGTCTTCGAACACGGAGGCGCCTTCTTCTCTTGCGATGCGGAGCATGAGGGCGTCGAAAGGGGCGCGCTCGAGGTTGCAGGCGTAGGCCTCTTCGCCGCGGGGCCCGGGGGAGAACCAGAAGTCGGTGGAGTCGGTGTCCTGGGCCATGGCGAAGGACGCGCCGAACTTCGGGATGTGGGGGAGTTGCTGGACGCGTTCGAGCAGGCCCAGTTCACGAAGCAGCGCGGTCTGGCGGGGGAGGAGCGATTCGCCGATGTGGAATCGCGGGTGCGTGGCGCGTTCAACCACCGCGACGGACAATCCCGCCCGCGCCGCCCGGATCGCGGCGGTGGCCCCGGCGGGCCCGCCGCCGATGACCGCCACGTCAAAGGACTTCGGACTTGCGGTCACGGGTGGGTGTCTCCGGGCAAGTCTACAAGCGCCTCGATCTCGATCAGGAGTTCGGGGCGGCAGATGTTGGCGTGGCGGAACTCGAGCGCGGCGTGCGGCATCACCCGCCGGAGTTCCTGCTCGACGGTTGCTTCATCGTCGGGATTCGCGAAGTACGCCCTGGCGTGGATGAAGTTGTCGAAGGGGTGCCGGCCATTCGCGCCGGGAGCGTGGATGTCGCGGACGCTGATGGCGAGGACCCGCAGGTTTTCGAGCGTCTCTGCAACCTGGGCGCGCGTGTCGTTGGGATGCACGGATGCTTCACCCCGCACGCTCGCGGTGCCGCCGATCATCAGGACGCGCCGGGCGTGGATCGTGGCGAGGGAGGCGCGGGCGAAGCAGGGGGGACGGGGTCCGTAGGCCGCGGAGTAGCAGTAGGCGGGGATCTGCCGCGGGTTCTCGATGTGGACGGGCGGCGAGGAGGCGGCGAGACAGTGGACGACGAGGGTGTCGGAGTTGTGTCCGATTCCGGTCGCGGCCGGCACGCGACCGGCGATTCCGCCCTGGCTGTTGGACTGCCGCGAGATGCTGTCGTGGCGGCCCATGTTGAAGACCATGTACCGATCGAGCGCGTGGCCCATGGTTTCGTGGATGGCGGGGATGAAGTTCCAGTACCGGAGCGGGAAGCGAGCCCGGCCCGATTCGCACAGACCGCCGATGGTGCTGTAGATCCGGCCGACCGCGTGCTGCAAGGCCGATGCGTCGAGGCACGACGCGTTGTGGAGTTCGCACGAGTAGAGAGCGAGAGATCCGCTATCGAGGGCCGTTGCTCGAAGGCCCTCGCCGAGTTCGAGGTGCGTCGTGCGCGGTAAAAGCGCCCGGAACTGACCGGTGACCCAACCGGGGAGGTCGAGGCCGGCCGCCCGAACTGTCTGTTCTGAACCCATGGGAATGGACGACTCCGCCGCTGAGCGAGAGACTTCCCGTGTGTATTTTATCAAGTGGAACCCACAGGATCACGCCGCGTGGATTCGGGCCGAATTTCGATTCCGGCAGCGCTGCCGAAGGCGTCCGCGGCGACCACGGCGAACGGCTCGATCGTGGCCTCGCGCGAGGCCAATCCGGCGATCAACGCCGCGAGGGGGCCGACGCTGAACAACTCGGGGATCGCCGGTCGGAGGTCGGTGGTGGCCCGACCGGCGCGGTCGATCAGGGCGCGGCAGGCGGCGTCCGCGGGCGAATCGCCCAGCGCCGAGAAGAGCGGACCCTGAACGCTCCGCAGGACCTCGGCGAATGCCCTTGCGGGGTTGCCGGAGTGCCAGTGCGCGAGCCCGACCGAAGCGAGCACCGGCGCGGCGCGGCGGAGCGCGGCGGCGCGGGACTCCACTATCACCGAGACGGCGCCGGAGGCGAAGGTCTCGGCGTGGGCCGCGCAGCGCTCGTGGGCCTGATTGACGGTCTCGCAGTATTCCTCCGCGGCGCCGACGATGACGCGATCGCAGACACCTTGGCGGATGCGGAGCGCGGCCAGGGCGAGGGCGTCGAGGCCGGCGGTGCGGGAGCCAATGATGGACTGGCAGCCGCCGCGCAGGCCGAGCGAGAGGCTGAGTTGTGCCGCGGCGGCGTTGGGAACACCCTCGGCGAAGAGCGAGGGATTTCCGGCGCCCAGACCTTCGCGCACGACCTGCGAGTAGAACTGCTCGCAGAAGTTGGACGAGCCATGGTTGGTGCCGAGGATGACGCACGCGGCGTGATCGTGGGGGCCGGGGGTGATCGCCGCGGTCTGATACGCGTCGGCGGTCGCCGCGAGGGTGAGTTTCGAGTAGTCACTCATCCGGCGCGTACGCCGGGCGTTCACGAGGTGGTCGATCTGGGACTGGGGGATCGGCCCGGCCGGGATGGCGCCGCACGAGCGGAGGACCCGAGCGAACGCCGCGATTCCGATTGCGCCGGGGAGCACGACGCCGATGCCGGTGATGACCGGGTCGCGGTCGGGACGCGCGTCGATGCGGCGTGGGCGCGGGGGAGAGGATGTAGTCACCACGCTGGCGTTGGTCCCGCCGAATCCGAGCGATGTGTTGATGGTCGCGCGGATGCCCTGGGGCGGGGAAGAGCGGCCGAGTTTCAGGAACTTGAACGCGGCGTCGATCGGATCGGAGTTGAGAGTGGGAGGAACCACGCCGCGTTCGCGCGCGATGATGCTCAGCACCAGTTCCACCGCGCCGGCGCCGCCCAGTGTGTGCCCGAAATGGCTCTTGAAGGCAACAACGGGCGTGTGCTCGAGCGCCGGGCCGAACGCGGCGGCCATCGCGGCGTATTCGGACGCGTCGTTGTTCGGCGTGGATGTCGCGTGGGCCGAGATGAGGCCGATGTCATCGGGAGTGACGCCCGCCATTGACATGGCGGCGAGCATCGCGGCGGCGGCGCCGGCGCCCTCGGGGTGGGGCTGGGTCAGGTGATGCGCATCGGAAGACTCTCCGAAACCGGCGATGTAGCCGCGGGGCGGGGCCCCGCGTTGCTGCGCGTGCGAGGCGCGTTCGAGCACGATCGCGGCGAAGCCCTCGGAGGTCTTCATGCCCTCGCGCCGGGCCCCGAACGGGCGGGGCGGGCCCGGGGCGATCAGTCGGAGGCTGTCGAAGCCGGCGTACGCGTATTCGCTCAGGACGTCGTACCCGCCTGCCACGACCACGTCGATGAGGCCGGATCGGAGCAGCGTCACCGCGAGGGCCACAGCGCCCAGGCCCGAGGAGCACGCCGAGCAGGTGCTGAGCAACGGGCCATGGATGCCCAGATCGCGAGTTGCTTCCGCCAGAACGGCGAGGGCGGGGAACGATTTCAGTTCGCCCAGGTTGCCGGTGCGTAAGGCGCGCCCGGCCGCGGGCATGCCGTGGAGTGTGGTGCCCATGACGGCGCCGACGGCGGCGCCGGCGGGGAGCGAGGCGGATTGGAGGGCCCGGGAAATGGCGAACTGCAGGTATCGAGCCTCACGCGGGAGCGGGCGCCGTGGCGGAGGGAGATCAACCGCCTGGCCCCCGCCCTTGGTGGCCAGTGTGTGCTGCTCCATGGCGGGCACCGGGCCCAGGCCGCTTTGACCGGCGAGGATGGCGTCGAAGGTGGCCTGGGGTGTGTCGCCCAGGGCGGTCACGAGCCCCAAGCCGGTAATCGCGATGGCGTCCGTCCCGTCGCTCACGAGCGTGTCTCCTGATCCTCGATCCAGGCTTTCTCCAGCACCAGCCACTGGTCAGGGTACCGTGCCACGTACTTCGCGATCAGGGATCCGAGTTGAACGCAGATGTCGCCGTCGCTGACCTCCGGGCCGACGGGGATCGGCGGCTCCACGAATAGGCGCACCCGATCCGCGGCCCGCGCGGCGAAGACCGGCACGATGGGCGCTCCGGTGAGCCGCGCGAGGCGGGCGGGGCCGGTGGGGATGCGCACGCGCCCGTGCAGGAAGGGGACGGCGACGCCCCGCTCGCCCGCGGGAGTGCGATCCGCCTGAAGGAGGACCACTTCGTTCCGCGCCAGGGCGTCGCGGAGCCCGATCCACATCGCGATGCCGTCGTCGATGGGCGCCTCGATGACTCCCAGGCGGCGTCGTTGGCGGCTTCGGAGCCGTTCGAACAGTTCGTATCGGTCGCGCCGGAACACGACGTGCACGTGCCGTTCCCTGGAGCGCAGGCTTGCCACGGCGGTCTCGAAGGGGCCCAGGTGCGCCGTCACGATGATGGCGCCGCGGGCGTGCGCCCGGGCCGACTCGAAGTGCTCGGCGCCGCTGACATCAACGGAGTTCAGAATGTTCGCGGCGTCGCGGTGGATGCCGAACTCCTTGACGTGCTCGAAGAAGTTGTTGACGACAGCGCGGCCGAGTCGTGAGCGCTGCGCCGGGGTTGAGTCGGGCCCGAGGATTCTGGCCGCGTTCGCGAGGGTGACGCATCGAAGATGCCGCGAGGAGCGCCACGCGATCGCCAGGGCGAGACGCTTGAGCGGCTTGAGCACCCACGGGAACGCGGTGGCGCACCAGAACAGCGAAAGCAGCCAGAAATCCGCGGCCAGGTCGCGGGCCCGCTTCAACGCCCGGGCCCCGCGCCGCGCTGCGGCGGTTCGTCTCCGAGGGGGTGCTCGACGCGAGTACCGGCGGGCGGGGTGAACGTCACTTCCTTATCGTCGAGTTGCTCCACGAGGACGACGTGATCAAAGTCGATCTCGGTCCGGTCGCCGTCGGGCATTTCCATGGTGACTTTGGTCGCACAGGGCACCGAGGTATCCACGATGACGGCCACGCGGAGCACATGCGCTTTGAGCGATTCGGCTTTCGGAGCCAGCGAGAGCGAGAGGAGCCGAGGCTGGTCGGCGGGCTTCGTGTCGTCGGGCAGGGGTGATTGCGCGATATCGAAGTGCTGGCGGAGTGTCTGAACTCGCGGGAGCGGCGATCCCGAAAACCCCCGCACATCCTGGGTGAGCGCGAAGACCTCCTGCACTTTCTGGTCGGGGTAGAAAATGCACAGCGAGGTGTCGTCGATTGTCATCACGGAGGGGCGAGGCCGCTCGGTGTCCCACCTGGAGCGGGCATCCTTCACTGCGAGCGTTCCCGAGGACACCAGCGGCTTCTTGAGCATCGGCGTGAACTTGCGCTGCACGAACCTGGCACGGAGGCCCTTTACCTTGGAGGCCGCGTCGTCGAGGGCCTGAAGCCGTTGCTCAAACGTGATCGAGGGCTGGGCCACGGTAGGACGAGCGGTATCCGGCTGTCCGGGGAGGCCGCCCGCCGGCGTTGCGATCAGGACCGCCGCGAGGGCTGGGAGGACTGCTCTCATGGGCTGGTCCTCGCGTGGAGGGTGATGGACCCCTTGGCAACGACAACACCCGCGGACTCAGCGGCGACTTCGAACATGTGGAGATCGCCGAGGGATCGCACGAGCGACGAACGCAAGCGGATCTCCGCGGGGGGCGTGGCGGGAGCCGGGAACTTGAGGTCGATATGAGCGAGAGTCGCTTTTTCCGCGCCGTGTGGCAGGCCCACGATTCCGGAAAGTTGCGCGAGAGACTCTCCGAGAAGCACGCCGGGGACGATCGGATCGCCGGGGAAGTGGCCGCGGAAGAAATCCTCCTGGCCGGTGGCGAGCCAGACACCTTCCGCGCGGAGCCCGGGCTGTACGTCTGTGAGTCGGGTAACGAAACGGAACGGTGGCCGGTGGGGTAGTCGATCCAGCAGCGTCACGCTCAACTCCCTGAAAGGGATCGCCTGGAATCAACGAAGTTCGCAAGGGTTGTGACACTCGTGAAGGCGGCGCGGCTGACGGATTCGTTGGGAATCTTGATGCCGAACTCTTTTTCGAGCGACGTCACGAGGAGGAGAATGTCCAGCGAGTCGATATCGAAATCCCCGCCGGCGAGGGGCATGTCGTCGGCGATGACGGCGTCATCGCCGAGTTTGAGGTCCCGCCGCAAGATCGACTTTACCGATTCAAGGGTTGTCGAAGGCATCGGTCTCGCCTTGAGCGACCATGTGTTGGCGGGAGAACGGATTCCGGAAAGTGACCCCGATGGGATTCGAACCCATGTCACCACCGTGAAAGGGTGGTGTCCTGGACCAGGCTAGACGACGGGGCCTGCGACCGCGCGTTGGCGGCGTCCACTGAAGTAGTTTAGGGGCGAGATCGCCCGTGGTGAAGGGTCCAGAGCGTAGCATCCGTTCATGGCCGCGGCGCGTTCCGAGGCTCCGGTATCCCCGCTCAAACTCCCGAAGGGCGTTCGGACGCTGATCGTGTTTGGGGGCGCGTTCGACCCGCCGCATGAGTATCACGCGCGGTGGGTGCAGATTGTGCAGGAAAGGTTGTACGGCGCGAGCGGGTGTGTGGTGTACGTACCCGCGGCACGGAGTCCGCTCAAGGAAGGGCCGGTCGCGTCGGACGCTCATCGGCTGGCGATGCTGCGGCTGGCGCTGCGCGGGCCGGGGAAACGGGTGATCTGGACGGACGAGTTGGATCGCGCGGCCTGGGAACGGGCGCGCGGGACGGAAAGTCCGAGTTACACGATCGACACGCTTAAGCGGCTGGCGCGGGTAGTTCAACGCGGCGTGAAGACGCGGCTGCTCATCGGCGCGGACCAGGTCGCGGCGTTTCACCGCTGGAAGGACTATCGCGAGGTCATCCGGCGCGCGGAGCCGCTGGTGATGCCGCGCGGAAACGTTTCAACGGTGGAGGGGCTGTACACGTCGCTGCACGGCTCGGGGTGGGAGCAAGAGGAACTGGCGGCGTGGTGCACTCGGATGGCGCCCGCGCCGTTGCAGGATGTGTCGTCAACGGATGTGCGGCGCGCGTTGGCCCGGGCGAAGCGGAGTGATCCGCGAACTTGGCAGGACCACCGAGTGCTGGGAGGCCTGAATCTCCAAGTTGCACGATACATCGTGCGGCACGGGCTGTACCGCGGCGCATGAGCGGAAGCATCAAGGCAGAGGCTTAGGAGCAGAGTTTCTTGAGGGCCTCGGCCTTGTCGGTGCGTTCCCAGGAGAAGAACCCGAGTTTAGGGCCGCGGTGCATTTGCTTGACGCGGTCGAAGTACTGGCTCTCGAAGGGCCTTCGGCCGAAGTGGCCGTGCTTGGCGGTGGGGGCGTAGACGGGTGTTCGCAGGCCGAGGGTTTCAATGATCTTGCGGGGCGTGAGGCTGAAGACCTCGCGGACGGCCTTGGCGATCTTGTTCTCGTCGGTCTTGTTGGTGCCGAAGCAATCGACGTAGACGCTGGTGGGCTCGGCGACGCCGATGGCGTAAGAGAGTTGGATCTCGCAGCGTTCGGCGAGGCCGGCGGCGACGACGTTCTTGGCGATGTAGCGGGCCATGTACGCGGCGGAGCGGTCAACCTTGGTGGGGTCCTTGCCGGAGAAGGCGCCGCCGCCGTGGCGGCCCATGCCGCCGTAGGAATCGACGATGATCTTGCGGCCGGTAAGGCCGGTGTCGCCGTGGGGGCCGCCGATCTCGAATCGGCCGGTGGGGTTGACGTGAACTTTGATGGCGGGGTTCCACCAGTCCTTGAGCACGGGCTTGAGGACGGATTCGATGATCTGCTTCTTGAGGTCGGGCTGGCGGTCGTTCCAGGTGGGGTCGTGCTGGGTGGAGAGGACGACGGTATCGACGCGCACCGGCTTGTTGTCCTCGTACTCGATGGTGACCTGGCTCTTGGCGTCGGGGCGCAGGCCGGGGACGATCGATTCGCGCCGGACGTGGGCCTGCTGCTCGACGAGGCGGTGCGCAAGATCGACCGGGAGGGGCATGAACTCGGGCGTGTCCTTGCAGGCGTACCCGAACATCATGCCCTGGTCGCCGGCGCCGTCCTTGTCCACACCCAGGGCGATGTCCTGGCTCTGACGATTGAGCGCGACCAGCACGGCGCAGGAATCGGCGTCGAAGCGCATCTCGGCGGTTGTGTAGCCGATCTCGCGGATGGTCTGGCGGACGAGTTCGGGGATGTCCACATACGTGTTGGTCGTGACTTCGCCCGCGACGACGACCAGGCCGGTGGCGCACAGCGTTTCGCAGGCGACGCGGCTCATCGGGTCGTCGGCGATCATCGCGTCGAGCACCGCGTCGGAGATCTGGTCGGCGACCTTGTCGGGGTGACCCATCGACACAGACTCGGATGTGAACAGCATGGTTCGAGGCATGTTCGGATTCCTCAGATTCGATCCCGGTGAAATGCCCGATGGTGTCTCCAGCGGGGGGCCGAAACAGTAGGTCGTCACCGCGCCCACTGGCCTGAAGATCAGGGCGAAACATGGGGAAGATCGGCCCGCGAGCCGCAATTCACGCGTGATCGCCGATTCTCGCACGCCGATGATCTAGGATGTTCCCCTTCTACAGGAGACGGCGATGGCGGCAAGCAATGTCCTGGTTCTGGGCGCGGGCAAGGTCGGAAAATCGGTCGCCGAACTGCTGCTGATGTGCGGCAAGGGCTCCTACCGCGTGACAATCGCCGACCGCGACCAGAGATCGCTTGATGAGGCGCTGGTCAATCTCGCGAACCTGAAGGGCAAGGTGTCGCACCCGGTCGAGTTCGACGCGGCCAGGGTCGATGTCGGCAACCCGGCGGAGGTGCGCCGGGCGCTGCAGGGACGCGACTATGTCGTGTGCATGCTGCCGTTCAACTTCGTAAAGGGGATTGCGGAAGCCGCGAACGAACTCGGTGTGCACTACTTCGACGTCACCGAGGACGTCGCGACCACAGACCACATCCGGGCGATCGACCAGGCGGGCAAGGCGAAGGTGGCGCTGGTGCCGCAGTGCGGGCTGGCGCCGGGGTATATCGCCGTAGCGGCGTACGGCGTCGCCCGGCAGTTCGACAAGGTTCACGACCTGACGCTGCGGGTCGGCGCGCTGCCGCAGTATCCGACGAACCAGTTGAAGTACAACGTCACGTGGTCCGCGGCGGGCGTCATCAACGAGTACTGCGAGCCCTGCAACGTGATGCTCAACGGGCACCCCGTGAAGGTGCCGGCCCTCGAAGGCTTGGAGCGGTTTTCGTTCGAGGGCGTGGAGTACGAGGCGTTCTACACGTCGGGCGGCGTGGGGACATTGATCGAGACGCTCCAGGGTGAGAAGCGGCTTTCTCCCGGGGCCAACGTGGCGTACAAAACGATCCGCTACCCCGGGCACCGCGACCTCATGCGGTGCCTGCTGCATGATTTGGGGCTGGCCGCGGAACGGGCCGAGCCGGACGCGAAAGGCCAGAAGTTCGACCGGTGGACGCTCATCGACCTGTTCGATCACGCGCTCGCGCGGACGCTGCAGGACGTGGTGGTGGTGTTCATCAACGCGGTGGGAGAGAAGGATGGGCGGTTGTGGCAGGTGAACTTCGAGCGAACCGTTCGGGCGACACCGTTGTTCGGGCGGGTCTGGCCGGCGATTGAACTGACGACCGCGGCCGGGGTGTGCGCGTTCGTGGACCTGCACCGGGCGGGCAAGATGCCGCGAAAGACGGGGTTCATCCGCCAGGAAGAGGTGTCGCTGCCGATGTTCGCGGAGACGCCATTCGGGCAGGTGTTCGACGCGCCGGAGAAAATCGAGGCGACGGTGCGCGGTCGGTAATCGAACGGACGTGTCGTGAGGCGGGGCCGGGCGACGGGTATCCTTGCCGCATGTCCGCCGCGACCAAGCCGAAATCCCTGACCTACGCCGCCGCGGGCGTGGATATCGATGAGAAGGACTCGTTCACCGAGTCGCTGGACGCGGTGCTGAAGCGCACGCACACGGAGCGGGTTATCCCCAACCCCGGCGGGTTCGCGGGGCTCTTCCGGCTGGACTACCGAGCCCGCCTCTTCCGACGGAACTACAAGGACCCCGTGCTGGTCGCGTGCTGCGATGGGGTGGGGACCAAGGTGAAACTCGCGGCCCAGTTGGGGGTGTTTGACACGGTGGGCATCGACCTGGTCGCGATGAACGTGAACGACCTGGTCGTGCAGGGGGCCGAGCCGCTGTTTTTCCTGGACTACATCGCGACGCCGGTTGTCGAGAAGCGTTTCTTGCATGACCTGGTGCGCGGGATCGCGGAAGGGTGCCGGCGCAGCGGGTGCGCGCTGCTGGGCGGAGAGACGGCCCACATGCCCGACCTCTACGCGAAGGGCGATTTCGACCTGGCGGGGTTCTGCGTGGGCGTTGTGGAGTTGAAGCGGGTGCAGAAGCCGGCGCGGGTTTCGGCGGGCGATGTGATTCTCGGCCTGGGCTCCGACGGCATCCACAGCAACGGGTACTCGCTGGTCCGCAAAGTTGTCGAACAAGCGAAACTCGATCTGGCCGCGGTGTATCCGGAACTGAACGAGCCGGAGCCCGGAGCGAGGCCGCGGCGGAAGTCGAAGAACGGCGACGCCCCCCGGACGCTGGGCCAGGTCCTGCTCACCCCGACGCGGCTGTACGCCGAGCCGATCGTGCGGATGCTGCGGTCGTACGCGGTGAAGAACGTGGTCACGGGGATGGCGCACATCACGGGATCGGGGATCGGCGGGAATCTGTGCCGCGCCCTGCCGTCAAACCTCGACGCGGAGTTGCAGTGGGGGAGTTGGCCGATCCTGCCGGTGTTCAAGTTCCTGCAGGCGCACGGGAACATCACGGACGAGGAGATGTACCGGGTGTTCAACCTCGGGCTGGGCTACTGCGTGATCGTGAAGCCGGCGTTTGCGGAGGCGGTGAAGGAAAAACTGGAGAAGTTGGGGGAGCGGGTGTACCGGATTGGCCGCGTGAGCAAGGGAACCGGTCAAGTGCGGCTAAAGTGAATCCGATTCTTTGGCCCGCCGGTGCTCGACGAGACTTTGGGAATCTGGAATGACGATGCCGCACATTGAGCGTGTCTTCCTTCGAAACTACAAAAGTGTCGAAAAATGCGACATCGCGCTCGAGCCACTGACGATCTTGGCCGGGCGAAACGGAGTGGGAAAAAGCAACATTATCGATTCGCTGCGGTTCGTAGCAGATTCACTGCGCAACACGCTTGAGTTTGCCATCCGCGAGCGAGGCGGGATTGATCACGTTCGACGGAAGTCGCTCGGGGGACGGCCGACGAACCCCGGAGTGGCGATCATCCTGAGATTTGGCGATGGAACGGTCGCGACGTACTCGTTCAGGATTGCGGCGGCGGAGGGACGCGCTTTCCGGGTGGACCGCGAATCATGCGAAGTGCGAGACGCCAACGGGAATCCGAGGCACGCGTTTGCGACGCGTGATGGATCCGCGGTGCGGAGTTGGACACCGAGTTCCGCTCCTCCCGCGGTCGCGGAGGATCGCCTGTTCCTGGTGGCCGCGTCCGGAACGCCGGAGTTTCGACCGGTGTTTGATCATCTGCAGCGCATGACTTTTCATAACCTGAATCCGGAGGCGATGAAGTTGCCGCAAAGACCAGCCCCCGGCGCACTGCTGTTGCACGATGGAAGGAACCTTGCCAGTGTCATCAAGCAGTTGGACCCGGTGAGTCGTGACAGGGTGCTGGAGTATCTCCGCGCGATCGGAGTTCCGCTGACGCGGATCGAGCACAAGCAGGCGGGTGCCCTCGAGACGATCGAGGTAGCCCAGGAACAGCAGGTGCCCGAAGGCGTGCGCAACTCAACGTTCGACGCGATCGCACTCTCCGATGGAACGATCCGCGCTATGGGCATTCTCGTTTCGCTCCTCTCCGCGGGCCCCGGCGTGAAAGACGGACCGACATTGATCGGGATCGAGGAGCCGGAGACGGCTTTGCACCCGGCCGCTGCCGGCGCCCTGATGGACGCGCTCACGGAGGGCGCGACCCGGGCTCAGATTCTCACCACATGTCATAGCCCGGACTTGCTCGATCACCCATCGGTGACTGCAAAGATGATCCGGCCGGTACTTCTGGAGAATGGGCGAACTCGCGTTGGAGTGCTGAGCCAGCCCAAGGCGAACCTGCTTCAGGAGCATTTGAGCACCGCGGGGGAACTGCTCCGGCTCGACCAGTTGGAACCTGACCCCGATGATCTCCGCCGGCAGGAAGAGGCCAAGGACACTCTCTTTGAACACGCCGCATGAACTTCACCATCGCCCCAATCGTTGAAGGCCACGGTGATGTCGCGGCTCTGCCGGTGCTGATTCGGAAGCTCCTACCCGGTGCGGCCGTGGCGAGACCTGTTCGGTTTCCCCGATCTCGACTCACCGGAACGGAAGGGCACCTTGAGCGGGCGGTTCGAATCGCCGCGGCAAACATCGCGGAGCGCGGACTGGTGTTGCTGGTCGTTGACGCAGACGAATCCTGCGCAGCGACGCTTGGTCCGGAACTGCTCGGGCGGATGCGATCTGGCGCGGGGTCGCTTCCCTGCATCGTTGCGATTCCGGTGCGAGAGTTCGAGGCGTGGATTGTCGGAGGGATCGAGTCGTATGGAGTGATGGACCCCGATTCGGGAGACTTGAAGGGCCGGATTAAGGACTCCGAAGGGCAGTACCTGGAGACGGTCGATCAGCCGAGGCTGTCCGCCGCCATCGACGTTGAACTGCTGTACGGGAGGTCCCGATCTTTTCGACATTTCGCGGATTCCCTGCGCCGCACTGCACCGGGTAGTGATCTCGCGTGACTAGGCGGGGGAACGCCGCAATTCCTCCACCTTCCGCAGGTACTCCACCACCACGATCACGAACGTCGCATGGCTCCACGTCAGCGGGCTCACCGAAATCGCCTCGCCGGTATAGGGGTGGAACTGCTCGGCGAGCACGCCGCTCTGCTCGGCCCGGGCCACGCACCAGTTGAGGATGTCCGTGGCCTCGCGCAGTTCCTCCTCGGTCTTGGCGTTGGCGATGACGTATTGCGCCCGCCACAGCGTGCAGATCACCCACGGGTTCCCGGGGACCTGCGCGATGTTGTCTCGCTCGACCTGGTGGTAGTAGTCGTGGAAGTAGCGCGCATAGCCGCCGATGCCGGTGCGCACCGTGACGATCTCGCGCATGCCGGACATCTCGCCCGCGACCATCTCATCATCGGGAGGGAGGCCGGCGATCGCGACCAGCGCGTACGACGCGGAGTCGGCGGTCATGTCCTGCTTGTAGCCGTTGCCGGCCGATTGGAGCACGTGGCGGGCGAACCGCTTTTCCTGGGCGTTCCACATGTGGCGCCGCATGGCCAGGATCATGCGCTCGGCGCCCTCGCGGTACAGCGCCGCCCGGTCGTGCTCGCCGAAGTCGGTCGCGAAGGCCGCGGCGGCCTTCAGGGCGCCGATCGTGCACGCGACGGTGAACAGGTGCACGCCGCGACGCTCTTCCCAGAGGTCCCACGAGGGGAGCGGCAGGCCGTTGGTATCGCGGTATTTGAGAGTCCAGTCGGCGGGACGCACGACCAGGGGGATGTAGAGCGGCTTCACGAACTCCACGTCGCGGAAGTTCTCGAAGTGCTTGCGCAGCGCCCAAACCACCAGGCTCGTTTCGTCCTGCTGGATCGGAAGGACGCGCTGGCCCTCGAGCATCCAGGGGTGCCAACTGCTCGCGAGTTCCGCGGCCGGGGTGTATTTGTGCAGAAAGAACGGCTCGCCGCGCAGGCAGCGGGCGCAGTAGCGGAAGAAGTTACGAGAGAGTTCGCTCTGGCCCGTGAGGACGAGGGAGTACGCAACGAGGGCGCCGTCGCGCGGCCAGCAGTAGGAGTAGTGGTCGCCGCCGAACTGCGTGATATCGCTGTCGTTGGCCGCGATGATTGCGCCGCCGTTGTCGATCTGCGTGCGGAGGACGAGTTGGCTGCGGCGGAAGAGATCGCACACGTCCCCGGGCAGGCCGTCGAGGTCCAGGGGCTCCTTGCGGACCCAGAGGTTCCAGTACGAGGCGGTGCGCTCGATCATCCGGTCGGGGCCGGTCTCGAGGATTCGCTGGTTGAGAGCCTTGGCCTCGGTGTAGGACTTGCCGCAGGCGAGCCACTGGGTGACGTAGGAGGTTCCGCCCGCGGGCACCTGAAGATTGAAGCCGATGGTGGCGTCCACCGAGCCCTGCGAAATGGCGTTGCGGCCGAGTTGGCCGTCTTCGGCGTCGCGCCAGGTTCCCTCGGCGCCCCGGACGCGCTTGGTGCCGATGGCCCAGTTGTCGATGCCGCACTTGTTCTCATCGCACGCGTTGAAGAGGAAGTACGCGTCGTCCTTGTAGACCACGACGCTGCTGGTGGCCGGGTCGTAGTTGGCCGTGTCGCCCACCGGCGAGCCGCGGACGGAGAGGTCCCAGTGGCTGAAAAGGCGGACGTCGCGGTCCTTGCCGAGCAGGTCGCGGACGACGCAGCGGCGGAAGTAGGCGGGCTCGTGGAAATCCACGGCGTCGGCGCTGTGGATCTCGAGCCCCAGCCCGGCGTGCCTGAGCGTGACCTCGGTCACGAGCGTGTCGCGCCGGTAGCCGAGGGTGCGCTCCCAGCCGGCATCCTCGATCCACGCGAACCGGCCGTCAACCCAGACTCCGAACCGCTGCACGTGACCGTCGGTGTGGTTGTACCGACCGACGTGCGGGTAGAAGATGTCCCGCACCCGGTACAGGCGGTCGAAAGTGACCAGAAGATCGCCGTTTCCTACTGGGATATCGCGGGGCATGGGTCAACCACCGGCGCCGGGTTCTGCGCGGACACACAAGGTATCGACCAAATCGGCCGCCCGCCGGGGCGTACCTGTTCGTTGTCGCCCGGGATGTTCAGCCGGAGGAGGCTTCGGGGGACTTGTCCAGTGCCTCGAGCCTCTCGGCCTCATCCCCGATGCGAGTGACGCGGAGGCCGAAGTTCTCGCCCACCTTCACCGCCTGGCCCGTGCCGATGGGCTTGTTGTTCACCAGGAGTTGGAGTTCGTCCTCGGCGTTCTTGGGCAGTTCGATGATCGCTCCCGGAACGAGGGCGAGGACCTCCGAAATGTGCATGGAGCGTTCGCCCAGCAGTACCACCAGCGGCACCTCCAGATTCAGGATCCGCTCAACGTTTCGGGGTGCCGTGACTGTGCGCATGCGATAACTCCAATCGGTCGTTCGGGCGACGCCCTGAAGTCCCGCAAGCAACATGCCAGAATGCGTAGTTCCCACCTCGAGGATCTGGAGTGGTTATCCGTCGTACCGGCCGAGGATCAGGGTGACGTTGTGGCCGCCGAACCCAAAGGTGTTGTTCATGGAGTACCGCACCGGCCGTTCCCGGGCGTGTTTGGCCACGAAGTCGATGTCGAAGCCTTCATCGGGCTTGTCGAGGTTGATCGTGGGGGCGACAATCCCATCTCGAACGGCGTGGATGCAGGCGATGGTCTCCACGGCGCCGCTCGCGCCGAGGCAGTGGCCGTGCATCGACTTGGTGGAACTCATCAAGAGTCTGCCGCCGGCGGACTTACGCGCGTGCTCGCCGAAGGTTTTGAGGACCGCGGCCACTTCGGCCTTGTCGCCCAAGGGGGTGGACGTGCCGTGGGCATTGATGTAGTCGATCTGAGTGGGGTTCAGCCCGGCGTCGGCCAACGCCATGCGCATGGAACGCGAAGCGCCCGAGCCTTCGGCATCCGGGGCCGTGATGTGCCCGGCGTCGCCGCTGTTCCCGTACCCGAGCACTTCGGCGTAGATCGGAGCGCCGCGGGCCTTGGCGTGTGCCTCGGTTTCGAGGATGAACATCGCCGCGCCCTCGGCCAACACAAACCCGTCGCGATCCTGATCGAAGGGACGGCTCGCAAGCGTGGGGGCCTCGTTGCGGGCCGAGAGGGCCTTCATGACCATGAAAGCGCCGATGCACAGCGGGGTGCACGCGGCCTCGGCGCCGCCCGCGAGCATGATGTCGGCGTGGCCCCGCCGCAGGTAGTTCACGGCGTCGCCGATCGCGTGCCCGGAACTGGCGCAGGCGGTGGCGTGGCAGGAGGCCGGTCCCCGGAGGCCGAACTTGATGGAGATGTTCCCCGTGGCGGCGTTGGCCATGAGGCGGGGGACCGTGAAGGGATTGATGCGGTCGGGGCCCTTGGCCTTCATGGCCAGGACGCCGTCCTCGATGGTTTTGATGCCCCCGATACCGGCGCCGACCACCACCCCGCACCGATCGCCGTCTTCGCGGGCGAAATCAACGCCAGAGTGCTTGACGGCCTCGATGGCCGCGGCCAGCCCGAGATGGCAAAAGCGGTCGAGCCGCTTGGCCTCGCGAAACTCGAGGACGGATTCGACGTTCCAGCCCTTGATCTGGCCGCCGATGCGGATATCCCAGTTATCGCTGTAGAACTTGAAATCGTCGCCTTCGATGGTGCTGATGCCGCTGCGGCCCTCGCGCATGCCGGCCCAAGTGGAGGGCGCGTCGAACCCGAGGTTCGTGACCGCCCCCATGCCGGTGATGACGATTCGATGACCCGAGGGTCCGGTCCGCATTCATCACGCTCCTGGCCCCCGCGCGAAAGCCGCCCGGATGGTTCCGGCCCATGAGCCGAGCCCGGGCCCCTTGAGGGTCATCACATCCCGTGGTGTTGCTTGATGAAGTCCACCGCATCGCCCACGGTCTTGATCTTTTCGGCCTGCTCGTCGGGAATGTCGGTCTCGAAGGCCTCTTCGAGTTCCATGACCAGTTCGACCTGATCGAGGCTGTCGGCGTTGAGGTCGTCCACGAAGGACGAGGTGCGGGTGATCTTGGACTTGTCATGCCCCATTTGCTGGGCCACGATCTCGATCACCTTCGCTTCAATCTCCTGCTCGGTCACGGTGTGTCTCCGGTCTTGGCGATTCTCGGGTCTATGGAACCCCGTGTGCCACGCTTCCGATGCGCGGACCATGGGGAACCCCCCACGGCGGGGCGGATTATACGCCCCACCCCCCGCCGTCCAACACCGCCGGGGCGGGCACTTATCCACGGCCGATCCACCTTCTTGGACCTGCCCGACCCCCCGTTCCGGCGAAAACTGCGCGTCGGGCCTGTCGGTTCGGACCTCAAAGTCGTTGCGCGCAGGATTGTCCGAACCGTCACTGACCTGACGCGAATCCTCTGTCGATGGTTCCCTCCGCAATCACCTTCGGGCGCTCGCCCGGAGACTGCGGAGGGCGAGCCCGGCCTCAGTCACAGCCGGACCCGTGCTGGCCCGCAGGAACGGAGGGGTTCTTATGGGCGCGATGCCGCGTGAGCCTGAAGCGTTCGCAGAAACCGTTGCCACAATGCTGAAGAGGCTCCAGCCCGAGTACGCCGTGGACTTCATTGGTCCGCGCGAACTGGTTGTCAACGGACGGCGCCTGGACCTTGAAAACCTCTTCCGCATGGTCAACCACGAGCCCACGCGGGGGACGGAGATCGTCGAGCACTACCTGGAGCAGTTGTTCGCCGGGGACGCCTTGCAGTTGATGTCGATGTCGCTGGACTTTGCGCGGCCGCGGATCATGCCGAGGATCCAACCGGAGGGGATCTTCCAGCATCTTTCGCGGGAACAGGTCGCGCACATCCCATACGTGAACGACACGGTGGTGGTGTTCGTGACGGACCTGCCACACATGACGGTGAGCATCACGACCGAGCAGTTGGTGCGGTGGCGGCTGTGCATCGACGAGGTCGAGGAGATCGCCCGAAAGAACCTGAACACCTACGCGCCCGAACTCGAGGTGCAGTTGGTGGAGAGCAAGGAAGGCGGACGCGCGGCCATCCTGTCGCAGCACGACGGATACGACGCCGCGAGGCTGCTGCTGGAAGGGCTGTACGACCGCTTGGCGCCGCAACTGGGCGGCAACTTCTACGTGGCGACCCCCGCCCGCGACATGTTCGTCGGCTTCTCGTGCGGGCCGGACCCGTTCGTGAGGCGTCTGCGCGATCGCGTGGAGCATGACTTCAAGCGCTTGCCCTACCCGATCTGCTCGGACTTTTTCCTGGTCACGCGCGACGGCGTGTGCGGGACGAAGGAAGAGAGTTCGGCGCAGGGCGAGGCCGCCTAGGGGGTGTGATCCGGGAAGCGGCGGGGCGCGCGTACGAAATAGCCTAAACTTCACCGCAATGCGCACCTCGCGTTCCACCGCGGGTTTCACGCTCATCGAACTGCTGGTGGTCATCGCAACCATCGCCCTGCTGATCGGGTTGCTCCTTCCCGCCCTCCGCGGCGCCCGTGAATCGGGGCGCGCCGCCAGGTGCATGGCGGCGACTCACGAAATCGGGGCGGCGCTCTGGATGTACGAGGGGGCCAACCGCGGCTACATCCCGCGAGAGGGCACCGAAGGCGCCACTCCGGAAACACTTCGCGTTCACATCCCCTGGGACGTGGCGCTGCGGCCATACCTCGACGACCGCTGCTCGCCGACGGCGGACCTCAACGACATGTTCGAAGGCGCGCCCTACTACCGCTGCCCCTCGCACCCGCCCCAACCGCACAACATCCACTTCGTCGCCAACGGCTTCGCTTTTCTCGACTCCGGCCTGCCCGATGAGCGCGGCACCAACGACCCCGCCTACCGCCGCGGCCCCATGCTCGCCTCGCTCGTCGTCGCCCCCGACCGCATGCTCTACCTCACGGACCTCGCAAGCGACGCCGACTCGGCGATGTTCAACGTCTGGATCAACCTCGGAAACACCGACATCTCGATCGGCCAGTGCTACGACGCCTGGCTGCCGCGCCACCTCACCGACGGCTCGGGAGACTTCCGCATCGGCCCGCGCCGGCACGGAACGGGGTCCACAGCGCTGCACCTCGACGGGCACGCCGGCCAGCAGCCCGAACGGTTCTTCCTCGACGTCACCAACTGGGACGACGGCTGGCACGCGCGTTGAGTCCCGCGCGAGGCGCGCCCACTACGCTTGCTCCGTGATCCTCCTGATCGACAACTATGACTCCTTCACGTGGAACCTCGTCCAGCGGCTGGGCGAACTGGACCGTTCCCTCCACGTCGGACGTGACCTGCTCGTCGTGCGCAACGACGAGATCGACGCCGACGCCGCGGAAACAGTCAACGCCGGCAGACCCCCGGACCGCATCATTATCTCGCCCGGCCCGTGCACGCCGAAAGAGGCCGGCTGCTCCGCGGCGATCATCGCCCGGTTCGCCGGGCGCGTCCCCATCCTCGGCGTCTGCCTCGGCCACCAGACCATGGCCGACATGGACGGCATGACCGTCACCCGCCACGTCATTCCCATGCACGGAAAGACCAGCCCGATCCACCACGACGGCCGCGGCGTGTTCGCGGGCCTGCCCAACCCCTTCGACGCGACGCGATACCACTCGCTGGTGGTCCTCCCCGAAACGATCCCGGCGCGCGAACCCGGCAAGAACGGGTGGGAAGTCTCCGCGTGGGCCGTTGAGCACGACGAGAAGACGCGCGCCGAACGCCGCGTGGTGATGGGCCTGCGGCGGGCCTGGGCCGATACGGCGAAGAGACCCCTCGAAGGGGTTCAGTTTCACCCCGAGAGCTTTCTGACGCTGGAGGGCCCGCGGCTGCTCGCAAACTTCTTGGCAAGTTGAACTCAGGATCGCCACGGTCCCGACACGGCGAACGTCGAGCCGGGGCTCTGCATGTTGAAGAAGAAGGTGCGGCCGTCGGAGGAGAAGCAGGCGCCGGCGGTCTCGGACTTGTTCGCGCGAATCATCGCGAGGCGGTAGGGCTTGCCCGCGGGCGTGACTCCGACCAGCCCGTTGTTTCCTTCGCCGTCTTCGCACACGATCAGGTCGCCCCAGGGCGCGACGGTGAGATTGTCCGCGTTCTTCAGGACGGCGGGGTCGTTGGGCTCGAGAAAGAGTTCGAGCGTGCCGGGCGATTTCTCCTCGTCGGGCGTGCCCTCGCGGTCGCTGGGGATGTACCGCCAGACCTGCCCGAACTGCTTGCGGCCTCCGGTCGTCGCGGCGAAATAGGCGCTCTCGTGTCCCCACCAGATGCCCTCGCAGCGTGCGAAACGGGCGGCGCCCTTGGCCGCGGCCTGGAGGCGAAGGTCGTTCTTCGGCGACAGCACGTCCTCGAGATCGACCCAGAGGACGCTCATGCTCAGGCCGGGCGAAACTCCCCGCGGCTCGACCCAGTTCTTGGTGTCGAGGGCTTTGCGGTCACGAATGCACAGCGCCTGCAGGCGTCCGCCCTTCATCAGGCGCGTGCGATCGGCGGGCAGGTAGCGGTAGAACACGCCGTCGGCGAGGTCTTCGGTGAGGTACACGCAACCGCTTCGCGGGTCGATCGCCACCGCCTCGTGGCGGAATCGGCCCATCGCCGTGATCGGTTCGGCCCTTACCGCGGACGTGGCGCCGGAAGGGACCTCGAATACCCAGCCGTGGTCCTTGTCCAGCCCTTCGGCGCGGCCGACGGTGGTTTCCTCGCAGGTGAGCCACGAGCCCCACGGCGTGCTGCCGCCCGCGCAGTTGTACGACGTGCCCAGCAGGCTCATGAACTGCCGCTCGATCTTCCCGGTCTCAGGGTTGTAGTGGAGCGTGGTCGTGCCGCCGAGTTCCGGCGATTTGCCCGCGAGGTCGAACGCCATGCCGGCCGCGGCCTTGGCGAGCCGCTCGTTGTTCGGCCCGAACGGGCTCAGGTGCTTCCAGTCGGTCTGCAGTTCGTGGTTTCGGACAAGGATTACGCGTCCGTCGGGCCCGGGGAACGCGGCCATGCCGTCGTGCTTGCCGGGGACCAGAAGGCCGTCGTCCATCTCCTCGCCCGTCTTCGACATCATGCGGTACGAGAAGCCGCTGGGGAGGTCGAGGATTCCGGCGGGGTCAGGCAGGAGCGGGCCGAAGCCACCGTCGGCGTCCGTGAGCAAGGCCGCGCCCGGGGATCGTCGCTCGGCGAGGAGCGAGGCGAGGCCGGCGAATCCGAGCGAAAACGCGGCGCCGCCGTGCATGAAATGCCGTCGCGAGATGGGCATGCGAATGACTCCCGGACGGAATCATTCCAGCCCAAGGCCCGCGCCGCCGCGTATGGATCGGAGATTTTCGAATTCTTCGCGCTACTTCAGCGGCGACGGCGGGCCAGCAACCCCACGGACCCGGCCAGAACGACGAATCCCGCGGGGGAGGGGATCACCAGGTGCAGGTCCATCTGGTTGCGCACCGCGAAGGTCTGGTTGAAGGACCACTGCACCGTGTCCAACCCCGGCTGATTCGACTGATACCCGATCGTGGCGAACGCGCCCCCGAGCACGCCCTCCTGCTCGATGTCGTGGTAGGAGAACGTCGCGAGAATCTGCTGCCGCCATGGGGTGAGGTTGTTTACGCGCGTCTGGAACGTCGTGGTTCCGCCCATGCCTCCCATGGGGAGGTTGTTCCACTGCACGATGTAGTAGATGTCGTCGGGGTCTTCGAAGAACTCGCGAAAATACTGCTGCGTCCCGGGAAGCGCGGCGTCGGGTGTGTCCCAGATCACCGCCATCGCTGTCTTGGAGTCGTAGAGTTCGTCGGTCGGCAGCGGCATGTGCGAGTCCGTGGATTCCGAGGTGCCCACGTTCGAACCGATCGTTCCGTTGTAACTGATCTTGATGTCGCCGGCGGGGAACGCCATGTTGCCGATCGACGTGCTGACCGTCGTGGAATCACCGAACGGGATGCCCAAGGGGATCGTTCCCGGCATGGCCGAGATGTCCTGAAAGCCCCCGGCCCCCGGAAAGAACGTCTGCGCAGACGCGGCCGAGCACGCGGTCAAAAGTGCGGCCACAACCCAACTTGAACGGTTCATAGCGTCGCCTCTCCTCGCGCACCCTCAGCGCGACTCTCCATCAAAAGACCGGACGGCCCCAACGGTTGGACCGCGTGGACATGTTCCGGGCTGACACCAGCATACCCACGAATCCGTGTGCCGCAAGCCCTGTTTTTGGCGGCGGAACTACGGGCGGCGGCTTCTCGGACGCAAATGGCGGGCATTGGGGGAGGGCTTCCTATACTCGATTCCGACGCCGCCGTAGCTCAGTTGGTAGAGCAGCGCTTTTGTAAAGCGCAGGTCAGGGGTTCGAGTCCCCTAGGCGGCTTTTCGACATTTCACTCGGAGTTTTGGAGCCCGCCACGTGATCACGCCCGCACCCACCACCAAGATCGACCCCGCGATTGTCCGAGGGATTCTGTCCGAAATCGTTCCCCCAACCGCGACCAAACCCGGGTACATCAAGGTATCGGTCCCCAACACGTCGTACGAACTGCACCTGCGCCCCACCGCCGAGATCGCCACGCCGCTGGGCAAGCGGATTCTGGGAGTCATTCGGGTGGAGGCGCGGCGGATTGACGCGACGGGTACGGGTGGGAAGTTCGTCGAGCCGGTCTTCGGCCGGCCGCGGCGGGTGCAGGGGACCGTGATCCGCGCCGAGGGCGGGGCGGTGGTGGTGGACGCCGGCGTGCCGATTCACCTGGTTCCCACCGATGCAAGGCAGCGTCCGGAGCAGTTCCAACTCGGCCAGATGGTCGGCTGCGATGTGCTCGACGGCGCGACCTTCACGCCCCGCACCTGACCCCTAGCGCCGCGCCCGCGGCACTTCCGTCACCGTGGTTTCGTAGCGCACGCCCTCGGGCACCGGCACCGGCACCTGGACGGTCGTGCCATAGGCGCCGTCGGTGCGGATGCAACTGTCCACGGCGACGAAGGCGGTGTACGACGAGAGCAGGCCGTGGTCGAGGGCGACGCGGCGGGTGTCGTCCGGGAGCGAGCGGTCGTTGTCCCAGGCCATCCGCTCGGAGATGTCGGTGATCTTGGCGCGGGCCCAGATCTTCTGGACGGCCTTGCCGGCCAGGTCCTCGTCGTGCTCGCGAACGGTCCCTTCGAATGACTCGCGCGACCAGCCCACGCGCCCGGTGACTTTCACGCGTGCCGGCAGGCGGCCCTCGTAGCGGCCGGTGGCGATGACCGGGCGGCCGACGAAGGCGTCGGGAAGGCGCGAGGGGTAAACCTCGGCGACCCTGGCGCTGCCGAAGTCCAGATCGATGTCGGTGAGCGCGGCCCGCTCGATGCGATCGAAAAAGAGGTCCATCACGTCGCTGGTGGAGTCCTGCCCGCCGAGATAGGCCGCGACGCCCTGGCCCATGCGGGCCATGGAGTCCATGAGCGCCCGGTTGGGCGCCGAGCCCACGCCGAAGGAGAAGATGCGCGACGAGCCGAGTTTCTCGTGCAGGGCGCCCAGGATCTCCCGCTCGTTGCCGATGAACCCGTCGGTCACGAAGATCACGTAGCGCGAGCGGCGGGGATCGTGCGGGAAGTCGAGGGAGGCGCGCAGGCCGTTCATCATCATCGTGCCGCCCGCGGCCTGGATCGAATCGAGGTAGGAGCGGGCGCGGTTGATGTTGTCGGGCGTTGCGTCGAGGGGGTAGTTGCCCAGCGTGGTGGCGGACTGGGCGAAGTTGATGAGTTGGAAGGTGTCGCCGTGCTTGAGGCGGGCGAGGCCGCGTTCGATGGCGGCGCGGGCCTGCTCGATGGGGCGGCCGTCCATGCTGCCGGAGGCGTCGAGGACGAAGACGACCTCGAGCGGCCCGCGGGGGACGCTGAGGGCGTCCTTGGGCGGGACGATCATCATGGTGAAGTACCCGCCCTCGCGGCCCTTCTGGGTGAGGACGGCGGTCTTGACGGTGTCGCCGGCGACGTGCGTGCGGAGCACGAAGTCCTTGTTGGGAAGGGAGTCCATCGGCGAGAGCGTGACGCGCGCCTTGTGACTGTCGGCGCGCCGGGTGGTGTCGTGCGCGATGCTCACCGCGTGGCTGGCGCACTCGACGCGCTCGATCTCGACGCCCGCGTCGATGTTCACGGTGACGTCGATGTCGTGCCCGCTGCGCTGGTTGGGGCGCAGGTAGAGTTCCTCGGACTTCTGGCCGCTCTGGCCGGATTGGCCGGTCGCCACGGCCCCGACGCCGTCGTGCGTGCCCGGGGGGTTGAAGCGCGGGCCGACGACCATGGGGAAGACGAACTCGAAGGCGCCGTCGCTGTACGTCAGGGTGTGGAAGTACTGGATGGTGACGTCGATGCGGTGCTGGGGCTCGATGTTCGCGATCTTCTGCGTGAAGATGTTGGGGCGCTCCTGCGTGAGCAGGCTGGCGACGTAGCCCTGGGCGCGGGCCTGCGCGTAGATGCGCTCGGCCTGCTCGCGCTCGCGGATCACGCCGCGGATGGTGCGCGAGCCAATGGTCATGACGAAGTCGCTCACGGCGGCGTTCTCGGGGAGGGGGAACACGTAAACGGCCTCGATCTTGCCGCTGTAGGGATTCTCGAACTGCTGGGTGACCTTGACGTTGGAGATATAGCCCAGGATGTCGGCGACGACGCTGGTGTGCGTGAGGGGCACGGGGACGGGCTGGGTCGCGCCGGGGGGCGTGGTCACCAGGCAGCCGGTGCCGGGGATGGGCTCCTCGCCGGGAAAGCGCGTGCGCTCGCGCTCCGGCGGGGGCGGGCATTTGGCGATGACCCAGAGTTCATCGTGATCGCGGATGCCCATGGGGGCCGCGGCCAGCCGCTGCTCTTCGAGCGCCCGAAGACGGCCGAGTTCGGCCTCGAGTTGCGCGGCGCGAGCGTTTACGCCATCCCAGTCGAAGCCCGCGCCGCCGTCGCCGTCCTCGACCTGTCCGAGGAATCCTGTCTGTGGAGAAACTCCGTCAAACCCATTGCCGGATCCGCCCTGGCCGGTGCGCGGCAGGACGCTCTGAAGGTCAAACTCCGGGGCCGCGCCGAATCGCAACCCGAGATGGGGCTCCGTAGCAGTTCCCAGGTAACTCACAAACTCACGCTGCTCCATGTTCTGAGGCTGCAGCGCGGGAATGTCCCCTTGGAGACCGAAAACTCGCGCCTGGTTTTCGAGGCGAGTCTCAGGGGTGCCGACCGGACTCTGAGATGAATAGTCTCCGCTCACCACCACGTCCGTCTGCGCGCGGGGCGGAGGCAGGAGCGACGAGTCACGAGGATCCAATGGGCCGTGGGGTCGCGTTGTCGGCAAGCCAGCAGACGGGGCGGTGCTTACGACCGCGGACGGCGGATCTTGCGAACGCATCGTTCCAACCGAGGCCGAGCACGCCGCCAGCACGGTCATGACGAGCGCCGCCGCGCCCGCCGTGCATGCCGTTACGACTTTCCACGCGTTGTTCACTTGTTGGCTCCCGGGGCCTGGCCCCGCTCGATCGACCCCGACGCGTCGAAGCGCGTCCCATCCGCCAGCCCCGCGGCCATCACCGTCACACCGAACTCCGCCTCCGCCTCGATCATCACGTGCACCCGCGCCACCCGCACCCGCCCGCTGGGCAGTTGCTCGGGCGCGAGCGTCGAAAGGCCGCCCACGATCACGCGCTCGTGTTGCAGCGCCTGCTCGTCGTAGTAAGGGGCCTGGGAGTACACCCCGTCGCCGCCCTCGACACCGACGATGCTCGCCTTGCCCGCGGCGGCCTTGAGTTCGACCTGCCACGCGGCCAGGGGTTTGTCGCCGCAGTCCACGTAGACATCTACGTACTCGAAGCGCGGGGCCGGCGGCGCCGCCGGCGACGGTTCCACCGAGCGACGCAGGGTGGTTCGATCAGCCTCGGGCTGGCCCTGGCCGGCGAAACCGCCCAGCATGCAGAGGACCAGCGACAGGAGCACGAGCGCGGCCTTCATCATGACGCACCCCCATCCAGGCGCACCGCGCGACGGGCGAGGGCATCGACATCGCGCGAGTCGGCGACGCCGTCGCCGTTGAGGTCTACGCCGCGCCCGCTCGCGACCTGCCTGGCGAGCGTGAGGGCGTCGAGCATGTCGATGGCGCCGTCGGCGTTGAGATCGTTCGATCCCGCCGCGAGCAATCCCGCGCGGGGACCGCCCGGCGGGGGTGTGGTCGGCCACATCACGAACACGGCGAGGGCCAGCCCGGCCGCGGCGGCGAGGGGACCGGCGGTCAGCCAGATCCGGCGCCGGCGGCGCGACCGATCGAAGTCGCGCCGGGCGGCGGCCAGCACGGCCGCGTCGATCGCGCTCGGGGCGGTGGGGGGCGTGTACCCCCGAACCAGGCTCTCGCGGAGGGCGACGGGGGGTTCGAGGTTGGAATCGTGCTCGGACATCGGTTCTCCAGGTTCAACGCGCGGCGGCGGGTTGGGTTCATGGAATTCGGGTTATGGCTCCCAGAGTCGTTGCAGGGCGGGCTGGCCGCGGAGCGTCTGGATGGCGTGGTGGAGGCGGGATTTGACGGTCCCGGAGGGGATTCCCAGGGCCGCGCCGATCTCGTCCATGCTCAGGCCATCCACGGCCCGCAGGAGCAGCGCTTCGCGGTGCGATTCGGAGAGCGATTCCAGGGCCGCGTGGAGTTCGGGGGCCAGGTTCTCGGGGATGCGGTCGGCGACCTCGAGCCGCTCGGGGACCTCGCCGAACTTCAGGGGCCGGTCCTTGCGCCGGCGCGTGGCCACGGCGTTGCGGATCGCGGGGTAGAGGTAGGTGGTCAGGCGCCCGGTGAGCCGGATGCGCGACGCCTGCCGCAGCAGACCGGAAAAGACATCCTGGAGCACATCGAGCGTCTCGCTCTCATCGCGGCAGAACCGCCACGCGACGCGGTGCACGAAGTCGCGGTGGCGCATGTAGAGCGCCTCGAACGCGGCCGCATCCCCCCGCCCGGCGCGGAAGAGCAGTTCGGTGTCGCTGCGGTCGGACATGGGGGGGAGGATAGCAGAAGGCGGAGGTGTGTCGCCGCGGACGCGGCTTGGCGGATTCCGCGCCTCAATCGCGCGGCTCACGGTCGTGCTGTTGCGGGAGGGCGAGCCAGGCACACAGGAAGTACTTTCTTTCGTGCAAGGAGTAACGCGAGCGCTGCAGAGTTGAGGCTTGGCCCCTTGCGCCGAGGACGTCATTTGGAGAATCGCGGGACGGATTGTGCCCAATCAAGGGCGCTGGCGGGGAGGCTGGCTCTGGCTCAGGGAACAAAGACCATCGCAGCCATCCGTGTCGTGCCACCCTGCCTCAAGGCGCGCGTCCCGCACCACACTCCGGGCACTGCGGCTGATCGCGCGACAGCGCATACCCGCAGGCGGCGCACTGCCCACGGCGCGACCGAATCCACCCGCGGCCAAGCCTGAGGGCAGTGACGCAAACGAGCCAAGACGCTGCGAAAGTCAGCGTTGACCAGAGAAACCCTGCCGGAAGCACTTCGGTGCCAACGTATCCGGAGAATGCACTGCTCGACTGTTGGGTCAAACGAAGCGAGTGTCGGTCCCTGAGCGGAGCCGTGCCCGATTCAGAAATCTCGAGCGTTCGATAGCCGCGGGTCACGCGGAACGGCCATCCATGCTCGATGACGATCATCACTCTATAAGACGTCTCGAACTCATCAACGAGTCGTTCCCATTTCGTATCCTCTACGGGTTTTGGATCGCTGTCTGGAGTCGCGGCGCTCATCGCCAACGGCCATGCGGTGTCCCCGGGATCAGGGGCCACACTTGAGTTGTAGTACATCACGGCAACGTCGGAGAACGCATTCTCATAGAGAATGCCCGGAAACACAGTGTGCGTTACCTGCACCGTGTGTTCGGGCGCGGCGATCTGGTCGCCGGGAGGCCGACCCCTTGCCAGCAGTCGGGTGCGAGCCTTGAGAGTGCCGGAAGCGACCCACGTCCCTGCTGTGCAAAGCACAGTCAGTATCATCCCGATAAGCATGCCGCCGATGATGTCGCGTGCTCTTGCATGCATCATTCAAATCTCCGGGGGGCTGAACGGGAAGCGCTCCCCGGCATGGCGGTCAAGTTCAGCCTCACGCAATCCGTGGATCAATCCACCTGTACATCACATCCACTGCCAGATTGAACACCACCAGCATCGTCGCGTACACCAGCACGACCCCCATGAGCAGGAACAGGTCCTTGTTCTGCACGGCGTTCACGAAGTGCTGGCCCAGGCCGGGGACGTTGAAGACGACCTCGACGACGAAGGAGCCGGTCATCGCGCCGGCCGCGGCGGGGCCGAGGTAACTCACGACCGGCAGCAGGGCGTTCTTGAGCGCGTGCACCGTCACGACGCGCCATTCGGGGAGGCCCTTGGCGCGGGCGGTGCGGATGTAGTCGGCGGAGAGGGCCTCGAGCATGCCCACGCGGGTCAGGCGGGCGATGTACGCGGCGAAGGGGAGGCTGAGCGTGAGCGCGGGCAGGACCACGTCGCGCGCGTGGCCCCATTCAGCGACGGGGAACCACCCCAGCCACAGCGAGAAGATCGCGAGCAGGGCGGTGCCCACGATGAAGTTGGGCACGCTGATGCCGGCGAGGGCCAACCCCAGCGAGAGCGTGTCGAGCACGCCCCCGGGGCGCAGCGCCCCGATCACTCCCGCGCCGACTCCCAGGAAGAGCGCTATCAGGATGGCGGCCGAGCCCACCGTGATCGAGACGGGCAGGAAGTCGGCCAGGATGTCGTTGACGCGTTGATCGCGGTACTGGAGGGAGGGGCCGAAATCGAAGACGCGGCGTGCGGGCGGGCGCAGCCCCTCTGCCGCGGCGCGCCGGGCGTCGGCGTCGGCGGTTCCGTCGAGCGATTCGCGAACGTATCGGACGCCCGAGGCGCTGTCGAGGTAGGAGCCGTAGAAGGACCAGAAGGAGTCGAGGCGGTACTGGGCCCGCATGGCGGCCTCGACCTCGGGGGGCGGGCGGCGGTCGCCGCGTTCGAGCGGGTTTCCGGGCGCGCCCCAGGCGAGCGCGAGGGTGAGGGTGAAGACCGCCGCGAGGATCAGCGGGAGTTGCAGCAGCCTGCGGAGGATGAGGGCCATCGGGGTCAGCGTATCCGAGACGGCGCGGGCACGCGCCGGCGCGGATCAGACCTCGGCTTCGCGCGAGGCGTAGCGCAGTTCGCCGCCGCACTCGGGGCACTTCCAGCCGCCGGCGGTGGCGGAGAGGTCGTACCCGCAGTGGGCGCAGATCGATCCGACGCCGGGCACCGGGCCGCCGAGGTTCTCTCGCAGACCCCGGAGCGCGCCGCGGTAGCCGCCCAACGCCTGCGCCAGGCCGAACAGCGGCAGGGCAAGGGTCATGTAGATGTTCGTGCCGGCGTTGCTCGCGAAGAACGCGATCACGATGGAGCCGATGATGAGCCCGGCCGCGATTCCCGCGGGTCCGGCGGGCGATTTCCTGCACGTGCCCCGGGCCGAGATGCCGACCACGGTGTAGCCAATCATGCACGCCAGCGGGACGCAGACGACCATCCACGCCATCGAGTGGATAGTCGGGAGCAGGAACACCAGCAGCACCGGAGAGAACAGCATCGCGATGAGGAATCCGACGAGGGAATACGCGGCGGTGACGCGGATGCGTCGCGGCGTCCATCGGATCTTGACGGCAACTTCCATGATCGCTTCCATGCCTTCTGCTACCGCTTCATGGCCGCGGGGGTTTCAGCCCCCTTTCCATCGCCGAGAATGTCCACCCGGGCGAGGTCCTGCGACTGGCGCGGGTGGGTGGTGATGCCGCTGACCCGGTGGGGGTCGAAGAGGTACTGCTGCACGTACTGGTAAACAGGCGCGAAGGGCGCCTGCTCCTCGACGAGGAGTTGCTCGGCCCGGGCCAAAGTTTCCATGCGGCGGGCGGCGTCGGGCTCGGCCGCGGCCCGGTCGAGCAGTTGGTCGTACTCGCGGCTCGAAAAGCCGCGGTCGTTGTTGCCGTCGCCGGTGTGGTTGGTGTCGAGGAACGTGGTGGGGTCGCCGTAATCGCCGAACCACGAGGCGCGGCTGACCATGAAGCGGCCGTTCTTGACATCCTCGCGGAACGCGCGGGTCTCCTTCTGCACCACACGCACCCGAACGCCCAGAATCCGCTCCCAGTCTCGCGCGACGCCCTGCGCGATAAGCGAATGGTCGCCCTCGGAGTTCACGAGGAGTTGCACTTCAGGGAAGCCGCGTCCGTTCGGGAATCCGGCATCGACCAGTTCGGCCCGCGCCGTGTCGGCGTCGGGAAGAAGACCCGCGGGCGAGCGGTATCCGCCGATCGAGCCCGGCGGAATGAACGTAGCGGCGGGCTTTTCACCCCCCCGCAGGATGTTCCGGCAGATCGCGGCCCGGTCGATCGTGCGGGTGAAGGCGCGGCGTACGCGAGAATCGGCGAAGGGGTTGGGAGTCCCGTCCGCCAGCCGTTCGCGGCAGTTGAAGTTGTAGAAATACGTCCCGAAGGCGGGGAACGCATGAACGGTCGCGCGGGGATCGGCCGGGAGCGAGCGATCGATCGACACGGCATCGAGGCCCCGGCTCTCGAGGCGGAGAACCTCGGGCGCGTGCTCGGAAAGAAAGGCCTGTTTGGCCGCGAAGATTTCGCCGCGGTACGAGGGCATCACGTCGCTGGTCCAATCGACGGCGCTCGTGCGGAAGGCGAGGACCTGGGCGTTGCCGTCGGGGATGGAGAGGCAGGCGATGGTGTCGAGGTTGAGGGACGCGCGATCCCAGTAGTGGGGGTTGCGCGCGAAGTGCATGTCGCGCTTGAAGCGCCAGCGATCCAGCACGAAGGGGCCGTTGACGACCAGCCGATCCGGCTTGGTCCAGTCCGCGTTGGTGCGCTGAAGGCCGGTTCGCGCGTCGATCGATTCGTGGGCGCGGAGCAGCGGGGGGTGCACGGGGTAGAGCGCGCCGAAAGCCGTCAGGTCGAGGAAATACGGTGTCGGTCGAGCCAGGTGCACGACCAGCGTGCGTTCGTCCGGGGCCTGAATCCCCACTTCGCGGGCGAACGCGTCGAGCGTGTCCTGCCAGAGAGCCGCCGCGGCGTCGCGAGAGCCGCCGGCCGAAGGGTCCGCGGCGAATCGGCGGAGTTTGTCTGATCGCCACTGGCGAAACTCGCGAACTCCCCGGATGCACTCGAACAGTTTCGCGTAGTCCCCGCCGCCGTCGGGCAGGATCACTCGTCGCCAAGCGAAAACGAAATCCCCGGGGCGAACCGGTTCGCCGTTGCTCCACTTCGCGTCGGCGCGCAGATGGAACGTGTACGTGAGGCCGTCGGAGGAAACCTCCCACCGCTCCGCGGCGCCGGGCACGACGTTGAACCCCGGGCTGAACGTGTCGTAGCGCGTGAGCCCTTCGAAGATCAGGCCCGCGACGCGAAAGTCCTGCAGCCAGGACATCTGCACGGGGTCGAGCGTGCTGATCTCGGCGCGGTTTACGAACACAAAGTCGGCGCGAGGCTCAGGACGATCCGACAGAACGCCCAGGAGTGTCATGAGCACAAGCAGCGCGATGGGAGCGAGCAGCGGCTTCACCCGCCCAGCGTACGCGATCACACGCTATGGAAGGAAGTGGCCCTTGGGAAAGTCGAAGGGGGGCTTGGAGAGCAGGCCCTCGGACCCGACAACCGCCGAGGCTTCGTTGATGAACACGACCTCGCTGTTCACGTCCACGGCCCTGCTGAACTTGTCGCCCAAGTCGCGACGGGGAAGCCGGAGCACCCCGGCCGACAGCGACAGGGCCGCCTGCCCCAGAAGCGTCTCGCTGGCCGCGATCGTGTTCGACAGGACCTCGCGGGACTCACTCTCTCCCGCGGCCAGGCCCTTGCTTCGGAGGATTCGCACCCCGTAGGCGGCGCACCGACCCGAGAGTTCGCACGCGGCCTTGGCCTCCGTGGCGGTGATGGCGATGCCCGGCCGCGCCAGCACGATTCGTACGCCGTCCACGCCCTTGAGGTAGGCATCGAGCACGGCGGGCTCGGCGGCCTTGCCGCTCGCGCCCTTCACGTGGGTTCCGAGCCCAACGCAGAGCGCCGCTGTGGCGTCAGCCCGAGCGGTCGGGGCGTGGTTGGAGGGCACGTCGGTGGCGGCGAGGAGGGCCGCGACGCACGCCTTAAGCACCTGCCCGTCGCTCTCGACGGCGGTGCGGTCGCGCAGGGCGTTGATGGCGATGCCGATGTTGTCCGGATTGACGGCCGGGGCGGATCGCACCATCGCCTCGAACGTGCGCCGCAGCCCGTAGGCCGCGTCGTAGCGAAGGGCGGGGCGGTCGGACTTGAGAGAGGCGATGAGCAGGCTGGTGGTGGAGTCGGTCGCGACATCGCCCGCCACGACGAGGGCGTTGACGGCGACGCGGTCGTCGGTGCTCTGGAGGGCGGATTCGAGGGTGGAGATGAGCGCGCGGGCGTAGGCGAAACGGAAGTTGGCGGACGCGCCGGAGTTCTCCAGCGGCCGGAGCAGGGCCAGCCGGCTGGCCCTGCGTTTCGCGGCGTCGGCGCTGGTCAGGTCGGCGGCGTTCTCGCGGACACACCGCGAAATCTCCGCTTCCTGATCGGTGGTGATCCCGACGGCGGTAACGGTTTCGGGCGCGATCTGGCAGGGTTGCCCGAAGCCCGTCGCGGAAAAGCCCGCGACAAAAACGGCCACGCTCAGGACGACGGCTCGATGTAGGCTGCGCTCGATCAACGCCATGATCCTTCTTTGAATCCCCGAACGAGACCCGTTCACCGGGCCACAACGGTAGGTCGCTTCCTGTCGCGGAAAGAGAGAAAGTACCAAGCCCGACCCCGCGCGGTCAAATGCGCCCTCCGCCGATCAGTAGACCTCCAGGAAGACCCGGCGCGTCGGGTGCAGTTCCTTGTTAATCATTCTCCGTTCCCAGTTCGCGATGTTCTCCCGGGCGCTGGCATCAACCCGCAGGTACTGGTCCCGGGCGGGCTCGCTCAGGCGCTCCGCCAGCCGCTGGAACACCCCAAGTTCCATCCCGGCGATGCCGCAGACGTAGATCAAAGTCCGCGGCGACTCGAGCATCGGCGCAAAAATATCCGCCGACCGGGCCAGCCGGTCATGAGCGTACATCGGCGGCGACCCGTCGAGTTGCCGCTCGCGGCTCAGCGCGGTCAGGTAGGTGAAGTTCGCATGCCGCTCGGCGAGGTCCGTCAGTTCCCTGTGATACAGCAGGTCCGTGGCGTACGGGGATCCCATGGTGAACACGACCCGCGAGCCCGTGTCGCGGCCGAGGAGTTCGCGGATCATTCCGTAGAACGGCGCGATGCCCGTGCCGGTCGCGAAAAACAGGTAGTCGTGGGCGGCGGGGTCGGCGGGAAGCAGAAAGCGCTTGCCGTTGGGTCCGGTGACCGTCACCTTGTCGCCGACGCGCAGGTCGCACAGGTAGTTGCTCGCGACGCCCAGGAACAGTTTGCCGGACTCCCAGTGCTCGTCGATGGTCCGCTTGACGGTGGTGGCGAGGATCTTGCCGCTTCCGTCTTCGCCGCGGGTGGGGCTCGCGATGCTGTACAGGCGCAGTTTGTGCTGCCGACCGAACTGATCCGTACCCGGCGGGATCACGCCGAAGGACTGGCCGGATAGAAAGGCGCCCTCCAGGGGCGTTCCGCTCACGTCCAGCGCGAGGTGCCGCACGAAGCCCGAGGACTTTCGCGAGGCCGTGCATCGTTCGTTGGACACCACCGTCGCCACGCCGGGCTTGACGGGCGTGAGAAGGTGCATCTTCGCCTCCGGCAGCGTCGGGACGCCGGGGGGCGCGGGGGTTGAAGTGCGATCGGTCATTGCCCTGAGAATCGCGAAGACCTGGTCCGCGTCAGCCGCCGCCGCCCATCAGGCCGCTTGCCAGCGGCGTCAACTGCTCCACCAGGGCCTGGCCCGCGGCGGTTTCGTCGGCGTAAACGCCCTTTTCGACCTCTTCGGCCCACGTTCCGAACGCGTCGAACAGGGGCGCCATTCCCCCGGCCATTTCGGCCTGCATCAGCATCATCTCGATGCCCGGGATCTCGGCCTTCCATTGATCGCCGACCTTGACGAACGTCATGGGCCGGTTGATTCCCGGGGCCGTCGCGGTCGCGGTCGTTTCCCTGATGTCCCACACGAAGTCTTCCGGCGAGATGCCGGCCGCATCGCCCGCAAGAGCGGTCAGACCCTGCTTGGTCTGCTGCGCCAACATGGGCCCCATCATCGCGCCCAGCCCGCCGCCCAGAGTGAGGACCTCGCCCAGGGGCTTGTTGAACTTGGCCATGCTGGCGTCGTTGGCGCGAAGGAACTTCGCCGTCATCGCGACCAGCGGCTCGAGTTTCTGGCGGGCCTCGGCCGACGGCAGTTTCACGAAGTCGAGCATCTCCGCGGGCTTCTTGTTCCTGTAGGCCGCGATGATCCCGGCCATCGCGCCTTCGGGGCTGGAGGCGCCGGCGCTGGTCTGCAGCCACGCGGGGGGCGCCAGCGGAGATGAAGCATCAAGCCGCTCGTTGTTCGCGAGTTTCTTGGCGTCTTCGAGCAACTTGCCCAGGGCCTCCACACGCTCCTTCACTGCGGCGGGGCCCGACACAGACTGATACGCCTGGATCGCGGAGTCGAGCGCGCTGGTCGCGGAGGCCAGCGCGGCGGAGCGCTCCTCGCGGACCTTGGTCAGCCGCGCCTTGTAGTCCTCCACCCCCGGCAACGTCGGCTTCACGCGAGACAGGGACTCCAGCAGCGACGCGTAACTCTGGGCGCTGGTGGCCCTGCCCCAGTACAACTCCGCGAGCGCCGCATGGGCCGATCCCGCGGCGGCACGGCCCGCGCTGGGCGAACCCTTCGCGGCCTCGGTTGCCGATTTCATCGTGGCCTTCAACTGAGTCTCCGCCCGGTCGTAGGCGGCGCTCAGGCTCGTCGTTCGCGTTTCATCCAGCGTCGCGGCCCCGTCGCGGATTTCGACGCCGATGGCCGACGCCGCGGCCCGGGCCTGGGCCGCCTCTTCCTTCGCCTGTGCCACCTGCCGGTTGAGATCGGCCTCGACCGCGTCCAGATCCTGGCGCTGCTTGGTGAGTTGCGCCACGATCGCGCCGACTTCATCGAACTGCGGCTGCACCGAATCGGCCTCGGCCTCGATCTTGCCGCCCTCGATCCGCAGCCGCTCCCCCTGCATCCGGATCCGGCTGGCCTTCTCGACCACCGGCTCGGCCGCCGTGGCCGTCATCTGCGAGGTGCTGTCCATCAGACGGCTGTATTCGGAGAACTTGGCCTGGGCCAGGGTCATCTTCTCCTTCGCTCGCGCGCGAAGGTCGCCCAACCGCTTCTCCACCGTCTCGCGCCGGGCCGACTCCGCCGCGACCGCCGTGTCCTTTTCCTTCTTCGCGTTTGTGACCCGCGAGATCTGCGCCGAAGGGTCGAAGGCCTCCGCCGCGGCGGCGATCGAACTCGCGATCGACCATCGCGTGATTGCCGCCTCGATCCTTGACATCGAGGATCGGAACGTGAGTTCGATGTCCTGGATGTCGCCCGCGGGGGTCTCGGCCTGGCCGGACTGGGCCGCGGCGACCAGAAGCATCGCGGCGCTCTTTTCAGCGCCTTGTGCCTGGGCCGAGGCGCCGGTCACGCCGGTCTCAACCTGCTTGTACACCTTGTCGCGCACTTCCTGCGGCGCCGGGGCCGAGCCACCGGAACTCAGCGCCGTCAGTTCGCGCGAGTTGGTCTGGACCGCGCGGCTGGTTGCCGTCTCCCGATCGCAGGACCACAGCCCTCCGGCCATCCCGCAAGTCGCCGCCAACAACGTCCAACGAATCGCTTGCTTGCTTGTCGTCATGATTGCCACGCTCCGGACCTCGGGGCCCCGCGCCAAATGGTTTCTGTTCGTACCCCGCCCTCAGGCGAGAAGACGCACTGTAGCAAATAAAGAGAGTTCACGCACCGCCTATCGCCCGCCTTCGGGCGCGGGCAAGGGCTGCTCGGCCCGGGGCTTGGGCGGGGTGTATTCGATGGGATAGCCCGTTCGTGGGCGGTACATCGACCGCACCCAGTCAATCGCCCGCTGGTAATGGGGGTCGTCGCGCCCCGAGAACGCCGGCCGCCATTTGCCCTTGTTCAAGCCCGCAACCTCCGGGTGCTTGAACAACGCCAAATCGCGTGGGAGTGCGAAGTCCAACAGCGGGCTGCGTTCGGGCTGGTCATAGTCGATCAGGCCGAGCCCTTCCGCGGTCTTGAATCGCTCGAGGATGAGAAAGTTGGTGTAAGCGCTGGCGTCGTTGCCCGGCCGGTGATTGGTGAGCCACAGCCGCCCGGCGTCCTCGCCGCCGTGGCATCGCGTCGTCGCGCACGTGTTGGTGAGCCAGAGGGCGTGAATATCCCGGACGAACGTCCGCATGGCCCTGGGATTCTCGCGGACCTGGACCTCTGGGTAAAACTCCCGTGCTCGAACGGCGAACATCCACGCGAGAGTGTCCGCGGGACGCTGTCGCAGGAAGAGTTCCCGCGCTTCCGGCGTCACGGGCACCGAACCCAGACCCTCGACGTTTCTGCCGGCGTACTTGTCCAAGAACCTCGCCACCACGTCGCGCGCGATAATCAGTTTCGGCGGGTCCTTGAGATCAATCTCGTACACGCGCATCAGATTGATCTGCTCGGGCGTCAGCAGCGGGAACACGGGCTTGGCCGGCTCCACCGGCACGGTCCCCGGTTGATCAGGACCGGGTTTGGGCCGATTTGCGTCGTTCACCTTCTGCTGTGCGAGAATCTGGACCCGCAGTTCCTTGGCGCTGGGGTTCTGGGGTTCGACGATCAGCGCCCGATCGACCTCCCACAGGGCAAAGTCCAGCCGCCCCTTCTCGCGCAGCCACTTCGAGAGCCGGATGAGCCCCGCGACGTCCTCGCCGTCGGTCGCGTCGCGGAACATCTTGTACCGCTCGTCCACCGTGGGCAACTTCGAGACCTTCGAGACGCCGTCCATGGTCAGTGCCGTCGAGATGCCGTTGATCGAGAGCACCACGCGCTCCCTGGTGTGCTCGACAATCAGGCCCGTCAGGCGGCGTCCGTCCTTCAAGACCACTTCGGCCTCGGCGCCGGCGGGGATGGGCGTCCATTCCGGGGCGCCGGCCATCGGAACCCCTTCGGGAGGGGCCGCGGCGGGGGGAGGGGATGATTCCTGCGCGCACGCGACGCTTCCGGCGCACGCCCACCACACTCCCGAAAGGAGAAGCGGGGCGAATCGACGGCAGACTTTCGTTCGCGGCGAGCCCGGGGGCGTCGTCGTCATTCGCCCGTATTGTGGCGTCTTTCCCCCCGATTGTAAAGTCAGGCCTCCCAAGGGCTTTAGAAACGCGCCCGGGAATGAAAAACGCCGCCCGACCACAAGGCCGGGCGGCGTGGATCTGTCCTGCCGGTCGGTCATTTCGTCGCGTCGGGCTTCGCCGGAGCCTTCAGCCCCGGGATGGACTCCCCGCCCGAGAGGATCTGGGCGGTGCTGTTCGACACATCGCCGCCCACGGGCTGGGCCCTTCCGCCAAGGTTCTGGGCCAGGAAGGTCTCAACCACGGCGTTGAAGGCCATGCTGTTTTCCGGGCGCTGGAAGCCGTGCCCCTCATCGGGGAAGACGACGTACGTGACCGGAATGTTCCGGCCCTGCATGGCGGAGACGATCTGGTCGCTCTCGGCCTGCTTGACGCGGGGGTCATTAGCGCCCTGGCCGATGAGCAGCGGGCGGGTGATCTTGTCCGCGAATGTCAGCGGCGAGCGCGATGCAAGGAACTTGCGCCCATCCTCAGTGCGGTGGTCGCCCACGCGGCTGGTCATCATCTCGATCAGCGGCGCCCAATAGGGCGGGATGCTGTTCAGCAGCGTGACCAGGTTGCTGGGGCCGACGATGTCCACGCCGCACGCAAAAACGTCCGGTGTGAAGGTCAGTCCCGCGAGCGTCGCGTAGCCGCCGTACGACCCGCCCATGATGGCGACTTTGCTCTTGTCCGCGATTCCGTTCTTGACGGCCCAATCGACCGCGTCGAGCAGGTCGTTGTGCATGTTCGCGGCCCACTGCATGTCGCCCGCGTTGACGAACGACTTGCCGAAGCCCGTCGAGCCGCGGAAGTTCACCGAGAGCACCGCGTATCCCCGATTCGCCAGCCACTGGTGGTAGGGGTTGTACCCCCACGAATCGCGCGCCCACGGCCCGCCGTGAACGAACAGCACCATCGGCAGCGCCTGCGAGGGCCGCGGCGTTCCTTCCGTCGCTTTGAACGAGCCAACCGGCAGCGTCAGGTAGGAGACGAGGTTCATCCCGTCGCGGGCCTTGATGACTACCGGATGCATCTTCGCGAGGGGCTTGCCCTCGAGTTTGGCGCGGTTGGTGTACAGGAATGTCGCTTTGCCGGCGGTGCCGGGCTTGGACGGGTCGCGGTCGTAGCGGTACAGCCGCACCGGGCCGTCGTCCATCACGAACGACACGAGCCAGTGCGCATCGTCCAACGTGCGGCTGCCGATGATCACCTCGCCATTCGCGACGGTCTTGAGGTAGTCCAGGTCGGCCTGGATGGCCTTGTCGAGCACCTTCCACTTCGTGCGGTCGTACTCGAACGACACGGCCTGGATGGTCCTCTCGGTCGGGTGGGCGAGCACGTTGTCCGCATCCGCCGAATCGTCCGACGCCACGACCTCGGCCTTGCCGGTCGAGATCTCAACCCTGGTCAGCCGGGCCGTGTTGCCTTCGCGGCTGTCGATCAGGTACGCGAACTTCCCGGACTTGTCGAAGCCCGCGGGGGAGGTGGTCAGCGCGTCGGCCTGCGGCACCTTCTGCCAGACCTCGAACCCGCCCTTGCCGTCGGCCTTCAGGATTTCCTGCCCGCCGTCTTCGGTCTGACGCACCGCGAGTCGAAGCGTGAAGTCGTCGTCACCCACGAATCCGGCGTAGCCGTCGTTCTGCTGGATCATCTCCATCGCGCCGGTGGTGATGTCCACCTTGTAGACATCGTGAAGTTGCGGGTCGCGCTTGTTCAAGCCCACCAGCACGTGGTTGGGAAACTTGTGCGAGACGCCCTCGACCCGGGCCGCGGGGCGGAGCGGCTGGCCCGATGGCAGCATGATCGGCTTGCCGTCGGGGCCTTTGATGTCGTCGAAGGGGGTGAGGTCACGGGCTTTGCCGGTCTGGACATCGACGCTGTACACCTTCCAGTTCTCGTCGCCGCCCTGGTCCTGCGAGTACAGGATGTGCGCGTTGTCGAAGGCCCAGAAGTACTGGCGGATGCCGCGCGTCGCCTCGTCGGTGATCGCCCGGGCCTTGGTCAGGTCGCCGGAGGGCGCGACCCAGATGTTCATCACGCCCTTGACCGGCGCGAGATACGAAATCCACTTTCCGTCCGGGCTCAACTGCGAACCGCCTCGGTCGGGGTTTCCGAAGAGCACATCGCGCGGGATAAGTTCGACCGCGGGCGCTTTCGCCGCGGGACCCTGCCCCCACGCACCCCCCGACGCGACCAGAGCCGCCGCGGCTCCCGCATACCGACCAAGCGTCTTCATGCACAATCTCCAGAAGGCGTGAGCGCGGGCCGTCACAGGCCCGTCGCCGACACCGATGTGAATCCGAGTTTGAATCGTCTGCTCTCGACCAGGGTCCCGACGAGGCGTGCCGTCCGAAGCGCGCCCGCCGGGCCTTGTTGGCGGAATTCCTCCGCGTCTTGCGGAGAAAGCGAATGCCCAGGACAGGAGTTGAACCTGCATGCCCTTGCGGGCGCTACCACCTCAAGGTAGTGCGTCTGCCAATTTCGCCACCTGGGCCGGTTGTTTCCCGCTCGGTCTCCCGCGCGGGGCCGCAACTATACGCGTGCACCCTCAAAACAATCGAGAACACCGCATCGAAGCCTTCATCCCGACCTATCCTTCGCTCGCCGGGTGGGGCGTCGCGAGGCCCGGGTCCCGCGGTGGTTCGTGGGCCCACCGGACGATGTTGCGCAAGTTGTTGCTCCACAAGTGTTTCGCCCCATTCCGTTCGGGGCAGGCGGAGAGTCCCTTTGAGTCCCCCGGCTTCTTCACCACTGGCACCCGACATTGCCGCCCGATGGGATTCCCTGCTGGACCACGTCGCCGGCAAAGTTCGATCCGCCGGGGTCTTTGCCGAGGTCACCCGGCTCGAGCACGCCCTCGAGGCGGGGGCCAAGGCCAGCGCCGCGCCCGCATCCTACCGGCTTTTCCTCGACGCCGGCCGCGCCTGGGTAGCGCTTTTCACCGCCGACCGCTATCTCAGCCAGTCAATCGAGCAGGACTTGGTGCACACCGGGGACAAACTCCCCGAACTGCTCGAGGAGGAACTCGTAGACCTTGGGTTCCTTGGGCTCGGTAACCCCTCGGCCCTGCTCGGCGTCGAACACTTCCGCGATCCTCAAAAGTTCTTCACCTTCCGCACGCCGCTCCCGATCGATCTCAACCAGTTAGAGAAAAACGCGCAAGAATCCGCGGCCGTGGCGCTCCTCGCGTACGAAGCATGCTTCCGACGCCTGGGCGATATGGAGACCAACGAAAACCAGTGACTCGGCAGCCTTCCCCGCTATCCACTATCTTGATTCCAACTCGATGACCCCCCTCCCCGACAATCGCCCTGCCCCATCCATGCCCGGAGGTGCCGCATGCGCATCCTGATGCTCGGGTGGGAGTTTCCGCCGTTCGTCGCGGGCGGGCTGGGGGTCGCGTGCTTCGGCCTCACCAAGGCCCTCGACAAAGCGGGGCATCACGTCATCTTCATCCTGCCCAAGCCCGTCGATAACTCGCACTCCAGTCACGTGCGCCTGCTCGCGCCCCGCGCCATGCGTTCCGGCGCATCCGGCGGGGGCGTGCCCCAGATGTCCGACCTCATCGACGAGGCCGGGATGCCTCTCTTCGGCTTCCAGCACGCCGTGTTCAAGGGCGTGCCCGCGTCCTTCAGCAGCCCTTACCCCGCCTTCGACCCCGCCAACTTCGTGCGGCTGACCGGCGGTGACGCCGCCTCGGCCTCGGCTCTCGCCGCGTCCGGCGGTGAGGGAGTTCCCAGTTTCTCGACGTTCGACCCCGCCCCGCCCATGTCGCGAGAAGCCCCTGCCGCGCCCGCCGGGTTCATCGGTACCGGCGGTGGCCCGGGCATCGGCTACGGAATGGACCTGGTCGGCGACTCCGAGCGGTACGCCCGGCTGGTGGTGGCCCTCGCGGCCCGCGAGCAGTTCGACGTCATCCACGCCCACGACTGGCTCACCTACCCCGCGGGCATCGCGCTCTCGAAGGTCACGGGCAAGCCGCTGATCGTGCAGGTTCACTCCACCGAGTTCGACCGCGCCGGCAACAACGTGAACCAGCGCGTCTACGACATCGAGCGCGCCGGCATGAACTCCGCGGACCGTGTCATCGCCGTCAGCCAGATGACCAAGAGCATCTGCGTCCGCCGCTACGCCGTGCGCCCCGACCACATCGACGTGGTCTACAACGGCGTCGAACGCGAGGTCCAGCAGCCCCGCGAGGGCGAACGCATCGAGAGCACCGACAAGATCGTCCTCTTCCTCGGCCGCATCACGATGCAGAAGGGTCCGGAGTACTTCATCGCCGCGGCCAAGCGCGTCCTGGAGAAACTCCAGAACGTCAAGTTCGTCCTCGCCGGCAGCGGCGACATGGCCCTGCGCATGATCGAACTGGCCGCGAGCATGGGGATCGGCCACAAGGTGCTCTTCACCGGCTTCCTCCGCGGGCGCGACGTGGACCGCGTCTTCCAGATGGCCGACTGCTACGTGATGCCCAGCGTCAGCGAGCCCTTCGGCATCGCGGCGCTGGAGGCGATCAGCCACGATGTGCCGGTGATCCTCAGCAAGACCAGCGGCGCCAGCGAAGTGCTGACGCACGTGCTGAAGGTGGACTTCTGGGACATCGACGAGATGGCGAACAAGATCCTCGCGGTGCTGCGCCACCCGCCGCTGAGCCAGACGCTGCGGCAGCACGGGGCGTTCGAGTTGCACCGCCTGACGTGGGACGGCGCGGCCGAGCGGTGCGTGTTGTCGTACGACAAGGCGATCGGCCAGCGGGCGGCTCAGACATGACCCCGCGGCTTGCGGATGTGTCGGCTACTCCGGCTGCGCCAATCGGCGGTTCCCGTTGCTAGGCGTCCAGGCTTCGGCCGGCGTGATTCAGCACGGCCTCCACCTGCTCGCGAGTCACTCCAGGAAACCACTCAAGAAAATCGCTTACCCTCGCGCCGTCCTGGAGGTTTTCGAACAGCGACCGGGCTGGCACTCGAGTGTTCTTGAACAACCACGCGCCGCTGACCTTGCCGGGCACCCGCTCAATCGCCGAGCATTCTGACCAATCGAGCATGCCTGCATGCTATCACAAGCAGCCAGATCTCACACAATCGTGAACACCCGCTCCGCGATCTGCACGGCATTCAACGCCGCGCCCTTCCGCAACTGATCCCCGCACACCCACAGGCACACCCCGCGCGAGCGACCGCTTGCATCGACCTCCGTCGCCGGATCATGCCGCACGCGTCCGACCAGCACCTCATCGCCCCCCGCGGCCTTGAGCGGCGTGGGGAACTCGTTGGCCGCGCGGTCGTCGATCACCCGCACACCCGGCGCGCCTCGCAACGCCCCGCGCACTTCCTCCACGCTCGCCGCGTCTCGCAGCGTCAGCGTGATCGCCTGCGAGTGGGCCCGCAGCACCGGCACGCGCACGCACGTCGGCGTGATCGGCACGTGCTCGCCCCAGATTTTCGCGGCCTCTTCGATGATCTTGCGCTCCTCGACGTTCAGCCCGTCGCTCTCATCCACCGCCGAGTCATGGCTGAAGACGTTGAACGCGCACGGCTCGCGGAAGACCTTGGGCGTGGCCGCCCCGCCCGCCAGAACCGTCCCCGCCTGCTCGCGCAGTTCATCCATGGCCGCGAGCCCCGCGCCCGAGACGGCCTGGTACGTCGCGACGTGCACGCGCTCGATGCCGAACGCCCGGCGCAGCGGCTCGAGCGCCGTGAGCAGGATGATCGTCGAGCAGTTGGGATTCGCGATGATCCTCCCCCCGGTATGGGTGGCACAGGCGTCCCGCCTGTGCTCCTCAAGCAACTCTCCGTTCACCTCCGGCACCACCAGCGGCACCGCCGGATCCATGCGAAACGCCGACGAGTTGTCCACAACCAGCGCCCCGGCGCGCAGGGCGTGCGGCGCGAACTCCCGCGCGATATCCGCGCTCGCGCCGAAGATCGCGATGCCCGCGCCGGCAAAGGACTCCGGGCGCAGCGCGGCCACTCGTGCGGTGCGCTCGCCGTATGCGATCTCTGTGCCCTCCGACCGATCCGACGCCAGCGCAATCACCCGCTCCGCGCCAACGCCGCGATCCGCGAGGATCGCCAGCACCTCGCGTCCGACCGCGCCGGTCGCGCCGACGACGGCGATCCGGCCTGCCGCAGGATCGCACAGGCGGGACGCCTGTGCCACCCATACCGAAGAAGCCCTGCTCGTGCGTGCCGTGCTCATGCCGCACACTCCTCACGGACGGCTTGAAGTCCCGACGCCCTGACGCCTTCCCTCGCAAACTCACACACCTCCCCGCCCACGCGCGTCGCGAACTCCTCGCCCAGCGCACCAACCTCGAACTCCAGCCCGATCTCCTTCGCGAAGCGCACGCCCTTTTGCTGCACGATGCCCCCATCCAGGGCCAGCGCCCCATCCCACGACACGCGCGAATACAGCCGCGCGGCCTCGTCCACCTTCGGGTCGCGCTCGAACAGCCCCGGCACGTCCTTCACCAATCGGCACCGCGCCCTCAGACGCCCCGCGATGAAGAGCGCCGTCAGGTCCGACCCGCCGCGGCCCAGCAGCGTCGTCCGCAGCCGCTCGTCGCGCCCCACAAACCCGGGCACGACCACCACGCGAGACGCCGACAGCGCCGTGCGCAGCGCCTCGACATCCAGATCGCGCGGCGAGGCATCCAGCGCCTCCGCGCTGGTCCGAAGCCCGATCCCCGCGGCGTCGAGCGTCGCCGCCGATACGCCGCCCGCATCGAGCGCGAGCGCCAGCGCGGCCGCGGATGTGTGCTCCCCGGTCGCCACCAGCGCCGCCGTCGCCCACGCCTCGCGCCCGAACGACCGCGCGAGCGAGAGCAGCCGGTCCGTCTCGCCTTCAAAGGCCGACACCACCGCGACGACCCCGTACCCGCGCGAGACCCACCCGCGCACCTCCTCCACGGCCGAGGCGATCGCCGCTTCGCCGGTCAGCACGCTCCCGCCGAGTTTCAGCACGATCACCGGCTGTCGGCTTTCGCGGTGTGGCTCACTCTGGTGTGGGTGACTCACGCGTCCCGCCTGAGCATCTGCGTTCTGTTCCGCGCTCTTCACGCCGAAGGCGTGGCCGTTCGTAGCCGGGGGTGTCGGCAGCCCGGGGCCGACACCCCCGGAACAGGCATCCCCAGCCGTGCGCACCCCGAAGGGGTGCTCGTGATTTCCGTTCGCGCCATTCACACCCGGCATGCGACACCTCCCTCGGCCTTCTCCGCCGTGCCGCACGCCGCGTCAAGCCCCTGCTCCAGGTCCGCGATCACATCCGCCGGGTCTTCGAGGCCCACGCTGATCCGCACGAGGCCGTCGGTGATGCCGACGCGCAGCCGGTGCTCGCGCGGCACATCCGCGTGCGTCATGCTCGCCGAGTGCGTCACCAGCGTTTCGACGCTCCCGACGTGCTCCACCAGCGAGCACAGCCGAAGGTTTGCGAGCAGCCGCCGCGCCGCGTCGTAACCGCCCGCCACCTCGAACGACACCACGCCGCCGTGGAACTCGCCCCCGACGTGCTGGCGGAGAGCAAGTTCGTGCTGGGGGTGATCCGGGAGGCCGGGGTAGTGCACGCACGACACGCCCTCGCCGATGCGGGATGCGAGCCACTCCGCGACGCGCTGGGCGTTGCGGGAGTGCTCGCGGAGGCGCAGGGGCAGGGTCGCAAGGCCGCGCTCGGTGAGGTAGGCGTTGAAGGGCGCCTGGATGTTCCCGATGCACTTGCGCACCCAACGGATCTTCGTGAGCAGCCCCTCATCGCGCGTCGTGATCGACCCGCCCATGGCGCTGCTGTGCCCCTCGATGTGCTTGGTCGTCGAATAGACGCAGATGTCCGCCCCGAGGTCCAGCGGCCGCGAGAGCACCGGCGTGAGGAACGTGTTGTCCACCGCGAGCAGCACGCCCGCCCGCTTCGTAACGCGAGCCACCGCCTCGATGTCCGTCAGCGACAGTGTCGGGTTCGCGGGCGTTTCGATGAACACCAGGCGCGTCTCGGGCACGATGGCCGCCGCGACGTTCCGTGGCCCGTCCTCGCCCGCCGTGTCCACGAACGTGTACGCCACGCCCAACCCGGCGAAGAGTTCGCGCACCAGCCGCACCGTCCCGCCGTAGATCGCCTCGCCCAGCACGATGTGGTCGCCCGCCTTGAGCGTCGCGAGAAACAGCGCCGTCTCCGCGGCCAGGCCGGTCCCGAAGCAAACCGCGGGCGGACAATCTTCAATCGCGCCCAGCCGCGCCTCCAGCGACGACACCGTCGGGTTCGACACCCGCGAATAGGCGTGGGGGGGCGGAGATTCGAGCGACTCGCCGACGTACGTCGTCGATTGCACGAGCGGCGTTACGAGCGCCCGCGACCAGGGGTCGGCCGAGCGCCCGCCGCGGACGGCCGCCGTCAATCCTCCCCCGAAGGGGGAGGTGGCGAGTCCGCGAGCCGGAGGGGGCGAAGGGTGTGCTGACGCCAACCGCTTCGATTCCGCGGCCGCACCCCCTCCGCCCTCGAAGACTCGGGCACCTCCCCCCTGGGGGGAGGATTCGCCGTTGCAACACCCATTCTGTGAACCCGACATGCCGTTTCTCCAACGGCATCAACGAGCATCGAGCATGACGTGGGAAGGGTGAGCACGCGCTCACTTTTGCCGGTTCTGTTGCAAAGGGCCTCGTCGAGGCTTTTTGCCGCAGTCGGCCGCATCGCTCCCCACGTCGGGGCTCGCCCGGCACCGCGGCGATTCGCTCAAAGGCGTTCGCTCGGTTGCCGCCCGGGACGGCGGAATGCCTCCCGGGTCTCTTGATGCTGGGGAGAGGATAGCAGGGACGGGGTGCGGGTCAAGTCGGCTGCCGCCCGGGCGTGTTCAGGTCAAACATATAGAATCCACCACCGCCGAGGTCGGGTGTTCGAAACGATCGGATCTCAATAAGCCTATGCGAATGTCAAGTCGAGATGCGAACTGCAGGTACATTCCGCTGTTTGACCGCCACACTGGCTTTGACAAGCTGTTGAATGATCTGGGCATCGCGCTTCCATCTGGCGCCGGCATCGAAACGATGGTGCACCGAGGATGGATCAAGCCTGTGCTTCGGGTCTTTCTGCCGCGGACGGCAATCGAGTCGTGGACAAACTACCCCCAGTTCCCGATGGAGTTGTCGAACTGTCCTGAAGCAGAGAGCTGGGCTCTCGATCTGTTGGTGCGAGCTCGAACGAGCGGTTGGCCGCGCGAATCAGGGCGGTGGTGGGTGCACGAACTTGATGATGAATCTGACCCGCTGACCCAAGTCGCGCGACGCCACCTATCAAGCCCGGGTGGAGTTTCGTCGGAACTGCTGGTCTTTCGCCACGCGCGGCTTGACCGAGAGGTGCGTCCTTGGTTGGATTACTTCGCATACTGGCAGGCGTTTCAGGTTGCTGACTACGCACGGGCCATGTCTAGACGATGCTGCCTGGTCGAGGACATTCCCGTGGATCGGGAGACAGCCCTCCTGGCTCGAGCTCGGCTGGTCGACTGCGAACACAAACGGCTAACCGCGGCTTGGGATGAACGCTATGCGGTGTTCGAATGGCTCTCGAGGATGCGCACGGTCGTTGGCTCCGCGGTGATGCCCCAGCGAGAATTTGAGGAGACAAGGGCTGCCATATGCCAGGTTGCACGCGAGGCTGAACTGTCCGTGGATAAGATGAAAGAAGGCATTCGGCGGACTCTGCTCCTTATGTGGGAGGAATGGTCACGCGCTCAGGAGACGCCCGCGCTGCTTGGATTGCTACGGCAAGAGATTGAATACTCCATCTACTTCTTGGAGCGCGTCAGCGGGGAGCGAGTTGATGCCCTCGACGACTATTGGAGTCCCCACCAGCGGCGTGATTTTTCGGCATCCCTCATCGATGCCTTGCCCAGAGAGGAGGACTTGGCTCGTCGAGACTTTCCCCGAAATGTCTGCATCTACCTCAAGGAATACCGCGCAACAGTGCCTCAGTTGGCCCACTTGGATGAGACCGCAATCCGGACCCACCTTAATGCAGGATGGTTTGCGAGCCGTGCGTTCCGCCGCTTTGTGCTCGCGTTTCACCGCTTGCACGAACAGTTGCGTGGACCACAATCGACACCGGATGAGAAAGTCATTCGGCAGTCTGAGCGGATTGAGCAGTTCAACCTGATCAGTATGCACGCGGAGCGAGTGCTTTCTCGAGCGGCTCGCGCTCGCACCGGCCAGAAGAGTTACTCCGACGTTCGCGCGCTGGCGAGAGAGTCCTTGAACTACGTACTGGGGCGTTGGGGATTAATGGGCGGGGATGTCGGGGCTGCCTGTCAGCGCCGCATGAAGGAGTTACTCGTCCAGCGCGCCCAGCTCCACGACCTTGAAGAACAGACCGGGTTGAGACTTGTCGCGGCCTCTGAAGTCGCATCGGGAAACGACGTCGCTAACGAGCTGGTCGCCGGGTTCGTGAATTGGGTGATCGCCCGGAATTACGCAGCGCACCACGACGTCCTTGATTTTGATCTGGTGTATTCCCGGCGGGATGCAAATGCGCCTCACCCAGGGAGCGTCGCACTAAAGGCGGTACTGCTTTCATTGCTGAGCGTGCTGGTTGCGACGCCAGTTGGCTAGCACGGACCACGCCCAACTCCCGACGGCGCGGCATCGTCGGCGTGCCCACCACTCCTGGCCAAAGCCCAGTCCCTCGGGACCCCTGCCAGCCTTCCTCCGGCACACGTCCAGGCCCCTCCGCCACGCGCCCCACCCGCCCCGCACCGCGTCCCCTTCAAAAATCCTCGCGTCGGCTCAAGCCCGCCCCGCGCTTCGCCGATGCTGACCCGCATCATGCGCGTCATCCCCAAGACAGCCGTCGGCCAGATCGACTTCGTGAACTCGCACCTGCCCGCGTGGAGCGCCGAACCCGGGGCCATCGGGCTTTCGCCCGCCGAGATTGTGCGGTTGCAGGAGCGGCTCGACGCCGCGCGCGATCTGCAACTCGCCGCGGCGCAGGCCCGCGACGCCGCCCGCGCCGCGACGCTGGCGTTCAACGAGGCCGCGGAGCGCCTGCGCGAGGACGCGGCCCGGGCGGTGGCGAAGATCAAGGCCGCGGCGATGGGCGACGAGAACGTGTACGCCGCCGCGATGATCCCCGTGCCCGCCGCGGGAGCGCCCGCCCAGCCCCCGGGCCCGCCCGCCGACATCGCCGTCACGCTCGAGCCCGACGGGAGCGTGACGCTCTCGTGGACCGCCGCCGACGCGGCCGCGAGCACGGGCGCCTTCTTCCGCGTCTCGCGCAGGTTGCCCGGCCAGTCCACGTTCGTGGGGGTCGGCGCCGCCGCGGGCGCGACGGGCGAATCCCGCCGCGCGACGTTCACCGACACCGCCATCCCCAGCAGCGCCGCGGCGGGCGGGGTGCAGTACATCATCCAGGGCTTCCGGGGCGGCCGCGCCGGCGAGGCGAGCAGCGCGGTGACGGTCCAGTTCGGCACGGCGGAAGCCGCCGCGGCGGGGGCGAGGGTGAGGCTGGCGGCGTAGCGGCAGCGCATCCGGTTCAGTGCCATACGGAGGCACACTCGATTCACCTTCGCGTATGCTCTGGGCGTGAGGTCATCGGAAACCGTTAAACGTTCGTTGCTTCGCGCGAGCCTCGCGTTGGGGGTTCTCGCCGGGTTTGCGGCACTGATCACAACGTGGACTCTGCAATGGCCTCCAGACGGGTACTACCACTTTGGTGGTATCGAAGCCGACTTTGAGCTTCTCGTTGACAAGGCGGGACGCCGCTGCATTCGGGGTGGGAGCGACTTCGGCGACGTGACGAGCATCGCCACCATTCGCGTCAAATGCCTGGAGAGCCCGGTCGGCTTCATCCAAGACCGGGTTAATCCTCGCAGCCCGATCATTCTCGGTACGAAGCGCACGGTTACGGTCGAGGAGATTCGAGATTGGACGAGCGGTGCGCAGAAGTTCGAGATGGACAGCGAAGTTTGGGCCTTGATACGGGATGCGTGGACTCGTCTGCCGGATCCCGATTCAAGGCCGTTCGAGTCTACCGTTGGCCGTGAGGGCGGAAGCACAGAGTGGTCGTTTTACAGCATCGCGTGCTTTGTATTCCTCAAGCATCAGCGACTCGTCTTGCCCATCTCGATTGTGGTACTCGTGTGCTGCACGGCGGGCATTCTCGTACAGGCGTTGCGTCGGTCACGCGCCGGTGTCTGCCCCGCCTGCACCTACCCCCTCACCGGCCTCCCGCCGGGCTCGCCGTGCCCGGAGTGTGGGGGTGGTGGGGGTGGGGGCGGCGAGCGCGACGAGGCGAAGGCCTGAGCGCGGTATGCTGAGGGCGTGAAGAGGCGATGGGCGATGCTTCGGTGGACGTGCACGGCAGCGCTCGCGATGCTGTTGCTGGTGTACGCGATCACGAACTGGTTCGCGTTCACGGCCGTTCGCGCCGGCAGCGGGCCGTTCGTGCTGCTCGCGGGAGGCGCGTTGCACGTTCACTGGTCCCCGCCGGGCGCGAGCCGCGTCGTCTTCGGCTTCGTTGAGGGTGCCACGCCGATCGTCGCGGATTGCTACGTATGGGCCGGGTCCGCCGGAAGCGACTGGACGTGGAGTGGCGAGTGGCGAGATTCGACGTACGGCGCGGCGACCGTGCGAGAGCGAGCCGTCCCGCTCTGGGTGCCCTCGCTTCTTCTCGCCGCGGTGAGCGCCCTGCTCTGGCGCTCCCACCTGCGGGACCGCCGCGCGAACAACTGTCCGGAGTGCAACTACCCTCTCTCCGGCCTCGCGCCGGGCTCGCCGTGCCCGGAGTGCGGCGGGGGCGAGGGCGGCAAGCGCGGCGCGTGCGAGTCCAAACCCTGACCCTCTCCGCGTTCTTCCGGTCTTTCCGCGGCCTTCGCGTACTCCCCGACCGCGGCGGTTCATCCCGATAGCCGGTTGGGCCGTCCCGCTCACCATACTTTCCCTTGGCGTTTCTGCCGTGCGCGGTAGACTGATCGCCGGCCCGGGCGTGAGTGTTGGAGCAAGCGCGATGGTGGGGGTGAGCATGGCAACGAAGACTCTGATGCGTGCGCTATTCGCCTTGGCCTGCGTGCCCGCCGCCGCGCTCGCGCAGCCGACGTACGACATCGACGTCCCCGCCCTGGCGCCCAACGACCCCGGGTACGGGTACGACTCCCAGGCCGCGCCCTTCCCGCCGATCGCGGCCATCCAGTGGCGGCAGGACCCCTTCTCGCTCCCGCCCGTCGAGATCGTGCAGAACGTCCCCATCAACCAGAACATCGCCCTCGCGTCGTTCTCCGGGCCGAGCGTGGTCACCTTCGCGGCCGTGAACCCGTGGGGCCCGCCCGGGCCGCGCGGCGCCACCGTGCAGATTTCTTGGGCCGGCACGTGCCGCACCTACGACGCCGGCCCGCCCGAGCGCGCGGTCTTCGACACCGAGATGTACCAGATGGACATCGTGGGCGGGCAACTCCCCAACAACGTTCGCTTCCGCGAAGCCCCGGCCCGCCCGTCCACCGGCGAGACGCGCGTGCTGGACCTGGGCGGGGGCGTCTGGCAGGTGATGAGTTTCTTCGACATCTGGGTGGAGATCAGCGATGACTCCGGGGCGACCTGGACGCAGACGGCTTCGCCCGTGCGGTTCACGATCATCGCGCCCGTGCCCCCGCCCTGCGACCCGGACGTGAACTGCGACGGGTCGGTGAACGGATTTGACATCGAGGCGACCGAGCAGGCGATCAACGGCGATTACTCGAACTACTGCCAGGGGTCGGCGGACCTGAACGGCGACGGCGCCGAGAACGGGTTTGATATCGAGACGGAGGAGCAGCGGGTGAACGGCGCGCCGTGCTGAGGCGGCCCGTCGAAGGGCATACGTACACTGGCTGAATGGTGCGGCTGTCGAGCAAGACACTCAATGCCAAAGACCTTACGTGGGGCGAAGACCGCGCCGTGAGCCGATCCGGTGCGCCTTGGGGTTCGCGTGCCGGCCGGCGAAGCGAGCGAACCACGGTCAGCCTCTACGTCGAGCACAAGCCCACCGGAGTTCGCGTCGCCGGGATTGTGCCAAGCGGTCACTACTCCAAGCGAGAACTTGGTGATCTGACTCAGCAACTCGCCGATCGGCTGTGCAAAGCACTCGAGCGCTCGATTGCAAGGCACTCCAGGTCTCCGTCGCGTTAACATCCGGCATGATCAGGACCTGGTTCATCGCGATTCTCGTTGGGCTGCTCGCCGCGGCCTCGTGCGCAACGCCGCCGCAGGCACAAACAGGTTCGCAACCCGCGGCCGTCTACTTCCCTCCCCGCGGCGAGTGGCGGCACCGCGACCCCGCCCAACTCGGATTCGACGACAAACTCCTTGCCGACGCCGTCGCCTGGGCCAAGGCCCAAGAGACCGACATGCCGCGGGACTTCTCGACGCAGGCCGCGATCTTCGGGCGGTCGCTGGGGCCGGTGCCGACGACTCGGGCGCTCACCAACGGCGTCATCATCCGGCGGGGCTACATCGTCGCGGAGTGGGGCGAGGTGAACGCGGTCGATCCCACGTACAGCGTCGCCAAGAGTTACCTCTCCACGATCCTGGGCCTGACCATCGACCGCGGGCTCATCAAGTCCATCGACGACCCCGTCGCGCAGTACATCCACGACGGCGGGTACGACCCCGCCAACTCGCCGCACAACGCCAAGGTCACGTGGCGGCACCACGCGACCCAGACCAGCGAGTGGGAGGGGACTCTCTTCGGCAAGCCCAGCACGTTCATCGGGCGAGAGGAGTTTGGCCGCGGCGAGATGAAGCCGCGCGACATCAAGGAGCCCGGCACGCACTACGAGTACAACGACGTGCGGATCAACCGGATGTCGCTCTCGCTGCTGCGGCTGTGGAAGCGGCCGCTGCCCGATGTCTTGAAGACCGAGATCATGGACCCCATCGGGGCGTCGGGCGCGTGGGTGTACCACGGCTACGACAACGCGACCGTCGAGGTGGACGGCAAGCCGATGAAGTCCGTAAGCGGCGGCACGCGATGGGGCGGGGGGCTGTGGATGAGCACGCTGGACCACGCGCGGTTCGGGCTGCTGATCCTCCGCCGCGGCGAGTGGCGCGGCCGGCGGATCATCTCCGAGTCCTGGATCAAGGGCGCGACCAGCCAGCAGGGTCTGCAGCCCGGGTACGGGTATCTCTGGTGGCTCAACACGGGAGGGCGCTGGCCCGAGGCCCCCCGCACGAGTTTCGCCGCGCTGGGCGCGGGGAGCAACTCCATCTGGATCGACCCCGAGCACGATCTTGTGGTGGTCTGGCGCTGGCACAAGGGCGGCGAGGCGCAGGGGGAGTTCTACAAGCGGATCCTCGCGGCCCTGATGCCCGGCGAATAGCGCGATTCACGCTCTGGGCCCAGCACGATCCACTCTGCCACTCTGCCACTCTGCCATTCCCCCGCCCTACCCTCGCCCCATGCCCTCCTTCGACATCGTCTCCCGCGTCAACTTCGCCGAACTCGACAACGCGCTGAACAACACGCGCAAGGCCATCGCCGCGCGGTTCGACTTCCGCGGAGCCACGGCCGAACTCACCGTCGATCCCAAGGAGAAGAAGATGAAGGTGGTCGCGGACGACGCGACGAAAATGCGCGGCATCCGCGAGATGTTCGAATCGGCCGCGCACAAGCGGGGCATCTCCACCATGACCTTTGACTGGGGCGAGACCGAGCCGGCCCTCGCCGGCAAGGTGAAGTGCGAGGTCAAGATCCGGGACGGCATCGAGCAGGAACTCGCCAAGTCGATCGTCAAGATGATCAAGGACACCAAGATGAAGGTGCAGGCCTCGATCCAGGGCGACGAACTCCGCGTCACCGGCAAGCAGATCGACGACCTGCAGGCCGTGATGAAGATGCTCAGCGCCGCGGGGCTGGGTGTGCCGCTGCAGTATGTGAACATGAAGAGCTGAATCGTGGCGTTCGCGTGCGAGTGCGCGGCCGGCCTTTTTGCGGTATCATTCGCGAAGGGAAGAAGCCATGAGCAGCTACGAAATGAGAGCCCGAGTCGGGGAGGACGGCAAGCTTGAGGTAGTGCTGCCGAGCGAGTTGGCCGGCTCTGAAGTTCGGCTCGTGATCGAGCGGGTGTCTGCCCGGGTTCGAAGGTCGAAAGAGCAATGGCGCGAGTTTGTTCGATCGGTGGCGGGAAGCATTCCGGACTTTCCCGACGTCGTCAGGCCCGGACCTGACTCGTTCGAGCACCGCGAGTCGATCGATTGAAGTACCTGCTCGACACCAACGTCCTCATTCAGCGTCTGCGTGATCGCGGATCACCGGCGGTCGTTCAGAGACTCTGCACGGCCGACGACGGTGACGCCGTGACTTGCTCGGTTGTGGTTGCCGAACTGCTGTATGGCGTAATCCGCAGCAAGGATCCCGCGAGAAACCTCACTCGCCTGAACAGTGTTCTTTCAGGATTCCAATCTCTGCCGTTCGACGACGCCGCCGCAGCGCGGGCCTCGAGTATTAGAGGCTGTACTTGCCGCGTCCGGAACCCCAATCGGCCCCTACGACCTTCAGATCGCCGCCGTCGCACTCGCGCATGACCTGACGCTGGTGACTCACAACACCGGTGAGTACGCCCGCGTTCCTGGCCTGCGACTCGAAGATTGGCAGCGGGAGATCTGAGACCCAAAAACAACACCGCCCGGCCTTTCAGCCAGGGCGGAGTGTGGCAGCGGGACAGAACGGGAGGTGGTGGTGGTGGCCCCGCCGCCAAGTGGTGGCTCTCTCGTCAATGCGCCCGCACGCTGTTCACGCACGGGCACGAGCACAGGGGCACTTCGCCGGGCTGGCGGCGGCCTCGCGATGCCGTCGCCTCGGGTCGATCCCGCCGCGCGTCCTTGCGCGGCCAAGACCACCCTCCCGAACGCCGGGCAAGGCGAGTCCCTTCGCCCACCCGTCGCCCTCGATCCTGAACGGGCGCCTCGTCGCGCCCGCGAGCCTTCCGTGGCTCTCAATGCTGACTCGCGGTGCAAACCGCAAAGCCACCGGAACTCACCGTCTCGGCCTCACGGCCTTCCGCGTCCCCAACTCACCCGCTCGTCTTCTCCCCGGTCGCCCCATCCTCGCGGCGGCCGTTCCCCCTGAACTTCCTCGCTTGGATGGCCAGGCGCTCGAACCGGCCCTGCATCCCCGCCGCCCACATCTCCCGACTCAGAACTTCCAACCGGTACCGGGCGCCCACGACCACGACCTCGCTGGGCAGTTTCGTCAGTTCCAGGTGCATCTTCGGGATCGAAATCCGGCCCGCCGAATCCAACTCCAGACGCTCCGTCAGACCGAAGAAGGACGTCTCGAACTCCTGCTCGTCCTCCCCGGGGGTCAGCGTCCCTTCCGCCTGGCTCGCGAACTGGTTGAACATGGGTTCGGTAAAGAGCATTAACCCGTGCCCCGGCCAGGGGATGCAGTAGAACGCCTTCCCGTCCGTCTCCGGGTTCAGCAGCGACCTGAACTTCGAAGGAACGGCGAGCCGTTGCTTCGCATCGATCGTGAGTTCCGCGAACCCGGTGAAGATCATCGCAAAACGCCCACGTATTTCCCGTCGAACGAACGCTGGTCATGGCTTCGCGTCTCCACGCGCTTGCTCGGCCGTCGTGGCCATCACGTGCTTGAAGGTGGAACAAACCCACGCCCCGACACGATGGGACGCATGATACCCACTTTGCCCCACTTTGCAACATTCCTCGACACTTGAGCCTCTTCAGTTGGCAACTTGTGCACAAATTGGGGGTATTCCACCAACAAGCCCTCTCGAGGTCTCCGTTCAAAATCCAACCATGATTCATCCATTAACCAAACTTCACGCCCTTTTTGCCATTCCAAGCCTTCCAAATCTCCCAATCCACCTCAGAATGCGACCATGTACAGTGGCAACGCGAACGACGGGCTAGGGGCTGTGCTACAGACGCAGGGCTGCTGCGTCGGAACAGGGGGGAACATGTTGATGCCCACCGACCGCCAGGACGGCGTACGGGAAGCGACGGACCTGCTGTCCGTCGGGACGTTTCTGATTACCTCTCACTTCGAGGGCCGACGCGCGGGGGTGCGTGCTCGCGCCGTCATGGTCGCGGCCAACGAGCCGCTCCTCATCGGCGTCACCGTCCGGTGCGGACACTGGATCGAGCCGCTCATCCGCGACAGCCGTCGCTTCGGCGTCTGCCGGATCGACGATCCCTGCTCGCCCACGATGACATTGCTGCTGCGCCGTTGCGCCGAACCAGCGCGTCCCCGTGACGGCGACATCTTCGACACCGTCCCAACCATCACCGCGGTCGGCGGCGCGCCGCTGCTCGCCCGCTCGAGTTTGGCCTTCGACTGCGAAGTCGTTCGCCACCTCGACCTCGAGGCCGACCACGAGCTCTACGTGGGCCGCGTGATCGCAAGCCGATCAGCAGGAGCCAGGATCATGGTTGAGCCGAAACCTGAGTTGCGGGAGGTGCCGGTGGGGCCTCATCAAGCCAAAGGCAACCAGTAGGCGAGTTGTCCGGGCTGCGAGTGAGAGTGAAGCCGCCGCCCCCGCCGGGCGCGGAGTTTCGTGGTAATCTCATGCGATGCCCAGATTGTTCGAGTCGCTCCGGGCAAACGGATTCTCGGCCCGTAACCGGGTACGGTGGCGATTGGTCGCCCTGTTACCGGGCGGATTCATCGACATCGTGCGCATTTGGCTTGCGGCGATCCAGGCCGAGAGTCGATTCAACTGCCAGCCCTATCGAAACTTCGTTGTGGATCATCGCGTCAACGAGGGACAGTGGTTGATGTTCGGACAATCCATTGCGGACGCGGCTGCCGAAAGCGCGTTCGATATCAGGCGCCGAATCACCGAATGGTGTCGTCGGGGGAACCTCGTTCGGGATCCGCAAAAGCCTCTTCAGACCGCGGGCGTCACGTTGGACCGGACATTCGGCGTCGCCATGCTCAAGGTCACAACCGATCGACTCATCGCAGAGGCGCTCGACTCCAAAAAACTCAACATCGCAGACGCGGGAGAAATCTACTATCCGCATACGCATGCAGCGCAAAACGCCCGTGACCTTTTTCGCGGCCTCCCCCTCAAGCGATTTGTTCAATGGTCAACGTTCGATGAAGATACCAAAGCCGACCCATTTGCGTTCGCCGGGTCGAACCCTTCCGCGCGAGAGGTGGCCGGGAGGCTGGGGCTCGGGCCAAACGCTGTGAACACCCCCAACTCCCGCATCGTGCTGTTCCGGTACTCAATCCCCGATTCGATTCGCCCGCACATTCCCTCGGTGCTTGAAGGCTACGGCGATGAGCCGCAGGAGTGGAACTTGAACTTTCGCATCGCTGCGGACCGATCTGCAAAGTGGGGAATCACGCATCCCGACCCGCCATGGGTATTCGCATCGGGTCGGCCGGAGGTCGTGCACCTCGGCGTGCTGGGCGAGCACCTGACAGAAGGTCTCATGGAACTTTGCTGAATGCGAAGGCCGGTTCTTGATAACTCCGGAGCGCTCGTCGCGTCGTCGTTCTCCGGGATGAACGACGCGGACATCGAGTCGTGGTTGCGCGACCTGTTTCGCGGCTTCCTTCCCCCGGGAAGCCTGCCGCGAGCCGACCGGGCGGAGGACCTTGTCGAGCAGGTGTTTCCGACGCTTCCCGCCGCGCAGCGCGATGCGATGGCGCGCGCTGTGGCTACATTCATCGATGAGTTCGCGCGATCTGATTCCTCATGGCGAAATGACTGGCAATCCCGCGTGATGCGGTTCGTGCGGCCGGCGGTCACCGATGGCCAGCATGTCCAGTGGGTCGGGCGTTCGTTGAGGGTTATCTGCCAGTCTGAAACCCGGTTTCTCCAGTCGCACACCCCGCTCTCCGACCCGGCCCCCAGGGCTCGCGAAAGTGCCGAATTGCTCAAGCAGTCAAAGAGAAGGCTGCTCGATGCCGCCATCGCGATGGCGGAACTGGAGTTGGCCGAGAATCCGGCGTTCTGGCTCAGCATCCACAGGCTGGTGCAGGATCCGGCTACGGTGATCGTGTTCCAGGCGGTCGCCGAGCACGATCCCGAGGAGGCGTTCGTCTGGCTCTCGACACTCAAATGGAACGAGCACACCTCGCGCGCGATCCGGGCTTCGCTCGGGCACCTGGTCCAGAAGTTTGACACGCACCGGGTGGCCCGCTGCCTCGACGCGTTCCTGGACCATCATCCCGAGGCCCGCTCCGATCTGGAGTCGCTCAGCCGCACGTACGCGCTCCGTGTGCATCAGGCGCGAGTACCCTGGCCCGAGGCCCTTCGTGATTTTCTCCTCACCGGCGAACTCCCCCGGGACGCCGGGTCAGATGACTCACTCCACGGGAGACTTCGATTCCTCGCGGCAAATCGACCTGACGCGTCGGAGCACATTGAGCTTCTTTGCAACGCCGTCGAGAGCCTCTTCGCGGGGCTTGCGATGGTGAGTGAGTTGGAGGAGCGGGTGGAATCGAATGCCAGGGCGCTCGCGGTCGCCGTCCCGGCACATTTCGGCGCCAAGTGGTTGTGCGGGATAGCGCAGCGCGCCGCATCCCGGAACGACTCCGGGCGGCTGAATCGTCTGGTGGCTGATCTTGTCGCGATGGTGCAGTGCGCCGCGAGCGCCGGCCTCCCGTTCCGTGGAACCGTGAGTCTGGAAACGGCGATCACCGCATCGATCAGCGATTGGGATGAGGACGCACGCATGCGATTCACCGAGTCGTACCGCGCCGCCTCGCTCCACGCGGCGGATGGTCCCACGGCGAGCATCCGGAATGAACTTGACCAACAGGCTACCGACAGCCTTGGCGGGTTCATCGATCGTGCGATCCAGGATGAGCCACCCCCATGACCGATCCACACTCATCCCCGATCAACGCCTCGGACCATGCCCGCGCCCTGAGTGCCGCGTTGGAGGACCTGGGAGTCGGAGCAGAAAAAAAGACGCCTTTCCGGCTCTACTTTGATGTTGACGTGATTACGCCGGTGATCTTCGGCGAGGAGCATGAGAGCGCCGCGGCCTCGACGCAAGGGGTGCTGCACGTCGTCGGAGCACTGTGGTCTGCGGGGTATATCGGACCGGTGTACCTGCTTCGCCCCCACATGATCGAACTTCACCGCCAGTTGTACAAATCGTCCAGGCATCCCCCGGACGGCTACGCGCCACGCGATGATCCGGGCCAGTTGTACGACGTGGAAATCCGGAAGTTGAAATCCTTCTCTCAACAGGGGCTCACGTTCGCGGGCGCCCAGAAGTTCCGGGAGGAACTCCAGGAACTGGCGGTGCCGACCTTCGTCAGGATCGAGTTACTTCGCCTATTCTGGAAGAGCCGACTGCGTGAACTCACGCTCGAACGCGACGGGGACCGGCCGGGGAGCCCCAAGTATCGGCTGCTGGACCTCGGGCAGCCCGGTCCGCTGTTCAAGGAAATCGAAAGCGACGAGCGGCTCCCGAGGATCCGTTCGCTCCTCGACGAGAGGCGTCCCGAGAAGACCGAGAACAACTACTACGACGCCATGGCGCTTCTCGCGATCGGACGAATGATCCGGCAGAGCGAGGAAAGCGGGACTCTGGTTCGATTCCATAGCGCTACCCGCCCCGTGCTTGAACTCTGCAGGACGGTGCCTGAAGTGGGTGCGCTCCTCGCGCCGCCTGGCGTCCAGTTCACGATCGATCATCCCAGGTGCGCGCTCCGGTCGGCACTTGCGATTCAATGGCTCGCGGTGCTTCGAAGGTTGCTGCGCGGCGACGCCTACCCCGGTCTGGTGACATACAACCTGCCGTACCTGTGGAAGCAGGCGGCGGAGATTCTCAACGCTCTGATTGCAGACCCCAGGCCGCAGCAGTCAAGCATCGCGGCACTCCGCGGTAAACTCAATCAACTCTACAAGGGCTTGTTCCTGGAGAGCATCTGGCTGGACGAGGCGGGACCCGTTGGGCAGGAACTCTCGAAAGCCGAAGAATGGAAGCCCCTTTGGAAGTCCGCGGTCGCCCAACTTCCGAGCATCACACGCGACGTTGAATCGCGCACGAAGGAACTGGGGACCATCGTGCTGGGTGAGGCGGAGTCTCGCGGCATGGAGGACACGACACTGTTCAAGATCGAAGCGAGCATCGGGGTATCGCACAGTCGATCTCGCCTTCTGAACCGCCTCCGTTCCGTCGCAAAGAACTTCCGCGCGCCGCCCCCTGCTCACCCCTGGCACGAGTTGGCAATGGAGCGCTGGGCTCCCCAGCCCGACGGGAAACCAGAGGCCGAACTGGGCGATCTCCTCAGCCGCCTGGGCGATCCCACAACCAGAGACCTGGCGATAGACGAACTAGCCGATCGCGTGGAACAACCGGAAAACGAACCGGAAGCGTGGGCGTTTACCGCCGCAGCCCTGACCTTCGTCAGGGCCTTCGGCGTGGCGTCGAGCTTCGTCCACACGCTCGCGCGTCGCATCGGAAACCTCCCCGCGGCGATGATTCTGTTCGGTGACGCATCATCGCTTCGCGACAGGCCCGGGGACAATGTGCTCGCGCACGAGGTCGTACGTCGAGTGCGCCAGTTTGTCCGGGACGGGAGCGTGAAAGATCGACACTTCTGGCTCGGCTCGGCGTACACGTTCTACCTGGCGTTCCTGACCCTGAGAAATGCCTCGGAATTCGAGCCCGCCGTCGCGACAGAGAGCATCGATGCCGCGAGGAGGGCGCTGGACCTGCGCCTCAACGATGCGATCACAGCGCTCGCGGTCGATCACATCTGCTTTGTGACTATTGCCGCGGGTTTCGGACCGGCTCCCGATGACCTGCACACCAGGTTGCTGGCCTACAAGGGCACTGAGTATTGGACCTACCGTCTCCACGACACGGCGCTGTTCTGTGAGTTGTGGGAATGCGAACGCCGGCTTGGTGCCTTCCAATCGTCAGGAGTGCGAGGCTCAACCGAAGTATCCGCCCTCTCCGAGCAACTCGAGGGGCTCGCGCGGGAATACGACCGCCTGGTGGAGCAGAACCCAGGCTCGCCCGAGATCCGCGATAATGCGAAGCGGACTCGCAAGGCTGTGGAGTTGGCGAAATCGCTCATGTAGTTCCGGCCCCGATCATCGCGGACATCTTCCGGGAAAACGTGTCGGCGCAGAATCGTTCGGCTTGGGCCCGGCACATGTACTCCGCCGCACGCGGGCATCGCGCCACTCCCGAAAGCAACGCCAGCGGCGTGTCGCCCAGGAACAGCGCGCCGGTGATCTCATCCAGCACGCTGTCCAGCGCGCCGCCCGCCCGCCGCGCCACCACCGGAAGTCCGCACGCCTGCGCTTCCACCGCCACGATCCCGAAGTCCTCGACTTGCGGAAACAGCAGGAGCCGAGCGCTCCTGTATTCCTCCCGCAGTGCCTCGTCCGATACCCGCCCGAGGAATCTGGTCTCGGGCCCCGCCAGCCGACGAAGTCGGCGCAACTCGGAACCCCCGCCGACGATCCGCAGTTGCGTTCCCGCCAGTTGCGCCGCACCGATAGCCAGATCCACACGCTTGTACGGCTCCAGCGCCGAGACCACCAGCCAGTGCTCGCCCCGCCGCGCTCCCGGAGGTGGGGGGGTGAAAAACTGCGTTCGCACCGGCGGAAAAACTACCTCCGCCTCGCGCCCGTAGCAGCGGCGTATTTCCTTCGCGGTATGAGTGGAGTTCGCGAGAAACCGCGTGACGTTGGCCGCGCTCGCGAGATCCCACTTCCGGAATGCCTCTCCTGCGACCCTGAGCCCCAGTCCTCTCAGCCCGCTCGAGTACTCCTCCGTTTGTGACCACACGTACCGCGCGGGGCTGTGGCAGTAGCACACATGCGGCACACCGTCGGGCGCCCGCAGCCCCTTGATCGCCGCGGAACTCGTCGAAACTACCAGATCGATGGCCGAGCGAGCATGTTCCTCCGCCAGGCGCCGCGACAGTTCCTCAACCGCGAGCGAATACAGCGGAAGCAGCCACCGCCGCAGCCGCGTCGAGGCCCCCGGCAGCCGACCCAGCCGCGACACCACCCGCGGCAGCGCGTCGATCGCCGGCGTCACCCCGCGGCGATCGTCGAACATCACGTACAGCCCGGCAACCTCCCCGACCTCCGCGGCCGTTTGGGCAATCGCGTCCAGAACCCACTCCCCGCCCCGAAGCCCCACCAGCCAGTCGTGCGCCAGCACGATCCGAGGGCGCCCCGATTGCCGCGCAGCGGTCACCGACGCTTCTACACTCGCGGGCATGTCCTTCACGTTTGCCACGTCCGGCTCCCGACCTGCTTCCGCGGCCAACCGCTTCGGCGTTGATTATCACGCCGAAGCCGCCCGCCTGCCCGCACCCCCCGTTCGAATCCTCGATGCTCACGCCCACATCAACGGGGCCAAGGCTATCCCGATCTGGCGCGAGGCCGCGGACCTCTACGGCATCGACCGCGTCTTCACCATGGTCCGCCTCTCCGACGCCCCGCTCGTGAAGGACCTCCTGGGCGACCGGGCGCGTTTTATCGCGTTCCCCGACTTCCGCGCCGACCGTGAGAAGTCCATGAAGGAAGGCTTCCTCGCCGACATCCAGGCCTTCCACGACCGTTTCGGCGCGCGGATCGTCAAACTCTGGAACGCCCCCCGCATGCGGGACTTCTTCGAAGGCCCGTCCGCCGGGGATGTCGTTCCCTTCGACAGCCCCTGGCGCATCCGCCACGCCCAACTCGCCGAATCCCTGGGCATGATGTTCATGGTGCACGTCGCGGACCCCGACACCTGGTTCGCGACCAAGTACTCCAACGCCGCCAGGTACGGCACGAAACTCGACCAGTACCGCTCGCTCCGCGTCATGCTCGACCGCTTCAAGGGCCCGTGGATCGCGGCCCATATGGGCGGCTGGCCGGAGGACCTTGCCTTTTTGTCTTCGCTCCTGGCCGCGCACTCCAACCTCTATCTCGATACGTCCGCCACCAAGTGGGTCGTTCGCGAACTGAGCAGGCACCCGCGGGAGGCGGTGATCGAGTTCCTCACGCGCTGGCGCGGGCGGATTCTCTTCGGCTCGGACATCGTCACCACCGACGAGCACCTCACCCCTAAGACCGAGGCGCAAAAAGCCCATCCCATGGGCGACCTCGCCGACGGGCCCGAGGCCGCGTTCGATCTCTACGCCAGCCGGTACCTGGCCCTGCGGACCATGTGGGAGACGGACTACGAGGGCGAGAGCCCCATCGCAGACCCGGATCTCATGATGGTCGATCCGGCGCGGCACGACGCGATGTCCGCCCCGGCCCTGCACGGATTCGCGCTGCCCCCCGACCTGCTGAACGATCTCTACGCCGGCGCGGTGGCAACGCTCATGGGATAACCCGGTCACAGGAGCATGCTGTTACGGTGCTGGCGCGACCTTGTCCGCAAACATCAACTCCACCGCCCGCCCATACACCCGCCGCGCCAAATCCCGCCCGCCCGGCGCGCCGGCGATCGCTTCCATCATCACGCCCGAGTTCACTTCCAGCACCATCTCCCGTCCGCCGACACGCACCACGTCCACGCTCCCGAATACCAGGTTCAGCGCCGCACCCGCGCACTTCGCCAACTCCACCCGTGACCGCATCCCGGCGCTCCCCGCGTCCTCCATCAGCACGCTCGCGCCCTGCCCCAGGTTGTGCCGCCAGTTGAGCAGCCGCACCACGCCCGCCCCCGGCCGCTCGCGCAGCACGGCCGCGCCCTCCGCGCCCAAACTTCCCAGAAACCGCGACCACTCCGCCGTCATCCCGCCACGGGTTACCCGCTCCGCCAGCAGTTCCAGAACCGTTCGCGCTCCGTCGCCCGTCACGCTCGGCCGCACCTTCGAGTACGCGGCTTCGCACCGCCCCTCCAGCATCACCAGCCGCGTCTCCTCTTCGATCTCCACGAACGGCGACAGCGCCACATCGTGCCCGCGCTCGAACAACGTCAGGCACCCCGCCTCCAGTTCCAGCGCTGACCGGGCGCGGTGCACATCCCGTCCGCCCGTGCCCGTGTTGTCCTTCACCACCGCGTCCCGCCCGCACGCTTCGAAAAACTCCAACATCCCGCGCCAGTTTCCGGGGTGCTTCACGAACGGCGCCAGGTCCGGGTGCAGAAACAGCCGGTGCTCCACTCGCGCAATGCCCGCCGCCCGCAGCACCTCGCTCGTCGCCGCCTTGTCGCACGCGATCGCGTGTGTCGCCGCCGTGTTCAGATCAAACGCGTAGCCGTGCACGTACCGCACTACCCCGCCCCTCGTGAGCCGCAGGATCCACCCCTCCCCCAGACTCTCCACCGCGATCCCGCGCTCTCCCGCGAGTTCGCGGAGCAGCACCGCCAGCACGCGCTCATGGTTGCGTTCGCCCATCACAGCCCTCGCGCCGCTCGGAACGCGCCGATCAACTCCCGCAGCCGCGCTCCCGCCGCATCCCCGTCGCGAGTCTGCTTCTCGGCGTATACCAGGTCCGCGTACTCGGCCTCGGCGCGCTGCATCCACACACTCCCGCCCGCCCCGGCCCATCGCCTCGACGCCTGCTCCGCCGACGCCAGGTGGTACGCGCGATGCCCCGTCACCACCGCCGACTCCACCGCCGAGTTTTCCCGCAGCCATTCCCCAGCGACCCGCCGCACCGCTTCGTGCATCGACACCCGCACGTGCGCCGAATCGTCCGCCTTCGCCCGCAGTTCCAGCACTCCCCGCGCCACCAGTTTCAGCACCGTCGTCCCGGTCTTGGTTTCGCGAACCGTCGTCGGCCCGCCCGTGGGGTCGTCCGTCTCCGCGTTCGGCAGCGACTCTCGCGCCCCGCCCGCCGCGCAGAGCCCCCGCACGCTTGCCGTCCCCACGAACGCCGACGCCGCCAGCAGCACCGCCAACTCTCCGGGCGGCAGCGTGTCCAGTATCCACCGGATCAGCAGCCGATGCAGCCCGTCCGCCGGCAGCATTTCCAGCCCCGACACCCCAAGCATCCGCGCCCGCTGCTCCGATCTCTCCGCGATGTCCGCCACCGCCATCGCCCCCGACAGCCCCGCGGCCAGTTCCACCGCCAGCGGCCATCCTCCCAGCCTCCGGCACAACTCCGCAATCGCCGTCGTGCTCTCCGTGCTGCTTCGGAACGATGCGTCCTGGTGCTTGAGCCGCTCCACGAACAAGCGCGCTGCATCCAGCCTCCCCTCGCCCCTCGACACCGCCTCCGGCGAGGGCGCGCTCAGGGCTCCGATCGGCAGGATCGCTTCCCCTTCCAGGCCCATCGGCGCTCTTGACGTCACGATCAGCCGCACGTTCGGACACGCCCCAAGCAGGTCAAACGCCAGCGTCGCGCACGACGTGGGAGAGTGCTCGCACCCCGTCATCACCAGCAGCACCGGCCTGGCGGCGATTCGCCCCGCCAGCGCACTCGTCGCGCCCCCGGCTCCCCGTGCCCCCAGCGACAACGCCGCCATCATCGCCGGTAGTTCCGCCTCCGCCAGCGCCGGCAGCCGCACGCTCCACGCACCCGCCGCGACCTTGTCCCGAAGCGACGCACCCGCCGCCAGCGCCAGCGTGGCCCGCCCGGACCCCGTCGGCCCCGTGAGCGTCACAAGCCGGGAACCCGCGCTCAGCCGCGCGATCTCCACCAGTTCCCGCTCTCGCCCGATCACCGGCTCCGCCGGCGCGGCCAAGTTTCCGCCCCCCGGCGGCCAATCGTCGTCCCCACCCGCCGTGGACACCACCACCCGCGACACTCCGCTCTTGAGGTGCTGCCCCGACTCGTCCAGCGCCTCGCACGCCCACGCCATCTTCTCCGGCCGCTGCCGATAGTCCTTCTGCAGACACTTCCGCAGCAAGTCCACCGCCCGCGCGGGAGTCCGCGGCGGCAACCGGCTCCAATCCGGCTCCGCGTGCAAGGTCGCCGCGAGCGCATCCGCCAGCGACTCACCCGTGAAGATCGGCGTTCCCGTCAGGCATTCATACAGCACGCACCCCAGCGACCAAAGGTCTGTCTGCGCGCCCACCGCTTTGCCGCGCGCCTGCTCGGGCGACATGTACCCCGGCGTCCCGACGATCAGCCCCGGCGCCGTCCGGCGAGTGTGCGGCGCGATCGCGATGGTGGGGGTGTCCATCCGCGCCGTGCCGGTCTGCAACTCTCCGGCCATCGCGATCCCGAAGTCCAGCACCTTCACGACCCCGTCGGGCCTCAGTTTGATGTTCTCCGGCTTCAGGTCCCGGTGGATGATCCCGCGCTGGTGGGCCGCGTCGATCCCGCTCGCCACCTGCCTGCACACCCGCAGCGCCTCCTCCAACTCCATCGCTCCGCCGATCAGCCGCTCCGTCAGCGTCGGTCCCTCCACAAACTCCAGGATCAGGTATGTGCTCCCGTCCTGCTGCTCCAGCCCGTAGATCGACGCGATATTCGGATGGTTGATCGCCGCCAGCGTCCTCGCCTCGTCCTCGAACCGCGCCTTGCGATCCGCGTCCAGCGCCAAGTCCGCCGGCAACGACTTCACCGCCACCGACCGGTTCAGTTTCGTGTCCAGCGCCAGGTACACCACCCCCATGGCGCCACGACCGAGTTCCCGCTCGATCAGGTAATGCGTCACGGCCTGTGGTCCCGACATCAACACCCCCGGGGCGCTGCCCGCGCAGAACACGCATCGTACCGGACTCGCGCCGACCCGCACCGCCAGCGCCCCGCGCCCCCACACGCGCCTCGATCTACCCTATGTCCATGGCCTCCGCCCCGACACCATCCTTCACACTCAACTGTCCGAAAGACGGCCGCGCCATGGACAAGATCGCGATCGCCGGCTTCACCATCGACCGCTGTTCCTCCTGCAACGCCCTCTGGTTCGACGCGACCGAACTCCAGAAGGCCCTCCACTCCAAAGACGCGGCCAAATCCCTCGAGCCCAGCCTCACCGGCCGCCGGCGCAACACCTCCGCCGGCCTCGCCGTCTGCCCGCGATGCAAGTCCCCGCTCATTGCCCAGGTCGATCCACGCCAGCCCCATGTCGAGATGCTCTCCTGCACCGTCTGCGGCGGCGTGCTTCTCGACGCCGGGGAGTTCACCGACCTCAGCCGGTTCACGATTGTCGAGCGCCTGAAGGCTTTTTTCGCCTGATGCCCGGGATTCCTCCGGGCATTCGACTCAACTTTCCTCTCAAAGTTGATTGCCGACCTCCCAATTCGGCGCATGCTCTCCAAGGCGAGAACTGCGCACCCGCCCCGGGGTCGGGTGTTGCCGCACGTATGCGGGTCCGCGTGCCGGGAGTGCTGCACATGCGTTATTCCATTTTGCTGCTCGGGTCGGTGGCCGCGGGAAGCGCCAGCGCGGACGTCACGTTTCTCACCCAGGAGCGCCGGGTCACTGCCCTCGCCACGTACGACGGCTCCACCGCCCAGCAATCCGCCCCCAACTTCGACCCCTTCGATGCGCAGGTCAACGTCTCCACGATGTTCCCAACCCCAGGCGGCCCCGCGGTCAACGACGCCCACGCCGGAATCTCCTGCACCTTCGAGTTCGGACGTGTTCGCGCCCGAGGCCGTCTCGAAGGCCAGGGCGGCGTTCCCGAGGGCGGCTCGCAAGTCTTCGGCCGCGCCACCGTCCTCGTTGATTTTACCTTCGAAATCACCCATGCCGACGAGTGGCGCCTCGAGGCCCTCAGCCTCGACGGATCCGGAGGCGGCGTCGATGGCGGCATGTACGAAATCCTCTTCCGCTCCCTCGACACCGGCCAGACCCTCTTCTTTGCCAACAACGGCAGCCAGATCGACGGCGGCTCCTTCCGCGGCCCCATCGAGCCCGGACGCTACAACGTCTCCTACATCTCCGAACTCCGCTCCGGCGGCGACGACCATCTCGACGATTACGAGTTCGAGTTCCGCGCACCAACCCCCGCCGCGGCAACCATCCTCCTCGCAGGCCTCGCGTCCTTCACCCGCCGCAGACGCTGAACCCACGCCAACGCACTCTTGCGACGACCCACAACCGACGCGACGATCGCGGGCATCGACCGGCGCCGCTCCCTCAGTGCCTTGAGATCGCTCCTCTCCTCGCCCGGAGGGCGCACAACATTTGCCAGGGACGGCGCTTCGACGTCCCTGGTGGCCGTCCCCTTACTCCCCCGCGTCCGGAGGACGCGCGAGCCCTTCACTCTCGCACCCCGCACCCCTCATTCAACGGTGAAACCAGATCGCTCCTCTCCTCGCCCGGAGGGCGCACGATATTTGCCAGGGACGGGCGCTTCGCACGTCCCTGGTGGCCGTCCCCTCACTCCCCCGCGTCCGGAGGACGCGCGAGCAAAGGTCACCCCGGCTACCGTCGCCCATGCTCCGCCTTTGGCTCTGCATCGCGCTCGCCGGCGCCCTCGCCGCCTGCTCCACCACCGGCCGCGAACTCCGCCGCCGCGGCGATGAGATCATGGTTGCCGGCCGCCTTTTTCACACCGGCGCGCCGGTAGTTCTATGGACCGACCCCGGCGGCTACGACGCCTACCGCACCGAGCGCCGATTTGTGCCCTGGGAAGACGCCGCGTGGGCCGCCGGAAAGGGCCCCGAATCCCCCAACCGCTTCGGCATCCGCAAGGGCCTCACGCCCGAGCAACTCGAGCAGGTCCGCGGCGGCGGCTGGGACCTGCCCACCCTCCGATCCGTCGTCGATCAGTTCGTCATTCACTACGACGTCTGCGGCGTTTCGCGACAGTGCTTCCGCGTCCTTCACGACGCCCGCGGCCTCTCCGTTCACTTCATGCTCGACCTCGACGGCACCATCTACCAGACCCTCGACGTCAAGGAACGCGCCTGGCACGCCGGCGCCGCCAACGACCGCTCCGTCGGTATCGAGATCGCCAACATCGGCGCCTATCCCCCGGAAGGCCCGGCGCCCGACTCCCCTTCTCGGAGGAGAGAGGCAGGGGGAAGGGCGACGGACGACCCTCCGCTCCCCCAAACGCAGCCCGCCGCGACGCTCCCCGCCATGCTCTCCCGCTGGTACTCCCGCGACGAACTCGGCACCCGCATCACCATCCCTTCGACTCTCGGCGACGGCGGCATCCGCACCCCCAACTTCACGCCGCGCCCGGCGCGCGACCAGCCGATTACCGGCCCCATCCACGGAGCGACGCTCACGCAGTTCGACCTCACACCGCAGCAGTACCGCTCCCTCATCCGGCTCACCGCGACGCTCTGCCGGGCCCTTCCCAAAATCTCCTGCGACTACCCGCGCGACGACCGGGGCCGCCTGATCACCACCAGCCTCACCGAATCCCAACTCGCGAACTACCGCGGCCTGCTCGGCCACTACCACGTGACCAAAGGCAAAATCGACCCGGGCCCGGCCTTTGACTGGGATCGGGTGGTGACCGGCGCCAGGGCGATCATGCGGTGACCGCGCGGGACTCGTGTTTTCCATCATTAACCGGGCCTCTCCGCCTTTGTCGGAACCGGGGCGAGTGGGTGGTTCCTACCCTCGCGCATGCAAATCTACCTTGATTCGGCGAGTCTGGAGGATGTAAAGGCCGCGCACGACCTGGGCATTCTGGACGGCGTCACGACGAATCCGACGCTGATCGCCAAGGAGCGCGTGGACTACACCAGGCGGCTGGCGGAGATCTGCGCGGTGTGCAAGGGGCCGGTGTCGGCGGAAGTGATCGCGACGGAGTTCGCGGGGATGATGCGCGAGGGCGAGGCCCACGCGAAGATCGCGCCGAACATCGTGGTCAAACTGCCGAGCACGGTCGAGGGCCTGAAGGCCTGCAAGGCGATGAGCGACAAGGGCATCCGCACGAACCTGACGCTCTGCTTTCAGGCGCTGCAGGCGCTGATGGTCGCCAAGGCCGGGGCGTTCCTCGTCAGCCCGTTCATCGGGCGATTGGACGATGTCGGCGAGGACGGCATGGAACTGATCCGCACGATCCGAAAGGTCTACGACAACTACGGCATGAAAACGAAGGTCCTCGCCGCGTCGATCCGGCACACCAACCACCTGCTCCACTGCGCCATCGCGGGCGCGGACGTGGCGACCTGCCCGCTGAAGGTCATCCAGGAATGCATGAAGCACCCGCTGACCGACCAGGGCATCGAACGCTTCCTGGCGGATTACAAGAAGGCGTTTGGGTAAATCCTCCCCGAAGGGGGAGGTGCCGAGTCTTCGAGGCGGAGGGGGGACTGGGCCCCCGAACTCCTTCGACTTCAAATCACGATTAGCCCACTCCATCAAGGCGATCTCTCAGCGATGGCATCAACCGCAATGCCACCCGCAGGATCACGTTCAGGGCTTCGGTGATGTCTTGCAGGATCATCCTCGCGGGAAGCCGCGCCACGGTCAGACCCTGCTCATCCATCCAGACATCGCGACTCTGATCGGCGGCTCGTTGCGCCTCGTGCGCTCGCCCATCAACCTCCACGACCAGTCGCAGTTCGTGGCAGTAGAAATCGGCGATGTGCGGCCCGAGGACGTGCTGCCTGCGGAATCGCAGCCCGAGAAGCTGCTTGCCGCGCAGTTTCTGCCACAGCAGAACTTCGGGCAAGGTCATTCGCCGGCGCAGCTCGCGCGCATTCTCGAGCATCTTCGAGGCCCGCGGATCGGATTGAGAGTGAGCACGATCGGTCCATCGACAACCAGGAACGTCCAGGGCCGGCCTTTGGGGGTTCATGGGGAGCGTTCTATCAAGGAACTGGTTCGGATACAAGTCCGTGAGGCGGCGCGTCGGGAGTGCGGAGGCCCAACCCCCTCCGCCTCGAAGACTCGGCACCTCCCCCTTCGGGGAGGACTTTCCCTTCGTCGGCGAGTGTCGCGGCTTACGGCGAGGGAGTTCGGGCGCCCCTCTCCCCCTCCGCCTCGAAGACTCGGCACCTCCCCCTTCGGGGAGGACTCAATCCACCTCCCCCTTCGGGGAGGACTCAATCCACCTCCCCCTTCGGGGAGTTCCTCACCCCACCTCCACCACCATCTCCACCTCCACCGGCGCCCCCAACGGCAGCGCGACCGACCCTACCGCCGCTCGGGCGTGCTTGCCTTTTTCTCCGAACGCCGCGACCAGGAGTTCGCTGGCCGCGTTGGCGATTTTCGGTTGCTCGAAGAATCCCGCCTCGCTGCACACGAACACGCCCAGCCGCACGAACTGCACGACGCGGTCCAGCGACCCCGCGGCGTCCTTCACCACCGCCAGACCGTTCAGGCAGCATTGCAGGGCGCACAGCCGCGCCACCTCGACCGAGACCTGCCCCGGCACCGCCCCCGTCGCGATCAGCCTCCCGTCCTTGAGCGGGATCTGCCCGGCCACAAACACCAGGTTTCCCACTCGCCGCCAAGGGATGTACGCCGCGACCGGCTTGGGTGCCGGTGGCAGCAGGTGGCCCAGAGATTCGAGCATCTGTTCGGGTGAAGGAAGGCTTGTGGTCATGAGTCCAGACTACCACACCCGATCTTCCGAGGCGAAAGGCGAAGCGAAAGAATACCTTACGCACATCTCGCCTCCCGCCTTTCCCATTTCCGCACCACCCCGCAACCCCCTCCCCTTGACCCCCGTACATTTTTCCGGTACATTTCGTTCTGACAGGTGGCGGATCTCTCACGTGCAAACCATTCGATGAACGTTCTGATTGGCGGTCCTTCGAGTCCGCCGCTCTGATCCTCGCACGGGGGTCTTCCAACGCCTGCCGACATCTTGGTACGAGGGGTTCGACGCGCGGCGTCGGTCTTTGACGATCCGCCTCCGCTTCGCTTTGAACTCCTCCGGACCAGCCTTTCGCGGCCTCGCGAATCGCTGAGGACCAAAAAGGCAGGCTTGACCGAACGAGCCGCCGTCTCGCGGGTTCCGCCCCGCGGCCCTGGGCCCCTTCGTGGGGGTCTGGCACCGGCCGGCAGCGGACTCGCACGGCTCATCGCTCCAAGCCGCAAGCGGTCGTCAGTTTTCGGTCATCCCCGCTGTTCCCGGGTGTTCCGGGTTCGTTCCGCGGGGATCAAGGAGTTTTCAATGAAGGCTCGTAAGGCATTTACGCTCATTGAGCTGCTGGTGGTCATCGCCATCATCGCACTGCTCATCGGCATCCTGCTCCCGGCGCTCGGCAAGGCTCGCGCCTCCGCCCGTCAGATCAAGGATTCCACCCAGGTCCGCGGCGTGCACCAGGGAATGGTCCTCTGGGCCCAGAACAACAGCGACGTCTACCCGCTGCCCAGCAGCCTCGATAAGGCGGGCGCGACGGTTGGCGCGAGCGCCACATCCACCATCGGTAAGGACCTGCCACGGCACATCACCTCGATCATGATCTACAACGGCTTCTTCAGCCCGGAAATCTGCGTCAGCCCCGCCGAGGTCAACGGCGACATCAAGATCTACGACAAGTACCAGTACTCCGAGCCCCAGGGCGCCGCCGGACCGGACAAGAAGCAGGCCATGTGGGACCCGGGCTTCCGCGCTCTGCCCAAGGAACCCGCGACCGCCGGCATTACGCCAGCACAAAATCCGAACGACCCGGGTGGCTTCTCCTACGCTTATCAGATTCCCATCGGCGGCCGCAAGTCCAAGTGGTCCAACTCCTTCCAGGCCACCGAGACCGCCATCGCGAACCGTGGTCCCGGCTACGTCACCGGCACCGGCACCCCGCCCCCGTGGGTGCTTTCGACCGGATCGATCGACTCCAACGCCTACTCCACGCCCGCCGGCACGGGCAGCAACACCCTGCTGATCCACGGCGGCCGCACTACTTGGGAAGGCAACGTCACCTATAACGACAATCACGTCAACTTCGAAACCCGCGCCGACCCCGAAACCCTCCCCTTCACCTTCAATAACCTCGCGGCCGGTCAGAAGACCCAGTTCGACAACATCTTCGTCAACGAGAACGACAACACGCGGGTTCAGGAAAACACCGCCGGCAACATCTCCATCGGTCAGCAGACCAACAACACCAACAACTACCTCCGCAACTGGAAGGCCTACACGGGCGCGCCCGGCGGCGGCTTCCCCGGTACCGGCACCATCGACCTCTGGTTCGACTAAGCATGTCGGGTGTCCCACGGACACTTCAACTCAGTAGATCAAAACCCCCGGGCGAAGGCTCGGGGGTTTTGCTTTCGGTGGCACGGTCAAGATCCTCTGACCTTGACAGTGTTCGCCCTCCCGAACCCGCGCGTGCGCCCGCGGGCTCGCCCCCGCTCGGCCTCCCAATCCGGCAATTCCATCCCCTCCCGCAACTCCCGCTACCCTCACGCGTTAAACATCCCGGGAGCCCTCATGCACCACACCCATCCCTCCGGCGCCCGGCGAGCCTTTACGCTCATCGAACTCCTCGTCGTCATTGCGATCATCAGCCTGCTGATCAGCATCCTGCTGCCCTCCCTGAGCAAGGCCCGCGAGGCCGCGCGGCAGATCAAGGACGCCGCCAACATCCGCAGCCTCGTCCAGGGCATGGTCATCTGGGGGGGCACGCACAACGACCTCTACCCCTTGCCCAGCAACGAGGACAAGGGCAACATGACCGTGGACCCCGGCGGCCAGCCCGCGGGCGTCAAGGACAATACCGGCAACATCTTCTCCATGATGGTCTACAACGACTTCACGCCGGTGGACCTGCTCGTCAGCCCCGCCGAGATCAACTTTCGCATCCAGAAGGACCGCGCCTTCGAGTACCGCGGGCCCTCCGCGGCCAACGTTCCCGCCGGCGCTCTCTGGGACCCCGGCTTCGCGGGCTACCCCGGCGAAACCGGCACCAGCGGCATCGGCAACGGCCGCCGCAATAACGGCCAGTTCGGCGGCACCAGTTACGCCCACACCCCGCCCTTCGGCGATCGCGCCGCTACCTTCCGCGCCACCTTCGACTCACGCCAGGCCGTGCTCGCCAACCGCGGCCCGGTCTACGAAGGCTCCCCCAGCGCCTGGCGCCTCGCCCCCGGCCCCACCGGCGACTTGAGCAACCGACTCCTCATCTACGGCTCCAAGCAGCACTGGGAAGGCAACGTCGCGTTCAACGACGGCCGCGTCATGTTCCTCACCGTCCCCGCCGCCGAGCAGATCCCCATCACCTTCAGCGTCCCAATCAACGGCCAGCGTACCCACGCCGACAACGTCTTCGTCAACGAAGACACCTTCACCGGCGCCCCCATCGGCGACCAGTTCATCGAATACGGCAACAACGCCTGCCTCAAGATCTACGGCGACGTCTTCTACACCGCCTCAAACGGGGCCGCGATCACGCCGTTCGTGGACTGAGTGGAGAAGGGAAGAGCGAACAGGGAGCAAGGAGCAGGGAACAAGGAGTAGTGAGCAAGGAGCAGGGAACAAGGAGCAGGGAGCAGGGAACAAGGAGCAGGGAACATGTTCCAGCCCGGATTTCCGCTCTTCTCTTCGCCCGGAGGGCGCACGACATTTGCCAGGGACGGCGCTTCGACGTCCCTGGCAGCAGGCCCCCATTCCTCCGCGTCCGGAGGACGCGCGATTGAGTTCGGGGACGAGCGCGAGATCGAGTGATCCGTGCGTCCTCCGGACGCGAGCCCTCGCGCAACACCTCCCAGGGACGTCGAAGCGCCGTCCGTGGCAAACACCGCCTCCGGGCAGAGAGCCAAGGCCTCTCGCGTCCCACGCCTCACGCCTCGCGTCCCACGTCTCGCGTCCCACACCTCACGTCCCGCGTCCCGCGTCTCGCGTCCCGCGTCCCACGCCTCGCGTCCCGCGTCTCGCCCCTCCCTCACCCGCTCGTGATATAACTCTCCAGCGTCGCGATCGTCGCCGTCAATCCCGCGGCCTCGAACGCGTTCAGATCCCCGATCGACACCAGCCCGCACAGCCCGTTGTCGTCGGTCACCGGCACGTGCCGAACCCGGCGCGACTGCATCACCGCGCGCAGTTCCTGCACCGGCGTCTCCGGCGTGCAGCAGATCACCCCGCGTGTCATGATGTCGTGCACCGTCGTGATCCGCGGATCGCGCTCCTCCGCCACCAGCCGCGTCAGGATGTCGCGCTCCGACACGATCCCGACGATCTCGCCCCCCCGCGGCTCGATCACCACCAGGCACCCGATCCGGTGCAGATTCATCCGCTGCGCCGCCGCGAGCGCCGTAGCACTCGGTTCGATCGTCACCACCTCCCGGGCCTTGGATCGCAGAATCGCGCAGACGCTGGTCATGAGGGCACCTCCTGATGCCGCCCTCAGCCGGGTCACGCTCTGACGCCCCCGACCGGGGCTATTCCTGAGAACAGTTTACCCGATGGAACGGCCGTACGGAAGTGCATTTTTTACAGGAACTTACGCATGCGGAATCCGCGCTTTTCGCGTGGGTGGCACTCGGCGGAATGCCCCGGTCGGATTCGAACTCCAAACTCCAAACTTCAGACTCCAAACTCCAGACTCCAAACTCCAAACGCCAAACTCCAAACGCCAAACTCCAAACTCCAAACTCCAAACTCCAGACTTCAGACTTCAGACTTCAGACTTCAAAACCCCAGAACCTCCGGCTTCAAACTTCAGCCCTCCGAACTTCAGGTCTCAGACCTTCAGACTTCAAACGCGGAACGGGGTCTGTCGGGAAACTAGTTGGAGTTTGGAGTGTGAAGTTTGAGGCTTGAGGCTTGAGGCTTGAGGCTCGAGGCTCGAGGTCTGCGGCTTGAGGCTTGAGGTTTGAAGTTTGAGGCTTGAGGCTTGAGGTCTGCGGCTTGAGGCTTGAGGTTTGAAGTTTGAGGCTTGAAGTTTGAGGTTTGAGGCTTGAGGTTTGAAGTTTGAAGTTTGAAGTTTGAAGTCCGGAACAGAGGTGCCTGCTCACGAACCTCAAGTGTCCCCGGACTTCAATCACCGGACTTCAAGGCCCAGCGTTGGCTCTCTCCTCGCCCTGCGTCATCGGCCAGTCCTTCGCCGACGCCTCTCCCCTCGTCACTCGCTCCAAGTGCGCCACGAACGCGCGGGCGGTCTGCCGCCTCTGGAACTCTGCTTTCCCCGCGTCCGTCAAGTACCTCGCGCCCTTGATTTCCGAGTTTTGCATGCTCGCTGCCCATCCCTGAATCTGCCGCGAACAAGACTCCGCCAGCAGAATCAGTTCCGCCACGGAGCCCCGAAGATCGGCAAACCGCGGGAGTCGGTCCGCCGTGCGCAGCATGGATCGAACCTCACCCGCCGACCCGCGCGCGTAGTAGAGAAACGTGATCAACTGTTCGGTGGTGCCGAGTTCATAACCCTCGGCGATGTTGTTCGACACGGAGAGTGCCGCCCGTAGCAACTGGTCCCGCAGGTCGCCCGCTCCGACAAAGCCCGGATGCGTCGAGATTCCCTCGACCTTCACGAACAAGTCCGAGGCCGCCCGCCACACCGGAAGATCCTCAAACCGTGTGTACTTCATTCCGCAAGCCTAATCAGGCACTCCAACCTTCGCAAGTTCGGGCAAGTCCGTTCTGGAGTCTGAAGTCTGGAATCTGGAATCTGGAGTCTGGAGTCTGGAGTCTGAAGTCTGGAGTCTGAAGTCTGAAGTCTTGAAGTCTGAAGTCTGAAGTCTGGAATCTGCAGTCTGGAATCTGAAGTTCTGGAATCTGAAGTTCTGGAGTCTTGAAGTCTGAAGTCTTGAAGTCTGAAGTCTTGAAGTCTGAAGTCCGGAATCTGAAGTCCGGAATCTGAAGTTCTGGAATCTGAAGTTCTGGAGTCCGAATTCCCAACGCAGCCTCCACCTCGTGTCACATGATCGCGCCTCGCGCCCGATTCCCGGTTATCACCCTCTCAGCCCGCATCAACCCCCTTCCCCAAACCGCCGATGTCTTTCAGGACTCACTTTGCGCGGGAGGGCATGCACCGTGGATCTTCTCCAGATTCTCAAAGCGGCGTACGAGGCGGACGCCTCCGACGTGCATCTCATCGCCGGCCAGCCGCCGACGGTGCGAATTCACCAGGTCATGACGCCCCTCGAGATGCCCGTCATCACCCGCGAGCAGGCCCGTAAGTTCCTCGAGATCATGGCCCCGCCCGAGGCCCTCGCCAACTTCGAGCGCCACAAAGACTCCGACTTCTCCTTCCAGGCCGAGGGCCTCGCCCGCTACCGCGTCAACGGCCACATGCAGCGCGGCATGGTCGGCCTCGCCATGCGAATGATCAAAACCAAGGTCCCGGCGCTCTCCGCGCTGAACCTCCCCGAAGTCATCGCCCGCCTCACCTACCTCCCCCGCGGCCTCGTGCTCGTCACCGGCGACACCGGCTCGGGTAAGTCCACCACGCTGGCCGCCATGATCGAGGCCATGAACCAGCGCTACCGCAAGCACATCATCACCCTCGAAGACCCCGTCGAATACGTCTTCGAATCCAAGCAGTGCATCCTCGAACAGCGCGAACTCGGCGCCGACATGCCCTCCTTCGCCAGCGGCCTCAAGCACTGCCTGCGTCAGGACCCCGACATCATCCTCGTCGGCGAAATGCGCGATCTCGAAACCACCGCCCTCGCCATCTCCGCCGCCGAAACCGGCCACCTCGTCCTCTCCACCCTGCACACCTGCAACGCCTCGCAGACCGTGGAACGAATTATCGATATGTACCCCGGCGGCCAGCAGAACCAGATCCGCTCGATGCTCGCCGCGACTCTTCAGGCCGTGCTCTCCCAGACCCTCTTCGCCCGTACCGACCGCCCCGGCATGGTGCCCGCGGTGGAAGTGCTCCTGTGCACCCCCGCCGTGCGAAACCTGATCCGCGAGGCCCGCACCTTCGAAATCCCCAACGTCATCGAGACCAGCCGCGCCATCGGAATGTGCAGCCTCGACAGCAGCATCGCGGAACTCTACTTCAACGGTTACATCAGCCGCGAAGACGCCATCGCCCAGTCCGCCCACCCCGACAAACTCGAACGCCAACTCGCCGCCTGATCAGATTTGCCATTTGCGATTCGCGAATCCTCCCCTGACGCCCCATGCCCAACTACCGATACCAGGTCCGTACGAACTCAGGGCAGGTCCAGTCCGGCGTGATCGCCGCGGACAACGCGACCACCGCCGCGGCCATCCTCCGAAACCAGGGCGCCCACGTGCTGGCTCTCAGCGCCCAGGCCGGCGCCCTCGACGGCACCTCCCTCTCCGAGAAGTTCCGCGAACTCAACGCCGGCAAGCCCTCCCAGAAGCACGTCCTGGATTTCACCACCCAGTTGGCCGTCATGGTCCGCGCGGGTATCAACCTCCGCGCCGCCCTTGACGGCATCGGCGAGCAGACCACCCACGTCGGCTTCAAGAAGGTCGTCCAGCAACTCAAGCAGGACGTCGAGGGCGGCAAGCAGTTCAGCGAGGCCATCGCCAAGCACCCCAAACTCTTTAACCCCCTCTACGTCAACATGGTCCGCGCCTCCGAGATGTCCGGCTCCTTCAGCAAGATGCTCGACCGCATCGCCGCCTACATCGGCCAGCAGCTCGAGACCCGCAAAATGGTCATCGGCGCCGCCATCTACCCCGCGATCATCGGCGGCCTGGCCGTCTGCGTCACCGTCTTCCTGCTCACCTTCGTGCTCCCCAAGTTCGCCAGCGTCTTCGCCGGCAAGGAGCAGATCCTCCCCTGGGCCACCAAGTTCCTCCTCGCCACCTCCAAGTTCATGGTGGAGAACTGGTACATCCTGATCGGCGCCGCCGCCGCGGCCTTCGGCTCGCTCTACGCCTTCTGCAAGACCGAACTCGGCTCCTTCTGGGTCGATCGCCTCAAACTCGGCATCCCCATCATTCGGTCCATGTTCCGCTCCCTCTACATCTCCCGCTCGCTCCAGACCATGGGCCAACTCATCAACGCCGGCGTCCCCATGCTCGACACCATCGCCATCACCGGCGACATCTCCGGTAACCAGATTTTCAAAGGGCTGTGGCGCAAGGTGCACGCCAGCGTCAAGCAGGGCAAGAAAATCACCCAGCCCCTCCAGCAGAACGACATCCTCCCCCGCGCCGTGGTCCAGATGATCTCCGCCGGCGAAGAGTCCGGTAAACTCGGCGAAGTCCTCGACGAGATCGCCATCTACTACGCCAAGCAACTCAAGGACAACATCAAGGCGGTTACCGGAATGATCGAGCCCATCATGATCCTCATGATGGGCACAGTCGTTGGCTTCATCGCCATGGCCATCATCCTGCCGATCTTCAAGATGAGCCAGATCGTGAAGTAACCGATCCTTCCGAGGGGTCAGGTTGACCCCGGGAGGGCGAATGCCACGTCTCGACGCACGGTTCCCGGTCCTACGGCGCTCCCGCGCCGCCCGGCGAGCCTTCACGCTCCTCGAATCCATGATGGCCCTGGTCATCGTCGCGCTGGGCGTTCTCGCCTTCGTGGACGCCCAGAGCGCCTTCACCCGCTCCAACACCTGGTCCAGCCAGGCGGCCACCGGCATGCTCCTCGCCAACGAAATCCGCGAGATGACGCGCCAGATGACCCGCCACGACTCCGTCACCGGCCTGGTCGCGCAGGGCGGCGTCGCCGTTGGTTGGGGCCGCGAGGCCGGCGAAGTCTCCGTGGACGACCTCGACGATCTCGACGACCTCGACGGCGTGACTTTCGGCGACGGCGGCCTCTTCGCCGGACCGGTGGACGCCTTCGGCCAGGTCATCCCCGAGATCGACCTCAGCGGCGAGATCGTCATCGGAACGGAGGGCGAGCCCGTCTCCCTCACCGGCTGGCGCCAGATCGTCTCCGTCGAAAAAGTCGATCCCTACAACTTCAGCCAGGTCCGCCCCGACGTCTACGAGCAGCAACCCTCCTCGCAACTTCCCTTCATCGCGATCGACGGCTTCCCGCTCCGAGTCACTGTCTCCGTCACCTATCAGGCCCTGGGAGAGACACAGGCCACCGAAATCACCAAACTGACCTGGATCGTCCCGCCCTGACGCCCGCGCCGCGTGTGTCCGGGTCCGTTGCGTTCGCGTGGTCGGATGGTGGGAGGTAGCGATGCGATTCAAGCAATCGAATGTCTGGCGGATGATGGCCAAGGGCATCAAGTCGCGGCGCGGCGTCGCCGCCGTGCTCGCCATGATGTTCATCGTGATGTTCGGCTCGCTCGCCACCGCCATGGCCATCGCCAGCAAGGGCAATATCACCACCGCCGCGACCCACCTGCACGTCAGCCGCGCCCAGAGCGCCGCCGAGACGGGCCTGGGCGTGGCGCGGGCGCGGCTATCCGAAGCCGCCGCGCGCTTCGTGATCTCCAACAGCAACATCGACAGCGACCTGGGCTGGGACCTCTGGCGCGGCAATCTCTCCTCCGCCGGCACCTACCAGATCCTTCCGCCCACCACCGGCCGCCTCGACCAGTCCACCCCCGGCGGCGTTGCCGAGGCCATCGCGCAGGCCCACGCGCTCGACCAGGACATCGTCCCAAGTCTGGGAATCACCGGCGTCACCATCGGCAACGCCCAGTCCGGCGCCGGCAGCGAATACCAATCCACCAACTGGGTGTACACGCCCGCGGTCGCCCTCGAGCCCCGGCCCGACGTCAACGCCGATCCGCCCCTGGCCTTCCAGATCACCTACGCCCCGCTCGCCAACGGCACCGACGTCCGCGCCATCATCACCGGCTACGACCTGGGCTATTCCCGCAACGGCCGCCTCATCTCGCGCCAGATCGTCCAGGACTTCCGCCTCTCCAAGAAGGTCCGCCACGCGGTGGTCTCCTCCAACCGCGTCATGATCGGTTCCAACGTCATGGTCTACGGCGACATCGGCTCCCGCTTCACCGGTGTCACCTTCAACAACGGCGACCCCCTCACCATGCGGTCCGACTTCCAGGGCAAAGACTCCCTCATGGACCAGAAACTCGCCGCCCTCTTCGCCGCCCTCGCTCAGTACGACATCGATCACGACAACCGTCTGCGCGTCAACCATCCCTCCGAAGGCGCGGCCATTCCCGACAACGCCCAGGATTTCAACGGCGACGGCCAGCCCGACGGCGCGTTCCAGGACGTGACCGGCGACGGCTACGTCGATGAGTTCGACGTGTTCATCAGGCAGTACGACGCCAACGGCGACGGACGCGTCACGCTCTCCGCCGCCTTGGCCGCGGGCACCCCCGCCGAGGGCCACACCCCGGAGTTCGTGCAGTCCAACGGCCAGCCGGTGGACGACGATCTCGCCCTGCTCATCGACTCCAACAACCCCGACCGCAACCGCAACGGCATCTGGGGCTTTGTCGATTCCAACCACAACGGCAAGTGGGACGCCGGCGAGATCATGGCCGACGTCGATACCTCCGACGGCGAGTACCGCGACCGCGTGCTGGGCTACCGCGACGGCTACATCGACCGCAAGGACCAGTACGCCAAGGTCGCCGGCGGCCTGAAGTTCTCCGTGTCCAGCACCGGCTGGACCTCGGCGCAGGGCAACATCGCCGACACCCTCAAAGGCCCCATCGTTCCGCCCTCCGGCTCGCCCGCCGCCACCTTCTCCGCGAGCGACACCCAACTGCCCGCCGTCGATACCTCCGTCTTCACCGCCCAGCGCACGGCGCTCCAGAACGCGGCCGACGGCTCTTCCTTCGATTCCCAGGTCGCCTCCCAACTGGGCGTCAGCGTCTCGCAACTCGCGACCTACAGCGCGGCGCGACCCTCCGACCAGAGCGCGCCCTGGTTCCGCCGGCTCGACCCCAACGCCGACGCCACCAGCCTTCCCGCCAACGCCTCCACCGCCTACTGGGAGAAGATGCCGTACAACTCGCCGGCGTACTCCGACATCTTCTTCCGCCCGGTCTACTACAACATGGTCTTCAAGGACACCGTGATCCCCGAGGGCAACAACGGCCTGTTCGTCAACTGCACCTTCGTCGGCGTCACGTGGATCCGCACGACCACCTCCGCCACGCACGTCCTGTGGGGCGAGTACGGCAAGATCACGCTCCAGAACGGCGTCCCGGTGCTGGTCAACCCGCGCGCCATCTACGGCGGCTCCAACTATCCGACCATGCTTCCCTCGTCCGCGATCCCGCCCAACCAGAACATCCTGATGGCGGTGACGCCGATGGACAAGGCCGACCTCGACTCGACGCAGACCGGCCGCCCCGGGTACGCGCAACTCCCCGACCCCCTCGTCATCAGCGGCAAGCGCGTCACCGATACCCGCGTGCACTCCAACAACATCCGCTTCCACGACTGCATGTTCGTCGGATCGCTGGTCTCCGACACGCCCGCGCAGTATTCGCAGTCCCGCAACAAACTCCAGTTCACGGGCGCCACCCGCTTCTACCAGAGCCACCCCGACCAGCCGACCAACGCCGCGCTCAACCCCGAGCCCTCCGACATGGCGGAGATCAAGAAGACCTCCATGATGCTCCCCAACTACTCGGTGGACCTGGGCGCCTTCAACAGCCCGCCCCAGCAGAACATCGAACTCAAGGGCGCGATCATCGCCGGGGTGCTCGACGCCCGCGGCAACGTCGCGATCGACGGCTCGCTCATGCTCACCTTCTCGCCCACGCTGGGCACGTACCCGCTGGTGGACGCCACCGGCCAGCCCATCGGCAACCCCGCGGGGTTTAACACCACCATCGGCTACTTCGGCCCCGACGACGGCGACGCCGAGTCGCTGGACCCCCAGACTCTTCCCATCGTCAACGGCCAGCGCATCGTCGGGTGGGACACCGACGGCGACGGTCTGCCCGACGTCGCGCCCGATCAGCCGCAACCCTCCGGCTCCTCGGCCGTTCCCTTCTACGGCTTCGGCCGGATCACCCTGCGTTTCGATCCCAAGATGACCTTGCCCGACGGAATCATGCTCCCCATGGCCATGGACCCTGTCGCCGGCTCCTACCAGGAGGGCCACCCGCAATGACCAACCGCACCCGCGGCTTCAGCCTCATCGAGATGCTGATCGCCCTCACCATCACCGCGACGCTGCTCACCGCCACGCTCACGGCGCTTGACACCTCGTTCCGCGCGTACAAGGTCACCACCGAGGGCGCGAGCACCAACGTCGTCTCGCGCATGATGATGTCGCGGATCATGACGATGATCCGCACGGGGGAGGAGTTCGGGCCCTACCCCACCGACGTTCTCGACTCGGCGCAGAACCCCGTCACGTCCACCTTCATCGAGTTCGAAACGGCCAACGACGGCGCCGGCAATCGCCAGGTCCTCCGCATCGAACGCCGCGATCAGTCCGACCCCCAGCGCGGGCCGTACGAACTCTGGTACGTCCAGACCGACATCGTCAACGACGTTCCTTCCGAGGCGATCGAGCGCCCGCTGCTCACGGGCGTCACCGAGGCCACGTTCACGCTCGAGTACGACATCGGCCCTCGGCTCCGCCGCGCCACCGTGGACCTCACCATCAAGCCCAACGACTACCAGGATGCGCGGTTCTCGGCGGACCTGGAAACGCCGACGATTCGGCTGGTGTCCACGGTGAACCCGCGGAAACTGGATTGAGATCGGACACACGCGGTCCGGAATCTGAAGCCTGAAGTCTTGCATCCTGGCGCGACGCACAGAGCCGGGTACCAAAGACCAAATACCAAACTTCAGATTTCAGAGCACATTCCCCACTCTTCGCGGGTCACCGGGCGTCCGACTCCCGACTTCTTCCGTCGTTACGCTGCGTCAGCGGCCAGTCCTTCGCCGACGCCTCTCCCCTCGTCACTCGCTCCAAGTGCGCCACGAACGCGCGGGCGGTCTGCCGCCTCTGGAACTCTGCTTTCCCCGCGTCCGTCGGGTACCTCGCGCCCTTGATATCCGAGTTTTGCATGCTCGCCGCCCGACCTTCCATCTCAGATCTTCGCTCTCAGTTCTTCCACCGCCGCCGGCACTTCCTCCGCCAACTCGCTCGCCAGCATTCCTCCGGTCGCCCCGCGCGATCGTTCCCAGCGCTCGCCGGCTCGCGCGTGTGCTTCAACTCCCAGCCGCGCCAGGTCGAACAGCGACATCGCCGCCGCGTGCTGGGCCAGGAGCCCGGCGATGACGCCGGCGAGCACGTCCCCGGTTCCGGCGGCGGCCAGGCATGCGTGCCGGTGTTCGCACGTCCAGGCCTCCAGCCCGTCGCTCACCACCGTTCCCGCGCCTTTCAGGACCACGACGCAGCCGAGGCGCTGCGCCAGGGCCGCGGCCGCGTGCGGGCGCGACTCGTCGCGCGTCGGGTCGAGTTTGATCTTCAGCGATTGGGCCAGCCGGACAAACTCGCCGGGGTGGGGCGTCAGCACCGCGCGGGCGCGAAAGTCCTGATGCAACTCCGGGATCTTCGCCAGCGCGTTGAGCGCGTCGGCATCCACCACCAGGGGCCGGTCTTCCTGCTGGACGGCGCGAAGCGCCAGCGCCTGCACGACGCCGCCTTCGCCCCAACCCGGACCGATCACCAGCGCGTCGCACCCGTCCGTCGCCTTGTCGAAGGCCTGCACCGCCGTGCCGAACGCCAGCGCCCCATCTTCGTCCACCGGTAGCGCCTTCCCCGTCGCCGACGGGCAAAGCGCGATCGCCTCGCTGAGAATGGGGCCCGGCGCGATCAGCCGCACCAGCCCCGCCCCCGCGCGCAGCGCGCCGAGCGCGGCCAGGGCCGGCGCGCCGATCATGCGGACATCGTGCGCGCCGCACCCGCCCACCACGCCCACCGTCCCGAACGTGCCCTTGTGGCCGCGGGGGTCCCGTCGTGGAAGGCTGGGAATCGACCCGGTCACTCGGGCTTCTCCGGCTTGGGCGCGGGGCCGACCGACTCTACCTTGATCTTCAGCCGCCCCATCGCGGACACGACACCGCCCAGGCCGCCGGTGGGGTCCGAATCGTCCAGGTCGGAGGTGTCCAGCGCGATGTGCGTGGCGTCGAAGGGCATCCCGACCGGCAGGGTTCCGTCGAGGTCCACCCAGCGCTTCTTCCCGTCGATTTCGATGAGCGCCTGCGCCCACATGTGATACCCGAATACGCCCTTCTGGCCGGCGAACTCATCGACGTACACCAGTCCGGCCGCGACGCGGGCCGGATACCCGTTCGCCCGCAGGAGCGCCGTGAGAAAGACGCCGTGCTCGGAGCAATCTCCCGAGCGGTTCACCGCGACTTCCGATGCGGTGGCGTATCCGACGTTGAGGTTTTTGTCCTTGATGAAACGGTACACAAACCGCCGGAGGGCCTCGGCGCGTGACATCGGGTCGGCATCCGCGCCCTCGACAGCGAGGGCCGCGATCTCCTTGATCTTTGCGTCGTCGGTGTTGCAGATGGGGGTGGCCCGGGTGTACGCGGCGTCGGCGGTGTCGGTTTCGGGCGCGGCGGCGAACTGTGTGGTCGTCACCGTGACCCGCACCGACTGCTTGTCGATGGCCACGACGTTCTGCGACCCGGTCTGGGGGAAGGCGGGCGCCTCGCCTTCGGCCACGCTGAGCAGGTAGACGGCGTGCTTTGCGCGGCGGGGGTTGTGGATGGGCTGGTCGGGCTTGATCAGCGTGCCGACCATGGCGTCGGGCCGCAAGGCCGCGCCCGGCGCGAGGGCTTCTTCCTTGGTGCACCGTTTCGTGAGGATGGGGATGTCGCCGAGTTTCATCTCGCCCTTGATCAACTCGCCCTCGGCGTCGATCCACTCGGTGCTCTTGGCTTCCGGCATGATCGAGGTCTCGACGGTGCAGCGGAAGGCCTCGATCTTGCGGCCCATGGCCTCGATGGTGTCGGGCTCGAAGCCCTTGTGCGTGGTCGAGACGGGAGTGGTCCCGTAATCGGGGCTGAGCGTGCGCACGGTGATTTCCTTCGCGCCGGACTTGAAGCGTTGGAGCATGTAACGCTCGGCCGCGCTGGGCGTCAGCCAGGTTCCTTCCGGCAGTGCCGAGGTCGAGGTGCTCGTGGTGCCGGCTTGCGTGGACTTGACCTGGATTTCGGAGTCGGTGAAGGTGTACTCCTGCACCACGGCGGTCTCGCCGAACTTCTGCACGCGCTTCATCGAGACGGGCTTGCCTTCCCTGGTTTCGACAAACTCGCCCTCGCTGGCGATGGTGACGTTTCCCCCGGCCCGCGCCAGGTCGATCTGCATGGCCGTCTTCGAGATGATCCGGTCGCCCTCTTCCGTCTCGGTCATGCTCATCCACCCGGCCTTGCCGCCGAACATTTCGAGGAGGTACCAGCGTTCCTTGTCGCCGGCGAAGGCGCGGGGCACGAGGAGCACGGCCGCGGCGAGAAGGGAGAGAATCCAGGCGGGGCGGTGGGTGGTGGGCATGGGGGAGTTTAGGTACGGGGCGGGCGCGCGAGTTCACTCCGAGCGAGTGAACGCCTGGATCGCCGAAGGCGGTGAGGCCGCGCGAGTCTTGGGGCGGGATGGGCGCGTGGCGTGTTCCGGCCGGGCCGAAGCGGGCCGGTCACGACTCGGGAGACTCGCGCAACTCTTGGGACACGAGTCGGGAGACGTCGGGAGACTCGTGCCACCTTTTCATTTGGAAACGACTCGCGCGACCGTCAGGGGCTTCGGCCGGCGGCGGCGAGGAGGGAGGCGGGCGCTCGGGGGCGCTGGGCGGGCTGTCGCTGGGAGGTGATCGGCGGTTCGGGGAACCCGATGGCGGAGGGAACGGCGAGGAGTTCGGCTGGCTGTGGGACGCGAATGGGCGCGGCCGGCGCGGAGGGGACGGGCGCGGCATGCGGAACGCGGTGGGGGGCGTTGGCCGGCAGTGGGCTGCTTTGGGCGTGGGTGCTGTGGTTGTGGGTTGAAGCGACGGGCGGGGGCGACTCGAGCGGGGAGTCCGGGTGCGTTTGTGAGGCAGCACGCGGGCGCCGGGCGCGTTCGGGTAACTCGGCGAGGAACTCGAAGCGGGTGAGGCGGAAGATGAGGTTGGAGTTTTTGCGGAGGGACTCGACGAGGCGGCGGCGGAACTCGAGGGGGTGCGTGCCGAGTTGCGGGGAGGCGTTGTTGGGAGCGGTGGGTTGTTCGCCGCGCTTTTCCTTGCCCGTTCCCTGCGGGACGGGAAGTGAGGCGTGGGCAGGAGTGGAGTCGGTTTGTTGCGGGATGGGTGGGGCGGCGGCGAGGAGGGTGGTAGATTCGCGGAGGGCGGTGACGATGCCGGCGAGGGCGGCGTCGGCGTGGTTGGCGGCGTGGAAGCGGGTGATGAAGGCCGCGGTTTTTGCCTGGGCGATCAGTCGGGACTGGACGGCTTCGGAACCGATCCAAAGGCAGAGCGCTTCGAGGGTGGTGCTGTGGAGGGCCGCGACGTGGCGGAGCGAGGTGGCCGGATCGCTGATGTCGGCGATGACCTTGTCGGCGAGGTCGGGAGCGGGTTGGAACATGGTGAACGACATTGCGAACCTAGAGTACGGTATATGGGCGGTTTGCGTCAATAGGTTTTTGATAGGGAATGTGAAAATTGGTCGTAAGTGGTTGTGGAATCCGGACTTTCGAAACTCGCTCGGGAGCGATGGAGCAGCGCGGCGGCGTACCGCGAGGATGGGTCAGAATAATCTCTCGATCTGACTAGAGATCCGTCACATCGGCGGGCTCTCGGATGCCCAGAGTGCGGAATGCTGGCATTCCTCGAAACCCGTGGCACACTCTCCGGAGGACCCATCCGGAGTTCAAGATGATTCTGCGCAATGGCTGGGGGCGATTCGGTTCGATCAAGCCGCACTCCGCGATCGCGGCACGCGCGGCCGCGAGATGGCTTCTGGTGAGCCTGTTTGCGGTCGTGGGAATGGTCCCCCTTCGCTCTCGATAGACTTACCGGCGCAAGGAGTCCCGCCATGACCACTACCAAAGGCGTTCCTTCCCTCCGTCTCTACGAAGACGAAGCCGAGAGCCTCCTCAAGTCCGACCTGTTCCCCGACCGCGTCACGCTCCTCCCCGGCGAGGGCGGGAGCGTCTCGGCCCGCGAGCGGATCCGCATCATGTGGGGGCAGGACATGCTCCGCGACATCATCGATGGCCGCTACCGCACCGTCGTGTGCGGCGTGAACGACTCTGACAACTCCCACGGCATCGTCGCCCACCTGGTCGAACTGATCACGACGAGCCAGTGGTCCAGCAAGAGCGTGTCCAGTTACGCCCGGATGTTCCAGGAGTCCGTGGGGGTTCACGCCGCGTCCGATCGCGAGCCATACGTTCTGAAGTTCGATCTGGACAGCCTGCTGATACTCGGGATTCTTCGGCCCAAGGGTCGCGACCACTTCACGCTGGAGGATCTCTCGCGCGGCTTCAAGACGGTCACGAAGATGCTCCACGACCGGCGGGACCGCTGGCCGTGCGCGTGCGTGTCGTTCCTCAACGCGAAGGCCAATCGGCTGGTGGGCGCGGACGGGCGCGAGCCGTCGTTCGAGGAAGTGCTCCGCACTCTGTTCAACGCGGGGTTCCGTGGGGATGTTTACGCCGCGCCCCCGATGTGGAAGTTCGGGCACGTGGGCGTGTTCCCGACGTATCCCTTCCCGGCGGGGCTGGAGCAGATGCGCGAAGGGAGCAGTTAAGCGCGGCCGCGCGGGGGTGTGAATGGTCGAGTGGCGGCTGTGTCCATCCTGCGGCTACGCCCTCCGGGGCCTGGTCGAAGAGACGCCGGTGGTCACCTGCCCCGAGTGCGGGCATCGGTGGAGCACGCGCGCCCTGCGCGAGAACGATCTTCTCGTGCCGCCCTTTCCATGGGCCGCGTTCGCGATCCTGCTGGTGGTCGGGCTCGGCATCGTCGTGGTGGGCGCCCTTCGCCTTGACTACGGAATGTGGTTCATCGCAGCCGCGTTCAACTCGGCGTTCTTCGTCGCCGCGGTGCATCACGGGGCGAAGCGTCGCCACGGGGAGTTCACGCTGCTCGTCGCCCTCTTCGCGGGGATCGCGTTCGGCTCGGCGCTCACCGGAGTCGAACTCATCGGCATCGGCATTACCGTTTCGTTCCTGCCGTAGCCCGGGGCCCTGCCGGCGTACGGTTGCGCCATCATGGACCATCGCGCCATCATCAAGCGCATCGAGCAGTTCGGCAGCACGCTGGTGTGCGTCGTCAGCGGCCTGAGCGACGACGAAGTTCGCTGGAAGCCGCCCTCGGGCGCGTGGTCGATCCTCGAAATCGTCTGCCACCTCGTCGACGAGGAAATCCGCGACTTCCGCCTGCGGCTCTTCCAGACTCTCCGCGATCCCGCCCAGCCCTGGCCCCTCAACGACCCCGAAGCCTGGGCCCGCGAGGGTCGCTACAACGAGCGGCAACTCGGGGACATGGTCCGCGCGTTCGTGAAGGAGCGTGAGGAGTCGGTGCGGCTGCTGCGGGCGCTGGACAAGGTCGATTGGAACACCGCCTACATCCATCCCAAGGTCGGTCCCGTCCGCGCCGGCGAGTTGCTCGCCTCCTGGGCGGCGCACGACGCCCTGCACCTCCGCCAGATCGCCAAGCGCCTGTTCGAACTCACCGGGCGCGACGCTCCGGAATACTCACTCGCCTACGCGGGCGAGTGGAAGGCGTAACGGCCCTCGCGCCGTGGTACACTGGCACGGGGGCAGCGCCGCATGCCGGACGACGTTCAGGCAACCGACGTAACACAGACCCGGGTGACGCAGTTGCTCGCCGCGCCCCTGCAGCCCGCGCAGGCCGCGGAACTGCTGGCGATGGTCTACGACCAACTGCGCCGCCTGGCGCAGTCGCAGATGAACCGCGAGCGTCCGGAGCACACGTTGCAGGCGACGGCGCTGGTTCACGAGGCGTATGCGCGGCTGGTGGGGCCCCAGTCGCTGAAATGGGAGAGCCGGGGGCACTTCTTCAACGCCGCGGCCGAGGCGATGCGCCGCATTCTGATCGAGCACGCGCGGGCCAAGCAGTGCCTGAAGCGTGGCGGGGACGGCGAGTCGAAACCGGGCCGGAGGGTGCGGCTGGAGTCGGCGATGGAACTTACGGAGGCCGAACCTGCGGAATTTCTGTCCGTCGATGACGCCATGCGGCGCCTGGAGGAGAGGGACGCGGATCTTGCGCGCCTGGTACGGCTGCGGTTCTACGCCGGGCTGACGGAGGCGGAGACGGCCGCGATTCTCGGTGTGTCGGACCGCACGGTGCGGCGAGACTGGCTGCTCGCGAAGGCGTTCCTGCACCGGGAGTTAGAAAACACGGGCGCGTGATGCATGGCCTCAGCGGACTGGACGAGAGTGAAGGAGGTATTCCACGCGGCGTCGGCGTTGCCGGCCGACGAGCGTGAGGCGTTCGTCGCACATGCGTGCGCCGAGAACTCGGCGCTGCGCGTCGAGGTGAAATCCCTTCTTGACGCCGCGGACCCCGAACTTTCCATCGAGTCGGCCCCGGCCACGGTGCACAGCCCCACGGCGATTCGTGGGGGAGTTCTCGAGCGCGAGGGCGACCGCGTCGGGCCGTACAAACTGCTGCAACTCATCGGCGAGGGCGGATTCGGGCTGGTGTACATGGCCGAGCAGGAAACGCCGGTCCGACGCAAAGTGGCGCTCAAGATCGTCAAGCCGGGGATGGACACGCGCTCGGTGATAGCCCGGTTCGAGCAGGAGCGCCAGGCCTTGGCGATGATGGATCACCCCAACATCGCGAAGGTGCTGGACGCCGGCCAGACCGGCGGCGGCCGGCCGTACTTCGTGATGGAACTGGTCCGCGGGGTGCCGATCACGGAGTATTGCGACGCCAACCACCTTTCGCTGCGCGAGCGCGTGCGGCTGTTCACCCCGGTTTGCCAGGCGGTGCAGCACGCGCACACCAAGGGCGTGATCCACCGCGACATCAAGCCCTCGAACCTGCTGGTGACGCTGCACGACGGGACGCCCGTGCCGAAGGTGATCGACTTCGGGGTCGCCAAGGCGGTGGGCACGCCGCTCACGGACAAGACGCTGTTCACGGAGTTCCGGCAGTTCATCGGGACGCCCGAGTACATGGCTCCCGAGCAGGCGGTGCTGGGCGGGCTGGACATCGACACCCGCGCCGACATCTACAGCCTTGGGGTGGTGCTCTACGAACTCCTGACCGGGGCGACGCCGCTGGACGGCACGCGGCTGCGATCGGCCGCGCTCGATGAGTTGCAGCGCATGATCCGCGACCAGGACCCGCCGCGGATGAAGACGCGCCTCTCGACGCTGAAGCAGACGGCGGTGACCATCGCGTCCGCCCGCGCGACGGATGTGACCACGCTCCGCCGGCAGGTCGCGGGCGAACTGGACTGGGTGGTGATGCGTGCGTTGGAGCGTGATCGGACGCGCCGCTACGAGTCGGCGGGCGCGCTGGCCGCGGACCTGCTGCGATTTCTCGACAACCGGCCGGTGGAAGCCGGACCGCCGAGCACGATGTACCGGGTGCGGAAGCACATCGCGCGGAACAAACTGGCATTCGGCACAGCCGGTGCGATTCTGGGGGCGCTGGTTTTGGGGCTGGGGGCGGCGGTCTTCGGCCTGGTGAGCGCTCGGCAGGATCGCGACGCCGCGCGGGAAGCGCAGCGCCGCGAAGCGCAGCAGCGCGCCGCGGCGGATGCGGCGACGCGGGTGGCCAACGCCCGGGCCGAAGAAGCGCGTCGCGAGGCGTACCGGGCCGGCCTCGCCGCCGCCGCGGCCGCGCTCGAACAGAACAACGGCGCCGTCGCGCGGCAGATGCTCGCCCGCGCCCCCGAAGGGCTGCGAGGCTGGGAGTGGAAGCACCTCTCGTGGCTCACCGACCAGAGCCTCGCGAGTTTCAACGTGCCCGCCGGCTCCGTGCGGCTCTTCCCGATGCCGGACAATCGCCGTCTGCTGGTGTTTCCGGTCGGGGCGCGGCCGATGCTGGTCGATCTCGACACCGGGCGCACGATCAAGGAGATCGACACGCGGGGTGAAGACGCGGACCTCTCCCCCGACGGGCGGCTCCTGGCCATTTTGAGCGAGCACGCGCTGAGCGTCGTCGAGATCGCCAGCGGCCGCACCCTGTGGCGCCATCCGACGCCCGCCGCCCCGGCGGTCAAGCGGATGCTGTCCGGATTCACTGCCGACTCCCGCGCCGTGGGCGCGGTGCTGCTCAGCGACTCGTGCGTCGAACTGCTGGATGCCGAAACGGGTGATAGCGCGGGCACGATCCGGACGGGGGGCCCGATCCGGCTGGCGAGGATTCTGCGGCCGGACTCGCTGCCCGGGCAATGGCGGATGATGTACATCGACGAGAGGCTCCGCCGCGCGCACGTCTACTCGCCCGAGACGGGCGAACAGGGCCCGCTTCCCTTCCCGGTCTTCCACGAAGTCTCCCGTTCGCTCGTCGCGGCGGGCGATACCTTTCACACCGACATCTACGAGGTGGATCCCCCGCGGATCGTGGCGGTGGCCCGGTTCATGCAGGGCCGCGGCGCCTCCGCGTATGCCATGACGCGCGATCATCGCAGGCTCGCCACGCTCGACGAGGCGGGGAGCATGACGCTTTGGGAGATGGACTCGGGGGACAAGGCGATGCCGAAGGTGTCGCTCGCCGGGCTGCAGGCCAAGGGCGAGGCCATCGCGTTTACGCCCGACGGGCGGCGCGTGATCGGGGTGGACAACCGCGGCAACGTGAAGGTGTGGGCCGTCGCCAGTGTGCCTGCGCCCCCGACCGTCTCCGCGGCGACGACAGCCGCGGCCCCGATGAGCGCCGCGCTCTCGCCCGATTCGCGCGTGCTGGTCACCTCGTACTGGGGCACGATGGAGGCGTGGGATACGCAGATCTGCAAGCCGCTGTGGCGGCGCAGCCTCTCGCCGTGGTACATCAGCGCCGCCGCGGCGTCGCCCGATGGGCGGTACTTCGCGGGCGCCGTGATTCACCCCGGGCGCGAGCGCGAGAGCGACCCGGCCCTGCGCGATCTGTTCGTGCTCGACGCGGCGACCGGTCGCACGGTCGCGGAGTTCAACTCGCAGGGCCTTCCGCCGCGCGAGCCGCCGTGGTCGGCCCCCTGCCGATCGCTGGAGTTCTCCCGAGACGGCGAGCGCCTATGGCTGGGCTGCATCGACGGATCGGTGCACGTCCTGGAGGCCGCGTCCTGGAGCCCGGCGGGCGCGTGGCCGGCCCGGGACCTGTGCGGGCCTTTCCGGTTTGCGGGCACGATGCGGCTTTCGCCCGACGGAAGCACGCTGGCGCTGGCCGGGTCGGAGGAGTCGGGCTCGCCGCCCGTTGGGGGCGTGATGCTCGTGGATGTGCGCGACCCGGCCTCGCCGCGCCACGTGGGCGGGTTCGAACTCACGTCCGCGCCCGTGAGCACCCTCGCGTGGGAGCGGAGCAGCGGGGCGATCGTGACCGGCGGGTCCGACGGCGCGGTGTGCGTGCTGGGCGTCGCATCGCGGTCGGTCCGTTGGCGCGTGGACCTCGCACCGGCGCCGATTTCCACTGTCGCGTTCTCGCCCGACGGGTCGCGCATCGCCGCGGCGGCGCTCGACGGCAACCTCTACCTGCTCGACGCCGCGACCGGCGAGAGCGTGATCGTCTTCCGAACCTGGGTCGGGTCCACGGCGCTGGCCGAGTGGACCAGCGACGGTTCGGCGCTGGTGCTCTCCGGGGCCCGCGCCACGCTGCGGCGCCTGGAGTCGGCCCCGCCCGGCGGGGGGGATGCGCTCGACGTGCTGCTGACGCGCGACGTGGTGCAGCAGGCGCAGCGTGTACTGGCGGACTTTCAGTTGGAGTCGGGCTCCGGAGCGCGCCGCCTCATCAATCGCGTGGACGCGGCGCCGTCGATGCCCGACGGCGTCCGCGAGGCCGCGCGGGCCCACGTCCGCGCTCTGGGCGAAGCCACCGTTTATGCGGTGAACGGCGCCATCTCGGCGGTCGGGGATCACCAGACCGATCTCCGCATACTCGAACTCGCGGCCGAGCGATGCGAGGACGCCCTGGCCACCGACCCGACCTATCCGGGCCTGAGCACCGGCCTGGGGCTCCTGCGACTCGAGCAGGGGCGCTTCAAAGAGGCGGAGGAACTCTTCCGGAGTTCGGAGCAATACACTGCGGCCCGCGGCCGCGGCAGCCGCCCCCTAAACCTGATCGGCTTCGCGTGCGTCCAGGCTCTGACCAACCGGCCGCAAGAGGCGCAGGTGAGCCTTGAGCGCGCCCTGGAAGAGGGCCAGCGTCAATCCGCACTGCAAGATCCGCTCTTCGACCGGCTTCGCCGGCGCGCCGAGCAGGCGGTGGCGTCGTCCCGGTGAATTCGTGTCCGTCTCCGCGTGCCGTCCTCGCACCCCGCGTGAACGACCGCACAGAAAAGGAGACTCGCCATGAATGCTCGCCGCATCGCCCAACTGCTCGCCGCGTCCGTGATGACCGCCCTTGCGCCCAGCGTGCTCGCCCAGAGCACCTTTACGTATCAGGGCCGATTGGATCGTAACGGCTCGCCGTATACCGGCTCGGCCAACATCCTGTTCCGGTTCTATGACGCGCCCGCCGGCGGCAGCCAGGTGGGCTCGCAGCAGACGCGCGTGATCACCGTTGAGAGCGGGCTGTTCACAACCGACTACGACCCGGGCCTCACGCCCTTCCAGAGCAACGCGGACGTTTGGCTCGAGGTGCAGGTGATCGTCCTGGGCGATCCGGGATGGACGATGCTCACGCCTCGCCAGAAGGTCACCCCCGCGCCATTCAGCCTGGCCACGCGGGGCTTGTTCGTGACGGGATCGGGCGCCACGGCCAAGGCCGGAGTGGGGGCTGCGTCCACCGCCAAGTTCACGGTGGATGAAACCACCAACGCGTCGTGCACGCTGGCGATCGACTCGGGGCTCAACGCCGGCCAGACTTCGGAACTGGACTTCCGCGGCCAGGGGTCCTCGATCTGGCGCATCGGCAAGACCTCCGCCAACGAACTCTTCATCGACCGGACGAACGTGTCCCGCATGTTCATCTTCGACAGCACGGGCCACAGTGCCTTCGGCTTCCAGGCTCCGCTCAACCCGGGCGCGTTCTCTCGCACCATCACCTTGCACGGCAACAACACCGTCGGCACGCCCAACATCGGCAGCGCGGCCATCACGTTCTCCAACCCCGCCCTCGCCCAGCAATGGCAGGCCGGCATCGCGGTGAACGGCCCCTTCCGCTTCGAGAAGTTCGGCGGCGGGTCTCAGGTCGTCTCGGTGCCGATTCTCGAGGTTCGCGGCGGGTCCGACATCGCCGAGCCCTACGACATCGCGCCCGCCGGCGATGCGGCGCCGATTCCCGGCATGGTCGTGGTGATCGATGCGGCCAAAGCCGGCGCACTTCGCGTCGCGGACAAGTCCTACGACCACGCCGTCGCCGGCATCATCTCCGGAGCCAACGGCGTGAACACCGGCCTCACGCTTACGCAGGAGGGCAGCGTGGCGGACGGAAAACTCCCGGTCGCCAACGTCGGGCGAGTCTGGTGCTATGTCGATGCCGACGCCAACGGCCCGGTCCGCCCCGGTGACCTGCTCACGACGTCGGCGACGCCCGGGCACGCCATGCGGGCGGACCCCGCCGCGGGCAACGGCGCCATTCTCGGCAAGGCGATGTCCACCCAGGAATCCGGGCGCGGCATGGTGCTCGTCCTGGTTGGGTTGCAGTGAAAGCCTGAGGTGGAGTTCAACACACGCACGCCTTACCGGAGAACGCACATGAAGCCCACCATCGCAATCCTCGCCGCCGTCGCGCTGGCGATACCGAGCCTCGCTTCCGCGCAGACCGTCTATGTCCGGCCCGCCACGTGGTTCAACCCCAGCGGCGCGGCCGGCGCTCCTTTCAGCAATGTCAGGGCCTCGCTCTGCGCCGTCCCCGCGAGCGGAACGCTGCACATGTCCGGGGGTTACTTCAACGAAACTCTCCTCGTCACCCAGCCGGTGACGTTCACCGCCACCGTGGGATCGCCCTCGCGTGTCGGGGAGCCGGGCATCGACCGGACGACCCTCAAGGTCTTCTCGTTCAACACACACCTGTTCGGCAACGTCATTCCATTCGTCCCCTTCTGGGAAGACGGCGCCCGCGCGGGCGCCATCGCCGGATACCTGAACGGTCTGCGTCTGCAGGGCGTTGACCTGGTCGGGCTCTCCGAGATCTGGGACGCCGACTACTGGCCGGACATCCGCGACAACTGCCAGTATCCGGCCGGCGGGTACGGCGGACGCGTGGACTCGGGGAACGTCATGAACTCCGGGCTCGCGGTCTTCAGCCTGCACCCGATGCTCGGCGGGACCCAGGTCTCGTACAACGACGCCAGCGGCAACGATGCCAACGCCAGCAAGGGCTACCTTCGGCAGACGATCGTCAAGGACGGCTTCTCGATCGGGTTCTGGAACACCCACACGCAGGCGGGCAATGGCTCGAGCAACGTCAGCGACCGGGCCCTCCAACTGGCGCAACTTGCCTTCGACATGAACGTCTACCGGCAGGCCAACCCCTCGCACATCGTCATCGCCGTCGGCGACTTCAACGTGGACGGAGGGAGCGGCGAGTACACCGGGACCATGAGCGACACGATGGGCGGCACCGCGGCCACCGCTGACGTGGCGCTCAACGTCGCCTGCCTGGGGTCGAGCACGCATTGCACCTCCTGCAACGACAACGATCTCCACGAGTTCTTCAACGGCGGCGGCGGCGGCGGTGGGGGCACCCGCCTGGACTACGTGCTGTACGGCAACAGTTCCGATGGCACCGTTCGGATGGTCCCGCGCGTCTACGAGTGGCGCCGGCCCCTTGCACCCGGGAACATCTCCGGAACCGGCTGGGCGCCGGAGAACGGCGGCACGCGATCCATGACCTCGCGCCACCTGTCCGATCACGACGCCGTGTATTCCGAGTTCGACATCGTGCGGAACTGAGTCCGCAAACCAAAACCCCCAGCCCCGGCCCGCCCGCTCGTCTCACGAACGATCGGGCGTTTTCGCGCGCGGGGCACGCTCCTCGCGTCACGCGCCCGTAACAACGGCCCCGCGCTCTTCGAACGAATCGCCGGTTCGCGTGTATCACCGGGAAGCGTACCGGAGCCGTTCCATGCCGCGAACCTTGCAACTGTCCATTCTCGACTGCGTCGGCGTCTCCAAGCCCTGTACCGCGTCCTGGGAAGGAATGAAGGGGACCGACCGAGTTCGCCACTGCGCCCAGTGCGATCTCAACGTCTACAACCTCGCCGCCATGTCCGTCGAAGAGGCGGAGAACCTGATCCGCGCCCGGGAGGGCCGCCTCTGCGGCCGGATCTTCCGGCGGGCCGACGGGACGTTCCTGACCGCCGACTGTCCCGTCGGCCTGGCGCGATTCCGCCAGCGCGCCGCTTCGTTCATCCTGCGAGGCGCCGCCGCGGTGGTCACGGTGCTTACCGCGACGTTCCTGTCGCGCGCCCGCGCAACCGACGCGGACCTCGAGAGCATGGAGCCCTTCGCGACGTTGTGCCGCTGGGTCCGGCCGACGCCGCCGGTCACATCGGGGCCGATGCTTATGGGCGAAATATGCGTGAACCCGGTGCCCGTGCCTCCAAGCCCCCGGACTGACTCACCCAGCGCGCCGTGAAACCCGGCGGGCGCGTTGTGAGGAGCCACGCATGCTTCGATTCATGGGAGCCTTCGCCGTCGTCTGGATCGTGCTGCTCGCGTGGGCGGCCGTCGCCCGTCCCGCGTGGGTGAGCAGTGAGTACTGGCAGGCCTTGAGCGCCAAACTGGTGGGGCTGCCCGTGGTGAGCGCGTGGGTCGGCGCGGGAGTTACGGCCCGCCTGCGCCGGCCGCGGGCCTTGCACCCTCTGGTCAACTCCGGCTTCCGGCTGCCGATGCACGGGCTGGTCGCGGGAGTTTCCAGCGCCGGGGCAACAGCCGTCATGCTCGCGGCCGCGCCCGCGATTCCGGACATCGCGGTGCTTTCGGTCAACGGCGCCGCCAGCGCGGCTATTTCGGTGATCCTGATCCCCAAGGCTCGCCCCGGGTGTTGCATATTTTGCGGGTATCAGGTCGATAAGTTGGACCGTTGCCCTGAATGCGGGCATCCGCGTCCGATACCGTTGCCGGGGTAAGTGTTGGCGCGTTATCGGCTCGCCGGTCCCGGCGTCGTTTTTGGAGAAATTCCGAGCGATTGGGTGGTAATGTAGGGACCCTGAGGCATCTTTGATCGTGTGGGATCGAACTCACTGCTTGCACGTTTCTCGTGACATGTGGCCTTTCGTTCGTTCGGGGGCAGAATGGGCGGTCCGATGGCGAAGTTCTTCGCGGCCTTTTCATTGGCCTTTGTTCTGCGCTTCGTGACCGGGCTGTTCGTAGAGGGCGGCTGGATTGGCGAACCCGAAATGAGCCCTTGGCAGCGCGCCCCATACTCCTTCGCCCTGCCGCTGTTTCTCGCCGCATTGACTCTCTTTGCGGTCAACCGCATCAGCCCGAGGCGGCTCCTGGATTCCCGCGTTCGACGTCCGTTCTCGCAATGGATGATGGGGCTGGGCGCGGGGCTCGTCGGGGCCGTGCTTACTCTGCTGGTCGCCCACATCTCTGATGATCTCTACGTCAAGGCTGGGTTGACCGGCATGCTGGCCGCGGCCGCCACCCTCGTGGTCACCATTTTCCTCCCGCGCTCCCGCCCGTATGCCTGCGTGCATTGCGGCAGTGTGGTGCCGGCACGCGACGACACGTGCCCGGGCTGCGGCGCTGCCGACTGCCGCGGAAGGGTCTTTCACGGAAAATCCGCCGCGGCGTGACTCGGCCGCGCCTCACCGCCCGATTGACCGATCGGGCCGATAGCCTTGCGCAATGGGGTATCGCCGGCCGCTTCCGAACGCGACGCTGGTCACCTTCAGCCCGATGGCCATCTGGTTGCGTTTGAACTCGGCCACATCGACCAGGCGGACGACCCGCGCCACCACCGCCGGGTCGATCCGCGTCTCGCGCACGATCCGCTCCGGCGATTGATGCATCTCGATATACCGCTCGAGTATCTGGTCCAGCACGTCGTACGGCGGGAGCGAGTCCTGGTCGGTCTGGTTGGGCCGAAGTTCGGCGCTGGGCGGCTTGGTGATGGACCGCTCCGGGATCGGCGGCGATGCGAATCCGCAGGCCCGCGGATTCGCGTTGATCCATCGCGACAGCCGGTACACCCACTGCTTGGAGACGTCCGACAGGGCCGCGAGCCCGCCGTTCATGTCGCCGTATAGCGTGCAGTACCCCACGCCCAACTCGCTTTTGTTGCCCGTGGTCACGACGAGAGCGCCGGTGCGGTTCGAGACGGTCATGAGCGTTGTGCCGCGGAGGCGGGACTGGAGATTCTCTTCCGTCAGGTCCGGGAGCGTCTGGCCCAGAGTGTTCCACCCGTGTCGCGTGAACGCGGGATCAAGCAGAGAGCGGAATCCGTGCATCGCAGGCTCGATGGGAATAGTCGTGCACTCTACGCCCAGGTTCTTCGCGAGTTCAAAGGCGTCCTGCACGGAATGCTCGCTGGAGTAGCGGCTGGGCATCGCCAGCCCCAGCACGTTGCCGGGTCCGATCGCCGCCGCCGTCAGCACGCAGGTCAGCGCCGAGTCGATGCCCCCCGACAGCCCGATGATCGCCTTCGCATGCCCGGTCTTGCGAAGGTAGTCGCGAATCCCCAGCACCAGCGCCGCGAACAACTGCTGATCGTCCGTCGAATCGTGCGCCACGTGCGTGGGTGAGCGCGTTCCCGCGCCCGGGCCGCCGATCCCGCCGGCCGCGATGTCAACCACAAGCATGGATCCGTCGAAGATCGGGCCGGCCGCGGCGAGCGACCCATCGGGCCCGTACACCAGGCTGTGCCCGTCGAAGACCAGTTCGTCATTCCCGCCGAGTTGATTGACTGACGCCACGGGCATCGAGTGGCGTTTTGCGTGTGCCGCGAGAATGGCGCGGTGGCGGGCCCCCTTGCCCACCACAAACGGGCTGGCCGATGGGCCGACCAGCAGTTGCGCACCCTTCGACACCACCTCCGCCACCGGATCGCTGGCGCTGAGGTAGCGTGTCGCGAAGCCCGCATCCTCGCCCTTCCACAAGTCCTCGCAGATCGAAAGCCCGACTTGGACAGGCCCGCCGACCCGCGACGGCACCTCGACGACCACCGCGCGGCCGCCGGGCTCGAAGTACCGGTCCTCGTCGAAGACGTCGTACGTCGGCAGCAGCCGCTTGTCGTGATAATCCACGTACCGGTTGTCGCGGTACACGACCAGGCTATTGGCCGTGCCGCGTCCCGGTCGCGATGCGTCCGCCGGCAGCGGCACCCCGATGACCGTGGTGATCCCCGCGGTGGCGGATTCGCCCAACCGCTTCGCCGCGGCGGCGCACGCCGCCACGAACCCCTCCTGCAAGATGAGGTCTTTGGGGGGATAGCCGCAGATGCAGAGTTCCGGGAGGACGACGAGGTCGGCGCCGGCGTCGCGGGCCCGCGCGATGGCCGCGCCGGCGAGCGCCGCGTTGCCTTCGAGATTGCCGATGGTCGGGTTGACGGGGGCGAGCGCGAGCCGCATCTTGAAATCCTAGTGCAACCGCACGAAACCTGTTCACGTGTTGGGAGGCGCCGCGGGCTGGGCCTGGGCGGCCCTGAAGTACCTTCCGGGCCGGAGGTACAGGAGGGAGAGCCCGGCCCCTGCCGTCCACACGAACATCTCGGTGACGCTCACCGCCAGGACGATCACCGCGTAGGTTTCCCGTGAAGTTCCGGCGATGTTGAGGGCGTCGGCGAAGAGTGTGGAACCGCCCTCGCGGCTGCCCAGGGCGCCGGCGGGGCTGGCGACTCCGATGATATAGAAGACCGATCCGACAAGGACGGCCTTCTCGAAGGAGATCGTGACGCCTACGGCCGTGGCCGCGATCACGAATCGCGAGGACTGGGCGAGCATGTCCATGGCCCGCACCGTGGCCGCGCCGAACAACGTCGGCGCGTGGCTCAGAATGGCCAGGGCGTGATGCAGTCGTGCGAACGCGCGAGACGCGAGGAGGCGATTCAGCGGGCGAAGCCGCAGCACGCCGGCGATGCGCTGGATGCGTGCGAGGCCGTGCTCGCCGGCGAACGCGCGGGCGCCGGTGTAGACCACTCCGAGCGCCGCGAGCACGCCGGCAAGCGAGGTCAACGCGTATGCGAGATCAACCTGCCGCCGCCACAGGCCCGCGGCCCCCATCGGCAGGACCACGGCCAACACCACGACCGCGTTCGCGGCGAGATAGGCGCCGATCGTCAGGACGGGGATCTGGTCGCGCCGGCTGTGAATCAGGAGCCGCCAGACGACGCTGAGTTTCAGGGGGGGGATGGAGAGCGCCGACGCCACCGCGTTGGTCGCCAGCATGTCCACGATTCGGATCCGCTTCACGGGCCGCAACGTGATCCAGAACGCCAGGCCGTTCAGCAGAAGGCTGCAGATCGAGAGCCCGAACAGGGCGAGCAAAAGGTGGGGCGGGGCGTGCAGCAGGCGATCCAGCGTCTCGCGGTTGTTCACCACTTTCACGATCACCCAGGCCAGCAGTCCGAGCCCGACCAGGGCGCCGATCACCTGCACGAACAGCCGCCCTCGCCCTCGCGATGTCGCGGTGGTGTAGAAATGGCCCGCCGCCTGCCGGAGCATCGGAACAAGCCCGCCGGATGGATTGCTCATGGCCGGGCTCCCGGGTCCGGCGGTTTGATCGAGACCAGGTAGATTCCTGGCTCCCGCCATTCTCGGATCAGCGTCGTGTGCCGGCCCATCCACGCCGTCACCTCGTCGAGATTCACGAGCGGGTCGATCCACCCGGATCTTGCAAGCCGCTTGATCTCTCCCAGGTCGATCAGCACGAGGTCAACGCCCTGCGCCCGCAGTTGCGCCGACCAAGCCGCGCCGTCGCCGGGATGGGCCGCGGCGGCCTCGCCCAGCGGCCAGGAGTCCCACGTCGAGTTGTACAACACGCGCGGCGTCAGGTACAGGGGCGTGGCGCCGCCCAGGAGGTACACCCGCGACTTGGGATAGGCCCAGTTGACGTACCACTCGGGCGAAGACTCTCCCAGCAACGCCGCTCGGTCTCGCGGGTTGGCCGCGGCGAACTCCTCGCGGCGGAACTCGCCCGTGCGGGCGAAGACGCCGCCAACCAGCAGGGCATTGGGCTGACCGGTCTGGCCGGGCCGGCGCGCCCGCTGGCCCGAAAAGGCGTCGATCGCCAGCGCCAACTGCACCAGGCAGACCACCCACGCCAGCGCCGGCGCGACCGACCGGATTCGGATGCTCGCCGCCGCGAGCCCCCCGAGAACCGAGCCTGTCGCAAGCACCGGCAGCAGGAATCTCGACTGGACATGAGTGCCGAAGAGCCACAACCCCACCTGCAGCACGACCATTCCCGCCAGCAATCCCGCTATCCGCCTGGTCCGGGCGTTGGGAAGGCAGGCGAGTGCCGCGGCGGCGAGCATCGGAAAGAACAGCCCCCACTGCGGATGGCTCATACCCCGCCAGCGGGAGGTCTCGGTCACGCCCTCGCGCAGTTCGTCGGGCAGAATCGCGAGCGACAGGCGTCGCGACATGGAGCCTTCGAACCGGTGCGCAGCGCCGAATCGCGATACCTGCTCGGGCGTCCAGTGCCCCGTGCCGCCGACGTCGTTGGGAAACAGCGCCGCGGCGAAGGGAAACACCGGATTGCCGGAGGCGAGCCAGTTGCGGATCAGCCAGGGAAGCACCATCACCATCCCCGCGAGCGCCCCGCACGCCGCCACCCTCGCCCACTCGCGCCGCGGCAGGGTCAGCAGAAGACCCAGCCCCACCGGGCACGCCGCGAACAGCAGGGCCGTCGGCTTGATCGAACACGCCGCGCCCACCAGAACGCCAAGCAGCACGCCCCGGCGCCACGGCGCCAACGAAGGCTCGAACACGACGATAATCGCCGCCGCCAGCATTCCCACGACGCCCATGTCGTTGTACGCCAGCGATCCGGTCACGACCGCCCAGGGCGTCACCAGAATCAGCGTGCCCGCTACCACACCCGCGCGAGCCGCGGCGTCTGCGCCCAGACGGCAGCGCTCCGCCGCCCCGGCCGCGGCCCGCCCGCACCACCACGCCGTCATCACCGTCATCAGCAGGTTGAGGAACTGGCAGGCAAACGCCGCGTGGCCCTCTCCGGCCACCAGCCCCCATGCCCGGTCCGACGGCCCGGGTGCGAAGTTCATCACGCCCAGGTGCAGGAACGCCGCCTCCACGTAACTTGGCAGGAACGAGTACACGTTGTGCTTGAGCGGCGCCAACCGCCCGTCGGCCAGCCACTCCTGCGGCAGAGCCAGGTGATAACTCAGCGCGTCGTACCCGCCGAACTCGCTGTCCCACAGCCACCCCGGCGGATTGCACGCCGCGACCGCAAGCACCGCGACGCCGGCCGCGCCAAGAATTCCCAGCGGCGCCAGCCTCGGCTCGAATCCGCCGGCGCGCATCCACCCCAGGAACTGGTGCCCCGCGATCCCCAGCCCGGCCAGCACCACCGCGAGCGCCACGTACGGTCCGCTCGGGCCACCCAGCAGCCCCAGCCATGCCAGCAGGTGCGAGGTCCACAGCATCAGCGCCAGGCCGGTCGCGGATTGAAGCGCCAACGCGCCCGACATTCCGGCAAGCCACGGCCGCACGACTCTCCCCAGCCCGACCGCCGCGAGGATGTACGCGCCCGCCGCCCCGCCCGCGAAGATCAGCCGCTCCACGAGCACGGCCGCGGTCAGCAGGCCCGGGGCCGCGTTCCCCAGTTGCGAAAAGATGCCGAGCGCAAAGGCAAACACCGCCGCCGCGGCCAATAGCGTGAGCCGTCGAGCCCGGTGGTTGGGATGGCTCGAAGGGGTGGTGGGTGCGGTCGGGGACATCGCGGGATGGGTCTAGGGTATCGCAAGAGGGCGCGTCCGGGGCGTCCGTACGATGCGCTCATGCCAGCCGTGCCCGAACTGCCTGCCATCATCGAGCCCCTCTGCGCGGTGTTTCGCAAGAAACTCAAGAGCGAAGGGCTGAAATACACGCCCGAGCGGGCTCAGGTGCTGGACACGATCCTGAGGTTTGAGGGCGTCTTCGAGGCGGAGCGCGTGATCGATGAGGTGAAGGGCACGGGCTTTCGGGTGAGCAAGGCGACGGTGTATCGGACGATCAAACTGCTGCAGGAGGCGGGGATCATCCAGCGGGTGCTGTTCGACGAGGAGCAGTCGCACTACCAGGTGGTGTACGGCCACACACCGCAGGACCTGGTGATCCCGCTGGACGGGGGCGAGGCGATCCCGGTGGAGATTCCGGAGTTGATCGAACTGCGGGAGAAGGTGTGCAAGCGGCTGGGGCTCGTGGCGAAGGGCCACCGGCTGCATGTGTTTGCGGTGAAGGGGTGAGGGCAAAGGGCCAAACCGCCAAGTGGTCAAATGGCCAAAGCCATAAGGCGAACAGGCCGGGCCGGCGAATGGTGCTTCTTCACGCGTTGGTTGGAGTTCGAACGCCGGCGCGCACTCAGGCTCCCCGGCCGGCTGCGCGGCCGCGGGAGGTCCGTCGGGATCTCGCGCGGGGCTCTGCGCGGCCGATGAGGGAGGCGAGTTCGTCGGGGGCCGCCTCGAACACCTGGAGCAGACGTGCTTCGCCGGCCTTGGGCCTTCGAGCGCCGTGCTCGCAACTCTGGAGAGTCTTGGTTGGCACGTTCAGGAAGCGTGCGAACACGGCTTGCGACATGCCCGCCTTCTTGCGGATGGAGACGACGCGAGACTTGGAGATGCTGGGGGCGTGAGCCGGGAGCGTGGTGGTACGAAGGGTCCGCACGCCGCGAGCATGTGCGATGCTCTGCTTGATCTGCTCGAATACTGACGACGTGTCGTAGTCCTGGGCTCGCTTCATATCGATCCGTCCTTCCGCCTTCGTTTCCATCGCCGTGCGGCGAGGCTGGCTTCTTCACGCAGCAATCTCGCGAGTGCGCATGTCTGATCCAAGTTCAGAGTCCGAGTTTGCGAACCAACGTCAGGGGCATGTACAGGTGGTGAGGATCGTCTTGAAGTTCCGTGAAGCCGTACCTCTCGTAGAACTGCTTTGCCGCGCTGTCGATTGCAACCACTTCAACCGCGTGGATTCCGATCGATCGGTCGGCCCGAAGGATGCGAGCCAGCGCATCCGTCAGAAGCGACCGGCCAAGCCCTCGACCCTGTGCCTCGCGGTCAACGGCCAGTCGCCCCAGGTGGGCGACCGGGACGGGGTATCTTGGAAGTCGTTTGCGTTGAGCCTCGGTGAGATTCGTGAGGCTTACCGACCCGGCCGCGAGCGAGTAGTAGCCCTGCACGACGCGTTCGCCGGGCTTCACCGCGACGAACGTACGGCTCACGCCGGTCTTCTGGTTCTGGCTCGCGTACTGCCGCAGGAACTCGTCCGGGGACGGATGCCCGCACGAGAACGCGGCCCGATCGTGCCGGGAATCGAGTTCCTCATACCACCAATCCGGTGCGTCAGCGCCCACGGCGAGCCTTGTAGTGCTTCGCTGCCGCCCTGAGGGCCGCGTTGGGCTCCGCGTCGCTGTCGAGCATCTTCAGGAATGCACGCGAGTCGCGGGCCGAGAGCGTGCGGACAGAGGCCCGTTGGAGCGCGGCTTCCGCGGCCTGCAGGAGGGATGCGATGGCGAAACTCGAGACGGTCTGGCCCTCGGCCACGGCCGCACGTTCGATGAGACGCTTGTGCTCCGTAGAAACACGGAAGTCGAGTCGATTGCCGGATCGGTTGGGAAGCGCGCTCATGCAGTTGCCCTTCGCCAAGTATACGATGCCGTACGGCATTTTGCCACACGAGATCGCGAGGCTGGAAACTTGATTTTCGGACGTGCCTGCCTCTGTGGCTCTCTTCTACCGCAGCACTACACCCCCCGTCAGTTCCTTCGCCTTCTCCGACGTGTACTTCAACACCACCTTCTCACCCTCTCGCCCCGACACGTAGAACCGCAGGATCACTCCGCCGCGGCCGGGGATGCCGCCGGGCAACTGAACGCGTGCCGGCTCGTGGCGGATTTCGTCCATGCGGGTGTCCTGCCAGGATGAGAGGAAGCCCGCGGCGTCGACGGAGCCGCCGTTGGGCGGCGTGACGGTCAGGATGTCGTTGACCCCGATCCCCTTCTGGCGTTGCAGGCCGCTGCGGGTGGGCATGAGTTTTTCGTTGCGGACTTCGAGGGTGACGATCCATGTGTTCGGCGCGGCGTCTTTGGTGACTTCGGTGCGGCCCCACGACACGATGGGCATCTGGTCGGCGTGGTACATGGTGAACCCGAAGTTGCGGTGGCACTCCTCTTCGAGCATGAAGGTCGGCGTGACGCGGCTGGACCATTTGTTCAGGCCGCCGATGAGGATCTTGCCGTACTGCGGGTGATCGAACTCCTTGTAGGGCGTGAAGGTCTGGCCGAACTGCAGCCGATCGCGGAAGAGCCACCTTCGCGTATCGTCCGACGAGCCGTCTCGCTGGAAGTACTTGGCGTCGCTCCACAACTCGTTGGTGAACGAGAAGACCCCCAGGCCCTCGGCGGTCCAGTTCACGAAACCCCCGTGCACCGTGTACAGGTCGCGGTAGATGATCATGTACCGGTAGTAGGGGAGCAGCACCTCGCCGTTGCGCCCGATCTCGTCGTAGACACGAAGGTCCTCGCCGGGGATGATGCCCTCGCGGTAGGAGGCGCCGGGGCCGCGGAGGATCATGCCGCCGGCGTTGTGGTAACTCTGGACGGCGGCGATGTTGGGATGGGCGAGGATGAACGCGCCGATCGCCCGGGGCTCGGGATTGCTGAACGGAAACAGGCCCGCCCCGCCCTGCACGTAATCAGGCAGCCAGTCGCTGGGCCAGTTGCGGTTCATGTCGTCGCCGCCGGGCCCGTCCTCGTTGATCTGCCCGTCGCCGTCGTTGTCGATGCCTTCGCTGCCGAGGTTGGTCCACTCGCCCTTCTTATCGTCGGCGACGCGGGTGAAGATGCGGGGGTCGTCGCGGTCGCGGAGCCACCGGCCGTTGGGGTCCTGCTTCCACATCTGCGTGATGCTGCCGTCGCCGTCGAGATCGTCCGGGCGATCTTCGTCGAGCGCGCCGTCGCGGTCGTTGTCCACCGGCCGCCGGTTCGATCGCGACGAACTGGAGTTCTGCACATCCATGAACCAGTGCTCGCGACCGTCGGGGTTCTGGCTCACCAGGAAGTAGAACGAGTAGTTGTCGAGCAACTTCGTCAGGTCGGCGTTGTGGCCCTGAGCCTTGGTGAGGTACCACAGCGAGTAGAGCGTCGCCTCTCCCGCCTGGATCTCGTTGCCATGCACGTTCCCGTCGATCCACATCGCCGGCTTGCTCGTGTCCGGGCCGGTCCTGGGGTTGTTCACCACCGCCACCCACAGATCGCGCCCTTCCAGGCTCTTGCCGATGTTCCGCAACTCCACGATCTCGGGATACGCCGCGGCGATCTTCCGCAGCCACTCCTCCATCTCCGCGTATCGGTAGTAGCGATTGAACGGGATCTCGACCTTCGCCGGGATGTGCTCCTGCGCCGGAGCGGTGAGCGAGCAGGCAAGCGCGGTCATCGCTGCGAATGTTCGGCTGAGTTTCATCGCGACACCTCCGCGAGCGTTGCCTCGATGGTGTGCTTCGGGCCGATCGTCGGGCTGATATTGATCTTCACGACCTCTCCCGGCGTTCCCGTGATCGTCCACGAGGTTTCGTTCATCCCTCCCGACCCGGCCATGGCCCACGCACGCCCGAAGCGGTCCCCGGCGACAATCCGCTCCAGCGGCACTTCCAGCGACACCAGCGTCGGCATGGCCCGCCGCGCCTTCACGCCGATCGCGGGCATGGTCGCCATCCAACCCTCATTCGTCACCCGCGCCGTGATCCGCCATAGGGCGGGCCCCAGGCGCTGCACCCAAGGACCCTGGTTCGTGACCTTGGGGAACTTCGCGGCCAGAGCCTCGACGAACTTCGCTTGCTCGCCCGCCAGCCGCGCGATCTCCGTGGTGGGCGGGTTCATCTTGAATCCCGGCATCCACCCGCCGATTTCCACTTTTCCCAACTGGGGATGATCGAACGCCGCCCATTCGACGAATCCGGTGGCATCGCCTTCGCGTACCCGCGCGTCGTTGTACTTCATCCACTTGGCGTCATCCCCCGCCGGTTCCGGGCGCTTGGCCGCCGCCGAGTCTCCGCCGCCACTCCCGCCGCCCTCGCCTCCCCTGCGGCCGCCCCGCCTGCCCGGCGGGCCACCGGGTTGGGGCGTGGCCGGAGGCTGCGCGCTGGCGGGCTGCTCCGGGTTGGCCGCGGGGGCCGGTGCTTGCGCGGCGGGCGGCGGCTCGCCAAACATTTCGCGCATGACGGCCTGGACCTTCTCGCGCTGCTCGGGCGGGAGATTCTGGTATTCCGTCAACATCTTCGCCTGCTCTTCGGGCGTGGCGCTGCGGAACTGCCGCATGCGATCACGGATCTGATCCGGGGTGAACTCTCCCGCCGGCGCTTTGGGCATTTCGCCGGCATTCTGCTCTTCGCCTTTCGGCGTGAAGTCCTCCGTCTTCACCTGGTCGGGCCGCACCCACACCGGCGTCTGAAAACTGAGCACGCCGTAGTGCGCGTAGGCCCACCCCTGGAATGTTCCCGCGTTGTCCAGCGCCGGGGCCCCGGTCATGCCGGTTGCTTCTTTGAACAACTTCCCGATCTCCTCATACGCCGCCTTGTCGCCCTCCTCGATCCCCGTGGGTACCTGACCGCTCGGGTCGAACTTTCCCGGGACTGGAACGTTGAGCAGCGTGTCTCCCGGGCCGAAGACCAGCACGGCCGCGACGTTCTTCAGGCCCAGCATCCACTCCACCAGCGCCCGCGTCTCGGGCTCCGAGAGGGCGAATCGACCCGCTCCGTCGGCGAACTCGGGCCATCGCGCGGGGAAGTTCAGGTCGAGATCAACCCCTCCGCCCGCGCCGCCGACGCCGTCTTCGTTGAACGCGCCGTCGTGATCGTTGTCGGACCCCTCGAACAGGAGAGCGAACTCGGTGCGTTCGCCCTTGGCGGCATCCGGCTTCTTGAGCAGCCGCGCGTCTTCCGGGTCGATCATGAACTCCGCGTGCAGCCCGGTGGTGGGGGCGGGGTTGCGGATCCGCATCATCGTGATGATCCCATCGCCGTTCAGATCCTCGGCGGGATCCTCGTTGACCCGCCCGTCGTGGTCCGCGTCCATCGGCCGGATGGTGCGCGGCCATTCGACCTTCGGATGGTCCGCTCCCGCGTGCCACGCGAAGGTGTCCGGATTCGCGCACGGCACGATGTAGACCGTTGCGCCGTCCAGCAGGGTCTTGTGATCGCGGGCCAACCCCTCGGCGAGGGCGATCGCCGCCTCTGTTCCCACGCGGTGCATGCCGTTGAGCCCCGCGACGATCACCAGGGACGCCCGATCGTCCGGCCCTGATTCGCCCGTTTTTGCGCCCAGCCTTGCCCCGCGGATTTCTCTCCCGCCCGCACTGGTCCCTACGCGAAACTCCTCGACATACGCCGACTCCGCGCGGGCGAGGTCGTGCAGGCGTGAGTTTACATCATTCGCCACTGCCAGCATCGCTACCACGAGCGCCATCATGTGGTGTTCCCTTCCCGCCTCCCGTGGCGAGGCCGGAAAGACTACCACATCGACGCAAACCGTGCGGTCACCGTCGCGGTCCAACCCGCAGGCCGTTCTCGGGGGAAGATGAGCGGGGCGACGCTATGTGGTACCATACGAACTCGCCGCGCGCCCGCCGCGCGGCTTGTGAGGGGCCACCCATGTCTCGACTCTTCCGCGTTCTGAACCGTCGCTTCGGGCCGCTGAGCAAACTTACCCCTGATGAACTCCGGGAGCAGCGCCGCGCCATGCTCAAGGCCACGCTCGCGGCGTCCGCCGGGCTGCTGCTCAGCGGGCCGGCCGCGCTCGCCCGAATCGGCCGCGTCAACAAGCGCGTCGTGGTGGTCGGGGCCGGTTTCGCCGGCCTCTGCTGCGCCCACGAACTGAAGAGCGCCGGGTACGACGTGACGGTCGTGGAAGCCCGCGGCCGCGTCGGTGGGCGCGTGCTCTCCTTCAACGGCGATTTCATCCCCGGGCGCGTGGTGGAGGGCGGCGCCGAACTTATCGGCTCCAACCACCCGCACTGGGTCGCCTACGCCGCGCCCGAACACTTCGACCTCAAGTGGCTCGACGTCTCCGAAGACGACGACCTGGACGCCCCCATCGTGGTCGGCGGCAAGGTCATCCGCGGCGACGACGGAACGAAACTCTGGGAGGGTCTTGACGCGGCCTTCACCTCCATGAACGCCCTGGCCAACACCATCGACGCCGAGCAGCCCTGGAAATCGCCCGACGCCGAAACCCTCGACCGGCGCGCCCTCCGGTCGTGGATCGACGCCGGCGAGTTCGATGCGAGCGTCAAGGGCGCCCTCGAAGCCAACCTCGGCGGCGACAACGGCGTTCCCACATCCAAACTTTCCCTCCTGGCCATGCTCTGCCAGGTCAAGGGCGGCGGCTGCCAGACTTTCTGGACCGACTCCGAGGTCTACCGCTGCAAGGGCGGCAATCAGCAACTCGCGGCCAGGCTCGCCGGGGGAATCGGCGAAACCCGCGTCATCCTCGGCCTGCCCGTCAAAGAGATCAACATCGGCAAGTCGCCCTGCGTCGTCACCTGCGCGGACGGCCGCACCATCGAATGCGATGACGTCGTGCTGGCGGTGCCCCCCAGCGCCTGGAAGCGCATCCGCGTCAACCCCGACCTCGCCGCGTCGCTGCGCCCCCAGATGGGCGGCAACACGAAGTACCTCACCCAGGTCAAAAAGAACTTCTGGAAGGAAGGCGGCCGCTCCCAATACACGCTCAGCGACGGCGACATCTCGTGGACGTGGGAAAGCACGGACGCGCAGGAGGGCGATGGCCCCATCGGCCTCACCGCCTTCTGCAGCGGCCCGGGCTCCGACAAGTTCCGCGCCATGTCCGCTGAAGACCGCGACAAGGCCGTCGGCGCGGTGCTCGAGAACTGGTTCCCGGGCTACAAGGAGAATCTCGAAAAGGTTCGCTTCATGGGCTGGCCCGATGAGCAGTGGACCGGCGGGGCCTACTCGGCCTTCGCCCCCGGCGAGGTCACCCGCATCGGCCCGACGCTCGCCAAGGGGTTCGGCAACCTGCACTTCGCGGGCGAGCACTGTTCGTTCGCGTTCATGGGCTACATGGAGGGCGCCCTGCACTCGGGCGCGAGCGTTGCCCGCCGCCTGGCCGAGCGCGACGGCGTCACCGCACCGAAGAAACTCCCGCTCCCCGAGGTCGTCCTCGAGCCGGCCAAGGAAGAGGAGCCCGAAAAGCCCGAGGAGAAGAAACTCCAGCCCGTGGGCGGGTGATCAGGGTTCGCCCTCGGCGCGGCGATCCGGTGGGATCTCACGTCCCTGTGGATCGACATCCGTGCCGACATCCCCGGCGAGTTCGCCGCGGAGTTCGTCGGTGATGAAGTGCTCGACGCGGTGCGCGGGGTCGTGCAGGTGGTCGGCGGGCAGTCCTACGCGCTCCGCAAGGTACGTTTCCCAGAGCCGGTGCGAGCGAATGAGCGTGCGGGCGCGGGCGAGCCCCGCGTCGGTCAGCGCACTCACGCCGTCTTTCGCGACCACCAGCCCCTGCCGCCGCAGCGCCCACGCCGCGACGTGGTCGAGCAGGCCCGGCGCCCGGCGTGTCTCCGCGGCCCGGCCTTCGTGCGCACGGTACAGGTTGGCGAGAGCATCTTCGCGCCGGATGCGCAGCGCCAGCGCCGCCCGCCGGAGGGCCCTGGCCACCACCCCGTACCGGGGCGAGAAGAGGGCCGCGCCCGCGAACAGTCCGCCGAGGGCCACGCTCACAGCGCCCGCCACCGCCGCGCCCGTGGCGAGGGCCAGCAGGTGCCCCGCGAAGGCCGCGACGCACGCGACGACTGCCGCGATGACCAGCATCCGCGACAGCCGGTCGGTCAGCAGGTACGCCGTGGCGCCGGGCACGATGAGCATCGCCACCACCAGGATCGACCCCACCGCCTCGAACGAAGCGACGCAGGTCGCCGCGATCATCGCGAGCAGCGTGTAGTGCACCACGCCCGAGCGGAACCCAAGCGCGCTCGCCAGCGCGGAATCGAACGACACGATCTTGAGTTCCTTGTAGAACACGCCCACCAGCGAGACGTTGAGCACCGCGAAAACGCTCAGGATCAGGAACGAACGCGGGACCGCGACGCCCAGCACGTCGCGCGTGTCCAGCGCCACCGCGTCGATCAGCCCGTACAGCACGCACCCGGGGTCCAGGTCCACGTTGCGAGACCCCAGCGTGATCAGCAGCACCCCCAGCGCGAACAGCGACGTGAACACCACGCCCATCGCCGCGTCCTCGGGCACCTTGCCCAGGCGTGCCACTCCCGCCGAGAGCCAGGCGGTGAGCATGCCCGTCGCCATCGCACCCGCCAGCATCGCCAGCACGTCGCGCGTGCCGAAAAACAAGAACGCCGCGGCCAGGCCGGGCAGAATCGCGTGGGAGATCGCATCCCCCAGCATCGACATCCGCCGCAGCACCAGGTACACCCCCGGCACCCCGCACGCCACCCCGCACACCGCGGCCGTGCCGATCGTCCACCAGTCGGAGGCGTGCAGGCTCAGATTGGAGATTGCCGCGGTCATCCCAGCGCCCTCCCCGCCTCCGCGCGCTCCCACGAATGCGGCGAGGCCGGCACTGCCGCGCCGGGCATGCGCCCTTCACTGCGCAGCCGTTCATCGAGCCGCGCCAGTACCTCCGGCGGGAGCACATGCTCGATCTGGTCGGCGTCGCGGTCTACGTGGTCGGGCGCGATCGACGCCTGATCGATCAGGTACAACTCCCACAGCCGGTGGGCGCGGACGACGTCGGAGGCGCGGCGGGTGCCGCTCTCGGTGAGCGTGACCCTCCCGCCCTCTCGGCGCACCAGCCGCCGGCGCTCGGCGAGGGAGATGGCCCGTTCCAGTTGAGCCGCCGTCCAGGTGCGTTTCAGGGCCAGGGCCGGGTTGGCCGCGCCCCCGCTCGCCAGTTCGTCTAGTTCGTACATGGCCCGCAGGAAATTTTCGATGAGGATCTTCCGCCGCAGGGCCCACCGCCGCACGATGTCGGCCACCACCCCGCGGCGCGGGGCCAGCAGCAAGGACACGACGAACACGACCGCGGCCGCCAAGGCCACCGCCGGCCCGGCCGAGACGTGGGCGTACAGCGCGCTCACGGAGGCGCCCACCGTCCCGGACAGCGCGCCGAATGCGCCCGCCACCAGCAGGATCAACACCAGCCGCTCCGACCAGAACCGCGCCGCCGCCGCGGGGACGATCAGGAGCGCGACCACCAGCACCGCGCCCACCGCCGGGAGCCCGATCACCGTGCAGAGGCAGATCAGCGTCATCAGCGCCAGATCGAGCAGCACCACCCGCCGCCCCAGCGAGCCCGCGAACTCGCGGTCGAAGCACAGCAGTTTCAGTTCTTTATAGAGGATGACGACGAGCAGCAGCGCCGCCGTGGCCACCCCCGCGATCAGCAGCACGTCCTGCCGCACCATGCCCGCGGCCTTGCCGAACAGGAATCCGTCAAGCCCGGCCCGCGAGCCCGCGGGATCGTTCTGGATCATCCGCGACATCCCGATGCCCAGCCCGAAGAAGACCGAAAGCACCGTGCCGATCGCCGCGTCCTCCTTGATGCGCGTGTGATTCCGGATCAGCGTGATGCACAGCACCGCGAGCAACCCGAAGACGAGTGCGCCCAGCAGAAACGCCGCGAAGTTCCGGTCCCCGACTACGAAGTACGCCGCGCACACGCCGGGCAGCGACGCGTGCGCCACCGCGTCGCCGACCAGCGCCCGCCGCCGCAGCACCGCGAACGCGCCGACCACCCCGCACACCGCGCCCAGCAGCGCCACGCCCAAAAGGACGACTCGCGTGTTGGGGTCTTGCAGCGTGATGAGTCGGAGGAAGTCGGACATGGCGTCAGGCCTTCCGCACGGCCTCCGCGGCCTCGTCCAGCAACGTCAGCCGTCCGCCGTAGGTCTTCTGCAGGTTCTCACGCGTGAAGACCGACGCCACCGGCCCCGCGGCCACCAGCCGCATGTTCAGCATCACCACGTAATCGAAGTAGTCCGGCACCGACTGCAGATCGTGATGCACCGCCACCACCGTCCGGCCCTGCGCCCGCATGGCGCGGAGCAGTTCCACGATCGCCCGCTCCGTCGCCGCGTCCACCCCCGCGAACGGCTCGTCCATCAGGTACAGGGCCGCATCCTGAACCAGCGCTCGCGCGATGAATACGCGCTGCTGCTGGCCGCCCGAGAGTTGGCTGATCTGCCGGTGGGCGAACGCCTTCATGCCCACCTGATCCAGCGACGCCAGCGCGGCCTCTGTATCCGACCGGGCCGGCCGCCGGATCCACCCCAGCCGCCCGTACCGCCCCATGGTCACGACATCCAGCGCGCTCACCGGAAAATCCCAGTCCACGCTTTCCCGCTGCGGCACATACGCCACCAGCGATCGGGCGTCCCGGAGATCGCGCCCGAACACCTGTACCCACCCACTCGCGAGCGGCACGAGCCCCAGCACGGCCTTCAGCAGCGTGGACTTGCCCGCGCCGTTGGGGCCAACCACCGCGACCAGCCGGCCGCGGGGGATGGCGGTGTCCACGTCCCACAGCACGGGCTTGCGGTGATAGGCGACGGTGAGGTCGTGGACCTCGATGGCGGGCGCTTCGGGTTGGGCGTGGGGCATGATCAGGAGCCTCCGAGCGCTTTCACGATGGTGTTGACGTTGTGCATGACCATTCCCGGATAGGTGCCCTCGTCGGTGCCGGGCTTGCCCATGGCGTCGGAGAAGAGTTCCCCGCCGATGGTGACCGTATGGCCGCGGGCGGCGCAGCCCTCCACCAGCGCCTCGATGTTCTTCCGGGGCACGCTCGACTCCACGAACACCGCGGGAACCTTGCGTGACACCAGCAGGTCCACGAGGTTGTTGATGTCCTTCAGGGCGGCCTCCGACTCGGTGGAAATGCCCTGGATCGCGTGCACCTCCAGCCCGTACGCCCGCGCGAAATACCCGAACGCGTCGTGCGCCGTCACCAGAACCCGCGATCCCTGGGGAATCGTCACCATCGCGGACTGCACCTGCATGTGCAGCGCTTCGAGGCGCTGCGAATACTGATCCGCCCGCGCCGCGTACGCATCCTTGTGCGCGGGATCGATCCTCACCAGCGCCTCCCGCACCGCCGGGATGGTCTGCGCCCACAGCGAGACGTCGAACCAGATGTGCGGGTCATGCACCCCCGCGGCCCCGGGGGGAGACATCAGCCGCGCATGGTCCACGTGCTCGCCGATCGCGACCACCGGCTTGGACCGCCCCAGTTGCTCGAGAATCTCACCCATCTTGCCTTCCAGGTGCAGGCCGCTGTAGAAGACGATCGTCGCGTCCGAGAGCAGGCGCACGTCCGCCGGACTGGCCTTGTACAGGTGCGGGTCCACGCCCTCGCCCATCAACGCCGCCACCTGGACGCGCTCGCCGCCGATGTTCCGCACCACGTCGGCGACCATGCCGGTGGTGCACACCGCCTCGATCGCGCCAGCGGTGGCCGGGGCCGCCGGGGCGGGGGAGCGTTCGGAGCACGCGGCGAGGATGGCCGCGCCGAGAAGGACCGCCGCGTGCAGGATCGTTCGCAGGCCGGGCATGGTTCGAATCTCCGAAAGGCGGGTGGTGGGTGGACGCGACCGGTAGCATAGGCTACATTCCAGTGTAGTCCAGGCTACAGATCGTAGCATCGACTACCTGGGGATGTCTCCATGATCCACGTGCTCCTGATCGCCGCGCTCCAGAACGCCCAACCGCCCGAAGCGCCCGCCGCGGAGGGGCCCGAGCCGCTCGTGACCGACCGGCCGGACGTCACCGAATCCACGCCGACCATCCCCGCCGGGCGAGTGCAACTCGAAGGCGGGTACACCTGTACCGCCGGCGAGGACCTGCTGGGGCACAACGTGGGGGAGTTGCTCTTTCGTGTGGGGGTTGGGGACCGCCTGGAACTCCGGCTGGGCGCAGCGAGCCTGGCGTTCGACACGGACGGCGGCGTCTCCGGCGCGACCGACGCGTCGATCGGCGTGAAACTTCGGCTGCTCGAGGAAAAGGGGCCGCGCCCGGCGTTCAGCATCATTCTGCAATCATCGGTTCCCGTCCACGATTCGGACTTCGGCGGCGCAGAGCCCGAGCCGGAGTTCAAACTGCTCTGGTCCAAGGACCTGCCGCGGGGCCTGTCGCTCGCGGGGAACATCAACGCGGCGGCGCCCGTCGCCGACGACGGCGGGCGCTACTTCGAGCCCGCGGTCTCGGTTTCGCTGGGCGTGCCCCTGGCCGATCGCCTGGGCCTGTTCGTCGAGTACTTCGCGTTCGTGCCGATCGGAAACCACGAGACCAGCACGCACTACGCCAACGCGGGACTTACCTTCCTGATCTCACCCGACCTTCAGTTCGATATCCGGGCCGGCGCGGGGTTGAACGACCACGCCGACGACTTCTTCGCCGGCGCCGGATTCGCGGTACGCTTCTGACGGGACCTACATGCCAAAGCCACCCCGATCAACCTCTCGAGCGCGGAAGCCGGTGCCCGCGCCCGCCCCGCAGGAGCAAGCCGCCCGCCACAACACCACCCGCGCGGCCCACGCCGCGGAGATCGCCGAGGATTACGCCGAAACCATCGCCGACCTCATCCTGCGAGACGGCTCCGCCCGCGTCACGGGCCTGGCGGCGTGCCTGGGCGTGAGCCACGTCACGGTGGTGCGCACGTTGGCGCGGCTGGCGCGCGAGGGTCTGGTCGTGGTGCGTCCCTACCGCGAAGTCACCCTTACGCCCAAAGGCCGAGCGATGGCCGGGCGCGCCAAGCACCGCCACGAGGTGGTGCTCAAGTTCCTGAAAGCCCTGGGCATATCCCCCGCCGCGGCCGAGGCCGATGCCGAGGGCATCGAGCACCACGTCTCGGCGGAAACCCTGCGAGCCATGGAGCGATTCGTGGTGGCGTGAAGTTCCCGGTTCATGCCCGGGCGCGGGCGTGTTTCCCCGCCGTGTGCCCCAGTCGCTCACGCCGGTTTGCGAGCGCCACCCGGTCGGTGGTACGCTGTGTCTTCGTTCAACCACCCCCGTGAAATACCGGGGCGGGAGTAGCAACGCTCATGGCAAGCCCAACGATCGACGACACGTCGAGCGACTCACCCCAGATGGATCCCAACGGCGCGATTCCGACACTGCCCGACGACGCGACCCCCGAGCAGAAAGACCAGCACTGGTTCACGTATGTCTACCAGGGCGACAAGATGCCCCAGTTGACGCTACGGGCGGTGCTGATGGGCGGCATCCTGGGCATGCTGATGGCCGCGTCGAACTTGTATACCACGCTCGCCATCGGCTGGGGATTTGGCGTGGCGATCACCTCGTGCGTGATGTCGTTCGTGATCTGGAAAGCGCTTCGAGCGCTCACCGGGGGGTCGATCAGCCAGATGTCCCTGCTCGAAAACAACTGCATGCAGAGCACCGCGTCGGCGGCGGGGTACTCCACCGGCTCGACGATCGCGACGATGTTCGGGGCGCTGCTTCTGCTTCAGGATCCGGCGGAGGGGCAGACCTCGGCGGACATCCGAACGATGAGCATCTCACCGATCTGGGCGGTGGCGCTCTTCACACTGGGAACTGGCCTGATGGGGACGCTGCTGGCCATCCCTCTCAAGCGCCAGATGATCAATCACGAACAACTCCGCTTCCCTTCCGGCACCGCGGCCGCGGAAACGCTGCGCAGCCTCTACGGAAAGGGCCGCGAGGCGCTCGACAAGGCCTACTCCCTCATCGCCGGCATCGCGCTCGGAGCGATTGTCGGCATCATCAACACGCCGAAAGAAGTGCTCGGGTTCCTGGACAGGATCCTGCCGTGGCGTCTGCCGGAGATGATCCCCGAGCACGGGCTTCGGCAACTGCACGACAGACAGTTCCCGGCGTTCGGCTTCGAACCCAGCCTGCTGCTGATCGCCGCGGGCATCATCACGCGGATGCGGGTGTGCCTGTCGATGTTCATCGGGTCGGCGCTGCTGTACTTCGTCGTCGGGCCGTGGCTGGTCGAGCAAGACATCGCGGCGGCCGGTTCGGGATGGGTGACCGGGCCCGACGGTGTGGTGACGTATGACAAGGCGCAGGTGGCCGAGGGCGTGATCAAGAACATCGAGTTGAACGGGGCGGGGACGGTGATCCGGCTGACGACGTGGTCGCTGTGGGGCGGGACGGCGGTGATGGTGCTCGCCAGCCTGACGTCGGTGGCGATTCAGTGGCGGACGATCGCGCGGGCGTTCACGTCGCTGGGCGGACCGTCGTCGGGCGCGTCGGCGGAGATGAGGGAGATCGAGGTTCCGGTGAAGTGGATGGTGATGGGGCTGATCCCGGTCGCGGCCGCGATGTTGTTCGTGCAGATCGTCGCGTTCGGGATCTCGTGGTGGGCGGGGTGTATCGCGATCGCGATGTCGTTCGTTCTCGCCCTGGTGGCGTGCCGGGCGACCGGCGAAACCGACACCACGCCCATCGGCGCGATGGGCAAGGTGATGCAGTTGATGTTCGCCGTCTTCCATCCCCAGCAGGTTGTTCCCAACCTCGCGTCCGCCGGCATCGCCGCCAACAGCGCCATCGGCGCCGCCGACCTCCTCACCGACCTCAAGAGCGGCTATCTCCTCGGCGCCAATCCGCGCCGGCAGTTCCTCGCCCAGTTCATCGGCGTGTTCTTCGGAACCCTCGCCATCGTTCCCATCTGGTTCCTGATGGTTCCGACCAAAGCGCACCTGGAGAAGTTTGCCGCCCCGGCCACCCGCACGTGGGAGGCCGTGGCGCGCGTGCTCACCAAGGGCATCGACTTCCTGCCTATCTCGGCGCGCTACGCCATCCTGATCGGCGCCATTGTCGGCATCGCCCTGCCGCTCATGGAGAAGGCCATGGCCCCCAAGTACCGCAAGTACCTGCCCTCCGCCATGGGGCTGGGGCTGTCCTGGGTCGTCTTCTTCAGCAACTCGCTTGGGTTCCTGACCGGCGCGGTCATCATCTGGGTCTGGGAGATGGTCAACCGCAAGAACGCGGACAAGTACGGCGTGCCTGTGGCCTCGGGGTTGATCGCGGGCGAGAGCCTTATCAAGGCGCTGATCGCGATGGCCGCGACCGCGATCGGGCTCGTCAACGGCTGATCCTGGTCCGAAAAGCAGGCCGCCGGCACGGGGCTTCCACCGGTACACACGAAGTTGTGTGATTCCCCGCGCCGGCCCCGCCGATTCAGGTGGGCCGGATGGCGCAGCGTTGTCCTGCCGGGGGTTGGGCGCTTGACGATTCGTTCCAAGACGCTGCTGGTCATCGGCCTGACCGTCTCGGTGCTCATGGCCGCGCTCTTCCTTGTCTCCCGCAAGATGCTCCTGAAGCGGTTCGAGGCGGTGGACCGCGAGAGCGCGGCCGCCGCGTGCGAACGCGCGTTCGCCCTCATGGAGTTCATGGACGACTCGATCGACCAGACCTGCCTGGATTGGGCCAGTTGGGACGACACCTACGCCTACGTAGAAGATCAGAATAAGGAATACGCCGACGCGAATCTCACCATCGAAGCCCTCGAAAACCTCGGCATGAACGTGCGTGCCCTGCTCCGCGCCGACGGCTCGGTCGTGTTCGCCGACGGCCGCGGCGTGCCCGGCGAAGCCCCCGAGAAGTTTCCCGCATCCATGGAGAAGTTCCTTGCCTCTCGCCCCGCGATCCTCGCCCGCGCTCTCTCCGAGGAAGGCAGCAGAGGCTGGATCATGCTCCCGGAAGGCCTGCTCGCCTTCGCCGCCCACCCAATTTTGACCAGCGACCACCAGGGACCTTCCCGAGGCGTATTCGTCTGGGGGCGCTTTTTCGACAGCGGACGCATGAACGACGTGCGGCGCCTCACGCAGTGCGAGGTCGACATCCTGCCGTACGTCGCGAACGACATTCCGGCAGAAGGCGCCCGAGCCCGCGCGGCCGGCGGAGAGCCCACCTGGGTCCACATCGTGGACGCCACCGGAATCGCAGGCCACCGCGTCTTCAACGACATCGATGGCAAGCCCATCGGCGTGCTCCGGGTCGCCGTGAACCGCCGGGCCGAAGCCCGCGGCCGCGAAGCCGCCGAGCACTTCGGGTCCGTGCTCGCGATCGGCGCCGCGGCGTGCATCCTCCTGGCGGGCTGGCTGCTGGGGCCCGTGGTCCTGTCGCGCCTCGAGCGTCTTCACCTCGATCTCAAGCGCGTCGCCGAAGACCGGGCTCGACGCGTCGCCGCCGAAGGAGCGGACGAACTGGCGGAGGTGTCCTCGCAGATCAACCGGACGCTCGACGCGCTGGGAGAAGCCCTGCAAAGAGCCGAGGCCGCGAACCTTGCCAAGGGCGCCTTCGTCGCCAACATGAGCCACGAGATCCGCACGCCCATGACCGCGATCCTGGGTTACGCCGAAGAACTCACCGACCCGGGCCTGACGGACATGGAGCGGCTGGGCGCGGCCCGGACCATCCGCCGCAACGCCGAGCACCTGCTCACGATCATCAACGACATCCTCGACATTTCCAAGATCGAGGCCGGGAAGATGGCCGTCGAGCGCGTCGAGTGCCGCCCCGCCGAGATTGTCGCCGAAACCGCGAGCCTCCTGCGGCCCAAAGCCACGGAGAAGGGCGTGGGACTCGATATCGTCTTTGAAACCGGCGTGCCGGCCGTGATCAGGAGCGACCCGACCCGCTTGCGCCAGATTCTCATCAATCTCGTGGGCAACGCTGTCAAGTTCACGCGCGAGGGAAGCGTCCGCGTGGTCCTCGCCCTCGAACCGGGAACAGACGAACCCTCGCTGCGCCTGGATGTCACCGATACCGGGATCGGGCTTTCTCCCGAGCAGCAATCGCGACTCTTCGAGGCTTTCAGCCAGGCCGACGCCTCCACCACCCGCAAGTTCGGCGGCACGGGTCTGGGCCTGGCGATCTCCCGCAAACTCGCCACCATGCTCGGCGGCGACGTCACGGTCCGAAGCGAGCCCGGCAAGGGCAGCACCTTTACCATCAAAGTCGCCACCGGCCCAGTCGAGGGCGTGCCCCTGGTGCACTCCGAGGCCGAGGTGCTCCCCGCACCCTCGCCGGTCCCGCTCCCCCTGCCCACCGTCTCCGGCCGGATTCTGCTCGCCGAAGACGGACCCGACAACCAGCGGCTCATATCTCACGTGCTCCGCCGCGCGGGCGCGGTCGTCGAGGTTGTGGAGAACGGAGAACTCGCGGTCGCCGCGGCCCTGGGCGCCGCGGCCGAGGCCCGCCCGTTCGATCTTGTCCTCCTGGACATGCAGATGCCCGTCATGGACGGCTACGAGGCTGTTCGGAACCTTCGGTCCAAGGGCTACACCCGACCCGTCATTGCCCTCACCGCGCACGCGATGGCCGAGGAGCGCGCCAAGTGCCTCGCTTCGGGCTGCAATGACTTTGTCGGGAAACCCATCGACCGCGCCGCGCTCCTCAACGTCTGCGCCGGCTGGATCACGTTGGCCCGACGCGCGGCCTGATCGCCCTTACGTCGAAACCGGCCGCTCCGGCGCCGCATCGCGCGAGGCCGCCCGGCGGCGCCATGACTGGATCGCCGTCAACGGGATCGAGAGCGCGTACAGCGTGGAGATCCCCGCCAGCGTCAGGAACGGGTACCGCACCATCGCCGCGGCCAAAAGCCCCACGCCCACCAGCAACGGCGCCACCGACCGCCTGCCCAGCCGCACCGACTTTAGTGAGAACATGGGAATCCGCGTCACCATCAGCACGCCGATGACGAACGCCAGCGCGATCACCCACTCCGGGGGCATGTTCCACGCGTACGACTCGGAGTTCGCCAGAAACGCCGGGATCAGCGCGACGCCGGCCGCCGCGGGCGAGGGCATCCCGTGGAAATAGTGCGAAACACCCTCGTGCGCGTGGCGTGCCGGGTTCATCGCCGGGGCATCCGCGGTGAATCTCGCCAGGCGCAGGGCGGCGCCGAGGGCGTACGTGATGAACGCCGCGAGCGCGAACACACCCAGCGCGCCCTTCAGAACTCCCTGCGATACCAGCCACTGGTGCAGGATCACCGCCGGCGCCACTCCGAAAGCCAGAAAGTCCGACAGCGAGTCCAGAATCGCCCCGAACCCCGAGGTGACCCGCAGCAGCCGCGCCGCGCGCCCGTCCAGCGCGTCGAAGATCCCCGCCAGCACCACCGCCCCCAGCGCCCTGTCCCAGTTCGGCTTCATGGCGTAGTGCAGCGCCGCCAGCCCGCAGCACAGCGCCAGCGTCGTCAGGAGGTTTGGAATCAGCGCCGCGAGCGGAAACTCTTTCCTCTTCGGCCCCAGTTTCAGAAACATGACCGTTCTCCAGGCAAACTCCCAGCCCGTCCGCTCACGCTCCCGGCATCATGGCCAGCACCGTTTCTCCCGCGACCGTTTTCATCCCCACCTTCACCACCGGTTCCACACCCTTGGGAAAGTACACGTCCACGCGCGATCCGAACCGGATCAGGCCGTACCGTTCGCCGGTCTTCAGCACAACCCCGGCGGCGACGCGGCACACGATCCGCCTCGCCACCAGCCCCGCGATCTGCACGACCGCCATCGCCCGACCGTCCGGCAGCCGCAGCAGCATGGACAGCCGCTCGTTGTCCTCGCTGGCCTTGTCCAGCGAGGCGTTGAGGAACGTGCCCGCCCGGTGCTCGACCCGCTCGACCGTGCCCGCGATCGGCGCGCGGTTCACGTGCACGTTGATCACGTTCATGAACACGCACACCCGCGCCATGGGTTCGCTCGACAGCCCCAACTCCGGGGGCGGCGGCGCCGAGTCCATGAGGCACACAACTCCATCCGCCGGGCTCACGACGGTCCCGGGCGCCGCCGGAATCCGCCGCGCCGGGTCGCGGAAAAACCAGACGCACCACAGGCACAGCAGCGCCGTCAATCCCATCAGCGGGTACGCAAAGTGTTCCAGGCCGACCGAATGCAGGCTGAAATACGCGATCGCGCTGACGACCGCCGCCCCCGCAAAGAACCCAATCACGATCGGCGCACCCTCCGGCGCGATAATCGGGGCGGGATCGTCCGCTATGTAATCGCGGGCGGGAGTTGCGAGCGGCTGTGATCCGGGAGCGGCTTGAGTCACGCGGGATCGTACGCGCCGCGCGTTCTGTTCCGCGTATTTGGACTCGGAAGGTCCTAGAAGGTCCAAGAGGCCAAGGGAAGGTAGAGGCTCGCGGCCCGGTATTCGATGCTTTCTTCCATGCCCCGCCCCGTCGCCATCCTCGTCTGCGATGACGAAGCGCACATCCGCCACATCGTGGCGCACAAACTCGTCTCCGCGGGGTTTGTGGTTCGTGAGGGGCGTAACGGGCAGGAGGGTCTGGACGCCATCGCGGACGGATTCTGCCCCGACCTCGTCATCACGGATTTTCAGATGCCGGTGCTCAGCGGGCTGGAGATGTGCCAGCGGCTCAGGCGACTCCCGCAGACCGCGACCACTCCCGTCCTCATGCTCACCGCCCGCGGGTACATCCTTCCCGACCTCGAACTGTCCCAGACCAACATCCGGAACGTCATCAACAAGCCGTTCGGTGTCCGCCAACTTCTCGAACGAGTGCAGGAAGCCCTCGCCGAGAGCCGGGCGTCTCGAAACGCCGCCTGACCGCCATGCAAGATAAGAACTCCGATCTCGCGGGATTGCTGCTCGACCGGTGCGAATCGCTCGGCGTGGCCGCCTGCATCCTGACGCCCGAGGGCCGCCTCGCCGCCGCGACTCCGCGCCCACGCTCCCTCGCCACCCTCCTGCGAACCGCCCGGGCGCTGACCTGTCTGTCCGCCGCCGGCGCCGCCGAGCCCGGCATCGCCGAGATCATCCCCGGGATCAAACTCGTCGTGGTCCCCTACATCAACGCGCGGGGCGAACGCGGCCGCCTAGCCGCCCTCGCGCCGTCCGAAGACTTCTGGCACGGCAGCGACTTCTCGGAACTCTGCCGCCAGGGCGCCGTGGACCCGCGCGTCGCCCGCGCCGACCTCCGCCCATTCGCCAAGTTCGACGACCAGTCCCGCGCCCTCCTGCGCGACGTGCTCCTCGCCACCACCCGCGACGCCCTGCTCGTCCACGAGCGCGACGAGGGACTCAGTTCCTTCACCCGCCAACTCTCCGAGTCGTACGACACCATCGACCTGCTCTACTCCCTCGGTCGCTCCATGCACGGGCCCTTCGATGGGCCCTCCTTCGTCGGCCTGGTATGCGAGCGCCTCCACTCCACCATGAACTTCGACTGGGTCGCCGTCTTCTTCGACGACGATCCCCGGACCACCGTGCGTCTGCGGGGCTTGTCGGTCGTCCGCGGGGTCGGGCCCGGCGAAAACCTCGCCATGCACGATCCGGCGCTCGCCCTGCTGCACAAGGCCGCCGCGTTCCCCGTTGTCACCAGCGACGCCCCCGGCCTGGGCACACCCGCCCAGCCCCAAGTCACCGCGCAGGATCTGTGCTGCAAGGGCCGGTCCTGCGGCATCCTACTCGCCGGCGGCAAGCACGGCGACGACCCGTTCGTCAGCAGTTACGACACCCAACTCCTCGAAGCCACCGGCGGTTTTCTGAGCGCCTTCGCCGACAACGTCGCGCTTTATGAAGAGCAGCACGCGATGTTCATGGGCACCGTCGGCGCCCTCACCGCCTCCATCGACGCCAAGGATCGCTACACCTACGGCCACAGCGAGCGGGTCGCCTGGCTCTCGCGCCAACTCGCGGTCGCCTCGGGCTTCAACGTCGAACAGGCCGAGAGGGTCCACATCGCCGGCCTCGTGCACGACGTCGGAAAAATCGGCGTGCCCGAGGCCGTGCTCTGCAAGCCCGGCAAACTCACCGATGAGGAGTTCGCCTTCATCAAGCAGCACCCGGAAATCGGCTTCCGCATCCTGAAGGACATCCCCGGCCTGGCCGACATCCTCCCCGGTGTCCTCCACCACCACGAACGCTACGACGGAAAGGGATACCCGCGCCGCCTCGCGGGCGACGACATTCCCCACATCGCCCGGATCATCTCCGTCGCCGACACGTTCGACGCCATGAGCAGCAACCGTTCCTACCGCGACGCCATGCCCCGCGACCGCGTCATCGCCGAGATCGAACGCTCCGCCGGCACCCAACTCGATCCCAGACTCGCCTTGATGGTCCGCGGCCTGGACCTCTCCGGCTTCGATGCCCTCGTCGAGAAGTACGCCGTCCCCCGCGCCCTTGCGGCCTGACGCCCGCCACAAGTCGATTCGTGACAGCGCCATTCCGCACCCCTCGCATGTGTTCTTGCAGGGGCGGTACTTCCTCCCCGACTCACACCCCACGCATCGTCCCCGCCGCCCGTCGGCGCGGGGGCGGTGTTCGATTTTTCGAGGTGTGGATCGCGCCCTGCCGCGGTCCGCGTGCTCATACCCTCCCGCATGCCGCGATTTCTCTTCGCCCTGCTGGGATTCCTGGCGGCCGCTGTTGCGGCGCTCGCGCAGCCGCCGGCGACCCAGCCCGCCGGGGTTCCCCCCGAGCGACTCGCCGCTCTGGCCAAGGGCGTCAACCTCTCGCATTGGCTCTGGCTTCCCGCCCGGCGCGACCTGCCCTCCCGCACCGCCTACTTCACCCGCGAAGATGCGCTCGCGCTGCAGGCGCTCGGCCTGACTCACGTCCGCCTGCCCATCGAGCAGTCGATGGTCTTCGACGATGCCACCAGGCAACTCCGACTTGACGGAATGAAGGAACTGCGGTCCGCACTCTCCCTCTGCCTCGAGGTCGGTCTGGCGGTCATCATCGATCCCCACCAGAACGAACCGCCCTGGACGACCCGCGATGCCTCGGGGAGTTTCCCGCTGCTCGAGTCGTTCTGGGCCGCGTTTGCCCCGGCCATCGCCGATGCCGACCCCCGGCGCGTCTTTCTCGAGATCCTCAACGAGCCCCACGACGACTCCGATCCGGGCGTCTGGTCCGCCTCGCAGGCCCGGCTCGTGCGAATCATCCGCAAGGCCGCGCCTTCGCACACCATCATCGCCACCGGCGACAAGTGGGGGAGCATCGACGGCCTCCTCGCCCTCAAGGCCCTCGACGATGAAAACGTCGTCTACTCGTTCCACGTCTACGAGCCCCACATCTTCACCCATCAGGGCGCGTCGTGGGGGTGGCCCGGCTGGAAAGAAGTCCGCGGCCTCGTGTACCCCGCTTCCGCCGACAACGCCGAGTCCGTCGTCAAATCCATGACCAGCAAGGACGGCATCTGGTCCGTGCGCGACTACGCCAAGACCGCCTGGGATTCGGGCCGCGTCCGCGAGCACGTCCAGAAGGCCGTGGCATGGGGAAAGGAAAACCGCGCCTCGCTCTACTGCGGCGAGTTTGGCGTCTACGCCGCGCACGCCCCGCGCGAATCGCGCCTTGCCTGGATCCGCGATGTCCGAACGGCGCTCGAAGAGGCCGGTGTCGGCTGGGCGATGTGGGACTATTCCGGTGGGTTCGCCCTGCGCCCCGGAGGCGCGGGGAAGCGCGCAACGGACGTGGATGTCGTGGATTCGCTGGGACTCAAGGGCCGGCCGCCCCTGGGGCCGGAATAGAGCGATCATGCTCACGCGCCGACAGGCCACGTTCCTGTTGGTGGGCATTGCCGTCCCCTCGGCGATGGTGCTCCCGCCCGCGATGCGCCAATTCGTCGCCGCGCTCTCCAGATAACCCAACGCGCCCGCGTGACCCCTATCGTGCGCCATGCGCGAGTGGGAACTCCTCGCTCACATCCGTGCCTCCAGCGCCGATCAGCCGGGGACCTTCCCGCACGTCATCATTCCGCCCGGCGACGACTGCGGGGTCGTCCGCACGCCCGCGGGCGATCAGATCCTCCTCAAGGTGGACCAGGTCGTCGAGGGCCGGCACTTCCGCGCCCCCGGCTCGTCGTGGCACTCGGCCGACGGCTTCCCCGGCGGGCTCTCGCGCGCCGCGTACCTCGACCTGATCGCGCGAAAGGCCGTCGCCCGCGCGATCTCGGATATCGCCGCCATGGCCGGTTCTCCCCTCAGCGCCCTCGCCGCCGCCTGCCTTCCTTCCGGCTTCCCTGACGACGCGGCCAGAGAACTCGCCGACGGCCTGCACCGCTGGGGCGCCCACTGGTCCTGCCCCGTGGTCGGCGGAGACCTCGCCTCCTTCTCCGCCGAGCATGCCGGCCCCCTGACCCTTGCCATCTCCGTGGTCGGGCTCCCGCATCCCGCGCGCGGCCCTGTGCTGCGCTCCGGCGCCAGGTCCGGCGACCTTCTCTACACCACCGGAAGCATCGGCGGCTCCCTGCGTGCCGACGGGCTCGGCAAGCATCTCACTTTCGAACCCCGACTGCGCGAGGCCCGCCACCTCGCCGACACGCTGGGCCCCCGCCTTCATGCGATGCTCGATGTCTCCGACGGACTCGGCGTTGACGCCGCGCGGCTCGCGACCGCCTCTCACGCCTGCGTCGAGATCGAGGAGGCCCGCCTCCCGACAACGCCCGGCGTCCCCGCCCGCAGGGCCGTCCGCGACGGCGAGGACTACGAACTGCTCTTCACGGCCCACCCTGCGGCTGAGGTGCCCCGCCGCGTCCCCGGCACCGATTGCCCCATCACCTGCATCGGCGAAGTCGTGCCCGGTCCGCCCGGGGCCGCGCTTCTCCGCATGGACGGCGGGCGAGAAGACGTCTCCCGGAGCGGGTGGGAGCACACGTAAACTCCATGTGATGCCCGCGATGATCCGAGAACTCCCCGACGAGAACGCCACGCTCGCGCTGGGCGCCGCGCTGGCCGCGATCCTCCGCCCCGGCGACATCGTCGCCCTCGACGGACCCCTGGGCGCGGGCAAGACGACGCTGGTGCGGGCCGTCGCCCGCTCGCTGGGCGTCGATGCCCGCCTGGTCTCCAGTCCGACTTTCGTCTTCGTGAACCAGTACCCGATTCCCGCGGCGTCCCCCAACTCCTCCCTCGCCGCCGGCCAGTTGGTGCACATCGATGCGTACCGGCTCACTTCGCGGGAGGACCTGGACTCGCTGGGTTGGGATCGCCTGTTCGACTCGGAAACCGGGACGATCGCGGGTCGCGCCGCGGCCATGCTCGAATGGCCCTCAAAAATCGCGGGGGCGATGGCGGACGAGGCGCTCGCGTTGGTTGAGATCGAGCCCACCGGGGAGTATTCTCGGCGCGTGCGGCTCGTGCTGCCCCACGAATGGAGCACGCGGGGCCTGGATGCGCTGACCGGGTGGGGCGCGTCGTAAACGACGGCGGTTCGCTCCTACCATCGCGCGGCATGAACACACTCCTCGCCCAGAGCGAGACCATGGGCCTGTGGTCGCTCTTCAAGCAGTCCTTTGACATCTTCTCGGTCCTTCTTCTCGCGGGTTCGCTCGTGGGGATCACGGCCGTGTTTCTGTGCATCCTCGACGTGCGCGCCCGGAACATCGTGCCCGAGGGCGTGGTCGGCCGCCTGCGCGACCTCGCACGCGCCGGCCGATGGGAAGATCTCGGCGCCACCGTTCGAGAGGATGACTCGTTCGTCTCCCGCGTCCTGCGATCGGCGGTGGGGCTGGCCGGCAGCGACCGCACCGCGATTCGCGACGCCGCGGAACTCGCCGCTTCCGAAGAATCCGCCCGCTGGTTCCGCAAGATCGACATCCTCAACGTGATCGGCAACCTCGGGCCGCTAGTCGGGCTGGCGGGCACCGTGTGGGGCATGATCCTCGCCTTCACGAGCCTGGGCGCCACCGGCGGCCAGGCGCAGGCCGCGGAACTGTCGCTGGGCATCTCCAAGGCACTCTTCCACACGCTGCTCGGCCTTTGCCTGGCGATACCATGCCTGCTGTTTTTCGGGCTCTACCGCGGCGTGGTGGACAAACTGTGCACGCGTGCCATCGTCGTCGCTGGCGACATTGTCGAGCGGCTTCCCTCCCGGGAGGACCGCCGCCAGACCGACGAATCGGGCCCGAAATCCGTGGTCGTCGAAGCCTCGCGGTAAGCCGCCATGCGCCTTCGAACCGCCCATCCCCACCAGCCCGCGGCGAAGATCAACGTGACCCCGCTGATCGACGTGGTCATGGTGCTGATCATCTTCTACCTGATCGTGGGCAACCTCGCTTACCAGCGGCTGCTTCCCGTGAACCTGCCCGAGGCAGGGGCGGGCGCCGCGGAAGAGGCCGCGCCCACTCTTGTCATCACCGTCGCGCAGGGGCCGTCGGGCGCCCGCATCGTGGTGGAGGACACCGAGATCGCCGCCGTGGATCTTCCCTCGCTCCTGCGGGCGAGAGTCACCGATCCCGCTACCGCCAGCGTGCACATCCGGGCGGACCGCGCGCTGTCGTACTCGCACGTCGCGCCGGTCATTGCCGCCTGCCGCGAGGCCGGGTTGCTCAGCGTCAAACTCGTGGCGCAGCGCGCGGAAGGCGTGCCGTGAAGCCCTTCCGCCCCAGGTCCGCCCGTGCGCTCTACGAGGCCCACCACGGCCCCAACATGACGCCCATGGTCGATGTCGTCATGGTCATCCTCATCTTCTTCATGGCTTCCACCGCCATCCTCGGCCCGGAGTGGTTCTTGCGGTCGGCGCTGCCCGTGGTCGCCCCCGCCGCGGCCGATCTTAACCCCCCCGCGCGCCTCCACATCGCCCTGCTCAAGGGCGGAGTGGCGCGCGTAACGCTCGACGACCAGCAGCCCCAGACCACCACGACCTTTCACGTCGAAACGCGCCTGCGCGATGAATCGGCCTCGCGCGGAGCCGCGAACCTCGTCGTTCTCGTCGAGCCCGCGCCCGACGCCCCGTACGACGACGTCGTCCGCGTGCACGAATGGTGCGCGGCGCTGGGAATTGCCAAGGTCGGCATCGTCGAGCCGCCGCCCTGACCGGCTTCTTTTAACTTGGGAGCATCCGCATGACAATCGACACTTTTATCGTTCGGGCCTTTGCGCTCTTCGCGGGCGCCGGGCTGATCGCGGCGCAACCCGCTTCGCAACCGACGACCCCCCCGCCCGCGTCGCCCGTGGCCCCGGCGGCGCCAAAGGCCGTCACGCCCGAGTTCCACGAAGGCACCCAGGGCCGGCACGACCGGTTCAACGAGATTTCGAAAAGGGGCGAGGTCCGGCTCGTGTTCCTGGGCGACTCCATCACGCAGGGATGGGAGGGCGGGGGCAAGGAGATCTGGGCACGCCGCTACGAGGCGCGCAAGGCCGCGAACTTCGGCGTCAGCGGCGATCGCACCGAGCACGTCCTCTGGCGGCTGGATCACGGCAACTTCGACGGCCTCAAACCGGCCCTGATCGTTGTGATGATCGGCACAAACAATACCGGTCACCGCAAGGACCCCGCCGGCGAGACGGCCGCGGGCGTTCGCGCCATTCTCGACCGCCTCCGCGCCAAGTGCCCCGACTCGAAGGTCCTGCTGCTGGGCGTGTTCCCGAGGGGCGAGAAGCCCGACGACCCGATGCGAGTCCTCAACGAACAGGTAAACGCGCTCATCGCCAAGTTGGCGGACAGCACGAACATCTTCTACAAAGACATCGGCGCGAAGTTCCTCGACGACAAGGGCGTGCTCAAGAACGACCTGATGCCCGACTTCCTCCACCCCAACGCCAAAGGCTACGAGGTGTGGGCGGACGCGATCGAGGCGGATGTCGCGAGGTTGATGGGAGAAACGAAGTAGCCCGCCGTGTCCGCACGATTCCCCCGGGCGCGGTAGGCTGTCGTCATGGGACCGCTGCTCCTGGCAATCCTGGCGCTTGCCCAACCGGCCGATCTGCCCAAGGTGATCTACGTCTCTCCGGCCGGCGATGACCTCGACAACGATGGGTCCACTCCGGCCAAGGCCCTCTCGACAATCACAGAGGCGTTGCTCCGCACCAGGCATCGCCGGATAACGGATTTGGAGCCCGGGCTGCCTGTCCGCATCGAACTCGCCGCCGGAACTTACTTCCTGGCCCACACGCTCTCGCTGAGTCGGACCGACCGGCTCCTCACCATCGGTGCCGCGCCGGGCGCCGAGGTCGTACTCTCGGGGGGCGTGTCCCTCCCCGAGTGGCAGGAGGCCCGGTTCGACGGCAGGTCGGTCTGGCTGACCCACGTGCCAATCGATCCGCGAGCCCGGCCGACACCCATCCGCGAACTGTGGGTAAACGACCAGCGCCGTCCGCGGGCGCGGCACCCCAACAGCGGGTTTTTGCGGATTGACGGCCCCTCGGGCGCCGCCCCCGACGCCGCGTGGCATCAGGGGTCCAACGCGTTCGTATTCAAAGCCGCCGACGCCGCGGTGTGGAAGGACATCCTGCGGGATACGGAAGTCGTGACCTTCACGCGGTGGGTTGACACCCACCTGACGGTCGCGTCGGTGGACCTCGAGCCTCGCGTCGTGACCTTCACCCGAAACAACATGTTCCTGCTTCAGCCCGAGGACCTGTACGTGCTCGAAAACGGCCGCGTGCTGCTGGATGAGCCGGGCGAGTGGTGGCTCGATCCCTCCTCGGACACGCTGTACTACCTCCCGCTGCCCGGAGAGGTGATCACCGATTCTCCGGCGATCGTTCCGCGGCTGACCACGCTCCTTCACCTGGATGGTGACCCGGGGGCGCCGGCGGAGGGAATCCGGTTCGAGGGGCTGACGTTTTCTCACGCCCGGTGGTGGTTCCCGCCAGACTTTGCGGCGACCTGGCCGTCGGCCGAAGTCGTGGGCTTTCCCCAGGCCGCGTCGGGAGTGCCGGGCGCGGTGCTGCTCACAGGGGCGGCCGACTGCACGTTCACCCGTTGCACGTTCAGCCATCTCGCCGGGTACGGGCTGGAAATCCGGGATGGAAGCCGGCGCAACCGCGTGGAACAGTGCACCTTCGCCGACCTTGGCGCGGGCGGCGTTCGCATCGGCGAGATCGCCATCCCGGAGAACGCCAGGTGGGCCACCGGCGACAACACGATCGACTCGTGCGTGATCACCGACGGCGGCCACACCCACCACCAGGCCGTCGCGGTGTGGATCGGACAGTCCTCGAGCAACAAGATCGTCCACAACCGGATCAGCCGATTCGACTACACGGGGATCTCCATCGGCTGGACCTGGGGCTATGGCCCGGCGAACGCCTCGTGGAACATCGTCGAGTTCAACGAGATCTGCGAACTGGGGGCGCACCCCCGCAACGCCGAGCCGCCGCTGGGCGACATGGCGGGAATCTACACCCTGGGCAAACAGCCCGGCACGATCATCCGGAACAACTACTTCCACGACATCGCCGGGCGTTCGATCGCGTGGGGCATCTACTTCGACGAGGGCTCGTCGGGAATCCTGGCGTGCAACAACGTCGTGGTCCGCACGACCCACGGCGGATTCCATCAGCACTACGGCCGCGACAACGTGGTGTCCAACAACATCTTCGCGTTTGGGCGCGACGCTCAGATCTGGCGCACGCGTCGCGAGGACCACAACTCGTTCACGTTCGAGCGCAACATCGTGCTGTCGGACAACGACAGGTGGTTCGCCGGCGACTGGTCCGACAACCTGATCCTTGATTGCAATATATATTGCCGTCTCGACGGCGCCCCAATCCCATTCCCCGGCGGTCAGGACTGGGCCGCGTGGCAGGCAACCGGCCGCGACGCCAAGTCCGTCATTGCCAATCCCGAACTCGCCGTCACCGGCCGCGACTGGAACCCCACCGGCCGCACGCCCGCGACCATCCGCGAAGACTCCCCGCTCGCGCGCATCGGGTTTGTCCCGATCGACCTTTCCACCATCGGGCCCCAAAGGTAGTACGCGGCTCCCGGCCACCGGGAGGCTGATGACACCTCAATCCCAGATCGACACGAAGTCCGTGGACTTGCTCCCGGCGTCGATGAAGTTGCCCAGGAACGCGTTGTGGGCGGTCGTGGGCGGATTAGCGGCGGGGTTATTTGTGGCGTCGTCGGGCTCGTCGTAGAACAGGGTGTCGAACCACTGCTTGCCCGACGCGGCCCGGTAGAGCAGCGTCTCCGGGTCCATTCGGGTTTCAAAGTTGACGTGGTTGTCGTTGTACGCGACGTTGCCTTCCCAGGTGGTGCGCCCGCCGTGGATGAGGAACGTGTTTGAGTTCTTGTTCTTGACGGTTTGGGTGACGCTCTGGCCGCGGCCTTTGGCGACGAAGGAAACTTCGGGGCCGCGGTTTCCGATGGCGGCTTCGGAAGCCTGAAAGGTGATGTGCCATTGGTCGCGAAGGCGGGACTCGGCAGGGAGCATGTGGGCGTAACTGAAGGAGCCCGGTCGGGCGGGGTTTGAGAAATCGGTGGGGAAGGCGGGGTCCCAGAGGGCTTTTGCGGGGTCGGGCGAGGCGGAGGGAACGGAGTACTGGTACTTGTCGAAGACTTTGATGTTGGAGTTGGCCTCGGCGGGGCTGACGCAAATTTCGGGGGAGAAGAAACCCTGGTAGATCATGAGGGAGACGATGTTGGCGGTGGTGTTCTTGGCCGCGGCGGGGGTGTCTTGCGGAAGGGCGATGGTGGAGTTGTCGGGGTCGGCGAGGGAGGGGAGGGGGAAGACGTCGTTGTTGTTCTGGGCCCAGAGGACCATGCCCTGGTGAATGCCGCGGATCTGGGTGGAGTCCTTGATCGGGCGGCTGCCGCAGCAGCCGCGGCGGGCCGTCATGGGAATGAAGATCACGCCAGCAACAAAGGCGACGACGATGAGGACGACAAGCAGATCGATGAGCGTGAAACCACTGCGACGCATGGTGCGCCTCCTTTCCGGGATGTCTGGATGTCCATCAACCGGGAATCAGCGCCGGAAACTTCCGGCGTGAGGGTGTACCGGAGGGTGTGGCAGGGGTTGCGGGGAGTGGGTTGATTTTGGGAGAAGCCTTCAGGCGAGCACGGGTCGCGGATGCCCTGTGGCACGCGGCGGGTCGGAGCCGCGGGCGTGGGTCGTGCGCACTTGGGGCTCTTGTGGGTCGCGGGTGTTCTGTGGCAGCGCCGATCTCCTCCGCACTCGCCCCCTCCGCCCTCGCGGACTCGGGCACCTCCCCCTTCGGGGAGGAATGAAAAACCGCCCGGCGATGGGGCCGGGCGGTTGAGGTTGGGAGCGAGATGGGGTTAGTCGTCGTTGGTGGGGCCGACGGCGATGAGCCAGAGTTTGAAGAAGTTCATGACCTGCTGCTTGGAGAGCTTGTTGGCGTTGAGGTGGTAGGTGACCTTGCTGTTGATGACGGTTTCGCCGCCCGCGCCGAAGGCGTCGATGTACTCGACCTTGCCGGTGAGGCAGGGGATGGAGTTATCGACGGCGAAGAAGGCGTCCTCGGCGGACATCTTCTCGAAGGCCGCGCCCTCGCCGGTGGCGGAGCGGTTCTGTTCCTCGTTGAAGCGGAGGTTGAACTCGTAGTAGCCCTTTCCGTTGGCGGAGTAGTCGGAGTCCTCGACCCACTTGATGGTGCCGGTGACGGTGTCTTCGAAGTCCTTGCCGTCGATGTTGTAGCGGAACTTGATGCCGTCGGTGAGCCAGTTGGAGGTTTCGTAGTCGTAGTCGAGCCGGCCGGAGATGGTGGTGCGGGGGTAGACCTCGGCGGGACCCTTGGCGAGGATGATGTTCTCGAATCGCATCGGGTCGGACTGCTTGACGACGACCTGCACCTGGCGGCCGCCGATCAGGCGCTTGTACGTCGCGGAGGCCAGCCCCTCCTTCTTCTCGGCCTTGCCCATCAGTCGTCCGCTGAACTTGTCCTCGAAGCCCGCGGCCTTGCCGACGGTGTCAATCTGGATGCGCAGGGCGCGCTCTTTCTTGGCGCCGCCCGAGAGGTCGTAGGCGCCGGAGTTGGGATCGACCGGGACCATTCCGACCCACTTGCCGACCACGCGGCGCTGCTTGAGGTCCTTGGGGTTGAGAACGGCGAGGTCGATGGAGTAACCCAGTTCGGCCTCCTGGTCCTTGCGCTGGATGAGTTTGCTGAAGAGGTTGGGCTGGCGGTAGATCTCGCCGGAGAACTCGGTGGTCTTGGCGACGCTGATCTTGAACTTGTACTTGTCTCTGGCGCCCAGTGCGGGCGAGCCTTCCTTGAGTTTGCCGGTCGTGTCGAGATTCGTGCGCGTCGCGAAGTCGATGTCCATCGTGCCGTTGATGACGTCGTCTTCGGTGAGGACTTCGGGCTGGGCGAGGGCCGGTAGCGCGAGGGCGAGCGAGGCCGCGCCGACCGCGGCCAGTTTCAGGAACGACCCGATCCGAGATTTCATGGGTGGACTCCCCACGCGGGACCCCATCCGCTCCGCGCTCCGTCGCGAGGAGTCAGGGGTTTTCCGTCACCCGCGTTGGGGAAGGATAGACGCGATCAGGCGGTCTCTTGCGCCGATCGGGGCTGGACGGGGCTCTGCGCGACGGGCGGGCGGGAGAAGAGCAGCACCAGTCCCACGCGCGTGTTCACGCCCAGGGTGGTGTAGATGCCCTTGGTGTGATCGTGTACGGTGTGCTTGCTCCGGCCGATGCGCTGGGCGATCTGGGGCTCGGACAGGCCTTCGAGGAGGAGTTCGAGGACGCGGCGCTGCGCGGAAGTTATTCGGCCGACCAGATCCGGACGTTGCGATGCGATTAATGCGCCCGGAGACTGTGCGCCGACAACACCGGCGATTGGGTCACGGAGATCGGAGAGGCTTTCGTTCGGCATTTGGATCATGTCTTCTTTCGCGGATCGAGGTTTCTGAGGATGGCGCTTTGTTGCCGTCCGTGAGGGGTAAGTGGCGTCGGGCCAACCATGACAAGTATCGGGGGCCGCCGCCCCCCCTGACCATGGGTAGTTTTACCCCAAACAGGGCACACAGAATTGTGCGTTTACCCCTGAAAAACCCGCAGGTTCTTCCTCAGCCGTGTGGGAGTGAATCAGGGCTCGACCAGGCCCTCGCGGATCGCGAACCGCGTGAGTTCCACGCGGTCGTGAATGTCCAGGGCCTTCATGATGTTGGCCGAGTGATTCTCGACGGTCTTCACGGATAGGTGCATTACTGTCGCGATTTCTTTCTTGGCCATGCCCTTGGCGATGTATCGGAGCACCTCGACCTCGCGCGCGGTCAACTGGTTCATGCGACTGTTGACCGACGAAGCACCCAGCCGGACTCCGTCGGAATCAACAACCAGCCGGGCCTGAACCTCCGGCGAGAAGTAGGTCTTCCCCGCCGCCACCGTGCGGATCGCCCGCTCCACCCGGTCCGGCGGTTCGTTCTTGGTCAGGTAGCCCATGGCGCCGCACTTCAGGGCGGCGTCGATGTAGCGGTCGTGGGTGAAGGCGCTCAGAAACAGGATCTTGGCTCCCGGGACACGGGCGCGAATGACCTGCGCGGCATCGAACGCGGCGATGCCGGGCATGTCGATGTCCATCACGACGACGTTTGGCTGGTGCCGGATGGCGGCGGCGATCGCCTGATCGGCGTCCTGGCAATCGGCGACGGGGACGATGTCGGTGCTCTGGCTGAGCAGTTGGCCCAGCGCCTGGCGGACGAGGGCGTGGTCATCGGCGAGCAGGACACGGATGGGTTGGGTCATGATTGGATCTCACGCATTTCGGCGGCCTGGGCGATCGCGCTGCGCAGGTCGGCGAGTTGGAAGGGTTTACGGAGGACCGCCAGGCCCTGAGCGGCGACCTCTTCATCGCTGACATCCCGCCCGCACACGGCGATCCGGGATACGGGCGAGTCACCGACGCCGATGTGCCGGACAAACTCGCGCCAACCGTCGGCGCCGGGGAGGCGCTCGCCCACAACGATGTGGAAGCCGTCGCCTTCCGGCGCGCGAGACATGGCTTCCTCGGCGGATTCGAACGCCGTGACCTCGTACCCCAGCGCTTCGAGCATGGACATGAGGACAGCGCGGACAAGTTGGTTTGGTTCGAGCACCATGGCGCGGCCGCCGTGGGGTCGGTGGATGGTCTCGGGTAATACGCCGATCTGGAGGGCGGGGTCGTGATCGGACGCCAGGGGCAGGACGATGGTGAACTTCGAACCCTCTCCGGGTGCGGACTCAACCTCGATCCAGCCGCCGTGCTCCTGCACAATGCCGTGGGCGACCGACAACCCAAGCCCGGTGCCGCTGCCTGCGGGCTTGGTGGTGAAGAATGGCTCGAAGACCCGGGCCCGCACCTCGGGGCTCATGCCCGCGCCCGTATCGCGGACGCTGATGCGGGCGCAAGGGGGGCCGTCGTCGGCTTTCCAGGCGGCGGCTTTGATCTCGATGAGTCCCTGGTCGCCGATGGCGTCGCGGGCGTTGAGGCAGAGGTTCATGACGACCTGCTGCAACTGGGCGTCGTCGCCCTCGACGTTGAGGCCCTGGGCGGGGGTGATGTCGGCGGCGACCTTGATCTCGGAGGGGACCATGCGCTGAAAGAGGCGGACGGCGGATTCGATGGTGGAGGCCAGGGGGATGGTGGCCTTGCGCGGCGGCGTTTTTCGGGCGAAGGTGAGGAGGGAACTGGCGACGCTGGTGGCCTGTCGCGCGGCCTCCTCGACCTGAGCGAGGCTCTTGAGGGCGGCGTGGCCTTCGGGGAGGGTGGAGGTGGCGAGGCTGGCGTAGCCGCGGATGGCGGTGAGGAGATTGTTGAAGTCGTGGGCGACGCCGCTGGCGAGGCGGCCGATGGCCTCGATGCGTTGGGAGCGGCGCATCTGCTCGTCGCGTTCGCGGAGGGTCTGCTCGGAGCGGGTGCGTTCGAGTTCGGCGCCGGCGCGGGCTGCGAAGACGCTGAGGAGCGGGAGGACTTCGTCCTCGGGTTGGGTGATGGGCTGATCGTGGAGGATGGAGACCAGGCCCAGGGGTTTGCCGCGCAGGTCACGCATGACGGTGCCGGCGTAGGCCTTGGCGCCCATCTCGCGGAGGGCGTTATCGGCGGGGAAGAGAGAGGCGACGTCCCGGGGGTAGAAGCAGGGGCCTTCGAGATCGATGACGTTCTGGCAGGGTGTGCCGGCGAGGCGGTAGTGCATGGGGGCGGCTTCGCGGCCGTGTTCGTTGACGGAGAGGGTACGGGCGTCGCCGGGTTCCTTTTCATCGATGGTGGCGATGACGGCCCATCGGACGCCCAGGGCGGCGGCGAGGTTGGCGGTGAGGGTGCGGAAGAAGGCCTCGCCGGTAACGCCGGAGGTAGCCTCGACGACGGAGCGGAGGGCGTTTTCGGCGCGTTTGCGGTCGGTGATGTCGGAGAGGGAGCCGACGAGGCGTTCGGGGATGCCGTCGCGGCGAAGGAGGACGGCGCGGGAGCGGAACCAGCGGTAGTCCCCGCCGCGGGCGCGCATGCGGAACTCGGCGTCGTAGCGGCCGCCGGACTTGATGGCGGTGCGGGAGGCGTGGGCGACGCGGTCGCGGTCGTCGGGGTGCATGCGTGCGACGCACTCGGCGAAGGGCATGTCGCTGGGGTCGGGGGTGAAGCCGAGCAGTTCGCTGCAGCGGGGGGTCATATGGACGGTGTCGGTGGCGAGGTCGCGGTCCCAGACGCCTTCCTGGGAGGCGCTGGAGGCGAGTTCGTAGCGTTCTTCGTTCTCGCGGAGGGTTCGGATGGCGCGGTGATGCTCGATGGCGAGGCCGGCGAGTCCGGCGGCGGATTCGACGAGGCGGGATTCGGCGTCGGAAGGGAGGCCGGGCGCGCGGCCGTAGATGGAGAGGGTGCCCAGGACGCGTCCGGGGCCGTCGAGGATGGGCTGGGACCAGCAGGAGCGCAGGCCCTCGGCGCGGGCGAGGTCGTGGAAGGGGGCACAGTGTGGATCGGCGAGGGTGTCTTCGGTGATGACGCGCCGGCCCTGGTGGGCGGCGATGGTGCAGACGCCGATGTTGGGGTCAACGCGGAGCGATTCGAAGGCGCTGCGGGCGGCAGGGCCAAGCGAGCCGGGGCAGGCCAGGCGGAGGATCCCCTCGTCGCGGTCGAGGAGGGAAATGGAGCAGATGTGACCGGGGTGGGCCATCTCGACGGCGCCGCAGATGGAGGCGAAGATGCGTTCGAGGGGCTCGTGGGAGGCGATCTCACGGAGGGCCCGCTCGAACTCGGCGCGAAGGCGGGCGTTGCGGACGGACTGGGTGACGTCGATCACGAGCGAGCCGACGCCCTCGACGGATCCGGAGGCGTCGCGGACGGGGTAGTAGGTGACGGAGAAGTGCAGGGAACCGGACTCACGGGGGACATCGATGCGGACGTCGGAGAGGGGCTCGCCGGACTCGAGGACGCTGCGCATGCGGGATTCGATGGCTTCGCGGGCGGAGGCGGGGACCATCTCGGAGAAGCGGCGGCCGAGGTGGTCGGCGGCGGGGCGGCCGTTGATGGCGGCGAGGCGTTCGTTGATGCGGACGTAGCGGAGGTCGCGGTCGAGCTGGGACATGCCGACGGGCGCGGCGTTGTAGAGGGCTTCGAGCTCGCGGTAGCGGGCGAGGGCCTGTTCCTCGGCACGCTTGAGGTCGGTGATCTCGTGGGCGATGGCGAGGCGGGCGTTCTGCTGGATGAATGGGACTTCCTGGGAGGAGAGCCGAACGAGGATGGAGCGGCCGTCCTTGGCGCGATGGAGGACCTCGCGGGCGAGGGTTCGCTGGGCGGGGTTGGCGCGGACTTCGGCGATCCAGCGCTCGAGCCGCTCGCGATGCTCGGGGGGGCGGATGTCGAAGAGGGTCATGCGGAAGAACTCGTCGCGCGTGAAGCCGTAGCACTCGAGGGCGGCGTCGTTGACGGCGAGGAAGCGGAGGGTGTGGGTGTCGTAGACCCACATGGGCTCGGGGTTTCGTTCGAAGAGGGCGCGGTAGTAGTCCTCGCTGAGGCGGAGTTTCTGGATGGCGGCGGTGCGCTCGTGATCGAAGGAGGCCAGGCGCAGGGCCGCGGCGAGGTAGGCGGCGACCTGCTCGGCGGTGCGGAGTTCCTGCTCGCTCCAGGCGCGGCGTGAGGGGGCGTCGAGCATGAGGGAGCCGGCGAGTTCGCCCCCGACGAGTAGTGGGGCCTCGATGGCGGCGCGGACGGCGTGCTGGTCCCACCAGGTGGCGCCGCGGCCTTCGCGGGTTTCGGTCTGGATGTCGGCGGTGGAGCGGGTTTCGCCGGCGCGGAGGGCGCGTCCCCAGGCGCCGGCCCAGGCGCAGGAGCGGAGGTCGTCGGGGGGGCCGGACTCGCCGGACGCGGCGACGAGGCGGGCATCGTCGCCGGCGGTGCGGATCCAGACGCGGGCGCGCAGGTCGGGGAAGAGGGTGTGGAGGTCGCGGACGGTCCGGGCGGCGAGTTCTGAGACGTCGGCGCCTTCGACCATGTCGGTGGAGAGGGCGTGGAGGAGTTCGAGTTTGGCGAGTTGCAGGGCGGCGGCGCACCCGGCGGCGGTGTGCTGCTCGACCTGGCGCTCGAGCTCGGCCTGGCGGGCGCGGAGGGCGGCTTCTCGCGAACGGGATCGCCGGGCGGCGATGAAGACCCAGAGCGCGGCGGCAAGGACGAGGGCGAGCGCGGCGAGGAGGGCGAGATTGTTTGCGGAGGGGGTGGGCGCGGGGGCCGCGGCGAGGGCGGTGGAGGGCGCGAGGCCGGTCCACAGCGCCGCCCACCGCAGGCGGCGCGGTCGTCGGACCTGATCGCCGCGAGACCTCGTCATAACAGGAGGATACCCGAGGCGGGGGGGCGGGCCTAGGCCCTCATTGAAGTGATCGCGCAGGCTCGCGGACGCACGGATCTGTGGAAATCAGCCCGCGAGCGCGGCGGCCTCTTCGGCGGAGAGCCTGGAAGCCTTGACGATCAGGATGGGGGTCTGGGGAACGTCGCCCATGCCCTTGCGGGAGGTGGTGGGGGCGGACTCGATCTTGTCGCAGACGTCCATGCCGCGGACGACCTTGCCGAAAACGGCGTAGGCGGCGCCGTCGCGGGGATCGTCGAGGAAGGAGTTGTCCTTGACGTTGATGAAGAACTGTGAGGTGGCGGAATCGGCGACGGCGGTGCGGGCCATGGCGACAGAGCCGCGGGTGTTCTTAAGGCCGTTCTTCCACTCGTTCCTGATGGGGGCGTTGGTCTGCTTCTGGGAGAGGTCGGGGTTGAAGCCGCCGCCCTGGATCATGAAGCGGGGGATAACGCGGTGGAAGATGGTGCCGTCGTAGTGGCCGGCGGCGGCGTAGTCGAGGAAGTTCTTGACGCTGAGGGGGGCGCGTTCGTCATCGAGTTCGAGGACGATGTCGCCCATGCTCGTGGTGAGACGGACAAAGGACATGGGGGCGGCTCCGGGGGAGTTACTTCTTGTCGGGGGCGGGGGTGGAGGGCGAGAGTTTCTCGCGCAGTTTGGAGATTTCGTCGGGGGTGAGGCGCTTGGCCTCCTTGACCTCGACGGGGCTGGCGGGCTTGCTCATCTCGCCGCGGGCGTCGGGGCCGACCTTGGCGCGGCGGATGGCCTCGACGGTGTCCATGCCGTCCACGACGCGACCGAAGACGGCGTAGGCGGCGCCGTCGGACTGCTTCTGATCGAGGTTGGCGTTGTTCTCGACGTTGATGAAGAACTGGCTGGTGCCCGAGTCGGGCTGGCCGCCGATGCGGGCCATAGAGATGCTGCCGCGGACGTTTTTGAGGCCGTTCTGCCACTCGTTCTTGACGCCGGGGTCGGTGGGCTTCTGCTTGCCGTCGGTGCCGAAGCCGCCGCCCTGGATCATGAAGTTGGCGATGACGCGGTGAAAGACGGTGCCGTTGTAGTGGCCCTTGTCTACATAGGAGAGGAAGTTCTTGACGGTGAGGGGGGCTTTTTCCTGGTTGAGTTCGAGCACGATGTCGCCGGCGGAGGTCTTGAAGGTCACGTAGACGAGCGCCTCTACGGCGGGAGCCGGGGGCTTTTCGTCGGGCTGTTTGGCGGGTTGGGCTGGCTGGGCGGGTTCCTTGGGCTTCTCGGTGGGCTTGGCGGGTTGGGCGAAAGCGCCGAGCGAGATCGAGGCGAGGGTGAATCCGGCTATCAGCAGTCGCGTGGGGGTGCGCATGCGGGCTCCTTTGGTTAGTGTGGCGGATGGTAGGTGGCCGCGAGACCGACGTGGGGCGGGATGAGCGTGGAGGCTGGCCGCGCTCGGCCCTGCCGGGGGGACTCGGCCTGAACCGACCGATGCGTGGCACGCTTGGCGCGGGGTGGGGGGCTTGAGGGGTCGTTTGACGGTACAGTGAAGGACCCAAACGAAGGAGGCTGGCATGACCCGCATGATGACTGTCGCGCTTGCGTTGGTTTCGGGGACCGTGGCGTTGGCTCAGAACTCGGTTCCGGCAGAGGTCGTGCAGCCCGCGCCCTCGAACGCGCCGGCGCAGGAGCCGGTGAAGGCGGTGTATGACGAGAAGGCGGATGTGAAGGCGGATGTGAGCGCGGCGTTGGCGCGGGCGGCGAAGGACAACAAGCGGGTGCTGATCCAGTGGGGCGGGAACTGGTGCGGGTGGTGCATCATGCTGGACAAGATCTGCACCACGGATCCGGAGATCAAGAAGACGCTGGGCTACGAGTACGAGGTGGTGCACGTGGACATCGGGCGGTTTGACAAGAACACGGACCTTGTGGCGCAGTACGGAGCGGATATCAAGTCGGGGGTGCCGTATCTGACGGTGCTGGGGGCGGATGGGAAGGTGGTGAAGAACCAGGAGACGGGTTCGCTGGAGGTGGAGAAAGGAGCGGTGAAGGACGGGATCGGGCATGACCGCGCGAAGGTGCTGGTCTTTTTGCAGGAGTCCGCGGCGATGCCGAGGGCGGAGGATGTATTGGCGCGGGCGAAGAGCGAGGCGGCGCGGGAAGGGAAGGTCGTGTTCTTGCACTTTGGGGCGCCGTGGTGCGGGTGGTGCCACCGCTTGGAGAACTGGATGGCGCGGCCGGAGATCGCGGCGGTGCTGGGCAAGGAGTTCGTGGACTGCAAGATCGACGAGGACCGGATGGTGGGCGGGAAGGATCTTGAGAAGAAGTTCAACCCCAAGGGCGGGGGGATTCCCTGGATCGCGTTCGTGGATGGGGAAGGGAAGGTGCTGGCGACGAGCGATGAGCCGGGGAAGGGGAACATCGGGTTCCCGGCGCAGCCGAACGAGATCGCGCACTTCGAGGCGATGCTGAAGCAGGTGAAGAAGCACCTGACGGATTCGGATGTGGCCGGGCTGGTGGAGAGTTTGAAGGCGGCGAATAAGAAGTAGGGAGGATGGAACTAGAATGGCGGGTCTCGTGGGCGCCGACGGGGATAGCGAAGACCCTGCCATGTCGAATCCGGCTGAAATACAGGGAGCGTGGAGGCTTGGGTGGACCTTGGATGTCCATACCACGTCAAGCGAGTTTCTGGGTTACGACGAGAACGGGCGTGCGCAGTTTCAGACGATCCGGTCGCCGCTGGGCGAGTTGGTGTTCCAGTTGAAGTATCGTGGGCAGGCGCAGGCTGCGGCCCAGATTGGCGAGGCGATGGTCGCGTTCGTCCGGGAACGCCCGAATGCGCTGGCTCGCATTGATGTGGTTGTTCCGATGCCGGCGTCCACGATCCGGCCGGCGCAGCCGGTTTTGGAGATTGCGACGCAGATGGGGACGAGGCTGGGGAAGCCGGTTCTTGCGGACGCCATACGCAAAGTGCGGGAGACTCCCGGCCTGAAGGACGTGCACGACACGGAAAAGCGGCGGGAGTTGCTGGATGGCGCGTTCGAGGTTGATCGATCCCGCGTGATCGGGAAAGGGATTCTGCTGGTCGATGATCTGTACCGCTCGGGCGCGACCGCGAATGCTGTAACGGTCTCGTTGATCGGCGCGGGCGCCTCGCGCGTGTACTTCCTTGCCGTGACCCGCACAAGGAGCAACGCGTGACATCGGTGTTCATTGGAGGCTCGAGGCGGCTTGGCGGCGTCAATACCGATGTGGGCCATCGGCTCGACAACATCATCCAGAAGGGCTTGCACGTGCTGATCGGGGACGCGGGCGGGTTTGATCGCGCGGCGCAGGCATACCTGGCGGAGCGGGGGTACCGGGCGGTGACGGTGTACTGCACGGCCGGAGTGTGCAGGAACAACGTGGGGGATTGGCCGCTGCGGGCTGTTGCGTACGAAGGGAGGGATCGCGGGCTTGCCTTCTACACGGCCAAGGACGATGCGATGCTCCGGGATGCGGATTTCGGGCTGTTCGCGTGGGATGGAAAGAGCAAGGGGACGCTCAGGAATATCGAGGAGATGTCCGTGCGCGGAAAGGCGTGCGCGGTCTTCATCGCTCCGCTCCAGCGGTTTGAGACAGTCCGGACGGCCGCCGACGTTGCGGCGCTGTCACGGGACACCATGAGCGGCCGGCCAGGCTCGATCGAGCTGTTTTCGGATACATGGAGAGCGACGGGTTGAGACCGGATGCCGGCCCGCACCCGGTTGATCGCAGCCGTGGGCCGAACACTTTGAGAGGAACCAGAAGATGCGTCGATCCGCGATGTTCGTTGCGACCGTGTGGCTGCTTGCCGGAACGGGCGCCCTGGCCCAGGACGTCAAGTTCGAGAAGTACCAACTCAACAACGGCATGACCGTGATCCTTCACGAGGATCATGCGCTGCCTGTGGTGGCGATCAACACGTGGTACCGGGTGGGGAGCAAGGACGAGCCGCCGGGGCGGTCGGGGTTTGCGCACCTGTTCGAGCACCTGATGTTCATGGGGACGCAGCGCGTGCCGGGGAACCAGTTCGATGTGCTGATGGAGACGGGAGGGGGATCGAACAACGCGAGCACGTCGTTTGACCGGACGAACTACTTCTCGACGGGCCCGGCGTCGCTGCTGCCGACGCTGCTGTGGCTGGACGCGGACCGGCTGGAAGACCTGGCCCGGACGATGACGCAGGAAAAACTCGACAAGCAGCGGGACGTGGTGCGCAACGAGCGGCGGCAGTCGATCGAAAACCAGCCGTACGGCAAGGCCGAGTTGATGATCACGGAGGTGATGTTCCCGGGAAGTCACCCGTACCACTTCGAGGTGATCGGGAGCCACCAGGACCTGGAGGCGGCGCAGGTGCAGGACGTGGTGGACTTCTTCACGACGTTCTACGTGCCCAACAACGCGTCGCTGGTGGTGGCCGGTGATTTCAAGAGCGAGGAGATCCGGCCGCTGGTGGACACGCTCTTCGGGACGTTGCCGAAGGGCGCGGCTCCGATGCACAAGAGCGCCGAGCCGGTGAAACTGGGGAAGGTGGTGCGGCTGGCGACGGTGGACCAGGTGCAGTTGCCGAAAATCGCGATGTGCTATCACAGCCCCTCGCAGATGGCCGAGGGCGATGCGGAGATGGACCTCGTGGGCGCGGTACTCAGCCAGGGAAAGACCAGCCGGCTGTACAAGCGCCTCGTGCTCGAAGAGAAACTCGCCAGCGACGTGAGTTCGTACCAGAGTTCCGCCCTGCTCCAGTCGGTCTTCCGGGTGGACGTCATCGCGGCGGAGGGCGCCGATCTCAACCGGATCGAGGCGGTGGTGGACGAGGAACTGGCGCGGCTGCTGGAAAAGGGCGTCACGAGCGAGGAACTGGAGCAGCGCAAGGCCACGATCGAACTCGGCAAGGTGTCGCAGTTGCAATCCGTGCTGGCCAAGGCCGACAAGTTGAACGAGTATTTGTTCTACTGGGGCGATCCCAACGGCTTCAAGCGCGACCTGGACCGGTACCGCAACGCAACGCCGGAAAGGGTGCACGCCTGGGCAAAGAAGGTGATCACGCAGGATTCGAGGCTGATCGCGCGGGTGCTGCCGGCCGAGCCGGAGCGGGCGGAATCGCCGCGGGATGCGCGGCCCACCGACCTGGCCAAGGGCGCCTTCTCGCCGCCAAACCCGGAGGTGTTTTCGCTCCCCAACGGGGTCAGCGTGCAGTTGTGGAACAAGCCGGAGTTGCCCATCGTGTCGATGCAGGTGCTCTTCACCCCGGGCGGTCCGCTCGACACGCCGAAATCCGCGGGGCTGTCGCTCCTGGCGGCGAAGATGCTCACGGAAGGGGCCGGCGATTACTCGGCGGAGCAGTTTTCAGATGCCGTGCAGGGCCTTGGGGCCACGCTGAACGTGGGGAGCGGCACGGAGGCCGCGGCGGCCAACCTGACGGTCGTCAAGCGCAACTTCGCGAAGGCCGTGGACCTGATGAGGTTGGCGCTGCGGGAACCGACGTTCGCCGAGAAAGACTGGGAGCGAGTGACGCGGCTGCACCTCGATGCACTGAAGCAACAGGACGACCAGCCGACGATCGTGGCGGGGCGCGTGGGTCAGCGCGTGCTGTTCGGGGACGCGAGCCCGTACGCCTGGCCGGCGTCCGGCACCAAGGCGACGGTGAGCGAGATCAGGCTGGAAGATGGCAAGGCGCGGTACCGGAGCCTGTTCGCGCCGGCGAGCGCGACCGTGCTGATCGCGGGGGACGTGACCAGGTCGGAGGCGGAGCAGGCATTGACGGCGCTGTTCCAGGGCTGGACCGGCGGCACGCCGCGGGCGAAGATGACGCCCATCGAGGTCACGACCTCGGACTCCCTGCGCGTGGTGCTGGTGCATCGGGCGAGGGCCGTGCAGACCGTGGTCCGGTTCCTGGCGCCGGGCGTTCGCGCGGCGGATGAGCGGCGGGTTCCGTATCACCTGCTGGACACGATGTTGGGCGGGACGTTCACGAGCCGGCTGAACCAGAACCTGCGCGAGGACAAGGGGTACACGTACGGGGCGCGGGCGGGGTTCAGCATGCAGCCGAGCACGGGGTGGTTCGTGGCGTCGTCGAGCGTGCGGGCGGACGCGACGGGCGCGTCGCTCAAGGAGTTCCTGAGCGAGTTCAACCGGATCCGGGCGGGAGACATCTCGCCCGACGAAGCCTCGAAGGCGCGTGAGTCGATCCGCACGGACACGATCCAGGCGTTCGAGGGGGTGGGCGGGATTGTGGGGGCGGCGGGCGACCTGGTGGAGTCCGGGCTGCCGTTCTCGTCGATCGGCGCGGACATGACGGCGATGGAGAAGTTCGACGCGGCGGGTCTGAACGCGATGACGAAGGAGGCGTTCCAGATCGAGAAGGGCGTGCTGGTGCTGATGGGCGACCGGGACGTGATCCTGCCGCAGTTGAAGGGCCTGGGGCTACCCGAGCCGGTGGAATACACGATCGAGGGCGAGCCGGTGAAATAGGGAGAATCAGAGCGTCGAGAGCTTGGACCCGCGTCGTGGGACTTCGAAAGCCGATCCTGCGGTGACTCGCCGAGCCTGATCCATGATCAGGGGCCACTTCTCGATCAGCCATCGAACCTGCTCCCAGCCATCTACGTTCGTGAACCCGTCTGCCATGAAGAAGGTCGTGAGTTTGGCGGCACGCCAGATCTCGCGCTCCTGAGGGCGTTTCCGAATGCGCTGATCTCCGGAGATGATGATCCAACCCGGTTCGCGGGCGAGTTGAGGAATCCAATCAGTGTCTGCTATCGCCTCCGGGAATCTGTCTCGGAGGGCTACGGCCTCATGCTCGGGTCGGATGAGTTCGTGAATGGCGCGAGCGAGTTTCGCAGAAATGCAGTTGTCGAAAAAGATCTTCATGCGGCGATGCGGTTTTCGAATCGGAGGCAGTCCCGGACTTCGCGAGCGTCCGCCTCGAACCACGCGGCGGCTTCGCGAATCGAAGTGCGCTTGGCGAAGGCCGCCAGTACGAACGTCGGAATACCGCTTACCGCCGCGGTGGGTCGCCCGAAGTTGCGCTGGGGATCAATGACGATGCGACGCCTATTGCCCAACGGCCACCATCGAGCAATTTCCGAATCTCGAATCTCGATATCCCGCAAGAGAGGCTGGATGATGCGCTCGAAAACAAACTGATTGTCGCGAATGCGCCACAGCAGTCTGTCGCCGTCCTGATCGACGCTTTGAGCGAAGATATGGTGCCCGTCGGTTCGGAATCCCATAGTCGAAAAAGGGTGTGAAACGGCCAAGGACTGTGAGGCACGTTGTGCGGCCCGACGAAGTTCGGGCCACGCGACGCCATGGCGCAGAAAGGCGTCGACGAAACGCACTTCAATCACATCACGAAAACTCAGTTGCACGACGCCATCATCCCGCCGGTAATCAAGTCCCACAACGATCGGAGCGGAATGGCGCTTGCCTTCGAGCGAATCGAAGTTATAGCCGCGTACCCACCTACGGACCCTGCGCCTGGGGATTCCAGTCAGGGCCGCGACATCGGCGATGCCGTACACGCCGCGCCCCAGCCCTGCATCCACGAGAGATTGACTCATGTGAAGCCCTCCCAACGGGAGTTTATGCGTGGCGGGGCCAGTCGTGCCAAGCGGGTGTCCGAGCCGCTACCCTGATGTCGGCAATCTCACTTCGATCAAGTGAAAGGTCAGTCATGAGCACCGCCGCGTACAACGAGTTGTCCCAGAATCTCCGTCAGGCCGCGCTGCTGGATTCGGTCTCGCAGTTGGCGCAGTGGGACCAGGAGACGTACATGCCCGAGAAGGCCGCGGCGTCGCGGGCCGAGGCGGTGTCGATGCTGGCGACGATTATTCATGAGCGGCGGACGAGCCCACGGATCGGGGAGTTGCTGGCGGCGTGCGAGAACAACGGGGCGATGTCGGACCCCTCGGTGTCGGCGAGCGTTCGGGAGGTACGGCGCGACTACGACCACCACACCAAACTGCCCAAGGAACTGGTGGCGGAGTTGGCGCGGGTCGGCAGCGAGGCTCAGGACGTCTGGAAGAAGGCGCGGGCGAAGTCGGACTTCGCGATGTTCCGGCCCTGGCTCGAAAAGATGGTGGGCCTGCAGCGCCGAAAGGCCGAGTGCCTGGGTTTCAAGGAAGGCGGAGAGCCGTACGACGCGTTGCTGGACCTGTACGAGCCGGACGCGACGGCGCGCGAGGTGGAGGCGATCTTCACCCCCCTGCGGGCGCGGCTGGCGGAGTTGATCGCACGGGTGCGCAAGAGCAAGGTAAGGGTGTCAACCAAGTGCCTGGAAGCGAAACTGGAAGCGAGCGACCAGCACGCCTTCGGGCTGGCGGTGATCGAGGCGATGGGGTTCGACCTGGCCGCGGGTCGCCTGGACACGACCACGCATCCCTTCTGCTCGGGGTTCGCGCCCGGCGATACGAGACTGACGACGCGGTACCGCGAGGAGCACTTCACGGACGCCCTGTACGGGACGATGCACGAGGCCGGGCACGGGCTGTACGAGCAGGGCCTTCCCAAGGCGGGGAAGGACGGCAAGCCCAGCGACCGGTACGGCACGCCCCTGGCGGAGTCGGTCTCGCTTGGAATTCATGAATCGCAGAGCCGGATGTGGGAGAACTTCGTAGGCCGAAGCAAGGCGTTCTGGAAGTGGGCGCTGCCGAAGAGCAGAAAGTACTTCGGCAAGGCGCTGCAGAAGTGGGACGCCGACGACTTCTTCGCCGCGGTGAACACGGTGTCGCCGAGTTTCATCCGCGTGGAGGCGGACGAGACGACGTACAACCTGCACGTGATGGTGCGGTTCGAACTGGAGCGGGCGATCATCCGCGGCGACTTGGCCGTGAAGGACATCCCCGGGGAGTGGAACAAGCGGTACAAGGAGTACCTGGGCGTGGACGTGCCCGACGACCGGCGCGGGTGCCTGCAGGATGTGCACTGGGCCTTCGGGCTGTTCGGGTATTTCCCGACGTACACGCTGGGCAACCTGTACGCGGCCCAGTTCTGGGAGAAGATCAACGAGGCGATCCCGGACCTGAACAAGCAGATCGCGAAGGGAAAGTTCGGCGCGCTGAAGGAGTGGTTGAATACCAACATCCACTCGCACGGCCGGAGGTACACGGCCGGCGACCTCTGCGCGCGCGTGACCGGCAAGCCGCTCTCGGCCGATCCCCTGCTGCGCCACCTGACGGGGAAGGCGGAGAAGGTGTACCGGGTTTGAGTGGTATCCTGGACCCAGCACCCGGCACTCCCCGGATGCGCGTATTCTCGGACCTTGCGCATGCCATTCGATTGACCGGGCGTCAAGGCTTTTTGCCATGAGAATCTGCGCGCGCGGGTGCGCGGGTGGATTGTCCGTTGCGCCGGGTGCGGGTGATGCACGCCGCGGAGAGCAGCGCCGGGTGTTGCAGTTGAGAGCGTCCCGCTCACACATTCGGGGTGGTGCGTCGATGCTCCTAATGCCTCGCGGAAGCGCGGCAAGGAGCGTGGGAACATGCGAACGGTTCACCTTGGCGACCTGTTGGTGAAGCACAAGGTCCTGACCGCGGCTCAGCGCGATCAGGTTTTGCAGGCACAACGCGACCGCGGCGGGCCTTTCGGAGCGCTCGCCGAGCAGATGTTCGGTGTGAGCCCCGCCGCGGTCGAAAAGGCGTGGGCGGAGCAGTACGCCGGACTCGCCCCTCATGTGGATCCCAGGTCGCACCCGGTGTCGCTTCGGGCGCTGGAAGTGATCTCGCGCCGTCAGGCGTGGCAGTTCCGCGTGCTGCCGCTGGAGATGAAGGGGAACGAACTCACGGTCTGCACGACGCAGGATGCGCTGGTGCGGGCGCTGAAGTTCGCCGGGTGGCGGCTGGGGCACGCGGTGCAGTTCGTGATCGCGGACTCCTCGGCGCTGGGAGAGGCCATGGAAAAGTACTACCCGATGGCGGGGATGAGCGCGAAGGTATTCCAGGAGCCGGTGTCGCTGGGATGAGTCGCCCGGCTGGTGGAGAGAGAGGGGCTTGGGCGCGCGAAAGCGCGCCCTTGTCCTTTTTGCCCGGAAGTGGCGGAAGCCCTTTGCGTCCATACACTTGCGGCCCTTGAGGGGGCCGAAAACCCCGCCTTGAATCTGGAATCACCGACGGGATCGAGCCCGAATCGAAGAGCCGCAATGCCCAAAGCCACGTCCAAGAAAGCCCGCGCCATTCAGACCGTCTCGTTCGTAAGCCTGGGATGCCCCAAAAACCTGGTGGACAGCGAGAAGATGCTCGGCCTGCTCGCGGAAAGCGGCATCTCGCCCGTGCCATGCGCGCCCGACGATCCTTCCTTCGGTGGGGCCGACGCCGTGGTGGTGAACACCTGCGGGTTTCTTGAAGCGTCCAAGGACGAGTCGCTGGGCGTCATCAAGGAAGCGATCGCGGCCAAGGAGCGCGGCGAGGTCAAAAAGGTCGTCGTGGCCGGATGCCTGGTCCAACGGCATCGCGCGAAAATGCTCGATTGGGCGCCGGGCATCGATGCGATGGTGGGGGTGTTCGATCGCGACAAGATCGTCGAGGCCGTCTTCGGCGGTTCGGGCGAGAAGCGCGGGGCCGCGCCAAAGACCGAAGACGCCCCGAAGTACTGGATCGCCGGCAACGCCCTGGTCGCCGCCAAGGCACGAGGGCTGGAGACCACCGGGCTGACCGTTCACGGAAAGGACGCGAAGGGCGTGGGGTACTTCGAGGATGATTCGGCGCGGCTGCGGCTGACGCCCCGGCATTACGCGTACCTGCGAATTAGCGAGGGGTGCAATCAGAACTGCGCCTTCTGCACTATCCCCAGCATCCGCGGCAAGATGCGCAGCAAGCCGATCGACAAGATCGTGCAGGAAGCGCGGGAGTTGCTGGCGGACGGGGCGTTCGAGTTGCTGCTGATCGGGCAAGACACGACGTCGTTCGGCGATGACATCGGCGCCGGGTTGGCGCAGGGTCAGGGCCTTCCGGCGCTGCTGCGGGCGCTCTCGGACACCATGGACGAGATGGGCACCAGGGGCTGGATCCGCCTGATGTACGCCTACCCGAGCAACTTTTCGGAGCCCATCATCAAGTCCTTCGGCGAACTGGCGAAGCGAGGCCGGCTGCTGCCGTACCTGGACATCCCGTTGCAGCATGCCTCTGACCGGGTGCTTGCGCTCATGCGGCGGAATGTGACGCGGGCGCAGCAGGCCAATGTGATTCGCCGGCTGAGGGAGAGCGCGCCGGGGATGGCGGTGCGCACAACGTTTATTTCCGGATTCCCCGGCGAGACCGAGGATGACCACCGCGAACTGCTGGAGTTCGTCGAGGACATGAAGTTCGAGGCGGTGGGTGTGTTCGAGTACAGCCACGAGGCCGGCACCACGGCCGGGACGATGGAAAACGACCCGAAACTGGCGGTCGCGCCCGAGGTGAAGGCCAGGCGACGTTCGGAGGTCATGGAACTGCAACAGCGCATCGCCTTCGCACGCGCGGCAGAGATCGGCAGCGAGTTTGACGAGCACGCATCCAAGGGGCCCGACGGCGTCGCCCGGGGTCGGAAGTTGGACATCCTGATCGACCAGCCCCTCCGTACCAGCGGGCGCAAGACCAGCGGCGTGGGAGAGGGCGGCCGGCTGTTCCAGGGGCGAACCTACTTCCAGGCGCCGCAGATCGACGCGGTGACCTACGTCCAGAGCCGAGAAAGGCTCGCGCCGGGCGAACTGGTGCGATGTGTCATCACCGGGAGCGACGGGTACGACCTGGTGGCGCGACCGGTGAGCGACGTGGAGCGGAGCGTGGGCCTCAAGGTACTGCGGTGAAGGCGTTTCGCGGGCGGCATTCATACCGGCTTCATGCAGGCCGCGGATGGGCCGGTAGCGGAGAAACGCCATGGTCCGAACGCTCCTTATCGTGCTGCTGGTGCTGCTCCTTGTTGGCATGCTGCCCGTGTGGCCGTATAGCACGGCATGGGGGTGGGGGTACTACCCCAGCGGCGGCCTGCTCCTGTTGCTGCTGGTGCTTCTGGTGGTGTTCTTTGCGGGCACGCCGCCGCCCAAGCCACGGACGTAGGCCGCGCCGAGGTTCTCCAGCCGGGGTCGGCGGGTTGCCGATAGTGTCGGTCCATGCTTCGGCCCGGGCACTTCATTGCATTGATCGCGTTGTCGCTGCTGACCATCGGCGTGGTGATGGTGAACTCCGCGGACATGCGGGTCGCCTCGCCGGGTCCTGAAAACGTCGCTCCCGCGATCACCGCGCAGTCGGTGCTGCTATCGCGGTCCACGATCTACATGGCGCTGGCCTTGGGCGCCATGGCGTTGGGAGCGATGGCCCCGGCCCGCCGGATCGCGGTGGCCCTGACGGAAGGAACCGTGAGCGGCGATTCGGGAAAGGGCTACCGCATCCTCATGCTGGCGGGGCTGGCGCTGATCGGCGTGTGCGGGCTGGTGTACGTTCCGGGGCTATCCAAAGAGATTAATGGGGCGCACCGGTGGCTGCGGCTGCCGATTCCCGGGCTGGGCGATGCGCTCTCCGTGCAGCCCAGCGAGATCGCCAAGTGGGGGATGATCGGGGTGATGGCGTGGTACGCCAGCGTTCACGCGGCGGTGCTCAATCAGTTCTGGCGCGGGCTGGTCCCGGCGCTCGTCGCGATCGGCGCGGTGAGCGCGCTGATCGTGAAGGAGGACCTGGGAACGGGCGTGCTGATCGCGGCGGTGGCGGGGCTGGTGCTGATGGCGGGGGGCGCGCGGGTGTGGCAGTTTCTGCTGTTCGCGCCGCTGGGCATCGCGGGCGTGGTGTACGCGATCCTCACGAGCGACTACCGCATGAAGCGGATCATGGCGTTTGTCGATCCCTACGCCGACCCGCAGGGCATCGGGTATCACACGATCCAGTCGCTGATCGCGATCGCCAACGGCGAGGGCTGGGGGCGGGGGCTGGGGCACGGGTTGCAGAAGTTCGGGTACCTGCCCGAGGACCGCACCGACTTCATCTTCTGCGTGATCTGCGAGGAGTTGGGCGTGGCGGGGGCCGCGGTGGTGTGCTTCCTGTTCGTGGGGCTGGTGTGGTGCGGGTACTTCATCATGCGGCGCGAGCGGGTGCAGGCGCTGCGGCTGTTCACGCTGGGGGTGATCTCGACGATCTCGCTGCAGGCGGTGATCAACCTGGCGGTGGTGACGGGGCTGGCGCCGACCAAGGGGATCGCCCTGCCGCTGCTGTCCTCGGGTGGTACGGGGTGGATTCTGACATCGTTCTGCCTGGGGCTGGTGATTTCGATCGGGCGGACGCAGGAAGAGGGGCCGGAGCCGGCCGCGATGCTCGCGGCATGAAACCGCGGTCGGGAGGCGGAAGGGACGGCCGGGTTACCACGGCTTTTCGAGACTTTCTTGCGGATTCGCTGGAATTCCGGGAATCTGGTGGCAGAGTAGAGTCGGAATCCGTAGGTGGAGGCCGAAGATGTTGGTACGCCCGGGCATCTTGTTCTCGGTCCTGCTGGTGACGGGCGGGACGGCCGCGGCCCAGCCGGGGCCGGACGGCATCGAGTGGGTGACGGTGGGAGACGTGGGCAACCCGGCGTATCAGGGGCCGGGCGGGTTGGTGGTTGGCCGCGGGTCGGTGGGGTACGAGTACCGAATCGGCAAGACCGAAGTGACCACGTCTCAGTGGTTAGGATTCTACAACACGTTCAAGGCACGACCGGACGCGGTTCCGGAATCGGTGCTCCCGACCCCGATCATTTGGGGAGCCTCGATCGACCCCGACTATTCCGGGCCGGGCACGCGGTACCGCCTGAACCCCGGCGACCCCAACTCGGGCATGCGCGCGGTGAGCGGGATCTCCTGGCGCATGGCGGCCATGCTGTGCAACTGGCTCACGAACGAAAAGTCGAGCGACCTCGCGGCGTACCAGGACGGCGCGTACGACATCTCGACCTTCGGTTACAGCGCCCCGGGTGTGTTCACGGATCAACTGGCGCACCATTCATCGGCGACCTATTGGATTCCGACGCTCGACGAGTATCTGAAGGCCAACTTCTACGACCCGAACAAACTCGGCCCGGGGATCGGCGGCTGGTGGCAGCAGCCGAACATGAGCGACACGCCGATGACCTACGGCCCACCTGGTCAGGGCATGGCCAACTCAGGCTTTACGCTCCCGCAGTCCGGAGAACTGCGCATCCCGCTTATGTCGTACCCCGGCACTTATTCGGCCTATGGCGTCCTGGATTCAGCAGGGTTCACCCAGGAGTGGATTGAAGATCGGTATGTCGTAGAGAATCGCACATACCGGATTTTCGATGGCTCCTACTGGTCGGTGTCGGGCCCCGGAATCGACACGGTCCACGGGTTCGGGGCCGACTTTCCAAGCGAGCGATACTCCCGCGTCGGTTTTCGCCTGGCATCCTCAGTGCCAAGTTCTGGTACACTCCCCGTACTTCTTTGGGCGGCCTATTTGGGCACGCGAAGGAGCAGAAGGGAGCGTTCACCATGTCCAGCTTGCACCGCCTTGCCATGATCGTTGGGGTATGCCTGATCGCTGCTTCAGCGTTCGCCCAGGTCATCAACGTTCGTGTGAACGGCGCAGACCTCACCCCCGTGGCCTCCGGCGATCCGATCGACGTCAGCATCGTCGATCAGGCGGTCAACACAATCCGACTGCTGGGAACCACTGGCGAAACGGACATTGGCCGACTTCGCATTCACGGCGCGGTTCCCGCTGAAGGGCGGATCGACGTGCTGATTGGAACGGTGAATGAAGAACCCAACGCAACTTTTCCAAATGAAGTTGACGATGTTCTGCTATCCGCCGGCCGCCACTGGGGCGGGATGGAGTTCGACAACGCCGCCCTCCAGGGCCACACACGCGTCGCCTTTGCGATCAGCGGCGACCTGAAGGCGCTGCCGGCGACCCCCGCATCTGGTCAGGTCGAAGCAGGACAGATCTATCGTGGGCAGGTCGGCGGGAGCGCTTTTGCGGACATTCGTACGAACTCCTCGTTCGCGTTCCCTGACGGAGAACAGATCGCGCCGTACGTGGACTTTAATCGTGACGGGAGCGAAAACGCGTTTGATATCGAATCGGTGGAGTCCGCCCTGAACGGGATTTGCCCGTAGACGACGGCGGTTCTCCGAAAAGGCCCAAGCGAGACCGAGGCGAGCATCGAAGGAGTCGGACCGGTAGTCTTCAGGGACATGACCACATTTATCTTCGCTGGCGGTGGGACCGGCGGGCACATCTTCCCGGCGCTGGGGATCGCCGAGGCGCTGGTTGCGGCGCGCCCGGGGAGCCGGTTGCGGTTCCTGGTGTCGCAGCGCCCGCTCGATGCTGAGATCCTCGGCAAGGAACGACTGGCGGGAGCGCCGGCCGACTTTTGCCCGATTCCGGCTCAGCCGTTTTCGTTGCGTCCGGGCGCGTTCTTGCGGTTCATCACGTGGTGGGGGGCGTCGGTGCGGGCGGGGCGCGAGGCGATCCGCGCGGCCCGGGCCGAGGGCCCGGTGGTGGTGGTGGCGATGGGGGGCTTTGTGGCCGCGCCCGTGGTCCAGGCGGCGCGGGTGGAGAAGGTCCCGGCGATCCTGATCAATCTTGATGCGGTACCGGGGAAGGCGAACCGGTGGATCGCGCAGCATGTTCGGCGGGTGCTGACGGCCGCGCCCCTTTCGCCGGGGCATGAGCGCCCGGGGTGGGAGGCGATTCCGCCGATCGTGCGTGCGGGCGCAGTGTGCGATCTCGCCCAAGCCGAGTGCAGGCGGGAGTTCGGGCTGGTTCCCGACCGGCCGACGCTGCTGGTGACCGGCGGAAGCCAGGGGGCGGGTTCGGTCAACGCGCTGCTTGGCGCGCTCGCGGCCATGCCGGATTCTCCGATGCGAGGATGGCAGGTCATCCACCAGAGCGGGAAGGGCGCGGCCGAGGAGGTACGGGCCACGTACCGCCAGGCAGGTGTCGGGGCCTGGGTCGGGGAGTTCATCGATCGGATGGGAGTGGCGTGGGGCGCGGCCGACCTGGCCGTGAGCCGCGCCGGGGCGGGGAGCGTCGCGGAGGCCTGGGCCAACCGCGTTCCGACGCTGTTCATGCCCTATCCGTACCACCGCGACCAGCATCAGAGCCACAACGCCAGGGTGCTGGTGGAGGCCGGGGGGGCGGTGCTGGCCGCGGACCTGATCGACCCGGGGCGGAATGTTCGGGGCGCCGGGGAGGAGTTGCGAGGATTGCTCGCGGATGTGCGGCGCAGAGAGGCGATGCGGAAGGCGCTGGAAGGGTTGGGCCCGGCGGAGGGAGCGGCGCGGGCGGCCGAGGCGGTGATGTCGTTGTAGGTGGCCCGGCGAACGCGGAATTGCGACGGGCGGGCGCATTTGCGCTTCTCGATTCCCGGCAAGTTCGTACAATCCGTGCATGCTCGGCGGAGCCGCGCCAATCTCTGCACGGAACGCCCGATGTGTCGTGTGGCACGCGAGGGGTCGTCCGCCCCGACCGGAACTGGCCGCGGCCTTGAACCGACCCGGCTTCCGGGTTTTCCGCTGTGATAATCCGTTCAGCGCCCTCGCGCACGCGTGCGCCCTGACAGGCCCGGCGTCGGCAACCGCCGACGAGTCCACGATCATGCTTCTGGTCGAGCCGGCGGAACTGGAAGATGTCGGCGGGTTTGTGGACGCGGTGGAGCGGTATTCAGATGGCGCACTGTGGGTGTACGAGTCGGCCGGGTCGCCTTGCCTGAGAACGGCGAAAGCGGCTGAGATCATCGCGTTGCGAAACGAGTCGGACAAGCCCCAGCCGGCGGCCGCGCCGGCCGCCGGAACAGCCCAGGCGCCCAAACTGAAGTTGAGCGGAGAGGGCGCATTGCCGCCGGAGCGATCGGCCGAAGTCGAAGCGGATACGCCCTCGCCGGTTCCCGATGTGAAGTTCCGGAGCGTGGCGCCGTCGGGGGGCGTGAAGCCGCCGACTGTGACGGCCGCGCCGGTTGCGCCGACGATGCCGCCTGGTCCGAGGGCTCAAACGCTTTTGACCGATGAAGAACTCGCGATGTTGTTGGCTTTTGAGCCTGAGAAACGTACCTCGTAGGGAGACACCCGCGATTGTTCGAGTTGTTTTCGGACGCGGGAGACCGGACTTCCCCCCAGTTTGGGCGGTTGTATGCCCGATCCGGGGGACGCCCATGGGCGTACAAGATGGAGTCGAACGTCCGGTAGGTCGATAGGCTGGAGGGGCCACGGCGGGCCGACGAGGAGCGCGGTTGTGCCGAGCGACACGGGCCAGTTGGACTTGCGTGTGATTCTTCTGGGACGCACAGGCCTGGATGGGGCCCTGCGCCTTGATCCGACACTTGAACTGGTGCGCACGCGGACCGCCCTCGAGGCGATCGGCGAGGTTTCGCACCTGATGGACCCCTCCGGGCCGACGCGCGCCGTAGTGGTTGTGGCCTCACGCGTGGACGGGTTGCTCGACGAGGCCCGGACCGACGAAGTCCGGGTGGGCGAGTTTGTGAGCGCTCTGCGCCTGGCCCAGCCCGGGGTTGTCGTGCTGGGAATCAAGAACGGAAAGCCGGTGCCGGGTGTTTTCGACGGCGCCGTCTTGGCTGATGCGCCCCCGGAGTCGCTGCGCAAGGCGGTCCGTTGGCGCCCGGGCACCCGCGAAGTTTCTGGCGCGGTCGAGCCGATCACGACGAGCGCCGCCGCCGCCGTTCCGGAGCCAAAGCCCGCCAAGATGCAGCCCGGCCCGGCTCCCCGATGGGATGAAGACGCGCTGGTCAATGCGATGCTGTCGGCGCCTACGCCCGCGGAAGTGAAGCCCCCCGCGCCGCCGCGGGGCGCGGCCCCCACGCCCGCCGCCCGTCCGGCCGAGGCGCGGCTTCCCGCACGGGAGTCGGGGGCCGACATGGCGCTGGTCCTGGCGATGCTCCGCGGGCAGGACGTGCTGCCCGTGGCGGTGACGGCCCTGCGGGAGCGGCTTTCGGACGCGTCGCTGGAGTTCCTCCCGCCGGCAGAGGGGTTGGCGCCCGATGCGAGGTGCGCGCCGGTGGCGTGGGAGGGCGTGTGCTACGGGCACCTGCGATCGTCGCGGATCTCGCCCGATGCCCTGGGGCCGTGGGCGAGATGGCTGGGCTCGTGGCTCCGGCTGCGGGATCAGCACTCGCAGTTGCGGGAGGCCGCGTTCACCGACCCGCTGACGGGCGCGTGGAATCGGCGGTATTTCCAGCGGTTCCTGACGACGGCGCTCGACCAGGCGCGCGAGGGCCGCTACCCGGTGACACTCCTGCTCTTCGACATCGACGATTTCAAGAAGTACAACGACCTGTACGGGCACGACGCGGGGGATGAAATCCTGCGCGAAACCGTGCACCTTCTGCGCAGTGTGATCCGGCCCACCGACCGAGTCTGCCGCGTGGGCGGGGACGAGTTCGTGGTGGTCTTCCACGACCCGCCTCGCCAGGAGGGAAGCCGGCACCCGGCGGACGTGTTCGCGATCGCGCAGCGCTTCCAGCAGCAGATCCTGCGGCACAGATTCCCGAAACTGCTCGAGACGACCCCCGGCACGCTCACCATTTCCGGCGGACTGACGACCTTCCCCTGGGACGGGGCCACGCCGGAAGATCTGCTGCGGCGGGCGGACCAACTCGCGATGCAGAGCAAGCGGGCGGGGAAGAACGCGATCACGATGGGGCCGGGAGCGATGCGGCTGATCGAGGAGTGAGCGGGCCGCTGCCCACGTACCCTCACGCCGTGCGGAACTACGACCTGCTGGCGATCGACCTTGACGGGACGCTGCTGGACTCGCGCGGAGCGGTGTCGGCGCGCAACGCGCGGGCGGTCCGCGAGGCCCGGGCCGCGGGGATGCGGGTGGTGATCTGCACGGGGCGGGGGCTGGTGGAGTGCCGGGCGATCCTCGCGAAGATCGAGCAGGCGGAGCCGGTGGTGGTGGCGGGGGGCTCGATCATCGCGGACCCGGTGAACGGGAAGACGCTGCATCGATTTGCGGTGGATCTGTCGCTGGTGGAGCGGGCGGTGCGGACGCTGGTGGCGCGGCGGCACCCGGCGCTGGTGCTGAAGGACCCGGCCGAGGCGGGGTATGACTATCTCGTGGTGCACGGTGAGGAGAAGCACCCGCTGGACCCGGTGACGGAGTGGTGGTTCGAGTCGATGGACGTGCGCGTGCGGTACGCGGCGAGGCTGGCGGAGGATGCGCACCCCGAGCACACGGTGCGGGTGGGGGCGTGCGGGTTGTCGGGGGCGCTGTCGGAGATCACGCGGGACCTGCTCGCGGTGGCGCGGGGCGAGGCGCTGGTGCACAACTTCCCGGCGGTGGTGGCGCCCGAGCACGCCAGCCGCACCGCCGACGGGCAGTCGCTGCACATCCTGGAGTTGTTCAGCGCGCACGCGAACAAGTGGTCGGCGATCCAACACCTGGCGGGGAAGTGGGAGATCCCGGCGGAGCGCATCGCGGCCATCGGCGATGAGATCAACGACGTGTGCATGATCGAGGGGGCGGGGCTGGGCGTGGCGATGGGGAACGCGATCCCGGCCGTGCGGGAGGCCGCGGACCGGCGGGTGGCGCGGAACGATGAGGATGGGGTGGCGGAGGCGGTGGGGAAGGTGCTGGCTGGGGAATGGTGAGGGGGATGAAGAAATAGCAAATGGCAAATAGCAAATGGCAAATTTGGAGCGCGTTGGGAAGGGTTGAGGTGTGTGTGAATCAGAGGCCGGTTTGACGGCGGCGCCGCGCGCCGGCGACCAGCAGCGCCCCCGCGGCGCCGAGCCATCCCGGCGAGGGGATCGTGGCGACGAAGCCCTGCCGCACTTGCCCGGGCAAACCTGTGTACCCCACGATCGTGTTGCCGTCTGCTGATACTCCGGTTGCGATCAGCGGCGACGTACCCGCCGGTACCGTCACGCCGTGCAGCGCGAGGAAGTCCACCAGCGTCCGCATGCCGGTTTGCGGCGTCCACACCGCGGCGTATTGATCGCTGAACGTCCGCACGCTGCCGACCACGACGGTTCCGTCATCGTTCACCGCTTCGGCGCGGCTGACAAAGTACCCGGGGGCCAGCCCCAGGTCGATCGGAACTCCATTCCTCCACATCACGGCGTGCTCGGAGCCGGACGCGCCGACCACAATGCTGCCATCGAAGTTCACGCCGCGGGCATCGGCGGTGGTCGTGCCCGGCAGCCCCGGCAGAATCATCATCCCTGTCGCGGAGGTCCATGCGAAGGCATCGGATGTCGACGCCCCGAAGCTGATTCCCACGATCGTCACGCCGTCAAGGCTTACAGCCGTCGCCTCGCTGAAGAAATGTCCCGGACGGGTGAAGCCAAGGCTCGTCATCCCCTCCGCCTGGGTCCATCGGAAGGCCAGCCCTCCACTCCCGTACTCATTGAGACCGACGACCACCGACCCGTTTCCGCTGACGCCGCGGGCCGTGGAATACTCCGCCCCGGGCAGCCGTCCCAGCGATTCAAACCCGCCGCTCGGGCTCCAGCGATAGGCCGTGGGACGATCCTCGCCGTTCCACCAACTGCCCGCCACGGTGCTCGCATCCCCCGATATCGCGTATGCCAGAGTGTTCTGAGGCATTCCTGGGAGCGCACCGAAGTCGTTTCTCCCTCCCGCTTGCGTCCATTGAAAGGCCGTCAGCGGATCGGTACTCGAGTAGCCTGCCGCGGTCGATCCATCCGCCGAAACGCCGTAGACCCGCGTTCCGCTGCCCCCGGCGGCGGGTGGCACAAGCGTGAACGTTTGCGCGATAGTGCCCGCGCAGCACACAAGCAGGACGAAAACGGTCGCAGCTGCGCGAGTGCTCATGGGGAGAGAATACATGCAGTTTGGGCTCCCCAGCGCTTCAACCCGTCAGGCGGAACGCCGCCGCCGCGCCCCCGCGACCAGCAGCGCCCCCGCGGCGCCGAGCGATCCCGGCGAGGGGATCGTGGCGACGAAGCCCTGGTTCACCTGCCCCGGAAGGCCCGTGTACCCCACGATCGTATTTCCGTCCGCCGATACACCCGTACAGGTCAAGGGCGAGACACCGGCCGGCACCGTCACGCCGTGCAGCGCGAGAAAGTCCACCAGCGTTCGCATGCCGGTTTGCGGCGTCCACACCGCGGCGAGTTCGCTCCCGATCGCCCGCACGCTTCCTACCACGACGGTTCCGTCATCGTTTACTGCGTACGCGTTGCTGGCGGAGTACCCGGACGCCAGCCCGAGGTCGATCGTCGCTCCGTTCTGCCACATCACAGCTCGCTCGAAGTGCACGCCGGAGGTGCCGACGACGATGCTGGCATTGAAGTTCACGCCGCTCGCGTATGCCCCGCCGGCGCCGGGTAGTGGCGGCAGAGTCGTCATCCCGGTTGTGGAGGTCCAGGCAAAGGCGTCCGTCGTCGACGCGCCGAAGCTGATTCCCACGATCGCCCCGCCGTCCCGGCTGACGGCGCTTGCCTCGCTGAAAAAATGCCCCGGACGGGTGAATCCCAAGCTGGTCATGCCCTCCGCCTCGGTCCAACGGAAGGCGAGCCCACCACTTCCGTACTCATTGCGACCCACGACCACCGATCCATCTCCGCTCACGTCATTGGCTATGGAAAACTCCGCCCCGGGAAGAAGCCCGAGCGACTGGAACCCGCTGGCTGCGCTCCACCTGAAGGCTCTCCCTGGCTGCTCGGCTCCCGAAGCTGTTCCGGCGATGGTCAATCCATCACCAGAGATCGCTCGGGGGCCGTTGAATACAGGAAAGCCCGGATCGAGGCCAACGTCCATTCGCCCTGCGGCCGCTGTCCAGATGAACGACGCGGCCCCGGCGCCGCCAAACCCGGAGGTTCCGGTTGCCACACTGCCATCGGCCGACACGCCGTCGATCCGCGTGGCGGTACCGCCCGATGGCGGGGCAATCAAAGTGAAACTCTGAGCGTTTACGCCCGCGCACCCCACAAGCGACAAAATGGCGGTCGTCACCGCGCGAGTGCTCATGGGGAGAGAATACATGCAGTTTCTGCAAATGCCAGGGCGAGTCCCCCAAAACCGGCACCGAACGGTTCGACTCCACGGACGACGTAGTGGCGAGACGAGTTTCGATCGGCCTGTCCCCCGCTACCCCTTCGCGTGACGTTCGGAAGCACCCCTTGGTGCGCCTGCTACGGTGTGCCCTTGCAGACGTTATCAGACATCAAACTCCTCCTCGAATCCCGCGGCCTCTCGCCGCGGCATGCCTTTGGGCAGAACTTCCTGATCGATCACAACCTGATCCGCAGACTGGTGGACGCGTCGGGGGTTGGGGCGGGGGATGTGGTGCTGGAGGTGGGGCCGGGGACGGGTGTGCTGACGGAGGAGTTGCTGGGGCGCGGGTGCCGCGTGGTCGCGGCGGAGATTGATCGGGGGCTGTGCAAGTTGCTGCGGGAGCGGCTGGGCGAGAATCCGAACTTCACGCTGGTGGAGGGGGATTGCCTGGCGTCGAAGCATGAGTTGGCGCCGGCGGTGCTCGGGGCGGTGGGGCCGGGTCCGTTCCGGCTGGTGGCGAACCTGCCGTACGGCGCGGCGACGCCGGTGATGACGATCCTGCTGGCGGATGTAGCGCGGTGCGGCGGGCTGTTCGTGACGATCCAACTCGAGGTGGCCCAGCGGCTGATGTCGAAGCCGGGGTCGAAGGACTTCGGGCCCATCGCGGTGCTGGCGCAGGCGGTGGGGGAGGTGCGGCTGGTGGCGAAACTGCCGGCGGAGTGTTTCTGGCCGCGGCCGGAGGTGACCAGCGCGATGGTGGCGGTGACTCGGCGGGGGTCGCCGTTGACGGGCGATGCGCGGGGGCTGGTGGATTTCGCGCAGAGGCTGTTCGAGAAGCGGCGGAAGCAGTTGGGGTCGGTGCTGGGGAGGGGCCGGCCGTTCCCGGCCGGGATCAGCCCGGAGGCTCGCGCCGAATCCCTGAGCGTGGAGCAACTGATCGCCCTTCGGAAGTGGGCCGCCGAGGCCGGGGATGGCCCCCCGGAACGTCCGAATACGTGATCTGGCGGGAGAGACTTCTCCCGGCTTGACGAGCGCGGTACGCTAGTGGCGGATGGGCGACGCCCCGCATTCCGAGTCAAGGCCCCTGGGAGGATTTACACCCGTTCCCAGGGGCGACGCGCACGATCTCGCGGTGCTGTTTGACCCGATTCTCCATCGGGTGAATGGTGGGCGGCTGGGGCCGATCGAGTGGTTCCGCTCGGCGCACCAGCGGGGCGGGGCGGCGACGGGATTCTCGACGTGGACGCACAACGGCAGCGGGCCGATCCCGGTGCTGGTGAAGCTCCCGGTAGGACCGGCGGAGCACAACTGGACGTGCGCGCTGGGGGCGTGCGACCTGGGGCAATGGGGAGAGCGCTGGTCGATGGCGATTCCCACGCCGCGGGTCATCGCGCACGGAACGGAACTGGGGGGATATGACCTGGCGTGGATCATCGAGGAGCGTTTGGCGGGTCCGCACCTGCCGCAGACGCTGGACGAGCGGTCGGGCTTGGACCTCTTGAAGGCGGCGGCGGATTTTCAGGCCGCGGCCATGAAGGTGGCGCCGCTGAGCCCGCGCCCGGCGAGCCCGGATTGGGAGCGGACGCTGGAGCGGGTGCGGGAACTGGCGCGGGCGGGGGGCTTTCCCGAATCGCAGCGTTGGAACGATCAGGTCAAGCGGGTCCAACGAGCCTTGCCCGCGCTCAGAAACCGGTGGGAGTCGCGGCCGATCAACGCGTGGTGCCACGGCGACCTGCACCCTGGAAATGCGCTCCGTCGCGTGCTCTCCGAGAACGGCGACGGCGACCCAACCGGGCGGAACGGGTGCGTTCTCGTGGACCTGGCGCTGGTGCACAGCGGGCACTGGGTCGAGGATGCGCTGTACCTTGAACGGCAGTACTGGGGGCACGAGCGGCAACTGGGGCTCAAGCCGGTGCCGACGCTGGCGCGGCTGCGGCGGGAGCGGGGACTGGCCGCGGACGACGCCTACGGCGACCTCGCGATGGTTCGGCGGGTGCTGATGGCGGCGAGCGCGCCGGTGATGATCGAGTGGGAAGGGAACCTCAAGTACCTGCACGCGGCGTTGGAAATTGTGGAGCGATGTCTGCCCCAGGCGGCTAAGTAGTGCATTTTCAATAGTTTACGGTTTGGGCTTGCTTCCTTGCGGGAAACCCCCGAGAATTGCGATCTGGGGGAATAGCGCTAACCTTTGCCCGAGTTCGAACACCCCAACCGGAAGGGACCAGCCTGTGGAAACATTCGAGCGGCTCAAGAAACTGATTTTGGAGTCTGAAGAGGACGTTCGGAAAGCGGAGGGCGGCAACAAGGCCGCGGGTACGCGGGCGCGACAAACGATGCAGGACATCAAGAACGCCGCCCAGGAAGTTCGCGAAAAGATTCTGGAGTTGCGGAATGCAGGCCAGTCAAGCTAGTCAGGCGTCGCGGCCCGAAAACGATGGGGAAGCCCAGGCGTCGAAGGATCTGCTCTTCGACGTGAGCGGGGTGGATCTGTCGGCATGCCGCGCCGATCGGGATGCAATCGCGAAGGCCAACCCCCACCGCGGGGTGATGGCATTGCTCGACCGCGTGATCTGGATGAACGCGGACCTCTCCGAGGGCGTGGGCGTCAAGCGGATCCGGGACGATGAGTTCTGGGTGCCCGGACATTTTCCGGGCAAGCCCGTCTTCCCCGGGGTCCTGCAGGTGGAGACGGCCGCGCAACTCGCGTGCTACATGTACATCATCCGCAAGACCGGCCCGGGAATCGTCTACTTCCTGCGGATCGAGGCCGCGGCGTTCCGGGGCACGGTTGTTCCCGGCGATGACTATTTCGTCCTGTGCAAGGAAGTGAAAGCCCAGCGGCGGCGGTTCATCTCCGACGTGCAGGGCCTGGTGAACGGCAAGACGGTCTTCGACGCCCGCATCAGCGGGATGTACGTCGAGGGCGCGACGATCTGACGAACGCGCGGCCGAATGTCCGGCCGCGTGGCACCGACATGACGCCATACCCCCTTGTTTTCGAGCCCATCCTCATACCGAAGGTGTGGGGCGGAGAGCGCCTCGCGCGCTTCGGCAAGCGGGTGAAGGCGGGCGACCGAATCGGCGAATCGTGGGAGGTGGCGGACCTTTCCAACACGTCCGAATCGGGCGCCGGCGGGGCCGAGCAGCGATCGGTCATCGCCAACGGCCCCCTCGCGGGAAAGACGCTCCACGACGCCGCGGCGATATGGGGGACCCGCCTGCTGGGCGGCGCCAAGGCCGCCGCCGACGGGGGCTTCCCGGTTCTCGTGAAGTTCCTCGACGCACGGGAGAACCTCTCGGTGCAGGTGCACCCCAGCGCGGCCTATGCCGCCGCGCATCCCGGTGCGCACCTCAAAGCCGAATGCTGGTACGTCCTCGACGCCGCGCCCGGCAGCGTGATCTACAAGGGTGTGAAGCCGGGCGTGACGCGCGAAGTGTTCGCCCGGCACATCGCGGCGGGAACGGTGGTCGAGTACCTGGTCGCGGTGCCCGCGGTGGTGGGGGAGATTCACGACCTGCCCAGCGGCACGTGCCACGCGCTGGGTGCGGGAGTATTGGTGGCGGAGTTTCAGACCTCCAGCGACACGACGTTCCGGGTCTTTGACTGGGGACGGTCGGGGCGCGCCCTGCACATCGCCGAGAGCCTGGATTGCATCACCTGGGGCCCGGCGCCGGGGGCGGTGCGGCTGAAGTCCGCGTCGGGGGCGGCGCCCGCGATGCGGAACGAGTTCCTCGGCGTGCGACACGTGTCCCTGGGGAACGAGAGCGAGACGCCCGCGTCGCCCGAAGGAGCCTGCTGCGTGGTGATGGTCCTGGCGGGCGCGGGGTCCCTGTACTGCGAAGAGGGCCTGTATTCGCCCTTGAATCTCGCGACGGGGATGACCGTGGTGGTGCCCGCGGCGGTGGCGAAAGACACGCAGATCGCGGCGGGGGAAACCGGGCGGATCGAGTGCCTGGTCGCGACGATTCTCTGACCCGGGCGCCTTGCATTTTCCAAATCCTGTGGCATGTTTACCCGCCGGCCTTCCGGGCCGGAACATGGAGTGCGCGCATGCGGACCGGCGTGGTTGTTCTGGTGCTGGCAGGGCTGGGCGGAGCGGTGCGGGCGGATGTCGTGACCGACACCTTCGATCCGGGCTCGAACCTTGGCGGATGGACCTTCGGCGGCCCGTTCGGCTCGGTGCTCCCCTCGGGCGGGAACCCCGGTGCCTATTGGAATGAGCCCGACCTCGACACGTTCGCGCCGCGCCTGCGAACGACCAGCACCAACTCGCCCTTCCACGGCGACTACCGCTCCCGCCAGGTCATGGGCTTGTCGGTGGACCTGATCCTGTTTCACGTGGATTTCAGCGCGGGCGGACGGCCCTTGTCGCTGATCCTCGTGAGCGACAACAACACTCCCGGGAACCCCGACGACGACTGGGGCGCATTCACGATGCACGCCCAGAACGTCCCGCTCGTCGGCGAAGGCTGGCGGCACTATGACTTCGACGTGCCCAGCCAGAGCGCGGCCCTGCCCGCGGGCTGGGAGTTCATCGAGTTCGGCCCGGGCGCGAGCCCAAACTGGAACTCGCTGGTCACCGGCGTAGACGGAGTGGAGTTCTTCTACGGCGACCCGCGAAACTTCTTCATCTTCCAGATGTGGGACACCGGCGCGGACAACGTCGCGATCAGCAGTGTGCCGGCCCCGGCTTCCTCGCTCGGGCTGGTGCTTGCATCGGCGGTTCGCCGCCGGGGACGGACGCGGCAATGATCGTGCGTGGCATCTCGCCGCGACACTCCCGTCGCCGCTTTCACGTGCATCACGTGCGGGTATGACCTCTCGGGATTCGGCGAATGCCCCGGACCCTGCCTGCGATGCCCGGAGTGCGGAGAAGCGGACCCCGGCAGGCCGCGCCCCGAGCGGCTCATCTACGCGACGGACATCGCCCTCACCACCGGGCTCGCTTCGTTGTTCATCTCGTGCATGGTCTTCGTGTTGCCCGCGCGAGGTCCCCTGCCGGGCGCAATCGTGCTCAGTTGGGTCGGCATCGCGATCGCCGTGGCAAGTCTGCTCGTCGCGACCTGGCGCGGGCGCGGCCGGAAACGAGCGCTGCCGTTGCTGGGCCTGCTCGCCACTGCGGCGTGGGCGGCGCTGCGGCTGGGGCTGTTATGAACCGCCCGAGGCTCACCCGCGATACACGTTCACAACCTTGTGCAACGCCTCTTCCACGATGCGGAAGTGGTCGTCGGAAAGGTCGTGGTGCATGGGGAGGCTGAAGACCTTGGTGGCAAGGACATCGGAGACCGGGCAGTCTTCGTTGTCGTAGTCCGACAGGGCGGGCTGCTTGGGTAGCGGGCGCGGGTAGTGCGTGGCCGTGGGAACGCCCTCGGCATTCAGCGCCTTGCAGAACTCATCGCGCGTGCAGGTGAATCGCCCGAGTTCGAGTTGCACCGTGTACAGGTGGTACACGGCCTCGGCGCCTGGAGTGGTCTTGGGAGCCTTCAGACCCTCGATCTTGGCGAGAATGGCGTCGTACCACGCGGCGTTGCGCCGGCGCTGGGCGGTCTGTTCCTCGAGCCGGTTCAGCCGCGAGCAGCCGATGGCGCCGGCCATGTCGTTGAGGCGATAGTTGTACCCGATCGACTCGTGCAGGTACTTGTCGCTCTCGCCGTGCGATCGCAGGAGTTTGATTTCGCGGGCCAGTCCCTCGTCATTGCAGGTCACGATGCCACCCTCGCCCGTGGCGAGGTTCTTGGTGGCGTACAGCGAGTACGTGACCACATCGCCGAAAGCGCCCAGCCCCTTGGTCTTGTAGGTCGCCAGGTGCGCCTGCGCGGCGTCATAGATCACCATCAGGTTGTGCTTCTCGGCTACCGCCTGGATCGCGTCGATATCGGCCGGGCAGCCGTAGAGGTGGGTGCACGCGATGGCCGTGGTGCGGCGGGTGACCTTGCGGGCCAGGTCGCGGGCGTCCATCTGGAACGTCTCGGCGTTGGCGTCCACGAAAACCGGGATAGCCCCCCGAGCGACGACCATCGAGACGGTCGCGATGAAGGACCACGCCGGCACCAGAACCTCATCACCCGGGCGGATGAGCGGCTCATACGCCAGTTGAAGGGCGCACGTGCCGTTGGCGCAGGTCATGCCGAACTTCGCCTCGGTCATCGTGGCCCAACGCTCTTCGAGTTCCGCGCACTTGGTCGCGGCCCGGAGCATGCCGGACTTCAAAACCTCGTTGCACGCGTCGATGTCGGCCTGCGCGAGGGCCGTGGACATGAACGGGACTGGTTTGGTGCTGACAGGGGTACCCCCGAACAGAGCCAGGGACTTGGCGGCCTCGGATTTGGGTGCGGCGGCGGTCGCGGTCGTCAACTTCAATCTCCTTGGTCTGGCACGAGAATGGAAAGGATAGGCCTCGGCGGTAGGTTTTTCGGCCCGGGAACAGATTGGTCTGCTAGTGACGTATAGTGGGGCTATGCGAACAAAGCACTCCCTCGCCTGGGCCCTTGTGGCCGGGGCGGCCGCGGTGGGCGTCGCAACCCCCGTTCTCGCACAGACTTCTGACGGACCGAAGCGTGAGGTCCGGCGACTCGACACTGCCCTGACCGAGCAGTTCGGCGTACTTTGTCACATCCGGCCTAGCCGCGAGGCCATGATGGCCTTCGGTCAGCCGACGAAGGTGGCCGAAGTCGTCGTGCGCGGCGGGCAGGATGTGAAGAAAGACCAGGTGATCCTCCGAGGCGACGACACGGAGGAGAACGCCCTCTTGCGGCTCCAGCAGGAGCGGGCCAAGACCGACCTGCCGGTGCGACGCGCCAAGGCGGCCATGGACCTGGCCGAAGTCGAGCACAAGCGGCTCCAGGACATTTTCGCCAAGGGTGGTTCCGGTGCACAGGAAGTGGAGCGGGCGCGCCTCACAGCCGTGCAGGCCGCGCTGGACTATGCGATGGCGCAACTCACGCAGACGACCGAAGTGATCCAGGTCGATCGCTTCCAGGCCCGCGTGGATCGGTTCCAGATCATTGCGCCATTCGACGGAACCGTCTCGACGGTGCAGGTGGATGTCGGGCAGTCGGTGGGGGAGAGCGACCGGATCGTGCGGGTGGTGAACGTGGACACGCTGATGATGGACGTGGGCGCGGAGATCGGCGAGGCGCGCACGTGGACCCTGAAGGAGGGCGATACCGCGTGGGTGCTGGTTGACGTCGCCGGGACCGCGCGGCTTTGCAAAGGCAAGGTGACGGAGGTCGATCCGACGGCGGACCTGGGCAGCCGGTCGCGGCGGGTTCGGGTGGAGATGCCGAATCCCAAGGGCGATGACCGATTGCTGGCCGGCGGGCCGGCGTGGGTGCGGTTCACGGAGCCCGGGCCGGAACTGCTGTCGAAGTTCAACCTGGGGGCGGGCGCATCGGGCACACCGGTCGCCGGAAGGTAAGGACTCGCGAATGCCGTTGACTGATCTCTCGAGCCTCAAAACGCCCGGCTGGCAGCGGGTAGTGTCGGAGTTGACCGCGCCCGCGGGCGACGACCGGGTCTTTCTCCTCCGCCTCATCGGCGTGCTGGGCCAGGTTGCCGGCGCTCGACAGGGGGTGCTCTTCTCCCTCGACGGCCAGCGCGAACCCACGCCCGAGATCGAGCCGCGCGCAGTCCTGCTCTGGCCCATGGCCAACGACACCTTCGACGCGCAGGGCCGCATGACCCTACCCCTGGACGCCCTCTTCGACCCCGCCAGGATACAGGAGGGCGCGATCGAGTCGTTCGCGGACGTGAAGAGCGCGGCCCGCGCGGGGGCCGGCACGCGCCAGCCCGCCGTCTTCGGTCTCGAAGGCGAGAGCCTGATGTACGATTCGGGCGGGCCCAAGGGCTACGTCGTCGCGGTGCCGATCCCCATGGGCCTTCCGGCCGAGGCGCCGGGGCTGCCCCTGCAGGGCGTCATCACGCTGCTGATCGATGCCCGTTCAAAGCAGGCCCTGCAGACCACGCTGGCGATCATCGAGGTGCTGACGGGCTACGCCTTCCTCCACGCCACGTCGCAGGCATTGCGCCGGACCAAGGCCGGCAGCGCCTCGCTGGACCTGGCCGCCAGGCTGATCGCCTCGGTCAACACCACCGCCGACTTCAAGGGCTGCGGGCTGCAACTGGTCAACGACCTGGCGCGGCAGTTGGCCATCGACCGCGTGGCCCTGGGCTGGGTGCACGAGAGCGGATCGGTGCGGGATTCCTCGTCCTCTTCGCGCCGAGAAACACGTTGCGTCGCCATCACCGACACCGAAAACATCGACCGTCGGATGGCCATGGTCCGCAAGATCGAAGGCGCGATGGACGAGTGCCTCGACCAGGAGCAGCCGGTTCTGTACCCCCCGCCCGAGGCCGCGGGCGATGCCGTGCTCTCCCAGGCCATCACCCACGCGCACCGGGAGTTGGGCGCGGGAGATGCGCGGCTGAAAGTCGCGAGCCTGCCGCTGCGGGTGAGCGACGCCAAGGGCGAGCGCATCATCGGAATCCTGCTGCTCGAAAGCGGTGGCGACGGACGCCTGGAGCCGGCGACGATCGAGTTGCTTCAGGCGACTCTGGACCTCGTGGCGCCCGTGCTGGCCGTGCGCCACAGCGACGACCGAATCCTCGCGGCCCGGGCGTGGGAATCGACCAAAAGGGCCGGGGCGTGGCTCGTCGGCCCGACCCACACGGCCTGGAAAATGGGCGGGATCGCGCTGCTCGTGGCGACGCTCTTCCTGGTGTTCTTCGAAACCACCTACCGCGTGGGCGCGCCGATGGAACTGCTGCCGCGCGAGCGGCGCACCATCGCGATGCCCTACGACGGCGTCATCGCAAAGGTGCCGGAGTCGTCGCGCCCGGGCAGCGACGTGAGCGAAGGCCAACTCCTCATCGAACTGGACACGCGCGAACTGATCCTCGCCAAGGCCGAGGCCGATGCGCAGGTCTTTCAATCCGAAAAACAATCGGACGAGTCGCTGAAGCGGGGCGAGAACGCCGAGGCCGCGCAGGCCCGCGCCAAGGCCGACCAATCCCGCGCCCGCAGCAATCTGCTCGCGCGCCAGATCGAGCGCAGCCGGATCCTCTCGCCCATCGACGGCAAGGTCACGCAGGGCGACCTCAAGGACAAGGTCGGCGCGGCCGTGAAACTCGGCGAGGGTCTGCTTGAAGTCGCCAACACCGCCGACATGATGGTCGTGGCCCGCGTGGACGACCGCGACATCTCGTTCGTGAAGGTGGGAACCACCGGGCAGATCAGCCCGAAATCCAACCCGGCCCTGACCCTGGACTTTGTGGTCGAGTCCGTCGTGCCCATGGCCTTCGCGAGAGACGGGCAGAACGTGTTCGAAGTCCGCGGCACGCTGACCGACAAGGACCTGCCCACGTGGGCGCTCACGGGCCTGGAAGGCCAGGCGAGGTTCAACACCCAGCGGCACTCGCTGGCGTGGATCGGATCGCGCCGGATCGTGGATACGTTGCGAGTCTGGTTGTGGTGGTGAACCGAAAAGGAAAGAAATGGCAAATGGATCGCACATAGCAAATCGGAGGGGGCGCGGCGCCTCCGTGCGATCTGCGTTTGCCATTTGCGATTTGCCGTTTCCGATTGCACATGTCTGAACGATCTACATTCTCCCCCTTCTGGCATCGTGTCCGCGCGATGAAGCCCCGCCTGCGCCCGCACGTGCAGATCACCCGCCAGCACTTCCGCGGCCGGCGCTGGCACGTGGTGCACGATCCCTCCTCCAACCAGTTCTACCGGCTCAACTCCGTTGCCCACGAGTTCGTGGGCCTGCTCGACGGGCATCGCACGGTCGAGGCGGTCTGGCAGCACTCGCTGACGCGACACGCCGACGACGCCCTCACCCAGAACGAGGTGCTGCAACTGCTCTCGCAGTTGTACGGGAGCAACCTGCTCGCGGCCGATGTGTCGCCCGAGACCGAGCAACTCCTCCGCCGAGGGCGAGAGCGCTTCGCGCAGCGCGCCAAGCAGCAGGCGATCGGCCTGATGTACTTCAAGATGCGGCTTTTCAACCCCGACGCCATCCTGGCCTGGCTGGAGCCCATCTTCCGCCCCCTGATTTCCCCGGTCGGTTTCGTGCTCTGGTGCCTGTGGATACTCGCGGCCATCGGGTTCGTGGTCGTCCCTAACTGGAGCGTCCTCATCAGCGGCGTGGACTCGGCGGTGGCCCCGTCCAACTGGGGATGGATGTTCGCCATCTTCGTGGTGCTGAAACTGATCCACGAAACTGGCCACGGCCTGATCTGCCGGAGATTCGGCGGGCAGGTGCCCGAGTTCGGCGCCATGCTCCTCGTCCTGATCCCCGCTCCCTACGTGGACGCCTCCAGCGCGTGGGCCTTTCCCAGCAAGTGGCGGCGAATGGCCGTCGGCGCCGGCGGAATGATCTTCGAGTTGACGGTCGCCGCCGCGGCCGCGTTCACGTGGATGAACACCGCCTCCGACAGCCTGCTGCACCAACTCGCCTACAACGCGATCTTCTCCGCCAGCGTCTCAACCGTCCTCTTCAACGCCAACCCTCTGATGAAGTTCGACGGGTACTACATCCTCAGCGACCTGCTGGAAGTGCCCAACCTCATGCAGCGCTCGACGGGAATGCTCAAGTTCCTGATTCAGCGTCACCTGTTCCAGATCAAGGGCGCGGTTCCGCCCACCGGCAGCCCCTCGGAAGCGGTGATCCTCGTGGTGTACGGCGTGGGGGCGATGGCGTATCGGATCTTCCTGTTCGTATCGATCACGCTCTACGTGATGGGCCAGATGTTCGCGATCGGGCTGTTCCTGGCGGCGTGGACGGCGACGATGTGGTTCGTGCTGCCGGTGGGCGGGTGCGTTCACTGGCTCGCGACCAGCCCCCAGATCGCGGATCGCAGGCCGCGCACCATCGCCATTACGCTGGTGCTCGCGGGGCTGGTGCTGATGGCGGTGGGCGTGATCCCCGCCCCGGACCGCCGGCGGGCCCGCGGCGTGGTGGAAAGCCCGGTGCAGCCCAGCGTCTACTTCGGCACCGACGGCTTCGTGATGCAGGCGCTGGTCAAGCCCGGCGAGCATGTCAAGGCGGGACAGCCGATGGTCGTAATGGAAAGCGACTCGCTGCTCGCCCAGTTGGAGATGACTCGGGCCGTTCTCGCCGAGGCCGAGGGACGCGCATTCGCCGCGGCGCCGTACAACCCCGCAGCCACCGTCGCCGCCCAGGAGTTTGCCGACGCCGTGCGCCAGCAGATCACGTGGGCCGAGAGCAAGATCGAGGCCCTCACCATCCGCGCACCCCACGACGGCGTCGTCGTCGGGCAGGACCCCCAGTCCATGGTCGGCAAGTTCGTTCACGAGGGCCAGCCGTTGTGCGAAGTGGTGAGCGAACAGGACCTCCGCGTCGCCGCCGTTCTCACACAGACCGAAGCCTCGTGGCTGCGTCAGGGCCCGGCGAAGGTCGAGGTGCGATTGATCTCCCGTCTGGAGCAGGACCCGGTGGAGGCTCGCACCGAAAAGATCATCGACGCCGGCACGCGCGACCTTCCGCACGAAGCCCTTTCGTACAAGGGCGGGGGAACCATCGAAACCCAGGCGGACGACAAGAGCGGCCGACTTTCCAAGGGCGCCGTCTTCAAGGGGTACTTCGTGCCGGTTGACGCCGCGTCGTTCTCCACGGAAACCGCCAAGCCCGGAGAGCGGGTCGTGCTTCGGTTCACGCTGGATAGCAAACCCCTGCTCTCCCAATGGTGGTTGAGGCTGAGGCAGACGCTGCAAGGCAGGGCGAAGGTGTGAGTCAGGTTGTAACGCAATATTCCGTCCTGTACGACTCCTTCCGCAGCCGGCGGCTTCGGCCGCCCTCGTACAAGGGGCTGGATCTCGTGTCCTCGCGCGCCGGGATGGCGGTTCGCCATTTCCGCACCCGCGCCGCGTATCTGCTCTCGCAGGCGGAGCAGACCGACCTTTTGGCGAGCGAGTTTCGCAACATGTCGGAGGGCGCGCTCGACGACGCCATCGTGAACTCCCGCGACCTGTTCGCCCGCAACCGCCAGGATGAGGGCGGCGTGCGGCGTGCCCTCGCGGCCGTCCGCGAAGTGGCGCGCCGGCTCACGGGCGAGCAGGCCTACGTCGTGCAGTTGATGGGCGCGCTGGGGCTGTACCACGGACGCATCATCGAGATGCTCACCGGCGAGGGCAAGACGCTGACGGGGTCCATCGCCGCGCCGCTCATCGCGTGGCATTACAAACGCCTGCATGTCTTCACGGTGAACGACTACCTCGCCTCGCGCGACGCCGAGTCGCGCAGGTACATCTACCGCCGCTGCCTGCTCGACGTCGGGGCCATCACGCAGGAGATGCAGCCGGCCGAGCGGGCGCTGGTGTACTCGCGCCCCATCGTCTACGGCACTCCCAAGCAAATCGTGGCCGACTGGCTGCGGGACCAGATCAAGTTGGGACGCGCCACGACCGCGTGGACCGCGCGCCACCTGACCTCGCAGGTGGGGTCCGGCGGCGAAGGGCTGACTCCGATCGTCCCGGGATTGCGGGCCGCGCTGGTGGACGAGGCCGACGCCGTGCTCATCGACGAGGGCGTCGTGCCCCTGATCATCGCCCGATCGCGGCGCGAGGACGACATGGCCAAGGTGTACCGCGAGGCCGCGTCCCTCGCGGGGAAACTCGACGAGGGCGCCGACTTCGAGATCGACCACGTCCGCCGGCGGGCCGACATGACCCGCCACGGCGAGGACCGGCTCGTCGTCCTCTTCGACCAGTTGCTCTCCCACGCCGGCGAGCCCATCTGGCGGGCCACCCGCCGCGGCGAGGAACTCGTCCGCCAGGCCCTGGTCGCCCGCTACTGCTACATCCACGGTCAGCAGTACCAGATCGTGGACGGCAAGGTCCTCATCGTGGACGAATACACCGGGCGATTCCTGCCAGATCGTCAGTGGGAGCACGGCCTGCACCAGGCCGTGGAGGCCAAGGAAGGGCTCGAAGTCACCGCCGACCGCGAGACGCTGGCGCGGCTGTCCTTCCAGCGGTTCTTCCGGTCTTACCCGTTCCTCTGCGGCATGACCGGCACCGCCGCCGACGCCACCAGCGAGATGGAGTCGGTCTACACGCGCCCGGTGACGATCGTGCCGACCAACAAGCCGGTCGTGCGGGCCCAGTGGCCCGCCAGGGTCTTCCGCGCGGTGCGCGACAAGTGGTCCGCCATCGCCGCGTCGATCGAAGACGTCCACCGCGCCGGCCGCCCCGTGCTCGTCGGAACCCGCTCCATAGCCGCATCCGAGTTGCTCGCCCGCCTGCTCGAACTCCGCGGCCTGCCCCACCAGATCCTCAACGCCAACTTCGACAAGGAAGAAGCCGACTTCATTTCCAAGGCCGGAATGGGCGGGCCCGACGCGGCCATCACCGTCGCGACCAACATGGCCGGGCGCGGCACCGACATCAAGCCCGACGCGCGCGCCCTGGAAGCCGGCGGGCTTCACGTGATCCTTACCGAGATGCACGGGGCCAAGCGGATCGACCGTCAGTTCATCGGCCGCGCCGGCCGCCAGGGCGACCCGGGCTCGGCGCAGATCTTCGTCTCCCTCGAGGACGAACTGGTCCAGCGGCACGCGCCGGTTCTTACGCGCCTGCTGCGAGAGCGCGCCCGCGACGCCGAACTCGCCCAGACACGGATGGCGATGCGAGTCTTCCGGCTCGCGCAGCGACGCAGCGAGGCCCGCGACCGGCGGAACCGCGCGGGCGTGCTCCGCCAGGACGACTGGATCGACAAGCACCTGCCCGGCTCGTAACCCTTACGACAGCACGTTCCCCAACTTCAGCGCCCGGCGCAGGTCCACGATCTGCCCGCAGTGCACGCCGTTGTGGAAGGCCATCCGCATGGTCAGCGCGCCGGGAGTGCTCGTGGCTTTCCCCCAGGGCACGGCGCGGTCCAGCGTCGCGTCGTCGGCGGTTCGGGCCGCGCCCGCCAGCCGCGCAACCGCGGCGTCGAACACCGCCACGCACCGCTCCACGCCCGGATACCGCGCGGGCTCGTCTGTCGGCACGCTCCCGAAGCACACCGACTCGGTACCGAAGTGAGAGGAGTCCCCTTTCACTGAGTCCTTGATGAAGTCACCCTGCGGCAGGTCCTTGCCGTCGATCATGCCCGCGACTCGGTGCATGGTCAGCGCCAGGTGGCCCAGGTTCCACGCGAAGTGATTGGGCAAGCCCGGCGCCTGCGTCGTCCGGTTCGCGTCGGTGAACCCGGGCAGGTATCGGGCCAGAAGGGTGCGGCTTTGTTCCACGGCTTCGGCGAGCAGGGTGCTTCTGTTCATATCCTGAGCGTACATGCCCCAGGACGTAGATTTCTACTCGATTCCGCGCCTCTACGACATTCTTCACGCGCGGGGAACCGCCCACGATGTCCAAACCGCCCGGGGTCTGCAATCCCGCTTCGTGCCCCGTCGGCCCGGCCCCTCCACCTGGCTCGAGCCCGCGTGCGGGACCGGCCGCTACTTGCGCTACGCCTCCCGGAGGGGAATCCACGGCGTCGGCTTCGATATCTCGCGCCCGATGATCAACTTCGCCCGTCGCGCCAAACGCGGCCCGCTGCTCTCGCGCGTTCGCAAGCGCGGCTCGCTCACGTTCTTCACCGCCCGGATGGAAGACTTCGACCGCACCCACGCCCTGCCGCCCATCGACCTGGCGTACAACCCCATCAACACCATCCGCCACCTGACCTCCGACCGCGCGATGGTTGACCATTTCAGGGCCGTGGCCAGCGTGCTCCGGCCCGGTGCCGTCTACCTTGTCGGGATCAGCCTGTGCGCGTACGGCCTGGAGTCTCCCACCGAAGACGTATGGATCGGCCGCGAGGGAGCCACGCGAGTGGTGCAGGTGGCTCAGTACCTGCCGGCCACGGGTTCGCGGGGCGAGGCCGCCCGCGCCGAGCGAGTGATCAGCCACCTTACCGTCACCCGCGGCCGGCGCGAGCACCACATCAACTCCACCTACGCCCTCCGAAGTTACGACCTGGCCCAGTGGGAAGAAATCATCGATCGCGCCGGCCTGGATGTGGTCGGCGTAACCGACGGCGATGGGCACCACGCCGTCCCGATGGGGCCGGGGTATTTCCTGTACGTGCTCCGGCCGCGCAAGTAGTCAGCGCACCAGCACCGACCGCACAAGCCGCGCGCCCGTTTCGGGATCTTCGACGCTGACCATGACGCGCTGGCCCCGGAGCGAGGCGCCCTGGTCGGCGAAGCGGAATCGCTTGATCGTCTGGTTGCCCGCTGGCAGATCGTTTACCGCCGCCTTGGCCCGCGGGACGCCGGGGGCATACGCCGTCATCCGCAGATTTGCCGCGTCCTGGCCGGTGTTCCCGATCACCGCATCCACCACGGCGTCGTTCCCGGAGATCATCGCGGCCAGATCCATCCGAAGGCCCGGAGTCCCGATCTCGACTCGCCGGCGCACCTGCACGGGGCCGTACGTGCCCTCGCTCTGGATCTCGACGTCGAACACAAAGTCACGAGGCCCGGCTTCCTCCACGGGGCTGAAGCCGATGGTGAGGTTCACCTTGGCGGCCTCGCCCGGCCCCGCGTGGAACCGCGCCGCGCGGGGAGAAATGCGCCACGTTCGGTCGCGCTCGCCGTTGCCCAGGCCCCCGGGCTCGAGAATCGTGATAGACCCCGCCAGCCCGACGGCCCAGGTATTCTGAAGCACGATTGTGCGCTCCTGCTCGCGCCCGCCGGCGTCGAGCGTGGGCGGCTCGATCCGCAGCGTCGCCAGGAACCGGCACCACGCGAGGTCGATCCCCTCAATGAACACGGGCGAATCGGTCAGATCAACCCGGATCCCCGGGGGGCCCTTGAGCGCGAGTTTCGTGCCCTCCGGCGCCGGGGTGGAGTTCCCGTAGATGTCCGTGACCCGTACCGGGCCTTCGCCGACGAACTCACGCAGCACCGCCTCATCGGCGGGCGCGGCTTCATTCCACGCCACCAGGGCCGCGCCCTTCGCCGTGGCGGCGCCAGTGGTCGGCGCCAGGATGTAGCACCGCACCCCATCCGCCACGGGGAACTCGCCGACCACCTTGCGCTCGCCCAGTTGATCATTCAGCGTCCGCCACACGCACAACTCGGCCCGAGGCATCAACTGCGGCCGGCGCTGGCCTATCTCGTCCCAGGCGTCGCGAAGCGATACGGCGACCGCCGGTCCGCCGCCCTCCCCCGTGCCCGCCCAGAACTCCACCACCTGCCTCGCCAGCGCCGGGGCGCTGACGTGCGGCCGGCCCTCTCCCGGCTCGAACACCACCCGCAGCGCCGAGGACGAAGTCTGCCGCGCCCACCCCGCCGCGGCGAGCCGCACGCCCGTTGGCTCCAGATCGCGAGGCACCAGCAGCGACAACTCGGAAACCTGCGCCGCCTCCCAGTCGCGATCGATGCGGCCCCCGATCACCGCCCGCGGCGCTGGAACAAACTTCGAGAGCGCATCGCGCGCCGCCGCCACATCGCCCCCAAGCCCCCGCCGCCAGTACGTCAGGTCGTTTCCCGCGACGCCGATCTGCCACCGCGAAACCCGCGGCCCGATCTTCTCGAGCATCACGCCGACAAACGGTTCCCACAGTTGCGGGTCGGCGAGCAGGGCACTCAGCGGGTCGTTGGGATCAACGCGGAGTTGGCCGGCGAGCAACGACGGCGTCACCGGCAGGCTCATCGTCACCTCCTGCCGCTGCCCGAGCAGCGCCGTGACGGCGTTCGAGAGCGCCCGCTCGCGGCGGACGACCTCCGCGGGGGTCAGATCAGCAGTCCAGGCCGGGAGTGTGACGCCCCCCACGGCCATTCGGCGTGCAAGGGCGGGCGAATCGACCACCCCCGCCTCGGGGATTTCCAGCCCGAACGGCGAGTCACCCGCGGCGCCGGTGCTCGGATCGATGGTCTCGTGGAGCCACACGAAATCCACGTGCGCCTCATCCACCTGGCGCTCGCCGTTCATCACGCGGACCCGCCCGCGGTACCAGCCCCCGCCCGGCAGGTCCGGCCGCCAATCGGCGGTGATGACTCCGTAGCCGGTGGCCTGTTCGTCGCGGGCGACCACGGCCCCGTTCACGTCCTGCACCTCGCCCAGCAACGTGAGTCTTTCGCCGGTAAGGTCGCGCACCATCATCGAAAGCGTGGGGGCCGCGGGCATCGCGACGACATTCCCCGGCGCGCCCGAGGTGATCTCGACCCGCGGGAGTTGGATGATCTCGACGTGGTCAAACCAGGCCGCACCCGAAAAATCCTGCTCCCACACCCGGTGCGGGTCGGGCTCTTCCGGCGGAGAGGCCTGCTGCGGCTGAAGGAGGAGCAACTCGAGTTGCAGCCACGCGGCCTCTTCCCAGCGCCCCACCGCCTCGAGCGAAACCTCGGTCCATTGCCCCTCGCTCCGCACGACCGGCGTTCGCGATTCGCTCTGCACGATCGGTTCCTTCGCCCGATCCAGGAACCGCGCCGCCAGCGCCGCGCCCGAGTGCTTCAGGCCCTCCGTCCGCACCCGCACCGACAGCCGATAGTCGGCGTTCTGGAAAACCGGCACCCCGCCGGGCGCCAGAATCAGCGACGTGCTACCCCCGCGCGTTGGCACACGCACCGCGCCCTCGCCCGCGAACGGCGAGCCGCCATCGCGCGTGTACACCAGCACCGCCTGATTCCACGACGGAAACCCCTCGCGCCGGACCCCATTCGGATCGTCCTGCGCGCGATACCACAGTTCCGGCACGTCGCCGGGGTTGTGGTCCCACTCCTCAAAGTCGAAGACCTTGACCAGCCGGCCCGCGGCCTGCGGTCTGACAACTTCCGGCTCGGGCTGCGCACCGCCGGGAGTCCCGACGGCCGTGAGCACAAGCGCGCACCATCCTCCGAAGGCTCTGAGAGCGGACATGACATGGATATCGGTCCCTCGCGGGGGGTCTCGTGACTGAGACCGCCCCGGGAATCAGCCAAACTCGCCCGCCGAACCACCGGAATGTGGGGCCTTCAGGTCGCGCGAGCCGTGGCGTCCGCGATGTGCCGGGCCGCGATCCGCAGCGCAACAAACACCACGCCGGCATGGAACGCCGCGTACCCGAACAGCAGGCCCCCGAACTCGAGGAAACTGAGGTCGCTTCCGAAGCCGTAGTAGTCAAACCCGTCGTTCCGAGGTCCGCTCAGGCTGCGAACCAGCCCGGTCATGGTGACCACGCTCAGGCCAAACGGGTTGAAAAAGCCGATCGCCGCGAAGATCCCGTCGGGATCACGGACTCCAATCGAGAGAATCCCGCCCAGGACCGGAAGCACGCCCCATACGCCCAGCCAAATCGCGAAGTTCGCCGCCGCCGCCCGCACGCTCTTCTTGATGATGGTCGAAAAGAGCACGCCCGTGGCGGCGGTCGCCGCCAGGGGCGCGCCGTACACGATCGGGAGCAAGAGCATCACCCGCCAGTCCACGATGCCCAGCACCGACATCAGGCCAAAGTGCCCGAACACGACCGCCGGAACCAGCCATTGCCGGCGCAGAAAGCCTCCGAACTTGCTCCAGATCAGGTCCCGCGCCGACATCGGCGTCGCCAGCAGCGCATCCCACGTGCGGCTTTCTCGCTCCCCGGAAATGAGCGTCGAAGACCCGAACACCGCCAGCAGCAGCGTCATGCCGCATCCGGCCACGGCGATGGGAAAGTGCACGCCCTCACTGTGCACGTGCTGCCACCCCAGTTTGACGTACAGCCAGATGAGCGATCCCGCCACCACCGCGCCCAGCAGGAATCCATGCCACCGACGCCTGAACGTGGGCTGAAGAGCCTCCCGCCAATACACCGGGCGGTCGAGAACCTCGCGGCTTTCCTGACCCGCGCGCCGCCGCGATCCGGACTTCTGCCGCTTCCTGACCGCGGGTGCGCCCGGCAATCCCGCAGGTTCGCCGACCGCGGATTCCTGCACCGGCCCGCCGCTCGGAATCGCCGCTCCGGCTTCACCCTCCTTGCGGAGCACGCTCCGGAGGCGCGCCGCGGCCGCAATAAACAGCATCATCGCCAGCAGCAGGTTGTACCCCGTCGCCAGCGGCCACGCCAACGACACCGGGATCGGAGAGCCGGCGGATCGCATCTCGACCAGCACCAGCCCCATCACCGCCGGCGGGCAGAACATGACGTACCACTGCGGCGCAAGATCGACGATGCCCAGGCCGCTACGTGAAAGCAGGAACACCACGAGCGGGCATATGCCCTGCGAAGCAAGGAACAGTACCAGCGCCGCCGCCGCCGCCGAGGGCGACCTCTTCGCACCGATCGAATGGAACACCGCCAACGACCCCGCCAGGACCGCCCCGGAAATTGTGAGCGACTGCACCGCGAACACGAACTCGCCCGTGATCCCCCCGAACAGCCGCATCGCCAGCAGCAGCGGCGTGGAGATCAGCGCCAGCACCACCAGTTGCACCAGCGTCGAGGTCAGTTTGCCCAGCACGATCTGCCACGCCCGCAGCGGGGTGGTCAGCAGCGTCCCCAGCGTCCCGGCGCGCTTCTCGTCGCTGATCGCCGGCGCACCAAAGATGATCGCCGCCAGCGGTAGCGCGACCATCTGGAACCACGCCATCGAGTAGGCCACGATCGGCGCCATGCTCTGGAACTGCTGCAACCGCTGGCTCGGGCTGCCCTGAGACTCCGCGCGGCTCACCGCGTATACCAGCGAAACCAGCGCCAGCAGCAGCACCGTGTATATACCCCGGATCCAGTACGTCCCCGTCCGCCGGCCCGCCAGCCACATCTCCTTGTGGAAGATCGGTCCGGGTATCGCCCACGCCAGGTTCGCGGGCTTCAGCGCCTCCCCCATCCGCCGCGCCCACGACGGGGGCGCAACCGCCTCCTCGCCCGGCGCCGCGGGCGTCGCGCCCGCGGTCTGGGCCGCGTCGCCGTTCATTGCAGCGCCCCCGTGGTCAGTTTCAGGAACGCGTCTTCGAGTTTCACGTCCTCCGGCTGGAACGCCGCGATCCTCGCCCCCGCGCCCACCAGCGCCTCGATGACAAAGTGATGCCCATGTTCGCCGGCGGTGAGTTCGACCGCCAGCGTGCGGTTCGCGGCGTCGGCCTCGACGCGGGCGACGCGGGCATCGGTTTCCAGCCGGGCCTTGGCCGCGTCGGCGCCCACGCCCTCGCGCTCCAGCCGCACGGCGATCCGCTCGCCGTGCCCGGCCTGGCGGGTCTTTGCGTACGCGTCCTGGATGGAGCCCGCGTACAGGAGTTTGCCCCGCTCGATGATCCCGATGGACGTACACATCTCCGCGAGTTCGGAGAGGATGTGGGACGAGACCATCAGCGTCTTGCCCATCTTGCCGAGTTCGACCAGCAGCGATCGCATCTCGATCCGGGCGCGCGGGTCCAGCCCGCTGGCCGGCTCGTCGAGCAGGAGCACCTTGGGATCGTGGATGAGAACTCGCGCCACCCCCAGCCGCTGCTGCATGCCTCGCGAGAGGCTGTCCACCAGCGCGTGCTTCTTGGGCGTGAGGTCCGTGAGTTCGAGTACCTGATCCACGATGACGCGCCGCCGCGCCCGCTCGATTTGGAACGCCGCCGCGAAGAACTGCAGGTACTCGTCCACCGTCAGGTCGTCGTACACCCCCAGGAAGTCTGGCATGTACCCGATGACCCGCCGGATGTCGTCGCCGCGCGTGCCGATGTCCAGCCCGCACACGCTCGCCCGTCCGGCGTCGGGCTTGAGCAGGCACGCGAGGATCTTCATCGTCGTGGACTTGCCGGCGCCGTTGGGCCCGATGAATCCGAAGATCTGCCCCGGCCCGATGTCGAGCGTCAGCCCCTCCAGCGCCGTGAGCGTGCCGTACCGCTTGGTCAGTCCCCGGGATTCGATCATGGGCTCCGCCCCTCGCTCTCGATCCGCACCAGCGCCCGCAGCACCGTGATGGACCGTTCCGTGGAGTTCTCGATCCTCGGCATGTCCGGGTCCTCCGCGCCCTCGATCTCCATCGTCACGCACGCCCACCCGCCCGACTCCACCCGCGCCGCGGCCGCGTCCGCCCTCTCCCGCACGCCCGGCAACGCCAGCGACGCCGAGGGCCATTGTCCCGTCGCCTGCCACGTCAAACCCGACCAGTACAGCCCGGATGTGGAATCGGCCCGGGGTGGCTGCCACACCGGCGGAACCTCTCGCAGTCCCATATCGCTCCGTGCATCCGCAAGCCACAACGGCTTCCCGTTTTTCGCATCGTCCGTGACGAAGTCCAGCGTCCAGTGTCCCTCGCGCGTGCTCATCGCCGCGGAGCGGACTTGCGCGGCCCCGTTCAACCCGGTCGCCTCGACCGCGTACCGGCCCCCGGCCTTGCGAACCAGCAGCCGCGGCAGCCCCGCCGGCGGCGCTTCGCCCGCGGAGCGCTGCACCAACGTGCGATAGGTCCATTGTCCCTGCGGCAGCGGAAGGGGCGAAAGCGATCGGGGCTCCGTCGCGGTGAGCCTGGTCCGGACCGGCGCCAGCGCCGTCGGCGACGTGCGGAAATACTCCACCGGCGACACGCCGCGCCACCACGCCCCGTCCGACGACGGGTAGGTCGCGCTCAGCGGCCTGCCCGCGAAGACGCTGGCCACGGCCGTGCTCCACGCGCCGCGGCGGTCGCCGTCATCGATCAGGTCCACCACCCGAGTTCTCGAAACCACGCTGTCCCCCGAACGAACGACCATCGGCGCGATATACGCCGCCGCCGACGCCGCTCCGATCCAGCCGATGGCGCTCAGCCAACTCCACCGCGATACCCCGCGCCGCCGCAGGATCACCGCGTCGAACGGGCCGACGCACGCCGCCAGCAGCAGCACCGCGCCCGCGATGACAACAAACGACCAGTCCCCGATCGGCGCGATGCCCGCGCTGTGGTCCAGCGTGGACCGGATCGCCGCCATCTGCTGCGAGTCGGCCCCCGATGCGCTCATCCACGACATCGACTCCCAGTTGGGGTCAATCGTCCGGACGTGCTCCGGCAGGATGCCCGTGGCCTCGCCGGTGAACAGCGGCCTCCACAGCCGCCGCGTGCTTTCCTTCATCACCATCCGCGGGACCCGCTGCGGGTCTACGCCCAGCACCGTCACCATCCCGGTCCCCACCGGCCCGCGCGCCGCCAGGGCCACGCCGTCCTCCCCGGAAACCGGCCAGAACGCGTCCCAGCCGTCGGCAAGCCCTCGGGCAGTAATCCGTATCGCGCGGCCGCTGAGCGATCGCTGATCATCACGCCCCGCCCAGTCGCCGGTAGTCACCAGACGCGCCGGCGCGATATCCAGCACCCCGGGCCCGACAAACTCCATCCACGCGCTGCCCGCGCCGTCGGCCTCCAGGATCAGCCGCCCGCCCGCCTCCACCCAGGTCATCAGCGCGCCGCGGGCTCGCGCATCGGCGCGGGCCAACTCTTCCGCTTTCGCGACCACCACATCCACGCCGTCGTAGCACAGCCAACCCAGCGGCAGATCCTTCGGCCGGGTACGCACCGCCGCCAGGGTGTCCCACACGTCGGCGGACGGCGTCTGGCCCGAGGAGTAGGGCCCGCGCACGATCACCTGCGCCGCGGGCGCCTCGCCGGACGGATCTTCTCTTACCCCGGTGTACTCGGTGGGCTTGACATCCACCACGTTCACGGAAAACGCATCGACGCTCGAACTCTCGCCGACGATGAGCGCGCTCCGCGGTTGAATCTCGATCATCGGAAAGGGCAGGGCCGACCGGCGGTCATTCTGGATGAACTCGAGTTCCTGCTTGAACCGCCCGGAGGTCAGCGTCAGCGCAAACGCCGTGGTCCGGCTCGGCAGACACGCCGCGAGTTCGAAGGGCACCGTCTCTCCCGGCGTCGTCGCGATGGGAAGCACGATCCGCGCCCGCTCCACCGCGTCCTGCGAATACTCGAGAACCAACTCCCCGGAGAACGGGGCCGGGCCCCCGAGCACATCCACCCAGATCGGCGCCCACCGCTCCGCCGGCAGCGTGCCGTCAAACCCGAACCGCACACCCGTGATCTCCGCGGGCGGAGGCTTCTTCGATCCTCCCTGCGCCCACGCCGGCGACGCGCCCAGCGCCAGTGCCATCACGAACAGACACCGGCGCCCTCTCATGCCTTTTCCCCCACACGGATCCTCCCACGAAGGGAGACGCGGCTCACACGTGCACCTTGCGGTTGTACACAAACCACTCCAGCATGACTATCGCGAGCGCGGCGAGCAGCAGCCATGGCCAGAGTCTCCGATCCGCAACCGCCGAACCCTCGGACTCCGCGATAAGGACCTTGCTCGCCAACTCCACTCGCTCCGACGCCGCGACGTCCGACTCGCGCGTGTCGAACAGGTTGGCCGCGTAGAACCGCGTCGCCCGTCCCTCGTCGTCCTGGAAGTCCGTCGGGCCCGAGGCCCCCTTCCAGGACACGTTGTAAACGCCCGACCGGGTGAGTGGCCCGAAGACAACCCGCCCGTCGGCCGCCGCCTGTAGTTTCTGGGCATCGCCCACCGGCGGTTTCACGCTGATGTCCGCCGCGCCGCTCGGAATCCGATCCGAGAGCACGCTCCCCGGCTGAATCAGCCGCCCGGTCGCCCCGGTCCCCGCGTCGTCCGCCAGATAGCCCGTGGCGCTCGCCATGAACACCACGAAACTCACGTTGAACGGCCAATCACTCTCCGCGACCTCGAAGGGGATGATCACGCTGCGAATCTCCGCCGTGGAGGCATCCAGAATGATCGGCCCCGTGTCGGAACTCGCGAGCACCGCGGCCGGACTCCCCGACTCGATCTCCACCTTGCGGCTCTTGGCGATATCCAGCCCGTCGAGATTCACCGAACGCAGCAGCGGGTGGTCTCGCCGCCAGTCCACGATCGACGACACCTCGCCGAAGCCCAGGTCCTTGATACCCGAGGGCGTCTGCCCCAGCCGTAGCGGAACATCGCCGATGATCAGGTAACGCCCGGGGGGCAGCAGGTCTTCCGGCTTCACGTCATCCGCCGGCGCCGCGGCCGCGGGAGTCTCCGCCCCCGGCGTGCCGGTCGGCGCCGCGGGCGCCACCGGCAGCGGCTTCTTCGCACCCGGCGGGAGCCACCCGTCGAGGATGAAGACGTCGTATTCGCCCAGCGTGCCGTCGAGCGCCTTCTGCTGGAACTGCGGCGGCGAAAGTTCGCTCAGCCGCGAGAGCGGAAGCCCCTGCAAGGCCGTGAGCAGGAAGAGGTTCTTGCTGGGTGAGACAACCGCGATGGCCAGCCGCTTCGCCGGCGGCACCACCAGCCAGCCGCTGTCGTCCAGGGCGAGCACATCGCCGGTGAGCGGCGTTCCCGACCCCGGGTCGCGCAGACGCACCTGCACGATCGCGCCCGCACCACGCTCCAGCGAGAACACCGCCCCGCCCACCCCGGGCGTCGGCCGGACCAGGTTCCTGGGCGCCTCGTCGGGCGCCGCCACGCCCGCGGCGGCGCGGGTGGCGTTTTCCTGGGCCGCGGCCCGGGCCGCCTCGGGCGCCGAGAGCGTCAGCCCGTCGGTGCTCGCCGCGGGGAGGGTCGTTGTCTTGATGCCCGCGCCCTGGCCGTCCACGATCAACTCGACATCCACCGAGCGGGCGAGCGTCTGGTTGTTCTCCATCGACACGTAGACGCTCAGCCTGTTGGGGTTGTCGAACGAGCGCTCCGCACGCATCCCCACAATCGCCACGTTCGCCGCCTCGGACGTGCCCACGCGATGGAACTCGACCTTGTCCTCGGGCCCGGGCGCCGCCTTGCCGGCGTCCGGGATGCACCCGTCGGAATAGATATGCATCGTGAACGGCACGTCGCTCGTCAGCCCTTCCACCTCCACCCCCTCGACTTTGCGCTTCTGCTGCTGCGCTTTCGCGAGGCGGATGGCCTCTTCGATGGCGGTGGGGGTTTCCGTGGGTGTCACAGCCTCGATGGCGCGCTTCAACGCGTCCTTGTCGCTCGTCAACTGCTGGCGGATCTCCGCCTGCGAGTCGAAGGCGATGACCATCGCCTGGTCGGCCTTGTCCTTGTCGAACAGCCCGCCCTCGCGAAGCGACTCGACCAGCGCGATCGCCTGCTTCTTGGCCGCGTCCAGGCGCGAGACCTTCTCGCCCCGCTCCTCTTCATCCATCGCGCTCATCGAGGCCGATCGATCCAGCAGGATCACGTGCCGCGCCCCGGTCACCGTCTGCCCCTTGATCTGCGGCTGCCCCAGCGCGGCCAGCAAGCCGCCGAGCACCAGCAGTTGCAGGATCAGCAGGATGTTCCGCCGCAGTTTCTGGAACGGCGCGTTCGCCTGCAAGTCCTGGATCGCCTTCTTCCACAGCAGCGTCGTCGAGACTTCCACATCCCGCCGCCTCAACTTCAGGAAATAGAGGATCAGCAACGCGGGGATCGCGATGCTCGCGGCGATAGCGGCGTAGGGCCAGGTGAGCCAGGTCATGGGAGAGGGCTCCCAAATAGCCAATTGCCAATAGCAGCCAGCAAATCGGAACCGCGTCCTGGCCGGCTCTTCCGAAATCGCCATTTGCGATTTGCCATTTGCGATTTCACTTCACAATCCCCCTCTTCCGCAGGTAATCCAGGATCAGCACGTCGATCGGCGTGTCGCTCCGCACCGTCATGTGCGTCATCTCACGCCGCGCGCAGAACGCGGCCAACTGTTGGCAGTACGCCGCCAGGTTCGCCTTGTACCGCTTCAGCAGCGGCGCCGAGATCGTGACCTCCGCGGTGTCCAGGTCCTCCATGTCCTTCAGGCGGAGGTCGCCGGTCAGCGGCGGCTCGATCTCCTGCGGGCTGAGCACCTGGATCACGTACACGTCGTACCCGTGCCCGACCAGCCGCCGCAGGCCTTCCTCGAACCCTTCCTTAAAGAAGAAATCGGAGAAGACCAGCATCAGCCCCTTGCCGCGCCGGGTCATGGCGATCCGCTCCGCGGCCTCTTTGAACGAGAAGTCCCCGCCCGGCTCCAGCGAGCACACCCACGATGCCAGTTCGTGCACGCGGCGCCGCCCGCGCAGATCGCGCACGGCCGAGAGCAGGCTCCCCGGCGCCTCGCCCATCGCCGCCGCGCCGACGCGGTTGAGGTTCACCAGCCCTACATACCCCAGAGCCATGATGGCCTTCTGCATGAACAGGAACTTGCTGGGCTCGCCGCAGTCGCTGCTCGCGGAGCAGTCGATGATCAGTTGCAGCGAGAGGTCTTCCTCCTCAAGAAAGAGTTTCATGAAGAGTTGATCGAGGCGGGCGTAGATGTTCCAGTCGATGTGGCGTGTGTCATCGCCGATGGAGTAGGGGCGGTGGTCGGCGAACTCGACGGACTGGCCGCGCTTCTTGGAACGGCGCTCGCCCTTGAGCTTGCCGAAGAAGACCTTCTTGCTCGAGAGGTCGAGGGGATCGAGTTTGGCGATCAGCTCGGAAGTGAGCAGGTCATCAATGCCCTTGGGCCGGGTTGGGTTGGCGGTTTTCAGCATTCGACAAACCGAACACAGAGGAAGACAGAGGGGAACAGAGTGACGGAAAAGACCAGGAAGGTGCTACGTGACAGTTCGCGGCAGGGCCGCTTCGTTCAGCCTGCGGTAGATCCCGTCCTTGAGGCGCAGGACGTTGAAGTTGATCACAAGCCCCAGCGCAAGGCGTGCCGCGCGGAGGTGATTCACCAACTGGGCCAGGTGGATGTCAGGTACCTTTTCCACCGCCTTGAGCTCCAGGATGACAGACTCCTCCACGAGCACATCAAGGCGTACTTCGCCCACCTTCTTGCCTTCGTATTCGACCTCGACGGGAACCTGCTGCCTGGCCCTGATGCCTCGCTTCGCGAGCTCGATCATCAGTGCTGCTTCGTAGATCCGCTCCGGAAGCCCCGGTCCGAGCACGGAATGGACCTGCATCGCCGCGCCGATGATCGAGTGCGTCGGCGCATTCATGGAATCGGCCACGATCCTAGTCCGATCGCTGCTCCATGCGCCTTCAAACGCTTCGACCTGATGCGGGTGCTCGTCCATTCCACTTCCGTTCAAGGGTTCTCTGTCTTCCTCGCTCCCCCTCTGTCTTCCTCTGTGTTCGTTTCTACACCCGCACGGGCTCGGTCGGCGTCAGGTCCATGATCTGCTTCACGATCGTGTCGCTGTCCACGCGATCGGCCTCGGCCTCGAAGTTCATCAGGATCCTGTGCCGCAGCGACATCGGGGCGATGCTCTTGATGTCGTTGAAGCCCACGTGGTACCGGCCCTCGATCAGCGCCTTCACCTTGCCGCCCAGCATCAGCGCCTGGGCCGCGCGGGGCGAGGCCCCGCACCGGATGTACTTGTTCGTCGGCCCGCCCGCGCCGCCCGCGGCCATCTCGCCGCCCGGGTGCGTCGCCAGCACCAGCCGCGCCACGTATTCCTTCACGTGCGGCGCCACGATCGCGCCGCGAACGAGCTTCTGCATTTCCAGGATCGTCGCGCCGTCCAGCACCTTGGTCGCGTCGGGGTTGGCCTGGCCTGTGGTGCGGTCCAGGATCGTCATGAGTTCCGTCAGCCCGCTGTAGCCCACCACGATCTTGAAGATGAAGCGGTCCATCTGGGCTTCGGGCAGCGGGTATGTTCCCTCCTGCTCGATGGGGTTCTGCGTCGCCAGCACGATGAAGGGCAGGTCGAGTTTGTACGTCACGCCCGCGGCGGTCACACTCCGCTCCTGCATGGCCTCGAGCAACGCCGACTGGGTCTTGGGCGTCGCGCGGTTGATCTCGTCCGCCAGCAGGATTTGGGCGAAGATCGGCCCCCGCTGGAACTCGAAGCGCCTCCGCCCTGTCGCCGGGTCCTCGGTCACGATGTTTGTGCCGATGACGTCCGCCGGCATCAGGTCCGGGGTGAACTGAATGCGGTTGAACGGCAGGGTCAGCGCCTGCGCCAGCGTGCGAACCAGGAGCGTCTTGCCCAGGCCCGGCACGCCCTCGAGCAGCACGTTGCCGCCGGCGAAGAGCGCGATCAGCACGCCCTCCACCACGCCCTCGTGCCCGACGACCACCTTGCCCACCTCGGCCTTGAGTTTCTGGAACGTCGCGCGGAAGCGCTCGCACTGTTCCTTCACTTCCGCCGGCGTTTCCATCTTCATTTCGCGTTCAACAACCGCCATGTTCACGCTCCTTGCAATCCGCCATACGGGCGATCGCGATTCTTGTACAGATTCAGGTCCGATCCGGATTTGCTGTTTGCGATTTGCCCTTTGCGATTTACTGCTTCTCGCCCTCTTCCTCCCCCATCTCCTCCCGCGCCTTCTGCTTGGCCTTGAGCAGCCGCCCCATCCCCTCGCCCGGCTGGGCCGCGGCGTCTTTCGGGAGCGGCGGCGGGTTCGTCGGCGCCACCCTGGCCTCCGCCCCGCCGATCGCGATGTTCACGTTCGCCCGCTTCAGTTGCTCGGCGCTCGCCTCGAACTTCACGCCCGAGAGCCTCTCGGCCTTGCGCACGGCCTCCCTGGCCTGCGCCACCGCCTGCTCGGGCTGCAATCCGCTGGCGCGCTGCACCATCTTGGCCCGCGCCTGCTCTCGCGCGGCCTTGAGCGAGCCCACGTGCTCGGCCTTGCGGGCCTCCTGACGGGTGAACCCGCCGACGACCGCCGCCCACATCGCCGGGATGTCGATCCGCACGCGCCGCACGCCCACATCCAGCAGGAAGAGCGAGATGGCCGCAATCGCCACCCACAGCCAGAACGCCCGCAGCGCCACCGGCATCTTCAGCCCCTCGCGCGTCCACAGGTCCTCGTTCATCGCGATGCCGGTGAGCACCCGCCCCCCGGTCAGTTCCGCCACCTGCGACAGCAGCGACGTGTTGTCCTCCAGCGTCCGGTACTCATCCGCGTACGGACGCGTCACCGCCGCCTGCACGCTCCCCTCGATCACCCCGTCCTGCTGCGTCGAATCCGGCGCCGCGTACCGCAGGCTCACCACGTACGACCCGGGCTGATCCGATTGCACCACCCCCTGGTACCGCCCGGGCCCCACCTGCTTCAGGTCCACGTCCAGGCCGCGTCCGTCCGGCAACGCCAGCCGCCCCTTGAACGTCGCAAAGTTCAGCCGTTCTCCCGCCGCGTCGAGCGCCTCGACCGTGATCACCGTCTGGTCGCCTCGGTTCTCGGTGGAAACCCGCACGTTGGCCGACCCGCCGGGCCGCATCACCCAGCGCATGTGTTGCTCCCAGAACTGCCGGTAACTCGCCCACGACACCCACTGTGTGTTCCACCGCGTGGTCGCATCGCTGGTATACGCCACCGCCTTGCCCAGCCCGTACTGCCATTGCGCCAGGATCGGATCGCCTTCTTTGCCCTTGAGCGTCATCTGCGCCAGGCCCTCGCGCTCGGCCGTGACGACATACCCGGTGATCGCCGGCACGCTCGTCATGCCGCGGAGCGCCTCGCCCCCCAGCAGCACCTGCGGCAGGAACGGCTGTCCTTCCCAGATCAGGCTGCGGCGAACGGTCTGGGCTTCCTTGATGAAGATCTGCGGGATGTTCGCTAGCCCCTTGGCCGTATTGACGTGATAGTGCCGCCCGCCGGTGTACTTGCTGATATACGCCATGCGGCTGGTGTCAGCGCCGCTGTGCGGATACACGCCCACCGTGCTGATCGTGATCTTCTTGTCCACGTACTTGTCCAGCAGCGACGTGTTGGGCACCGCCGGATCGCCGTCGGAGATCATGATCACGTGCCGCTGGCCCGCGTCGGCCTTGCTCAGGCCCTCGTACGCCAGTTCCAGCGACGGCGTGAAGTCCGGCATGTCGCCGAACATCAGGTTCTGGATCGAGCGCTTGATCGCCGTGCCGTCGCCCACCGGCGCCAGTTTGTGCACCCACTCCGTCCCCCCGCCCCAGCCGTACTCCACGATTCCCGCTAGATCGAGCCGCGACAGGCTGTTCACCGCCGCCTCGCACACCTTCTTGCCCAGAAACGTGCCGTCCGGGGCCTCCACCGAGTGCATCACCAGCGCCAGCGCCCCCCGCGGCATCTGCCGCTTCTGCGGCGGATCGAGTTTCACCGGCAGCGCATCCTCCAGCGGCGAACCGATCCACCCGCCCGCGCCGAACGCGTTGGGCCCGCCCACCATCAGCAGCCCGCCCCCCGTGTCGTGCACGTACTGCCGCAGATCCTCCTGGAACTTCTGCGTGAACCCGTACGCCGACTCGTTGAACAGCACCACCGCGTCGAACGCATTCAGGTCCGTCAGCGACGTCGGAACCTGGTCCGCGGGCACCACATCGCACTTGATCTTCGCCGCGCTCATCGCGTCCAGGAAATGCTGCGCCTCCGCGGCGTCCTCCGTAATCACCAGCACCTTGCCCTCGCCGGACACAAACGTCACCGCGAGGCTCTTGTTGTTCTGCACGACCGCATCGCCCACCATCCGCCCGTCGCGGACGTCGGGCTCAAAGTCTGCCTCGAACCGCTGCGGGCCCGTCGAGAGCGCCTTCACCGGCACCGACAGCACATTGATCCCCTGCTTGAGATCCACCCGCGCCCCCAGCCCCTCGCTGTCCGGATCAAGGTCCACCGCCTCGCCGTTCATCAGGATCGTCAGCCGGCCCTTCGCCGGCTGCACCGCCTGCAACACCACCCGCAGATTCAGCGTCTCGCCCTCGCGCGCGCTCGCCGGCGTCACCAGCCGATCCACGATCACCTCTTCGCTGTACTTGTACTTCAGCGGCAGCACGTCGATCGGCACGCCCATCGCCTTCGCCGTCTCCGCGGCCTGAAGCACGCTCCCCGAAGTCTGGTTCCCGTCCGTGATCAGCAGCATCCGGTTCGCCGCGTCCTGCGGCTTCACCGCCAGCCCCAGCCGCACGCCCGCCGCCAGGTCCGTTCCGTCCAGCGGGCCCAGGTGCTGCCGCTCGACGCCGCGCGTGAGTTTGCTCGGCAACGCCTGCACGAACGCGCTCTTCGCCGACGTGATCACCCCCAGCCGATCCTCTTTCCGATCCTGATGCGCCAGGGCCTCCCGGATGAAGTCCTCCGCCTCCTTCTGCTTGCTCGTCGGCACGCTCTCGCTGGAATCCATGATCACCGTCACGGCCACGTCCTTGGCCTCACGCCGCCACTGCGGCTCGGCCATCGCCGCCGGAATCAACGCCACCACCACCAGCCGTACGAAAATCGCCACCCACCGCGTGATCGTCCCCAGCCCCGCCAGACTCCGGCGCGACATCAGGATCACCATCACCCACAAAATAGGTATCAACCCCAGCCACACCGGCATGTCAAACTGCACCGGTCCCACCGTCATCGACGCGAGCGTGAACGAAGTGGCCATCATCCCGGCCCTCCGCTTCCGCGGCCTGCCGCCGACCACATCCCGCCTGGCTTGCTGAATCCCTGCACGCGGTTGTTCCCCGAGTCCAGCACCAGCACCGACTTTTCCCAGACCGCCACGCCCCAAGGCGAGGCCAACTGCCCCTCACTCCGCCCCGCCTGACCGTAGACCCCCAGGCTCTTCCCGGCATCCAGATCGAACACCTGGACGCGATTCCCCCCGAACTCCGCCACCATCGCCCGCCGCCCGCCCAGCAGCACCAACCCATAAGGATATTGCATCTGCCCGACGCCCTTGCCGATCCCACCGCCGATCCATGCGATCAGTTCGCCGTCAAGCGTGAACCGGCCCAGCCGGTGATTGCACGCATCCGTCACAATCAACTCGTTTCGTTGGGGATCAATCTCCATCGATTGCGGCCGATTGAACTCAACCCCGAGCCCCGATCCGAACTTTCCGAACGAGAATCGATACACGAATCGCGTCTCATCCCCGGGCGTCCCGCCCGCCGCGGGCTCGAACACGCTGATCCGATCGTGCCCGCCATACTCCAGCACGTACAGCCGCTTCATCCCCGCCCCGTCCGGCGTCGGCAGCACCGCGACGTCGGTGGGATAGATGAACTGCCCCTCCCCCTCGCCGTACGAACCGAAACTCGCGATCAGCCGCCCGCGGCTCTCCATCAGGTCATCGGGCGCGCCCATCCCGTCCGGGTCGTAGATCATGACGCGGTGATAATGGGTGTCGGGCACGATGATCCGGGTCGCCCCGCCCGCGGGCGGCGTCCACACCGTGATGCCCGTGGGCTTGCCGTTCTGCCAGTCGGGCATCCTCCAGCCCCCGACGCAGCGCCCGGTGGAAGGATCGATCTTCTGCACCCGCGCCAGTTTGTCGATCACCCACACAAACCGTCCCTGCGTGTCGATACAGCGCGGATACGAAAACTGGCCGGGCGAATCGCCCACCTCGCCGAACGTCACGCTGGTTTCGAGCGGTCCGCCCTCCGGGGTCCCTCCGCACGACGCGAGAACCCCGCACGCAGCGAGTATCCCCAACGCGCACGCACCCCGCCACGCTAACCGGCCTTGTGTCCTCAAGCACGATTCTCCGGGTGGATCGTACTGGCCCGGGTCCCCCCGGGATGCAATCTCGTTCGCGATTCCTGCGCTCGTGACAAAAGCCACGCCGTCAGCGCCGCCAAGCCCAGCCCCATCCCGACCAGCCAAACCGCCGCCGCCGACAAGTCCGCCATCCTGCTGTAGTGCAGATACCCCAGCAGAGTTTGCGCCAAACTCGGAACTCCCGGCGGTTGCAGAAACACGCTCGTCTCGATCTCGTGCAGGCTCAGGCACGCGCACACCAATCCCGCCCCCGCCACCCCAACCCACCTCCCCGGCGCCGCCGCCCGCAGGAACCCCAACAACCCCGTCGCGCCGTCCAGCAGCCGCGATTCCCGCCGCGGCCTGCCCTCCGCCCCCGCCAGCCAGCACCCAAGCAGCCCCGCCACCGCCCCGAACCGCGCCACGTGCCCCATCACCAGCATCGCCGGAGAATCCAGCGCCCGCGCGCTCCACCCCCATGTCATCGCCACCGCCTGCCCGACCAGCACCCCCGGCACGAACGCCCCGAACAGCAACACCGCAACGCCCGCCCTCACCACCGCCCGCGTCCGCGCACTGAACGACGCCAACCCGATCCACACGCACAGCGCCAATCCCGATCCCATCATCCCCACACCCGCCGCCACCGCCGCGCTCACCCCGAGTGCTTCCCCGCTCAGCGCCCAGAAGTTCATGAAGTTCCGCGCCCCCCCGGCGCTCAACGCCAGCATCGCCCACGGCACCACCACGCTCACCGCCACAACTACCATCGCCATCGCGCCGCCCACACGCCCCCCGCCCGCGGGAGAATCCACCCCGCGTGCCGGCTCCGCGCCTGCGCGACGCACCACCCCCAACGACCCCAGCACCGCCACCGCGATCAGCGGCCACGCCGAAACCCACGCCGCCGCGCTCCCGGGTGCGAGCGAGAGTTCGTACCACACCCGCACGCTGTACGTCGGTGCATCCGCCAGGTGCAGCGGCACCGCCGACCCGATCATGATCAACGCCACCGCGCCCACCGCCGCCGCGATCTTCCCCCGCAACATCCGCGCGAGGTGCCACCACCGCGCGCCCGCGGACCCGCGGTCCATCATCAACGCATCTATCGCATCCCGCGGCAACGCCCTCACCCCCGCCGCGAGAATCAAAGCCGCAACGCCCCACACCCAGCACGACAACCCCAGCACCGCCACTACCCGCCCCGCGAACACCGGCAGCCACTCCGCACCCGCCTGCGCCCTTCTCTCAATCCAGTCCCCGAGCATCGACTGCGGCGCCCGCACCAGCCCGAACGCCGCGTACGTCAGGTACGAAGGCAGCAGCAGCGGCACGCACAGAAACGGCGCCGCGCCCCAGCCCCGCCGCCCGACCCACCACGCCCCGGGCATCGCGATGGCAGTCGCCAGCACCCCGATCCCCGCCGCCCAGCCCACCGTGCTGCCCAGCAACTTCCACGAGGGAACTAAACTGGCCACCCCAACCCGACCGCCCGCGATTTCCTGACCAACCTTCCAAACCACCGTCGCCCCCGGCCACACGATCGTGACCAGAACCACCGCCAGCAGGACCGCCGCCGCGCCCCGAGCCCCCCACGAACTTCGCGACCCGATCAACAATCCGCGCACCTCCCAAACCGAGTCTATCCCAAACGAATCCATCCTACCCCCCCGCACCATTCCCTACCGCCGCCCCGCCCCCCCGCGCGGTATCATGCCCCCCTCATGCCACGCTTGATGATCAGAAAGAAGACTCGCCGCCGCGCCGCGGCCGGGAACAAACCCGTCCGCTTTCGACTGCTTCCCGACCCGCCCGTGAACCACGCAGCACGGATTCTCCGCCTGCGCACGCTCGCCCACGAACTCGACTCGGCCTGGACCCTTATCAACAACCCCCTCGACGTCGCCTACCTCACCGGCTTCCTCGGCGGAGACTCCTACCTCCTCCTTGGCCCCTCCGGTTGCACCGTCATCTCCGACTTCCGCTACGACGAGGAACTCCGGCCCGTCAGAAAACTCGCCGACATCCACATCCGCAAAGGCGCCATGCCCGCCGCCGTCGGTGACGCGTTCGCCGCCAACGACATCCGCCGCTGCCTCATCCAACCGGAATACGTCACCCTCAACGAAAAGGACGCGCTCACGCGGCACATCGGCGAGGGCCGCTCCCTCATTCCCGCTCCCGGCCTCGTCCAGAAAATGCGCCTCATCAAGGACGCCGCCGAGGTCCATTTCATCCGCCAGGCCGCACGAATCCAGGAGGCCGCGCTCCTCGCCATCCTCCCGACCCTCGCGCCCGGCCAGACCGAACTCGAAGTCGCCGGCCGCCTCGAAGCGGAAATGAAAGCCCGCGGCTCCCGCGAGCCGGGATTCCAGACCATCATCGCCGCGCGCACCAACGGCAGCCTTCCGCACTACCGCCCCGAAGGCGTGACCCTCGCCAGGAACCAGCCCCTGCTCATCGACTGGGGCGCCGTCTACCTGGGCTACCACAGCGACATGACCCGCACCTTTTCCTTCGGCAAGTGGCCCGCCAAGGTCCGCGAGATCTACCAGATCGTCCTCGACGCCCAACTCGCCGCCGCCGCCGCCCTCGCCCCCGGCAAGTCCACCAGGCAAATCGACGCCGTCGCCCGCGACTACATCATTAAGCACGGCTACGGCGAGGCCTTCGGCCACGGCCTGGGCCACGGCCTGGGCTTCAACGGCCACGAGGAGCCTCGCCTCACCCACATGCTCGCCGAAAGCACGCTCCAACCCGGCCAGGTCGTCACCGTCGAACCGGGCATCTACCTCCCCGGCATCGGCGGAGTCCGAATCGAGGACGACTACCTCATCACCGACAAAGGCGCCGAAAACCTGTGCACCCTCCCCAAAGACCTCGCCTGGGCCACCCTCTGACCCTCATGCGTCGATGCCTCGTGGCTCGATGCCTTCTTCCCGCAACACACCCCGTTTTTTTTTCAACTCGCAGTCTCGTGGAATACACACCATGATCGACATCGCCAAACTCAAGGAACTGGTCGCGCTGATGGCGGCGAACGACCTCTCCGAAGTCGAGATCAAGGACGACAAGCAGGGCATCAGCATCCGCCGCGGCCCCGCCCCCGGCTCCGCCCCGATCGTCCAATACGCGCCCGCGCCGCACGCGGCCCCGGCCCCCTCCGCTCCCGCCCCAGCCCCGACCCCCGCCGGCCCGCAGGCCTCGATCGAGTCGCCCATGGTCGGCACCTGCTACCTCGCGCCCAATCCCGACGCCGCGCCCTTCGTCAAAGTCGGCCAATCCGTCACGCCCGACACCGTCGTCTGCCTCATCGAGGCGATGAAGGTCTTCAACGAAATCAAGGCCGAGAAGAGCGGTGTCGTCGAGCAGATCCTCGTCAAGAACGGCCAGGCCGTCGAGTTCGGCCAAAGAGTCTTCGCCCTGCGGCCGACTTGAAGTGCTTCAGGGTCTGTCCGCAGCATCGAGCGCACCAAAACCCCACGGTAATCTCCGTCTCTTCGTCTCTTCTCCTCTCCGTCTCTTCCCCCCAGACCTACCCATGTTCAAACGCGTCCTCATCGCAAACCGCGGCGAAATCGCCCTCCGCATCATGCGGGCCTGCCAGGAACTCGGCATCGAAACCGTCTGCGTCTACAGCACCGCCGACAAGGACGCCCCCTACCTCAAACTCGCCGATCGCGCCATCTGCATCGGCCCGCCCGCCGCGCGGGAGTCCTACCTCAACATCGCCCGCATCATCGCCGCCGCCGAAGTCGCCGACGTGGACGCCATCCACCCCGGCTACGGCTTCCTCTCCGAGCGCCCCGACTTCTCCGCCGCCTGCCGCGACTGCAAAATCGAGTTCATCGGCCCCTCCCCCGAGGCCATGCAGATGCTCGGCGACAAGGTGGACTGCAAAAAGACCGCCAAGGCCGCCGGCGTCCCCGTCTTCCCCGGCTCCGAAAGCGCCATCGAGGACGAAGAAGAAGCCGTCCGAATCGCCTCCAAGATCGGCTACCCCGTCATCATCAAGGCCTCCGCCGGCGGCGGCGGCCGCGGCATGAAAGTGTGCCACAACGAGGCCACCCTCCGCATGCAACTCCGCGTCGCCGGCCAGGAGGCACTCGCCGCCTTCGGCAACGGCGCCGTATTTATCGAGAAGTTCCTCGAGCATGCCCGCCACGTTGAGATCCAGATGCTCGGCGACAAGCACGGCAACGCCGTCTACCTCTTCGAGCGTGACTGCTCCCTCCAACGCCGCCACCAAAAAGTAGTTGAGGAAGCGCCCGCTCCCAACATCGACCGCAAACGCCTCGAGAAAGTCTGCGAGTCCGCCGCCAAGATGATCCGAAATGCCCGGTACGCCGGCGCCGCTACCTGCGAGTTCCTCCTCGACGGCCGCGGCGACTTCTACATGCTCGAAGTCAACACCCGCGTCCAGGTCGAACACCCCGTCACCGAAATGGTCACCGGTGTTGACATCGTCCAGATGTCCATCCGCATCGCCGCGGGCGAGAAGATCCCCTTCAAGCAGAACGACCTCCAGGTCCGCGGCCACGCCATCGAGTGTCGCATCTGCGCCGAAGACCCCGCCCACAACTTCCGCCCCAGCGCCGGCAGAATCGACACCTGGCAGGTCCCCGGCGGCCTGGGCGTGCGCCTCGATTCGCACGTCGTTCCCGGATACGTCGTCCCCACCAACTACGACTCGATGATCGCAAAACTCATCGTGCACGCCGACTCGCGCGAGCAGGCCCTCGACCGCGCCGCCCGCGCTCTGCGTGAGTTCAACGTCGGACCGATCAAAACTACTATCCCGCTGCACCAGCGCCTCATCGAAAACACCGACTTCCGCCGCGGCGGGGTTGATATCCACTATCTGGAACGGCTCCTCAAGGCCTCAGATCGGTGAAGTTTCCGTAATTCCGACCCTCTGCCCCGTACAAGCGGCCGGTATTCCGCGAAAGCGTAAGGCCATGATATAGCAAGGGTTGAGAAACCCGGCTTTGACGAGACACATATCCCGATTGACGGACTAGGCCTCTTTCGCACGATCCTGCTCAAAAAAAACCGTTGACGAGCCCCAGAATCCCAGCGATACTTGCGCAGAGACCAAGACACGGATCGGCGGCGTTGGGAGCGCTTCGTTCCGGAATACCCGTGGGAGAGAGAGACATGCGTCTATCAACTGCGTTCGGCGTGATCGCTTTGGCGGCCCTTTCAGGTTCCGCTTCCGCGGTCGTTCACACCTTGTCCGACCGAAACTCGATCGTCACCATCGACGACGCGAGCCAGGCCGGTATGTCCAACTGGTTCATCGACGGGACCGACCACATGTTCCAGCAGTGGTTCTGGTTCCGTGTCGGCGCCGCCCCCGAAGCGTCCATCGACACGCTCGCGCTGACCGGTTCGTTCATCACCGACACCAATCCCTTTGACGACCCCGCGCCCGACACGCTGTCACTCCGCTATTCCGCGCCCGGGTTCGACATCCAGCCCACCTGGGTTCTCCGCGGCTCGACCCCCGGCTCCGCCCGGTCCGACATCGCCGAGTCCATCTCGATCACCAACTTCGGCAACGGCCCGCTGTCGATCTCGTTCTTGCAGTACTGCGATTTCGATCTCAACGGCACCTCCGGCGGCGATCGCGCTCTCATCCCCGGCCCCCTGTTCAACACGGCCCTGCAGGATGAAGCCGGCATCGTCCTGAGCGAATCCGTCGTGGCCCCGATGCCTTCCCACTACGAGGCCGCCAACTTCCCCTCCATCCTCGGTCGCCTCAACGACGGCGCCCCCGACGTTCTGGCCGACTTCGCCGGCCCTGTCTTCGGCGACTGCACATGGGCCTTCCAATGGGACTTCGTGATCCCCGCCGGCCAGTCCGTGGTCATCAGCAAGGACAAGACCATCACGCCCGCCCCGGGTGCGCTGGTCCTCCTCGGCCTCGCCGGTCTCTCCGTCGCCCGCCGCCGTCGCTAACCACTCCCAAACGAGTCCTGCCAAGCCCCGGGTCCGGTCCCGGGGCTTTTGCTTTCGCTTCCCCGAACTTTCCGGTACCATGGTTCCTGTCGGCATTCGCCGCTCGGCTCATTCGTGCCGACAGGGGTGACATATGACAACCGCTCGTGGCCTCCGCCCGCGTGGCTTTACACTTATCGAGTTGCTTGTTGTCATCGCCATCGTCGCCCTGCTCATAAGCGTGCTCCTCCCAGCCATCGCGCAGGCCCGAAAGTCCGGTCGCCTCACCATCTGCACTTCCAACCTCCACCAGTTCACAGTCTCTACCGCCTCCTACGCCGCCGATTACAAAGACCGTTTGTGGACCTTCTCCTGGCAGGGCGGCCAGCCCTTGCCCAGCCAATACCCCGACCTGCAGGGCCCGGTGGGCACCGACCTCGAGGCCGCCACGTGCCAGGCCATCGACATCCTGCGCCGCCGCGCCGACCGCGAAGACATGGAGTTCATCGAGAACTGGATCCCGCAGATCCTCTACAACCACATTGTCCTGCAGGACTACCTCGCTCAGCGCATGCCCGAACCCATGGTCTGCTGCCCGGAAGACCGCCTCCGCCGCGCCTGGCAGCAAGACCCTCTCGGCTTCGACGCGCTGCAAATCACCCCGCTCGCGCCCGACCAGGGCGACAGCCGCGGCAAGCGCTGGCCTTACAGTTCCAGTTACGAGTGCATCCCCGCCGCGTTCACGCCCGACCGCGGCGACCCGCCCTACAGCAGCGTCACCCAAGCCGGGCTCCACCGCTACTACCAGTTCACCAACAACACGGCCATGTCTGGCCGCTTCAACCGCCGCCTCATCACCGATGTCCAGTTCGCCTCTCAGAAGGTCCACCTCTACGAAACCTTCACCCGCCACTTCGGCCGCTTCAACCTCTTCTACGCCTTCCCCGAAGCCCGCGCGCCCCTCGCCTTCTTCGACGCCTCCGTCCGAGTGAAACGCACCCAGGACGCCGGCCGAGGCTTCAACCCCGCCATCCCCAGAAACCCCTTCCCCACCTCCTTCCGCTTCATCCCCGGGCTCTGGGAAGAACCCGTTCCCGGCCGCGGCTACTACCCCCCCGCCGAAGTAAACCTCCTCGGCTACTACCGCTGGACACGCGGCGGCCTCAAAGGCTCTGACTTCGGCGGCGAACTAAACACCGCGAACTGGTAGCCCCCGGCAACCCCGTCACTCGTTACAACTTGTTCCCGCACGTCCCGCAGAACTTCGCCGTCCCGCTCGCCTCGTTCCCGCAGTTCGCGCAGAACTTCTTGGCGTCCGCCGCCGGCGCCGCGGCCCCGCACTGCCCGCAGAACTTCCCCGTCAACTCCGCCCCGCACGCCGTGCACTTCGCCGCCAGCGCCTTGGGCTTCCCCCCATCCTGCGTGATGTCGATATCAGAAATCATGTCCTCGGACATCGCCTTGCGCTGCATCCACATCACCCGCGCCTTATCCTGCGCCGACGCCAGTTCCTCTTCCAGGTCCGGCGCGCACGCCTCGCACATGTTCCGCTTGGGGTTCCAGCACGCCAGTTCGCACACCCACTTCCCGCACCGCCCGCACAACTTGAACTGCTTCTTCGCCTCGACCACCGCCTCGCGGATCGCCTCGTCCCGCTCCTTGCCCCGCAAAAAATCCTTGCTCTGGTCCGCCACGTTTGAGGCCCCGCCCATCCCGCCGAAAAAACTGCTCGCCGCGCGCATGATCCCCGCCGCCGCGCCCAGTTTGCTCGCCTTGAACGGCGACATGCACCCCGTCCCGCACCCGTCGCAGTAAAACTCGAACTGGTACCCCGCCTCCGTCGAGCAGTCGCGATAGTTGTTCGTAAACTGGATCATGCTCGCCATTTTGCCGCCTCCTTCAAGTGCCCACATTCTCTCACACCTCCCGCACTTTCGCAAGCCCTCGCCCGCCCGATCTCGCCTCCGCCCGACCCCATCCGCCCCGGCGCGGTAGACTTTCCCCAACCCTGGAGGCGCCCATGAACCTGCACCGAATCCTTCTTGCCGCACTCGTCCTCGCCGCATCCGCCCTGCTCCCCGCCTGCACCACCACCGCCACCGACAAAACCATCGCCCTCCGATACTTCCCCGCCAAGGCCAGGTTCAATCCCAAGGACCCGCCCGTCATCGTCCTCATGCCCAAAGAGGCCCACGGCCTCGCCTCCGCTCAGAACGGCCAGCGCATCATCGGCGAGATCGTGGACAACCGCGGCCGGCACAACGCCAACATCCTCTCTTCCTACCCCATCAACGAATGGGCCCGTACCGCCGTCTCCGGCGAACTCCGCGCCGCCGGCCTCAACGCCGCCGACGGCGACGCCTGCCGCCCCGGCACCCCCTGCGTCGAGCCCATCATCACCGACATGGGCTCCAAGACCGACGCCAACTGGGCCAACATGGAAGTCCGCGCCAGCATGACCATCAACTTCAAAATCTCCAACGTCCCCGGCGGCAACCAGGAAATCACCGCCTCCGGCACCGGCACCTCCCGCTCCGCCCAGGGCGTCTTCAACTTCCGCGACGCCTACGAAAACTGCCTCCGCGACCTCATGAAAACCGCCGCCCCAAAGATCATCGCCGCCACCAAACCCAACTGAATAGAAGCGTGGCATCACGCCTCCCGGCTGATGTATCGGCCTGTCCTCAGGCCGAGCGATCCAGCACTCGCGCCCAGACTCGCCGCGATCCATCATCCAAATTGCCCGCAACCGCGCACGCGCATTCCGGTACGCTCTGCCAATGAAGCACCGCCTTCGCACCGCACGGGTCATCCTGATCTTGGCCGCGTCCAACGCGGCGCTCGCGCAGCCTCCCGAACCACCCGCCTCGGCCCCGCACGCGAAAACGGATATCACCGTGCTCGTCCTGCATCCCGACGGCCGTCCAGTGGCCGGGGCCGATGTCGGTGCCTTTGTGGTCCATTTCGAAAGCGAAGCCCCCGGCACCCTGAATCTCACGCTCCCCGGCGAGTCCCCGGCACGTTCGCACAGGACCGATGATTCCGGCTCGTTAACCCTCGACGGACAAACCCTGCTCCCCGGAGAGCCCGGCACACGCCCCTCGCCGCTGATCGCCCTCTCCCGTGATCGCACGCTGATCGGAATGACCCAGGTGCGACGCGAGCAACTCGGCGGAAAGATCACCATCCAAATGGCGCGGGCCTGTCGCGTGACCGTCCGCCTCAAAAGCACGTCCATGGCCGCGCTCGGTCGCGGGCTTTCCTGGACCAACGTGTACGTCCGTTGGGACCAGACCCGTCCCATGGCCGTCTTCGGCGAACGACAGGTTCATGAACTGCTCCTGCCACCCGGCGAGTACTCCCTCGTCGCCTACGGGACCGACACCTACAACGAAGTCATCAAGGTCCAGATTGCCCCCGACGAGTCCGAGCGGCGCATCGACCTCGACCTGCGGGCCGACCGCCTTACGCACCTCATCGGCAAGCCCGCGCCCGAACTCGCGCAGATCAAGGGCTGGAAGAGCGGAGGCCCGGTATCCCTCGCCGACCTTCGGGGAAAAGTCGTGCTCCTGGACTTCTGGGGCTACTGGTGCGGCCCCTGCGTACACGCGATGCCGGACCTGATGCAGACCCATGAAAAGTACAAGGACAAGGGGCTGGTCATCATCGCTGTTCACGACGACTCGACCGATTCGATCGCGACGATGGACTCGAACCTGGCCCGCATTCGCGCCGATCTGTGGGGCGGCAATGACCTTCCCTTCCTCGTCGCCCTCGACGGCGGCGGCGAGATGGTCATCCCCGGATGCGAGGAAAAGGCCCGCGGAGCAACCACCTCTGCATACGGAATCACCGCCTTCCCGACTCAAGTCCTCATCGATCGCGACGGTAATGTCATCGGCAAACGCCGAAAAGGCAACGACGACCAACTACCGCAACTCCTCGGGCCCCCGTGACAGGCCATGTACGCGCAGCGGGTCCCCCCCCGGAAGCCGTCGCCAAACACCCCGCACCGCGCAGCGGTGCAGGTGCGCTCGCGCACTGCCGAGAGGTGCCAGGGTCAAGCGAGAGAGTGCTGCGGCCGGCGGCGGCGCGACCGACCGAGAACCGTGATCGCTGCCAGGCCTAGACAAGACGTTGGGGTGGGGACGTGGGCAACAACGCCCTCGCCGCAGCCCTGCGGGGTGACCCCGATCCCGGCGAATGTCATTCCGTCGTCGGAAACTCCCGACAAGTAGTTGGTGCGAAACCCGTTGAGGTTGATCCCGTACTCCGCGAACTCCTGGCTCGCGTAGCGCATGCCGATGCTCTGCCGCTTCTCATTCAGCCTGGCGCGATCGTGATCGTGGGCGGCCTCCCGCAAGAACTGGAATCTACCTCCCGCGGTCGTTCCTTCCGACCAGCGGCGAAGTAGCATGACACAAGAGCCGCCCGACCCGCCGATTTCGTATCCAAACGGCCACGGCCGTGCCCTCGGCAGATGCCCCGGATCGCCTGATTCACGATACGTGGTCGCCGCCCGTCGGCCTGTCCTCAGGCCGAGTCCGCCCGGGCTGGCCCGGACGGAGAGTGGTGGAGCATCCCAGCGTTGCGACCCCGCGCTCATCCCACCGCCATTCGGCGCGAGTGACAGGAGTCGGACAATCCGGACGCGGCCGGAGCAGATGCGCCTACTTCGCCGTGTACACACCCCGCTCGACGCGAGTGAACACTTTCTTGTCCCCCAGCGCGATCGTGACCATGATGCGGAAACTCGCCGCGTTCGTGCGGTACCCGGCCCGCCGCACCGCCTCCATCCCCTCGGCGATACTCATCCGCTTTCCCTTCAACGCCGCGGCCAGCGCATCCTTCAGACTGACCGCATTCCGTGCGCGGCCCCCGCTCCGAGCCCGTCCGCTGGCCGCGACCCCGCCATAGGCCGCCATCCGGGCGTCGAGAGACTGAAGGCGCCGCAGCAGCCGGTTGCGCTCGCTTTGCAAATTGGCGGCCCGGGCGCGGCGGCGCTCGATTTCGCGGAGAATGGCGGCGGGGGGGATGGCAGCAAGGCCGGTCGGCATGGGTATCGCTCCAGTGTTGAAGCATGACCGTAGGGAACCCTGACCCTGCCCGCGTTTCGTTGACACAATCCCGCCGGGCTACAACAGCCCGAGCCATGGAGTGTCACGATGCCGAAGGTCTATTCCGACGAGTTCAAGCAGGGCGCCGTCGAGCAGGTGATCGTCCAGCGCCACACGATC
>CAJPFG010000019.1 GCA_905339235.1 Phycisphaerales bacterium
GGCCGCCTGCTCCGCCTCCCGGAGTTTCCGGATGATCTCCTCGCTGCTGTGCCGTTTGCGTTTCATCGAGTGGACCTTTCTGGGGGATTCTCTCCCCCGATGGTCTCACTCGCGGTGGCTCGGAATTGTCAGGCTACGTCAAGCGCGTACAGGAAGGTCTGGTGCTCCAGCCAGTGGCGGACTCGCTTGGCTCGTGGATACTTGCCATGGCGTGTCATTAGGTGAGCGGCGGACGAACATGTGGCGGTCCGCACTCCCGCGCCCGTCGCCGGCGGGGGTAATCCCGCGACCCACCAGGATCAGGCCAACAACTACGACGCCTTCAACCGGCTCACCGAGTGCGGCCTCACCAACTACTCCTCGTCCGGCGCCGCCAGCCCTCTGGCGGTGACCTGCCCTCATCCTTCGGTCCACCCCTTATGAGAGTGTGACCAACTCCTCTTCTCGCGTGCGTGCCCGGAGGCGCAGCGGAGCCGCAGGGTACGCACGCGGCGGCGGACTCCTCGGGGGTCTGGTACCCCAGCGACGAGTGCGGCGCAACGCCGTGAACTACCTCGGTCGTAGACCAACCCGAAGTGCCCGAGCCATGCGGACGTCCGTTCCCTTCTCTCCCAGCACTTGCGTGCCTTGTGTTGTCATCGCCTCTGGGGCCGCTCAGCCTCCGGCGATGGCCAACTCCAGATACCTCAGGTCGTAGATGTTCACGTTTCCGTCGCCATTGAAATCGGGATTGAGGCGTGAGCAAGCCGGATCTCCGGCGATGGCCTGGGCCAGGCATTCGAGGTCGTAGCCGTTGATAGCGCCGTCGCCGTTGTAATCGATGTCGCGTTCGCAGCCGATGATCTCGAGCTCCACGTCATCGATCACCGCTTCGACGGTTGAGTCGTTGCCATTGTCGGCTATGAAGAACCGAAACTGTGTTCTGTCGGTAAGGGATGCAGCAGCCACGGTCAACTCCCGCGCGCGCCACACCGGTGGTGCAGCGTACGACGAGGTCGTTGCCCACAGTGTTGTCCACGCAGCGCTCGGCGATCCGCGGACTTGTACAGTCAGAGGATCACTCGATGTGACTACCAGTGTGTACCAGAAACTCAGCCGCGCGGAGGCTACCTGGAACGAGTACGGTCGCGTGCTTATCGGAGGCGTAATCAGGGATGTCCGGCCGTCAACGTCATAGGTGTTGGCATTCGCTCCTGCTCGACAATCGGTGACCCATGCCAAAGTTCCGCTCTCGGTGTGGTCGTCACCCGGCTGCGCTGTCGTCATCTCAGGGTCGCAACGCGACCATATACCCGATGTCGCAGAGTCACCGGGCGCGCCCACGATCCAGCCCGCGTCTTGTTCCATGTCATCCGCAAAGGCCAGCCTGCTCCATGCTGGCATGGCTCGGAAAGGGACATTGGGTCCGGCGGCGGGCACGCGCAGCGTTTCGCCGCTGGGAGTGGCCGCTTCAAAGTAGTATTCGGCAGCCTGACAGTACACGACCCCGGGCAAGTACCCATGAAACACGTTCGACGAGACTTGGGAGGTGGTTGAAGGTACCCAACCTGCCCCGTCCAGTCGGGTCCACAGAACCGGCGGTCCTGCAAGCAGATCGGGGTTCCAGACAGCAACAGAGACCTCGGTCGGGTTGCCGTCGGGGTCAAGGACCGTGGGGGGAGCGGGCTCAGACGTACCCATGAGCGGAATGGAAACGACATCGCACAGTCTCATCGCCCCTTCGAAGCTCTCCTCCGCATTCGGAACAATCTCACCGACAGGCATCTGAAAGGAGTAGTAACCCCCGGTGCTGGAATGGCCCCGGACTTCGATCGACGTTCCGAGCAAGCCGGCCTCGCCGGCTGTCCAATCCAGGGCGCCTCCCGAGAAGGGGTAGATCGTGGAGTATCCAGGTCCCGCGGCATACCGCATCTGATGCACGGCGTATATCGCGTCCGACATCGCCGTCCCAACGAAGGCATAAACACCCGCCATTGGGTGCGATTGCGCCGTGTAGCCCCACGGCGTCAGAACGAGTTCCGCGGCAGAGTGGAAGTCGATGTGCGCCCGCAAACGAGGATTCGCCGTGACCAGGTCCCGCATCGCCTGGTTCTCAGGCTCCGACCAAGGCGCCGCACCGCGGTAGGTCTCGTCGCTCGGGAAAGTGCTCGCCCCCTCCCCGCCCCACTGGTACCCCCAGTTCCGATTGTTGTCCACGCCCATCCGCACGCCGTTGATCACCCGCGTGTTTTTCCGCCACATCCGATAGTTGGGCGTCCATGAGAGTTCATACCCGTCCGGATTCACCACCGGCACGATCAGAAACTCCAGCCGGTTCACGTAGTCCGTCAGGCGAGGGTCGGTGCCGTAGCCCTCGACCAACCGGTCGGCGATCCACATCGCCGTCATAGGCACGGCCCATTCGCGCGCGTGCTGGCAGGCGTTGAAGATCACCGCCGGACGCGTGGACTGCGGGTTCCCGGGCAGATCGGGGCCGGTGATGCTGATTACCTTGATGTCGCGCCCTTCGATCGACTGCCCCGCCACCGAAACCGTCGCCAGGTTCGGGTAGTTCGTCGCGTAGTGGTCCAGACGCGCGTTGATCTCGCTCAGCGTGCGGAAGGTCGAGAACCACGTGGCGTCCGCCGCGGCCCGTGCGGCCTCGATCTCGGCTCGCTCGCGATCGAACGCGGCCTGCACGTCGGGCACAATCACGACGGGCGCCAGCCCGAGTTTGCGAAGCGCCGCCAACTGCTCGTCGGTGACTTGGAGGTCCAGCGGTCCGTGCCCGACCTCGCAGTTCCAGGAAGTCGTCGCGATCTCCAGCGCCTGATCCAACTGCTCGCGGCTCCCCACATTCACCCGAACCACCTTGTGCCCGATGTACGGTCCGGGCGGAGGGGTCTTCTGCGCCATCACGCTCGAACACGCGGCCGCGAGTACTGCCACGACTTTCAGTGCGATTCGCATCAGACACCCCTTTGCCCTGGCGCGCCGGCGCTGCATGCAGGCCCGCGCGGGTATTCTGCCACAAATGGGCCTGAAGTGCTACCGCAAATCCTGCTCCCATGGGGACCAATGATTACATTGGGCGCCCGCCCCGCTGGGCGGCCCCGCACGTTGCGGGGGACTTGTGCCGCCGCCGGCATCTCGCGGGACCGCCGATCTCAACGGCCTTTGGCCGCGCATTCATCGGCGGTTCATCGGGCGGGTTCATGCTGAGGGTGTGAGCGAGTTTGACCCGGAAGCCTATTGCTTCAACTGCGGATACCCCGCGCCGGGCGGTCGGTGGCGATGCCCGGAGTGCGGTGAGCGGAACGGGGAGGAGCCGGCGTGCGATCCTCGGCTCGACGCGGCCGCGGAACGCACGCTGGTCCTCGTGTTCACGGTGTACGGACTGGCGTACCTGGGCATCGTGGGTGCGGTGGCGTCGGCGGGACTCTGAAGGCGGATGCTGCCGGGAGGGCCCGCAGCGCGGCGGCGATCTCGGCCGCGCCGGGCACGCCGCCGTCGTAGACCCGGCAGCCCATGCTCGGCGCGGTCGGCGCGGGCAGGCCGAACAGGTCGGCCCCGTTGACGAGGATGGTGGGGGTGGGCCAGCCGCGGCGGAGGTCGCCCGGCGGGAGCGCCTCTTGATCGGTGTCGAGGAACCGGGCGTCGCCGCCGATCGATCGCAGCGCGGCCCGCAGGTTTTCGCGCATGGCCGGGGTGTTGGGGCAGCCGGGGAAACCGAGCAGTTCGATGGAGGGGCGGGGCGAGTGCGAGGGGTGCTGCGCCCCGCGGTGCCCGTGATTCGGGGCGCATGACCCGAGCAGCACGAGCGCCCCCGCCGCGAGCCACGCCGCGGGCTGATGGCGCGTTCTCATCAGCGATGATACCGCCGGCTCGCACGCCGGCTTGCGGACCCCCTGCTGGTCGTGTGAGGCGTCGGGACCGGCTCCTGGCGCAGCGCCGCGAGTGGCAGTGCACGAAGTGTGGGTACGACCGGCAGGGTGTGAGCGATCCATCCCGCTGCACGGAGTGCGGAGCGCGGTGCGGCGGCTTTGGGCGGGGCGAGGGCCAAGACCTGACCCCACCGCGCGGCGCGGTACACTGACGCCATGCCCACCGCGGCCACGGAAGCGCCCGCTGCGCCCAGGCCCTCGCGAGGGCGATCGCGGCGCGTGGCGAAGTGGGTGGGGCTGGTGGTGTGCGTGGTCGTCGGCGCGGCGAATCTGGTTTCGTTGCGGTGGGTGCCGGAGTGGTGGTTCGCCGCGGGGCCCAAGCCGACCGACCCGGTCCGCATCGTCGCGGTTCAGGGTGGCGCGTTGGTGTACGTGCGCTTGCAACGGTCAGATGTCCGCCGGCCGCCCGACCGGCCGGCGCTGCGCTGGAACCGCTTCGACGGCGAACTCTTCACGTGGCCCTCCGTCGTGCGGCCCACCGGGGGTCTGAGCGTAACCGTGCCGCTGTGGATGCCGTTTGTGCTCCTGGCCGTCCTTACGAGCGTGCTCTGGTATGTCGATCGCACAACCGCCCGCCGCCGCCGCGCGGGCCAGTGTTTGAAATGCGGCTACGACCGGGCGGGGCTGGCGGCCGGGGCCAGGTGCCCGGAGTGCGGCGCGGCGGGGCTGGTGGGCAGGGCGTGAGGCGAGGGTCGCCCGCCCCTGCCGGGGCGGGGGAAGGAATGGGGAGGCGCTTTCCAGGGGCTTGCTCGAAGACTCGCCGCGCCCTTGGCAAACTTCGTGCGCCCTCCGGGCGGGGAGGGGAGCGCGGTGCGGTACACTGGCACCATGCACGCGGCGGAATCGGAAGGTCGTGGCTTGTCCAAGCCCTCGCGAGGGCGGGCGCGGCGCGTGGCGAAGTGGGTGGGGTTGGTGATCAGCGTCATCGTCGCCTCGGCGTGGATCGGCTCGATGTGGTGGGGTGTTGCGTGGTGGCAGGTGCCGCCGAAGGGGAGCGGCGGGAACGTGGTCATTTACGTGCTGGGGCAGGGAGCGATCGGGTATTCACGCTTTTCGCTGGCGAACGCCCCCAACGCATCCGCCGCCTCGAAGTGGTATTTCAATCGCGTACCGTTCAGGCCGCTGTGGTGGTTGTGGTGGGACAGCAGGGGCAGCCGGACGCTGATGGTCCCCCTGTATATGCCCACGTTCGTCGTCGGGGCCGCGACGTTTGCCGTGTGGCGTCGGGACCGCGCGGCGGCGTGGCGCTTGGCGCATCCGCGGGCGTGCGTGAAGTGCGGCTACGACCGGGCGGGGCTCGACCCCGCGGTCGCGTGCCCGGAGTGCGGCGCGGCGGGAGGGGTGGGCAAGGCGTAAGGCGAGGCTCGTCCGCCCCTGCCGGGGCGGGGGAGGGAATGGGGAGGCGCTTTCCAGGGGCTTGCTCGAAGACTCGCCGCGCCCTTGGCAAACTTCGTGCGCCCTCCGGGCGGGGAGGGGAGCGCGGGCGGGGCCGCGTCTTCTCCTTCCTCATCGGTGTCATCTTTGTAATCCGTGGTTTCCTCCTCTCCCATCCGTCCCCTCCGCGCTCTGCGTGTACTCCCCCTTCGCGCGTGCCGCTGCGACCGCGCGACGCTGGCCGCGGCGGCGTAGGCCGTCTCGCTCCGTACCCTTGCGGTCATGACTGCCTCCGCCAACTCCGCCGCGTGTACCCGGCCTATACCACTCTCCCTCGCGCTCGTCGCCGCGGCGTTGACGTTCACGGCGCGGGCGCAGGACACTCCCCCCGGAGACTGGATGGGCACCTTCGAACACGCCTGCGTCGCCGCGGATCACAAACTCGCCAGCGAGGCGGGGGCGGAGATTCTCCGCAAGGGCGGCAACGCCGTGGACGCGGCGGTCGCGACGTCGTTCGCGCTCTCGGTGGTCCGGTCGTACTCGTGCGGCCTCGGCGGCGGGGGGTTCATGGTGATTCACCTGAAGAACCATCCGCGGCTCGGCGAGGTCACCACCGCCATCAACTACCGCGAGACGGGACCGGGCGCCGTGAAGCCCGATTCCTTCGAGGGCGAGGCCGACCCCGACGCCAGCACGCACGGCGGCAAGGCGGTGTGCGTGCCCGGCACCGTCGCGGGGTTGCTCTACGCGCTCGACAAGTACGGCACCATGGACCGCGCGGCCGTGATGGCCCCGGCCATTCGCCTCGCGGAGCAGGGTTTCCACGCCGACCAGCACTACGTCGACTCGACGCACGACGACGATCTTGTGATCCCGTGGTTCAAGAAGGATCCGGCACGGGCGAACCGCTTTGCGTTCATGTGGGAGCGGTTCCTCAAGCGCGGCGAGGTGGCGGTGGGGGACCGGATTCATGTGCCCGAGCAGGCCGCGGCCTTTCGGCTGATCGCCCAGAAGGGCCGTGACGGGTTCTACATGGGGCCGGTGGCGGAGGCGATGGTGCGGGCGGTGAAGGCCGATCGCGGGTTCCTGACGCTCGAAGACCTCGCGGCGTACGAGCCGCGCGAGATGCAGCCTCTGCGAGTCACGTTCCGCGGGCAGACCATCCTCACCATGCCCCCGCCCAGCAGCGGCGGCATCGTCCTCGCGCAGGTCTTCGGGATGCTCGAGGAGCGCCGCGAGGACCTGGAGCGGATCGTCAAGGAAGGGCCGCACAACTCGGCGGCGTACATCCACCTCGTGACCGAGGCCGCGAAGCACGGCTTCGCCGACCGCGCCCGCTGGATGGGCGACCCGGCGTTCGTGGAAGTGCCGCTGAAGGGGTTGCTGGCGCCGGCGTACATCCGGTCGCGGGCCCGGGCCATCGATCTCAACCACACGCTCGCGAACGACGCCTACGGCACGGCCACGCCGCCCCGGGACGACCACGGCACCAGCCACTTCTGCGTCATCGACGAGCACGGCGGCGCGGTGTCGTGCACCGAGACCGTCAACCTGATCTTCGGCTCGATGCTCGTCGCCGAGCCCTTCGGCTTCGTGCTCAACGACGAGATGGACGACTTCCTGACTCGTGGCGGCCAGGCCAACGCCTTCGGGCTCTCGCACGCCGAAAAGAACCGCCCGCAGCCGGGAAAGCGCCCGCTCTCGTGCATGACGCCGACGATGGTGCTGGACACCAACCCGGACGGCTCGCTGGGCGAGTTGGTCCTGATGGCGGGCGGGGCGGGCGGGCCGCGGATCATCTCGGGCACGCTCGAATCCATGCTCAACGCGCTGGTGTGGGACCTGAACGCGGGCGAGGCGCTCGCGAAGCCACGGTTCCATCACCAGTGGCAGCCGGACACACTCGACCTGGAGCCGGCGCTGCAGGGCTCGCCCGCCGAGGCGGAGTTGAAGGCGCTGGGCCACACGATCGGCAAGCGCAAGGCCGTCGGGAACGTCCAGATCGTGAAGCGCGGCAAGGACAAGTGGGAGGCCGCGAGCGACCCACGCAAGGGCGGCGCGCCGGATGGGTATTGACTGGGGTGGGGGCAGGGCGTCCTCGCCCCGATCGCTGAATGGAACCTCGGGGAGGTGGTATGCTCTATTCTGTATTTCGATCACAAGGAGGCACCATGCGCACTTTGATCTTCGCAGCCTTTGCATGGATTACGCTTGCGGGCTGCACCGCTTCGCCCCCTCCCGAATACCCAGCCTCGCGACTGAAGTTCGACCAAGCCCTCATCGGCCGGTGGAAGTCGGTCAAAGCCGATCAACCAATGGAAGTTGGGGTCTTTACGCGATACCCGGATGTAGAGACCGTTATCGAGATCAAGTCCCGAGACGTGCCTCTCCGCAACGGTCGCGTGGACTCCATGGCTAGCGAGGGCGGTCCCCGTGAAACCGTTGCCAAAGGTTACCAAGTCATTCAGAGCACAGGCAAGGGCGCGATCGAACTCGACGGCTTCCTTTTCGAAGCGGGCGGTGAGCGACTCTTCGGCATGCAGGTCTCGAGCAAGCAGATATCAGACCTCGCGATGATGGTGCTCCCCCTTCACTTCGTATCTCGAATCACCATTGTCGGCGATGAGATGCGAATTCAGGTCGCTCAATCCGGCTTCGCCTGGGTGCCTTACATCGGGTGGATCGATGCCGAGCCGGGCGCCAAGCGAGAGTTCGCCTGGTCGCCTCCCAAAGACGACTCGTCCTCTGCCACACCCACCGACAAGCCGACCAGTATCCCCATTCTCCTCGTGACGAGCGACATTGACCGTCTGATCGAGGTCTACGAGAAGTTCATGCACGAGCCGGGCTTCTGGGGAGAGGCCGAGACATACAAGCGGATGAAAGACTGATTTCAGCATCAATGAAAAGGCGGCGGACCTGCATCCGCCGCCGCGCCTAGCGCCTGTCTCCAGACCACGATCGACCTCGCGGCCGACCGGCCGGTTCTGCCCCGGCTTCTCCCGACGCGAATCATCCTATCCCGCCGTGAAACATCCCACGCTTTCATACGTTCAACATCTCGAGGCCCCCATGCTCAAGCCACTTATCATCGCCGCACTCCTTGCCATGGCGTCATACTCCATCGCACAGCCCGCGCCCGACGCCAAGCCCTCGCTCGCGGGCCCGGCTCAACCCTCCGAGCACGGCTACCACCTCGCCAAGGGCCCCTTCCGCGTGGTCACGGTCGAGGAAGTCACCCTCCACGACGCCGCGCGGAGCAAGGACCTGCGCGTCAAGGTTCGCGCCCCCGCGTACAAGGGCGACGAGCCCAAGGACGCACCCCGCTTCCCGCTGGTGGTCTTCTCGCACGGGCTGGGCGGCTCGAAGGACGCCTTCGGCGATCTCTGCGAGCACCTCGCCTCCCACGGCTACGTCGTCATCAACCCCACGCACGCCGACTCGATCCAGGAGCGTCAGCGCAAGGGCGAGAAGGTCACCCGCGACAACGCCTTCGACATCCGCCGCATGACCCCCGACGCGAGGTGGGACCGCGTGAAGGACATCGGCCTCATCCTCGACTCGCTCGACAAGATCGAACTCGATGTTGATGCGCTGCACGACGCCGCCGGCCGCGGGCGGGTCGACCGCGACCGGATCGCCGCGGCGGGGCATTCCGCGGGCGCGCTCACGACGCAGTTGATCGGCGGCATGAACTCGCGCGACGCCGAGAACGGCGAGAAGGGACCTCAGCCGGACCCGCGCGTGAAGGCCGCGGTGGTCATTAGCGGGCAGGGAGTCAACCGCTTCGCGATCCGCGAGGACGCGTGGAGCAAGGTCGCGATCCCGTGGCTGGTCATCACCGGCTCGCAGGACACCACGTCGATCTCGAGCGAAACGCCCGCGACGCGCCGGCATCCGTTCGAAAAAGCCCGCGGCCGCGAGAAGGGCGGCCCGCCCGCGTACCTCCTGTGGATCGAAGGCGCGACGCACAGTTCCTACCAGGGAAGCGGCTCGCTCCGCACGCTCCGCGAAACTCCCAAGACCGACGTCAAGGTGATCCAGGACTGCGTCGCCAGCGCCACCCTCGCCTTCCTCGACCGCTACATCAAGGGCCAGGAAGGCGCCGAGAAGTACCTGACCGGCGAGGGCATCAAGTCGCTCAGCGGCGGCAAGGCGGAACTCAAGAGCAAGTGACTCTCTCTTCTCTGCGCCCTCTGCGCCTCTGCGAGACACCTCCGGAGATTTCTCGCAGAGGCGCAGAGAGCGCAGAGAAGAGAATCGGCTTAGCGCCTGCGCCGCCAGACCATCAGCCCGCCCAGCCCCGCGAGCGCGACGGCGCCGGGCGCGGGCACGCCGATGGGAATCTCTCGGAGCGTGATGCCGTAGATGTCCGACATGTCGATCACCCCGTCGAAGTTGAGGTCGTTGGGCGTTTTGTTGTCCATCTGGAAGCGGATGCTCATCATCCCGCCGTTGGGAAGCACGCCGCCGCTGAACACCAGCCGCGTGGGGGTGTGCATCGAGACGATCGGGAATGCGCTGCACACCGGCGCGGGGTTCTGGTTCGGCACGTCGAAGCTCACCGCGATGAACGGGTTGGTGTAGGGGCCGAAGCCCGCGAGCAGGCCTTCGCCCAGTTCCATCTCGAACCCGGTCCACGCCTGGCCGGTGTTGTTCGTCACGATTTCGTTGATCGAGTATTCCACGCTGGTCACCGGCGGCGTCCCGCCCGCGGTGGCCCACCAGTTGACGAGCATCGGCGAGTCGATGACGGCGGTCGCATCGAACCGCTTCTGCACCTGGATCGTCACAATCTGCTCCTGCCCGGGCACGTCATCGTTCGAGAACATCGGCGGCGGCACGTTGGTGAAGGTCGTCGCGCCCATCCCCGGGCCCACCGACGGCCCTGCGACCGACGTGAAGAGCAGGTCGGCGTTGGCCGCGGATCCTGCGGACAAAGCGATAGCCACGGTGATGACGCTGCGGCGCATGGGTTGTCTCCTTGATTGGGGTCCGGGTTGCGCGGGCTCGCGGCCCGCTCAACCGTGCCAGCGACGTGGCTCCAGTTCACTCACGCGCGGCGTCCGGGCGCGGCCATCGACGGCGTGTCGTGAAGCAGTTTCATCACGTACGCCTGGAAGTCGTCGTGCATGATCTTCATCGACGGGCTGGACATGACCTTGCGGAAACTGGGCTCCGCGGCGATCTGCTTCATCCGCTGCTCCCAACTGTGGAAGTAGTCCTGGGGAATCTGGCCCTGGCGGTGGCTGAACCAGACGATCTCGTAGACCGAGATCTGCATGAGGTTGAAGAAGTACTGGCGGACCTCCTCGTCGGACTCGATGCCCTGCATGTCGTCGCGATAGACCTTCGCGAGTGAGGGATCATCCACGCGCATGCGGCGCAACTGCATCTGGAGTTCGACCAGTTTGGTGAAGTTGGCGACGTGCTGAGCCTTGCGGACGTGGTAGAACTGAAAGGCCGCGAACACCAGACCGCCGGCGATGGCGAAGGATGAGATGGACTGGAGGAGCAGTTGAACTTCCTGTGGGGTCATGCGGCCATCGTTGGAGCCGGAAGGGAGGATGTCATCCGTACATCACGGGTTGCAGATATTCACCTTCGCCGCTTCACAATCGCGAACAGCCCGATCAACGGGGTCAAGGTCGGCACGCTGGGGACGGACAGCGAGAACGCGCCGCTCGAATACCCCGGGCCGATGCTCGCGTTCCAGTCTGTGGAGCCGAACAGGCGAAACTGGTCACCGATTCGGCTGCGGCGTCGTCCGCAGGTACGGCTTTACCTCGGTGAATCCCTTGGGAAAGAGCCTCTTCGCCTCGTCGTTGGGCACGCTCGGCAGCACGATGCAGTCCTGGCCGTTAGTCCAGTTGACGGGCGTGGCGACCTTGTAGTTGGCCGTGAGTTGGAGGGAGTCGATCACGCGGAGGACCTCGTCGAAGTTGCGGCCTGTGCTCGGGGGGTAGGTGATCGTGAGTTTTACCTTCTTGTCGGGGCCGATGACGAAGACGCTGCGGACGGTGAAGGTGTCGCTGGCGTTAGGGTGGATCATGCCGTAGAGGTTGGAGACTTTCTTGTCGGCGTCGGCCAGGAGCGGGTAGTTGAGGGCGGCGCCCTGGGTCTCCTCGATGTCCTTCATCCACGCGTGGTGGTCCTTCACGGCGTCAACGGAGAGCCCGACGACCTTGACGTTGCGCTTGTCGAACTCGGGCTTGAGTTTGGCGAGGTAGCCCAGTTCGGTCGTGCAGACCGGCGTGAAGTTCTTCGGGTGCGAAAACAGCACGCACCAGGAGTTGCCGATCCAGTCGTGGAACTTGATCGGGCCCTGGGTCGATTCCTGCGTGAAGTCGGGTGCGATATCGCCGAGTTGGATTGCCATGGGTGCCTCCAGTGTGCAGTTAGGACGGCGGTTGGCCGGGACGGCATATTACCAGAAATCGGACCGCGGCAGTCACCGATCTGCCGCCTGCGCGCACGCGCGGTGCGCCGCCACGATCCGGATGACGTCGTAGGGAACACGGCCCTCGAACCGCTCGAAAATCGGCTTGAAGCGGCCGGGGCCGAGTTCGTCCATGACCGCGGCGACTCTGGCGTAGAGGTCCGGGTTTACCCATGCGTCCACGGACGCGGGTCGCTCAACCCTGATGAAGGCTTCGAGATAGTCGGCGATTGTGCTGCGTGCGCGGCCGAGGGCGACCGCGACTTCCTCGATGCTCTGGCCGTTGCGGAAGAGCGGGGCCGCATCGCGGGCGCCGGCGGTCATGCGCGGGGCGTCGCCGAAGTGTCGGCGCGGGCGCGAGCCCTGTGTGGCATCCAGTTGCATCCCGTGGTTCTGGCAATACGCCCGCACGGCCTGCACGATCTCGCCGCCGAACTCGTCGGCCTTTCGCGTGCCGATCCCCCGGACGTTGATCAATGACTCCACCGATCCGGGCCGGACGCGGCAGATCTCCTCGAGCACCGCGTCGGACATGATGATGAACGGCGGCACGCCGCGCTTCTCGGCCATCTCGCGCCGCAGCGCCCGCAGGGCCTCGAACAAGGCGCTCTCATCGCCCGCGAGCGCGGGCGGGGCCCCGGTGCGAGATTCGGACCGGGTGAGTTTCGGTTCGACGAGCACGGCCATCGTCTGGTTGCGCAGCACAGGCATGCTCGACTCGGTCAGCGTGATGACAGGATACTCGCCGGGCGAGCGGGCGAGGTGGCCGGCGTCGATCAACTGGTTGATGTAGCCGACGATTCGTTCCTTGGGGAAGTGCTTGAGCAGGCCGTAGGTGGAGAGTTGGTCGTGCTTCCACTCGCGGACCTTCCGGGTGTTGGCGCCGGTGAGGACTTCGGCGACGTAGGCGGCGCCGAAGGACTGGTTGACGCGGGCGACGCAGGAGATGATCTTGCGGGCGGTGTCGTGGGAGTCGGGGACGGTGTTGAGTTCGCCCAGGCACGCGTCGCACGCGCCGCAGTGGGTGGCGCCTGCGGCGGGCTGGTATTGCTGGCCGAAATACTCGCTGATGGCGGCGTGGCGGCAGCGCTTGCTGGTCACCATGCGGTGCATCTCGTCGAGCAGGTCGTACTGAGCGCGAAGGACTTCGGGGCCTGCGCCGGACTCCTCCCAGCCCATCCGCATGATCTTCTGCCAGCGGGTCAGGTCGGCGGAAGAATGAAGGAGCACGCACTCGGCGGGCAGGCCATCGCGTCCGGCACGCCCGGTTTCCTGCTGGTAGTGCTCGATGCTCTTGGGCATCGAGGCGTGCAGGATGAGGCGCACGTCGGAACGATCGATGCCCATGCCGAAGGCGACGGTGGCGCAGATGACGTTGACCCGCTCATCGCGGAAGCCGCGGCTGATCTTTGTGCGGCGCGAGGCGTCGAGGCCCGCGTGGTAGGCGTGGGCATCGATGCCGCCGGCCTTGAGGGCGCCGGCGAGGATTTCGGTGTCCTTGCGGGTGATGCAGTAGATGATGGCCGCGCGGTCTTTGTGGCGGTGCAGGGAGTCCATGATCTGCCCGACCTGGTCGGCGCGGGGGAGGACGCGATAGGTGAGGTTGGGGCGGTCGAAGCGTCCGACGAGGCGCACGGGGTCGCGGAGGTGGAGTTGCGCGGCGATGTCGTCCTGCACGCGCGGCGTGGCGGTGGCGGTGTACGCGCCGATGGGCACGCCGGGGAAGACCTCTCGCAGTTCGGCGAGCCGCCGGTACTCGGGGCGGAAGTCGTGGCCCCACTGGCTGATGCAGTGGGCCTCGTCGATGGCGATGGCCCCCGGGTTCATCTTGACGATCCACGCGAGCGTATCGGGAAGGAGCAGGCGCTCGGGGGCGACCAGCAGCAGGCGGAGTTCGCCGCTCGCGGCGAGCGCACGGATTTCGGCCGACTCGCCGGCGGAGAGATTGCTGTGCAGCGCGGCCGCGGGAACGCCGGCGAGGCGCAACCCCGCGACCTGGTCCTGCATCAGCGCGATGAGCGGCGAGACGACGACCGTGAGGCGCCCCGTGACCATGGGCGGCACCTGGTAGCACAGCGACTTCCCGCCGCCGGTGGGCATGACGGTGAGTGAGTCGCGGCCGGAGAGCGTCGCGGCGATGGCCTCGGCCTGGAGCGGGCGCAGGGTGTCAAAGCCCCAGAGGCGCTTGATGATGGCGAGGGCTTCGGGCGGGATCATGTCCTGGAGGGTAGTTTCGCCGTCGCCGCCGAATCGACACAAGGGCGGCACTGAAAATGGGCTGCCGCCCTCGGCGCTCACACGCCGACCGGTTTGCGGCTCTCGTTCAGCAGCCGGCGCAGCACGGTCTGGAGCACTCCGCCGTTCTTGTAGTACTCGGCTTCGACGGGGGTGTCGATGCGGCAACGGACGGTGAAGGGTTTCTTGGTGCCGTCGGGCTTGCTGGCGGTGACGCGGACCTCGCAGCGGGGTTCGACGAGGCCTTCGGCGCTGGTGGGCAAGTCGATGTCGAAGGTCTCTTCGCCGGTGAGGCCCAGCGCCGCGGCGTTCTGGCCTTCCATGAAGCAGAGGGGAAGGACGCCCATGCCCACGAGGTTGCTGCGGTGGATGCGTTCGAAGGACTCGCTGATGACGGCGCGGACGCCCAGGAGGAGCGTGCCCTTGGCGGCCCAGTCGCGGCTGGAGCCCATGCCGTAGTCCTTGCCCGCGAGGACGACCAGGGGCGTGCCGTCGGCCTTGTAGTTCATGGCGGCGTTGTAGATCCACTCGATTTTGTTGGTGGCGGGGCCGCCCGCGCGGTTGCTCATGTCGCGGGTCCAGCCCCCTTCCTTGATCTTGCCGGTGGCGGGGTCCTTGGCGAGTTGGTTCTTGACGCGGACATTGGCGAAGGTGCCGCGGGTCATGACGCGGTCGTTGCCGCGGCGGGAGCCGAAGGAGTTGAAGTCGGCCTTGCGGACGCCCAGGGACTTGAGGTAGTCGCCGGCGGGCCCGGCCTCGGCGATGTCACCGGCGGGGGAGATGTGGTCGGTGGTGACGCTGTCGCCCAGGAGGGCAAGGACCTTGGCGCCGCGGATGGCGGTGGGGGGCGTGGGTTTTTCGGTGAGGCCCTCGAAGTAGGGCGGGTGCTGGATGTAGGTGCTGGAAGGGTTCCACTTGTAGAGTTCGCTCTTGGAGACTGGGACCTTGTTCCACTGCTCGTTGCCGTTGAAGACGTTGCCGTATTCCTTGCGGAACTGGTCGGGGGAGAGGCATTGGGATTTGACAACCTGGACTTCCTTCCAGGTGGGCCAGATGTCCTTGAGGTAGACGGGCTTGCCGTCCTTGCCGGTGCCGAGAGGCTCGGTGGCGAGGTCGAGGGCGACCGAGCCGGCGATGGCGTAGGCGACGCACAGGGGCGGGCTGGCGAGGTAGTTGGCCTTGACGGCCGGGTGCACGCGGCCTTCGAAGTTGCGGTTTCCGGAAAGGACGGAGGCGACGACGACATCGCCCGTCTTGACGGCTTTCTCGATCTCGTCGGGGAGCGGGCCGCTGTTTCCGATGCAGGTCGTGCAGCCGTAGCCGACGGTGTGGAAGCCGATGGACTCGAGGTCGGCGGTGAGGCCGGCCTTGTCGAGGTAGGCGGTGACGACCTTGGAGCCGGGGGCGAGAGAGGTCTTGACCCACGGTCGGCGGGTGAGGCCCTTCTCGCGCGCCTTGCGGGCGACGAGGCCCGCGGCGATGAGGACGTCGGGGTTGCTGGTGTTGGTGCAGGAGGTGATGGCGGCGATGACGACATCGCCGTGGTGGAGGCAGAAGGACTTGCCGTTCATGGTGACGGGCACGCCGTCGCAGCCGGCGTCGGAGGTCGCGGCCGCGGCCGGGGTGTTGCCGTTGCCGGCGGTGTTCCCGCCCTCATCGACCCAGCGGCTGAGGTTGATGGACTCGGCGGGGGCTTTCTTGCCGAAGCCGTCCACGAGTTCCTTGTTCCAGACCGACTTCATGTCCTTGAGCAGCACGCGGTCTTGCGGGCGCTTGGGGCCGGCGAGGGAGGGCTGGACGGTGGAGAGGTCGAGTTCGAGCACGTCGGTGAACTCGGGCTCGGGCGTGCCGGGCGTCCAGAAGAGGCCGTTGGCCTTGCAGTAGGTCTCGACGAGCGCGATCGTGGCGTCATCGCGCCCCGTGAAGCGCATGTAGTCGAGCGTGGCCTGATCGACGGGGAAGAAGCCGATGGTGGCGCCGTATTCGGGGGCCATGTTGGCGATGGTGGCGCGGTCGGGGACGGAGAGCGCGGCCATGCCTTCGCCGAAGAACTCGACGAACTTATCGACGACGCCCTTCTTGCGGAGCATCTGCGTGACGGTGAGGACCAGGTCGGTGGCGGTGGTGCCCTCGGGGAGTTTGCCCTTGAGGCGGAAGCCGATGACCTCGGGCGTGAGCATGTAGATGGGCTGGCCGAGCATTACGGCCTCGGCCTCGATGCCGCCGACGCCCCAGCCGACAACTCCGAGGCCGTTGATCATGGTGGTGTGCGAGTCGGTGCCGACGCACGAGTCGGGGTAGGCGACCTTCTGGCCGTCGTCGTCGCGGGTGAGCACGCCGGTGGCGAGGTATTCGAGATTGACCTGGTGCACGATGCCGGTGGCGGGTGGGACGCAGGTGAAGTTATTGAGAGACTGCTGGCCCCACTTGAGGAACTCGTAGCGCTCGTTGTTGCGCTCGAACTCGCGGCCGGCGTTGATGGTGAGGGCCTGGGCGCTGCCGAAGGCGTCAACCTGGACGCTGTGGTCGATGACGAGGTCGCACTTGACGAGGGGGTTGATGGCGTTGGGATCGCCGCCGAGTTTCTTCATGGCCTCGCGCATCGCGGCGAGGTCTACCACGCAGGGGACGCCGGTGAAGTCCTGAAGGACGACGCGCCCGGGCATGAAGGGGATCTCTTCCTTGAGGGGGGCCTTGGCGTTCCAGTTGGCCAGGCCCGCGACGTCGTCGGCGGTGACGATGAAGCCGTCGAGGTTGCGGAGCATGGACTCGAGGAGGACCTTGATGGAGAAGGGGAGTTTGTCGATGCGGCCGATGCCCCTGGCCTTGAGGGCGTTGAGGTCGAAGTAGGCGTACTGGCCGTGCTTGGTGGAGAGGGTCTTGCGGGCGGAGAAGGGGTCGGGGCGGGTGGTCATGGGGGGCCTCCTGAGGGGACGCTCTAGTATCGGCTCGCGGGGTGATGAATCGAATCAATGCAAAGCACTAGCGCCATAAACCAAGATTATGACGACCCGTTGAACCGGGCCCACAACCTGGGGAAGCGCTGCTCCAGATAGCGCGAATCCTCACCCCAGGGTTTGCCGGCCGGCTGATCCGCGACGGGGGCGCGGATCGGGAGGTCGGCGTATAGGTCCGCGCCGGTGGCGGCTTCGTACACGTCGCCGGCGGCGAAGATCAGGTCTTCGAACTCGCAGTCGTCCTCCTCGATTTTGAGATTCACGAGGGACTCGGGCCTGGCGAGACCTTCCTCGAAGACCTTGCGCCCGTTGGAAATCAACCAGGCGCGGAAGTACTCGAACCCATCGTCGGAGCAGCCGCCGCGGATGATGTAGGCGGCCCCCCAGAGGTCCCAGTGGAACGCGCGGCGCATCTGCTCATCGAACCGGAGTTTGAATTCGAGGATCTCCGTGGGCGGGAGTTTCTTGAGCGCGGCCTGCGTCAGCGACAGGAACTTGCCCTGGTGTCCCTTCGATGAAAGGGCCGCGGCGTCGATGATGCCCCAGAACTGATCGGTGTTCATAGGGGTCTCCCGGTGAGGCGGCTGATGCTGCGCAGGAGGGCCTCCTCGAACTCGACGGCGGCGGAACTAGGGCCGCGCTCCCGCCGGCGGACGATCGCAAGGTGACGCGTGAGCCGGCCTTCGCGGACGGTAAGGCCCTCGAGGTCGCCGATGGCGAAGCGGCTGACGAATCCCACGCCGATGCCGGCGGCGACCATGTGCTTGATGGACTCGATGGAGCGGAGTTCCATGACGACGTCGAGGGTGACGCCCGCATTGGCGGCGGCGCGGTCGATCATACCGCGGACAGCGGTGCCGGCCTCGAAGGCGACGAGGGATTGGCCTTCGAGGTCCTTCCATCGAAACGTCGCGGGCTCGGGCTTGGTGCGCTTGCCGGATCGCTCCATGCGGTGGCCGGGTGGGACGATGAGGCGGAGTTCGTCGGTGACGAGGGGGACGCGGACGAGGCTCTCCGCAGCGGCGCCGGCGACGGGGAGCGTGACGATCCCGAGATCGAGTTCACCGGAGGCGACGGCCGCTGCGACGGCGGCGGAGCCGGCTTCGCGGATATAGAACCGCAGGCCCGGGTGCTTCTTGCGGACGGCCGAGACGACGGGGGGAAGAAGGTAGGTGGTCGCGGTGGCGCCGCCGCCGACGCGGATCGAGCCGCGTTCGAGCCCCACGACTTCGCGCACGCCCTGCACGGCGGCGTCCGCGGCGCGGAGGGCCTCCTCGGCGTGGATCAGGAAGATGCGTCCGGCGTCGGTGGTCTCGACGCCTCGGCCGGTGCGATGGAGCAAGGGCGCGCCGACCTCGCGCTCGAGTTTCTTGAGCATGGCGGAAAGGGCGGGTTGGGTGACGCCGAGCGTGTCGGCGGCGCGGGTCATGTGCCCGGCGCGGGCGATCTCGCGGAAGTAGCGCAGGGAGGTCAACTCCATCGGGAGAGCGTACCAAGCCCGTGGGAGTGAGTTTCCGGCCGTGTGTGTCGCTTGCAGTGGGGCGCGTGTGGCGGTGTTCGCCACGGGCCCGGACAGGAAGAAAAAGGAGGAGGATTGCCATGCGGAAGAATGACCGATTGTTGCAGTCCGCGCTCGCGGCGGGGTTGCTCGGGGCGCTCGCGTCGGGGGCGCTCGCGTTTCCGGAGAACGTCGGGGGTTCGCCGATCCCCAAGCCCAGCGACATCGACGGCGGTGCGGGGTTGGGCCGGACGAACTACCAGGGCGCGAGCACCACGAACCCGCCATATCAGAACCAGGCGCAGAATCCGGGCACGACGGGCGGCACGCACTCGTACAACGCGGCGACCAGCACGATCAGCCTGGACAACGATCCGGTCGCCACGAACTTCAAGGTGGTGTGGATGCACCTGATCTTTCTGACGGGCGAGGGGTACGGCGGTGATTCACCGCACAACCAGCCGCCGCGTCCGAACGCCTGGGGGAGTTGCGCTCCGGGAGGAAGCACGACCGGCACGACGGGTACTCGCTGGTCCTGGCAGAACACGCAGGACAACTCGGGTCAGTACCTTCACTTCTGGCAGGTCTTCATTCTGAATCCTCAGCCCGCGTCGGAGACGATCAACATCTCGGCGATCCGCAACAACCTTGGCACCAACGCCAACCACCCCCAGCCGTGGGCGATCGAGACGCAGACTTCGTGCTACCCGCACGGAACGAATATTCCCGGGACATACATCCCGGCGCCCGGGGCGGCGGCCCTGGGGGCGATCGGGCTGGCGGCGGTGTCACGCCGGCGTGATCGCGCACGTTGCGAGCGATGAGGCGACCTGAAGGCGGGGCCGGCGCGGCGAGTGCCGCGCCGGCCGGCGGAAAGGCCGTGAAGCACCGCCTGAATCCGGGGGGCAGGCGGGTGGTTCGCCGCGACAATTTGCGAATTCTGCAACTGAATTCCCCAAGCGGGTGGCATTTCTGGGACCATGAGTTATCTTCCCAATGGGCCGATCCTGCGCGAGAGACCAAGACCAAGCGCCTGCTCAAGGGCGCGGGGTATTGGTTCGCGCTTCGGGGGTCCGGGAGCGTTCGATGCGTTGGGCGATGACTATCGTGATCGCGGTGGCCGCGGGTTCTCCCGTGGCGTCAGCCGGGATCGGCAACGTGACCGCCGAGTCGGTGGCGGTCGTGGCGCCGGATCGGGAACCGTTCAATCCCGGACCGTCGGGGCCGGGAGGGGGCTACGACCCGCGCGATGGGGCGTTTGACGGTGTGCGGCCGGGTGACGGCGCCACCATGTCGTTGAAGATGCACGACATCAACGGGAACACCGTGAGCATCAACGGGGGCGGGGATGTGTCCGTGGTCCGCGGGCCGACCTACACGGACATCGGCGCCAACCGAAACGGGTCTTCCCGCGTGCAGGCCTCGTGGGAAAGCGTTATTTCCGGAGATCGGATGTATTTGGTGGCGCTATTCCGTCTGACCAGCATCACCGATCAGATCATGCCTATCGGCAGCAACAACAACGGGGTGCCGGCCTTTGCGTGGTCTTGGAACTTCAGCACGGTTGATCATGTTGAGTTTCAGCCGTGGGTGACGAGCGTGCGGATACGGCAGGCGCTGGGGGCGTTTTCGAATGATCTCGGCGCGTCGTACACCAACGGCTCGATCGACTTCACCGCGCAGTTCCCGCCCGGAGAGTGGAATCCGGCGCAGGATTTCGGCCTGCCCTTCCCGACGATCGGGGACGGCACCAACGCGATCCTGCTGAGTTACGAACTGGACATCATCCCGGCGCCCGCGACGCTGGGGTTGTTCGCCGGGCTGCTGGCGATCGGCCGACGGCGGCGCTGATCGGGATCATTGGCGGGCCATCGCGGCAATCTTCACCGCGCCGTACAAAGAGCCTCCCGCTTCGACGTGGAGCGAGGCGGCTTCGACGTCGCCGCGGAGCGAACCATCCGAACTCACGACGACCGGCCCCCTGCACAAGACCGCGCCCTCGACATCGCCGTGGACTTCAACGCCTTCGCCGGCGGTGATTCCGCGGGTCCTGGCGCGGGAGCCTCGCCGGAAGACGACGCGTCCGCCGCTGCAGACCTTTCCCGAGCACTCCCCCTTGATGACGACATCGTCGAACGAGACCCCGCGGTAGCAGTGGGGGCACATGGTGCTCCGGGCCACCGTTCCGACGCGAAAGGCCTTTCGGCAGTGGGGGCAATCCGCGGTGCGGTCGGCCTGCAGGTAGTCTTGGGCGAAGGCCAGCATGGTGTTCCGCCGCTTTCAGGTGAGGTCAGCCTTCGGAGCCCTTCATCCACGTCGGCGCCTTGAGGGGCTGGCTCATCCAGTCACCGGGAGGCGCGGGCTCGTTGGCCCATTCAACCTTGCCGGGAGTCTTCGGGTTCACGATCTTGATCTCGGGCAGAGGCTGTGAGGAGGCCGCGGCCATGGGGCGGGCCTGGGCCACGGCTTCCGGTCCGACCCCCACGCGGCCGAGGAACGTGGCCCCCTCGGCGACGGAGATCGCGCCGGCAACGACGTCGCCGCGGACCTGGGCCTTGGGTCCTAACTGCAGGCGTTCGCGGGCGACGATGTCGCCGGTGTGGCTGCCGTCGATGACGACGCGATCGGCCTCAATGGTGGCGGCGCAAATCCCGTTGGATGCGACGTGAACATCGCCCGCTCCGCGGATTGAGCCTTCGAAGGCTCCGAGGATTCGGCAGACTCCGGTGGCACGCAACTCACCCTTGAAGACGCTTTCGGGGCCCAGAACGGTCTCGGCGTGGTCTGACATGGCACAGAACCTCCTGGGCCACGTTATCGGTCAAAATCGCCCGCTATCGACAGTTATCGGCCGGGAGGGCGGTTCAGCCGCGGATGAAGGACATGACCACCTCGAACGCGATCAGCAGGATGATGATCCATTCGAGCACTTCCATCCGGCGGACGGACTGGCGGTCGGCGATCTTGTCATAGATCGTTTCGAGGGTCCCCAGTTTGCGCAGGATGCTGGTATCCCAGGCGGGAAGGTGGAGCCGCTCCGCGGCCTTGCGGTAGAGCCGGGCGAGGTACTGGTCGCCCACCAGTTTCAGGGCGTTGTTGACGCCCTCGAAAAGCACGGCCGAATCGACCTGGAAACTGGCGATCCGGCGGAGGTCCGCGCCGGTCTGGTGGGAGAGCAGGGACCGCAGACCGGGCTTGCGCTGCACCGCGGCGTAGGCCCGGGCGAGGGATCGGTCCAACTGGTCGTCGAGGAAGCGCATTTCGAGCAGTTCGACGTTGGCGAACTCGAGGATGTCCACGGCGTCGTCCTGATCGGGGCCGAGGATCAGTGCCGCGTTCCAGTCCACGACGGCCGCGTCGCCGACCCCGTAGGAAAGCCGCATTCCGAGCGCCTCGTCGATCTCCTCGCGGGACAGGACGGCGGACTCGGCCCGGAGCAGGTTGGCGGCGATGGCCCGGTTCGAGTCGAGCAGTTCGGCCGGCGAGGCGGCGCCCTGCCAGGCTTCGACGTGGTAGACGAAGTAGTCTTCGACGAGCGAGGCCAGGTTCGCGCGGTCAACCGCGGGACGGATCGATTCGAGGAGTTCGGCGGCGATCCGGCGGGAGTCGCCGAGCAGGGCCTCGTTTTCGTAGAGAGCCTGCGCGAGGGGCAGCAATCCGTCGAGCGGGCCGGACAGCGGCAGGTGGTAGGTGATGCACACGACGCCGAAGTCGTACATGACGGCTTCGACAAGATTGCCAGTTGAGACTCGCGCGATGGTGAGCGTGGGAGTCGTCCGACTTACCCGGAGCGGGGGGGGTTGGTATTCGACGTATTGGGGCGCCCGCTGGGCACGCTTGAGCGTGCCGCGGCTCGGGCCTTCTCGGGACAGCACCGCTTCCGCGCGGTCAAGGTCGATCGCGAAGCCCAGGTCGTAGGCGAACATCGCGTGGCAGGTTCCGCGAGTGATCACGGCCATGGGGGAGGATAGGGGCGGGGGTGCTCTTGCAGGATGCAGAATGCAGAATGCTGAATGAGGAATGCTGAATGATGGATCGTGGCACGCGAGCCGCCGGACAAGATACTTCAGGCGGTGATGAGCATGGCGTCGCCGTAGGAGTAGAACCGGTAGTTCTTGTTCAGGGCTTCGGCGTAGAGCGACTTGAGGGGCGCGGCGCCGCCGACTTTGGCGGCGACCATGGCCATGAGCGTGGAGCGGGGCAGGTGGAAGTTGGTGAGGAGGCCATCGACCCACCGCCACTGATAGCCGGGGGTGATGAGCAGGCGCGTGGCGACGGGGTAGCCGGGTGTTGCGCCGTTGAGCGCGTTCGCGTAGGTTTCGAGCGTTCGCGCGGCGGTGGTGCCGACGGCGACGACCCGGCCCGCTCGCGCCCGGGCCCGGGCGACGGCCGCGGCGGTTGCTTCGCCGAGAAAGCACCACTCTTCGTGCATGGGGTGCTGCTCGACGAACTCGGTTTCGACGGGCTTGAAGGTCCCGGTGCCGACGTGGAGAACGACTTCGGCGGTCTCGACGCCTCGGGCGCCGAGGGCTTCGAGCAGCGGGGGCGTGAGGTGGAGGCCTGCGGTGGGCGCGGCGACGGAGCCGGCGTCGCGGGCGAAGACGGTCTGGTAGTGGGAGCGATCAAACTCGTCGGGGATGGACTCCTCGTGGCGCTCGCGGGCGCGCAGGATGTACGGGGGAAGCGGCGTGAGGCCGATTCGCTCGAGGACCTGGCCGGGGGATTCGCCCGGTCCGCCCTCGACGCGCACACGCCAGGCGCCGGGCTCGTCGGGGAGCCGCGCTTTGAGCAGGAGCGACGCGCCGGCGCGCTTGCCGTCCTCGCGATGGAGCGTGACGCGAACGCCTTCGCGCAGGCGGCGGGCGCGGAGCAGGACATCCCATCCGTCGGCGTCGTCGCGCAAATAGAGGCCTTCGACGCGGCCGCGGGTGTCGGCACGCTCGCCGATAAACCGCGCGGGAAGGACGCGCGTGGAGTTGAGCACCAGCAGATCGCCGGCGCGCAGGAACTCGGGCAGGTCGCGGACAAAGCGGTGCTCGACGGCGCCGCCGGTGTGGACGACCATCATCCTGGCGGCATCGCGGGGCTCGACCGGGCGCGTGGCGATGTGATCTTCGGGCAGGTCGTAGTCAAGGTGGACGGTCGAGAGCATGGCGAGTGACCGCGCGAGGGTTCCTTCCCCACTCGGGTGAGAACACTAAGCGTCACCGCGAGTTCAGGCCGCGGTCCGAAGTTTTTTCTGTTCGAGGAAGTTCGCGCAGATCGCCAGCATAGTGCCGCGCTGGATTGGTTTTCGGATGTACTCGTCGCACCCCGCCGCCAGGCACTTCTCGCGGTCGCCGGACATGGCATGCGCCGTGAGCGCAACGATCGGCGTTGAAACCCCGGACTGTCGCAGGGTGCGTGTCGCCTCGTACCCATCCATCCTGGGCATCTGCATATCCATGAGGATCAGGTCAAAGGCCCGTCCCGCGCGGGCCGCGGCGAGAGTCGCCTCGATCCCCGCCTCGCCGTCGTCGGCGAGTTCGACGTTCGCCCCCGCCTTGCGAAGCAGGAAGGAGATCAGACGCTGGTTGTCCGGGCCGTCTTCCACCAAGAGCACATTGCCGTTCAGTCGCTGGGTCAGGCTGGGGTGGGCTTCGGGTTCCGGGTCGGCCACCGCCTCCTCGGGGCTGTTGATCATGCGCACCCCCTCGGGAATGTCCGCGTTGATCGCCAGCGTGAACGTGCTTCCGCGTCCGGGCTTGCTGGAAACCCCGATCGCGCCGCCGAGGATACCCGCGAGCCGCTGAGAAATAGCGAGTCCCAGCCCCGAGCCCCCGTACCGTCGCGAGTGCGACGAATCACACTGGGAGAACGGCCGGAAGAGCCCCGCCAGGTGCTCCTCGCTCATGCCGATTCCCGTATCCACGACTTCGATCGTCATGCGAGATCTGGGACCCGCGGGGTCGCCATATCGGACGATCACCTGCACCTCCCCGCGCTCGGTGAACTTGATGGCGTTCCCGACCAGGTTGACCAGTATCTGCTTCAACCGTAGCGAATCGGTCCGAACTGCCTCCGGGAATGGAAACACATAGTGCACGCGCAGCCCGAGCCCCTTCGCCGACGCGCGGACCCGCATGAGAGCCGCCACCTCGGAGATAAGGCCGCACACCGAACAATCGCGGATCTCCAACGTCATCTTGCCCGATTCGATCTTGCTCAGGTCGAGAATGTCGTTGATGATCTGGAGCAGGTGCTCGCCGTTGCGGCGCACCGTCAGCACGCAGTCGCGCCGCTGCTCGGCCGATTGGTCGGGCTCTTCGAGCATTTCCGTGTACCCGAGGATGGCCGTCATCGGCGTCCGGATCTCATGGCTCATGTTGGCCAGGAAGGCGCTCTTGGCGACGCTCGCGGATTCTGCCGCTTCCTTGGCGACTTCGAGCGCCGCCCGCGATTCCGCGAGCCGCGACGCCATGCCTTCCATGGTTGCGCCCAGCATTCGTAGTTCATCCGCTCCGGTGACTGTTTCGTGCGCGTCGAACTCCCCCCGTCCGTACCGGCTGGCAAGAGTGCCGAGGGCATCCAGCCCGCGCGTGACGTATCGCATCAGCACCAGGCCCCCGGTCGCCGCCACGAGAAACGCGAGCAGCGTCACGCCCCCCGCGAGCCATCCCGCGCGGGCACTCCATTCGAGTGATTCCGCCCGGCTCTGATTGACCTCGGCCATTTCGTCGCGGACGGCCTTCTGCATCGCCCGATCGAGCGCGTTGTCCGCTGCGACGAACTCCTCGAGTACGCCCTTGTCCATGCGACCGTCCGCGCCGGATTCGACGACTCGGATCGCGAGTTCAGTAAACGTGGATTCGTGCCGGGTCATCTCGGAGTGAATGTCCTTTTCTTCATCATCCTCGGCCGCGGCGAAGTACGCCTCGGAAGCCTCGCCAAGGGTCGCTGAAGCCGTCGCGATCTTGCCGAGCGCCTCCTGGATGTCGTATTCCTCTCCGGCGAGGGCGTCCTGAACCGCCTCCAGCACGTTGCTGACCGCCGAGCGCATGGTGTCCAGCGCAATCACCGCCGGCATGGTGTCATGGGCGATCCGATTCAGCCGCTCGGAGTCCTTGTCGTTGCAGATGAGGACCGCGCCGGTGAGCGGCACCATCGCCGCGACCGCGAGCAGATTTAGCGCCATCGTGTGCTTTAGTTTCATGGGTCCCCTCAGAACTCAAAGGTCGCTTGCGCGATCACCCCCCAGTCGGGGACGCCGTTCGTCAGGCCGATCGGCGCTCCGAGGCCGAACTCCAGGTCCGGGCAGGGATGCCACACCACGCCCGGAGTTGCGAAGACTTCATCTTCCCGCGGTCCGCTCGACGCCGCGAGTTCGGCGATGAACGAGAAGTCACCGGCGATAACCTCGACCGCGCCCCCCGCTTCAAACGTTGTTTCGCCGCCGGAAAAGCCCAGCCCGGCATTCCCATGCACAACGAATCGGTCCAGGCGCCAGGCAATCAGCAAGGCCGGCTCGAACTCGACGGCGCCCTCTCCAAGATCCCTTCGCTCATCACCGGTTGGAGCAACGATCTGGGCGCTCGCCGAAATCAGCAGTTGAGAATCCTCCGGTGTGAGCGCCACAAGGACGCCGAAACTCAGGTCGCCCAACCCGGAGTGTGCGTCGCCATCCTCATCGCGCCATCCGAGCGGGATGCCAGCCTCAATCTGCAGTCGATTCGTGATTCCGTACTCCAGTTGGAGCGTGCCCTCCGCGGCGCGCAGCCCTTCCTCATCGAAGTACTCGCCCCGAAGCGTGATCTGGAGCGATCTCGCTTCCTGCGGATAGGCGGCATCAAGCAGGAAGAGTTCCTGCACTCCGCGACTGGGCTCAGGATCCACTCCATCGCCGATCGCCGTGACGCCAAGCGCCGCCACCGTGACCATGGATAACGAGAGCATTCCACGCTCCATGACTGAACGACGTCCAGCCTGCCCGACATCGATCTCGCGGGAGTCGCCGATTAGGGCCACCGCAGGAAAGCCGGCAAATAGGGTGTTGTGCCCACCAAATTTCACCGGCGGCGGCGCGTCGGCGAGTTTCCCACAATGTTGCCGCGGCGGGCCATGGCGTTGACTTCACGCCACACGCCGGTCGGCGCGGCGTGCGACAAGCGTGAATGAGTGGTGTTCGCGCGCCGGAATAAGGGTTTTATCGGTCCGCCGTCGGCGGCACGCCGGTTGACCCTCTGTCCGGCATGATCGGGCCGGTACATTCAGATTGGCCCAGTTTCATGCTCCCCGAGCACCCGGGGCGGCGCGTGGAGCCCGTGCGTCCGCAGGGTGAGGACCGCGATTCTCCGCGCCGCCCCTGCCAGGAATCTCCCGCGCCCGAGAACGAACTGCGGCGGCCGTACTGGAGGTACCTGGAACGGCAGAACCTCGAGGATCGGTTCGAGCGGCGCTCGCGGGGAGCGGAAGCCCCCGGAGGCCCGGTCTACGAACCCATCCGGCCGGCGAAACTCGGAGCCGCGAAGGTCGGCGAGGTGTCGGCGGTGCGGCCGCACGCCGCGGCGCGAGTCCAGGAGGTCTATCGCGTGGCGAGGTTCGTGGGCGTTGGGCGCGTGATCGACGTGGTGGCGTGAGCCGGGCCCACAGCCCGCCCATCGTCGGCGGCGGCCGATGCTATTCTCAGCCGCATGGCACCAACGCCCCAACCGTCAGTGTGGGATTCCATTCTGCGAGCCGGTGTGAACGCCCAACGCCTCGTGCCCGGTGCGGTAGCGGTCGGCGGAACGGCGGCGGCCCTTCACGCGCATCACCGGGTATCGCAGGACACGGATCACCTGCTACCGCGGTTGCGGGAGGAGTTTGACCGCGTGCGCGGCGCACTCGAGGGTACGTCGGCGTGGAAGACGGCTCGCCTTCAGGCGCCGGTCCTGATCCTCGGGAGCCTCGACGGAGTACAAGTCTGGTTTCGCCAGATGCGGCGATCCACGCCGATTGAAACGATTACCGTCCAGACGCCTCATGGTCCGCTCAACGTTCCGACACTCGACGAGATGATCGGAATGAAGGCCTATCTTGCGTACGCCCGCAACGCAACCCGGGACTACCTCGACTTCGCCGCGCTCGCGAACTGCGTGGGCGAGCCGCAGGTGATCGGCAGTCTTCTGAAATCTCAGCAGCGATACGGCGACTTGCAGTCGGCCAACGTCGCCCTCGAAATCGCGAAGCGGCTTTCCGATCCGAACCCCTATGATCTTGCTGAGTTTTCGCTGACGCAGTACAAGGGGTTGGTCCCGGAATGGCAATCGTGGGACAGAATCGCCGCGGTATGCCGGCGGTTCGGTGACAAGCTCGCGAGCAGGCTGGTCACGGAATAGCGACATGCAACACCGGCACCTGGACACGAACGAATGGACACTCGCCGCGATCGACTCGGCGCTCGAGTACGGTGATCTGGCTGATTGGCGCGAACTCTTCACGCGGGCGCGGTCGGACCGGGAGCTCGCGCGGCGTATCCTCCGGATCTGCCACGGCCATTACATCGAGGGCTCGACCCCGATGGCAAGGGGCCTCGTGCTCAAACTGTGGCCGGAACTTGCGGGTGAGGCTTGATCGCCAGGATCAATACGCCTTCACAACCTCCGCCCCTGGATAGAAGTCTTTCAGCATGCTCGCCCAGTCCATGCCCTGGTCGGCCATGCCCTTGGCGCACCACTGGCACATGCCCACGCCGTGCCCCCAGCCGCGCCCGCGGAACTTGACCTGGTTGGCCCAGACCTCGGCGATCAGGTCCCCGCTCTTGATGTTGTTCTCCATGGTGACGGGGGCAAGGCCGGGGACGGGGTGGTTGAGGGCGACGCGGAGTTCCTCTGCGGTGAGATCGAACGTCCGGCCGCGGTCGTCGGTGAGTTTGAAGCGGTTGGGGCGTTCGGCGGCGTTGGAGTCTTCGGTGTCCACCGCGCGCAGGCGCGAGATATCGCGCACGGGGTTTTCGTTCTGGGTGCCCCAGGCGCGCAGCCGGCGTCCGACATCGTCGTCGCTGCGGGTTACCTCCCAGCGGTAGTGTTTGCTGGGCTGGCAGAAGTGTGCCCGGGGTTGGCCCTGGAGCGGCGCGGCGGTGTTGAACTCGTAGCCGGCGTCGGTGCGCCAGACGGCCGCGGCGGAGGCGGGCCGGCCTCCGCATGTGCTGGAGTAGTAAGCCCGCAGCAGCCGGTTGTCGCTCACGAGCACCAGGCCCCGCGTCGATCGCGCGGCCTCGTTGGGCACGTACGCTGCGGTCGATCCGCCGTAGACCTGGTCGTTAGTCGTGTCTTCCACGTCGAACGTGCGGGCCTCGGCCCGGGCGCGGCTGCGCTCGTGGAGCGCGTACGTCCGGGCGGCGATCGCCTGCGCTTCGTAAGTCTGGCGCGGCCAGTCTTTCCAGAGTTCATGCGTCAGCACGCCGGGGAGGTAGGACTCCACGGGCATGGTCACGATGGCGTCGAAAGCGCTGGGCATCGTGCTCCACCTGGGCCGGATGGTCACAAACCCGGGGTAGCGAACCTGCCCGATCTTGAGTGACTCGGCCCCCTGGGCGCTCCCGTCGGCGCCCATTCTCGTGGGGCCGATCTCGATATCCGCGCCGAAGGGGAACTCGGTCCGCCCCGCGGCGTGAGTGACCACTACCCCCAGGTCGGAACTGGTGACCGTCAGGGGCGATTTCACGACCGTGGGTTCGCCCTTACCTCCCGCGACGGGCCGGACGACCAGTTCCCTGGGGCCGGAGATGTCCCGCTTGGTAACCCCGGCCGCGATGCGGATTCGAACCTCCGGCTCGCCGGAGAATGCGAACTTGCCGACGGCGCTGGTATCGACCGGCTTGGGGGTGGTCGCCGACTTGATGTCGTCTTTGAGGCCCCGGAAGGCGTTGCACGAGGCCAGTCCGATGATGGCCAAACCGAGAGCCGCTACCGACAGGGACATCCGTGCCATGGGGTCTTTCCTCGAGTCCGAGAGCGGAACTTTGATATGCTCACCCAAACGGGCCCCGTGCGGCCTTCGGGAGAGTCCATGTCAAACCGCTCCGTGTCCTCATTGTTCACTGCCTGCGCCGCGCTGGCGGGCGTGGGCATTCTGTGCTCCATGATCGGCTGTGCAACGTCGGCGCCTGCACCGACCTTCTCCGAAGACCGCTTCAGCGGCCCGGCCGTCTCCATCGACTCCGGGGGGCGGAATCACGTCGCGGTGGTGCAGGCGCCAACGCCCGGCTGGGAGGTCACCCTGACGCGGGTCCTTCCCGGCTTCCGACATAGGGCGGCCTTCCTCACGCTCCGAAAGCCCTTCCCGGGCGTGTTGTACGCCCAGGTGCTGGTAACGCAGCGCGTCGCCACCGACATCCCCTCGACCGAGCCGATCCGCATCTTTGCCCGCGTCGTGGACCACGATGCCCCGGCGGATTCCGAAGCGGCGTTCACGCTCGCCGCGGCCAACGACACCGCCGCCACCGCCGGCAAGCCGGGGACGGACGCCCCGTGACGACGCCCTCCGCCGTACCGGCTGTGCTCGACGACTCCGAGCGGTTTGCGCGGCTTCGCCTGGCGCTGACTCCGGGCCTGGGTCCGGTGCTGACCGCGCGGGCTCTCGCCAAGTTCGGATCGGGGGCCGCGGCGTGCGGCGCTTCGCCGGGGCAGTTGGAGGAAATTGAGGGGATCGGGCCCGCGAAGGCGGCGACCATCGCGGCGGGCCTGGCCGCGTCCGAGAGGCTGGCGGAGGCGGAACTGGAGCAGGCGCGGAAGTTGGGCATCGAGTTGTTGTTCCGGGGCGAGGCGAGGTATCCGGGGCTTCTGGCCGAGTTGCCGGACTCGCCGCCGTTGCTGTACGTGCGTGGATCGTTCGCGGCCGACGCGGACCGATTCTCGGTGGCGATCGTCGGATCGCGGGACTGCACGCACTACGGATCGGAGCAGGCGCGCCGGTTTGCGGGTTCGCTCGCGCAGGCCGGGATCACGGTGGTGTCGGGGGGCGCCCGGGGGATCGACGCCAGCGCTCATCACGCGGCCCTGGTCGCGGGCGGGCGCACGATCGTGGTGCTGGGGTGCGGCTTGTCGCACGTGTACCCGCCCGAGCACTCCGAACTCTTCGACAAGGCGGCGGCGAACGGCGCGGTGGTTTCAGAACTCCCACTGAACACCGCACCGAGCGCCGAGAACTTCCCGGCCCGCAACCGCATCATCTCCGGGCTATCGCTGGGTGTGGTGGTCATCGAGGCCGGGCTGAAGTCCGGCGCGTTGATCACCGCACGGGTCGCGGCGGAGGATCACGGGCGTGAGGTGCTGGCGGTGCCGGGGCGGGTCGATTCGCCCGCATCACGCGGGACCTTGGAACTCCTCAAATCCGGCGGGGCGCTGCTGGCGACCGAGCCGGCGGATGTGATCGCGGCGGTGGAAAGCGCGGCCCATCACCTTCACGTGGGCACTCACGCTGAACGCTTCCCCGCGCGAGAGAGCGAGCCCGAACTGTTCCGGCCCCCGGCGAAACGCGAGCCCGCGCCCAGGCCGCTGCCGACCAATCCCACGCACCGCGCAATCCTGGAGGCGCTCGACGAGCCCAAGTCGGTGGATCAACTCGTGGAGATCACCAACATGGAAGTGCCGCGGGTGCGGACGGAACTGACCATCCTCGAAATCCAGGGGCGGATCCGGCGGGCCGGCTCGCGGTTTGAAAAACGCTCGTAGGTCGCAGGGATCTATGGCGGGTCCCGCCGCGGGGTTGCGCGTTCCACGGCGCTCCGCCAGATGAAGTACGCGGGGACGCCCAGCGCGATGATCCCCAGCCAGACGGCGCTGGTCGCCGGGTTTTCCATCACGGCGAGCACGGTCATTCCCGCCGCCGCGAGGATGAAGATCGCGGGGACAATCGGGTAGCCCCAGCACCGGTAGGGGCGCGGGGCGTCGGGCCGGCGCGCGCGAAGCACGAACACGGAGACCGCCGCGAGCCCGAAGAACATCCACATGAGGAACACGTATCCGCCGGCGAGTTTGTCGAAGGTCTTGACAAACGCCACGGCCGTGCAGGAGAGGCCCAACTGCACCCAGAGCGCGACGTGGGGCGTTTCGTACCTGGGATGAACCCGCGAGAGAAACTTGAACAGCAGCCCGTCCTTGGACTGCTGGTAGGTCACGCGAGCGCCCGTCATGATCGAGCCGTGCGTCGAGCCGAACGTGGAGACCACGATGATGCCCGCGGCGGCCGCGCCCGCGACGCCGCCCATCAGCCGGGACAGCATGGCCGGGGCGATGGTGGTCATCTCCCTCATTTCGGTGAGCGGGATCACCGCCATGTACGACAGGTTGACCAGCACGTACAGACCGATCACGGCGAACGTCCCGAGCAGGTAGATCCGCGGCAGGTTCCGCGACGGGTCCTTGACCTCGCCGGCGATCGCGCCCACATCGCTCCATCCGTCGTAGGTCCACATCACGCCGGCCATCACGGGCACCAGCGCCTTGAAGAACGAGGTGGGGGCCGGCCCGGCCTTGAGATTCTCGAGGCTGCCCTGCCCCAGCAGCAGCGGGAGCAGCATGATGGCGGCGACCGCGAGGAACTTCGCGGTGGTGAGGACGGTCGCCACGCCCGTGCCCAGGCGCACGCCGCGCACGTTGATCAGCGTCAGCACGATCAGCATCAGGCACGTGGTGAGTTGCTGGCTCCACGCGTCGCCTAGCACGCCGGTCAGGCGCTCGCCCAGCCCGGGGCTGTAGCAGTTCGCGGCGTCGTGCCAGTCGCGGCCCAGAAGCGCCCGCATGTGCTCGCCGAAGACCACGGCGATGCCCGCGGCCCCCAGCGGCTTCATGATCAGCACGTACGACCATCCGAAAACGAACGCGGCCATGCGTCCGAAGCCTTCGCGGATGAACACGTACACCCCGCCCGACTGCGGGTACATGCACGCGAGTTCGGCGTACGTGAACGCCCCGCACAACGCCAGCAACCCACCCACCAGCCAGAAAACCAGGATCACCGCCGGGCTCCCCAGTGACCGGGCGATGTCCGGCGGGGTCCGGAAGATCCCCGACCCGATGATGACTCCGACCATCACGGCCGTGGCGCCCCAGACGCCGATCTTGCGGGGCAGTTCGGTGGGCATGGCGTGGAGGATAGCGGAAACCGCCCGAGGCTGGACGGAAACGGGCGATGCGGGAGCCTACGGCGGCTTCACGGCTTCTCGACGATCTGCTTGCGGGTCGTCTCGAAGATGGCCAGGACGTCGCGGATCTCGCGGCGCGCGTAGCCCAGCCTCTCCATCGACGTCTTGATGTCGCCCACCATGGCGTCGAACTCGTTGTTGGTGATCCGCATCTTCTTGTGGATCGCCGCCATGTCTCGCCCCGTGTACTCCGTCGGGCCGCCCGACGCCAGCGCGAGGAACTCGGTCAGATGGAACTTGAAGCGCTCGAGGTTTTCAGGAGTCGGTTCCCACCGGTCGGGCCGCGGGCCCAGCAGCGGGCGGGAGATGTTCTTTCGTTCGAAGTTCACCCGCGGGTCGGCGATGCTCCGCTCGGCGATGTCGTTGACGATCAGGGCGATCCCCTCGTCCCCCCCGAGGCGCTCGTAGAGCGTCTTGGTGGATCCGCCGGAATCGCCGCGACTGTCAGAGCCGACCCGCAGGTCGGCGCGCCGGTCGGCGGCGGGGTCGCCGGATGAGTCGAGCCGCTCGCCGCGCCCGCGTCCCCAGCATCCTGCGATCCCCGGCGCGAGACAAAGGCAGATCGTGAACATCACGAGGGGACGAGTGCTCGGCGCCGGAGTCTTCATGGTGTGCTCCCTTCTTGCTTGGTGGTATCGAGAACGTCCGCGATGTCGGGGGCGTAGCGGCCCTCGATCCGCGGCAGGAAGGCCTGAACGAACGCGTTGTAGAGGATGTTCCCAAGAATCTCGAGAATGCTCATTTGCGGGTCGTCGAGATCGCCCTGGATGGTGACCCGGGTGCCGAACTGGTTGCGCAGCGGGTTGGTGAAGGCCTGTCCGACGACCGAGACCATTCCTTCCCAGAGCGCCGAGACGGGGCCCGATTCCTCGAGGTCCTGGAAGCCGATCACCCGCGCATCGCGGAAGAGCGGCTTGGCGTACCCCTCCATGAAGCCGTCCTTGGAGTCGGCCTCGATCACGAAGTCGAACCGGCCGGTCTCGAAGTCAAACCCGCCGTACGCCTGGGTGAGTTCGTTCAGTTCGCGGGCGTCCACGTCGAGCAGGCGGGCCGCGAGGTTGAACGAGGGCCGGTGCGCCGCCGGGTCCAGTTTCAGGTCCATCTCGAAGCGCCCGCTGCGCATGGCGTTTCCCGAGGCGTGCAGCGTGGCGATCAGGGGCTCGATCGTGTCCCGGACGTTGGTGAGGTTGGTCAGTTCCGCCTGGAGTTCGGTGACGAATACGTCAACCGGCGGGCGCGTGTGAAAGGCGTGAAAGTGGACTTGACCGTCTTTGATCTCGGCGCGATCGATTCGGAAGGGGAAGAGGTCGTTGAGCATGCCCAGCCATGGCTGGGCGACGCCGGTCTGAGACTCCTCGGGCGTGGGGCCGTGGACAAAGTTGATCTGCGGCTGGAACATGACGACGCGCCCGCGGGCCTTGCCGTGCAGCAGCGACGGCCAGTCGAGCGCCAGATCGAGGCGGGGTGCTTCGAAGAACGGCACGGGGACGGAGTTGGCGGTCTTCACGATGGCGATGTCGTGGATCGTGTACGCGCCGCGCCACAGGCTGACGTCGATCGTCCCGATGCGCCCGTCGTAGGCGGTGCTCTGGTCCAGAACGCGGTTGACGTAGGACTGGAGGTAATGCGGCAAGGCGATGCGGGCGGCGACCAGCAAGCCCAGGATCACGAGCAGAAACACCCCCAGGCGGTGCAGGCGCAATCGGTACCACGGCTTGCGCGAGGCCCTCCGGGGCGTCGCGGGATGCCTCGATGATGTTCGTGCGGCGTTGAGCATCTCGCGAGTCTGTGTGGACGCGAGTGGAGCGCTCTCCCCGCACATACATACGGCCCGCGGGCGCGGCCAGTTTGACGCCCCGGATGAAGAGTCGCTCATGCTCGGGGCGCACCGTGGCCCGCGGATTGCTCCCGGACTCCATGGGTGGTTTCGGTTTCAGCCCGGGTTCGTCAGGACCATGGTGATCCCGCGCTGCATCGAGCCGGGGACGAAGCGGTAGAGCGTGTTCATCCACCGGCCGCGGGGCGTGTGGTGATGATGCCCGTCGCGCGGGTCAAAGCGGTAGCGGTAGTCGAAGTAACTCTCGCGCACGACCTCGATCTCGTTGAGTCCTGCGCCGGCCGCGTAGTCGCGGAGTTCATCGAGCGTGTACTCGCGGATGTGCCCGGGGATGGCCGGGTTCTCGCGGATCTTCTCGTAAGGGTGCCGCCCCGCGAGCATGAGCAGCCGCTTGTGCAGCGCGAGGGCGTTGGGAGTCTGGAGAATGAGCACGCCGCCGGGGTTGAGCAGCGACCTGAGAAACCGCAGCACGAGCGAGGGCGCGACGTGCAGGTGCTCGATCACTTCCGCGAAGACAACCGCGTCGTAGGTGGGCAGGCCGCGGCGCCAGCGTGCCTCGTCTTGGCAGTTGTGGAGGTCGAACTCGAAGTGCCGCCCGCCGCCGTCGCGGTTGCGGTCGGGGCCCAGGCCCAGCGAGTCGGGCGTGCAGTTCTGCTGGCGGCCCATGAGCGGCGTGCAGACAGATTCGCCGATGTCCAGCAGCGTTCCCCCCACCCTGCCGGGGCGGGCGTGCTTCGCAAGCAGCCGCAGCAGCACGGCGAAGCGCGGGGCGTGGTAGGCGAGGTAGAGATTGTTGGGATTGACGGCGCGGAGTTCGTCGGGCGACATGGGGCGGATTATTCGCACCGGCGGCGGCGGGCGAGGCGGAGTGAGAAAACCGCAGAGAATCACGTGATGATTGGGGCCGCGCGGCAGCGGGCCATCTGGGCAACTTTGTCGGCGACCATCTCGGGGATACTCATCCCTGCTTGTCCAAAACAGTGTATCATGATCGCGCGTCGCCTTGGCCGCCGGCGGCGCGGTGGGGTCACCCGGCGCGGCCGAGAGAGAGAGCAAAGATGCGTTTGAACCACGTGGCAGTTTTGGCAACGGCGGCCCTCGGGGCATCGGCGGCCTTGGCCGACTTCAGCGGTCAGCCCATCCTGGGCCCCCTTGGCCCCGGCAGTTTCGTCACCGGGAACACCACCGGCCATGGCGACGAGAACGACGGCTTCGACAGCGGCATCCACATCTTCGACATCTGGGACGGCGGCGACGATGTCTGGCAACTCGACTGGCCGGGCGGCGACATGACCGTGACGCTCGACAGCCTTCTCTTCTCGGACAACGACCTGTTCGTCTACAGCCCGGGCGCGTACGACAGCACGGGGGATTACAGCATCGCGGGCTCGCACGACGTAGTCTCGATCCTGGGGGCCGCGCCCGGGACGTACTACATCAACGTGGACAGCACGTTCTTCTCCGAGGGCGCGTACGAGTTGTCGGTGGCGGCTGTACCGGCGCCGGGCGCGGCGGGGCTGATGATGGTGGGCGGGGTGTTGGCGATGCGGCGTCGGCGGCGGGCCTGAGACGGTGAACGAACGAGAGCCCGGGCTTTCCCGGCGTCGGATCATCAGGAACGTGGCGCGAGTCTCTCGAGCAACCCTTCCCGAATCCGCGGCCATTCCTCGCGCAGGATGCTGAACATCATGGTGTCGCGGAACCGGCCGTCGGGCATGAGCATGTGCTGCCGCAGGGTTCCTTCGCGATAGGCGCCGAGTTTTTCGATGGCGCGGACGCTGCCCGTGTTGAGCACGTCGCATTTGAGTTGCACGCGGACGCAGCCCCATGTTTCAAACGCGTGCGTGAGCATGAGGAGTTTGGCCTCGGCGTTCACGAGCGTCCCGCGATGGGCCGGCGCGATGAAGGTGGAGCCGATCTCCACGCCCCGGTGCAGCGGGCGGATGTCGAGAAAGCACGAGGCGCCGACGATCTGCCCCGTCGTGTTGAGCACGATCGCGAAGCCGCGGATGGCCGGGTCGCCGGTGCGGGCATGGATGAACGCTTCCGCGGCCTGGCGCGGCGTACCCGAGGCGTGGAAGGGCAGCGGGAAGTAGGTGAATGTGTCCGGCGCGATCGCGCCCGCAAGCCCCGGGGCGTGGAACATCGAAAGCGGTTCGAGGCGGACGGCGCGGCCGTGGAGTGTTTGGGTCTGAAGGTCCACGCGGGATTGTTGGGCGGGTCCCCCAGCCGCCCACTCCCACCACACGCCCTCGAGCCACCACGGCGGGAAGGATTCGAAGGAAACCGAAGAGGTGTCCTTCGGATCAGCGACGCACAGGCCAAAGTGGGCGTCCGTACAGGCATGACGCCTGTGCCGACCATCCGCAGGACCCAAGACTGAGGACAAAGGACTTGAACGACTTACCGCTTCTCAATCGGCGTATACGCCACCCCATGCGGCCCGGTGTAGTCCACGTCCGGCCGGTACAGCCGGTTGTGGGCGAGTTGCTCGAGGGCGTGGGCCGACCAGCCGCCCACGCGCCCGATCACGAACATCGGCGTGAACAGGTCCAGCGGCAGGCCGATGCAGTAGTAGGTGGTTGCCGAGTAGAAATCGACGTTGGGGTAGATGCCCTTGGCCGCCTTCTCGCGGTTCATGACCGCCTCGATGGCCGTGGACTTCTCGTACAGGTCCGTGTGGCCGGTGTCATGGGCGAGTTGCTTCGCGAGCACCTTGAGGTGGGTGGCTCGTGGGTCGTAGGCCTTGTAGACGCGATGGCCGAAGCCGGGGATCTTGTCCTTCTTCGCCAGTTTCTCCTGGATGAAGGCCTCGGAGGCCGCGACCGAGGGGATGGCGTTGAGCATGCGCATCACGCCCTCGTTGGCCCCGCCGTGGAGCGGGCCGCGGAGAGAGCCGATGGCGCCGGTGATGGCCGAGTAGATGTCGCTCTCGGTGGAGATGATGACGCGGGTGGTGAACGTCGAGTTGTTCAGCCCGTGGTCCGTGTGGAGGATCATGCACACGTCCAGCGCCTTGGTCATGGCCGGGGTGGGGCGCTTGCCGTTGAGCATGTACAGGAAGTTCTCGGAGAGGCCCAGGGACTTGTCGGGCCGCGTGAAGGGCTTGCCCTGGCGGTGCTGATGGAAGTACGCCAAGAGCGTGGGGGTCTGTGCCAGGATCGAGAGGGCCTTGTCGCGGATGGTGGGAAGGTCGATGCTGTTGGGCTTGGGGTCGTGCAGCCCCAGCGCCGAGACCAGCGTGCGGATGGCGTGCATCGGCTCCGCGGTCTTGGGGATGGTGTTGAGCAGCGCCTCGACGCCCGCGGGGATGTCGTAGCGCGAGCGGATCGCGCCGGTGAATCCGTCGAGTTCGGGCTTCGTGGGAAGACGACCGTTCCACAGGAAGTACACGGTTTCCTCGAACGTGCTTTTCTCGGCCAGTTCGCCGATGGGAATCCCGATGTACTCGAGGATTCCCTTCTCGCCGTCGATGTAGGAGAGTTTCGTCTCGGCGGCGATCACGCCCTCGAGACCTTTCGCGTAGTTCTGAGTGGTCATGGAACCTCCGCCGCCATTGGTGGTGCCCGGGCGGGAAACTCCCGCAGGGCGGATCGTTGCCTGAGACATCGTGAGGAACTCCCTTCCCAGGGTTCCCCGTTCCCCGGCGGCGCCCGTGCGGGCGGGCCGAAGTTGGGGTTCACTATACGAAGCCGGAAGGGGCCGCATCTAGCGCACCGCGCCGGTTTTGGCGCGAGTACCGTTGCCCGGGTTAGTGGGCGGGACGCAGCGGCCCGGTCAGACCCCCGGGGGAGAACCATGGCTCGAACCAGGGTCAAAGTCTGTGGGATTCGCACGGAAGACGCCCTTTTCGCGGCCGCGGACTCGGGGGCCGACGCCGTGGGGTTCATGTTCGTGAAGACTTCTCCCCGCTATCTACCCCCCGAAGAGGCGTACGGGCTGATGTCTCTGCTCCCGCCGCTGGTCAGCGCCGTCGGCGTCTTCGCGGACCCTACGCCCGACGAGTTCGGTGACGCGGAAGAGGTCTGCCCGGCCCATTTCACGCAGTTGCACGGCCAGGAGAATGAGAAACTCGTGAAGGCCTGCGGGCCGGATGTGATCAAGGCCGTCAAGTTTGATCCCGAGACGATCGGTCGCGACCTGGACCGTTGGGGCGCCTGCGACGATGTAGCGGCCATCCTTGTGGACGGCTCTTCAGGCGGACTTGGCGAGGTTTTCGATTGGGCCAGGCTGGCGTCGTTGGTCGAAGCCTGCTCCAAGCCCATCATCCTCGCGGGCGGCCTCAACGCCGGCAACGTCGCCGCCGCGATCCGCGAAGTGCGACCCTACGGCGTGGATGTTTCCAGCGGAGTCGAGCGCGTCCGCGGCGAAAAGGACCCCGCGCTGATCGAGGCGTTCTGCGACGCGGTGCGAGAGGCCGATCGGTAAGTTCATTCCGCCAGCGCGGGTAATGGATCGGGACAGGCTTCGAGCAGGGCGTGGAACGCCTGTTCGTGGCTCAGGCCGTCCGTGTCGATGACCACATCGGCGATCCGTTGGTACAGCGGGTCGCGCTGCGCGAACAGCGTGTCGATCTCTTCGAGCGTCCCCTCGCCGGTGATGCTCGGCCGCTCGGTCAGGTTGGATTTCGCCAGGCGGGCCCGAAGCGCGGCCGGCTGGGCCCGAAGGTAGATCACCCGGATGTGCCGAACGGACCGGGCGTCCTGGATGAGCCGTTCGGCCCCGGGGGCCGTGGGCGTGCCGCCCCCCAGCGCGACCACCTGCCGGCGGTACGACAGCACCACTCGCAGGGCGCACGCTTCGGCGCGCCGGAATGCGGGTTCCCCCAGCGACGCAAGGGCCTTGCCCGGGGAATCGGTGGCCGCGGCCGCCGCGGTCCATGTATCGAGATCCACATACGTCATCGCGCGGCGCGATGCCAGATCGCGCCCGAGGGATGACTTACCCGCTCCCCGAAGCCCCACGAGGAACACGTTCATGGATAGAGCATACCCGCGCTGTCAAGGGGACTCACGCCCGCGACTGGTACGCGCCGTCGGCGGTGCTGATGCGGAGGGCCTCGCCGATGTTGATGAAGTCGGGCACGCGGGTCTTGAGGCCCGTCTCCATCTCGGCCTCCTTCATCACGTTGGTCACCGTGGCGTTCTTGACGCCGGGGTCGCAGTGCTTCACGGTGAGTTCCACGGACGGGGGAAGTTCCACGAGGATCGGGTTGCCGTCGTGCATCAGGACGTTGGTCTGGGCGTTGGGCCGCAGGTAGAGCAGGGCGTCGCCGAGGACATCCTTGTGGATGGTGGCCTGCTCGTAGTTCTCCGTGTCCATGAAGGTGGCGCCGGTGTTGTCGGAGTAGAGGTACTCCATTACCCGCCGGTCCAGGTCGATCACTTCGATGTCGTCGGAGGGCTTGAAGCGCCGCTCGATCGTCTGCGACCGGATCACGTCCTTGATCTTGAGTTGAATGAAGGCCCGAAGATTGCCGGGGGTCCGGTGTTCGATGCCGGTGACGACGAAGAGTTTGCCGTCGAGTCGGACGCCCTGACCGGGGCGGAGATTGGTGGCCTGCATGGGCTGTTCCTTACAACTGCCGACACCGGGGCTCGAACGCCGACGCGGCGCGGCCTCGCCCGGAAAATCGTGGGTTCCCGAAAGGGGCCAAGTATAGGCGTTGGCGGGCGTTCGCCAGAGGACCTAAGGCGCTGTTTTTGGCTTCCTACGGCCCCGGCGTCCCGCGCCCCGCTCGAATACGCTGACTGTTTCGGGCTTCGGCCCGGGGAAGGGGCGGTCATGGTTGGTTTGTCGCGTCGGGAGTTCATGAGCGTCGCGGCGGGGGCCGCGGCCGGGCTGGGTGTTTTCGGGCATCGGGCGCTGGGCCGCGCGAGGCTTGAGGAGACGTTCTTCGAGTGGCGTGAGGCCGCGCCGGGATTCTGGGTGGCTCTCGGACGCACCGGCGATGACATGACGCTGATCGGCGGGAACAGCGTGCTGGTAACGGGCGGGGAGGGCGCGCTGCTGATCGATACCAAGCAGGCGGCCCTGGGCCCGGCGCTGCGGCGCGAGGTATTGGGCAAGTCCGCGAAGATCGCGAAGGTGCTCAACACGCACCACCATTTCGATCACGCGGGCGGCAACGCGGTGTTCTCCGGCGAGTGCCCCGTCGTCGCGCACGACAGCTGCTGGAATCGGCTGAAGGCCGCGCGGGAAGGGTATTTCGCGCAACTCGAAGAAAAGATCGCGGCCCTGGAGGCCAGCAGTGTCGAGGGCGCCAAGCAGGCCGGTGCCGATGCCCGGGCATTCAAGGAGGGCCTTGCGAAGGTGCCCGCGAACGCGCTGGAGCCGACCGAACATCACGCCTCCGACTTCACGCTGGAGATCGCGGGGCGCGAGGTGAAGGTGTATCACCACGGCCCCGGGCACACGGACAATGACCTGGTGCTGCACTTCCCGAAGGAAAACGTGGTCGTCACGGGCGACCTGGTTTTTAACGGGCTGAACCCGTACTTCGACGCGTCGGCGAATGCGGTGACGACCGGGTGGATCCGTTCGCTCCGCAAAACCAAAATGCTGTGCAACGCGACCACCGTCGTTGTGCCGGGGCACGGGCCGGTGGCGGGCGTGCAGTGCATCGACGATCAGATCGAGTACATGCAACTGACCCGCAAGGCCGTGGCCGAGGCGATGAAGGAAGGCAAATCCCGCGAGGAAATCTCGAAGATGACGCTGCCCCGCTACGAAAACCTCGGGCTGAAGGCGGCGGTCCCCTTGCTGTGGGGAGGAATCTTCGATGAACTGTGGCGCGAGCAGAGCCGGCCGAAGCCCGAGCCGTCGGCGCCCAAGCCGGCCGGGGCGTGAAGGAGCAGTGAGGATTTCAGGCCAGGAGTGCGCACATGCTGAGTCGGCGAGAGTTTCTGGTGATGGCGGCCGCGGCGGGCGCAGGGGCGGGCCTGGGTGCTCGGGTCGCGAGGGCCCGCACGCGCCGGGATGAGACCTTTTTCGAATGGAAGACTCTGCGCGAAGGGGTGGTGGTCGCGCTCGGGTACGGCGGAAACGCCATGGTCGTGAAGGGCAAAGACGGCGGGCTGCTGGTGGACTGCAAGAACGCGCCCTACGGCACGACTCTGCGCCGCGAGGCCGAGATACAGTGCGGCAAACTGCTCGCGATCATCAACACGCATCATCACGCCGACCACACCGGGGGCAACCACGCGTTCACCGGCGACATCCCGACCTACGCGCACGAGAAGGGGACCCCCCGCGTGCTGGGGCAGATGAACCGGTACGTGTCGCAGGCGAAAGAGGCCCCGGGGCAGTTGGAAGGCAAGACCGGCGAAGCGGTCGCGAAAGCCCGGATCGAAGCGCTGGCGTACTACAAGCACATCGAGGAGCGCAAGGCCGCGGACTACGCGGCCCGGACCGGCGTGGGCGACTCACATTCGCTGGAGGTCGCGGGGGTGAAGATGGCACTGCGGCACTTCGTGCCCGGGCACACGGACAACGACATGATGGGGCACCTGCCGGACCTGAACGTGGTTCACGCGGGGGACCTGCTCTTCCATCGCATGCACCCATTCGTCGATGCGAACGGAGGGGGCGACACCGCCGGCTGGGTCACCTCGGTTCGGAAGATCATCGAAGTGTGCGACGCGAAGACCATCGTGGTGCCCGGGCACGGCGAACCGACGGATGTCTCCGGCCTGCGTGGGCAGGTCGAGTACTTCGTGAAAATGCGTGACGCCGTGGCGAAGGCTGTCAAGGACGGCAAATCGCGCCAGGAAGTGGGCGAGATGGACCCCGGGGTCTACGCCGACTACGGGGCCGCGAACCGGCGCGCCATGGTGATGCAGGCGATATTCGACGAGATGGCGGCGAAGAAGTAGGGCCCCGGGCCGACCTACCTGATCTGGTCAAGTTCCTCGGTCGTCCACGGGTCCTCGCGGTCCTTGGTCTGGGCCCGAACCGCCGTAACCATTGCGGTCGAAACGGCCGAGGCGTTGTTGCCGAAAGCCTGGCGCACGTACGTGAGCACCGCGGCGATATCCGCGTCGGTTTCGAGGGGCGCGGTCGGCATCGCCGCGTCGTATTCGGTGCCGTCCACGGTGAGCGGCCCGGTGACCCCATGGATCAACGCGCGGATCAGCCGGCCGGGCGGTGCCTCGGAGACGTGAGCGCCGAATAGCGGTGGGTTGATGCCCGAGACCCCGGAGCCGTCGGGCATGTGGCAGGTCGCGCAGATGTCGTACAGCCGGCGGCCCCGACCCAGGAGTTCGTCGGCCTCGCTGGTCATCGTGAGGCGGGGTTTGGCCTCGAGCGAGTGGCCCGCGAGCGCGGGGGGCGGGGCGGGGTTGTGCCCCGCGATCGCCGCCGCGAACACGGCGATCGCCGCGAGCGTGCACGTGGTGAGGATGGCGCGGTTGCGGATGGGCACCCGGGATTATTAGGAGGTGGAGAGCAGCGAGCGCGGCTCAGGCCTTGGCGCTCACGGTCAACTCGGCCTTGTTCTCGCGCGGCGCTTCGAGATGGAGTTTGCGGGCCCGGTGGGTGGACCAGTCCTTGACCGAGAGGTCCGGCGCATCCGGGCCGTCGTGGATCTTGAGCACGTCGTAGGTGTTGTTGCGCTGCGCGGGCAGGAATCCCGCATCGCGGATAAGCCGGCAAAGGAGGGCCTCATCGAGGCAGTAGGTGGTGCCCGCGCTGCTGACGACGTTCTCTTCCATCATGACGCTGCCCATGTCGTTGGCGCCGAAGAAGAGCGCGACCTGGCCGATGTGCGGACCCATCGTCACCCACGAGGCGCCGATCGAGTAGATGTTGTCGAGCATCAGGCGGCTGATGGCCTGGGTGCGAAGGTAGTCGCTCGCCCCGCTCATGCGGACCCGCCGGCCGAACTCCGCGCTCGCTGGCCCCAGTTCGCGGTAGTCCAGGCCGGGATTCTCCCCCCAGTTGAACGCGCGGGCCACGGCATCGCCCGGGAACTCCTGGCCCAGTTCTTCGGGCTTGAAGCCCCAGTCCTTCACGCGCCCGAGCGGCGTATTTTCCCGTTGAAAGGGCCACGCGATGAACGCCTTGTAGTGGGCGGGCGACGCGGCCGAGTGTCCCGATCCCGGCTTCACTCTGCTCTCCGTCACTTCGCCACCTTCTCGCATCACCCGGTCCTGCCACTTCCGCACCAGCCCCATATGATGGACGCGGTCGGCGTAGCCCTCGATGTGGCCGAACATCATCGTCGCGCTGGTGAACATGCCCAGGGAATGGGCGACGTACATGACGGTGAGCCACGACTCCGCGTCGCACTTGCCCAGGCCGATCTTCCGGCGGACAGGGTCGGCGAAAATCTCGCCGCCGCCGCCCGGCAGACTGTCGAGCCCCGCCTGGCGCAGCCGCAGCATGACCCACAGGCACTTGTCCTCGAACGTCGCGCCAGGCGGGTTGAAGAAGTGCACGAACTCGACCATCTCGGGCGGCGAAAAGGCGTGCACGTGCACGGTCGGAAACTTTTCCTTGATCGACGCCAAAAGATCGAGGTAGTAGTCCAGCGGAAGGTCGGGATTCATGCCGCCCTGCATCAGGATTTGCGTCCCGCCGATGGCCACGAGTTGGGCAATCTTCTCGTGGATCTGCTCCTTCGAGAGCGTGTACGCGTCGGCATCCCCGGCGTCGCGCCGGAAAGCGCAGAACGTGCACTTGGCGTTGCACACGTTCGTGTAGTTGATGTTCCGGTCGATGATGTATGTGCGCAGCCCATCCCCGTGCAGCACGCGGCAGCGGGCGTCGGCCCAGCGCCCGAGTTCCGGCAGCGTGTGCGACTTGTACAGCGACAGGCCCTGCTCGAGCGTGACTCGGGCCTCGCCGCGGGCGACCGCCGCGAGAAACCCCTCGTCGCGCACATCCGCGTCGGGGCGTTCCTTGGGTGGTGAATACAGGGTCATCGAGGGCTCCGGGCTGCTTTCAACGTTTTCTGAAAACTCAGTGTAGAGCCCGCCCGGTCGGTCGTCCACTCCGGAAACGCCCATGTGATTTGCCTTGTTCGGCGGGCGGTCGCACAATCGACCCGATGCGCGCGGAACTGGTCTTCAACTCGGCCGTGGAGCACCTCAACGCCGGGCGCGAAGACCAGGCCCTGCGCATCCTCCGTCAGTTCCTCCTGAAACAGCCCAACGAGCCCAACGCCAACAAACTCATAGCCCTCATCCACGGCGGGCGTCACGAAGATGCCCAGGCCCTTTTCTACATGTCCCGCGCCGCCGCGGCCAGCCCGCAGGACCCCGACCTCCACTTCCTGCACGGGAACATCCTCTTCCTGATGCAGCGCCACGCCGAGAGCGCGGCCGTGCTTCGCAAGTGCCTCGCCATTTCCCCCGCCCACACCCAGGGCGTTGATGTACTCAGCAAGTGCCTGATGACGCTCGGCGACGCCGCGGGCGCGGCCAAGGTCTACGAGGACGCGCTGACCCGCGAGCCCTCCGCCGCCCGGCTCTACATCGACCTCGCCGTCACACTGGTCGAGGTCGGGCGCGCCGATGATGCCGCCGAGGTCCTCAAGCGCGGCCTCAAGGCCTGCCCGAATGATCGCGATCTGGTCATGTCCGCCGCCTGCTACTTCAACTTCGTCGATGCCGATCCCCACGGCCATCGCGAGTTGCACCAGCGGCTGGCGGGACTGACGCCGCCGGCAGGCGTCGCGCGAGAGTGTGTGATTTCGCGTGACGCGGAGCGGCCGCTGCGGGTGGCGCTGCTTTCATCAGATTTCAAAGACCACGCGTGCGGGACGTTCCTGCGGCCGCTGGTGGAGAGTCTGCCGGGGCCGGGCGTGAGGATGTACCTGTACAGCGCGGCGGAGAAACCCGACGCGTGGACGGAGTGGTTTCGTGGGCGCGGCGAGTGGCGCGAGGTTGCGTCGATGGATCACGCGGGGCTGGCGGCGCAATGCCGCGGCGATGGGATTGACATCCTCGTGGAGTGCAACGGCTGGACCACGGGCACGCGCCTGGGGATGCTGAACCCGCGTGTGGCGCCGGTGCAGGCGACATTCCTGGGGTATCCGAACACCACGGCGATTTCCACGGTTGACTGGCGGATTGTGGATGCGACGACCGATCCGCAGGGCGCGGAATCTCATTGCACGGAGCGACTGGCCCGGATGGATGGGTGCTTCCTGTGCTACCAGCCGCAGCCGGGGGACCCGCAGCCGCGGCCTTCGAGCGCAATGCTTGATGAGTCGCGCCCGGTGACCTTCGGGTGTTTCAACCGATTGGCGAAGATCACGCAGCGCACGGTGGCGGTGTGGGCGGAGGTGCTGAACCGAGTGCCCCACAGCCGGTTGTTGCTCAAGGCGCGAGTGCAGTCGGAGCCGCTGAACTTGGCGTTTGCACAGCGGTTCGTGGCCTACGGAATCGATCCGGGGCGAGTGAAGTTTTCGCCGTATGCACCGGCGCATGCCGAGCATCTGGGGCTCTATGGCGAGATCGACGTCGCGTTGGACTGCTTTCCCTACAACGGGACGACGACGACGTGCGAGGCGCTGTGGATGGGCGTGCCCGTGGTGACGTTGCGGGGGTCGGTGCATCGGGCGAGGGTGGGGGCGTCGATCCTGGGCGCGGCGGGAATGCCGGAGATGATCGCGGAGGATGAGGCGCAGTACGTGGAACTCGCGGTGCGACTCGCGGCGGATCGGGTGCGATTGCGGATGCTGCGGGATTCGATGCGCGATCGCCTGCGTGGGTCGATGCTGTTGGATGCGCCCGGGTATGGGCCTCGGTTCGAGGCGGCGCTTCGGGCGATGTGGAGGGATCAGGCTATGGCCTCGGATGGTGCTTCTGGTGGACGCTCTTGAGCCGCGACCGGTCCACGTGCGTGTAGATCTGCGTTGTGCCGATGTCCGCGTGTCCGAGGAGTTCTTGCACGACGCGCAGGTCCGCGCCGCCGACCAGCAAGTGCGTCGCGAAACTGTGCCGCAGCGTGTGCGGGTGCACATCCCCCAGCCCCGCCCGCCGCGCCGCGCGCTTCACGATCTGCCACACCGCCACGCGCTCCAGAGGCCGGCCGTGCTTCGAGAGCAGCAGCCGCCCCTTGTCGCGATTGTCCGGCCGCGCGAGGAGGGGCCGGCAATCGGCAAGATACCGCTCGACCGCCTGCCGCGCGGGCACGCCGATGGGAACGAGCCGCTGCTTGTTGCCCTTGCCCGTGATTCGCAGAACCCCCAGGCCGTCGAGCACGTCGGCGACGCCGATGCCGGAAGCCTCGCTCGCGCGGAGTCCGCTGGAATACAGGAGTTCGAGCAGCAGGCGGTCGCGCAGCCAAAGGGGCGGCCCCTCATCCCCGGGTTGCGGCAGCGCCGACTCGATCAGCCCCTTGATCTGCTTGGGCGACAGCACGTCCGGAAGCCGCTTCCATCGGGTTGGGCGGTCGAGGATCTCGGTGGGGTCCTTGGAGACCAACCCGCCCGCCAGGGCCCAGCGAAAAAAGACACGCATCGACGCCAGATGCCGCGTGACCGACGACCCCGCCATGAATCGCTCGCTCTTGAGCGAAGCCATATGCGCGGCCACCTTCCTCGGGGTCGCGCCCGGGAGTTCCTTGACCCCCTCTCCGGCCAGGTCCGCGAGCAGGAGAAGCAGGTCCCAGGAGTACGCCGTGACCGAGTTGGGGAGCAGGCCGCATTCCACGCGCAGAAACGAGCGGAAGCGGTGGTAGGGCTGCGCCAGGCCTTCCGGAAGCGACTCCACGCTGGGAGCCGGACGGCGATGGCGGCGGGCGATGCGGGCTCCCATGGAGTGGTCTATCGACGCGACGAACGTAAAAACGAAAAAAGCCCCGGCTCGGAGTGAGCCGGGGCTTTCGGATCAGGGTCGGAGGATCAACTTACCCGAGCAGTGACAGAGCCGACTGCGGCTGCTGGTTGGCCAGCGCCAGGACGTTGGTCGAGGCATTGACCAGGATCTGCGAGCGGGTGAGTTGCGCGGTTTCCGCCGCGAAGTCGCTGTCGCGAACCACGCTCTGGGCGGCCGCGGTGTTCTCGACGGCGATGCCGAGGCTGCGGATGGTGGCGCCGACCGTGTTCTTCTGGAAGGCGCCGATCCGGCCGCGGAGGCCCGAGACCTGCTTGATGGACTCGGAGACGATCTTCTGGGCGTTGGAGAGGCTTGCGCCGTCCACGACGTTGTTGGTCTTGCCGCTGGCGAGGCTGTCGAGGTAGCCCAGGGTGGAGTTGCCGAGTTTACGGGCGGCAACGTCCTGGATGCCCATCGAGACTTTGCCGGCGATGTCAACCTTGCCCGCGAGTTGGAAGTCGGCGCCGCCGCCGGTGATGGTGAAGGCGGGGTTGGAGCCCGAGCCCACGTTGCCCAGGGCCTGGGCCTTGGACGTGCTGAGGGTGACCTCCACGTCGAGGAAGTCGCTGTTGACGCGGAGGGTCTTGCCGTTGGAGACCGTCTGCAGGCCGTTGACCGTGGCCTTGACGTTCTGGCCGTAGTCGGTGATGGTGTTGGTCGCGGCGACGAAGGTGGAGTTGATGGTCGTGTTGTTGGTGTTGAACGCGCCCGAGAGGCGATTGTACACGCCGCGGGTCGCGGCGCCCGTGCCGTTGTCGGTGCTGTTGATGCCCGCGTCGTCGATCACCTTGACCGAGACGAACTCGGAGGAGCCGAAATCGTTGGACTGGAGGCGGATGCCCGTGCCCGAGACAACCGCGGCCACGCCCGTCACGTCCGTGAACGAGTTGATCGCGTCCTTGATCTTGGTGAGGGTCGTGCCCGAGGAGAAGGAGAGTTCACGCGAGCCCTTGGAGCCGGCGATCTCGAGCACCAGGGACGAGTTCTGCTCGATGTCGATGGCCGAGCCGCCCATCGAGAGGAACAGACCCGCCTGCTGGGCCGAGGTCGTGACCTGCACGTCCACATTGAGGGACGCGCCCGAGAACTTGGCGCCGTTGACGCGGTAGTCGGAGACGCCCGTGGCGACGCCCGAGACCTTGAAGTCAAAGTTGCCGTTGAGGAGTTTGATGCCCTGGAAGTTCGTGGAGGAGGCGACGCGGTCGATGGTCTGCAGGATCGAGTCGATCTGCAACTGGTTCGCGTTCTTCTCTTCGAGGGAGAGACCGGCCTTCGAGGCGGTCGCCGTCAGGAGGCCCTGCAGTTCGGTGAGCATGCTGGAGACTTCCTGCAGACCGCCTTCGGCAATGTTCGCGACCTGGTCGGCGCGATCCGCGTTGCCGATCGCCTGGTTCAGAGCCTTCTGCTCCGAGCGCAGGTTCTCGCTCGCGATCAGGCCCGCGGGATCATCCTTGCCGCGGTTGATCTTCAGGCCCGTGCTGAGCCGCTCGAGGGCGACACCCAGGCTGTTGTTGTTCTGGCCGAGTACGCGCTGTGCGATCAAAGACTGGACGTTCGTATTGATCCGACCCATTGTAAACCTCCGTGCTTGCGAGCCGCCGCTCTCGTGAAGAGAGGGCACCTGATCCGTTGAGGCAAGTCACTCGCCGGCCTCATCGGCGGAGCCAGGCGCCTGACGGCCCGTGGCTCGCGAAGGTCGGGTTCCGTCCCGGCCCTCTGTGTCCGTCGAACTACGCCGCTCGACTGACCACGTCCGACATCGGAACTGCAAGGGTGGTGGTTGAGTCGAATACGCCGCGGAATCCCGGGTTTTTCTTGCGGGTTCCCCGAAATGGGGGAGGCCGTGGTCCTATAAAAAACAGCCCCGCCGGGTCGGCCCGGCGGGGCGCTGGGGTTACTCCGAAATATGGATCACATCAGCCGAGCAACTGCAGGACTTGCTGGCTCTGCTGATTCGCCAGCGTGAGCACCGAGGTTCCGGCGCTCGCGAGGATCTGTGCCCGCGTGAGTTGGCTGGTTTCCGCGGCGAAATCGGCATCTCGCAGCACCGAGTTACTGGCCGTGAGGTTCTCGAACTGGGCCTGCAGCGATCGAGTGTTGGTGTCCAGGACGTTTCGCTCGAAGGCGCCCAGCCTGCCGCGAAGCACCGTGACCTCGTCGATGGCCGTGGCCAGGATGTCGCTGGCGGGCTTGAAGTTCTGCCGCTGGACCGACGTGCTGATGCTGTTCGACTGTCCGAACTTGAGCGAACTGAGGAACTCGACCGTGGTGCCGATAAGCGTGCCGCCGATCTTCGAGGCCGAGACCGACTGGATGCCGAAGTTCGCCTGCTGGAGCGCGGTGACGTCGGGTCCCAACTGGTAGAGCGCGCCCCCGCCGGTGATATAGAAGGTGCTTGTCGCGGCCGCTGGGTTGGTCGCGATGGCCGCCGAGAGGGTCAGGTCCAGCCCCAGGGCCGGAGAGTTGACCTTCAGTCGCAGGCCGTTGCCGGTCGCGAGATTGCCGTTGACCAGCGCCGCGACGTCCCGTCCGGTGTCGCGATCGCCCGTGACGAGCGTGCCGGCGGTGATGAGCGCGGCCCATCCGAAGGGCGAACTGTTGGGAATCTGAGCGGTGCTGTCGAACTTGTAGGTCTGCCAGGAGTTGCCCGTGAGGGGAGCCCCCAGCCGCTTCACCGACGCGAAGGAGTTGGTCCCGTAATCCACGGTCTGGAAGACGACACCCGAGTTGGGATCGTTGTTGATGAGAGAGGCACGCACGCCGGTGAGCGAAGTGACGTTGTTGACCGCCTGTACGATGTTGTTCAGGGAGACGCCGCTCTGCACGCTGATGGTCTCAACGCCGCTGGGACCGGCGATCTCAAGAGTGAGGGCCGAGAGGGTGACGCCCGCGGGGGTGGTGCCGCCGTTGTAGTAGAGCGAGCCCGTCTGCGCGGAGGTGACGACGTCCACGTCAACCTGCAGCGAGGTGGCATTGAGGAAGGAGGCGTTGTTGACCTGGATCTTGGAGATCGCCGCGGGGTCAACGCCCGAGAGGGTGTAGTCCAGCGACCCGTTGAGGAGTTTGAGCCCGCCGAAGGACGCGGTGTTCGAGATGCGGGTGATGGAGTCGATGGCCGAGTCGATCTGCAGTTGGTTGGCTTCGAGTTCGGCCTGCGAAGCGGCGCCCGTGTTGGCGGACTGCACGATCAGCGACCGGATGCTGTTGAGCAGGTCGTTGACCTCCGCGAGCGCCCCCTCGGTGGTGGAGACCATCGCGCCGGCGCGGGAGGAGTTCTTGATTCCCTGGTCCACCCCCTGCAGGTCGGAGCGGATGCGCTCGGAAATGATGAGACCCGCCGGGTCGTCCTTGCCCCGGTTGATCCGCAGGCCCGTGGACAGCCGCTCGAGGCGCAGGCCGAGTTCATTCTGATTGCGCGCGAGGTGTGCCTGGGCGATGACGCTTTGAACGTTCGTGTTGATCCTGGCCATGACAATCCTCCGTGATTGAGGCTCAGTCCTTCTTCCGGGAACGCGGGGTTTTTCCGGCCCGCGGTGCGAATGACGACGGCGATTCGACGATCAGGCCCGCTTGGCGGCGGGAGGTGGGATACGGGAGAGCGGGTTGTCGGCGAGGCGCTCGGGGCGCGGGGCCGGGGCCGCGAGACGGGAGGTGCGTGCCCGCGACTGGTTGCGTGCGGGGCCGGGAGAAAGAGCGCTGAGGCTGGTCACCTCGGAATCGGCCAGGCGCGAAGCCTGCTCGTTCTCTTTCTTGATGGCCTCGTACACCTCCTTGCGGTGCACGGCGATGCGCGTGGGCGCATTGATCCCGAGACGGACCTTGTCGCCGCGGATGTCCACGACGGTGATCTCGATCTCGTCTCCGATCATGATGGTCTCGTCTCGTTGCCTGGAAAGCACGAGCATGAATGTGCTCCTTGCCGGGGCGTCCGTGCCCCGGGGCGGGCTTGCCCGGCCGAGGCGCGCAGGGCGGCGTCGGGGGCGTGCGGTCGAGAGGTTGACGGAAAGAAGTACGCATCCTGCGTTGGGTTATGCCGAGGCCGCGCGGCGCTGCTCGCCGGCGGTGACCTGGACGAGCGGATGCCGCGTCGTCCATCGCTTCTCGGCGAGCACCATCTGCTCCCCGGTCCGCGTGAGCGTGTTGACCACCAGCGGGCCCTGAAGGTTGCCCGTGAGGGTCTGCTCGACCTTGTTTACGATGACGAAGACCTGGGCGTCCTCGAGTCGCCCGAGTTTCATTTCCAGCATCTGCTCCGGCCGGATGGGAACGGAAAACTCGGGCACAAACAGACTCGGGTCCGTTACCACGAAGGCCAGCGCCGGCTCTTCCATGCATTGAAGCCAGAAGAAGCAGGCATCCTCGCCGGGCTCGAGCAGGCAGTACCGGGTGTACTGCGAGAAGCCAAGCAGGCCCTTGGGAAACTCGATCACGCGTTCGTCCGGAATCTCGAGCATCCCGAACCGTGTCGTCCTAACTTGCATGGCGCACGCTCCGCTGCGTCGGCCCTTCTGTACAGGCGCCCCGGTTTGGCCGAATCGGCCGGGGCCCTTACGTCCAATCCGACGACCGGGCGCTAGCCCAGGAAGTCGAGCAGCGTCACCCGCTGTGCGGATGCCGCGATCTGAAGCCCCGCCTGAAGTTGGGTCTGAAGGAGCGCCAGGCGGGAGGCGGCCTTCGTGAAGTCGGTGTCTCGCAACACACTGCGGGTCGTTTCGTCGCTCGTGGCCCGGCTCTCTTCGTGGTCCTTGGCCTGATCCACTCGCTGGGCGTACCCGCCGACCAGCCCCCGGGCGTCCACGAGCCCGTCGATGGACTGGTCGAGTGCTACTCCAGCAAGCGTGATGCCACGAACGTCGTTGGCCCGCAGGGCATCCCGCAGATCGATCAAATCCGAGAAGAGACCGTCCACCCGCACCTTGGCGCGATCCTGACCGATCAAACTTGCGCTCGGTGCGTCGTACGTGCCGAACAGCAGCCCCAACTGCTCCGCCGCCGGCGAGTTGTTCCGTGGCTCCACCTTCACCGCCTGCGTGAACGTCGCGTCCTGCCGCAGCACGATCCCGTTCGAGCCCTCCCCCAGTTCGGCGGTGAACGCCGTGGTCGGCACCCCCGCCGCCGTGAGTTGCGCCGCCGCCTCGCTGTTGATCCGGTCCAGCACCGCCTGCACCGTCGTCATGTCCTGCGGGCGGAGGTCGATGCTCAGTTCGGTTGCCGCGGCGTTGCCCAGCGTGATCCTGAAGTCCACGTTCAACGCCGGGGAGGGAAGGTTGGTGTCGGGGTCGTTCTGGCCATCGACGATGTTCACCCCGCGCCCGAAGTTGAAGTCCGAGACCCGCGTCGAGGCGGTGAACGAGCGGATTCCCAGTTGCGTGGCCGTGAAGTTCTGGCCGACGACATCGGTGATGGACAAGGCATTGGTCGATCCCGCGGCCAGGTCCGAACGCATGTCAATGCCCGACCCATCCTCGTTCACGGTCACGCGGACGCCGAGATTCGATCCCTCGATCAGGTTGCGAATGTCGCCCAGGGTGGTCGCCGAGGAAAGGTCCACCACGCCCGTCCGGCCGGCGTTCGAGATCGAGATCTGGCCCAGCGCACCGGTGAGTCCGGCGAGGGAGGAGATCGGGGTGCGCCAGGTGAGGGCGGGGTCCAGGTCCAGGCCGGCCGCGGTCATCGGGGTGAAGGCAAATGGGGTCGTCGCCGTGAGTCCCAGGTCCTGCGCCGCGGTGGCGCTGCCGATGTCGTTGAACTGCAGAGACCCGCCCGCGGCGATGCCGATGGTGAGCGAACCGCCCGAGATCGAAACGCCGCCAGGCCCGAGTATGGTGACGCTGTTGTCGGTCTCGTATTGGCGAAGGGCCGTGGTGATGCGACCCAGGATGTCCTGCACGGAATCGGTCCCGGCCAGGTCGATCTGGGCCGCGGGACCGCCGTTGAACGCAAACTCGACCGATCCGAGCGCGACACCCAGCCCGCGGGCCCCGTGAAGGTCGGCGATACGAGTGTCGGTGGTGAGCGACGGGTTGAGATCCGTCGAGCCGCGCACACGCGAGGAAAGGTTGGTGATCGGGTTGCCCGCGCCGACCGTGATCGGGATCGGCGAAGGAAGCCCCAGGTCCGTCGTGATGCCGGAGAGGCCGCCCATGTAGCGATACCCGGCGAGGTGCGCTGCGATCGCGGGCCGGCCCGTGTTGCTCCCCGAGAGCGCGAATCCCGCCACGGACTGGCGGTTGGCGGTGTTGAACAGCGACTGGATCAGTTGATCCACGACCGTGGCCTGCGCGTTGCGCTCCTCGGCGCTGGACGAGGCGCCCAGTTGCTCGGAGGCGATCGACTTGGCGCTCAGCGCCAGCGTGTGCGCCTCGCTGAAGATCGAATCGAGCACGCCCAGCGCGGCGTCGGCGTGGCTGAAGTTCCGCTGAAGTTGGAGACTCCGCTCCAGGCGCTCGTCGAGCACGCTGATGATCGACGAGCGGACTACGTCGTCGCTGGGACGGGCGATCTCCACGCCCGAGGTGATCTGCTGCTGGATGCGGAGGAGCGCGAGGTTCGTGCGGCCGATCGAGCCGTATGAGATCGACGAACTCAGCAGGTTCGGCACGCGGGTGAGATTGGATGGGATCGAGGACATGGGTGGCTAGACGAGTTCCATGAGGGTTTGCGCCATCTGCTCGGCAACCGAGATCAGCCGGGCCGCGGCCTGGTACTGCCTCTGAAAGTCCATCAGGTTGATCGCCTCTTCGTCGATGGAGACCCCGCTCACCCCGGCACGCTGCGCGTCCAGGTTGTCCCGCACGAGCGAGGCGGCGTCGGCAGTGGAGACCGCCGCGGCGGCCTGCGCACCCACCCGGTGCACTCCATCGCGCCACGAATCCGAAATGGTCATGCCGCCCAAGGCGTTCAGGGCCTTGGTCTGAAGCCCCGCGAGTTCGAGCGCCGTGCCGTTCTCGACGAACTGCCCGTTCACGATCCGCCCGGCGGTGAGGAGCGAACTGTCGGCGGCCAGGTCGCCGCGGACGGCGATGCTCCCGGCATCCGAGCCGGTGAAGTACGCGTTGACGCCCAGGACGGCGAGGGCACTCGAAGAGTCGTCGGAGAAGGAGAAGTCAAAGCCGTCCTGGGCGGTCACCTGAAGGCGGCCGTCGGCGGTGAAGGTTGCGGAGAGGCCGGGCACGGCCGCGAGTTGGACGCGGATGTCCTCGGCGCTGGAATCGTCGGCGAAGCCGGGCGTTCCGGCATTGGTGACGCCGTCGAGATCGACGTTGATCCGCACGGTCTGCATGGCGCCGGTCGCCTCCTGGCGCACGTTGACCAGGAAGCCGCCGTTGACGGCCTGGAATGGCAGCGAGGCAAACGACGAGTTCGCGGGATCGTTCAGCGCGCGGGAGCGGTCGGCGGCGGGAAGGGTGAGCGTGCCGGTGGCGGACCGCAGCCCGTCGGCGCGGGCGCCGGTCGAATGCAGTCTGTTCACCTCGAAGATGAGTTGCGCCGTGAGCGAGTCGAGGCGATCGACCGTGGCGTCGATGCTCGCGGAGCGGTTTTCCAGCAGGCCGCCGAGCATGCCCGACGTGATATCAAGCCGGGATTCGTTGTTCCCCGAGACGATGTTCACGCGGCTCTCGCCGCCAACCGTCTCCCGCTTGACCGCGAGCAGCCGGGCCTGCGAGCCCAGGATCACCGGGGTCGATCCCGCGAGGATGTCCACGCCCTGCTGGCCGCGCTGCACGACCGTCACGTCCATGAGCCCCGATAGTTCTCGCACCGCCTGGTCGCGTTGATCGCGGAGCGTGTTGGCGACGTTTCCGGCGACCTCCGACTCGCCGATCTGACGGTTGAGACTCGCGATGGTCGTGAGCAGTTGGTTCGCCTGCTCCACCCCGGCGCTCAGTTGGTCGTCGATCTGGCGGCGCTGGTCGGTCAGGTCGCCGCGCAACCGACGCATGAACGCCGCCAGTTGGTCCCCCTGCTGAATCACCGACGACGACGAGCCCGCCTGGTTCGCCCGCTCGGACCACGCCCGAAAGAAGGAGGACAACTGGCTGGAAAGATCGTTCTCGCCGAGTTCGCCCAGCGCATCCTCCACCTGCGAGAGGATCTGCGATTGAACGTTGGAGTAGCCCTGATCGGCCACGGCCGCGCGCAGCCGGGATTCCAGCCCGTCGTCCACCTGCCGCAGGACCGACCGCATGAGGACGCCCGAACCGATCGTGATCCCCTGGATCGAGCGGTCGCCGCGCAGCGGGATCAATCGGCCGATCTGCCGCGAGTAACCCGGAGTCGCGGCGTTGGCCATGTTGTTGCCCGCCACCTGGATGCCCAGTTGGCTGGCGGCAAGGGCGGAGCGCCCGATGTTCATGGCGGCCGTGAGACTCATGACTTGAGGTCCAGTGCGGAAACAACCGTTTCGCCGGCATCGACCACGCCGCGGCGGGTGTACGTGCCGGAATGGCTCAGGTGCTTGGCGACGTGACGCATCAGCCCTTCGATATGGCCCAGGACGGCACGGGTGGCGCCGGCGACCGAAGACGATTGCTGATTGATCTGGGAGACCAGTTCGCGGAGGCGCTCGGCCTTGGCGCGAAGGGCCGCGCCCTCGGGGACCGGCAGGTTTCCCGCGATATCGCGGAGCGTGATCACGCCCGTCTTCCGGGCTCGCAGCGCCGGGAGCGCCTCGGCCGCGGCGTTCACCAGCGCCGCGCGCCGGCCTTCCAGCGCCGCGACCGCTTCCAGGATCGCGCCCTGGGCGCTCGCCGCCCGTTCGACCCCGCCGCCGTCGGCGCGACGGATGGCCTCGCGCTGCGCGGCGGCGTGCACCTTCCACTGTTCGTACCGCGCGGTGTACGCGTCGAGAAGCGAACTTAACTCACCCGCCAGATCGGCGAGTGTCGCAAGCGCGGGTTTGAGTGCGGTGGTGTTCACGAGCAAGGGGGTCCCTCGGGAGCCTGTCCGACATTCCTCAGCACGCGCCGTGCCACGCTGTCCACCAGCGACCAGTGCGTGGACTTGACCATTCGCTGCGCAACCATGTCGTCCATCATCGCGCGGAATGTGCGCTCTCCAGGCCCCGGAGCGAACGGCGCCGCCGCTCCGTTCGATTCGCGTAGCGACTTCAGCACCGGCGCGACCAGCGAGTTGGCGATGAGTTGCTCCGCCGCGTCGCGGGCGCGGACCTGGGGCGATCCGTTCGTGCCCCGGGCGCGGGCCAGAGTAGCGGCGAAAAGTTCTCGCTCGCTGCCGGCGTGCGCATCTCGCGCGGAGGTGATCCCCGAGAAGAGGTCGGTTCGTGCCGCGGGGATGGCGAACGCGGTGTCCATGCGTCAGTCCACGATAATCTTGGCCTGCAGTTTGCCCATCTTGTGCATCATCTCCAGCACCGCGATCTGCTCGCTGGTAGGAATATCCAGTTGCTTGAACGCGGCCATAAGGTCCGACAGCCGCGCCTGCTCGCTCGGCCGTGCCGCCGTCTGCACGCCCGCCCAGCGTTCGGTCCGGAGTTCTGGATTCTGCAGCGTCGGCAGGGCTTTGGGTACCAGCGACGTGATCACCAGGTTGCTGTGCGTGATGGCCACCGGCCCGATCTGCACGTCGCCGGATACCAGAATCGCCCCGCGCTTCTGGTTGTAGATGATCGTGGCGGGAAGGTCGAGTTGGTTGAGCGTGACCTCCGCGGCCAGCACATCGGCGATGAAACCGGCCCGGTCCTTACGCTCCGCCTCGGGCACGGTGACGCGGAGCGTGCGCTCGTCGATGACCTTGGCGACCGCCGGGCCGCCGGGCATGGCGCGGGCGTTGATGGCGACGGCGATCTGCGTGGCCGCGGCCCAGTCGGCGTAGGGCTGATCGATGATCAGGTCAAACGTGTCGCCGACCTCGGGCATGAGGATGTCCTGCACGATGCGGGCGCCGCCGCGCACGCGGGCGGAGGTCTTGCTGGTCCCCTCGATTTGCAGCGGCCCTTCCGCGATGGCGTAGATCGTCGGGTCGCCGGGGTAGGGGCCCTTGAGAGGCGTGAGAAAGAGTTGGCCCCCTTCCAGGCTGGTGGCGCTTCCGAGGGTGGAGACCGTCACGTCAATCTTGTCGTCGACCCTCGCGCCACCCGATCGGATGGTGCAGGTAACGGCGACCATCGCCACCGACTTGCTCTTGGGGTCTACTACGCGCGGGGTGCCGAGGTTCACACCGCTGTTCTTGAGAATCTCAGATAGCGGGATGGCGACCGCGAGCTCCTTGGCGGAGTCTCCGCTGTTGTTGAGGCCGATCACAAGCCCGTAACCCTGGAGCATTGACTCGCCCTGGCCCTTGAAGCGGACCAGGTCCTTCACCGATCCCGCGGGAGCGGCAAGGGTGAGAGCCAGCGACACGATTGCGGCCGAGAGTTTCGCGAGCATCGGCATCCTGCCTTTTCGGGGTGCGCGAAGCGCCCCGGAAGATGTACGCGAACGGCGTGCCAAGTACCGCGAACCTCCCGGTTCGTGCGGAGAGCGCCGCGAGTACGCGTGCCCTGGCCGGCCGAATGCCTCGCCGCACGAACCGGGAGGTTCGTGCTACCTAGAAGTTGAACACGGCCTCGAAGAGCCGGGTCAGGATGCCCTTGGTCGCCGAGTCCTTCACCTGGCCCTCGTTCTGCACCACCAGCGCCAGGTCCGCGAGTTGGCTGGAAAGGACCGTGTTCGCGTCGGTGACGTCCTCGCGCCGGCACTCGCCCGAGAGCACGACCGTCTGGATTTCCTTGTCCTTCTGGATCGTGCGGCGGGCTTCGAGCACAATGACGCCGTTGGGCTTCACGTCCAGCACCGTGGCGGTGATCTTGTCGGTGAAGCGGTCGGAGCGTTCGTACTTGCCGTCGCCCTTGAACTTGTTGCCGGCGGTGGCCTCGGCCTCGACGATCGGCGAACCGTCGCCGTTTGTCAACTCGGCTTCGAGCAGGGCCGCGAGGTCGGGGAACTTCTTCAGCGCCGCCTTGAGCGTCGAATCTTTCTTCGTGTCCAACTTCTGCTCGCTGGTCTGCTTGCTGGTCTCCGAGATGATGATCGTGACCTTGTCGTGCACCTCGATCACGCGCGCCTTCGGGGGTTCCACGTAAAACAGCGAAACCGCGCGGATCTGCGCGTTCTTGTCCGGCTCGCCCTTGGCATCGACCGTGGCGGGCGGCGGATCGCGGCGGAGCAGGCTCTGGGCGCTGGCGCCGGATGCCGCAAGCATGGTCGCGAGAAGGATGATCGTCTTCATGCCTAGTTTCCAGTTTCCGCCGCGGGATCGGAGCCGCCGAGCACCATCACGGCCTGCCCAGGCTTGGACATCCGCGCCCGGAACGTGTTCTTCGACATCGGGGATTGGAACGCGATGACCTGCCCCTCGCGGCCCTGTTCCATGGCGCGGGCCGTGGAGCGGACCATGAAGCCGCCCGAAATGCAGTCAACCGTCACGAGTTCGCCTCGCTTGACGATGACCGGCGATTCGATGTCGGAGCGGGCGATGATCTCGCCCCCGCCGATGCGCGAGCGTGCGACCAGGCCGACGGTCGCGTCGGTGGCCGGTTCGATCGACGGCGGGAGCCAGCGCTCTTCGCGGGTGAAGAGGTCCTCCGAGATCGATGCTCCGCGCGCGATGGGGCTCTTCGCGATCAGCGCCTCGCGCCGGACCAGCACGCCTACGCGCACCGAGCCGGAGGCGACGATGCGGTCCCGGTCGTAGAGCCGGACCGCGAGCGGGACGCGGTCGCCCGAGCCGGTGGGCTGGATGGAAAGCGTGGCGTTCGCGAGGGCGGTATCCAGCAAGGCCGCGTCCGCGGGCTCGAACGTCAGCCGCAAAGCCTCGACGCGAACCCCGAGAAACTCGGCGAGCCGCGCCGGCACGTGGGTGCGAACCGTTTCGCCCGCGGCCTTGGACGCGGCGGTGGGGGCGGGCGAGGGCACGGCGGCGGCGGCGGGCAGGGCGCCGCGTACCTCGCACGCCGCGCCCGCGAGCCGAATCCGGCCCATGTTCGCCAACCCGCACTTTTCCAGCACCGCACGCACATCCGCGATCTGGATCGATCCGCCCGCGGACACCGTGCCGACCTCGACCGCGGCCAGTTTCGCCGCCTCGGGGCCGACGATCTCCGCGACCTGCGCGAGCACGAGCGGCTTGGATCCTTCGGCGTGCACGAACGGCCGCAGCGTGATGGAATCGGCCTGCGCGTTCGGCGTCGAGATCGCGAGCAGGAACATCGCGACCAGCATGGCCAGCGCCGCGAACCGGCGGGGCGTGCTCGCAGCCCGGCGAACCGCGGCCGGGGCGTTCCACGCCGCGGGGAGGATCGGTTCGTTTTCGATGATCGTGAGAATGGCCATTACGCTGGTCCTTGCGGGCTCCGCCCGCGGCTCTTAGCGGCGAAGTTGCGCGACGCTGCGGAGGGCCTCGTCGGCCGCGCGGATCGACTGGCTGTTCATCTCGAAGGCCCGCTGCGTGCGGATCAGTTCGATCAGTTCACGCGTCGGATCAACGTTGGACGACTCGAGGAAGGTCGAAGCAAGCGTGCCGCGGCCTTCCTGACCGGGGATGCCGGTGGTGGGGGTGCCGCTGGCGGCCGTCTCGACGTACAGGTTCTCGCCGACCTGCTTGAGGCCGGCCGGGTTGATGAAGGTGGATAGTTCGATGGGGCCGAGTTCTTCGGGAGTGGCCTGGCCGGGGAGCGTGACATTGACGCGCCCATCGGGGCCGATGGTCACGGTCTCGGCGTCGGTGGGAATCTGGATGGTGGGCTCGAGGCGGCGGCCGGTGTCGTTGGCGAGCACGAGTTCGCCGTCGGAGTTGAGCGTGAAGTTGCCGGCGCGGGTGTAGGCGAAGCCCCCGGTGCCGAGCGAATCCTCCACGCGCACGCGGAAGAAGCCGTTGCCCTTGATGGCGACGTCGAGCGGGCGGCCGGTGGATTGTTCCGGGCCCTGCGTGAAGTCCAGTTGCGTCCCCGAGACGCGGACGCCCAGGCCGACGTACAGGCCGATGGGGCGCTGGTCCTGGTTTTCGTTCAGGGCGCCGGGCTGGGCCTTCTCTATATAGAGCAGGTCCTGGAAGTTCACGCGCGAGGACTTGAACCCCGGCGTGTTGACGTTGGCGAGGTTGTTCGCGGTCACGTCAAGCGCGGTATTGAGGGCGGAAAGCCCGGACGCGGCGGATTGCAGTGCGTTGATTGCCATGGGGGGTCCAAAGGGCCAAATGGCAAAGGGCCAAAGGGCCAAATCAGAGTTCGAGAATGCTCGCTACTGGTACATCAGTTCACCGTTTCACCGTCTCAGGTCACTCTTCCGAGGGTGTTGATCGCTCGATCCAGCATTCGGTCGTGCTCGCGGATCATGCTGGCGTTGGCATCCACATCGCGCGAGGCTGTGGTGATCTGCATGATGGTCAGAACCTCGTCGGCGCCGGATTCCTCGACGGTGAACTGACGAACTTCGCCGGTGCTGCGCTTGGCGGATTTCAGCACGTCGTCGGGGGCCGAGAAGAGGCTGTGCCCCGCCTTCTCGAGGGAGGCGCGGTCGGCGATGTCGATGACCTGGAGGCGGGCGATGGCCGCGCCGTTGACGCGGATGGTGCCCGAGCCGTCGATGGCGAGGGTCCCGCCCTCGGGGATGGCGATGGGGTTGCCGCCGTCGTCGAGAACGGGCAGGCCGCCCGCGGCCATTGTGAGCATTCCTTGCGCGTTGCGCGTGAATCGCCCGTCGCGGGTGAGGCAGGTCTTGTCGCCGTCTTTCACGGCGAAAAACCCCTCGCCGCGGATACCGACGTCGAGCGCGTTGCCGGTGTCGCGCAGCGATCCTTGCGCGAAGGAGATGGAGTTGCGGTTGAGGAGGGCGCCCGCGCCGAGGCGTTCGAGGAGCGAGTTGGAGGGGAGGTTCCAGACGCCGTCTTCCTGTCGGACGGCGAGGCGCGGCTTGCTGGAAGGGATATCCGGCTTGAAACCGGGGGTATCCATGTTGGCGAGGTTGTTGGAGTAGACATCCTGACGGTACAGGGCCGTGAAGACACCCGAGGCGGCGATCTGGAGTCCGTAGGACATGCCGGGGGCTGGTACGCGAGCGGCGTGCCAGACGTGGCACCTCTCTTGAGTGATGCCGGGGCGTCGTTGTCCAGAGTGACGCCCCGGTTGCGCTGTTCCGCGCCCTCTCGCCCGTATCGTCCTTGGTGATGCCCGCCCACGCGAAGCCCGGATCGGGTTGGATCGGCGCGGCCGCGGCGTGCGCGGGGCTGGGATTGCTCTCGGCGCTCGCGGCGGCGGTGGGGTGCACGCTGTGGGCGCGGCCGCGGTTTGTGGGGAAGCCCATCTGGCCCGTCGAGATTGTGTCGGTGGGGTGGTCTTCCGTGGAGGTGGCGACGGCGGACGATTCCCGGGTGCCACCTGAAACATGGACGGCCCACGGCCGTTGGCGCACGGCTCGCTCGGGCGAGGGGAGCGCGGCCGTCGAGAACGCTCGGGAGATCGTGTGGCGGGTATGGACGTTCTACGAGGCGGGCTGGCCGTGGACGGCGGTGTGGGGATGGAATGCGCATGAGCCCGGAAAGGCAGAGGTGACATTCGGTGTCCTGGATCTGCCACACCGGGGTTGGGACAACGACTCCAGTACAGCCAACAGGGCCGTCATGCCGCGCTCGCCGTTGGCCAAGACCATTCCGCTCCCATGGCTTCCCTACTGGCTCGGGCTGCTGGGAGACACGGCGGTTTTCGGCGCGGCGTGGTTTGTGGTGCTCTTCGGGATCGGGCGCGTGCGGGGCGTGATTCGGCGCCGGCGGGGGAAGTGCGCCGTGTGCGGGTATGACCGCAAAGGTCTGGCCGAGGGCGCGGCGTGTCCGGAGTGCGGGTCGTTAATGCCGCACCGGCCGTGATTGGCGGCCGGTGGGCGCGAGGGCGTGCGCGGCGTCATCGGCGGCGGCGGACGGCGAGCACGCCGCCCAGGCCGAGGAGGGCGAGGGACCCCGGCGCGGGGGCGAGGAACTCGTCCAGCGGGGCGTAGGTCTGGAAGGCGTAGAGCGTGGAGCCGGGATCGCCGCCGGCGAACCAGGAGAGATCGTGGCCGGGCAGGATGCTGCCGATGTTGCTCAGCGGCAGGGTGAGGCTAGCGACCGATTCGTAGGTGGTGCCGAAGCGGCTGTAGATGGTTTCGCCCGAGAGCGGGACCAGTTGGGGGTTGAGCGGGTCGAAGCCGGTCAGCGAGACCTGCGGCGCGCCGGGCGTGAGGTCGATGCCGTACACCGTGGTCACCTGCACGATGCCGTCGGCGATGCCGTTGGCGCCCGAAGTGAAGAACGCGACGCCGCCGCCATGGAACGACGAGAATCCCCCTCCCCCCGGCAGGGGCATGCCGAACCCCATGCGGTCAGTCATGACGAACATCTCGTCCACCACGGTATCGATGTGGAAGTTGTCATCCCAGTTGTGAAACCAGTGCCGCCAGTCGGTGGATGCGAAGTAGTACACCTGCTGGGCCTGCGCCGGGGCCGCGGCCCCGAGCAGGCCGGCGACGGCCGTGATGGCGAAGATCCCGGCGCGGGTGATGAGGGAGCGGACGGGGTTGGACGCGGTGAGGTTTTTCATGGCCGGACTCCTGTGAGAAGGCCGTTACTGGCGGCCGCTCACCGGTGACTTCGTGAGTGGCGGCTCGGATCTATCACCTCGCGTCATGGTTTTCGATTTCGAGTGGGGGCCTTTGGTGGGTTGGAGGCATGCGCGGCATGATGCCACGAGCAGCCTTTACAGGCTGCGGCGGCTTGGGGCCGCGGTCCGGGGGTGTTGCTTCTCGCGGACTCGTCGCTCCACGCCCCGGCTACTCGCGTTCGAGCCCTTCGGGCTGAGGAGGGAGACGGCGGGTTCAGGGCGGGGCGCCGGAGCGGGCGATGAGGTGCGCGGGCGCGGGTGGTGCGCTGGGTGGCCGCGGGTTGATGGGCGGCGTGGATGAGTGACGGGGGTCGGGCGCGGAGTTGGTGTTGGTACGCGCGGGGTGTTGGGTTGGCGCAGTTGGTGGGGTGGGGGTGGGGGAGGAGTTTCTCGCGGAGTCGCAGAGTTCGCGGAGAGGAGAGGCGGGAGCGGGCGCGGCGGTTGGATGGGAAGCGGAAATTGGCGCGGGAGCCGGAGTTGGAGTCGGGGTTGGCGTGGTGTGCGGGTGCGCGGCGTGCGTGGGCGCGGGGCTGGGAGGGTTGTCGTGGGTGCGGTCGCGAGAGTCGTTGGGGACGTTGGGGCCGCGGTGCGTGTGTGGCGCGTTGGTGTGGCGGGTGGGGCGGGGGTCGGCGGCGAGGGGGGCGGTGGTGGCGCGGAGGAGGGCGGTGGCCGCGATGCGTGTTTTGGTGAGGTCGTCGGACTGGATGGCGACGGTTTCGAGTTCGTTGATGGAGGTGATTCGGGCGCTGGCGGCGCGGAGGGTGGTGCAGACGCGGGCGAGGTCGAGGGCGCGCTGGAGGTGGAGTTGGAAGACGGGGTCGGTGGTGAGGATGTCCCAGTCGGTGTCGGTGAAACCGGCCTGATGCAGCAGGAGGTTGAGATCGAAGCCCTGTTTGGCGAGGTAGACGAGGATGGTGCGGGCGCGCGGGGAGAGGGGCGGGAGGGCGTCCTGGCCGCGGGGGGAGGAGGTTGTGGTGGCATCCGCGATCACGAACGAAGAATACGGATTATGGAAGGGATGTCAAGTGGGTTTTTGGATTTTGGAGGGTATTTGGTGTAAGTGGCTGGGGTTGAGGGAGTTGGGTTGTGTTGCGGGGGTGGCTGATAGGAGAGAATGGGAAAGCAGAGGAGAGCATGGGAATGGGCGAGGGCGGGTGATTTCGGTTTTGACGTCCACCGCGCGAAGCGCTATTCGCGCCGCCCAAAGCCGCGGCGCGAGAAGCGGCACAGGCGAGGGTGTCAGTGCGTGGCGGGTTCGTGGTGCGGCGCCGTCGCGTTGTAGTGCACACCCTTCTCCGCAGGCTGTCCGTACAACTCGGGGTGCTGGTAGGTTCCCTTCTCGATTCCCTGCTTCTCGATTTCGATCGGGGCGCCGTTCCTCCGCACCCACTGGTCGTTGCGCACGGCCTTGACCTCCCATGAGACCCTGGCCCCGGGTGCGCCGCCCGCGATGCGGAACGCGCACGTCGGCAGGGCGTCGCCGGGCGCGGCCCGGGCGCCGGCGATCAGCGCGGCTTCGTCGATCTCCCCGGCCACGTGCAGCATGGGCATGGGCGCGCCCACCGCCGTCAAGGTGTAACGCGGGTCCCTGTTGATCATGGCGAAGTAGGGCGGCAGTTCAACCACGGCCTCGCCCGCCTCGTCGAGCCTCGTCGTGCCGGAGTAGGCGTTGAGCACCTCGGGCGACTCGGTTGAGTAGTGCAGGAGGTACTTGTTCTCCGGGTCCTGCGGGTGGTCGATGCGGAACGTCTTGACGCCACTGGCGCCCGAGCGGCCGAAGGCGTAAACGCCCCAGCCCGCGGCGCTGCCGGTCTGGCCGACGACGCCGAAGGAGTTGCCGGTCGTGCCGCCGTTGAAGCCGAGAACGCCGAATCCGTTGACGTTGCTGGTGGCGCCGTGAACACCGGCCAATCCGCCGGTTGATTCCGCCCACACGGCGGTGTCGCCGGGCGAGATGACGTGCATGCCGCGCCCGGCGCCGGTGTTCTGGATGAACACGGCGTCGCTCCCCAGGCCCGTGAAGGAACCGGCGATGCCGGACGGGCTGTCGCTCTGGCCGCGGACGCCGACGGCGATTCCGCTGGTCGCGGCGGCCTGTCCGTACACGCCCGTGCCGTTGGGGTTGTAGTTGAGACCGAACACGCCGTAACTCGTGCCCGCGTTGTTCCCGTTCAGAACGGTCCCCTGGACGCCCCGGCCGGACGCGCCGTAAGTGGTGAAGAGTCCGCCGTAGGTCACCACGTTGGCGACCATGGATGCGTGCCCGCGTACCCCGACGCCCGTCTCCGCGTGGGTCTGGCCGTAGACGCCGATGCCCGAGCCGTTGGAGTTGTTCGCATTGCCCTGCACGCCCACACCCGAAGAACTGTTCGAAGAGAAGTGCCCGCCCCACGTGGTGCCGGTAAACGCGGTGGCGCTGGAGACGACGCCGTACCCGTTCGTGGAACTCATCGTGAAGTTTCCGCCGATCCGTCCGCCGAGCCCCACGACGCCGGTCCCGTCGGCGCTGGCGCTCTCGAAGTACCCGCCGGACGACTCGCCCGTCACGGCGCTCGCCGCGCCATAGACGGCGCGGCCGTCGGGGCTGTTGACGCCGCCGTACACGCCCCGCGTGGCCCCGCTCGCGGCGTTGGCGTACCCAACTACCCCGCTTCCGCCCGTGCTCGAACTCTCGCCCCACACGCCCACGGCGCTCCCGGTGAGGGCGTAGGCGCCGCCGCTCACGCCGTGCCCGTCGGGGCTGACGCTCGAGCCCCACACGCCCCGGGTGGGGCCGGTCGCGGCGTCGGCCTGGCCTTTCACGCCGATCCCGCTGGTGCTGCTGGTGATTCCGCCGACGCCGAAGGTGGAACCGGAGGCGGCGGAGACAACGCCCAGCATGCCGGTTCCGGACGTGCTTGCGTTCAGGCCCAATACGCCGATGGTGTTGCCCAGGGGAGGGGTGGCGTATCCCACGACACCCATTCCGCCCGTGCTGTCGCTGCGGCCCTGCACCCCGAAGACGCTGCCGGTGGAGGCGCTGGCATATCCGTAGAGGCCCATCGCGTCCGGGGCCGTTGAGGTGGTTTCGGCGCCGATGATGGAGGCGTTGCCGCCGCTGTCGCCGCTCTTGTAGATCGGCATGGGCAGGCGGGCCGCGTCGATCGTTCCGGAGGCCAGGTTCGAGGCGTTGAGCGTGTGCAGGCCGGCGCCCGAGCCGCCGAAGGAGTTGCCCGAGTTCACCATCTGCACGATGCCGGGGTAGGCGCCGTTCAGCCGCGCCCCGGGGATGTTCCCGCTGGTGAGGTTGGCCGCGTTCTGGTAGAACGCCGCGCCCTGGCCGTTGAGTTGCGTGGAGTTGGTCGCGGTGGTCGCCTGTGTGGCCGAGCCGGCGTTGAGCGCGAACGCGGCGTTGGGGGTCGCGGTCAGTTCCTGCCGCGGCAGGAGCACGGTGAACCCGGCGGGGTTGAGGCAGTTCAGCCCGGAGTCGGCGCGCACCTCGATCTCGAGGTAGCGCCGCTGCCCGGCGAACTGGGACAAGAAGTCCAGCGAGACCGTGAACCGCCCCTCGGCCACGCTCACGTTGTCGGCGCAGAGCGTCGTGCCGACCTGACTCCCACCGGCCGCGGCGTCGAAGAGCCGGAAGCGCAGGTCGTGGAGCCCGCTCGCCGCGGCGCCGCCCGCGCGAAGTTCACCCTGGTAGGTGAACGAGGTGGAGAGCGGCGTCTGGCACCACGCCGCGGGGGCGAACACACACGCGAAGACCATCGCGGTCTTGAACAGAGGTCTCATCCGCTTCTCCGGGGCTGGCTTCCGTGATCGTCGGTGGTCGGCAACATCCGAAGCAGCGCAGTGCACCAGGAGCGGAAGGGCGGACGCAGCGTACCGAGCGCGTGAGTTGAACGCAAGAACTTCCGGGCGCTTTGCGCGGAAGAGCGCACGATATCGGGCGCGGCTCGCGCGAACACGCCCACGCAATCCCGGGGGGCGCTGGGGCGGACGCGGCGTGTTCGCGCGAGGCCGCTCGCGGGGGACCGCCCGACGCCGTTGCGAAGCCCCAGTATTCCATGGCTGGTGGCCGTGCGGGCAACCCGCCGATCCGGCGGCCGTGGTGGAGTCTCCCTCTCACGCCGCGATCCGTGCCGAGGACCGGCTTGAGCGGATCACGCAGATCGAGATTCCAGCGCCTGAAGGCGAGCCAGCGGTGGAAGCCCGTTGGAAACGGGCTGCGTGGGGTTGGAAATGGAACGTGTCGTATTCGGCGCCGCGTACCACGCGTGAACGCGTGGCCTAAGAGCGAGCAAGCCCGCTGGAAGCGGGCTGGGGAGGGTGTGCATCCCTGGCCGCGGTCACGATGCCGTATGGATGGTCTGTCAAGGGGGTTTTTGGATTTGGAGACGAATGAGTGTAAGTGGCTGGGTTGATGGAGTTGAATGGACCGGGTCAACACCGCGTCGAGGAATGCGCTGTGATCCCACGGCGCTTCGGACGGGCGGACACCGCGGCAAGCGCCCCGAGGATTGCAAGCGGGGCTGGTGCGGGGGTGATCACCACGAAGTTCTGATTCGACCCGTTCGGGAAGGTCCGGGTCCCGGCGAAGACCGTGCCGTCCTCCGATACTTTCTCGAGTGTGTAGCGCTCTGTGCTGGAAAGTTGGATCCCGAACATGGCGAAGTAGTCGAGGGCCGAAAGGGCTCCAAGTTCGTCCGTCCACACGAAGTCGTACTGAAGTTGGGAACTCCAGAGGTTTCCGATCGCGACGGATCCGTCGTTGCTGATGTCTCGGACATAGGGCCTGAATCCCGCGGGCGTCGGGAGAATCCGGGGCACGTCGTTCTCCCAGATTGCGGCCGCGGGCGCGTGAGTTGGCCCAAGAAACGCGTTGCCGCAGATGAGCGTGCCGTCGGAGTTGCAGGCGGTAGCCGAGGCCACGTTCGGATTGTCGGGGTCGAGCCCCGGAAGGAAGGTGGTGACCCCGTTCCGCCACACTTGGGCGGCCACGATGATGTCGGATGTTCCGATGATCGTCGACCCGTCGTCACTACAGTCCGTGGCAATCGAGAGGCCGAACGCGTCCATGTTGATCAGGCCGGTGTCGGCCGTCCATCGCCAGGTGTAGTACCGATCGTGGTACGAGCCCTGCCGCGTCACACCGCAGATCACGTTGCCCTGCGCGCTGATGATTGAAACACGCTGCTCCAGTGTCACGAAAGGGCCGAGGTAGTTCTGCTGTCCGTCCGGTGTTCTCACCATCGGCCAGACGATGTCCTGACCTGGGACGTGGTCGTACCAGTAATCGCCGGCCATGATCTGACCGTTGTCGGAGACCGCCTTGGGAGTGAACACCGTCGCGGGCATCTCCATCCTGCCCTCGCCTGGGGTCCAACTCCAAGTTCCCCCTTGGCCGCCGTAAACCGTTGTCCCATCGGAGGAAATGCGCAGGAAGTCGAGATTGGAGTCCGACGTTCCGGGGATGTAGTACAGCCCGGGCTGGCCGAGGGCTGACGCCGACAGGGCCAGTGAAACCCAGTAGACGATGGGGCGGTGTGGCATCTGTGGCCTCCGGGAGGGATTGCCCCATCTTGAATATGCCTCAAGGTGTGCGGTTTGGCCACCCTGCAAGGCGGGATTGCGTGAGTTTGGTCGCAATTTCCTTCACGCCGCGATCCGCGCGGTCCGCCGCGCCTCCGCCGCGCCGATCTGGACGGACACCGCGGAGGACGTGACGCTCTCGGCGTCGCCGCGGCGGGCCCGGATGGCGTAGGCGTACTGGCCCGCTGGGAGCGGGGCATCTTCGAAGCGGCGCTCGCCGGTGACGGCGATGAGGCGGTAGGGTTCGAGGAGCGTGCCGTCGGGGGCGTAGGACTTGCGGAGGATCGCGTATTGCACGCCGTGCCCGCCGCGGGCGCCGGGGCCGTGATCGGTGCCGGTGGGGCCGCTGCCGCGCCAGGTGAGGACGATCTCGCCCGAGGCGCGGACGTCGGCGCGCAGGCTGCGCGGCGGGGCGGGCGGCTTGTCGCTGCGCGTGGGCGCGTCGGGCGGGAAGAGCATCGCCTTGGAATAGACCGACCGGTCAAACTGGGCCCTGGCCTTGATCGTCGCGATCATCGGGGCGCCCAGACCCCGCATCCGCTCGCACGCGATGTGGAAGGAACGCGTCGCGGCCTCGGCGGCGTTGCGGGCCTGGGCCATCGCGAGCGCCGCGTCCTTCGCCGCGGCGGTGAACTCGGCCAGTTCCGCGACCTGCTCGGGCAAAAGCCCGAGGGCCGCGGGGTCCTCCGCCCACGCCCCGACCCGCAGCGAGAAGAAGAGCACCTGGGCGGGATCGGTCTGTGGCAGGACGCGCATGAAAGGCTCCCTGAAGGGCGCGGAACGCGGAGTTCCGGGCCGCGCCGGGGACATTCGTCGGCCGGAACGGCGCGTCGGTTGAGCCGGAACGCGGGTTTGAGGCGGGAAAACGCGCGTCGGGGCGGATTCGCCGCGTGATGGACCCGGCCAAACGCACGTGGCAAGCGTCGCGACGGTTGGCGGGGTGGTCGAAACCGATGCTGAACCCGCCGCGACGGGTGTTGAGGCGACCTCGACACGCGGCGGGGTGGGGGAAACGGGTGGTGGGGTGGGGTGGACGCGCAGGTTTGAAGAGCGTTCTGGTCGCGCGAGGCGTCACTCGCCCCGCCTCAGAGCATTTGGCGGAGTGACGGCACGTCGTTGGGGTCAGGAGGTGAAGAGGCTCGAGACAAATGCCACCCCACCCGCCGAATCCCCTCCGTCAACGCGCGGCGAACATAGGCGATCGGCCGGCTTTGGTCGGTCGGTTGCATGTTCGCCTGCACTGGCCCTGACGGCGGTAAGCGATCGCCCCCTTCCGCGTTTGTTGTATGCTACAGGCATGGCAGACGAGAACGAGCAGTCGCGAGATGGGTCGCGCGCCAAGGAAGTAAGGGCACGGGAGCGGGCATTCGCGGCGGAACGGATGCGGGAGACTGCCCTACAGAGAATTCGTGACGCTCGTCAAACTGGCGCCGAGTTGCTGAATTTGAGCAGCTTGTCGCTCACCACCGTGCCCAAGGAACTGGGAGAACTCAAGGCGCTCACGACGCTGTTCCTTCACGGCAACCAGATCACCGCCGTGCCCAAGGAACTGGGAGAACTCAAGGCGCTCACGACGCTGGACCTCCACAACAATCAGCTCACCACCGTGCCCAAGGAACTGGGAGAACTGAAGGCGCTCACGACGCTGGACCTCCACAACAATCAGCTCACCACCGTGCCCAAGGAACTGGGGGAGCTCCAGGCGCTCACGACGCTGGAGCTCCACAACAATCAGATCACCGCCGTGCCTAAGGAACTGGGAGAACTCAAGGCGCTCACGACGCTGGACCTCCACAACAATCAGCTCACCGCCGTGCCCAAGGAACTGGGAGAACTCAAGGCGCTCACGACGCTGAACCTCCACAACAATCAGCTCACCACCGTGCCCAAGGAACTGGGGGAGCTCCAGGCGCTCACGACGCTGTCCCTTCACGGCAACCGGCTGACCGCGGTGCCCAAGGAACTGGGGGAGCTTGTGGCGCTCACAACCCTGCGTCTTGACCACAACCAGCTCGCCGCCGTGCCCGTTGAGCTCGGAATGCTCAAGGCACTCGGCCGGCTAGATCTAGACGCCAATCGCCTCACTTCCGTGCCCAGTGCGATCGGGAGGCTCCTTGAGCTTCGAACCTTGGACCTCGGCACGAACCTGCTTACCGCAGTGCCCAAGGAGTTGGGAGAGCTCAAGTCGCTCACCACGCTATACCTCAATGCTAACCACCTCGCCGACGTGCCCAACGAACTTGGAGCGCTTAAGGCGCTCATGACACTGGACCTCAGCCACAACCAACTCAGCGCCGTGCCCAGGGAACTGGGGGAGATCAAGGGGCTCACCGGCTTGTTTCTCCACGGCAATGCTGCGCTGGGACTGCCACCGGAGGTACTCGGCCCAACTTGGAGGGAGGCCCGGGTCGAAGGGAAGCCTCCCGCAAGGCCCGCGGAGATTCTCGCGTACTACCTTCGCGTTCGAGGGGAGGACGCGGCTGCTGCAGGTCCCCGCCCGCTGAACGAGGCCAAGGTCCTCGTCGTCGGGGAGCCCGGTGTCGGGAAAACGATGCTCGTAGAGTGGCTCACGAAGGGCAAGGCGAAGAAGAACCCGCAGTGGACCAAAGGAATCAAGATCCTTCCGTGGAGGGTTCCGGGCGCCAAGGACGACATCAAGGTGAGCATCTGGGATTTCGGCGGCCAGGAGATCATGCAGGCCACCCATCAGTTCTTTCTCACCGAGCGCAGCCTGTACCTGCTCGTGCTGAATAGCCGTGAGAACGAAGAGCAGAGCAAGATTCGCTACTGGCTCGACAAGATCCGTGCGTTCGGGGCCGATTCACCCGTCATTGTCGTGTTGAACAAACGCGACGAAGGGCAGCATGAACCAGACGAGTCCCGGCTGAGGCAGGATTATGCCAAGAACCTGCGCGACAGGTTTTTTCGCACGGCGTGCAAGGCGTCCAAGGGTGTCAAGGCGGGCTCCGGCGTCGCCGAGCTCCGCGAGGCGATGGCCGCTCGCATCCGACAACTCGATAATGTCACGCAGGCAGTCCCCGCCGCGTTTCTAGCGGCGAAGAGAGCCTTCGAGAAGGAAAGCAAAGCCAAGAAACGCATGGATCGCGCGGCCTTTGACCTCATTTGCAGGAATAGCGGGATCGACGACGATATCGGGCGGGACACGCTCCTGGCGTACCTCAAGAGTCTCGGGTCGCTTTTCCACTACAAGCGCGGGGAGCAAGACCACAAGACCCTCGTCTTGGACCCCGAGTGGCTTACGGCGGGAGTCTACAAGATTCTGACAGACCATGAGGTGCGAGATCGCAGCGGGGTGCTGACACCGAAAGACGTGTCGCGCATTTTCGCTCGCAGCAAGACATACACACCGGAGGCCCGTGACGAGCCTGCATTCGGTGAGCCACCGCGAGTGAGTGGTTTCAAGTGTACTTCGCCTGCTGTTCGTCCAACACGCCGGCTCCTGCTTTATGCTCGTGGGGGGTAGAGGGTGAGGTTTGGAGCGGGAGAGGGGCCGCGT
>CAJPFG010000020.1 GCA_905339235.1 Phycisphaerales bacterium
CGCTGTTGTCGGGGCGCTCCCCGGTGTAGTCCACGAGATAGGGCGGGTCGGTGGCGACGAGCGCCGCCTTGGCGCCCTCCATGAGCCGGTCCACGTCGGCGGCCTTCGTCGAGTCTCCGCAGAGCAGGCGGTGCTCGCCCAAGATCCACAGGTCGCCGGGCTTGGTCGTCGCCTCGTCGGGCGGCGCGGGCACGTCGTCGGGGTCGGTGAGGCCGGGGTTGCCCAGCGGGGCCATGATCTCCGCGAGCCGGTCGTCGTCGAACCCCAGCAGCGTCATATCGAAGCCCGCGATCTGGAGTTGAGACAGCTCGTCGGGGAGGAGTTCCATGTTCCACTCTGAGATCGAGGCGGTCTGATTATCCGCGATGCGGTACGCGCGGCATTGCTCGGGCGAGAGTTCGGTAGCGACGTGCACGGGGACCTGAGTGAGCCCCAGCAGAAGCGCGGCCTTGAGGCGCGTGTGGCCAACGATGATCACGTATTCCTTGTCCGTGACGATGGGCTGCCGCCACCCGTACGCCTGGATCGATCGCGCGACCGCCGGCACCGCCGCGTCGTTGCGGCGCGGGTTCTTGTCGTAGGGTTTCACGTCCTGCGTGGCGCGCATCTCGATGAGCATGGCCGAGTCCCTCCGGCGTGAGCGATGTGCTTGTAGCACATGCTACATACGCCGGATGGAGATTCAAGGGTCCGCGCCTGTCGCGGGCGATCTTCTCGGTGCCGTGGCACGGCCAGTCCATTCGGGGCACGGTTCATATTCAAAGTCGTGTCGCGCCGTCAAGGGCGAGGCTGGTCACCTGCGACAGGTCCCGTCCCTCGGCGATGCACGGCCCCGGCCGATCGGTGGGGACGGCGCGGTGCGCGTTGGGGTCGGGCCTGAACCACGGCACGTCCTTCGGCCCCGCCTGAACGCGCCAGAACCCGAACTGGCGGCCGTGGCAGCGCGGGTCGGGAGGCTCGACCCACTCGGCCTCGACCCGCAGATGCTCTCGGGCCTCGGCGAGCCGGGCGGCGACGGCGGCGTTGACAAGGGCGGGCGGGGGCATGGCGCAGGCTAGCCACGCCGGGGCGCACGACCCCAAAAACGAAAACCGCCGCGTTTCCGCGGCGGTGTCGCACCGGGCCGTTTCAGATCGGTCGGCCAAGGCTCTTGGGCTCCTCGGCTGGGACTCCTTCACGACGGAGGTGCAGTCGCAGTCTGTTGGGGTTCGAGTCCTGAACCAGGGTGAATCGCCCCACACGCCGCCCGCGCCAACGGCGATCCAGCCGTGGTTGACGACGTTCCAGGTTCCGACCCACTGGAAGTTCTGTGCGCCGGGCCACCCCCACCCCGCGGCCTCAAACTGGCTGACAACCGCACCGGTCACGGACAGACCCGCCGTCAATGCGACCAACGCCGGAAGACTCTGAAGACCGAGACTCATGACACTCGCGGCTTTCATCGACGTACTCCTCTGAATGCTCGGAGCCGGACGATCACGGGTTGCTGGCACGCGCCATCACACCTCGGGAAGACGTCCCTCCGCCGTAGCGGACACCAAGGCCGGCCGCAGGCTGGCAAAATCTGGAAAAATCGTCTCGGTAGGCCAATCCAGCCGCTACCGCCAGGCCGCACAGGCACTTACGCCCCGACCGTTACCGCCACTTGGCCACAACCGCAGAGGATTGTGGCCATGTGGCAGGCACGGTGGTCGTCGTCCGTCTCCGACAGTTGGCCCGAATCTAAACAGATTGTGATTCCCCGCCGCGGCGATCGTGATCGCCCGCTTCACGCCCTCCTGCCCGCGAACTTCCGCGAAGTCGATCGGCGCCGCCGCCGTTCGCAGCAAGGTCAGAACATCCGGCGCTTCCCAAGGCGGAGTTTCGAGGTTGCCCGTCAGGATTCCCACGGCCTCCGCAAGAGTCCGCACGCCGTACACGTCGATGCCACCGACGACGGAGGCCTCGGCCGCGTTGTCCGCGGGGACCATCACGCCCTTCGCCCCGCGCGCTTTGGCCATCGCCGTCAGCGCCAGCGCCCCGCGAATCGGCCGCACGCGCCCGTCCAGCGCCAACTCCCCCGCGATCACCAGGCCGCGGTAATCCAGCCCCTCTCCATCTTCTTCATTTGCGATTTGCGATTTGCCATTTGCCATTTGCCGGGCCGGCTGCCGCCCGACAACCCCCTGCACCGCCAGCAACCCCACCGCGATCGCCAGGTCGTATACCGACCCTTCCTTGCGAACATCCGCCGGCGCCATGTTGATCACGACCTTGCCGCTGGGGAAGTACCAGCCGCTGTTCGCGAGGGCCGAGCGGACTCGCTCCTGTGCCTCCCTGACGCCCGCATCGGGCAGGCCGACGAGAAAGACGCTGCGTCCGCCTTCGGGGACCATGTAGTTGGGGTCGTGATCGAGTTCGATCTCGCACGGAAGTGCGTCGATCCCTTGCAGGAGGTATGACTGGACCCGGGCGAGCATGGGGCAACAGCATACCAACCTTTTGCCAACCGCAATCGCCAAATCCGAGGTTCTCGGGCGTCGCCCGCGCAAGTTTCCACCGCCACCCGGTCAGAGGCCGATAAGCGATGCGCCATGGCAGAAACCAAGCGCTCAACACCTTCCCGTAAATCCGGGATGTCGGTCGTCAAGATCTTCACGCTGCTCGTCCTCCTGGGCGCGTGGGCGTTCGTGATGGGCAGCCTGATCGGCTACCACCCCGCCGACCCCCCCGGCCACGTGATCTGGCCGGCCAACCAGCCGATCTCCAACTGGTGCGGGCCCATGGGGGCCACCATGGCCTACACCTTCTTCAAGGTGCTGGGCTTCGGCGCGTGGGTGCTGTCGGCGCTGCTGGGGCTGGGCATCTTCTGGGCCGCGGCGGGGCAGGCGGTGCACCAGGTCTTCCTGCGGCTGGTCGGGCTGGTCATGTTGGCCTGCGCGATCTCGGGAATCCAGGCATTGACGTTTCCCTCTTCGGGGTCGATGCCCGGGCTGGCGGGCGGGTTGGTGGGGACGGTCGAAGCGGGTGAACTGACGCAGCGGCTGGGATCGCTGGGCGCCGGGATCGTTCTACTAGTCATGGCGCTGATCGGCGCGGTTGTGGCTATGGACGAGTGGGTGCTGGCGCTCGCGTCCTGGTCGTGGGAGTTCACGCGCGAGCGCGGGATGCCCGCGGCCCGCGTGGTCGGTGTGGCCGCGGGCGGCGCGGCGCTCTCGGCGGGCGGGGCCGCGGCCAAGGCCGGCGGCGGCGCGGCTTCAAGACTCTGGGCGCGAATTCTCGGCAAGCGCGAGCCGATTCCGGTCCGCATCAACGACATCGACGACGACCAACCCACCATCCGCGGACGCAAGCCCGCCGCCAAGGACCCGGAAGTATCGCCCCAGGCGCTGGGGATCGCCGATCCCGACCAGGACGCCGCGGCGGAGGAGGCGCAGATCGAGGTCAAGCCGCGCCGCAAGCGCAAGTCCGACGAGGCGGAGATCGCGCCCGACGCGGACGACGAAGGCCCCGCGCCCGAGGACGAAGCGGACCTGCCGGGGGCCCCGCAGGTGTATTCGGAAGAGGCGCTACGCGAGAAGATCGCGAGGCTGCCGGTGGTGTTCGGCCAGAAGGACAAGCAACTCGCCACCGACGAGGACCTCGTCGAACTCCGCGGCGGCGCGGCCGCCGAGCCCGAGCAGCCCGTCAAGGAGTACAAGTTCCCGGGCATGGACATGCTCGAGAACCCCGAGGAGAACTTCAACGCCCGCCTCGAGGAGTACGTCCGCGAGCAGGCCGCGGCCCTCGAATCCGCCCTCCGCCAGTACCGCATCGACGGCGAGGTGGTCGGCATCGAGTCCGGGCCCGTCATCACCCTCTTCGACGTCCGCCTCGCGCCCGGCACCAAGGTCGCCGCCCTCTCCGCCGTCTCCAGCGACATCGCCCGCGCCTTGAAGGCCGTGAACATCCGCATCGTCGCCAACCAGGTCGGCAAGGACACCGTCGGCATCGAGGTACCCAACACCACCAAGGAGAAGGTCCGCCTCAAGGAACTGATGAGCAAGACCGAGAAGTTCGCCTCGATGCGCCTGCCCATGTTCCTGGGCAAGGACGCCAGCGGCGAACCCCTCATCGAAGACCTCACCAAGATGCCCCACATGCTCATCGCCGGCACCACCGGCTCCGGCAAGAGCGTGTGCATGAACACCATCATCATGGGCTTCCTTTACACGCGCAAGCCCAGCGAACTCAAGATGGTCCTCGTCGATCCCAAGATGGTCGAGATGTCCCAGTTCAAGGACATCCCGCACCTCATGTGCCCCGTGGTGACGGAGATGAGCAAGGCCGCGGCCATCCTCGAGTGGGCCACCACCAAGATGGACGAGCGGTACGAACTCCTCGCCGAAGCCGGCTGCCGCGACATCTGGGCGTACAACGAACTGGGCTGGGATGAACTGAAGGAGCGGATGCAGCCGCACTCACCGGAGGAAGAGGCTCGCATCCCGCGGAAACTCCCGTACATGGTGTTCATCATCGACGAACTCGCCGACCTGATGATGACCAACAAGGAGGTCGAGGGGCACATCATCCGCATCGCCCAGAAGGCCCGCGCCGTGGGCATCCACCTGATCCTCGCGACCCAGCGCCCGCAGGCCAACGTCGTCACCGGCCTCATCAAGAGCAACATGCCCTGCCGCATCGGCTTCAAGGTCTCCAGCGGCATGGACAGCCGCATCGTGCTCGACCAGAAGGGCGCCGAACTGCTGCTCGGCCACGGCGACATGCTCTTCCTCTCCCCGCGTTCCTCCAAGCTCTCGCGCGCCCAGGGCACGCTGGTGGACGACCAGGAAATCCGGCGCGTCGTCCGCTTCATGCGCGACGTCGCCGGCCCGTCCTTCGAGCGGACCCTGCTGCAACTCCGCTCGGGCGCGCCGGGCGAAGGCAGCGGCCTGGCCAACCTCTCCGACGAAGAGCGCCTGCTCCAGAGCAAGAACAACTCCTCCGCCAGCCTCGCCGCGGCCCAGGAAGATCCGCTCTTCCCCCGCGCGGTGGAAATCGTCCTCGAAACCAAGCGCGGGAGCGTCTCGCTCCTCCAGCGCCGCCTCGCCATCGGCTACACCCGCGCCAGCCGCCTGATCGACCTCATGGGCATCGCCGGCATCATCTCCGACCACAAGGGCTCGGTCGCGCGCGATGTGCTCATCACCCTCGACGACTGGACCCGCATGAAGGCCCTCGCCGGCGAAGAGGCCAAGGCCAAGGGCATCAAGAGCGTGCTCAACGGCGACGCCTCCCCCGAGGCCCTCTTTCCCACCCCCCCCACCGCCACCGAAGAACCCCCCTTCGACTCGCCACACGACAAAGGCACCATGCCGCCATCCCTGTCCACCCAGGACGACCGCTTCGACGACGCCTTCCAGGATGACGAGAACGACGAAGTCACCCGCTGACCCCCACCCTCCCCCGCGCCTTCGCGGGGGAGGTGCCCGAGTCCGCGAGGGCGGAGGGGGTACGCCCGCCTCGAATCCCCCTTCAGTTTCACCTTGTGCCAATCGCCCAAGCCCGTATGCTCTCCGCAAGGAGATCACCATGTCGATGCGTTCTCGCGGCGTGCTCGCGGCCACCGTCACGGCAGCCTTCGCCCCCCTCGCCCTGGCCCAGTGGACCGTTGTCAACCTCCATCCCGCCGCCGCCACCCGCTCCAGGGCCCAGGCCGTCCAGGACGGCGCACAGGCCGGATACTCGTTCTTCTCGAACCGCGAACGCGCCGTGGTCTGGTCGGGCACCAGCGGGTCGGTCGTTGATCTGCACCCCGCCGCCGCGTCCTACTCGCGCATCTACGGCTACGCCGGCGGCGACGGCGCGGGCGTCGCGAGATTGAGCCTCGACCACGCCGCGGCCTGGCTCGGACCCGCCCACACCTTCGTCGATCTCCACCCCGCCGTCGCCTTCTCCTCCGTGGGCTACGGCACCGACGGCGTGCAGCAGGTCGGCATCGCCTACCTCGGCATCCCGCCGGGCGGGCAGTACCACGCCAGCCTCTGGACCGACACCGCCGACTCGTGGGTCAGCCTCAACCCCGGCACCGTCGCCTCCTTCGCCTACGCCGTCCAAGGCGGCCAGCAGGTCGGCTACACCGACATGGGCGCCTTTGTGCAGCACGCCGCGCTCTGGTCCGGCGATGCGGGCACGTGGGTAGACCTGCACCCCTCGACATCGGCCTACTCCATCGCCTTCGCTGTGCACAACGGGTACCAGGCGGGCATCGCCGAAGTCGCCGGCGCCGACCACGCCGCGCTCTGGAACGGCACGGCCGGCTCCTGGGCGGACCTCCACCCGCCGGGCGCGGCCGCATCGGAAGCCAGCGGGGTGTGGAACGGCGTGCAAGTCGGCAGCGCGATGATCGGTACCACACAGCACGCCAGCGTGTGGTTCTCCTCCGCGGGCTCGTGGGTCGACCTCTCGACGGCGCTGACCGGCTCGTGGGGCGATACCGAGGCCGAGAGCGTGTGGGTGGATGGCGGCACGGTCTACATCGCGGGCTGGGGCCGCAACCTGACGGCAAGCCGTGACGAAGCACTCCTATGGAGCGGCCCATTGCCCGGCCCCGCGTGCGACCCCGACGTCAACTGCGACGGCTCGGTGAACGGGTTTGACATCGAGGCCATGGAACAGGCCGTGAACGGGGACTTCTCGAACTTCTGCCAGCCGGATGCGGACTTCAACCACGACGGCGCGGTGAACGGGTTTGATGTGGAGGCGGTGGAGCAAGGGGTGAACGGCGCGCCGTGCCCGTGAGGGAGGTATCGAATCGCGACGTTGATCGCGAGACTCAGCAGAGGGTCAGGAAGAAGGAGTCCTGACCACCGTCCAAGTCTCCGTCGAGTCCCTGATCCTCCGCCATCGCGGCATTGAATGCAAAGAGGCGGGCCCGAGCATGGCAATCCTCGGGAAGTCGTACCACCACGTAGTTGGAAGTCTGGTGTTCATCGCCAAGACCTACTTCAATCTCGACCGCGAGCACGGCTGCGGCTCCCAAGGTGTACAGGTGGTTGACGAACTCGATGGAGAGCCCGGGGCTCATTTCGCCGAGGTTTCGTTCGGAGGATTCGGACGATGCACGGAGCCATTCACCGGCTTCGGCGGTGCACCCCTTCAGGCGCTCTTGAATGAACTTTCGGGCCTCATCCGCTGCGGCGGGGTCCGCGGCTTGGGCCTGGCAAGGCTCCGCTTTCATGGCCCGGGCGACCATCTTGGCGAGCGATTGCCGTTGTGAGTCCTCAAGATTGTCGCTGTCGTGTGACATCTCGCAACGCTACGCCCTGATGCCGGTGCAAGCCCGGCGCCCTGATGGGCATCGGGAGGTACGGGTCCTGACCCGTATACTGGCCGCGCGAAACGCCGGGAGGGGTTTGTACGAACAATCAAGAACGGCCGGGCCGCCCGCTCGCGGCCTACCTCCGCCACTCGAAAGGAACTGCATGCTCATCCGTCTGCGTCGGAATCCCGCTCTGTCAGTCGCGGCCCTGGTCCTGGTTGCCGGTTGCTGCACCGCCATGGCCGAGCCCCCCGCCATTCTCGACCGCGTTCCCGGCGAGGCGGCGCTGGTGGTGGTGACTCGGGACATCGCCGCGGCCGGGGAAAAAACCAAGCCGCTCGCGCGCCTTCTCCAAGGCCAGGAGTTGCCCGGCCAGGATTTCACCAAGACGACCGAAAAATTCCTCGCCATTCCGGGGATTGACCGCAACGGATCGGTCGCCCTGATCATGACTAAGGCGCCCGATCCCGAGGCTGAGGACACCGGCGAAGCGCCGGACATGCTCGCCATGGTCCCGGTGACGGACTATGCCGCGTTCGTGCAGGGACTCGGCGGCAACGCCGAGGACGCCGTCGCGACCATCCATTTCGACGAGAACGAGGCCTTCGCCCGCAGGCTCGACGCCAAGACCGCTCTGGTCGGGCCCGATCGTGCCGGCGTTGAAGGTTTCAAGCCCCTCACCGGCCAGATGAAGGCATTTCAAAGCCGCCTGGGCGCGGCCGGCTGGAAGGTCGCCGATACCGCCGACTCGCTGATCATCGTCGATGCACAGGCCTTCAAGTCGCAGATCGAGAAGCCCGGCGGCCTGGGCGGTAAGGCCCGCGTGCCGGGAATGGGACCACTCGGGGGCAACCTGGGCGGGGTCTCGAAGGCGATGACCAAGATCCGCGAATCCCTCGCCCGCGACGGGAAGACCGCCGTCATCGGCTTCTCGGGCAACGAGGCCGGGTTGGCGCTCGACCTGGTCGCGACGTTCCGCGAGGGTACCGAGGCCGCCAAGGTGTTCGCCCAAAACGGGGATTCCTCCACGCTCCTCTCTCGCCTGCCAAGCCAGTTGTATTACATGGCCGGCGCGGCGGATTTCAGCGCTCCGGGCGTGCGGCAGTTGCTGGCGGAATACCGGGCCGAGCAGGGCAACGAGGCGGGAACTCCCGGCGGGTTTGACGCGATCAGCAAGAACCTCGAGAAGGCCGATGGGTTCGCCATCGTCGTCGGCGCCAACAAGGCCGGCCCCATGGCCGGCGTCTTTATCAACACCGCCACGTTCATCGCGACCAAAGACGCAAAGGGCATGCTCGAAGCGCTCCGCGCCAACGCCGACGCGATGAAGGACGTCAAGGTCGGCGAGGCATCGATCAAGGTGGACTACAAGCGGGACGTGGCGGAAGCCTCGGGCGTGAAGTTCGACGCGTCCACGACGACGATCGAGCCTGATCCCAACGACCCCAACTCGTTTATGGCAAGCATGATGATGCAGACGCTGTTCGGGAACGGACGCGGGTTCTCGCAGATGGCCGCGGCCACCGAGTCGGGCCTGGTCATGACCATGAGCCAGAACACCCCGCTCATGAGCAACGCCATCCAGGCGGCCCAGACCGCCAAGGGCCTGGGCGAGGAGGAGTCGATCAAGAGCATCCGGTCGCAACTGCCGGCGCAGCGGAGCATGGAGTTTTACCTGGGCTCGGCGGCGATTCTGGACGCGGTGAAGACGGGAATCGAGGACTTCCTGGGCGAAGAAATCCAGGTTCCCGCGAACGTGCCGCCCGTGGCATTGGCCGGAAGCATGGAAGGCGGCGCGGTGAGCCTGCGGCTTTTCGTCCCCAACGCGGTCTTCGCCGCGGCCGAGCAGATGAAGAAGCAGTTCGAGAACATCAACGGCGACCTGGAGCCGGTGGACGATGCCCCGGCCAAGAAGCCGAGTTCAGCGACCTGAGCAAGGCCGTCAGCGACCTGAACGACCCGCGGGCGGCACAGGCCGCCCGTTTTCAATTCAAGGCGGAGTTCGGAACCCCAGCCGCAACCGCGAACCCTGCCTCGGACCGATGAGTAGGAGTGGTGGCCCGGGATTCCCGGGCGGTTAGCGGACTTAGGATGAGAGGCGGGGCGCTCGGCCCCCAAACGGGAAAACCCCAGCATGTGCGGCATCGTCGCCTACGTCGGCAGCAAACCCTGCCAACAACTCTTGATCGAGGGTCTCAAGCGCCTGGAGTACCGCGGGTACGACTCGGCGGGGTGTGCGGTCATTCAGAACGGGAAACTCCACATCGTCAAGGCCGTGGGGCGGGTGGCGAACCTGGAGGACAAACTCGAAGGGATCGGAAACTTCACGGGGACCACGGGGATGGCCCACACGCGGTGGGCGACGCACGGCGGGGTGACGGAGATCAACGCCCACCCCCACACAGACGACAAGGTGGGCATCGCGATGATCCACAACGGGATCATCGAGAACTACGCGGCCCTGAAGACCTACCTGGAGGAGAAGGGGCACACGTTCAAGTCGCAGACGGACACGGAAGTGCTCGCGATGCTGATCGGGGAGTTGTACGAGGGCGACCTGGAGAAGGCCGTGCAGGCCGCGCTCCGTGAGGTCACCGGCGCCTACGCCATCTGCGTGATCTGCGAGAAGGAGCCCGAGACGCTCGTGGTCGCCCGAAAGGGTTCGCCGCTGATCGTGGGCGTGGGGAGCGGGGAGTACATCGTGGCCTCCGACGCCTCGGCGATCGTGAGCCACACGACACAGGCGATGACGCTGGCGGATTACAACGTGGTGAAGATCACGCCCAAGGGGTTCCGCACCTCGACGATCCATGACGTGCCGGTGACGCCGAAGATCGAGCAGTTGGAACTGGAACTGCAGGAGATCGAACTGGGCGGGTACCAGCATTTCATGCGGAAGGAGATCTTTGAGCAGCCCAAGGCGCTGCGGAACAGTTTCCGCGGGCGGTTTGACCCCAAGGAAGGCCGCGTCATTCTCGGTGGATTGGCCGATCACGCGAAGGAACTGAACAAGGTCACCCGGATCATTCTGACGGCGCAAGGCACGGCGCTGCACGCGGCCATGATCGGGCAGTACCTGTTCGAGGACCTCGCAAAGATCCCCGCCCGGGCGGAGTACGCGAGCGAGTTTCGGTACCGCAATCCCATCATCGAGGACGGCACGATCGTGGTCGCGGTGTCGCAGTCGGGTGAGACGGCCGACACGCTCGCGGCGTTGAGCGAGGCGAAGGACCGCGGGGCCCTGGCGCTGGGCGTGATCAACGTCGTGGGATCGTCGATCTCGCGCGAGACCGATGCGGGCGTGTACCTGCGGGTGGGCCCGGAAATCGGAGTGGCGAGCACGAAGGCGTTCACCGGACAGGTAGCGGTGCTGACGATGGTGGCGCTCTTCCTGGGACGGCGGAGGTTCATGTCCGGCGAGCAGTGCGGGGAACTGCTGCGGGCCCTGGAGACAGTGCCGGAGAAGATCGAGAAGATCCTCACGCAGGACGAGGTCATCCGCAAGATCACGATGAAGTACTGCGAACGGGAGAACTGGCTTTTCCTGGGGCGCGGGTACAACTACCCCACCGCTCTCGAGGGCGCCCTCAAACTCAAGGAAATCTCGTACATCCACGCCGAGGGCATGCCCGCGGCGGAGATGAAGCACGGGCCGATCGCCCTCATCAACGAGGGGATGCCCGCGGTGTTCATCGCGAACAAGGGCCGGCAGTACGAGAAGGTGCTTTCCAACATCCAGGAGGTCCGGGCCCGGGGCGGGCACGTGATCGCTGTGGCGACCGAGGGCGACGAGCACATCAGGCGGTACGCCGAGGACGTGATGTACGTGCCGGATATTCCCGAGCCGCTGAGCCCCATGCTGACTGTGGTGCCGCTGCAGTTGTTGGCGTATCACGCCGCCGTGATCCGCGGGCACGACGTGGACAAGCCGCGCAACCTCGCGAAGAGCGTCACCGTGGAATAGGTTCGCATGCCCAGCGAGCGCAGAACAAGCAAAGCCGTCGTGCCGCCGTTCCTGCGGCGGCGGCTGATCGTCATGATCCTGGTGTGTCTCGCCACCGGGCCCCTGGTGATCGCGGTCTCGAAGTTGGGCAAGCGTCAACTCCCGAACTGGGTCTACGCCATCGCCATCGCCGTTCCGGGAAGCGCAAGCGGAGTGGTCGCGTGGTGGTTCGGGGTCTCGCTCGAGAAGACCCAACGGCGCGCCCGCGGCCTGGGCGGAAAGATGTGCTGGGGGTGCGGCTATTCGCTCGAGGGAATCGCCGCGGACGGGGCCTGCCCGGAGTGCGGGCGCGCGTACACCCACTCGGAATTGCGGGATCGCTGGGACGTGAAGTCTTCGTGACGCCGCACGGAGTCGTGCGAGACAACGCGGCCGGTGCGGGCGCGGTACCCTGCGCGAGTACTCACAAGGAGGCTCGTCATGTGGGGATTCATCGCGCGTCGTTCTTTGTTCGTTCTGATGCTGGTGGTTGCCGTGCTGGCCTGGCCCGCGCGTTTATTGGCGCAGCAGGTCGGCGACTGCATCCGGCTGAAGGCGACCAACCCGGCCGGAGTTCCGCGCCACGCTCGCGCGGAGAACAGTTTCACCGGCGAGCGGTTTCCCGATCAGTCGGTGGCGAAGGTGCTGGAACTGGCCGCGGCGGGAAAGTGGCTGCGCGTCGAGGTCGCTCCCGCGCAGGCGTGGATCTCGTCGGCGTACAGCGCGGGGGTTGTGCCGTGCGGGGGCGGCGTGGCGTCGCCGCCGGCGGAGATCATCGTGGGCGCGTGGAACATCGAGTGGCTTAAGAACGGCAAAGCCCGCGGATTCAACGAGATGGCGGGACAGATTCCCGAACGCACGGACGCGGACTATGACACGCTGGCGAGCATCATCACGGGGTTGGATGTGAAGATCCTGATGCTGGAGGAGATCCACGCGGACGTCGTGCCCGACGGCGACGGCGCGCTGCACACGGTTTCGCCGGAGTTGGACCGGCTGGTGGGCAAACTCGGGGCCGGGTATAAGTACATCGCCGGCCGCACGGGCAACGAGCAGCACCTGGCGGTGCTGTACGACGAGCGGGCGGTGAACCTGCGGTGGTGGTGCGAGGGTTCGATCACGGACGAGGAGGTGAACGGCTCGGACCTGTTCGACCGCCAGCCGCTGCTCGCGCACTTTGCGGTGTTCTCCGAAGGGGTGGAGATGAACGACCTGGTGGTCGTGGCGCTGCACCTGGCCTCGGGGCAGAACAAGACCAAGAACCACGACATGGCGATGTCGCGCGTGGTGAACTGGATCGAGACGCAGCGCCAGCAGAACGGCTGCGTGCCGCTGGGCGAACGCGACATCCTGATCGGCGGGGACCTCAACGCCTCGCGGTTTGACGGGTACAAGGAGCACTTCTTCGACGACCTTGAGGCGGGCGCATGGGATGTGCTTGCGGACTCGGACGCCACGTATCCATCCACGCGGCTGGCGGGCATCCCGCCGGGGACCAATGTCAGCAAGATCGACTACCTGCTGGCCTCGCGCGGGCCGGGAGCGCTCGCGGGCGCCGAGATCGTGCAGGCCGAGGCGACGGTTCACACGGACCTGGTCGCGCAACTCGGCGGGGGGATGGCGTTTCGAACGCGGGCGTCGGACCATCTTCCGGTCACGGTTCGGCTGAGAGTCGTGCCGGATGACGACTGAGCCGGGGACGAGGCCGCGGGCGGTACGATTCGGTGCATGCTCCCCGAACCGCGCGAACCGGTGCTCGCGCCGCACCCGACGCCCCCGTTCCTGCGGAAGCGCGTTCATCGATTTGTCGCGGGGATCTTCGCGCTCTGCGTGGTCCAGGCGGGGCTCCTGCTGGCCGGGGCGGGGTCGCGCCCGTTTCTTCTCACCGTCGTGTTCGCCGTGGTCCCCGGAATCGCGGGCTGCGTCTACACGACGTGGTTCCTGCTCACATGGCACCGTGCGACGGCCCGGGCGAAGATCCCCGGGGAACTGCGATGCTGGGAATGCGGCTATTCGCTCGACGGGCACGGCGAGGCGGGCACGTGCCCGGAATGCGGAAAAACCTTCGACGCCCACGCGACGCGGGCGATGTGGCGCGGGTACTCAAGACGCGGGCGTGACGATCGTCCGCCCGCGTGATCAGACCGCGAGTTGCAGGCGCCGCTCGAACACGTCGTGCTTTTCCCAGCGTCCGCCGACGGCCAGCCAGACTCGTTCGGCAGTGGGCAGCAGCCCCACGCGCTGGGCGAGTTTGCGGCAGGGGAGATTCTCCGGCGCGATCGAGGCGCGAATGAGGTTGAGGCCCAGCCCGCGGGGAAGGTCGGTCAGGGCGTGCTCGAGCAGGGCGGATACTCCCTCGGTCCCGAGGCCCCGGCCGCTGCATTCGGCCGAAACCCACCAGTTGGCGTCGGCCTCGAAGGACAGGCCTCGGTCGATGGAGTTGAGGTTGAAGCAGCCGGCAAGGCGGCCGTCGTCGAGGAACGCCGCGCGGCGCCAGGCGGTGCCGCGAGCATCTCCTTCGCCGCACATCGCGACCTGCCGATCGAACATCGCCCGATCGCTCTCGCAGGGGCGATGGAGTTCGGACCACCGCGCGAGGTGCGCACGGCTGGACTGCACGACCCGAAGAAACTCGGCTCGGTCGCTCTCACGCAGGGGCCGAAACACCATCCGGGCGGTGCGCACCAGCCCGGGGGCTTCCACTTCCACGGGGAGCGGGCGGGTGATCCGGATCGCGCGAGTGCCCGTGCTGTTCACGATGTCGGCGGCTGGGCTCATAGAACCTCCCATGAACCCGCTGACAGGGCGGACCCCGTCGGCGGCGAAAGTTCTATCGGACCCGAACCGGCGGAACTTATGGGAATCCGGACAGGTGAGTAAGGTCCGCGGGCCGGTTACACGGGGAATCATCCGCCCTGGGGAGGTGACTCCATGCCGGGGAGGCGTTCGAGCAGACCATCGCGCCCGACGCGCATCTGATCGGATTCGAGCAAGTAGTTGAGCACGGCGTTGCGCAGATTGGTGCGGGCGCGATCGCGCTGATTCTCGGCATTGAGCAGGGCGTTTTCGGAGTCGAGGAGCACCTGAGTGTCGATGGTGTCGGCCCGGAGTTCCTGCCCGCGCCGGCGCTTCTTGTTGATCTCGACCTGCTGCTCGGCAAGGTTCAACTGGAAGCGGGCGAGGTCGATGCGTCGCAGGGCCGCGCGGACGGCGATGACGACATCGTCGCGCGCCTTGTCGTAGTCGCGTGTGGAGCGTTCGAGGCCGATGATGGCGGAACGAAGCCGCAGCCGCTCGGCCCTTCGGTCCAGGGGCAATCCCAGCGTGGCGGACACTTCGTAGCGCAGGTCGTCGGGGCTGAGGGCGAGAGAGCCCACGTTTGCATCGTCGTCGGTGGGGAGCGTCAGACTGCCCGCGAGGTTGAGTTCCGGCAGAAGGTCGTTCTTCGCGTTGGCGACCGCGCGCCGGGAGTCGTCCAGTTGATCGCGCTGGTTCTGGAGGTCGAGGCGGAACTCGAGCGCGAGGGCCGCGGCCTCTTCGAGGCCGATCTCCGGCTCGGGCACTTCAAGGATCTCGTCGGACACTTCGATGCGAGTGGTCGGGGGTAGCCCAAGTCTGATCTTGAACCGCTCCATCTGGAGGATTTTCTGGTCGCGCAGGGATGCGAGCGAGGCCTCGGCGGAGAGGACCTCGTTGTCGGCGATGCCCTGCTCGAAGGCCTCGATGCGGCCGGCGGCGACTCGGGCCGCGGTGCGCTTGGCGTTGTCGCGCAGGCTCCGGAGTTGCCGCTCCTGGTTGGCGATGGAGGCCCTGGTGTTCTGCAGTTCAAAGTAGTCCTGGGCGATTTCGACGAGGAACCGGCGGCGGAACCGCTCGAAGTCACGGGCCTCGTAGATCAGGTTGCGCTCGGCCTGGATGAGATCCTCGCGCGCGACCATTCCGGCGCCCCTCAGGAGAGGGATGTTTCCGCCGAGAATGATGCCGGAGGATTGCCTGTATCGCCCGCCCGCGGTCTGGCGCAGTTGTTCGCTCGCATTCCACACCCAGCGGGCCTCGGCCGAACCGCCGTAGGGAAGTCGCTGGGTCGCGCGGAGGGTGTTGACCAGTCCGAGCGCGTGCTCGAAGCCGCCGTCGTCGCCGCTGCCGTCGAGAGAGACGGTGGTGTCGTTGAAAAACCGCGGCCCCCAGAGGTGGCGCTCGACGAGGAGCGAAATGGCGCTGAGGATGTAGCGCTCCTCGGCGGCGAGAACCTCGCGTCCGCTCCGCTGCGCGGTTTCGAGCGCGTCGCGCAGAGTCAGAACGGTGGGAGCAGCGTCCGCAGCGCCCGACGACTCGGCATCGAGGGTGTACTTTTCCAGGCGCTGGCGAACGTCCCGGGCCTCCTCGGCGGGTGTGAAGAGGAGTTCGGCCGCGACCGGGTTGGTGGTCGGTGGGGATTTCTGGCTCGCCGTGCCGGACCGCAGGCCGTCGAGCCGCTGAGAAACGGGCCTCGGCGAGGCTTCGATCGCGGCCATGCGACCGGAGGTTTCCCGGGTTAGCCGAGCCACTTGGGCATCGACAGACATCGGATTCGAGGTGCAGGCGGTAAGCCAGCCAACCGCCAGCGTTACCGTACTAAACACGCACAAATGGATCGTGTGGGGCGATCTGATCCGGTTTTTGTTCATATATTGACCTAGATTCGATAGGATTTTGCAAGGTCTGAATCAGCGATTTGATTGAAAGCAAGCCGTTCTTGGACGAGATTGGGGCTTCTTCGTGGCGATTCCGGTTCTCCGTTCCTATTCTTGCGACCCTTGCTCACGAGGGCGTTTTCCCCTGTTTGTCCCGTCTGGGCCGCCCTGAATACTCGGAACTTGTTCGGGAGCGATCTTTCACATGCCCTCAGTGACACTCGACGGGCGAAGTTTCATGATCGACGGCCGACGGGTGTGGCTCGTATCCGGGCGGATCCCCTATGCCCGGGTGCCGCGCGAGACGTGGGCGGAGCGCATCCACGCCGCGAAGCACCTGGGGCTGAACACCATAGAGACTCCGGTCTTCTGGAACCGGCACGAGATTCGACCGGGCAAGTTTGATTTCTCCGGGGACAACGACCTTCGAAACTTCGTGGACCTGGTGGGAAAGGCCGGGATGTACTGCATCCTGGGTCTGGGACCGTATGTCGGCTCGGGGTGGGATCTTGGCGGACTTCCGGCGTGGCTGAGCGGCACGCCGCTGCGGACGAACAACCCGGCGTTCCTGGAATCGTGCTCGCGGTTCATCGGCGCGGTCGCGGACCAGATCAAGGGTTGGCAGGTGACCGCTCCGGGCACGGGCGGTCCGATCGTGCTGGTGCAGTGCGAGACTCACTGGACGTGCGGGCACGACCAGGTGGGCGAGGGCTACCTCGGCGAACTCACACGATACATCCGCGAATCGGGGCTCAACGTTCCGATCGTCAACTCGAACAACCTGTGGAAGAGCGTCGAGGGACAGGTGGACGGATGGTCGGCCTCCGGGCCGATGCTGGGGACGATGCGGCAACTGGTCGCGGTGCGTCCGGGGCAGCCGCGGATGGTGATCGACCTGGCGCTGGGCCGGCCGGCGGTGTGGGGTGAGGACCACGCGGACGAGCAGCCGCCGCACAGGATCGTCCGGCGGCTGGCGGAAGTGTGCGCGGGCGGGGGCCAGTTCAATCTCACCTCGTTGTGCGCGGGCACGAACTTCGGGTTCATGGGCGGTCGGCTGGGATCGGCTCCGGACGCGTTCGCCGCGACGAGCGATTCGCAGGCGTGCCTGGTGGATGACGGCGGCCGGACCGGGGCGGCGTACCGGGCGGTGCGCCGGCTGGCGCACGCGGCGTCCAGGTTCGGACGGGTTTTCTCGAACCTCGACCCGACGTTCCAGCCCATCGGCGTCGAGCCCGCGGGCGGCGAGGGCGCCTGCTCGGTGATCCACGCTTCCGGAGCGCAGGGCGGAGTGGCGTTTGTGTTCGGCGACGAACCCGACGCGGCCAAGCCCCGCCGGAGAGTTCTGACCCTGAACCTCAGCGACGGGACCACGCTGCCCGTGCCCGTGCAGTCCAACGGCGTGACGTGGTGCCTGTTCGGAGTGAACGTCAGCGCCAGATCCCGGGTGGACTACACGAACCTCAGCACCCTGGGCGCGACGGGGCAGGCGCTCGTGCTGTTCGGGCCTCCGGGCGCATCGGGGATGATCTCGGTCAACGGCTCACCGGTCGAGGCGACGGTGCCCGACGACGGTCCGCCCGTGTTGATCGAGCACGAGGGCCTCACGCTGGTCGTGCTCAACGAAGCCCAGGTGGACAGCACGTTCTTCGTCGAAAACGCGATCGTGGTCGGTGTCGCGGGCGTGAAGACCGACGGAACGCCGATCCCCGCGCCGGATTCCAAGGCCTACCTGCGGATCGGGGCGGACGGCGTGCGTCGGCAGGTGCCGGTGGAAGGCCCCGCGAAAAAGCCGCGTGTCAGCCGGCCGGCGCTTTCGGCCTGGAGCGATGCCCCGCTGGATGATTACCTGGCGGGCACCAGCCCTCGCTTCGCGGCCATCGCCGGGCCCAGCGATCTGACCTCGCTGGGCTGCGCGTACGGGTACGGCTGGTACCGCGTCACGTTCGAAAGCGACCGCGCCCGGCGCCTCCACGCGATATTCCCGTTCGCGGGCGACCGCCTGCACCTGTTCTCCGAGGGACGGTCGGTGGGCGTGGTGGGGCTTGGGCCGGGCGCCGCGCCCGACGCCGCGATTCCCGTGCAGAAGGGCGAACAGTCGCTGGTGATCCTGGCGGAGAACTTCGGCCGGTTCTGCGAGGGCGCGCAACTGGGCGAATCGAAGGGCCTGATCGGGGAAGCGTTCGAGGCGTCGCCGCTTCGGGCGCCGCGGCCGGAGATCGAGTCCGGCGTGCCGCTGGAAGTGCTTGCCTTCCGCACGCCCCTGTGGGACGTGAGCGAGGGTGACATGACCAGCCCGGACCGGGTGTCCTGGCACCTGCACCACCGCCGCAAGACCCCGGTGCTGATGACGATTTCGCATCCGCCCGAGAGCTCGCTGCTGGTCGTGAACGACAAGGTGATCGCGTTCCTGGACCGCTCGGGCCCGTCGCGCGTGCTGCTGCAGCCCGACCTGCTCGGGAAGGGCCCGGGAAGGGTGCAGATTGCGCCGCTCGCGCACGCCGACAGCGAGCAACTGCGATCGGATCTCGCCGGCTCCGTCCGCTTCGATGAGTGCGTCAGCCCGCTATTCGAAGACGCGAAGATTTCGTTCGCGAAGTGGGAGCCGGCCCCGGCCGCGGCGTACGGCGCGGCCAGGAACCATCGGCACGCGGCGGACACGCCGCTGTGGTGGAAGGCCACGCTCTCCGGCACCTCGACCGAGGGCGCGGTATACCTGCATGCGTCGGGCATGACCAAGGGCCAGATCTTCGTCAACGGCCGCCATCTTTGCCGGTATTTCGTCGCCACGGCTTCCGGCAAGCGCGTGCCGCCCCAGGACCGGTACCTCATTCCCGCGTCGTGGCTGAAGTCCGACGGCAACAACGAACTGGTGCTGTTCGACGAGCATGGGGCCAATCCGTCGCACGTCCGCGTGACCCGCTGATTCTGTCGATGTGACTTTCCGCGCGCGTTTGCATAGCGTGCCGCGGAGGTTTCCATGCCTACGCGCTCCCGAAGAACCAAGGCCCCGTCGCCGGTCTCACCGCACGGGGAGGTCACTCTGTGGCAGGAGGCGGCGGCGTTCGCCGCGCGGGCGCACCGCAACCAGCACCGCAAAGACCTGCACACGCCGTACTTCTCGCACGTAGCGCGGGTGGCGATGACGGTATCGCGGGTGTTCGGCTGCGATGACGACGTGACGCTCGCCGCGGCGTTTCTGCATGACACCATCGAAGACACCACCACGGACTACGACGATCTCGAAGAGCGATTCGGCGGAGAGGTTGCGCGAATCGTGGCGAACCTGACGAAGAACATGGCGATGCCCGAGCGCGCGCGGGAGGCGGACTATCTCGGCAGGCTCGCGAAGGGATCCTGGCGGACGACGCTGGTGAAACTGGCCGACACGTACGACAACCTGTGCGACGCGAGGAACTACCCGGAGGACAAGCGGGCGGCGCACCTGGCGAAGACGCGGGCGAAGGCGGCGCAGGTGCTGGCGCTGGCGGATCGATCGTCGGACGAGCCCGAGCGGCTGACGCGTGCGATCCGGGCGCTTCGCGCCCTGCTGGCCTAGCGGTGCTTCTGCACTTCAGCCTGTCGCAGCAAGTCGAGTTTCTTGCGCAACGCCATCCGGGCGGAGCGATCGCTCTCGATCTGGTTCTGGATGTTCTGTCGCTGCTGAGCAGGCAGACCGGGGACGCGGAATCGGGCCTCGGAGTTGCGTATGCGGCCGCTGAGATCGGAGATCTGGGCGATCAGGTTCTCGATCTCGGGGGAAGAGCCGTCGCGAGCAAGAAAATCGGGATCCGCCATGGCCGGCACGCCTCGTGCCTCGCCCCCGCCCGCCACGCCCGCGGGGATGGTCTCGGCCCGGGCCACATTCCATGTGCGCACGTTGCCCTGCTGCCACATCATCCGCGAACGGGCACGCTCGGTGCGAGTCAAGTCGAGCCAGCGATCGGCCGACACACCCGGATCGAGCACGCGGGGGAGTTCCGTCGCCCGGTGACCACCTCGGCGGGCGCAGCGAAGGTCCCACGCGGCCGCGAGAACGAGATCGTCCGGCTCCATCGCGTTGCGGAGTTCGTGGAAACTTCCGAGTCTGACCTCGGCCACCCGCACTTCGCCCCGTCTCGTGAACTCGATGCTGATGATGTCTCCCGGGTCGTGCGAGAGGATGATGGCGCGGGCCTCGTTATTGAACCGGACGGGCAGCCCGTCCATGGTTCGCATGGTGTCGCCGGGCTTGAGGACTCGGGCCGCGTCGAAGTTGCCGACCGTTCCGGCGATCTCGACGCCTTCCGCCGCGTCGAATCGGGCGAAGGAGATGCCCAGGGCGCCCCGCGGCTCACCCCGGAACAAGGACAGCGCCATCTTGGTGACGCGCTCGCGCTGTTCGAGAGAGAGGCTCGAAGGCGATACTTCGGCGCCGGCGAGGAAGGACTCCAGAAGCACGAGATTGACTCGGTCGTCGGATCGCACTTGCCGGGCCGCGGCTTCGCGAACGGCCAGATCGTCGGAATCCATCGCGGCGATCCGGGAAGCGAGCCAAGTCAACCCGTCATCAGCGGCGGGTCGGCCTTCGGGTACGGGCTGGGTGTCGTGAGCGGTACAGAGCAGGGGGCCAAGCAAGGCCGCGCCTGCGATCGCGAGAGCCTGAACGACTGGGCGAGTCGCCATTCGGATTATCCTCCCGCGCGGAGGGCTCGGAATCAAGCCCATTAAAATAAGTATAGGCTATTCGAGGTTTTGCACCTGTTCCTTGATTCGGTCGATAGCGCCCTTGATCTCGACGGTGGCCCGGGAGACGGTCGCGTCGGGGCTCTTGCTCGCGATGGTATTGGCTTCGCGAAGCATCTCCTGTGCCAGGAAGTCGAGAGTTCGGCCGATGGGCTTCCCCGCGGCGGCCGCGAGCAGATCGCGGAACTGATCGAGGTGAGCCGAGAGTCGCTTGATCTCTTCGGCGATGTCGGTGCGTTCGGCGTACGACGCGATCTCACGGATGAGGTCTACGGGCTCCACTTTGAGCCCGGCCTCCTGGACCAGAACGTCGATCCTCTGGCGCAGGCGCGCTTCGTAGTCGGCGACAAGCCCCGGCGCCCGCTCGCTGACGATGGCGAGGCGTTCGGAGATGAAGGCGAGTTGTGAGCGGAGTTCATCGGCGAGCACCGCACCCTCGCGGGCCCGCATGGCGAGCAAGTTGACGCAGGCCTTGTCGAGCAGCGGCATGAACGCGGACCGCGCTTTCGCGAGGATGTCTTCTTCGTTGGCCGGCGGCTGCAACACGCCCGGGAGCGCCAGCAGGGCGGACAGGTCGACGGTCGTCCCCCCGCCCTCGAGTTTCACGCCCTTGAGTTGCTCGACGTACCGCGCGAGAGCCTTGGTGTTGATCTCGTAAGCCGCCTGCTCGCTCGCGTCTGTGCAGCGGGCGTTCAGCGTCACCGTGCCACGGGTGATCTGCTCTCGGAGTCTTGATTCGAACTCCGCCTCAAGGCCCTGAAACGGCTCGGCGAGCCGGATCGCCGCCTTGAAGTACTTGTTGTTCAGCGTGCGCACTTCGATGAAGTAGTGCACGCCGTCGAGCGTCGCTGAGGCGTCTCCGTACCCGGTCATGCTTCGCACCACGCGAATCTCTCCTTCTCATCGCTTGGGCGCGGCCGGGGGCTCGGTTGACGGGCTGACCGGGGGCGCTGTCGCCGGTTCGGATGTCGCGGGCGGCGGGGTTCCGGGTTCGGTCGGAGTGGTCGCCGGTGCGGGCGACACGGGCGCCGGCTCGGGCGTGCCCGTCGTGGGCGGCGTCGTGCCAGAGGTGTCCGAAGTCGGCTGGCCGGAATCCGGGGAGGCCGGTTGAGTCGCGGGCGTGGCGGTCGGCCCTTGCATGATCCCCTTCGCCGCGTAGTTCAGCAAGATCGCCAGGCCGATGTACACGGCGAACACGATGATCGTGAAGACCGTCAGGGCGTCGCCGGTCTTGGCGCCGAAGGCTGTCTGGCCCGATCCCGCGCCGCCGCCGCCGAACGCGCTGGCCAGGCCGCCGCCCTGCGGCTTCTGGATGAGCACGGTCAGCACGAGCATGACGCTCACGAGGAGGAACAGAACCGTGATGATGGCGAACATCCAGTTCGCCCATTGGAATGCGAGCGTGGGAATCATGCAGACCCTTTCAGAACCAGAACAAAACCACCCCGAGGTTTCGGGACGGATGATAGGGCTGCGATCCCATCGCGGACGGCTGGCTGGACCCGGGCCGGTCGTTTCAGCCCACGAGTTTGGCGAGAGTCTTGGCGACGGCCGCCCCGATGCCCTCGACGGTGTCGCGGGCCTTGGCGTCCTTGAGCGACCCGTCTTCGTTGAACGCCTCGTGGGCCTTTCCCAGTGCGAACTGCTGGGGCAGGACGATGACGCTGATATTGCCGAGGATCATGCGGAGATGCACGAGGCCGCGGAGGCCGCCGAGTACCCCCGGAGACGCGGCCACCAACCCGGCGACCTTTCCCACGAAGCAGGAGAGCGGGGGCTGACCGGGTTCGGGACGGCTGGCCCAGTCGATCGCGTTCTTGAGCACGGCGGAGACCGACGAGTTGTTTTCCGGTGAGGAAATCAGGAACCCGTGATGGTCGCGCATGAGATTCTTGAGGATCTTGCCACCCTCGGGCAGGACGATCTTTGCTTCGAGGTCCTCGTCGAAGAGAGGCAGGTTTAGATCGCGCAGGTCGAGAAAGGTGACTTCCGCCCCGGCTGTGCGGGCGCCTTGGGCCGCGATTTTGACGAGTTTTTTGTTGTACGACCCCTCGCGGGTGCTGCCCGCGAAGGCCAGGATTTTCGGAACCAAAGCCATGAGCACCTCCCGATTGAGTGTACCGGGTTGGATTGGATGCCGTCGGCGGGCCGGGGGCACTGAAAAATCGCCGTCACGAGGGTACGGGCGCCGAAACGGCGTTCGCCGCGCCGGAGCGCATCAACGCCCGATACGCCAACTCGTACTGCCGGCACACGACCGGGTAGTCAAACCGGGCGAGAGCACGCTCCTGCTGCCGGGCCGCGGCGGCGCCGCGTGCGGATTCATCGGCGAGCCAGTGGTCCACCAGCGCCCAATACCGGGCGGCGTCCGGCGCCGGGATGGCGTCCAAGCCGACAAGCGTCGCGCCGATGCTTTCGGCGTGCCGGTCGCCGGCCCGCATCGCCACGACGGGCACGCCACAGCCCATCGCCTCGATCACGCTGTTGCCTCCGCCCTCGGGATACTCATTCAGGAACACGTCAGCGCACTTGATGTGCTCTCGCGGGTCCTCGGCGGGCCCCGAGAAGACACATCGCTCCGTCACGCCGCCCCCGGCTCGTTCGAACTCGGCTCGCACGCGTGAGATGTCCTCCTTCGAGATCGCACCGACACCCATCCACCAGATATCCGGGCGAGACGCGAGGAATGCCGCGAGGTCGCGGGCGAAGGTTCCGGCGAGCATTCGGCGGGCGATCGCGTTGGAGATGCTTGCGAGAACGCGGGCCTGCCCTGGCAAACCGAGAGACTCTCGCGATCGGGGGATGGAGAATACGCCGGAGCGGGCGTCTCCCCCGCTGGTCTCGACGCCGTGAACGGCGACGCCGCGCGTGGCGAGAAAACCGGCATCGTCCCGCTCGCGCGCGGGGTTGTTGAAGATCACCGCGTCCACGCCGCGCAGGACGAGCGGAACGCCGATGTTCATCACCGCCTGCGAGGGGGCGACTCTCGCGAAGGCCATCCCGGCCTGGATCGGGCATGCCGGGCTGGCGACGAACACCGCGAGATCGGGAGCGAGACTGCGGACGAGTTCCGCGGCCAACTCCACCCCATCGACGAACGTACCGAGTGGCGGAACGACGTGGACCGGGGCGGCGGCCCGCATCCGCGCGATGGTCACGGCGCCGATGCGCTCGCTCGGGGCCTGGGGCTGGGCCAGGAATGTCAGCGGCGGCTCGCGCCGGGTGTTTTCCTCGACGACAACGATGACCGGATCGAACTCGGCGCGGTTGTGGAGTGTCAGGAATCGAAGCACGTTGGCGCTGGCCGCCTGCCCTTCGACTACCGAAGAGAGCACGTAGACAACCCGTCGAGGGGAGAGCGGGGCGGCGGGCCGGGTACGCGGCCGCGTACCGCGAACTCCGGCGAGTTTGAACGCCTCTTGGTACAGGTCTCCCAGAAACGCCGCTTCGGGCGCTCCGGCGAGGAACGTCTGCTGGTGTTGCTGGATGTCCGCGATGGCCGCGGCGGCGATGGCCTCTACCGCCTTCTCCGCCCGACCGGCGGCAAGATGCCCCAGCGCCGCCTTGAGGCATCCACCCACCACGGGGGGAACGCTCGCGAGGCGCGGCCCAACGTCAAGAGTCGGCAAAGCCATGCAGATTGGATCGGCCCGCACCCGGGCGTTACGTGAACGGCACCGATTCGAGCATTTTCTGGTACGCTTGCGGCTCGGAGGTGCCATGCGACCTGTACTCGTGCCCGCCGTCCTGGTGCTCGCGTTCGTTCTGCCGGGGTGTACGCTCGGCACGGGCGGAAGCAGCCCGGGAGCGTTTCAGCCGCAGCCCCGGAACCCATGGCCGATACCCGCGCCGCCCGCCAAACTCCCGGAGGTGACCCCCGAGTTGGTGAAGGAGGCGATCAAGTCCGGGGTCGAACGGCTGGTGGCGATGCAGGAGGGCGACCCCAGGTCGGAATGGCCGTATGAGGGCGTATACCGCGTGGCGGGCCTGATCCCGATGGGGTACCGAATCGGCGGCACGGCCATCGTGGTGCAGGCGCTCGCGAACGCTCCCGGGTACGACGAGGATGTCCCGCGCCGGCAGGCCATCGACCGCGCGGTGGCATTTATCTGCGAGAACCGCAACCACGCCACGATGAGCATCGATGACTACGCGGGCGGGTATGACGTCCGCGGGTGGGGGTACATCGAGGCGATCTCGTGCCTGTGCCGCCTCAAGTCGCTGGGGCGCATGCCGGGGGAACGGGCGGGGGAGGCGGAGTTGGCATTGGCGTGGTATCTCGACGCGCTTCAGCGGATCGAGATACCCCAGGCCGGGGGATGGAACTATGCGCGAGCGGCGCGAGACCAGAAGGCGGCGCCGTCTCCGTTCATGACCGTGCGGGCGTTGCAGGCGCTCTTTGACGCGCAAGCCGCGGGGTTGGGTGTGAACGCGGAGGTTGTGTCGCGCGGGCTGGATGTGCTGGAAAAAGCCAGGGCGGCATCCGGGGCGGTGATTTACAGTGGGGCCGCCGATGGGCGTACGCCGCGGCGCTCGGACGGCACGCCGGGCGCGATCGGGCGGATGACCAGCGCCGAGACCACGCTGCTGCTTGGAGGCCGCGGGCGTGAGCGCGACGTGCGAGCGTCGGTGGACGCGTTTCTCGCGAACTGGCAGTGGCTGGACCAGCGGCGAGCGAAGCCCGGCACGCACGAGGGGCCGTACGCGATCGCGCCGTACTACTTCATGTTCGCGCACCTGTACGCCGCGCAGGCCGCGGAACGCCTCTCGGCGAGCGAGCGCGCCGAGTATCGGCGGCGGGTGCGTGAGATTCTGTTTCTGTCCCGCAATGAGGACGGGACGTGGAACGATCGCGTCTTCCTGCGATCATCGGCGTACGGAACGGCCATGGCGCTGCTGGCGCTGATGCAGGAGGACATCAAGCCGACCGAGTGGTCTCCGCCGGTCGAGAAGCAGCCCGCGGCGGGCGCTCCGGGAACCTGAACGGGGCCAACTCGCCGGGTCGATTCCGCCGATAGCATCCTGTGCGTGAATCCTGAGGATCCCAATCCCCGGACAGAATCCGGCACCGACCGGCCGCCGGAGGCCGATGCGTCGCTGTACCTTCACCCGCAGACGCTCGCGCGGCTCGCCAGTTTTGAACTGCGGGCGAAGTTGATCGTCGAAGGCCTCTCGGCGGGGCAGCACCGTTCGCCTTACAAAGGCTTGTCGGTGGAGTTCGCCCAGCACCGGCCGTACGTGGCGGGGGACGACCTGCGGCACCTGGACTGGAAGGTCTACGGCCGCACCGACAAACTGCACCTCAAGCAGCACCAGCAGGAGACCAGCCTGGACCTGGTGGTGCTCGTGGACTCCTCGGGATCGATGTTCTATGGCAGCCGGAGCTTTGAAGAGGCATCGGGCGAGGGGCGCACCCGGAGCGTCGATGGACGGGCGCACTGGAGTAAGTACGACCATGCGACGGCGCTCGCGGCCGCGATTGCGTACATCACCCTGCAACAGCGCGATCGCGTGGGCGTGGTGGTGTTCGCGGACGAGATCCGCGCGCAGGTGCGGCGTTCGAGCAGCCAGGGGACGTGGCGGCAGATCGTGGGGGCGCTGAACCAGCACCCGATCAACCCCGCGGAGCGGGGCCGCCCGACCAGCCTCACCCGCGTGGTTGACCAGGTCCTGGGCAAGGTCACCAACCGGTCGATCGTGGTGATCGCCAGCGATCTTTTCATGGACATCGAAGACATCCGGGAAGCGTTGGCGCGGCTGAGGCACGCCGGGCACGACGTGATCGTGTTCCAGGTGCTCGACAGGGCGGAGGAAGAGTTCGCGTTCACGGACGCGGCCCCGTTCGTGGGGCTGGAGGGGGAGGCGGCGCTGCGGGTCGATCCTCGTTCGCTGCGAAAGGCGTACCTTGACGTGTTCGAGAAGCATCGTGCCGAGGTGGAGCGGCTGATTCTGGGGATGGGCTTTGATTACGCGAAGTTGAGCACGCACGACTGGCTGGGGCCGCCGCTGGCCGCGTTCGTGGCGCGCCGCACGGCGAGGATCAAGCGGAGCAAGTACGCGTAGTAGTGATTGGAACACCGCCTCGGAATGACGCTGCTTAACCCCATCCTCGCCTGGACCGGAATCGCGTGCATTGCGATTCCCATTCTGATTCATATCCTGATGCGCCGGCGGCGTCGCCCGGTGGAGTGGGGCGCCATGAAGTTCCTGCTGGAGGCCTACCGGCGGCAGCGCCGGCGGATGAACCTCGAGCAGTTGCTCCTGCTGGGCTCGCGGTGCCTGCTGGTGGCCCTGCTCGCATTGGCGCTGGGAAAGCCGGTGCTGGGAGCGCTGGGCGCGGCGATCCGGAGCGGGCCGCAGACGCTGTTCATTTTGATCGACAACGGCATGACCAGTTCGGCGGTGGGCGCGGACGGCCAGAGTTCTCTGGACCGGTCGCGAAAGCACGCGCTGGCGGCGCTCGACAGGCTCGACGCGTCGCGGGGCGACCGCGCCGCGCTGGTGACTCTTGCTGCCCCGCCCGACGCGGTGATCCTGCCGCCGACGCCGGAGTTGGGCGCGCTCAAGAACATCATCGCGGACCTGACGCCCGGGGCGGGCCGCGCTGATCTTTCCGAAGGCCTGTCACGCATCGGCGAGGACCTGGCCAAGGTCGAGTCCGTTGGGGCCACCGTGCTGCTGCTGAGCGAGTTTCGGACCGGCGCCATGGACGCTTCCGGCACGCTCTCCTCCCTGTCTCACGACCCCGGGCGGGTGACTCTGCTGGTGCAGGCGCCGGCCCGTGAATCGCTGGACAACATCTCGGTCGTGTCGCTCGAACCGCTCCGGCAGGTTCTCCTCACCGGGGCCGCGGACGAGAATGGACGAGCCGCGGCGACTTTTCGCGTCGGGCTTCGCCGGCACGGCCCGGGCACAGGCGCGACGGGCTCCTCGAAGGTGCAGGTGCGGGTGGGTTCGACGGGTGCGACCGATCCCGCGGGACGCGGCGAGAGTGTGCTGTCGTGGTCGCCGGGGCAGAGCGAAGGAAGTGTGCTGGTCACGATCGAACTGCCGGCCAAGGCCGCGGCCGTCGGCCGCCTGATCGCGCAGGCCGAAATCGACCGCGACGCGATCGCCGCCGACAACACGTTGCGGAGGCCGGTGGACACTCGAGACCGGCTGGAGGTCGCGCTGCTGGCTACCGGCGTCACGACGGGGCACGGCTCGATCGACAGTTACTCGCCGGGCGACTGGCTCGCCCTCTCCCTTTCGCCCGAATCGGATCTCAGCGTGCGGCGGGGGCAGGCGGGCGAGTTGCGGCTGAGCGTGTTCGATCCCACCCGCGCCAACGTCCCCGCGAGCACCGGCGTGGCGCTGGCCGACGCCGATGCGATCGTGATCCCCAATCCGGATCTGCTCGACGCCGCGGCGTGGACCGCGGTGCAGGCCGCCTCGCAGCGCGGCGTGCTGGTGCTGGTGTTCGCGCCGCCCGGGGTTGAGACGCACCTGTGGGCGGATTCGTTCGTGAACGCCGCGGGCCTGGATTGGACGATCGCCCGCAGCGCCATCGACCTGCCCGCGAAAGCACGCATCGGGATGGAACGCACGCCGAGCCCGGACATGGACCTGCTGTCGTTCGTGTCCGGCGAACTCACCGAACTCATCAAGCCCGTCACGGTCTCGCGGGTGCTGCCGGTGGAGGGTCGCGCGGATTCGCTCCAGCCGCTTCTCTCGCTCGAAGACGGAACTCCGCTGGTGATTGTCGCGCCGCCCGGCGCTCGGGAGGGCGGCAGGCCCCGCGGGCCGGTTGTGTTCGTGGCGGCCGCGGCCGATCTTGCGTGGACTGACCTGCCCACCAAGCCGCTGATGGTTCCGCTGATCCAGGAACTCATTCGCCAGGGGGTGGGACGGGGCGGCGGGGCTCGCACCGCGCTCGCGGGCGTGCCGATGGTGCTTCCGACCGGCGCGTCGGATCTGGTCCGCGTGAAGGACGCTTCGCCGGCGGACCCGAACTCTCCGGACGCTTCGAGGATCGACGCGGCGGGCCGTCCGGCGCCTCCGATCCGCGGCACGGGCGTGTACGCGGTGCGGGGCGGGGGCGGTTCGACGCTGGGCCTGCTGTGCATCAACGCCGATCCCGCGGCCGGCGCCACCGACTCGCGTCCCCGGGAGGAGGTTGCTCGATGGATCGCGCCGCTGGGCCCCGAGCCGCGCTGGCTCGACGGGACGGACGCCGCGCCGCAGGGAGCCGGAGGGGCTGCGGAAGATACGGACCTGCCGCCGATCAGCGTCCCTCTGCTGGCGGGTGCGCTGGCGCTCGCGGTGCTCGAGGCTTTTCTGGGACGATGGTTCAGCCACGCGAAGGCCGAGGACGGCGCCGGCGCGGCGCCCATGGATGAGGTGCGAAAGGCCGCATGAGCGAGTGGATGGATGCCATCCTGGGGCTGAAGAAACTCTCGACGGGAGCGGCCGACGTGCAGGTGTCCTTCGGGTGGGCCCTCCCCGCGTGGGCGTGGGCCCTCATGATCGCCGGCGCATTCGTGCTCGCGGGAGTGACCTACTCGCGGCTGCTGGGACCCCGCCTGGCGCGCTGGGCCCTGGCGATTGTCCGCGCCACGCTGCTCGTGCTGATCGCGCTGCTGCTCTGCCAGCCTCGCCTGACCCGCCAGAGTGAACGCGTCGAACGCGACTGGGTGCTGGTGATGGCGGATCGATCCGCGTCGATGACCGTCGCCGACATCAAGCGGGCCGATACACGGGCTTCCCGCGAGACGCAACTCCGCGAGGCGCTGGACACGGCACGTCCCACGTTCGCCAGCATCGCCAAGACGCGCGGCTTGCTCTTTCTGGGCTTTGACGCGGGCGTGTTCGAACTGGCCGCGGAGCCCGAAACCGGCCCGGTGCTCGGTCCGGCCCGCGGGCAGCGAACGGCGATCGGGCAATCGCTCGACCAGGCGTTGCGGCGGGTCGCGGCGCGTCCGCTTGCGGGCATCGTTCTGCTCTCTGACGGACGATCTACCGACGCGGTGTCTCGCGCCACGATCCGCCAACTCGAGGCCCGCGGCGCGTCGGTCTTCGTCGTGCCGCTGGGAAGCCCCTCGCCCATGGTCGATCTCGCGGTCGCACGAGTCGATGCGCCCGGCGCGGCCTTCGCCGGCGACATCGTGCCGGTGGGCGTGCGCATCGACCGGTTGGGCGGCGATGGGCCCACCCGCGGGCGCGTGCAACTGGTGGACGAGGTGACCGGGCTGGTTCTTGACGATCAACCCTTCGAAGCAACCGCCCCCTCCACGGAGTTGACGCTCACCTCGCGACCCGAGGCCGCGGCACGCGAAGCGTGGAGCGTGCGCGTCGTGCCCGAGACCCCGGACCTGACGGGAGAGAACAACTCGGCGCCGGTCCGGATCGAGGTCGTGGATCGGCCGATCCGCGCGGTGTACTTCGACGGCTACCCGCGCTGGGAATACCGGTATCTCAAGAACCTGCTCGTCCGCGAGGCTTCGATCCGATCCTCGACCCTGCTCCTGGCCGCGGACCGCAAGTACATCCAGGAGGGCACCGAGCCGCTGGCGAGCGTTCCGCGGACCGCCGTCGAATGGAACGAGATCGACGTGATCGTCCTGGGAGACGTCCGTCCCACGCTGTTCAGCGAGGACCAACTTCGCCAGATTCGCACGCTGATCGCCGAACGCGGTGCGGGCCTGTTGTGGGTGGGTGGCGCGGCGGCGACCCCCAACGCATGGCGCGGGACTGCGCTGGCCGATTTGCTGCCGTTCACGCTCGCGACCGATTCCGGGGAGAGCATCCAGTCGTGGGATGGACCGGTGCTTCTCAAGCCGGGCCCCGCCGCCGCGCGATTCGGCGTCATGCGGCTGGGCGACGGGGCGGACGCAACCTGGCCGGCTGCGCTCGCCTCGGCGGACCTGGGCTGGCCGCAGTTCCACTGGGCGCAGCGCATCCCGCCGGCGTCGCTGAAGCCCACGACCGAGGTGCTGGGCGTGGCGCAGCCATCGTTAGGCGAGCCGAGCGCGACGACCCCGCTCATCATGACGATGCGGTACGGCGCTGGGCGGGTTGCGTACGTCGGCACCGACGAGTCGTGGCGCTACCGATACGGGCGGGGCGAAACGCTCCCCGAGAGGTTGTGGATTCCGTTGATCCGACTGCTCGCGCGCGAGAGCCTCGGCCGGTCGGGAAAGCCCGCGATCCTGTCCGCGTCTCCGGAGCGCGCGCAGGAGGGCCAGCCGATCCAGGTGACCGTGCGCCTCATCGACCAGGCGCTCATCGAGCGCCGGCCGACCTCGGTCCGCGTGAATGTCATTCCGGAAGGCTTGGTGGCCCGCGGTACGGAACTGGTGCTGCGTCCCGAATCGCCGAGCGAAGACGGGGGGAGTGCTGGTGCGTTCTCGGCGACCTGGGTGCCGGCGCAGGCCGGGTCGTACCGCATCGAACCGGCCGATGCGCTGCTGGCCGGGCTTGACCTTGCGGCGCGCGTGGATGTGGCGCTGCCGGACGATGAACTCCGACTTCCGCAGACGAACCACCCGTATCTCGCGACTCTCGCAACGGAGACCGGAGGGCAGATTCTGTCGCCCGAGCGATTGAGCGACCTACCCGATCTGCTCCCGAACAGACAACTTCGGCTCTTGGGCGCGCCCGAAACTGAGGACTTGTGGGACAAGCCGGTCATTTGGGCGGCCCTGATGCTGCTGATGGCTTTGGAGTGGATGGGTCGGCGGCTGATCAAGTTGGCGTGAGCGCCGGGAATCGAAAGCCGCTTTCCAAGCAGGCACCCACCCGATCGGACGGGGCCGGGCAGGCCCGAGAATGTCACGCCCCGGTCACGCCCGCACCCCTCAACCGGTTTTGGGCGTACATTGATGCGGGACGCGCGGAGAACTCCCTTGTCGATGGGTTTTGTCCGTGGGTTACGGTGGTCTTTCGCCGATTTCAGTAGTCGGCGGTGTGCGGCGCGAAACCCCTTCGACAGGAGGAGCGATCGGGCATGATTGGCCCGGACCAGACGAGTTCTGCGAACACGGCGGGGCCTTCGGCGCCCGAGCGGTCACGCTCCGTCGATTTGATCGTGGCATCGCTGCGCCGGCTGCGCGGCACGGCGCGAGTTCAACTCGTGCTTCAGCGACTGGGCCTCATCGTCGCGTCGCTGCTGGCCGCCGCGCTGTTCATCGGGTTTCTCGACTACTGGCTGCGCCTTCCGATGGCGATGCGGCTGATCCTCTGGGCCTTCGGCATGTCGCTGGCGGCGCTGACGGCGTATCGGCGGGTGTTGCCCGCGGCCCGATTCTCACCGAGTCTCACAGAAGTAGCCTTGCGCGTCGAGCAATCCCCCGCGGGAAAGGCGGCGGGCCTGGAAGGGATGCTGGCCTCGGGCATCGAACTTGGCGCGGGAAAGACCTTTGACCGCGGCTTGCTCTCGGACGACCTGGGGCGGGGCGCTGTTTCCGAGGCCGCGCGGCGGTTCGGCAGGCTGCCTCGCCGGACCTCGCTGCTCGATTCGCGCCTGCTGTACCGCACGCTGGGCGCGTTGGTAGCGGTGGGCGCTCCGATCCTGGCGCTCAGCCTCGCCACGCCGGCACTCTCGAGGATCGGGTGGTCGCGCGTCGCGGCCCCGTGGAGCGGCGCGCAATGGCCCAAGCGAACCCAGGTCGTCGGGGCCGTACAACCCGTCGCGCACGCCGTGGGCACACCGTTTCCGCTTCGCGCCGTGGTTGCTCGCACCGGGCACCGCGAGGGAACCGCCGATGTCTCGGCGGTGTACCGGCTGGTTATCGACGGCCAGGCCGGGCCGAACCGCAGGGCCCTGCTGACCTCGCAAAACAAGCAGGCCACGGTGGAGCCACCCGGCGGGGCTCTCCCGGTCACGGGCGAGTTGTACGAGCGCCTGCTCGACACCGCGTCGCTGGTACCCGCAACCGGGCCGCGCCCCGCCAACGTGGTCCTTGAGTTTGCGTTCCACACCGCGGACGACGCCACCGACGTGTGGCGCGTGCTCCTGGTGGACCCGCCCGCCCTGCAGAGCGTTACCGCCGACGTCAGCCCGCCCGAATACGCGGGCGGCGTGCTCGCGGCCGACTCCGAAGTGGTCCGGGGCCTGCGCGATCTGGGAACGGGGCGCGACGAGCGCTCGATCCTCGGCCCCATTCTCGGCGGCTCGATGGTCCGTCTCGACTTCACGCTCAACAAGCCCGTCCCGGTCCCCGAGTCGCCCGAGGGACTCGACGAATGGGCCGCGCACGTGCTTCCCGGGCTCGATCGCGTCGAGGATCTCGCGGCGACGTTCGACGGGCCGCGCTGGTCGATCTCATTCCGGGCCACCCGCAGCACTCGCGTGCCGATTCGGCTGGTGGATTCGTTCGGAATCCCCGCGACGGAAGACGCGGTTCTTCGATTCGAGACCATCGAAGACCGATCCGCGAGCGTCGCGGTGGTGGAGCCTTCTTCGGATGAATCGGTCCTGCCCACGGCGGTGTTGGACGTCGCGGGCGAAGGCCGGGACGACATCGCGCTCGCGTGGGTGACGCTCAAGTCTCAATCGGCCAGGCCTCCCGCCGGGTCGATCGGGGCGCCGCCCGAACCCTCGGACGACCTGACGGAAATCGCCAAGGGCGCTCCCGATGCAAACACCCGCGCCGCGCTCACGGTGGTCCGCGCGGAAACACGATTGGACTTGTCCCCGCTGTCGCTGGAGCCGGGAGACGAGATGTGGCTCACGGCGGAGGCGATGGACCTGCTGACCGCGGCGACCCCCGGGCGTGGGCCGTCGGTCTCATCGAAGCGCCGGTTGCGCATCATCGCCGAGAGCGAGTTTGTGGAGCAGATCCGCGCCGAACTCACCGGCGTTCGCGAGGCCGCGAAGCGGCTGGAGGGCGAACAGGAGCGTCTCGCGAAGCGGCTGGCGGCGGCGAAGGCCGACCCCGCCGCCGCGGAAGCCCAGGCCGCCGGCCAGAGCGCCCTCGGCCAGCGGCTCTCGCCCATCGGCGACGTGCTTCGCCGGCTCACCAGCCGGGTCGAGCGGAATCAACTCCGCGACGAATCGCTGACCGGGATGCTCCGCGACGCGCAGGAGCACGTGAACGCGGCGGGGCGCGCGTCCGATCAGGCCGCGGCCCAACTCGGCACGCTGGCCTCGGAGGGCCTCTCGCCGGAGTCGCGCGATCAATCTCACCAACAAGCGGCGAGCGGTCAGAAGGAAGTCCAGGACGAACTGACGTCCCTGGCGAATCTCCTCGACCGGGGCCAGGATGTATGGGCGGTCCGTCGGCAACTCGAAAAACTGCTGACTGAGCAGCGCCAACTGCGCGCCCAGACCGAGGCGACGGGTGCGGAAACGCGCGGCCAGCGTCCCGAGAGCCTTTCGCAGGCCCAGGCCGAGGATCTCCAGCGTCTGGCTGGCCGGCAGCAGGAAGTCGCCCGGCGCGCCGACGCGATCGTCGACGCGCTGCTCCAGCGGGCGCAGCACATGCGGCAGGGGGACCCATCCCAGGCCGATTCGATGCAGGCCGCGGCCAACCGCGCCCAGCAGCAGCAACTGGGAGATTCCCAGCGTCGGGCCGCGGAGCAGATCGAAAAGAACCAGACGGCCGCCGCGGAAGAACTGCAGAAGAACGCGGAACAGGCGATCCAGGACGTGCTGGACGAACTCGACCGCGTGGAGCAGCGTCGCGACGAGGCGCTCCGGCGCCTGCTCGCGGACCTGGTCGAGTCGATCGCGCAACTGGTCCGCCGCCAGGAGCAGGAACTCCTGCGGCTGGGCGAGGCGCTCGCGGGGAACGTGCCCGACAAACTCGACGCGGGGATGATCTCGCTCAATCAGAACACGCTGGGGGTCCTGGATACGGCGCAGGAGGAAGTGCGCGGCGCCGTCAAACTGCTCAGCCTTCTTTCCGCCGCCGCCGAGGCGCAGGGCGACGGCATCACGTCGATACGCGCCGACGAGTTCCCGGAGGCCCAGACGCAGGAGAATCTCAGCCTTTCCAGACTCCGTGATTCCCTGGAGGAGGCGCGTCGCCTGGAGGACCAGGCCGCGGAACGCGACGCTTCCAGAAAGCGCGCCGAACTGAAGAAGGCCTATTCCGAGGCTCTGGAGATCCAGGCGGCCATCAACGCCGACACCACGCCGCTTCTGGGCAAGGAACTCTCCCGCAAGGAGCGCGGCGAGGCTCGCGCGCTGGGCGACCAGCAACTGGCCCTCCGCGAGACGCTTTCCCAACTCCGCTCGAGCACCGAGGACCTCAACGAGGCGCTGGTGTTCCAGTACGCGCACCGGCGATTGGACGATTCCACGGCCAGGGCGTCCTCGTCCCTTCGCGAAGGCAAGACGCCCGCGTCCGTCGGGTTCGACCAGCAGGCCTCGCTCCGCACGCTCCAGGCCCTCGTGCAGGCTCTCACCGACCCGCCACGCAATGACGACTTCCGCGAGGAGGAGGGCGGCGACGGTGGGGGCGGCGGAGGCGGTGGTGGAAACAAGCCGCCGTTGATTCCACCGCTCGCGGAACTGAAACTGCTGCGCGCGATCCAGAACGAGGCCGCGGAACTCACGCGGCAACTCGACGCCGACCGCGCGAGCATCCCGCCTTCGCAACTCGAGGCGCTCGTGCAGTTGCAGGGCGACCTCGCGGCGCGTGCCCGGGAACTGCTCGAAAAACTCACCGAGAACAACAACGCACCGGGGGATGTCGGCCCGCCCGACGAGATGCCGCAGCCGAACCCGCCGCCCCCGCCGGACGAAGAACAACCGGGGGCCGCGAACCCCGGGGAGGATCCTCCGTGAGAACGTGCGCGATTCTGGTGTTGTTGATGGCTTGCGGCACGGCCTCGGCCCAGGACGTGGCCCCTGCGTCACCGCCCGCGGACGCTCAGCCGGACCTGGATGAACTCCTGGGGCTGAAGAAGCCCGGCGAGGCCGCGCCCGCGACCCTTGACACCACCCGGACAGAACTGGACCGGCACCTGAAGCCCGAGGAAGTCACCGATGAGTTCGCCCAGGCCGTGGGGCTCATGGACGAATCGGCCCATCGCCTGGCCTCTGCCAAGGACACGGGGCTGGACACGCAGCGGCTCCAGAGCGATGCGCTCAAGCGGCTCGACAAGTTGATCGAAGAAGCGCAGCAGCGCGGCGGCCAGAAAAAGCAGAAGCAGAGACAACAGCAGCAGCAACAGGACCAGCAGCAAGCGCAGAAGCAGTCTTCTCAGCAGCAATCCGACCCGCAACCGTCGAACCAGGCCGGAACCCCTCAGGTCGGGCAACAGTCCGGGGCGCTCACTCCCCCCCGCCCGGCCGAATCGGCGTCGTGGGGCAATCTCCCCGAGCACGTGCGACAGGCACTCACGGAAGGCCGCTCGGACCGGTTCAGTTCGCTCTATCAGCAGATGACCGAGCAGTACTACAAGCGGCTTGCGGAAGAACCGCGACCCGGAGCACGCCGATGAGCGCCGTGGGATTGGCCAGCGTGGCGGTGTGCGCCCAGATGTGGGTTGGCTCGGTCCATCCCGCCGCGCTGATCGCTCCGATGGCCTCCCAGCCCGAGCCGCTGATCGGCGCCGAGAACAACCCGATGGAAGGGGAGATCACCCCCGAACTGGACGCGGCGGTTACCAAGGGCTTGGCCGCGCTCGCACGGCTTCAGAACCCCGACGGCTCGTTCGGCGAATCGCAGTACGGGCGCACGGTCGCGGTGACCGCCCTGGCCTGCATCGCCCTCATGGCCGACGGAAACCTTCCCGGACGCGGGAAGTACGGCGAGCAGGTATCTCGCGGCCTGGAATACGTGCTCAAGAACACCAGCGACAACGGACTCATTGCCACCCCAAACGCCAACAGCCCCATGTACGGGCACGGGTTCGCGACGCTCTTCCTGGGCGAGGTCTACGGAATGACTCAGGGCGGCGGCGATACTCCTCAGGGCGACCGGCTGCACGAGGCGCTCCTTCGCGCGGTCCGGCTGATCGAGGGGAGCCAGAACGACGACGGCGGCTGGCGATACAACCCCGTGCCGTTCGACGCGGATGTCAGCGTCACGATCTGCCAGATCATGGCCCTGCGGTCGGCACGCAATGCCGGGCTGGATGTGCCAAAGCATGTCGTGGACAAGGCGGTGGACTACGTGCGGGCATGTCAGAACCCCGACGGAGGGTTCAGGTACCAGATGATGGCGGGCCCCAGCGCCTGGCCTCGCTCGGCCGCGGGCGTCGCGTCCCTCCAGTACGCCGGCGTGTACAAGGACCGCGCGATCGACTCGGGGATCGCCTACCTTCGCCAGCAGGCCATGCCCGCACAGGGGCAGTCGCAGGCGATTCACTATTTCTATGGCCACTACTACGCGGTTCAGGCGTGTTTCCTGGCGGGCGGAGAGACCTGGGCGGCGTGGTGGCCCGCGATCCGCAAGGAACTCATGGCCAGCCAGAAGCCCGAAGGAACCTGGGCCGACGTGAGCGCGGGAGATGATTACGGGACCTCGATGGCCCTCATCATCCTGCAAATGCCAAAGCGATATCTGCCGATCTTTCAGAAGTAGACCCGCGCGGTCCCGCGGTGCGTATAGGAGGAGTAGTGGACGATTCTCGGCCATGCGTGAAGGGCATTACGCGGATCTGCGCGCGGGTCCGGCCGCGACGGTGCGGCCTGCTCGCCCTGGCCATCGCGTCGTCCCTCGGCTCCGCGGCCCTGGCGCAGACCTCCCAATCTCCGGTTCTTCTCGATCCGATTCCCGACGCGCGGCCGGACGTCCCACGCGTCGTGCTCGATGCCTCGCTTCGCTCTCGCACGCTCAAGAGCGTCACGATCACTCCCGAGAGCATCCGCGGGCGCGAGGCCGGCGGGAAGAGCGTGGTGATTCCCAGGTCGGAAGTGCTGGCGATCATCCCTTCGTTGCGGCCGCTGGGGTCGGTCGATGCGAGCATCACCCAGGCTTCTGCGATGCTGCGGCTCACCGACGGTCAGGCGCTGCCCGGGGTGCCTTCGAGCGCGCTGGCCGACGAGGCCGAAGCCGTGGCTTGGGAATCCTCGCTTCTCGGACCGGTGCAGGTCCCTTTGGACCGCCTTTCGATGATGATCCTGCGCCCCGAGGCGAGGGGCGTTGACCGGCTCCGCGCAACCTCGTCCGATATGGTGCTCCTCCTCAACGGGGACATGCTCGACGGCTACCTGGAGCGAGTCGGCCCCACGATCACGATGGAAAAGGACCGCAAGCGCTCCGAGATTGATCGATCCCGGGTCGTGGGCATCGCCTTCGCCAACCCCCCCACTCCCGCGTCGGGCGCCTGGGCGTGGTTCTTCGATGGCAGCACGATCGCGGCGGATCGCCTGGAGATTTCGGTGGACGGCCGCGTCCGGCTTACTCCCGCCCTGTCCGGTGCGCCCACGATCTCGCGCGACGCCAACGACGTGCGCGCGGTGCTGTTCGACGCCGCTCGCATACGCGGCCTGGCCGACGCCCCCTGGACCTTGATGCCCCAGACGCCCGCTCGCCGATGGTCTCCTCCGCCGATCGTGGGAGAAGCCCGGCACGCGGCGCTGTTCGCCGCGGATATCGAGTTTCCCGGGCCCATGGGCGTGGAATGGAGCCTGCCGGATCGTTCGGTGCGCTTCGCGATGACCGCGGAGATGCCCCCGGCCGCGCGGGTGTGGGGCGACCTGGACCTCGTGGTCGGCATCGCGGGCAATGAACTCGGGCGGTATCACCTGAACGCGAGCAATCCGACCGCCGACATTAACGTCTCGTTGGGCGATTCGGTGCCGCCGGGGGCGCGGCTGAGCATCTCGGTCGAGGCCGGGCCCAGCGGACCGATCCAGGATCGGGTGGTGCTCCGCAGGCCGATGATCCTGCTGGCCAAGTAGGCCTACGGCTTGGCGCGTCCCGCGCCCGCCGCTGCCTTGCACAAACCGACGAAGTCAGCCGCGTTGAGGGATGCGCCCCCGACCAGCCCGCCGTCTACGTCCTTCTGCGAGAAGATATCCGCGGCGATGTCCGGCTTGAGCGAACCGCCGTAAATGATCCGCAGACGCTGGGCGGTGTCCTTGCCGTACATCCGGTTGATGAGCGCTCGGATCTGCGCGTGGGCGTCCTGGGCGTCTTCGGGGGTCGCGGTTTTTCCGGTTCCGATCGCCCACACCGGCTCGTAGGCGATGATCAGGCGTTCCACCAGGCTCGCGGGGATATCCGCCAGCCCGGTCCGGACCTGCCGGGCGGTCACGATGTCCTGGTGCCCGGCGGTCCGCTCGTCGAGGGTCTCCCCGACGCACAGGATCGCCTCGAGCCCGTTCTCGAGAACGCCGCGGAGTTTCTTGTTGATGAACTCGTCCTTCTCGCCGATCACGTGACGCCGCTCGGAATGGCCCACGAGCACGACCTGCGTCCCGCAGTCCTTGAGCATGTTCATCGAAACCTCGCCGGTGAAGGCACCTTCGCCCTGGTGGTACACGTCTTGGGCGCCCAGCCGCACCGACGACCCCCGGTCTCTCAGGATCGCCCGAACCGTGAGCAGATAGGGGAATGGCGGAAAAACCGCCGCGTCAACCCCGTCCACCGTGATCAGGCCGTCCGTGACCCCACGGGCCAGGTCCGAGCCCGTGGTCCGGTTGGTGTTCATCTTCCAGTTGCCGCCGACGAAGGGTTTGCGATCGGACATGGTGCGCAGGATACGCGCGCGCACCGACGCTCGGCATGCCGTGGCCTGTCTCTACCACCGCGCGAGCGCCCGCTCCGGGTCCGCGTAGATCGACGGGCGGCCGTACAGGTTTTCTTCCCGCACCCGCGTCGGATCGTTGTCGCCCCCCAGGCCGCGCGGGAATCGCAACGCGTCGAGGGACGCGGCGTGAGCGTCGGAGAAGCCCACGTTCGCGCTCCCCCCGCCCACGCCCGGATGCCGGTAGCCGATCCGCGAGTTTGGCGTGCCGATCTTGTTGTCGCGGTGACGCCCGGCGTAGACCCCGTCGGCGGTGCCGATGAGTTGCGAGGGCCGCACAAAGGCCGAGATCTTCATCTGCCGAGCGTATTCGCCGTCCGCGGTCGGGCCGTACCCCACCGACACCGTGTAGTACAGATCCTGCTCGAAGTAGTTGAGCCCGCCGATCGGGTTCAGCGCGTTCATCCAGTACGACACCCGCACGATCCGGTTGAAGCCGCGCTCCGGAATCTCGGTGGGCAGAAAGGACTCGCCCACCCGCCGCGTGGGCCAATCCATCCAGCCCTTGGGAGTCTTCGGATCGGTCCCCGTCTGCCCAGTCGCTAACGCGTCGATGTCCAGCGTCTCGGGGCACACGAACGGACCTCGCGTCGTCTGCCGCGCCCCGTCCATGTACCCGTCGCGGTCAAAGATCGGCCCCCACCCGTCGAGCGGCTCGGTCGTATCGATCCCCGTCATGTTGTACGACGGCACCACCAGATCGCGGTGATCGTGGTAGTACGACGCGAACGCGTACGCGACCGACTTCTGCGTGGCCAGGCAAGCCGCCGACTTGGCGGTCCGCCTCGCACCCGCGAGCGCAGGCAACAGCACCCCGATCAACAGCGCCATGATCGCGATGACCACAAGCAACTCAATCAGCGTGAACGCACGCCGGGCCATGGCTGCAGTGTACCAAGGCGGGTCGAATTTCCATCCCTAACGGGGCTCTGATTTGAAGTCCGCACGGAATCAAACCGGATTTTTGTATCCTCTTTTATTCCGGTTTTCACCGAGGCTTATCCCCGGGATCATGGGCCTGAGGGCCCCACGGCACCCACTGTTCCGGCGCAATTCATGACGAACAACCCGTCAAGGTCCCCTTCGGCGCGGCTAAAAGTATCGCACGATGATCACTTCTTCATCTCCCGCCGACGTTGTTTCCCAGATCCGGTCCGGCATGAACGTGTTCGTTCACGGCGGGGCCGCCGCGCCCACACCGCTCCTCGACGCCCTCGCAGCACGTGCCGACTTGAGAGACGTGCGGCTGTACCACCTTCATGTGGAGGGGCCGGCGCCGTTCGTCGCGCCGTCGTGCGTGGGGCGGCTCATGTCGGTTTCGATGTTCGTGGGCGCCAACGTGCGCAAAGCCGTGCAGGAGGGGCGCGCCGAGGCGATGCCCGTCTTCCTCTCCGACATCCCCAGCCTGTTCACTTCGGGCGCGATCCGGCTGGACGCGGCGATCCTGCAACTCTCGCCCCCGGACCGCAACGGCCTGTGCACGCTGGGAACCTCGGTAGACGCCGCGCGAGCCGCCGCGGACACGGCCGGGCTGGTACTCGCGGAGATCAACACCCGCATGCCGCGCACGCTGGGGAACACGGTGGTGCCGCTGAGGCGCCTGCACGCGTTCACCAGCACCGACCGGCCGCTGCACGAGCATCTCCCCACCCCCTGCGGCCCGGTCGAATCCCGCATCGGCGAACTCATCGCCGATCTCGTCGAAGACGGTTCGACGCTCCAACTGGGAATCGGCTGCATCCCCGACGCCGTCCTCACCCGCCTGGGCAACAAGCACGACCTGGGTATCCATACCGAAATGTTCTCCGACGGGATGTTGCCGCTTCTCGAGGGCGGGGTCATCACGAACCGCCACAAGGCCGTTCACCCGGGGCGCAGCACCACGAGTTTCGTCATAGGAACGCGCCGGTTGTTTGACTTCGTGCACGACAACCCCCTGGTCGAGTTCCACGGCGCCGACCGCACCAACGACACCGCCACCATCGGCCGAAACCCCAAGGTCGTCGCCGTCAACTCCGCCCTCCAGATCGACCTCACCGGCCAGGTCTGCGCCGACTCACTGGGCCACAAAATCTACTCGGGCATCGGCGGCCAGATGGACTTCATCCGCGGCGCCGCCCGCTCGAAGGGCGGAAAGCCCATCATCGGCCTCCCCTCCACCGCCGCCGGCGGAACCGTCTCGCGCATCGCCGCGGAACTCACTCCCGGCGCGGGCGTCGTGACCACGCGCGGCCACGTGCACTGGGTCGTCACCGAGTACGGCGCGGTCAACCTCCACGGCAAGACCTTCCGCGAGCGCGCCGATCTGCTGATCGGGATTGCGCATCCGGACTTCAGGGCGGAGTTGCGGCGGCAGGCGGCAGCGTCCATTCAGCGGTAGGTCAGCCGCGAATGGCTCCCCCGGCGAATTCGGATTCCCCTGCGCCATGGTCACGTCGAGATCGACGTTGGAGGACTGATCGACGGCGGCCGCGAGAGCCAGAGACTTCGTGAACAGAGTTACCAAGTGTCGCGCCCTACCCCCGCGGCCCAGCCATCCGCACCGCCTCCGGCATGTCGAAGGTCTTGTCGTTGTCCCGGAAGCCCTTCGCGAGTTTCGCGGCCTGCGCGTCGTACGCCGCGCCGTCCTTCCACGTGTTCCGCGGCATGAGAACTTCGCTCGGCACGCCGTGCACCGCCTTGGGGATGTGCAGGCCGAAGACCGGGTCGGTCTGGTACTCCGCCTTCGCGAGCGATCCGTCGAGGATGGCCGTGACGAACGCGCGGGTGTAGGACAACTTGAAACGCTGGCCGGTGCCGTAGGCCCCGCCGGTCCATCCGGTGTTCAGCAGCCACACGTTGGTCCCGTGCTGCTTGATCTTGGCGGCGAGTTGCTGGGCGTACGTGATCGGCGGGCGCGGCAGGAAGACCCCGCCGAAGCACGGCGAGAAGTTCGGCTGCGGCTCGGTGACTCCCGCCTCCGTGCCCGCGAGTTTGCTGGTGTACCCGTTGATGAAGTAGTACATGGCCTGCTCGGGCGTCAGTTTGCTCACCGGCGGCATCACGCCGTACGCGTCGGCGGTGAGGAAGATCACGTTCTTCGGGTGCCCGCACACGCTGGGGATGACCGCGCCCTCGATGAAGTCCACCGGGTAGGTCACGCGGGTGTTCTCGGTGAGTTTGGCCGAGTCATAATCGGGAATCCGCGTCGCCGGATCCATCACCGTGTTCTCGAGCACGCTTCCGAAGCGGATGGCGTTCCAGATCTGCGGCTCGCCCTCCTTGCTGAGTTTGATGCACTTGGCGTAGCACCCGCCCTCGAAGTTAAAGACCCCCTGGTCGCTCCAGCCGTGCTCATCGTCGCCCACGAGCGCGCGGTTGGGGTCGGCGGAGAGAGTTGTCTTGCCGGTGCCCGAAAGCCCGAAGAACAGGGCCGCGTTGTCGGCGGTCTTCTTGTCCACGTTGCACGAGCAGTGCATCGGGAACACGCCCACCTCGGGCATGTCGTAGTTCATCGCGTAGAAGATGCTCTTCTTGATCTCGCCCGCGTACTCGGTGCCGAGGATCACTACGATCTTGCGGCTCAGGCTCTGAGCGATCAGGACCGGGGCCTTGTAGCCCATCTTCGCCTGCTCATCGGCCGTCAGGCGACGGCGGCCCGCGTTGATGATCGTCCAGTCCTTCTTGAACGGCACGGGCGTTCCCGCGGCCTTCGTGCCCTGGCGGATGAACAGCGTGCTCGCGAACAGCGAGTGCCACGCCTGCTCGGTCACGACCTGCACGCCCAGCCGGTACTTGGGGTCCGCGCCCGCGTAGCCCTCGAAGACGTACGCCTGCGGGCGCGAGTTCAGGTGGTTCACCGCGATCTCCAGGGCCGCGTCGAACTGCGCGGGCGTCACCGGCGTGTTCACCTTGCCCCACCAGATCTTCGGGTGGATCGCGGGCACATCCTCCAGGTGCTTGTCTTTCGGAGAGCGGCCCGTGCGGTCGCCCGTAAGGCACACCACCGCGCCGTTCGAGGCCAACTGCCCTTCGCCCGCCTGCAGCGCCCGCTCCACCAGTTCCGCCGACGAGAGGTTCTTGAAGACTCGCTTGGAAGAAACGTCAAAACGGTCAAGGGCTTGGCTCATCGGGCACTCCAGATTCCCCCAACGGCAATCCGCCGGGGGATAAGGTTAGTGGCCGAAAAGTCCACTTGCAACCGTGCCCCGCGTCACGCCCGTCTTCGCGGGAATGTCATGGACGGTCGTGCAACCCCTTCCCTATTATCCCGACCCGGCGAAGCAGGCCGTGGATTTCGATGGTGGCCATAGCTCAATCGGTTAGAGCACCGGGTTGTGATCCCGGGGGTTGCGGGTTCGAGTCCCGTTGGCCACCCTTGCGTCGCGAGGCTTGAAGTTCGCGTGTCGTTCGACGACTAGGCGGCGGCCTGCCGGCACGCCGCCGCGAGGTCCGTCACCACCCGCGGATTCTCCGACAGGGCCTCGAGGCCCGGCAGGAGAATGTGCGCCGCATCCGCCGCCGTTTGAAGGGCCTTCAACCCCAGCGACGCGGCGCTCCCGTGCAGTTTTTCGGTCACATCCTTGGCTTTCGCCAGGTCGTTGGTCCTCAGCGCGCCGTCCAGTTCGTCCGCGAAGACTCGCAGTTGGCCCGCCGAGGCTCGCAGCATCTCGGCCGCGTGCCCGGCCCCGTCGCCGCCATCGGTGATCAACAGCCGCTCGCACAGCGCGCAGAGCAGTTGCTCCTGCGTGAAGGGCTTTCGGATCAGGCCGGTGGCGGGAATCTCCCAGAGCCCTTCGCCCATCGACGCCGCCGGATCGGCGGTGACGATCAGCGCGTGCGCGGTCACGCCCCGGCCCCGCAGTTCCTTGACCAGTTCGGTACCCTTCGAGTCCGGGAGGTTGTAGCCGACGAGGAGCAGATCTATCTGGCCCGCCGCGGCCGTGATGGCCTCCGCCCGGTTGCCCGCGGTGAGGATCTTCAGGTTCGTTTCCCGCAGGTAGTGCGCCACGATGCGGACATCCAGCGCGTTGTCCTCGACATGGAGGATTCTGCCTTGTAACTTCTGCGGGGCCGCGTTCTCGAAACTGCTCAGTTCCGCGCCGCCCTCGGGCTTGAGGAACTCCTTCAGGTTCACAGGCTTGTCGAACTTGAATCCGATCTCGTGCAACATCCCGCGACGATGCTGGCAGCGCGTCACGCTGCAGGGCGCGGCCAACGGCCCGCCTTCACGCCGCGGGAGTTCGATCTCGCACCGAGTCCCCGTGTGCACGAACCCGTTGTGGAGCAGCGAGATCCCGCCGCGCGACAGGTTCCGCCCGGCCAATCGCAACTTGGTGGTCGATCCGCCCGGATGGGTGAACTGCACGTTCACGCCGGTCTGCCGGAACGGCCACCGGCGGAACTCGCGCCTCACTTTTCCGGGCGCGTCCGTCGAGTCCAGAAAATCGAGCAATGCCTGGAGTTCGCGCGGCCCAAGCCCCAGCGTGTTGGGACGCTCCGCGGATTGAATCCTCACGGATTGAACGGTGCTTCTCGACTGCATGCGGCGTTTCCGATCCCCCGGCAGGTCAACCAGCCATGCCACTCCCCAATAGTCTTCGGACCGACGTCCCGCCGCCTGCATCGACACCCGCTGAACTTCGCAAGACCACGGCGGCCCGCGGTCGGCGGCGATACCGATAACCGCTACGCCGCGGCACGCCGGCATGCGCTCGCGAGTTCCTGGAGCAGGCGAGGCTCCTGGCGCAGCGATGAAAGCGTCGGGAGCAGCCCATGGGCCACCTCGGCCGCCGCGGCGACGTGCGAGAGGCCCAAGGCGGTCGCGTTGCCTTGCAGCCGCGCGGCGATGTCGATGGCGCGGGAGAGGTCGTCCTTTGCCAGGGCGGACTCGAGTTGATCCGCGAAGCCCTCCAGCAGATCGGCGGCGCCCCTGGCCATTTCCGTGACGGCCGCGCTCTTCTCCGTTCGATCGTCGATGAGGAGCCGCTCGCCCATCGCGCGCAGCAACTGCTCTTGCGTGTACGGCTTCTGGACCAGGCCCACCTTGTGGACTTCCCACAGGTTCTCGTTCATTGACGCGACGGGGTCCGCGGTCAGAATAAGCGCCGGGACCGTCTCGCCCTTGGCCCGCAGTTCCTTGATCAACTGCGCCCCGGTCATGTCCGGCAGCGCGAAGTTCACGAGGACGAGATCAAACCCCTCCGCCGCCGTTGTGATCGCGTGATCGCCACGACCAACGGTCACGAGTTTCACGCAGGTATCGCGGAGATAATGGGCGACGATCCGGGTTTCGAGGGTGCTGTCCTCGGCGTGCAGCACGCGTCCCTGCAGTCTCTCCGGGCAGATGCGCTCGATCGAGTAGAGCGGCGTGTTCCCCACGGGCGGCACAAACTCGCGGAGGTTGATCTGCTTCTCGAACCGGATACCAAGTTCGTGCAGCATTCCCCGACGGTGCTGGCAGCGCGCGACCTCTCCCGCCACGTCCTTCAGCGTCCCGTCGCGCCGGATCATCTCAACGCGGCACTTGGTTCCCGGGTGCACGAACCCGCTATGCAGCAGCGCCACCCCGCCCCGCGAGACATTCCGGCCCGCGAGCCGCTGGGTCGTCGTCGATCCGCCGGGATGCGTCAAGTGCACGTTGATTCCGGCGTGCCGGTACGCCCACCTCGAAAACTCACGCCTTGCATTGGGCCTTTGCCCGTCCCGCTGGTCGAGCAAGTCCAGTAAGGCCGCCAACTCCCGGGGACCGAGGCCCAGCGTGTTCGGCCGGTCGGCTGACTGCACCTTCGCCGAACTGTTGGGTCGCATGTCCAAGGGGTGTTCCTCGTGTTGCCCCTTAGTCGGCTGGACATGACTCCGACACCAAGGGAACGCCCCGGCATTCGACCCGTCGGTCCGGCTATGCGGATCGGTGAGGGGTTGAACTTGTCCACAATCGCCGATCAGCGCCAAATACGGGGGCACCGGTCACACGTCCAGGTTCTTCACTTCCAGCGCGTGATCCTCGATGAACTTGCGGCGCGGCTCCACTTCCTCACCCATCAAAATCGAGAAAAGTGCGCCGGCGTTGGAGCCCAGATCCCAGTTGACCCTCAGCAGCGTGCGACGCGACGGGTCCATAGTGGTTTCCCACAGTTGCTCGGCGTCCATCTCGCCCAGGCCCTTGAACCGCTTTACTTCCATCCCGCGCCGCCCGATCTCTCGCAGCCCTTCCAGGATCGAGGGCAGGTTGGGGCACTCGAGTTCCTTCGACACCGAATCCCGCTTGGTCGCACCGCCCTCGGCCTCGTCGCCATCTTCCGAGGGCTCGGCGGGCGCCGGCGTTGACGCCGCGACCTTTTCCATGACCCACGCGAACTTGGCGGGCACCTTCTCGCCGGTTACCGCCTCGCGCTGCGCTCCCGCCCACGTTTCAGCGTCCACGGGGATGCCCAGCGACCCCAACTCCACGAAGAGCCGTTCCAACTCGCGATTCTCGTGCAGTTCGCGGATCACCGCCTCGTCGGCGTGCCCGTTCGTCGCGGCCTCGGCCTCGCCGGAACGGTCGGCCAGCCGAAGTCTCCGGGCGGCGATCACCTCTAACGCCTGCGCCTCCGACCACGCGTAATCCTCCCCGCCGCGCCACGCGATCCGATGCGAGGGCAGGCGGCTCTTGCCGGCCGGGTCCTTGGTGCGAACCCGGAGCAGGTCCGCGAATCTCACGCCGCGCCGTTCCGCGATCTCGACCAGGTCCTTCACACGCCGGAGCAGGAACAACACCCGCCGCAGCGCCGTGCCCTCGAGCCGGCGCGACTCGCGCAGGTCCCACGCGGCCTCGCCCCGTGACACCACCTCTCGCACGACCAGGGCGGCGCCGTCCAGGCCCATGTCCATCAACGCGTCGTCGAGCACCTTGTCGTTGAGCACGTAGGTGCACTTCTTCGACTTTCCGTGCCCCTTGGCCAACTGGTACAGCGGAGGCTGGGCGATGTACACGTGCCCCCGCCGGATCAGGTCGGGCATCTGCCGGAAGAAGAACGTAAGCAGCAGCGTGCGAATGTGGCTTCCGTCCACGTCGGCGTCGGTCATGATGATGATCTTGCCGTACCGCAACTTGGAGAGGTCCAGTTCGTTGCCGATGCCCACCCGCAGCGCCCCGATCAGGGTGCGGATCTCTTCGCTGTCGAGCATCCGGTCGATGCGGGCCTTCTCGACGTTCAGGATCTTGCCCTTGAGCGGCAGGATCGCCTGGGTCTCGACGTTGCGCCCTTGCGTGGCGCTTCCACCGGCCGAGTCACCCTCGACGATGAATAGTTCGCTCTCGTCCACGTTCCGGGTTTTGCAGTCGCGGAGTTTGTGCGGCATGCTCCCGCTGTCGAGGGCGCTCTTCCGTCGCGTCAACTCGCGCGCCTTCCGCGCCGCCTCCCGCGCCTGCGCCGCCACGATCCCCTTCAGGCACAGCCGCTTGGCTTCGCCGGGGTGCTCTTCGAGCCAGGTGTCCAGGCCCTCTTGAACCGCCGCGGCTACGAACGTCTCGATCTCCGGGTTGAGCAGTTTTTCCTTCGGCTGGTTGTTGAACGTCGGGCTGGGCAGTTTCACGGAGACGATCGCGATCAGGCCCTCGCGCAGGTCGTCGCCGGTGGGCACCGGGTCTTTTTCCTTGATGATCCCCGCCTTTTTCGCGTAGGCGTTGAGCACGCGCGTGAGCGCGATCTTGAACCCCTGCGCGTGAGTGCCGCCGTCCACGTTATTGATGTTGTTTGCGAACGAGAGGACCGACTCGTTGTACCCATCGTGGTACTGCAGGGCCACCTCGCACGCGAACGTGTTCGCCGAGTCGTCCTTCTTCACGAACACAGGCTCGGCAACGGGCGTTTTGCCCGTCATCAGGTGCTCCACGTACTCCAGCAGACCGCTCTTGGCGTGGTACGTCTCGCTGCGGACCTTGCCGTCGGGTCCGACACGCTCGTCGGTCAGCATCAGCGTCACGCCGGGATTGAGGAACGACAACTCGCGCAGCCTCGCCGCGAGGATGGCGAAGTCGAAGGCCGTCTCGGGAAAGATCTCCGGGTCGGGACGAAACGTCACCGTCGTCCCCCGCGTGCGCCTGGCGGAGGCCGGAATGTCGCCGACCGTCTTGAGCGGCGAAGTCACCCGCCCGCGCTCGAACCCGATCGAGTACACCTTGCCTTCGCGGTACACCTCGCAGTCGAGATACTCGGAGAGCGCGTTCACGCACGACACGCCCACGCCGTGCAGCCCGCCCGACACCTTGTACGCCGAACCCTCCTGCTGGAACTTTCCGCCGGCGTGCAGTTTCGTCAGCACCACCTCGATCGCCGGCCTGCCGTTCAGGTTCGGGTCGTCGTGCTTCATCAACTCCACGGGAATGCCCCGGCCGTCATCCACCACGCTGCACGACCCGTCGGCTTCCACCGTCACCTGCACGAAGGTGGCATGGCCGGCCATCGCCTCGTCGATCGAGTTGTCCACGACTTCGTATACGAGGTGGTGCAGCGCGTTCAGCCCCGTCCCGCCGATGTACATCCCCGGCCGCTTGCGGACCGCTTCGAGACCTTCCAGAACCTGGATCTGCTCCGCGCCATACTCGCCCTTCACCGTGCCGTTCGCGGCGTTCTCGGGCGTCATTCTCGGTGCGGTATCGGCTTGTGTCATCGGCTCCTCAATCGGTTAGGGAGTGCACTCGCGCTCTGAGGCCATTCTCGGAAAATGTTCGCAGATCGGTTATCCGCGAATTCCAGTGCCCAAGTATAGGTCCGGATGCCGCTGATTGCACGCGCGAACGAGCCAGTATTCATCGACAAACTAGGCTCAGACTCAACACCGCACCGAACCCGCATCCGCCCCGAACACCCCGCCGTACGCGCATTTCACGCGAGGATTGCGGCCCTTTCCTGCTGCCAAAAACCCGGCGCGGATTCGACCCGTAAAAATTCCTTTCTAAATGCGAACAAATCAGGCGATCCGGCCGCCGTACATACCCTCCGCACTGTGACCTCTCTGCCGACAACTCCCACCCCCTCCGTGCGCCCGGACGTCCTCCCGCCCTGCCGGGGCGATGACCCGGTCCGCGATGTCTTCGTGGTGCTTGCGTCCAAAAAGACGCCGGTGCAGCGCTGCCCGGACGCGGCCATCCGTGTCTTCCGTCCGCCGCCGATCTTCCTCATCGGCATCGCGATACTCCTCGTGCTCACGGTGGGGAACGCGCTGGCGCGCGTTTTCGGAGTGAACGCCGCGTACGGACTGGCGTTCATGGGCGTGCTGACCGTGCCGGTCTTCATTCACTACGTGATCCGCGCCCGAATCCCCAAGGCGCCGAAGGACGCCCCCGTTCACCCCGCCGAAGACTCCGGCGAACGCCCCCGCCTCCTGCTCGTCGCGAATCGCGACCAGGCCAACGCCGTCGGGCCGCTCCGCGACGATCCGTTCGAGCCGGTCGTGACACCCGTGCTCTTTGCGCTCCGCGGGAAGAAGCACGCCACCGTCATCGTCTGGATCGCCGCGTCCGTCCTCGCGATGCTCGTGCTCTGGTACGTCAAGAAAAACACCACCGTCTTCTCCGATCGGACGCTGCAGGCGTGGGAGGCGTGGGCCTGCTTCGGCTTCGCCGCGGCCCCGCTCGCCTTCCTCTGGCCCACCTACCTCCGTGTCTCGCCCGGTCGGCTGGACGTGCTGTCGTTCGGGCTTCTCGGATCCGGAAAGCCCGCGATCCGCACGTTCGACCTTCGCGCCCATTCGGTGCTGCTCAATCTTGTCGGCAGGCAACTCCGCCTCAAGGACGCTTCCGGCGCTGAGTGCCTGGTCGACCTGGGCTCGTGGACGCCGCGGCCTCTCGAACTCGCCCGCGCCGTCTTCGAAGCCGCGCGATGGAAGCACGACGTATCTGAACTCCCCGACGATGAACTGGTCGGCTGAACAAGGAAACGCCTCTTTAGGCGGTTGCAACTTCGATCAGGACCCCGCCGCGTGCTCGATGCCACGCTCCTACGGCGCATCCCGCCCCAGTACGCCGCCGGGGGTTGCCAGCACCGGGACCGCGCCGGCGGGATTGAAATTCAGCGGCGCCACGCCCGGCGATAGACTCGCGAACGGCGTTGTGGCCGTATGACCATCGCAGAACGACACCGTAAAGGCCTTCGTACGCCCCTCTACGTAAAACATTGAGATCGACTGCGCATTGCCGTCGGGGTTTGGCCCGTCGAGGTGGTATGCTCTCGGTTCAACCATGAGCCCCTTCGACGATGGAAACGCCACCTCAGTTCCTCTTACGGGGCGAAACTCATCAACGTCGAGAACGTCGCCATCAGCCGACCACAGGCGAGGATCCGTGATTGTTGCGTACGACAGCCAGTAGTCCGATGGAAAGACGTACCCGGGCCCGTTTCCCGCGACGATCTCCAGGTACCGACCGGCCCCGAAGGCCTCTCGAGCCAGCGGACTGCTGGGGCACAGATGTGTCTGATCGATCTCCTGCCCGTTGGAATACCCCCGCAAAGCGATCGGCCAATGCAGCACTTGAAGCAGGTACTCCAAGTCATAGCTTCCATTTCGAAATGCTCCGGGGCCCGTGACTGGTTGCGCAAAGTATGGAAAGCAGTCCTTGAAGTCAGCCTGATAAGTCGCAATAGCCCCCGTGCAGGATCTCGCATTCACGAGGCACTTCAATGTCCGTGCGCTCCGCCGACTGCCCCGCAACCCGCCGACGATTAAGGCGATCAGGATCGCAATGATCACCACGACGACGATCGCTTCGACCAGCGTAAACGCTTTTCGACAACGGCTTTTCATGCCACCAGTTCCCCTGACCTCGACGCCGCCTTGACCTTGACCCCCCCCGTAGTCTATGGTGTCGGGCATCTTGTGGTTGCGAGTTTCGTGGACTCTGAAGGAGATTACTAACCCATGCGACACCTCACGTCTCGACAGACCGCGGCCGCCGGCGTTGGGTTGATGGGTTTGACGATTGCCGCGTATGCATGGGTTGATGCGTGCGGGCGCACTGTTCCAAATATTACTGGGTGCGGCGTTGAGGAATGCAAGGTCCGCTATACGGCGTGCTGCAATGCCCCGTGGGACCCACCCGCCACCAAGCCGCAGCTGACGCAGTGTTTGCTCGATGCGTCCCAATCGCCCTCCAACTGTCCGGCCTGCCCATGAGCAGGCGAGCGGTTGGCTGGATGCTCGTTGGGGTTGTCAGCACGGGGCTCGCAACGTTGTGCTATTTTCGTTGGCACGGCGGTCGCAGGTTTCAGTCCGCCGGGGGTGAGAGTTCTGCGGTCCTCCATTACGGCGAAACGCCGAGTCGATACGCAGCGCTATCCCCACAGGCAAAGGACGTTGCGGACCGGATGACGGACGCTTCGCACCGCGAGTTTGCGATCGCGGCGCTCTGGGCGTCGGAGCAACCAACGCTCAGGACCCGCGATCTGGCCCCATTCATCGATGCGTTAGAGCGCGCCGGAGTGCCCCGCGACTTGGCGGAATCCCAAGCCGGTGTGGATACCACTCAGGTCATGCAAAGCCTGATGACCCTCACCGATGCTTGGGTAGACGGCGGGCCATATCCCGAACTTCAAGGCCAACTGACACGATTGGCCGGCAAGTTTCATTCGCATCCGGACCACTGGGTGCGAGTGTACAGCGCCAGCGTACTGCTTGTGATAAGGGATCATCCGACTTCGCAACTCGGGCCTACCGAAGAACGCTTTCTCGGTCGTTTACTCGCCGAGCAGACCGTAAGAGAGGCCGCAGAGCGTTATGCAGCAATCGCGTACTCCCGCGCCGCGCAGGCCGGCGGGGGCAAGTGAGGAACGATGCGTGCTCGCGTATTCGGGCTTTGGCTTCCCGCAGGCGTTCTGCTTCTCAGTGCCGCTCTAAAGGCGCTTTCCCCGGATCACATCGGCGTGTCTCTCGCCAGGCTGGGACTTCAGGGTGGACTTGCACTGCCGACGCTCATTGGGCTTGTGTTCGCGGAAGCCGGAATAGGCGCCGCGCTGCTGCTCGCGCCGAGCAGACGTGTTCAAGTACTCGCGATCGGACTGCTCTCAACGTTCTGCCTCGTCTTGCTCGCCTTCCTTGCATTGGGTAATCCACCGGATTGCGGCTGCTTCGGCATGATGAAGCTCTTTCGCTCCGCAAGAGACGAGGGCGTCTTTGGTGTAGCGCGGAACTTGCTTTTGATAGCGGGCCTCGCGTGGTTTCTCTTGCCGGATACCAGGGCCTCGGTTACGGCGTGACCTTCACGACGCTCACCTGCTCGGACATCATCTCGAACACCATCGCGATATCGTCCGGACCCAGCCGCACGCATCCCATGGACTTTGCCTGCCCGATGCTGGACGGATCGATCGTGCCGTGGAGCCCGAAGCCCGTGTAGACCTTTGCGTCCCCGACGCCCTCCCACCCCAGCCAGTACTCGCCGATGGGGTTCTTGGGGTCCTCGGCGCCAAAACTCTCGCCGGTCTTGGGGTTGCGCCACGCGGGGTTGGCCATCTTGTTGCGGATGCGGAAGGTGCCCGAGGGCGTCCCGGACTTTTCTTCACCCAGGCCCACCGCGAACGAGCGGATGTAGGTCCAGGTCTCCGGCTCGTCGGGAGATCCGGCGAAGACATCCATCCGGAACTCGTTCTTGTGCACGACCGCGTGGAAGGGCCCTCGCACGAGTTTGAGTTTCTGGCCGACCTTCAGGTTATTCGCGTTGGCCATGCCGTTGATGCGGGCGATGAACTTCGATTCCACCGTCAACTCGCGGCGCTTCCTGATCTTGTCGAGCACGTCACCCGCCTGCACCGTGTACGACTCGACCAGCGGGTCTCCGGGAGTCACTTTCGGGCTGAACACCAGATCGCGGTTGATCGCGGTCAACTTCTCGCGGAGGCTGTCCTGGTCGGCCGGGCCGCAGTCCTTATCCAAATAGGCGCGGCTGAAGTTCACCCGCGCCTCCACCAGCCGCCCGGCCGCGAACGCCTGTTCGCCGGCCTCCATCAAAGTCCGCACCGAAACCGTGGACGCCACCGAGTTCAAGGGCTCGGACGGTCCGCCGGGAGAGCCCGCGCCCTGGGCTGTTGACGGCGGTTGGAGATTGGGACTCGTCACATCCACCGGGCCGGGCTTGGTCTGGTCGTTCACACCGGCGACGCCCGAAGGCGTCTGTGGCGGGGTCACGATTGGCGAAGCCGGGGTCGGCGTGCCGCCCGTGGTCGTTCCGGTCGGGGAGGGCGTACCGGTCCTGGGTGTCTCGGCGGCCGGCGAGCGCGGCAGCGGGTCAAGCAACGACTTCGGCCGCGGCGGGTTGGAGGCGATCGGGGAGGTCGGCGGGGTATTCGATGAGTTCGACGCCCCTTCCGCCCCGCTCGGCGAAACCGCGCCCGATGGGATCATCGAGTACAGCGCGTAGGCGCCGCCCGCCGCGAGGAGGATCAGCACCGTCACCGCGATCGGACGGTTGATCCCGCGGCCGGGCCGCGAAGTCGTGACGCGGCCGCCGTGCATCGAACGCTCAGTCTGCGAAGGAAGCGCCATCAATCACCTTCCCTGGTTAGCGCGCCCGTTCCACGGACGCTCGTTCTCTCAACCCCCGCGCCGGAACTCGCGCATGGGCGTCACAACGACATCCAACCGCACATCCCCCTCGCCCATCGGAACGTCGTCCACGATCTGCTCATCGAGGCATACGCCGATCTTGCGGGCGCGGGTGGTGCTCAAAAACCGATCATAGAAGCCGGCCCCTCTCCCCAACCGCCCGCCCCGGGGATCAAATGACACCCCGGGCACGACCACAAGGTCGATCTGCGACGCCGGGAGCAGCGCCGCCTCCGGCAGCGGCTCGCGAATCCCGTTCCTCGGCTCCGTCAACCCTTCCCCCCATTTCACCATCCGGGCCGGCTGCAGTTCCATCGTCGCCCAGATCACCCGCGGCATGCACACCGTTCGCCCCGTCCGCTCGCACGCCTCCGCGACCCCGCGGAGGTTGATCTCACGCGAGGTCGGGTGATACATCATCACCACCCGCGCGTCGCGATACTCCGGCATCTCCAGAATGTGCGCGCACACCTCCGACGAAGCCGCGGCCCATCGCTCCGGCGTTATCGCACGGATCACGCCCCGCATCCGCTCGCGCAACGCGGCCTTCGCCTGTCGCAGGCTCTCCATGGACAACACCATAAGCGACCCCCAGAAACGGAATTATCGGAAGGAACCCAACGAGGAATGCAGAATGATCCGTCGTGAACGGAGCCTTCATTCCGCCTTCTGCAGTCAGCCTTTCCCCCTCGCCTTCCTCGCCCGTTCGAGCACTTCTCCCATCGCCTTCTCTGCCCCCCGATCCGTGGGGCGGTAGTACGCCTTTTCAACGCCGAGATAATCCTGACGGCCCAGTCCGTCGGGGCTTTCGTGGCTGTACTCGTACTCCCCGCCGCGCCCGGGCCCCTGCTCGCCCCCCGCGCTCATCGCCGAGGCCTTCCTCACGTTTCCGTCCTTGATGTACACCGGCACGGGGACGGTCCTGCCTTCCCGAACATCTCCCATCGCTTCCTCGATCGCCATGTAACTTGCGTTGCTCTTGGGCGCCAGCGCCAGGTACGTTGTGCACTGCGCCAGCGTGATCCGGCCTTCCGGCATCCCGATCCGCTCAACCAGTTCCCAGCACGCCGCCGCCACCATGATCCCGCGCGGGTCCGCGTTTCCGATGTCCTCGCTCGCCAGGATCGCCAGCCGCCTCGCGATAAACCGCGGGTCTTCCCCGGCGTCCAGCATCCGCGCCAGCCAGTACACCGCCGCGTCCGGGTCCGACCCGCGCACGCTCTTGATGAACGCCGAGATCACATCGTAGTGCTCGTCCCCGGTTCCGTCATAGACCACGGCCTTCTGCTGAATGCTGTCCTCGGCGGTCTTGCGGTCGATGACGAGTTCGGGGCCCGCCCTGCTCGCGCTTAGCACCGCGACCTCGAGGGCCCCCAGCGCCCGGCGCGCGTCTCCGTCGCACTTCGCCGCCCACACCGCCAGTGCATCGTCGGTGACGGTCAAACTCAACTTTCCGTACCCACGGTCCGGGTCGGAAACTGCCCTCCGCAGCACGCCGATGACGGCCGGCTCGCTCAGCGGCTCCAGCCGGAACAGCGTGCTCCGGCTCACCAGCGCCGAGTTCACCGCGAACAGCGGGTTCTCGGTGGTCGCTCCGATCAGCGTGATCAGCCCCTTTTCGACGTCCGCCAGCAGCACATCCTGCTGGGCGCGCGTGAAGCGGTGGATTTCGTCCAGGAACAGGATCGTCCGTCGCCGCTCCAAACTCAGCCGGTTCGCGGCCTCGTCCACGATCTCGCGGATCCGCTTCACGCCGACGCTGGCCGCGTTCTCGCGCACAAACTGCCGCTTGGTGTACCTCGCAATCACTTCCGCAAGCGTGGTCTTTCCCGTGCCCGGCGGCCCATGCAGGATCAGGCTCGTGATCGCATCCGCCTCCAGCATCCGCCTGAGCAACTTGCCGGAGCCCAGAATGTGCTCCTGGCCCGAGAACTCGTCGAGAGACCGCGGGCGCATGCGGACAGCCAACGGCTCCACGCTCCGCACCACGTCCGCTCGCTTTTGCGCCCAGAGATCGCTCACTCATGACTCTAGGGGTGCCCCTGACCGGAACCGAACCGGGGTGGTCATTGCCGTGACTTTCGGCGAGCAACCGCTAACATGCACCCCTCCCCAATGACCGCTTCGACCTGGATCATCCCTTCTGCGCTTTGGCTCGCCTGGGCCGGCGCCTGCCGCCTGTTGGAGAACAACCCGCGCGGCGATGGTTTCTCGGGGGCGGTCTGGTACCTCAACATCCTGTACTGCCGCATCTTCCATCGCCTCAGGGTGACGGGCGCCGAGAACATCCCGCGGGACGCGCACCCGGGGACTCTTGTGGTGGTGTGCAACCACACCGCCGGGATCGACCCGCTGCTGGTGGCGGCGGCCGTGCCCTTTTTCGTCCGCTGGATGATGGGTCTGGACATGATGCTCGATCGGTTTCGGGGGTTCTGGGAGTGGGCGGAGATCGTGGCGGTGAATCGCCGCGGGCGGGACATGGCCGGGACGCGTGAAGCGGTTCGTCACCTTGAACGCGGCGGGGTGCTGGGCGTGTTCCCGGAAGGGGGCTTGGAACGGCCGGCCAACCGGTTTCGACGATTCCACGAGGGCGTGGGTTTCATGATCGCCCGGACGCACGCACCGGTTCTGCCGGTTTGGATTCGGGGCACTCCGCAGGTTGATCCGGCGTGGGCGAGCCTGTGGCGACCCGGGCGGGCGGAGTTGACATTCGGCCCCGTGATGGACTTTGCCGAGCGGAATCTGGCGCCGGCGGAAATCACGCGCGAGATCCAGGCGTGGTTCGAGCGGGTCTCGGGGTGGCCGGCCGAACGCACCTCGCTCGACGATTCGACCCACGCGTGACGGCTACTTCGCCGGTGCGTCCGCGGTCAGTTTCTTCAGCGCTTCGAGCCGCTTTTTGTGCTGCTCCACGTCGGGCTCGAGCATCATGAGCGAGCGGATGTGCCGTTCGGCCGCGGCGTAGTCCTTGCGCACCAGCGCCACCGTGGCCGCGAACTCCCGGATCTTGGGGTCGTAGGGCGAGATCTGCGTGGCGCGGTCGGCCTTGGCGCTCGCCTTATCGAGAATCTTCATGGCGAGGTAGCGTCGCGCGAGTTCTACGGCGTATCCGGGCGTGCTCTGCTCGCGGGCATCGAGGTATTCCAGGTGCGGGATCGCCGCGGCCGGCCCTTTGTCGGGATCGCCGTTGGCCAGGTACATCGCCGCCATGAGTTTGTGCGGGAGGGGGTCCACGGGGCGCACCGCCGCGTACCGCTCGCAGAGGTCCGCGTCGTCCCTGGTGATCTGGCCGCGCTCGGAGAGGGCTTCGACCGCCAGTTCCAGCACGAAGGGATTGTCGGGCCGCTCCTCCATCCACTTCTTGAGGAGCGCGGGCGTCACCTTTTCTTCGCTCTCCAGCGAGAGGAGTGTGGGGATGTTCGGCGTGTCGTCGGTCGCGGCCATGCCCCAGGACACGACCTGCTTCCGAGCCCATTCCTTGAACTCCGCGAGGAACTGCTCGCGCGACACCCCAAGCACGGACTGGAACGCACCGGCCTCGCGCTCGCCGGTCGCGTAGCGGTCCATCAGGTCCAGGGGCGCCCTCGCGCCCCATTTGTCGACGATGTACTCGTACATCCAATGGCCCTGCGCGTACGCCAGCGGCCGGTCGGTCGGCCGACGGGGGCGCACAAAGCCGGCGTTGATGGAATCGAGGTCGAAGAGTTTGTCGTTCTCGAGCGCGGCGGTGATCAGTTCCACCGTGGTGTACGCCCGGGGCGAGTCCTCCAGGTACACGGCGGAGGCCTCGGTGAACCAGTGGGGCAGGCGGTTCCTGGTGCGGGAGAGCGTAACGGTGTGGGTGTACTCGTGCTGGACGACGCGGGCCCAGTCGTACGCGCCCACCTTGTGCCCCGCGCCGCTCCGGGGCGCCTCCATCGCGATGACCGGCCCCGTGGCCGCGGCGATGGTGTGCAGTTGGGGCAGCCCGGTGATGCGCACGCTGAACCAATGGTGGTCGGGGTACAACTCGACCACGGTCTTGTGCGCGGGCTTGTGGTCGATGCCACCCGGCCCGTCGCCGGTCACGCGTGTGAAGATCCGCTCGAGCGTGGGGAGCATCTCGTTGGCGAGGATCTCATCGTCGCCGGGCTTGAAGCGGACGATGAAGTGGGCGCTCTCCGCGGACGCGTAGGTGCGCAGTTCCCGAAGAAGCGTGAGGCTGTTCGCGGCGCGGACGTTGTACTTGTCGAGTTGCTCGGCGCGCTCCAGCGCCGTGCGTGCGGCGTCGTCCCGGCCGGCTTGAAGTTCGGACAGGCCCAGTTCCACAACCGGCTCGGCCCAGTTCGGCGCCCGCTCGACCGCGGTGCGAAGGTACCGGGCGGCCTCGTCGTACTGACGCGCCGACGCCATCGCGCGGCCCGTCGCCAGGAATCCCGCGGGTGACTGCGGGGACAACTCGTCCAACTCGCCCAGCCGCGAGTCCGACGCGGCAAAGTCGAATCGCGTCGCCGCCGACGCGGCCCACGCCGCCCGAAGCCCGCGATGCCCGGGGTATTTCTCCAGCAGCGGCTTGATCACGCCTTCCGCCGCTTCGCCCTCGTTCTGCCGGATACGAGCGTGGGCGCGCACCAGGGTCGAATCCGGCGTCGGCCCGCCGGCCAGTTCATCCAGGCGCTTGGCGATCTGCTCGGCGCGGGGGAAGTCGTACCCGTCCACGGCCGCGCGGCCCAGCAGCGCCCACGCCTCCGCGCAACTTGGATTCAGCGTGAGGACCTTTTCCAGCGCCTGGCCCACGTCGCTGTACTTGTCCTTCTCGTACAGGAGGCAGGCCTCGGCGAGATTCACTCGCCACGAAAGGCGGTCGAGTTGATCCCGGGCCCGACCGAGGGCGTTGAGCATTCCCTGGTACCCGACGACACGTTCGCCCTCCGGGCCTCGGACGCGCGCGAGGATCAGCATCGCGCGGGCCGCGTCGCTGACCTCGTCGGCGTCCTGGGACTCCGTGAGTTTGGATGCGATGGCATCGATTTCCTTGAGCGCTTCGCTGACGCGTCCCAGATCCACGAGCGCCTCGGCGCGAAGCCGCACCGCCCGCGTATTCTCGCGGCCGGCGAGGAGGTCGAGCACCTTCGCGGGTTCGCCTCGCCGAAGCCGGGCCTCGGCGCGGTCTTCAAGGTCAACGGCGTCGTCGTCGAAGACCGAGTCGTCGAGCGCGCCCCGCGTGAGCGCGGCCATGGCGCGGGACGGCGCGTCCGCGAGGTCCGCCTCCTCCCAAAGCCCATGCCGCACGCGGATTCGGTGCTTCTCATCCTCGGTCAGGTACGCCTGGCCCAGCAGGGCCTTGAGGGCCGGGGAAGGGTCGGGCGCGGGGAACGCCTCTTCATCCTGGGCCCAAGCGCGGGAACTCGCCGCGAACGCGGTCAGCAGAATCAGCAGCCGGATTCGCATTCGCACGGCCTCCCTGCCAGTCTTCGGTACGCAACGCTCACGCATCAAGCCTCAACACACTTATCGGTTATCCGGGCCTGAAGTTCAGCCGCGGCAGGCCACTTTCGCGCCGCGCCGCCGCCTCTCGCGTGGTGGGGCTCACTTCTCCGGCGTCATTTCCCGCACCTGCACGTTCCACCCGTCTTCGGCCTTCGGGGACGTGGTGTCCAGCACTTCGGTTGGAACCGATTCGTTCAGCGCCACGTTGATCATCTGCACGAGCGAGACATCCCCCGCGCGGTTCATGGTCCTCGCCAGGCGCGGCAGCCACGCCCCGCCCGCGTCGCGTTTGTACCACAGGCGGATCTCGTGCAACTCTTCGGTGGACTTCAGTTCCGGCCGGATCGTCAACTTCAACTGGCAGGCGCCTTTCACGAACTCCAGCAGCGCGGGGGTTTCCTTCTCGTCGTTCGCTTCCAGGCCCTGGGCGCCGGGCAACAGCGCGGCCTCGTACCGCGCGAGCATGTCGGCCTTCTTCTGCCCCACCGGCAGGGGGAAAGGCCCCTGCCCGACGCGGAGGGCGTCGAAGTTGCGGCCCGGCCGCGCGATCTGTGTCTTGGTGAACTCCTTCTTCGCGGGCCGGCGCTCGACAAGCCACTGACCATCAAAGATCACCTCGTAGACCTCGTTCTCGAGTCGCTTGCCGATCTGCAGGCTGGTGAAGCGAATCCCGAACTTGCGGTCCCGCACCCCGGCGACGATGGCGCCGGAATCCTGGTAGTACACCTTTCCTACGCGGATCTGGCGGTCGCCCTGGATCTCAAAGACCCGGTCGTACTTGATGTCGGCGACGAGCGAACGCAGTTTCGCGTCGGCCCTTTCGAGTTCGTCGAGGAGTTGGTCGGCGGTGGTGATATCCGGAGTCGCCGCGTCGGCAGGCGCCGGATTCGCCGGGGGGGGCGTCTGCTCCACCGGCGCGGGACTTGGCGTGGGCGCTTCGGCCTGCGGCGCGGGCTGGCACGCGACCAGGATCAGGGAGACGACACAGAGCAGCGGGGGCATGGGCGATCCTATCAGCACGCGGGAAGGGGCCGGTTACGGGTTAGACGGGCCGGGAAGCGGAAAGGTTCCGATGACGGGACGCCGGTTTGCAACCGCGATTCCGGTGGTTGCCCACGGCCTCCTGGAACATCCGGGCGTAGATGGAGACGCGCCTGCCGGACCACCGGCCGGCGGTGATCAGTTCGACGAGGTGGCGACGATGCCGTGAGTTGCCGGAGTCGTTCACGCCGCAGACGACGGTTCGGCAGCGGCCGTCGATGATGTCGCGGAGCATGTCCTGCCCCCACATGATGCGGATGCGCTCGCGGGCCGAGACGCTGCGGCCCTCGCCGGGGAGGAGCGTGCCGCGGTCGGGGAACAGATCGGACTTGAAGAGGCTCTCGGCTTCGTCCTCGTAGAGGCGGAGGGAGGGGATGGGCTTGGTAGTGGTCATGGCGGGCCCCTGGCTCGCGGTAAGTCTATCGAGAGCGAGGAGCACTCATCTGCACGCCCTGTTGAGAGGCTGCGGATGGGTTCGGGATCAGGTTCGGCCCGCGGCCGAAATGAGGGAGGCTGGTGCGCGGGGTTGAGAGGGGCGGTGGGTTCGGAGGATTGGTTCGGCCGCGGCGGAGGGGAGTGTGACGCCGCTGAACTCGACGGGCGAGGCCTGGACGCGTGCGACGACTGGCTCCGGCGGACGCAGCGCGGTGGGGATGAGGAGCGATGGGCGGCTGGATGGAGAGGCGGGCGACTCCGGCGTTGGGGTGCTCTGCCGGTCGTCGGGTGCCGCCTGAGGCAGGGGCGCTTCGGGGCCGGCGTTGGATCGCGGCGAGGTGTTGGGGGGTGGCGCGGATTGGGCGAAGGACTGGATGAGTTGGTCGATATCGGGCGCGCCGGTTTGGGCGTGGGGGGCACGGGGGCGTTGGGCGGCGCGCGGCCGGCTTTCGGCGCGAGGTCTGGCTCCGGGCTCGAAGAACTCGAAGCGGGTGAGGCGGAAGATGAGGTTGGAGTTTTTGCGGAGCGACTCGACGAGGCGGCGGCGGAACTCGAGAATGCCGAGTTGGCAGTTCGGGAAGGAGGGTGAAGCGGAGTCGGTTCGCTGCGGGATGGCGGGTGGGGCCGCGGCGAGCAGGGTGGTGGATTCGCGGAGGGCGGTGACGATGCCGGCGAGGGCGGCGTCGGCGTGGTTGGCGGCGTGGAAGCGGGTGATGAAGGCCGCGGTTTTTGCCTGGGCGATCAGTCGGGACTGGACGGCTTCGGAACCGATCCAA
>CAJPFG010000021.1 GCA_905339235.1 Phycisphaerales bacterium
GATCTCACGCAGCTTGGCGATGATCTGCTCGGGGCTGTGCCGCTTCCGCCTTCCTGGACCGCTCATCGAGAGACTCCTTCTGGGCCTTCCGGCCCGGTAGTCTCTCATAACGGCTGGACCGATTCACGGGGAGCAGGTCACCGATGGGCTCGCACCCGTAAGACGCGTCATCGGCGGCACGACCGCTATGCGCAGCACCCAAGCCCGCACACACCACCGATCCCAATCTTCGCCCGCCATGCGGTACACTCTCGTCTCAGGAGCCTCCCATGCCCACCCGCCGCGCGTTCCTCGCCGCGTCCTCCGCCGCCCTCGCCGCCTCTCTCGCCCCGCGAGCCCTCGCCCAACCCTTCCCCACACCTCCCCACACTCGCGAACGCCCCAACCCCATTTGCATCTCCTCCTACTCCTTCTGGCGCTTCTACGACGATTCCCGCGTGCCAATCGAAGACTGCATCCGCCACGCCGCGGCCATCGGCTTCGACGGACTCGAAATCCTCCACCGCCAGATGGACGGCGAAGACAACGCCACCCTCCAGAAGATCAAACAAACCTCCCTCCTCGAAGGCTGCCCGCTCGTCGGCTTCTCCATCCACCAGGGCTTCGTCAACAAGGACCGCGAGGAACGAAAAAAGAACATCGAGCACACCGTCCACTGTCTCGAACTCGCCAACGCCATGGGCATCCCCACCATGCGTGTCAACACCGGCCGCTGGGGAACCACCAAGGACTTCGATCAACTCATGAAAGACCGCGGCGTCGAACCGCCCATCCCCGGCGTCACCGAGGATGAGGCCTTCGGCTGGGTCATCGACGCCCTCGCCGAGTGCGCCAAACACGCCGAGAAACTCGGCGTCACCATGGGCCTCGAAAACCACTGGGGCCTGGGCCTCACTCCCCAAGGCGTGCTTCGCATCGTGGACGCCGTGAAGTCCCCGTGGCTGCAAGTCACCATGGACACCGGCAACTTCCTCGAAGACCCCTACGACCGCCTCGAACTCATGGCCGACAAAGCCTGCTTCGTCCAGGCCAAGACCTACTTCGGCGGCGGCAAGTGGTACACCCTCGACCTCGACTACCCACGCATCGCCGCGATGCTCAAAAAGCACAACTACCGCGGCTGGATCAGCCTCGAATACGAGGGCAAAGAAGACTGGAAGACCGCCATCCTCAAGAGCCTCGAGGTCCTCCGCGCGGCCTTCAAGGCCTGAAGGAGCATCGCTTTCCCTGCGGAAGTGGCTCCTTCCGCAGTGGCACGCCCGAGTTCACCGCTCGCCTCACCTCCGTATCCTCTCTCGATGCACTCCCGCACTCGCAAGGTCCTCAAGTGGTCCGCCGCCGCGGCTACTCTCGCGCTCCTCGCGATCTGGGTCTGCACTCGCTGGTTCTACTTGTGGTTGATCACTTCCGCCGGCATCACCATCCACATCAACTCGGGCTTGATTGCGTTTGGCAGCGTCGGCTCCAACCCCGGAGTCACCGCCGGCCTCACTCTCCAGCGCCACAGCCGGCCCCGCGCTCTCCGGCTTTGGTTCGAATCTACTCCACCCGGAAGCCTCCCCTACTTCGCACTTCCTCTCTGGCTCCCGGCCGTCGCATTCGCCGCCCTCACCGTCATCGCCTGGCGCGGCGGCCGCCCACCATCCGAGGGGTTCTGCGCGGCTTGCGCCTATGACCGACGCGGCCTCGATCCAGCCGCCGCATGCCCCGAGTGCGGAAGCTCCGGCGGCAGCCCCGACCACCAAATCAGTACTCGACTTGAAGGGACGCACAATGGTCTACGTTCATGAACACGAGTTTAACGACGTCAGATCCGCCCAAGATCTGGCCCGGTTCCTCCAACTACTCAGCGGGAGGGTGGCGGCCGACGAGGATACCGAATGCAAAGAGTGCATCTCTTCATACCTGGAGGCGATGGGCGCACTCATCGACGGCAATCTATCGAAATCGAAATCCACCGGAGAAGCTTGTGTATTCGATCAGCTTCAGTGGAGCACGTTTGCCCTGCTGCTGGTGGGAGCCACGATATACGAATAGCTCGCCTCATTCATCCGACCGGTTGCGCGACGTTTCGATGATCTCGCTCACGCCGGCTCGTTTCTCGTGACCGCGCTCCTACCAGCCTAACCGCCGCTTTCAAGGGAGATCCTCGTGTCCACTGATGCCCCCCGCTCAAGCAAAGCGCCCCTCGTTTTTTCGCTCCTTCTGATCGTCATCGGGACGGGGTGGCTCCTGACCGCTCGGCAGTTGATCCCCGGTGTGAACTGGATCTGGATCGGACTTCTGGCCGCGCTGGGAATCATGCCCGCTATCGCGTGGGGTCTCGACAAAGTCACCTTCGTGATCGGGACCATGCTCATCATCACCAGCATCGCGTCCCTGGCACGCCAGTCGGGACGGCTGGATCTGAACATCGAGGTCCCGTCCCTCGTGATCGCGGCCGGCGTCGTCATCCTCGCCGCACGGGTTCTGCCAATCCCCAATCCCGCCTGGATCCAAAGCGGAGGAAAGTAGCGCGGCCATCGCTCTCTCCCCAAGAGCCGCGCCCTGCTCCGCGCCGCCTTCCCTCCTATTTGGTAATTTGGTAATTTGCCATTTGGCCCTTTGACCATGTCCTACACCATCCTCGGCCACGCCACGCTCGACTTCATGAGCCCCCTGGGCGACGCCGCCGTCGCTCCGCTCCTCGACATCCTCGACCTCCCCCGTGGCGGGAACATCGCCGACTTCGGCGCCGGCAAGTGCGAACTGGCCATCCGCCTCGTCGAGCGCTTCGGCGTCCACGCCGAGTGCGTCGAGCTCTCACCCGAGCTCGCCACCGACGCCCGTGCTCGCGCCGCCAAACGCCTCCCCAAGGGCGGCCTCACCGTCCACGAAGGCGACGCCGGTCACTTCAAAGGGACCATCCCGCCCGGCTCCTTTGATCTCACCATCTGCATCGGATCCTCCCACGCCCTCGGCGGCTTCGCCCATGCACTCACAACCCTCACCCGCCTCACCCGCCCCGGCGGACTCGTGCTCATCGGCGAGGGATACTGGAAGCAACCCCCGCCCCCCGACTACCTGCAAGCCACCGGCATCAGCCCCGACGAGTTCGCGCCCCTCGCGCAGCTCGCCGACCACCTCACCGCCGAAGGCCTCGCCCCGCGCTGGCTCCGTACCGCCAGCGAGCAGGAATGGGACGACTACGAATGGTCCCTCGCCCGCAACATCGAAGACTTCGCCCGCGCCAACCCCGACGACCCCGACGCCGCCGCCATCCTCTCCCGCAGCCGCCAGTGGCGAAGAAACTACCTCCAGCACGGCCGCGACACGCTCGGCTTCGCGATGATCCTCGCCCGGCGCGATTGAACGCGCGATGACCCGGGCCTTGCTCACTCATGACGATGGGAATCCCGGCGGAACGGCCAATCGCGCGAGGATCGCGAAGACCGGCAAGGGAGAGAGCGCGGCGGAGGAGGCGGGCCGCTTCCGGGCATCCCGAAGGGATGCGCGATGGTTGCCAGAGGTGGCTCTGCACCCCTGGTACGCGCCCACACAATCCTCCTCTTCCCCCTTACCTCCCTACCCCAGCGGGCCCGAAGGGGGAGGTGCCGAGTCTTCGAGGCGGAGGGGGAACGGCTCACCCCCACCGAGCGTCCCCGATCACGAAACCCGCACCCCCGAGTGGCGCCGGCAACGTGCACGGACCTTGCCGGTGGGTTCGCGCGAGAACTCCGCGCCCGCCTCCCGCAACGCCCAGGCCGACGCCTACATCGAGGCCCGCCTCCAGATCCTCCCCGAAGGAGGAGGCGCCCGAGTCTTCGAGGGCGTAGGGGGCCAGAAACTCGCGAACTCGAAACCCGTCCAACGTCGCCCCGAGCACTCGAACCACCCGCCCTCGTCCAACGGGATTCACCCCAACGGTGCCTCCCCCTCCCCAGCCCGCGAAGCGGGCGCCAGTGACTTGCCACGGGTGCAGACCGCGCAGCGGTCGAACCCGTGGACAGCCGCCCACAACTCCTGGCAGCCCCCGAAGGGGGCGGCAGACGACCCGACCGCACAGTCCAACGGCTCCCTTCGCCCCGCGGACGCGCTGCCCATGCACCCGAAGGCTCATACCACCCCGTGCTCCGGCTGCCGCCCTCAACCCAACCCACTCTCCGTCTCCGCCCTCGCCACCCGAGCCGGCGCCCCACCCCCGTGAGCACCATGACTCGTTCAAACTGGCCCCTTCGTCGCCTTGCGCCTCACGTCTTGCGTCTCACCCCTCACCTCGTACACTGCCCCCCTGTGAACCCGGCCTCCCCACGATCCCTCCTCCTCACCGTGCTCACCCGCACCGGGCCGCTCCTCGCGCTCATCCTCCTCGTCGCCATCGTCAGCGCCCTCAGCCCCGACTTCCGCAAGACCGAGAACTTCTTCAACATCGCCAACCAGATGTCCTTCGTCGGCATCGTCGCCATCGGCATGACCTGGGTCATCATCTTGGGCGGCATCGATCTCTCCGTCGGCTCCATGGTCGCCCTGCTCGGCGGCCTGGGCATCTACGCCATGAACGCCGTCGCCGAAAGATCCGGCTCTCCCGCCTGGGGCATCGCCGCCGGCGCCGCCATCATGCTCCTGGGCGGGCCCATCCTCGGCGCGGTCAACGGCATGGTCGTCATCTGGGGCCGCGTCGCCCCCTTCATCGTCACCGTCGCCACCATGGCCGCGTTCCGTTCCATCATCATGTACAACGCCGAGGGCTCCGAGATCCGCTCGGCCGTCTCCTCCTTCGCCGACCTCGGGTCCGGCGGATTCAAACTCGAGTTCCTCCACAGTTCCCGCGGCCTGCCCATCCTCCTGGGCTTCCCCACCCTCTTCTTCCTCGGCGCCGCCCTCGTCGGCGAACTCCTCCTCAAAAAGACCGTTCTGGGCCGGCGCGTCTACGCCACCGGCGACAACCCCATCGCCGCACGCTACGCCGGCGTCCCCGTCAACCGGGTCACCATGATCGTCTACGCCCTCAGCGGCCTCACCTGCGGCCTCTCCGCCCTGCTCAACTCCTCCCGCCTCAACTCCATCGCCTCCTCCTCCACCGGCCAGATGTACGAACTCGACGCCATCGCCGCCGTCGTCATCGGCGGCACCTCCATGACCGGCGGAAAAGGCTCCGTCCTCGGCACCGTCGTCGGCGTCCTGCTCCTGGGCGTCATCAGCAACATGCTCACCATGCTGGGCATCCCCAACTACATCCAGGGCCTCGTCAAAGGCTGTATCATCATCGGCGCCGTGCTGATCCAGCGGACCCAGCAGCGGTAGAGAGACTCACGGAGATCCCATGCTCAAACTCGCCTCCATCGTCGTCGGCCTCTCCCTCCTCGCGGCCAACCACTCCCTCGCCCTCGTCGAGCCCGCCGCGCCCGCCCCCGAAGCCGCCCAGCCCGCCAAGGCCAAAAAGCCCAAGATCGGCGTCTCCGTCCCCGCCGCCGACCACGGCTGGACCGCCGGCATCGGCTACTGGGCCAAAAAGGCCATGGAACTCCACCCCGAGTGCGACTGGGTCTACGCCACCGCCTCGGGCCCGGAAAAGCAGATCGCTGACGTCGAGGACATGATGACCAAGGGCATCGACGCTTTGGTCATCCTCGCCACCGAGTCCGCCCCGCTCACCCCGACCGCGAAGAGGATTCACGATCAGGGAATCCTGATCGTGAACGTGGATCGGGGCTTCATCAACCAGGAGGACGAGCCCGCGATCGCGGACATTTTCCTGGAGGGCGACAACAAGGCCTTCGGCTGCAAGAGCGCCCAGTTCGTCGCGGAGAAGATGAAGAAGGAAAACCGCACCAATCTCGTGATCCTGACGGGCATCCCCTGCACGGTGGACACGGACCGAGTGACCGCCGCGAAAGAGGTGTTCGCGCAATACCCCGAGATCAAGATCCTCGACACTCAGGCGGCGCACTGGAACCGTCAGAAGGGCCTTGAGGTGATGCAGACGCTGCTGACCAAGCACAAGAAGATCGACGCGGTGTGGGCACAAGACGACGACATTCTTCTGGGCGCGATGCAGGCGATCAAGGAGGCCGGGCGCGAACAGGAGATGTTCATCGTGGGCGGTGCGGGGATGAAGGATGTGGTGAAAATGGTGATGGAGAATCACCCGATGGTGCCGGCCAACATCACCTACCCGCCGAGCATGATCGCCACGGGCATCCATATGGCCGCGAGCGCCATGCGCGACGGCAAGAAGGCCGAAGTGCTGCAGTTCATGCCCAAGCACCTGATGATGGACGTGGAACTGGTGACGCCGCAGAACGCGAAGCAGTACTACTTCCCGGATTCGATCTACTGAACCAAGGTCAGGCGGCTTACAGGTCGGGCTCGCGCCGCCAGGTGCCGGCTCGCGCCGCCACTCCCGTAGGGTCGATATAGCCAAAGGGCGGGACCTTGGAAAGTTGCGGATCGGCCGTGAGGATCGCGCCGCCGGAGACGGTCACCGAGTTTTCCACGATGCAGCAACCCTTGAACGACACGTCGTTGGTGAAGGTGATTGACACCGAGCCGCCGGTGATGTGCACGAGCCCACGGATCTCGGCCGGATACGTGTCCAACAGGTCGGAATCCACCGAAACGCCGTAGGGCGAGGAGGCCGGATTGAAGTTGGTTCCGGCCGTCGCCTCGCTCAGGGGCGAGAGGGAACCGTTGAATACAACCGATCCCAGCAGCAGGGCCGAAGACTTTGCCAGCAGCGTGGGCATCGCGCCCGTCGGCGGCTCCCAGAGATTCGCCCCGGAAAGGACCAGCCTCGAGTTTGTGTTCAGCGTGATCACCAGCGTCGCCTGGATGCGGCAGTTCGTGATCGTGAGAGACGACCCCGAGGGGACGGTAATCACGTACACCCCTGCCGAGCATGGCGTTCCGTACGGATTGCTCGTCGAGGTGAGCAACTTTCCGGTCATGTTCCCGGCAGGGATTGATGCAAACGTAATCGTCGTTCCCATCGCCGCGTAGGTGTCGAACAGGGTGTTCTGGGGCATCACCCGTGGCGCCACGCCGGTCTTGACGGTTCCGGTCACCCCTCCCAGTCTCAGCACCGAGCCGCACTCGATGTCGCCGTTCAGCGAGGACAGGGCGCTGACCGTGAACAGGCCCGCGCACACCAGCGGCCCGCCGGAAGCGTACACCGTGCCCGATACAGTCGCGGTGCCCGCCGAATACAGCGGAAGGTCGAGCACGTTCAGCGCCGGACCGGTGGGCTCGAGTTCGATGCTGAAGCCCCGGGCGGCGTTGTTGGCGCGGCCGATCGCGTACATCCGCACCGGCTGCAGCGCGTTACCCGAGAGCGTGCCGTCGGCCTCGTCCACCAGTTTGAACGACATGGTGCCGCGCCCGAACTCCTTGGGCCCAACGGGCACATTGTTCTTGTACGTGTCGCGCCACGCGCGGTCCGACGCCACCGTATGCCACGCCCAGTCGATTCCCGCATAACCCACTTGGCGCGCTTCGCTCTCGTCGTTGCGAAGACTCGTCGCGCTCCGCTGAGAACGCACGGCGAGGCTTGCCCCCACCGCGATGGTGATGACCAGGAGCGACAGCCCCAGCACCGCGACGTACGCGGTGCCGCGCCGGGATCGGGATGGGGCATGGGATGGGATCAATGGGCGGCACTCCGGAGTGCGTGGCGGGTCACGATCACCCGGCCCGCGTGGGACGCCTGGATCGTGATCCGCTTCAGGCCGGTGGTTATCGCAGAGGGCTTTCCCGGCTCGGAGAGCGTGACCCACTCCACGGTCACCCGGCGCTCCCAGTTGGCGATGCCTTGGATCTTTTCTCCGCTTCGATCGGTAAGGGTGGATTCGACCAGGCCGTGATAGTCATCAACGTCGTCGTACGCGGCGTGATCTCCCGAGATCTCGCCTGCGTCGAGCCCGATCGTGTCGGAGACGCTGCCGGGCTCGCGATAGGAGCGATCGCGGATCTCGTCGGCCAGCGCATCGGCCAGCACGATGGCGGTGGAGAGTTCCCCGTCGGCGGCGTGGAGTCTTGCCACGGAGGCGGAGACGCCCATGGCGGCCGCGAGCATGAGCGAGACGACGATCATGGACATCGCCGCTTCGACGATGGTGAACCCCCGGATGCTCCGGGCGCGGATCATGGTGTCACCTCGGGGCGATTCAGCACCGGCCACGAACCCGAGTACGCGGGAGAGTCCGGTTCGCCGGCGCGAAGGGAATAGCGGACGCTTGTCAGCACCATCCTCTTTACAATCGGGTCCGGCTGAACCACTCTACCCCGCACGGTCAGCATCATGCATTCGCTGGGTGTCGTCCATGACGCGCCATCGTTCGTCGTGCTGACGGAGTGCGCGTCGGCGGGTGGAGTGATATTCCAAAAGAGGACGTCAAACTCATCGGAGCCCGTGCCATGGAGCACCGTCACACATGCCGCTTTGCCGGGCAACAGACCACGCACTTGAATGCCGCTGATCGTCACGGGCGTCCATGTGGCACCCAGCATCGACTCGTACACGGGACTGGAGGAGTAGACGCGGCTGCTCGGAATGGCGCCATCGGCGGTCCTGATCTCGACCCGGCCGACGGAATCCACTTTCGTGCGGTTCCGGGCGTTGAACTCCAGTTGCGTGATGGACCATGAAACAGCGTCGACCGGCAGCGTGGGCATGAACCATGCCCCGCAGCCGCTCCCGTTGGCCTTCACTTTCTCCTGGATCGGGCTCACGCCGCTCGGGTACGAATACAGGATCTGCTCCGAGCCTTCGCTGTACGTGACCGGGAGCGCTTCCACCGCCGTGTCGTACAGAAGTTCGAGAATCTGGACAGCGGGGACGATGGAAGTCGCGGCCGCGCCGTTGATAGACATCGTGAGCGGTTGACCGGGCTTGCCGGACCAGGAATAACGGATCGTGTCGGGCTTGTCGTCTCCCGTGCGGTCGGGAACCGTGAACTCCACCTCGGACGGGCTCCGGACCGAAAATGCCGTGGCGACGGCGATGTCGTCGGCGAGGGAGGAGAGCGCGTCACCGGCGGCGGAGGCGGCCGCGGACTGATCGTCCGGGCTCGGGACCGATTTGGCGGCGAGGAGGACCGCGGACTGCGCGCCCAGCAGGATGACGGAGAGGATCGTGATGGAGATGATCACTTCGACGAGCGTGTACGCTCGACGGGGCTGGCACGGGGTGGAGTCGCGGCGTGTCATCTGACGATTTCGGGAGGCACTTATTCCTGTATCGCGACCGGCGCGTCACCCGCGGCGTCACTGATGCTCGTCTCACCGGATTCGGGGGCGAGGGTGATGATCCGGAAGAACGACCTGGTTCCGACGCTCACTTGCCCGCCCGCCGCGGGAATGCCGAAGGCGTTGAACTCGGCTGCCGGAAGGAGATTGAACGAAGCGGAGCGGAGGGAAACAAAGTACGGGGCGGCGGAGAGGGTGACGGTGTAGGTGCTCTTGCCGGTGTCGAAGTCCTTGATTCCGACGACCTCGTAGGAATGACCTGCGACGTTGAACGCGACGGTGATGGGCTTGCTGGAGGCGCGGGCGCGGGACTGGGCGAGGGAGAGGTCGGCGGCAACGCGGCGGGCGGCGGCATCCACGCACTGGCGGGCCACCGCGGCCCCCCATCGCGGCGCGACGAGCGCGGCGGTCACGATCATGATGCTGATGACGATGATGAGTTCCATGAGGGTGAACCCCGGGCGTGCACAACCCCGGCGTCGGAGAGACGCCGGGGTTGGTGTGATGCTCAGGAGCATCGTCCCCTCCTCAAGCGGGGCGCGGTGCGGCACGGTCAGTTCAATAGGAGTTGTACGCCTTTCCCGTCGCGTCGGACTCGGTGGCGCCGGCGACGATCAGGCCGGTGCTTTCGTTGTACACCCAGGCGACGCCGGCGCCGTTGGCGGCGGCGACGGTGTTCAGGCCCTTCTTGGCGCCCACGGGCAGGCTGGGGATGCTGCGGATATACGGGCCGTAGATGAACGACGTGGTCTTGGTGGGGCTGGTGGCGCCCGTGGCATCGGAATACTGGGTCATCTGAGCATCGAACGAGGCGACCAGCGGGTAGTCGGTATCGGTGCCGCCGTGCTCGGTGTGGTAGAGATCGATCGCATTGCGCAGGATGGTGAGGTTGCCGGACAGGGCGGCGTCGCCCGCGCCGGACGCGCCGCGGCTCATGCGCGGGATGGCGATGGCGGCGATGATGCCGATGATCACCACGACGATGACAAGTTCGATCAGGCTGAATCCACGACGAGCGATGTGCCGCATAACTGCCTCCGGTATTTCTGGCAAACGTGCTGAGGGTTCGGACCGCGCCGGGCACCTCGCCCGGACGCACGGAGCATCGGCGAATCGCGGTCTGAGATTGACGCTTCACCCGCCCCCACGGGCGACGCGGGAGTTTTGTTCGTCACACGCTGCATAAACGGAGCGTGATGGCGGATGTCACTTGGAAGTCAGAGCGCTCGCGAGTTCGAGCGTCAGGAACTTGCCGTTAGCCTGCACGACGACTTTTCGGTCCTCGCGGTCGATGGAAACCAGGCGGAGTGTGCACTTGGAAGCGCCTTCACCGAAATCTATCGTCTCTCCCGCCTTCACCTTCACTCCGCTGATCACCACCAGCACGCTGCTTATCGACGTAAGTTTCAGTTCCGGAAGCAACGGGTCGGTGGGCTTGGCGTTCGCGTCGTGATTGGATAGGTTCGAAGGGGCCGCCGGCCGCCAGGAGACGGGCACCGCGAACGCGTCCGAAAACACCGGCGGGCCCTCGGTGGGCTTGGCGACCGGATCTGTGCGGTCCAGATCGCTCGCGATCGCCTTGAGACGCTCGGCGAGTGAGGTTTCGGCGCAGCGAGCGGGCGCCCGGGCCGCGGCCACCGCCGACTTGGCGGCAGGGACCGCTTCCGCGGACGCCGTGGCGGGCCCGGATTCTCCGGGACCGAGGACGAAGCGGTCTACCACCAGCGCGACCACCCCCAGGGCCAGGATCGAAACGGCGAACTTTCGGCGGTTAGTTGGTTCCACGCCCAAACAGGCAATATGGAACGCACCACGTCAAGGCCTGGACGGTTTAGATCCCGCGGCCGCGGCGGTGGAGGCGTCAGGACCGGCAGAGGTGTACCAGAGCAGATCGAAGGTGAAGAACGCGGCCTCGGTGGGAGAGTCGGCGCGTCCGGCGATGGAGAAGGACACAACTTCCATGTCCGGAAACTCCAAGTGGAGTTGCGACAGAAAGACGGAGATCCGGGCCGCGGGGCCTTCTCCGGCGATGGTGATGGGCACGCGGACAAACCGCTTCGCGGGCTGCGCGGCCTTGGGAACGACTTCTCGGACACGGATGGCGCATCGGTCGGCGAGTTCGGGGATCGCGGCCATTCGCTGGTTGAGTTTGCTCGCGTGTTCGAGCCTGACCGATCTCCCCTCGAAACGTCCCAGTTCATCCAGCCTGGCCTTGACGTCGCGAAGCGCTGCCGCATTGGCGCCCTTGGCCTCGTTCAGTGCGGTCAGTGATTCCTGCTGCATCGCGTTTTCGGCCCGCGCGCGGCGGACGGGTTCGAAGCCGCCGAAGTGGGCGACGACGGCGATGAGAACGATACCGCCGATGCCGATGAGGTCCACCGGGGTGAACAGGCGATGGATGCCCGGACGGCTCATGGGCGCCCCTCCGGCGGCGGGAGTGCGGGGGCGCGATTCGGGACGGTACAGACCACGGTGAAGTCGATCAGGGCGGTCGTTCCGGCAATGCCCGATCCGCCCCGCTCGCGGGTTTCGGAAAGGGACACGGACTCGAACAGGCCCGATCTCTCAAGTCGGAGCACGAACTGCGTGGCGGCGCCGTGGGATGCGGCGGCGCCCGCGACATTGAGCGTCCAGGGTCCGCGTGCGGGCAGGTCTCCGGGGCGGGCGACAGAGTCGGGACGCTGGGCGAGGGCGAGCCGTTCGAGGGCGACGTCTTCGCCCCGAGTCCGGGCGAGCACTTCAAGCAGCGTGCTCCAATCGGGGTGATCGACGATGGCCTTCGCGGATTCGACGCGGTTGCGCGCCTCGGCGAGGACTTTCTGGAGGCCCTCGAGTTCGCGCTCGTTGGAATCGAGAAGAGTCTTCGCCGTGGAAATCTGCTCGGCCATGCCGGTGGAGACCCCCGAGCCGGCGGCGTAGGTGCTCCAAAGGGCGATGATCGCGAGAATGTACGCGACGCCGAAAAGACACCAGGCCCGGGTGCGCCGGCGCAGCCTCAGGGCGCGAACGCGGTGGGCGGGCAGGAGGTTGATGGTGATCATGCCGCGCTCCTCATGAGCGCTCGGGAGCCGTGCAGCGCGAGGCCCAGCGCGACCGCGCACGAGACGTCCGGCGACTGCGTGTGCCCGACCCGCGGGAGCGTGGCAACGTGAGACAGGAGCAGCGGCTGCGCCGGCGCGGAGAGACTCGCGCCGAGGCGTTCGAACAGGCCGGGCGCGGCCCACCCGTCACCGGTAACAAGCACGCGGCGGATCGGGGTTTCGGGATAGCGGTGGGTCGCGTAGGAAACTGATCGGGCCACTTCGGGCACCACGGAGTCCACATACTCGCCGAGCACGGTGCGCATTCGGGGGGACAGGGACTCTTCGCAGGCCGCGACGCGCGTCAGCACCCCGGCCAGCGCGTCAGGCCCAAGGCCCGCGCGGCGTTCGGCGTTGGAGCAGACACCCGCCCACCCGACGGATTCGACGAAGCGCTCCACGACGATGCAGTCGCGGAGCGAGACAATCACGCTCAAGCCGTCCCAGTTGGCGTCCACGAGGCAGGTAAGCCCATCGCGGGCGAGCAGCGGCGCCGCGGCACGGTGCAGCGCCGGCGCACGGCAATCCAGCGCGAGCACCTCCAGGCCCAGGCACTCCAGCGCATCCAGGAGCGGCTCGACGTGCACGGGGAGCAGACCGACGGCGATGGCGTGAGTGCCGTCGCCGGCGCGGAGCGGAGGAGGGACCTCCCAGAGGGCCATTTCGAAGGCGCTGGGGTCGGCACGATTGGCGCGGGCGAGTTCGAGCCGCGCGATCTGCTCCAGCGGCGCGCCGCTGGAGCGCGGCGGGAGCTCGAGCGCCGCGGACATCGTGAGGTCGCGGGGGATGCCCAGGATCACGCCCGCTCCCTCGAATCCGCCCCGTTCGATAATGCCGGCGATAAGCGCGGCGTCCTCGGCGGAAGGAAGCGGCGAGCGGGCCGGCTGCCCGGGACGGGACGCCTGCACGCAGGCAATCATGCGAGGGGGCGCACCTCGCTTTACGGCGCACTGGACCGCCTTGATCGTGCGGCCGGCGATATCGACGCCGATGGGCGTGCGCTGGGACCAGGGAAGGGAGAGACTCATCCGTGTCCTCCCGCGGCGGTGAGATCGAAGAGAGGGAGGAACATGCTGATAGCCATGCTGCCGACGATCAGGCCCAGGACGATGAGGATCAGGGGCTCGAGCAGGCTGGTAACGGTCTTGAGAGCCAGTTCGTTGTCCTCGTCCATGGCGTCGGCGAGCGTCAGGAGCACGATGGAGATCCGGCCGCTGCGCTCCCCGCTGCGGATGGCCTCGATCACGCTGGGAGGAACGAGCGAGGGGTCGTTGATGGCGACGCTGAAGTTTTCGCCGCGGGTGACCGCGTCTTCGGCGCGGGCCAGGAGCAAGTCGTACTTGGAGATGCCCGTGGCCTGCCGGGTGAGGCGGATGGCGTCGAGGAGAGCGACCTTGCCGTCGAGGAGCACGCCGAGCACGCGGGAGAACCGGGCGACGGCGTAACTGCGGGTGAGGCGGCCGAGTTGCGGCGCGGTGAGCATGAACTGCTCGAAAGCCTGAGCCCCCCCGCTGGTGGCGAGCCAGAGTTTCAGGCCGACGGGCAGGCCGACCGCGGCGCCAACGACCACGTACCAGTAGTCCCGCCCGAGGCGGGAGATGTCCATGAGCACCTGGGTGGTGGGCGGCAGGGGCGTGTCGAGGGTCTTGAAGAGCCCTTCGAAACGCGGGAGCACGAAGCCGAGCATCGCAATGGTAACGACTATGGCCACGACGATCAGGAGGCATGGATAGACCATCGCCCCCGTGACGTTTTTGCGCACCTTGACCTGCTGACGGGTGAAGGTAGAAAGCCGGGCCAGCATCACGTCGAGTTTTCCCCCGCTCTCGCCCGCGGCGATGAGGCTGCGGCAGACGCCGTCGAAGTACTCCGGGTGTGCGGACATGGCGTCGGAAAACTGCACGCCCTCCTCGATCCGCCGGCGGAGTGTCTGGAGCATGGCCTTGAATGGCCCCTCCTTCTGCTGACGTTCGAGCGATTCGATCGCCTCAACGACGGGCGTGCCGGTGCTGACGAGCACGGCCAACTGGCGGAGGAATCCGGCGACTTGCTCGAGCCGCTTGCCGGTGATCCGCTTGCGCACGGGGCCCGCCGCGCTGCTCGCGGCAAGATCGCGGGGTTCGCCGATCTCCGAGACGAAGATGCCCCTGCGGCGGAGGATCTCCGCGGCCTCGTGGCGGTCGGCGGCTTCGAGGGTGTCGGAGACAGCCTTTCCCGTCTTGTCAAATCCCTTGTAGGCAAACCTCATGCGGCCTCCTTGATCGGCGGCGCGGACGCGGCGGGCGCGGGCGTAACGACGGTCTCGTCGTCGTTTTGCGTGACGCGGAGGATTTCCTCCAGGCTTGTCTTTCCGTCGAGTGCCAGCAGGACTCCCTCCTCGCGAAGGGTGAGCATCCCCTGCTCCCGCATCTTGGCGCGGAGTTCGTGGGAGGGCCGGCCGTGGTGGACCATGCGACGGATTTCGGGGGTCACCTCGAACACCTCGTACACGCCCAGCCGTCCCTGGTATCCGCTGTCGTGGCATCGCTGGCAGCCGGAGCCTTTTCGGAAGGGGCGGCCCCCCTCGTTGGGGAGCCCGGCATCGCGGAGCACGTGCTCGGCGGGGTAGTACTTGGTGGCGCAACCGGGGCAGATGGTGCGTGCGAGGCGCTGGGCGACGGCGCCGTTGAACGCGCCGCTGAGCAGGTAGGTCTCGATGCCCATATCCACGAGCCGCGCGACCGCCCCGGGGGCGTCGTTGGTGTGGAGGGTGGCCAGCACGAGGTGGCCCGTGAGCGCGGCCTGCACGGCGACACGGGCGGTCTCGTTGTCGCGGATCTCGCCGACCATGATGATATCGGGGTCCTGCCTCAGGATGCTTCGCAGCGCGCGGGCGAAGGACAGCCCGATGGGCTCGTTGGTCTGGATCTGGTTGACCATGTCGAGTTGGTACTCGACGGGGTCCTCGACGGTGAGGATGTTGACTTCGGGGTTGCGAAGCAGATCGAGGGCGGAGTAGAGGGTGGTGGTCTTGCCGCTCCCGGTAGGCCCCGTGACCAGGGCCATGCCGTGCGATTGGTCCAGAAACCGCTTGAAAGTCTCGAGGGGCTTGTCGCGGAATCCAAGGTCTTCGAGCCGGATCTTGAGGTTCTGCTTGTCGAGCACTCGTATGACGATCTTCTCGCCCAGGAGGGTCGGCATGGTGGAAACGCGGAGGTCGATCTCGCGCCCCTCGGCGACGATGCGGACGCGGCCTTCCTGGGGCATGCGCTTCTCGGCGATGTCCATCTTGCCGATAACCTTGATGCGAGAGACGATGGCGGCGTGCATTCCGGGCGGGGGCTTCATCAGGTCGCGCAGCGTGCCGTCGATGCGGTAGCGGATGCGGGTGCCCTTCTTGTCGGGCTCGACGTGGATGTCGCTGGCGCCGTCTTTGACGGAGGTGAGCAGGGCGATGTTGACAAGGTTGATGATCGGGCTTCCGGCGACCATCTTGTCGAGGTCGGTGGTGGGCCCTTCGTCAACGGTTTCTCGCTCGACGACCTCGACGGCGGTGTCCTGGAGTTTGGTGAGGAACTCGTCCACGTCCACGTCGCCCGAGGAATACTTCTTGACGAACTCAACGATGTTCGCTTCCATCGCGAGCACGGGCCGGACCTTGCAGCCGCTGAGTTGGGCGACGCGGTCGATGGTCGGAAGGCTCTGGGGCTCGGCCATGGCGACGGTGATTTCGCCGCCGACCTTGAACATGGGGATGACGCGGAGGCGTTCGCACTCGTCGGCGCCCATGACCTTGACCAGTGCGGGGTCGATCAGGCCGTGGCGCAGGTTGACGCCCTTGACGCCCAGGCATTTTCCGAGCGCTCGGACGAGGACGGAAGGGCTGATGATCCCCTGCTGAACGAGGAGTTCGCCGAGCATCCGGGAGCCGGTGCCCTGGGAGGCGAGGGTCTTCTCCAGTTGGTCACGCGTGATGTGTCCTTCGGAAAGAAGGACGTCTCCCACGCGGGGCCGGCGCGGCGCGTTCAGGGACGCGTCGGCGGGCGGAGGTTGGGGAGTGTGGGCGTCGTGCTCGTTCACAGGAAACTCCGCACGGCGGTGGTGACATCGTCAAAGAACTCGAACCGCTCGCCCAGGCCGGTGAGATCGAGCACCTCGCGGAGCGTCTCCCCGGCGCCGCAGACCCGCAGGGAGCGCCCGCCCGCGATGAGGGCGTCGGTGGCCGCGGCGAGAGACTCCAGCCCCGGGCTGTCCACGTAAGGGACGGCGGACGCATCGATGACGAACCGGCCCAGGCTGCGGGTCAGCACGCTCTCGAGGTGCTCCCGGAACTGCTCGGCGTCCGCCTGCACGAGCGGCCCGACCGGCTTGACAACCGTGACCGCACCGTGGCGTTGTTCCTGGATATCCATGGCTCTGGGCCGATTCCTGGGTGGTGAGTCACGCGGCCTGCTTGAGTTCGGCGGCCGGCGTGAGCGGGACGGTGAGTGTGAACGTGCTTCCCTTGTCGATCTGGCTCTTGACGGTGATGTCGCCGTCGTGAAGGCGGACGATCTGGCGGGCGAGCGAGAGCCCGATGCCGGACCCCGCGATTCCCGCGATGCGCTTGTCCTTGGCCCGGTAGAAGCGATCGAAGATGAGTTCCTGCTCCTCCTCCTTGATGCCGATGCCGTCGTCGGTGACGGCGACGGTCAGGGCCTTGGCGTCGCACTCGACCTTGACCACGACCCGCCCGCCGGTGGGCGTGTACTTGAGGGCGTTTCCGATGAGGTTGTGGATCGCGAGCACGAGTTTGTCGCGGTCGGCCTGCAGGACAGGGAGTTTGGGTGGCAGTTCGAAGATGAGGCGGATTTCCTTGTCCTCGGCCTGTGCCTTGAAGTCGGCCTCGAGTTCCTCGAGCAGAGCGTCGAGCCGGACATCGCCCGGGCGCATCTTGAGCGCGCCGGCCTCGATCTCGGCGACCGAGAGCATGTCGCCCACGATGCGCTCGAGGCGCCGGGATTCGCTGGTGATGACGTTGAGGCACTTGGCTCGAACCTGCTCGTCGCTCTGCCCGTCGTCGAGGAGCGTTTCGACGTACAGGCGGATGTTGGTGAGGGGAGTGCGGAGTTCGTGAGTTGCCTGGGCGACGAACGCGTTGCGGCTTTCGTCGGCGACCCGCTGCTGGGTGACGTCTTCGAGCACGATGATCGCGGCGGCGCCGTCGTCGCGTCGCAACCGGCGGACGGTGGCACGAATGATCGTGGTGTCTCCGTTGTCGGAGCGTCGCTGCAGTTCCATCCCCGCCCGCACCCCGGCGCTCCCGGAGAGCAGGCCGGCTAGCGCTTCCTGGAAGGCGGGTTCGGTGAGGTGCCTGACTGCGGGGGACCCTTCCATCTCGTCGCGCTTGGCCTTCAGCAGCACGCCGGCGGCGCCGTTCGCGTAGTTGACGATTCCCTGCTCGTCGAGCACGAGCAATCCCTGCCAGAGCGCGTCGAGGGCGGCGCCGAGTTCACCATCGCGCGAGACTCGCTCGCCGGCCTTGGGCGCGGTGCTGGCCAGCGGCGCCTGCTCTCGGAGACGGTCCCGCTCGGCGATGAGGGAGTTCCAGGCCTTGGCTTCGGGTCCGAAGGCCTCGCTGACCCACAGGGCGCCGGGAGCCGCCTTGCCGGAGGCCTCCCAAAGGAGGGCGTCGCCGACAGCGCCCAGGGCCCGCCAGCGGCGGCGCATCACGCGGTACACGAGGAATAGCCCGCTCATGGCGGCGGCGCCGATGGCGCCGATGCCCGCCTGCACTTCCCAGTCGGACCAGACCGGGTAGGTGACGTTGGCGCTGAGTTCCAGGAGCGCGGGCCCGCGCTTGGGCACGCGCATCGGCATTCGGAGGGTCACGACGCCGGGTTCGGGCGCCTCGGGGTCTTCCAGGCCGGAGAGGGCAGGCCAGGTGTCCGGGAGTTTGGCCTTGCTGATTCGCTTGGGATCAGCGTCGGCGATGATCGTGCCGTCGCCGAGGACGATTCGGCAGGTCGTGAGGTTGTAGGTACGAGCGGATTCGGTGACCATGTTCCGAACGGCGGTAGTCTGATCGTTCTCGGCCAGCATGGTCTCGGCCGCGGCCACGATGAGTTGGCCGACGACACCGGCCTGCCCGCGCCTGGAGCGTTCGACGGACTGGCGGAGCGTGTCGAGCGTCCACCACGCGGAGGCGACGAGCACTCCGAGGACGATGGCGGCGACGGCAAGACCCGCCGAGATCACCACGCGTTCGCCGCGAGCGATACCCCAGATGCGGCGTCGCGTCTTGAGCGGCTTGATCGCGGAACCTGTCTGGGTGCTCTCCAAAGGGAATCCTCGCTGGGCGGAAGCGTTCGCCCACTTGGATATCGGTCAGTGTGCGTGGCACTTGAGCGGCCTGTGACGGCGGTGCCACTTCCGATCCCGGACGCCCGAAAACCCGAAGGCCGTCGGTGGCGATAACCTGTTAAGCCTGCGGGTATCTACGCGAGAAGGAGGAACGATGCCGAGGTTGGCCTGGATATGGATTGCTGTCGGTGCAGCGGCGGGCGGGACCGGGCTGCGTGCAGCGCCTCCCAACGTGACGCCGAGCGTCGAGACCGATCCCGTTCCCAGCGCCGGAGACGCGGCGGACGATCCGGCGATCTGGGTCGATCCGCGCGACTCGGCGATGAGCCTGATCTTCGGAACCAACAAGAAGGACGGGCTGGCGGTCTACGACCTTGGGGGACGGCAGGTGCAGTACCTGCCGGTGGGAGAAGTGAACAACGTCGACGTGCGAAGCGGCTTCGCGCTGGGCGAAAAGCACGTGGTGTTGATCGGTGCGAGCCACAACACCGGACAATGCCTGCGGTTCTTCGTGCTCGACGAGAAGGTCCACCGGCTTTCGGAGGCGCCGGGGGGGACGATCAAGGTGGGGATCGACAAGCCGTATGGATTCTGCCTGTATCACAGCGCCAAGGACGGCAAGTTCTACGCATTCGTGAGCGCGGCGGACGGGCGGATCGAGCAGTGGCTGCTGGAGGACTCGGGCGGGAGTTTGAAGGGCACGTTGGCGCGGAAGTTGGCGCGCCCGTCGCAGGTGGAGGGAATGGCCGCGGACGATGAACTGGGATTCCTGTACGCGAGCGAAGAGGACAAGGGCGTGTGGCGGTTCGGGGCGGAGCCGGACGGGGACGCGAATGGGGTGATGGTGGATGCGGTGGGGGGCAACGGGCACCTGACGGCGGACGCGGAGGGCATCGCGATCTGGCGCGGCGCGAAGGGCGCCGGGTATCTGGTGGTGTCGAGCCAGGGGGATGATTCGTTCGCGGTGTACGAGCGGAGACCGCCCCACGCCTATGCGGGATCGTTCCGTGTCGGGTCGTCCGCGAGCGTGGGCGGGGTTTCGGACACCGACGGTCTGGACATCACCAGCGAATCGCTGGGCGCGGCATTTCCCTACGGGCTTGTCGTGGTTCAGGACGGCGACAACGGAGGACGGAACCAGAACTTCAAACTGGTGCCGTGGGAAAACGTGGCGCGGGCCATGAAGCCGGCGCTTCGGCTGCGGCCGTAGCGAAGTCGCCCTCGCGGCTCTTCATTCATTCTTGACCATACCTGAACCCGGGCACCGGGGCGATCCTCTATTGTGAACCTCGCTCGGGGCACGAGTGTTCGGGGTTTCGCGATGACTCTGCGCACGCAACGCCGCGCCTTCACTCTCATCGAACTGCTCGTGGTGATCGCGGTGATCGCGTTGCTGATCGGCCTTGTGCTTCTGGCGCTCGGCTCGGCGAGGGAGCGCGGGCGGACGACCAACTGCGAGAGCAACCTCAGGCAGTCTGTGACGGCGTTCGCGGGGGTATTCGAACGAGCAGCGCGGGTACTCTTCCAGCGGGCCGTGGGACAACGGGTTCGACATCCAGGCGACCGAAGAAGCGGTGAATGGGGACTTCTCGAACTTCTGCCAATTCAGCGCGGACCTGAACAGCGACGGGATCGAAAACGGGTTCGACATCGAGACGGAGGAGCAGAGAGTCAACGGCGCGCCGTGCTGACTTGAGCACGCCGGCGTTTGACCGGCCAAGCCCTCGCGACAGCGGGGCTTGTCGCTTCAGGGGCGTCAGGGCTTCCTTGCGCCCGGTAGCGCGAGCACGCGATCGAGCGCGTCGCTGGGCTTGTTCGCGTCTTCCAGCGTGATCGTGATGTGCCCCACCTTGCGACCGGGGCGGGGCTCCTTGCCATACAGATGGAGGTGAGCGCCGGGGATCCTCAGGACGTCCGCGGCGTCGGGAACCGCTCCGATGAGGTTGACCATCACGCACCCGGGGTAGAGAAACCTGGTGTCACCCAGGGGCAGGCCGGCGACGGCGCGGCAGTGGTTTTCAAACTGGCTGGTGGCCGCGCACTCGATGGTCCAGTGCCCGCTGTTGTGCACGCGGGGCGCCATCTCGTTGGCAAGGAGGCGGCCTTCGAACTCGAAAAACTCGATGGCGAAGACGCCGACGTATCCCAGGGCGTCGGCCACGGCGCGGGCGTGGGTGATTGCCGCGGCGTGGACGCCGGAGGAGTCGGGGGCCGGCACCGTGCTGGCGCGGAGAATGCCGCCCTGATGGACGTTTTCGACGAGCGGGTAGGCGGCGAAAGCGCCGTCCTTCGCGCGGCAGGCCACGAGAGAGACTTCGCGGTCGAAGCGGACAAGGCGCTCGACGATGAGCGGCGCCCCGCCGAGAGAGGCGAAGCAGCCGGGAACCCGCCCGGAATCGCGCAGCACCATCTGTCCCCGCCCGTCGTACCCCATGCGGCGGGTCTTGGCGACCAGCGGCAGGCCGAGGTCTCGCGCCGCGGCATCGACCTCGGCCTGGGATGCACAGGCGCGATACGCGGGGACCTCGATTCCAACCCTTTGGAAGAGGGTCTTTTCGCTGATGCGATCCTGACCGGTTTCGAGGGCGAGCACCGGCGGGAAAACTCCGGTGCGCTGGGCCAGGACCCGCCCGGCCGCGACGGGGACGTTCTCGAACTCGAATGTCGCGGCGTCGAGGCCTTTGGCGAAGCGGTCCATGGCGGCGGGGTCGTCAAAGTCTCCGACGACGAGTTCTCCCACGTGCCCGGCGGGCGCGTAGGGGGAGGGATCGAGGAATCGGAACCGCAAGCCGAGGGGCACGCCGGCGAGCGCCAGCATGCGTCCGAGTTGGCCGCCGCCGAGGACGCCGATCAGCATGGCGCACCCGCAAGAGAGCGTGAGTGGATTGAGGTGTCGGACGTTCGCATGGCGGAGGGCATCAAGGCAAGCGGCATCGAGTGCTATCCGACTCGCGGATCGCGGTTGGTGAGGACGGCCGTTGTCTGGTTTCTGCGGTAGGCACGAAGTCGATCGGCGAGAGCCGGGTCGGCGGTGGCGAGGATGGCCGAGGCGAGGAGGGCGGCGTTGATCGCGCCGCTGCGGCCGATGGCGAGAGTTCCCACGGGGATTCCGGCGGGCATTTGGACGATGGAGAGCAGCGAGTCCATGCCCTTAAGGGCGTGGGACTCGACGGGGACGCCGAGGACGGGGAGTTGGGTCTTGGCGGCCATCATTCCGGGGAGATGAGCGGCGCCGCCCGCGCCGGCGATGATGACCTTCAGGCCGCGGGCCTCGGCGTTGGCCGCGTACTCAAAGAGCCAGTCGGGTGTGCGGTGGGCGGAGACGACGCCGATCTCGTGGGGGATCTTGAGTTCATCGAGGGTGTCGGCGGCGTGCTTCATGGTCTCCCAGTCGGACCGGGAGCCCATGACAACCCCGATGATCGGGGGTTTGCGGGGGGCTGGGCGTTTGGCCATGCGGGGGAGTGTACCCGGAGGGCTAGCGGTTGATCTGGATGCGCAGCCGCCAGGAAGCGGCGGTGTCGCTGGAGGTTGCCGAAATGAACTCCTGGCGGCGGGACTCAAGGCGAACATAGCGCCAGTCGGGCTGGATACGGAGCGGGACGCCCTTGTCGTCGAAGAACATGTACTGGTACTGGATGCGGGAGTACTCCCCGGCGTCGGAGAGGACACGGATGGGCACGGTCACGGTCATGACCTCGCCGTTATTGACGGCGGGTTCGCCCACAGCGATGTGGTTTCGCAGGCCGTATTCGACCTCGATCTGGGGATACTCGCGGCGGCCGGAATCGGGCTGATTCCCGGCGCCCCAGCCGGCGGGCTGATCCTTTGGCGTGGTGGTGGTGGCGAGCGTGTCCTTCTTGGCCTGGTAAGGGGCCTTCTCGGAGTTGCGGCACCCGGCAACGGCGAGCGAAAGTGCGGCGAGGCTGATCAGCATGCGATTCATGGTGGGCTCCTTCGCGACGGGGCGCGGACCTAATTCTAGTTGGTCGCCGGTTGGCCGGGATCGGGTCGATCGAACTCACGCTTGATGGCGTCCTTCAGCGCGTCGCTGCGGGGTTTGTAGGGCTGGTGCTCAACGCCGAAGAGGCGCTGGAATCCGACGGTGCCGGGCAGGGGACAGACCAGGGATGTGCCGCCCTCGAGGATGTGCTTGCGGGAACCGCCCTCCTGCTCCTGAACCTCGAACGTGATGCCCTCTTCGCGGTAGATGTTGGCGAGGTCGTTTGAGGTCATGTCGGCGAGGTGGCCTGCGGCGTGGTACTGGGACATCACCTCGGACGTGGGCGTGCGGGCGCAGCGGCCGCCGAAGAGGTACGGAAGGTCATCTCCGGGGACGCGCCAGGGATAGCGGTCGTTGGCGTAAACGATGTGGCCGCTGGTCCGCCAGTTGCCGGTGGGCGCTTCGAGGTGGACGTACCGGAGTTGGATCGGCGAGGATTTGGGCGGGTCGAGGCCGGTGAGGGATAGAAGCGAACTGGCGTCGCCGTCCACTTCGAGTTCGATACTGCTGGCGGGTGTGGCGATATTGAGCGGAACGAGGTACACGCGCTGCGGGAAAAACTCGCAATGGCGTGTGTCGGCGCTGGAACTGCCCTTGAGCAGGAGCCCGGCAAGTGCGACCCCGGCGCCGATGAGGGCGCGGTTGCGGCGGGATTCGTCGCTCTCGTTGCTGCCTTGCGGGGCGGTGGCAACCACCAGCCCCCCCACCACCATGGCGCTGCCGATGACGCTCTTTGCCTGGCGGACCCCTTCGAGACTGTTCCACATAAGGCTGCGGCCCATGCGGTTGACGTCGGTGGTCGGGGGGATGGGCGAGAGCAGGGCTTCCCGGACGCCGCCGGGTGACACGACTTCGGCGCGGAGGCCGCGACGGTCGCTGGGTGTGATCGGCATGAATCGGACCAGCGAATCGTCGGGGCCGTAGGCCTGCTTGAAGGGCCCGCGGCCGTAATCCACGACGAGAATGGTGTTGTAATCGTCACCTGCGAGGGTCTGGCAGAGAGGCGCGAGGCCCGCGTCGAGCAGCGAGGCCTCGTTGAAGTTGTCGGAGGCTTCAGCGTCTCGCCCGAGGGCCTTGTTGGCGACGCCGTTGAGGAGGTAGCCCAGCGCGAAGTCGGTCTTGACGGGGGTGTAGCCGCGGTCGATGACTTCTTCGCTGCTCTTGCCGCGCCGCTCGGCTTCGGCCGCTCTCTGGGCGAGTTCGTCGGCGGTGATCTTCTGGCCGCGTTCGTTCTCGCCGAAGTCGCGGAGGAGGAAGAGCGAGGACTGCGCCGCGGCGCGGGCGTTGTCCCACTCGCCGCGCATGGCTTTTTGGAGGCCGATGTAGGTGTAGGCAAGGGCCTGCTCGAAGGGCTCGCCCTTCCAGATCTTGACGCGCTCGTTGAAGACGACGGAAGCGGCGGTTTTGTCGGCGTTGAGGCCCTGGGTTCGGAGCAGGGCGTAAAGGTCGTTGGCGGTGAGTTCGGCGGCGTCGGGCTGGCCGTCGGCGAGGGTGAGGATGAGCAGGCGCAGCCGGTCGAGGAGATAGGACTTGTCGGAGGGGTCGTTGGAGAGGCATTTCTGGAGGGCTTCGCGTGCTTCGCCGTACTGGCCGTGGAGCACGGCGGTTTCGATGCGGCGATCGACGCGATCGTTGGCGCTGCATGCCGGCAGCGATGCGCCGACCACGACGAAGACGGCTGCCAGGAGAATCGACACGGGCTGGCTGCTGGGGTGTTTCACGCGGGAACACACTTGGGCGGGGCTCAGTCGTAGGCCTTGCCGAACGCGGTTTTCTTAAACTCGACGATGTCGGTCCACGCGAGTTCGCGCGTGGTGAGGTCGGTGACGCGGAGTTCGCAGAGATAGGCGTCGGTGCGGTCCTGCCCGGCGGCACGGGTGGCGGAGCGGAAGGTGGCGCTCATCTCGTGGGTGGGCTTGCGGCCCGAGGCGTATTCGCGGTCGAACTCGGTGGCGGTCTGCGAATCGCGCAGGTGCTCGGCGGGGACGACGAAAACGATATTGCGCAGGCGGCGCAGCGTGTCGAGTTGCTGGCTGCCGCGGACCTTGACCATCATGTACCAGCGGTCGGTCTCGGGGATGATGTCGGTGGAGAGGTTCTCGACCTTGGTGATGGCGATGGAGATGCGGGGTGAGTCGGCGGTGCGGTCGAGGAGGAAGTCGCTGGAGGAGAGTTTGGCCGCGAGTTCCTCGGCGGTGTACTCGATGTCATCCACGGCGAGGCGGGAGGACTTGGGTGCGGAGGCGCAGGCGGCAAGGAGCGCGGCGGCGATCATGGAACACAGCAGACCCGCGGCCCAGCGCCAGCGTCCGACCACAAGGATTCCGGGGTTTGACGGGAGGGAAGGCATCGGGGCACGAGGCATCGAGGCATCAAGCCTGTGCACATCAGTCACCGGGGGTCTGCTTGATCTCGTAGGGAACATTCTGCCAGATCATCTCGCGGGACTGGGCGTTGGAGAGGTTGAAGTTCATCATGTACAGATGGACGCCCTCCTTCCCTTCGCGATTGACCCGGTACATCTCGCCGTTGAGGAAGTAGGTCATGCCGGGGTTGAGGGGCGTGGTCTGGCCGGTGGCGCCCTCGGTGCCGCCGAGTTCCTGCTGGCGGAGTTCCTCCATGCGGGCGCGGCTCTCGATCCAGCGGATGCGGGAACGGGCCACGCTGCTGTTGATGAGTTTCTGGCGGACGCGGTTGCGGAAGGCCTCGAAATCGGAGGTCGGGACGATCTGGGTCTTGTTGACGATGTCGCCGAAGACGACGCTGACGCGCTGGCCGGAGTTGAACTCGGGGAGGGCGGTGATGTCGGCGACGAGTTGCTGGGCGACCTGGTCGGAGAACTCGACGAGGGCGGCGGGCTGGACCTGGGCGCTGCGGCGCTCGGCCTTGGTGGTGTCGGAGATCTCGACGCGGCGGGTCTGCTCGCCCTTGGGCGGAGCGTTGCAGGCGGAGAGCACGGCCGCTCCAAGCGCCGCGATGCAGGTCCATCGGTTGCGGTCAGTTATTTGCACTTTGCTCATTGGCGCTCCTTTTCGTACGAATCACCCACCGCGATCGCGGCGAACCGGCACCCGTTGAAGTGTATTGACGCTCCGGCCCGGAATCGTGCCACGGATTCGAACGACCAACCGCGGTCAGGCCTTGCTCCAGGCCCGCTTGTCGAGGTTCGGGAAACTCACCTTGCAATCACCCTTCTTGACGGGCTCTACGCGGGCGAACCCCTTGTCGTTCAACCGGCCGCCCTTGGTCTGATTGTCGCTGGTGACAATTTTGTACGTCTCGCCGGGCACGGGTTTGCCCTCCTGGTCCACCAGTTCGATCTCGATCCAACTGAGTTCTTCGGGAGTAGCCTTCGCCTCATCGGCGGTTTCGGGCGTCGCTGCATCGACCTTTGTCGAGCCGTACTTGCCTGTCCCGCTTTCTCGCTGCTCGGCCTTGAACTTCTCGACTTCGCCCGGGTCGGCGACATCAGCGTCCTGCGCTTCTTCGGGCGCTTCGGGCGCGACCAACGATCCCATCTTCACACTTTCTGCACTGGCCATACGGATACTCCGATCGCGATCATGATAAGTGGTCTACGCCGTTGCCTCCGGGGTCGTCGATCCGCTCGTGGGCGGCACGGGCTGCTCGGGCGGATCGGGCCAGGGGGTGGCGTCGGTTTTCTGATCCGCCTCGACGGTATCGATCATGTCCTTGGTCACTTCCTTACCGACGCACAGGACCTCGCGCTGACCGCCCGGAAAGTTGCCGCCCGTGGTGCCCGCCGCCGCGGCCGCGGGGCCTCCTCCGAAAATGTCGTCCTTCAGTTTGTCGAAATCGGTGTCCAGGCCGATTCCGCTGCTCAGCGCGTCCTTCGCGGCCTTGACGCCATCAACGACCTGCTTGACGTCATCCATCTTGCTCTTGGCGTCCGAGAGCATTCCCTTCACCGGCGACAACTTGTCGGTGACGGCGCCCATCATCTTTCCAAAGAGTTCATCGAAGAGAAGGTCATAGATGGGCAGGACGGTGTCGCGGACGATCAGGGCGATCATCTCAGGAAGGCGAGCGAGGAGCACTTCCATCGTCAGGGCGTCCTTCTCGCGTGCGCCGTCGATGGCCGCGCGAAGCCGATCGCCGACGTTGTTCATGGCGATATCAAGGATCGGGTCGAGATACTGCCCGAACTTGTCTCGCATCAGATCGCGGCCCTTTTCGAGGAAGGCCTTCTTGGTGATCTTCTGCCCGAAGAGGTTGAACATCCCGTCGGGGCCATCCTGCAGGAACGCAAACTGCTCCACAAGAATGTCCAGCAAGGTATCGAAGAACCACTTTCTCCCGAGAATTCGCAGCGATTCCTGTGTGAAGGTCATTTCCAACCCGGCCCCCTGGGCGCGAGAGAGAATGAACTGGAGCAAGGCAAGGCTCTTGGGCGTGATCTTTTCGAAAGCCTTATCAATGAACCCCGGCAGCGGGCCCACGTCGAGCACCGTTTCCACCGACCCGGTGATGACCGCCAGCACCTTCTTGCGCACTCGCAGATTCCCGTCGGGCAGGCGCTTGTCAGTAGCCCCGCTGTTGAACGCGGCGAAGATCGAGGCCAGGGCCGCGTCGCCGGGCGTCGCCGGCGGGGCGGCCTCGGGCGAAAGGAAGTCCTTGACGGCCTTCACCTTCTCATCCACGGACTTTTTGACCTCTTCGACCTTCTTCTTCGCGTCCTCCACGGCCTTTTTGGCGTCGGCGATTGCCTTTTCGACCTCGTTGTCGGGCTTGTCGGCCTGCGACGGCTCTGGCGCGGGCTCATCGGGAGCGGGGGGCGGTGGCTTGAACCAGACGTGGAATGTCGGGACGCACTTCTCTTCGATGGCCTTGAGCGTCATCGTGTACGAGGCCGTCTCGATCGCGTCTTCGTACTCATCCCGGACCGCGAGGTACATGCCGAGGTAGATGTCAAAGGGCTTGGACACGATCTTCTGGACCGTGGTGGCGATCTTCATGATGCCGCCGCCGGCTCCGCCCACGGCACTGCCGGCCGCGTCGCTCACCGCGCCCAACGCACCGCCCAGCGCCCCGCCGGGTCCCCCGCCGCTCTCGTGCTTGAGGGCCTCGTCGGCCATCTTGGCAACAAAGTCGGCATAGTTGGCTCGGGCTTTGTGCAGGTCCATCCCCGCGAGGTGGATCGGGGTGTACTCGATCTCCTTCAGATTGATCGTGCCCCCGGCCTTGGTAACGCGTTTGATGAGTTCATCGAACTTCGCCGGGTCGATCCCTGTCGAGCCGCTGCCCATGAGCACGTCCATGGCAGCCCCGGCCATTCCCATAGCACCTTGGCTGTCCTTGTGCTCCTTGAAAATGCTCTGCGCACTGCTGATGAAGCCGTGCAGCAGGAGGGCCTCGCGTTCGAGGGCGTCGCGGAACATCACGCCGTGGTCGAGTTGAGTCTCGGTGTGCTGGAACTTTGACGCCGTGTCCTCGTGCGTCAGGCCGAAGTGAACGAACTCGGTAGGCGCGTCGTTGCCGAACTGGTTCTGCGGGTTGTCCGAGCCATTCGCGGTCGGCGAGAGATTCCCGGTCACGGCCGGGTTAGGGTCCACCAGGGATTGCCCGATGTGGAACTTGGCCTCAACGTCGCCGGCGGCCTGGGCGTTGCCACCCATGGCCCCCGTGACGGTATCGACCGCTGAACTCACTGCATCGAGCATGACGCGTTCCTCCACCTGCCGCCCAAACGTGCGCTCAGACGTGCTTCTCGTCGATCGTCTTCAGGGTGTTCTCATCGGGCTCGCCGGTGACCGGAAGGCCCCATTTCTCCTGGAACGACCTGATGGCCGCGGCCGTGCGACGGTCCTTCAGGTCGCCGCTGGCCCCGCACGCGTAGCCCATGTTGTTCAGCCTCTGCTGCGCGCCGCTGGGCGTGTCCCAAGGGTCCAGCCCGCCCACGGTTATGGGGTAAACCTCTTTGCCGTTCTTGAGTCTCAGTTCACCGCCGCGGCAATCCGGGGGGATTTCCTGCTCGAGGATGCCATCTCCGTCGGTGCTGCCGGTAAAGAGTTTGCCATCGAGGACCAGGGTGTACTGCTCGTTGGCCCGGGGCTCGCCCAGACGCGTGAGGCGGAGTTTGACCTTTGCCGGAACGCCTTTTCGCTTGAACTTATGCCGGGACCCGGTGGCGCGATCCTCCAGTTTCTCCGTCTTTTCCGGGATAAAGACCTCGTCGCCGTTGTAGATGATGTTGGGGTCTTTGCGGAGGTTCTTGAGTTTGGAGTTCTCCGCGTGATTCCAGACAGTCTCCCAGAAGAAACCGTACTGCTCGGACAGGCTGGTGATGCTGTCCCCGCGTGACGCCGTGAGTTTCTGTCCGCCGCTCATCTCGCACCTCCGGTTCCGCGATTACGCCGGCTCCCACGCCTCGCCGTCCAGCCGCGGAAACGTCACCTTGCACGTTCCCTCGGTGAGGTACTCCACCCGCGCCACACCCTTGTCATTGGTGGTGGCATAGTGCAGATCATCATCCGGATCGGTCACCTCGACCTCTTCACCGCAGATCGGGTTGCCCGACATGTCAACAAGGCTGACCTCGATCCAGCCCTTCTTTTCGGGGTCCTTCTTGGCTTCCTTCTTCTCGGGCGCGGCTTCCTGCGTGTGCTCGTGCCCCTGGTACTTGCTCACCTCGCCCGTGACGGCATCGTCGGCGTCCTTCGCCTCGTCCGGTGCCGCCGGCGCCACCAGCCCTCCCATTTTGACGCTTTCCGCGCTGGCCATGGACACCTCCTCGCCTAGAACGCGCCAAGCACATACCGCACCCACGCCTGCACCAGATCGCGAACCGGCGCGCTTTCTGTGTAGGCCGGTTCGTGATTCAGATTCGGAACGCTGAACTGCTTGTTCTTTGCAAAGTCGTAGTTGCCCTTACTGATCGAGCCCAGGTTTGCCGTTTCCGTCGGATCAAACAACGCCGCCCCGCTGAGGCGTGGCACCGTGCCATCCCCGTGCGGCCCGAACCCGATCGGGGCCGTGGGCGAGGCATTGCGCGGGTTGGGGTTCGGCCTGTATCCCCGACGGTCGATATCCGCCACCTTGTCGAGGACCACGGTCTTGCCGCTCGGATCCACCGCCTCGTAGATGTGGTCTTTGAAGATGAGGCCCTCGGTCCGGTGCGTGTATGTCGCCGGCGGCAGGTCACAATGGACCGTGTGATCGGTGTTGACGCCCGTGCCGTAAAACGCCCAGGTGCGATTGTCGTATTTCCACGACCCGAGTTTGCTGTGAAAAATCTTCACGCCGCTCACGCGGGAGGCCATGTCGCCCTGGATCGCGCCGCTGAGTGAAGACCGGACAACTCCCGGGGGGGAGGCGGTTTCGGGTTGCCCGAGCGCCGTGAGAAAGTCCGCTGTGAGTTGATGGATCGGTTGGCGGCCTTCGGCAAACTCCGTCCACGTCGCGAGGCTCCAACCTGCCTGAAAACACGCCTCGCGCAGCAGATCCGACGGGACCAACTGGAACGGCCCGGGGCACAGGCTGAGCATCTTGGCGATCGAGTCCGCCTCCGGGCCCAGGATATTCCGAAAGACCTTCGACTCGGTGTCGTCCCCGCCGTCGAGCGGTGCGTACGCGCCCGTGATCAACCGGCGGTACAGCGTCGTGCCGCCCGTGGCGGGCTGCACGCCGTGCATCACGGCCACGGTTTTCTCCCGCAGTGCAGGGCACCCCAGGAGCGCCATCCGCGAAACCAGCCCGCCCATGCTGTGCGTGATCAAGATGCACTTCTCGGCCTTGGCGTGCGCCAGAAGCCCGCCCGTGCCGAACCGCCCGGAGTTCGTCGCGGTCTGGCTATGCCCGGACTGCGTCCCCCCCAGGATGTCGGCGGCCATCTGCACGCCGAGCATCTGGATGGGCTGCCGCCAGTCATACCCGTACGCGTACACGGGCGTCTGGTTGGTCCCGAAGGACCAACTCTCCATTGCCGACAAAATCGTGCCGTACGACTTCCACCGCAGGCCGCCCCAGCCGCGCGCCACGCGCGACGCATGGTTCGTATCGAACGTCGAACTCGGGTCGGTGAAGATCACGCCGCGTCGGCGATAGTCGAGTATCCGCCTCTTCGTGTCCGCGTCTTCCCGCGACCAGCCGTACATATTCAAGTTGCTGTCGGGGTCCCATTTGTCATCGTCCTGCGGAAACTGGATGCGCGTGCCCATTACCCCGGGAACAAACACGAGCGCGACCCTCTTTCCGGCCAGCGTGTTATCACCCTCACGGCAGACATTGGCGGGCTCGGGCATTACGCACCCCCCGCGGGCACTGCCGCCTTGAGAATCGCGAGTATGTCCTTGTCCTGCGCACCAACGTGCGCCCGGGGCGACCGGCCCTGCACCACAAGTTTGATCGTTCCGCCCGCGAGAAACACCTCCGCGCGAAGGAGGCGATCACCCGCTCCGCCCAACTCCGGGTCAGACACATCCGCGGAGCGGACAACACCCACGACCTGCCCTTCGCGGTAGTCGCGCGAGGCCGCGCCGGGCATCGCGGATAGTGTGTCCGTCACGGTGCTCCCAAGCCGGGCATAGGCCGGGCTCTCGACGCGGGCCGAGTCGGCCTCCCACTCGATTCCCGCCGCGGGGTTCGAGAACGTGTAAGGCGTGCTGCGCACGAACCCGACGGGCAATACCGCCGTGAGTTCGATGAAGTCGGCGCACACTTGCCCCTTGCCCGCCGACGCGGGCGCCCCCCCGACGCGCACGCCGCGCAGAATCTCATCGAACATCGCCTGCGACTTGATCCCTTCGAGCGTGAGATCGGCGAACCGGTTCGGCGCGAGTTCGAGGAGCAGCGTGCACACGGTCACCACCTGCCCGGACGACTCCTTTACGCGCGTCACCGTGACCTCGGCGGGTCGCTCCGCAACCTTGAGCGTCTCGGCGCGGGTGATGCTTGCCGCGCCGTCGGTCATGTCCTTCCCCTTGGCGCGGCGGATTTCGGCGATCTCTGTCGGCGTCGCGGCACGATCATCAAACCGCGAGACGGTCAACCGCGACCCCGGCGCGCCGAGAACAAACCGCGTGTGCTCGCGGTACCCCTCGGGCAGCGTGAGCCGCACGGCGCCGGCGTTGAAGGATTGTGCGGGTGGAGGGGGCATGGGGCACTCAGGATTGATGTTCCTGCTTGAGTTTGTCCTGGGTCTGCGCGTCGGCCTCGCCCGTGACGGTGATGCCGTGCGCCTTCTGGAACGTGCGGATCGCATCCGAATACTCGGGCGTCACGCTTGGGTCAACGTCCCCGCGGTAGAAGGCCAGGTTCTGCAGTCGTGCCTTCTGCCCCTGCACGGTGTCGATCGGGTCGAGCCCGCCGAGTTGGAGTTGGAACACCTCCTCATCAGCGCCGGGCGGCCGGAGTTTCAGCACGCCCCGCCTCGCGCTGGGCGGGATGCCGATGTCAACCCACCCGGAGCCGTCGGTTGTGCCGTCAATCGGCGACCCGTCCACCACGAGCGTGAAAGGGATATTCGCCCGAGCCTTGCCGTCGAACACGAGTTGCACACGGAGTTTGGCGGGCACGGCCTTTCGCTCGAACCTGTGCTTCTTCTCCGTGGCGCACGACACGGGCCCTTCCTCCAGGTCGGGCACGAAGACGCGGTCGCCGTCCAGCAGGACGTTGGGGTCCTTGCGCGTGCTCTTCAGCGATGCGTTCTCGGCGTGCTGCCAGATCGTGTCGGGAAAGTGGCCATGCTCGAACGCGATGCTCGCGATGCAGTCTCCCGAACTCACGTTGTGCCACGTCCCTCCCGCCATGACATACTCCTGCCCGTTACCCGATCGCCACGCTCGGCGCCGTGAGCGCCGCGGAGGCGCCGCCCTTGAAGGTGGCGGCGGCGCCCGCCTCGAACGTCGCGGCGGCGTCGGACTTGCACGTGAGCGGGCCGCTGGACTTGATGTCGCCGGTGCCGGTGGCCTCGAGTTTGAGCGTGCCGCTGGACTTGCCCTCGATGGCGCTGTCGGTGGTCATCTTGAAGGTGGCGGTCTTGACATCGGCGGAACTGCTGTCGATGGCGATGAAGGATCCGCCGACCTTGAGGGTGATGTTGGTGCCGGCTTCGAGGACGATCTTGTCGGCCTTGATGGAGACTTGGCCGGCCACCTTGGTGCTCTGATCGGCCCCGAACTCTTCGATGACGTTTCCGCCCACCTCCAGGGACTTGCTGTCGGCGATGGCCACGGCCTCTTTGCCGCCGACCTCGACGTTGCGATCGACGCCGATCTTTTCCTTCATGTTGTTATCGACCGTGCGGCTGTGGTCGTTCTTGACGTGGACCAGTTCGTTGAGTTCCACCACGATGTGCCGCTCGTGCCCGATCGACTGGAAGTAGTCGTTCTTCACGCGGACATCCATGTTTTTTTCCGCGTGGATAAAGACCTGCTCCTCGCCCTTCTTGTCCTCGAAGCGCAGTTCGTTGAAGCCCTCCCCGCCCTTGCTGCTGTTGGACTTCACGGAGGACATCGTCTTGTTGTCCGGGAGTTTGTAGGGGGGCATGTTCTCTTTGTTGTAGACGCGCCCGGTGATGATGGGCCGGTCGGGATCGCCCTCGAGGAAGTCCACGATCACTTCCTGGCCGATGCGCGGCAGGAAGAGCGCCCCCCACCGCTTGCCGGCCCAGTTCTGCGAGACTCCCACCCAGCACGAGGCGTTCTCGTCGCCCTTGTTGAGGCGATCCCAGTGGAAGTGCACCTTGACCTGCGCGAAGCCGTCGGGATCGGTGAAGATCTCCTCGCCGTCGGGCCCGACCACGAAGGCCGTCTGCGGGCCGGCGACGTGGGGCTTGGGCGTGGTGCGGGCGGTGCGGAACTGGACGGTCGCGGGGATCGAGTTGAAGGTAACCTGGACAACGCCCTCGTCGCCCGCGCCGGTGCTCTTGCCCATCTCGAACTCGTCCACGTGGGCCGCGAACGAGACGCTGGTGCAGACGTACTCGATGTTGGCGTCGGTGCGCGGGTAGTTGACGAGTTTGAACTTGGCCCCGGCGGTCATGCAGCGGACGTCGCCGGTGGCGCGGACGATCTCGTGCTGAACGGCGAGTTCCTCGTTGCGGATGGCAACGTACGCATCGCCGTGCGCATGCTCGAGGTACATCCCGGGCCAGTCGTAGACCTCGTAGTCGGCCTTGGCGTGCTGCTTGGGATCGGCCTTTTCCGAATAGAGGTTCTTGGTCGGCGCCTTGTAGTCGTAGTCGATGAGCGCGGTCTTTCCCGGCTGGATGCGCCGCTCGGCGGTGATGTCCCAAACTCGCTCGTAGTCGATGCCGGTCTGATCGGCCGGCAGGTACTTGACTTCCGCGTAGCCCTCGTTGGGCTCGTGCTTGGCGGGCGAGTCGGCCATGATCATGATGTGCTTGCCGTTCTCGTGCTTGAACCAGTAGTAGATGCCCTCGTGTTCGAGGAGCCGGCTGATGAAGTTGAAGGCGGTTTCCCGGTACTGGACGACGTATTCCTTCTGCTCGTACGTGGCCGTGAGACGGAACTCGTAGTCGCTGAACCCGAGTTTGTCGAAGACCTCCTTAACGATGTCGGGGATCTTCTTCTTCTGGAAGATCTTGCAGTCGGCGGTGCGGGTGAGGAACCACAGCCAGGGCACCATGGTGGCGCGGTACTTGTTGGACGCTTCCTCGCCCTGGTAGTCTTCCTGCGAGAATCGCGAGATAAACCCGTTGATGAAGCGGGTCTTGCCGTTGACGAGGTTCACCCGGATGGTGACGTTCTCGCCGATGATGGTGTTGAAGTCGATGTCGGGCTTCTCGCTGCGGAGATCGAGTTGCAGCACGAACGGGCGGCCGAGTTCCTCGGTCATCGAGAAGCCCTTGAGCAGCAGGACATCCTTGCCCAGCGGCGTGTTGATCGCGATTGCCCGTTTGTCCTGCGTCCACTTCGCCATGACTCACGTCCCTCCGCGCCCGTCGGGCGCCCCGCTATATTGGCTTGTTGACCCTGATCGAGTTCCCGCCGCCGAATGCGGGCCCCTTGCCGGTGGGGGGCTTCACCACGCCCTTGAGCGTGCCCGCTTCGTCGCCCTTGGAAAGTTTCACCGACTCCGGCTTGTTCAGGCCTCCCGGCGGCGTCTTTTTGCCCTTGCTCTTGTCGCCGGTCGTCTCGTCCTTCTTGGACGACTTCTTCTCGGGGGGAGTGGGCTTGGGCGCCGGCGGATCGATGCCGGCGGACAGGTGCATCAGCGCTCCCATCATGCTGCGCGGCACGAACAACTGACGCGCCGAATCCCCGATCGATCCGACCGACGACATCGCCACGACCGTGCCCTTCACCTTGTAGTAACTCGGCTTGAACGCCGACCGGACGGTCGTGCCCTGGAAGACGTACCACGCGCCCGTGCGCCCGTCGGACGTCTTCATGAGGATCGACTCCCGCGGCAGTTCCTCACAGGTGACCTCGCCGTCGAGATTCATTTCGCTCAGAATCTCGAGCGCGGCCGCGTTGGGGCCGTCGTCTTCCAACGGGTCCGCGGCGTCGGATTCGCTGAGAAACTCGAGCGTCTGGCGGATGTTGCGGCGGACATTGCTCTTCATGCCCTTGCTGAATCGCTGCCGGGCGTCTCCCGCGCTGCCGCCGCCGGTGCTCATGTACTCACGGATCACGTCCTCGCCGACGATGTCGCCGCCGGTTCCGAGGTTGAAGGCGTCGCTGACCGAACTCGCAACCGGTCCCTTGCCCAGGGTGACGATCCGGAACGCGGCCTCGGGGCCGACTTCTTCGATGATGGCCGCGAACTCGTGCGCGGCGGCGTCAAGGTCGGCCCACGTGCGGGCGTTCCACACGTGACCGACGAACTCGCTGAGTTGGAGGGCCACGCGTTCGAGCGTGCGGGAGAGGGCGACGACACCGGAAACCTGCCCGAGGGCGGGCCCGGAATCCGGCATGGCGCCTCCGAAAATCTGCGCGACGATCTGCTCGGTCATCGCCGGAGAGCGCAGGCTCTTGACGACGACGCGCCAGTCTTCGTCGAGGTAGGCCTCGGCGCGGAAGGTCACGAAATCGACGCGAGCGGCAATGGAATCGGGCGCCGCGTCGGCCGAGTCGGCGAAGACGTGGCGCGAGCCGGTCCAGAGACCCACGTCCAGGCCGGTGGGCGATGCGAAACCGAGATTCCCCTCACCCTGGCGCATCGGCTCCTCACTCAAAGTCGTACTTGAACTCGCTGTCCTTGACCCCCACGTGGACGCGCGCGACCTCGCGCCCTTCCATGATGCGTTCCAGCAGTTCCCGGCCGATGTTCGGCAGCATCTGGCGGGTGATGATCGCGTCGATGGCGCGGGCGCCGCTGTCGAGTTCGGTCACGCGGCTGACGATGAGGTTCTCCACCTCGGCATCGAACGAGAAGGGGACCTTGTGCCCCTCCTTGATGCGCTGCCCGACGCGGGACAACTGGAGTTTGATGATCGCCCGCATCATCTCGTCGCTGATGGGGTAGTAGGGAACGATGTTGAGGCGGCCCAGCAGGGCGGGGGGGAAGACCTTGAGCAGGGGCTCGCGGATTCCCTTCACCAGCCCCTCGGGGTCGGGCCTGAGGCTGGGGTCCTTGCACATCTTCATCACGAGGTCCGTGCCCACGTTGCTCGTGAGCAGGATGATCGTGTTCTGGAAGTTGATGTCCACGCCCTCGCTGTCCTTCATCATGCCCTTGTCGAAGACCTGGAAGAAGACTTCGTGGATATCGGCGTGGGCCTTTTCGACTTCGTCGAGGAGCAGGACGCTGTAGGGACGGCGGCGAACGGCCTCGGTCATGACGCCGCCTTTGCCGTAGCCGACGTACCCGGGGGGAGAACCCATGAGCAGCGAGACCTTGTGGGCCTCCTGGTACTCGCTCATGTTGATGGTGATCAGGCCCTGCGGCCCGCCATAGAGAGCCTCCGCGAGCGCGATGGCCGTCTCCGTTTTGCCCACGCCCGAGGGGCCTACGAGAAGGAAGACGCCCACGGGCCTGCCGGGGTTGTCGAGTTTCGCGCGGGCGAGTTGGATCCGCTGGCCGATGGCGTCCAGAGCGTGACGCTGCCCGATCACACGCTTCTCGAGGATCTCACCCAGTGTCAGCACGGTGCGCATTTCGTCTTTGACCATCTTGCCCAGCGGGATGCCGGTCCAGTCCGACACCACGCTCGACACGGCCTGCGAGTCCACGCTGGGGTTTACCAGCGGGTTCTCGCCCTGAAACTCGGCGAGTTCGGCCTTGAGTTTCTTGAGGTCTTCCTTGATCTTCTCACGATCGGCGTCGGAGAGTTTGGGCTCCGGGGCGGCGGTGGGCTTGCCGTTCTCGCCCTTGCCCGTGTCGGTCCCCGGCGCCGGGGCGAGTTTGGCCCGGAGTTCGAGGATCTTGGCGACGATGTCCTTTTCCTTGTTGTACTTGCCTTCGAGGGCGGCCAGGACCTTCTGCTCGGCTTCGAGTTGCTCGACGATCTCCTCGCGCCGCTTGGTGTGGTCACCGCCGGTCTTGATTTCCTTGTCCACGATCGCGAGTTCGCGGTTGAGGCCGTCGATGCGCTTGCGGGTGTCGTCGATCTCGCCGGGGATAGCGTGCAGGCTGACCGCGACGCGCGCGCAGGCCGTGTCGATGAGGCTGACGGCCTTGTCGGGGAGTTGGCGTCCCTGGATGTAGCGCTTGCTGAGTTTGACGGCGGCTTCGAGGGCCTCGTCGAGGACCTGAACCTTGAAGTGCTTTTCCATGACGTCGGCCAGGCCGCGGATCATGAGGAGGCACCTCTTCTCGTCGGGCTCATCGACCTTGACGACCTGGAACCGGCGGCTCATGGCCGGGTCCTTCTCGATGTGCATCTTGTATTCGCTCTGGGTGGTGGCGGCGATGGTGCGCAGCGTGCCGCGAGCGAGGGCGGGCTTGAGCAGTTGCGCGGCGTCGGCCGTGCCGGCGGCGCCGCCCGCGCCCATGAGCGTGTGGGCCTCGTCGATAAAGAGGATGATGGGCTTGGGAGAAGCCTGGACCTCGTCGATGACCTGCCGCAGACGGTTCTCAAACTCGCCCTTCATCGAGGCACCGGCCTGGAGCAGGCCGACGTCGAGTTCGAGCAGCCGGACGTCCTTGAGTTGCGGCGGAACGTCGCCCTTGACGATTCGCTGGGCGAATCCCTCGACCACGGCGGTCTTGCCCACGCCGGCTTCACCGGTGAGGATCGGGTTGTTCTGGCGACGGCGCATAAGCACGTCGATGCACTGGCGGATTTCCTCGTCGCGTCCGACGATGGGGTCCTGCTTGCCGGCGCGGGCGTTCTCGGTGAGGTCCTTGCAGAACTTGGCCAGGGCCTCCTGCTTGCCGAGTTGCGCGGGGGCCATGGCGCCGCTGGCCTCGCCGGGGGCGCCGGAGATGCCGCGCTGGTCGGCCGCGGCGAGCACCGCCTCGGGCGAGCCGTCGGTGATCTTCAGGAACTGCTCGCCCAGTTGATCGGCGTTGATCTTGTTGAACTGCTGGCTGATCTTGGCGAGTTGGGGCTTGAGGTTGGTGTCGTTGGCGAGGGCGAACAGGACATGCCCGCTGCGGATGGTGAGTTCGCCCCATTTGAGGCTGGCATAGGCCCAGGCGCGCTCGACGGAGTCGGCCAGGCTGGCGGAAAGATCGCAGGCGTTGGCCCCGCGGGGGAGGCGGTCCAGGTTGGCCTGGACATCGGCGACGAGTTGGGCCACGTCGAGGTTGAAGGCCTTGATGATGCGGTGCAGGTCGGTGTCCTGGGTCTGCATCAACTGGTGCATCCAGTGAACGAGTTCGACGTAGGGGTTGCCGCGGAGTTTGCAGAATACGACCGCGTTATCGAGGGCCTTGTAGCCGATCGAGTTGAGTTTCCCGAACAGTTTGGCGCGAGGAATATCAGACATACCCACCGTCTCCCGTCATCTCGAACTGCGGATCACCAGATCGTCTCGGTCTTCCGTGTTATCGCCGGCGCGAACCCACGAGGTCCACCCCAGTTTGGCGCCCTTGCCCAGTTGCGTCCGGGGCACCTCGTCGGCCTTCAGCACCAGTGTTGCTTCCCACGAGAACTCGTCGCCCAGGTAGTTTCGGATCCACGCGTCCAGGCGCTTGGCCGAGGGCGTCCCGGGGAGCAGCCGCTCGTAATCCTTGAGCGTCATGGGTCCAAGACGCATGCGGAACATGCCCTGACAGTCCCACACGCGGTTGCCGGCGACCACCATGCCCCCGCCCAGCGTGCCCAGGGTCGAAGCGGGGCCGGGCGTGCCCATGCGGCACCAGTACTGGTCGGGAAGCGCCATCCATCGCCCGGTGAACTCCTCGACCGTGACATCCACCTTGAAATAGGCCTGAAGAACCGCGCTCAGACCCTCGGGCCCACGGGCGTTTCCGGCGAGCCTGCCTCCGAAGTGGAGTTTGGCGACATCCGGGACCGCGTCGCGGTAACGGACCTCCTCGCTCCCCAGGCCGAACAGCGAGCCGACATACGACGCGTACTTGTCGCCGTCAAAGGTCAGCAGTTGCTCACGCTCGGGGTCGGAGAGGTCGTCGCCGGCAACCGGCAGGGCCGCGCGGTCGTAGGTCGCCGGCATCTGGCTCGCGGCCCAGGCCCGGTAGAACAGCGAGATCATCCGGTGGTTGAAGAGGTCCAGGAACCGCGCGAGGGTGCGGTCCTTGTGGTGGAGTTCCCGCTGAAGGGCGTACTCGGTGATGTGCAGCGGCATCGGCCCCATGGGGCCCAGCAGGCCCATGAAATGCACGAACAGCCGGGCCGGGGCGTTGGACCGGGGAAAATGAAACTGCGCGATCCGCGAGGGAGGGAAGGCCAGGGAAGGCTCCTGCGCGAAGCGCACCGGGTCTTCGCTAGCGCGGGAGGACGCTCCGAAACCGGGATCGTCGGGGTGCATCGCCTCGATCCGCCGCACGAGCGCGAAAAAATCGTACCCCCAGGCCTGCACGTTGAGCCGGTCCCAGAGGTCTTCCCGCGCGGCGCGGTCCACGATCTTCCCGCGCCGGGGCCGGGGCTCTTCCGCGGCGGGGGCTTCGGCGGGAGCCTGGTTCAACAGGGCGTCCAGCGGGTCGCCGGACCCGTTCACACCGCTTGGCGCGGCGGGGCGCTTCACAGCACCGGGCGTTGTCCGATCTTTGCCGGCCACCGCATGATCTCCCCACGCTCCTCCGACCGGACGACTGTCTCGGTGAAGGAGTTCATGGACACATACCTTGCGAAAAACTGCTCGAGCACGGCGCCCAGCGCGAAGACGCCTGTGCCCTCGAACTGGACCTCGTCGAATGTGACTGTGACTTCGAGGCCGCGGGCGAACGCGACCACCCCGGGAGTGGGCACGCGACGCGTGATGCCCTTGGTCTGGATGACGCGAAGACCGTCGATCTGCTTTCGCACCACCGGATCGCCCGCGTCGCCGTAGAGGCGGAGCAGGGCCCGGAGGGCCGCGGCCCCGCGACCTTCGTCGGGCGTAATCCGGCCGTCGCCATCGCGGTCCTCATCAGTGAGGGACAGGTAGTTCAGGGTGAGGTGGCTGATGAGCCGCCAACCGGTTTCACCTTCGGCGTGACTGCCGCGGGGAGGCGTGGGCCCGGCCACGATCCGCACGGATTCGACCGGCGCGCCGATATCCAAGGTGAAGTCGGTCTTGCCCTTGCCCACCGGCATCTGCAACGGCAGGTCCCGGTTGGTGCACAGCGTCTCCACCGAGAGTTGCTTCAGTTCTGTCGAGTATGGCGCGGCCTGCGCGTCCACCAGCGCCGCGTACACGTCCCCGCCCGCGTAACTGCTGCGCGAGCCCTGCCGGCGCTCCTTCTCGGAGAGCGCACGCGGCACGCGGAACGTCGCGTAGTACGCACCCGCCGAGCCGGGGCCGCCGTCCACGTCGCTCGCGGCGTAGAACGGCCGGAACACGCGCTCGTCGTCGCTGCGAAGCCCGTAGCCGGTCACCGCGCGGATGGAATGCACCTCGTAGTCCAGAGGCTTGGTCCGGTCGGCCACGATGAGGAACTCGCTGGCCTTATCGCTGACGTAGATCCGCTCGGCGCGGCGTGGGAACAGGTTGACGGCCGGGGTGCAGTGCAGCGCGAAGTTTGTCGCGTCTACCGCGTTTTCGAGTTCGGGGTTCTCGGCGCCGAGCGGGATGATGATGTCCACGAGGTTGCCCTCGCACCGGGAGATAGCCGCTCCGATTTCGTGGAATCGCACGAATGAGAACCGCTGCGGGAATGCAAAGTACTCGTGCAGAAGCCGGTAGCCCTGGAAACTCCGCGCGTCGTACGGGAGCAGCGCCTCGGAGGCGTTGAACCCCAGGCGATGAATGCACTCGGCGGCGAGATTTGCCTGCCAGGCGCCCGCACGGAGGCCCACGGGCACGGGCCGCACGATCACGCCCTTCGCGTGAGCGAAGAGTTGCTCGTAGACCCGCCAGGGCGTTGCGTCGGTCCCCTTGAGGTACAACTCCAGATGGGGCATCCGGACTTTGTTGAACGTCAGGCCCGCGGTCGCCTTCAGACGGATGCGGACCGCGGCGCGGATCCCCATGTGCGAGCCGCGGAGCCGGGTCGTGTCGGCCTCGCCGGCGCCCCAGACCCGTCCGAGTTCGAGCATCCCCACATCGCGGGTGTAGTACTGCGCTTCGGCGATCTCGACTGGGTACAGGTGGACATCGTGCGCCGTCCGGAACTCGCACGGGGTCATGTCCTTGGCGGGGACGCTGCGGAGCACCGTGCCCCGGGGAACCCGGTATCCCTCGGCCAGCCCCGCCTCGCCCCGGTCGGGGGCCAGTTGCACCACGCACATCGATGGCGTGGGAGCGAGGTAGTGCGGGTAGACGGTTTCGAGGAGGTTCTGCGTGAACCGCGGGAACTCGGCGTCGAGTTTGAGTTGGACCCGTGCGGCGAGGAACGCGAACCCCTCGAGCATGCGCTCGACGTAAGGATCCACGCACGGGAAATCCTCGATCGCCAGGCGACCGGCGATTTTCGGAAACTCCTGCGCGAACTCCTTCGCCACCGTTTGCAGGTGGCGCAGCTCGCGGTCGTAGTAGCGGATCAGGCGTCGGTCCATGCCTTGTCCCCCGCGGATTACCCGCTCGCTCCTTCTCGCACCTCACACCGCCCGGTCTCCAGGTCAACCTGCGTCCGCACGAACAGGGCCTCGGGCATCGGGAGCGGGCACAACTCTCCCGCGATCTCGAATGACAGATGATTGCCCTCGTCGCGCGCCACCGCCTTGACACCCAGCGTGTGATCGACGATGCGCGGTTCGAACGCCTGAATGGCCGCGTACACCATCTGCTCCACCCGGCCCTGCGACAACCCGGACGCGGCAAGGCCCGTCAGGTCGGGCATGCCGTAGTTCAGCACGCTCCGTGCGACAAGCGGGTACTGGTGGATCTCGTCGTCGAGAGGCCGGCACGCCGCGTTAAGCAGCCATTCCAGGTCACGGAGCACGGCGGCTCGGAGTTGCCGCATCGACATCACCCGCTTGTCGCGGCTTTCCAGGCGCGACCCCGGCTCGTCGTCGGTGAGACGGTCGAGCAGGGAAGGCTGCAGGCGTTCTTGCGTGGTGAGTTCCGCCATGGGTCCCTCAGGTCGCGGTGATCCGGACGGCGCGGGTTTCGAGGAGCGCGAACTCGCCCACGTCGGTGGCGAACATGCGCTGGCCGATGGGTCCCTCCCAGCCGCCGCGGTCCACGAACTCGGTCTTGCGGCCCATGCGGATGAGGGGGTCCCATCGCTTTTCCTGGGAGGTGGGGTAGCGCGCCGGGAGAAGGGCGACTTTCTCCCCGCCGGCGGAGAGCACAATCTGGCCGGTCATCCAGACGGTGTCGCGAAGGTCGCTGGGCGGGTCCAGCCGGAGCAACTGGATGCGTCTCCAGGGAACCCAGTAGTACTTGCCGTCCACGAAGGCCTCGAGGATGGGGCCGAGGGTCTCGTCGGCGTCGGCGATCCACTCGAACTTGTGAGTCGCGATCTTTTCCTCGTCGGGGCCGATGTCGATCTCGCCCGCCGTCGCGGGCGCCTGGTCGAAGGCCTGGGAGCGGAGTTCGGCCGCGGCGTCGTGCTTGCCCTGCCCGGCGAGCATGGCGGCCTGCACCACCATGCCGACCCAGGCCTCGGGCTCGCCGAGAATGAGCGGGGAGCGCTGACCGGCGAAGACCTCCTCGCGGAACTTTTCGCAGAGGATGACGGCCCGGTAGACCTGGGCCATGAGTTGGTTCTCGGCCGAGAGTTCGGCGCAGACTTCAAGTTGGTTGATGGCGCGATCCCAGTTTCCCAGGACAGCGAGCACCTGGAACAGCATGACGCGCTGCTTGGGATCGGCGGGCGCGGCGCGAACGCACCGCTCGACCTCGGCGAGACATTCGTCGAGTTTTCCTTGCTTGAGGAGATCTTCGGGCGACACGCGCACCCCCTTCATGGGCTCGCAAATCGCGAGCCATGGACAAACGAAACACCCTCACGGGAATGCCTCCCCGCGAGGGCGTTCTTGTTCACGCCGCCGGGGAAACGGCGGTCATACTCATGCCGTGGAGTGCGTGTTGAGCTTCTGGTTGAAGGTGACGGTCTTGTGGGCGCCGCCCGTGCCGTCTTCCTTCTGCACCTGGTAGTAAATGCTCATCTCTTCGCAGGTCATACCGACGTTCTCCGTCGGGATCTCGTCCCCGGACGATCCGCCCTGGGTCTCGACCTTGGTGATGACCACGTTCTTCATGTTGATCTTGAGGAAGTCCAACTGGACATCGCCGCCGGACTTGCGGACGACGAAGTTCGACGTGGGGGCAGTCTTGCCGGTGCAGCACCGGATGAACATTTCCGGCGAACCCAGGTGCACCTTCTGGGTGAAGGTGAACTCGTTGAGGTTGGCCTTGCCCGCGGTGAGACCGCCGCCGGCCGAGGCCGCGCCGGTCTGCGTCACGCCGTACCCGAACGACAGAACGTCGATCCATTTGGGGTATTTGGAGTCCATCGACTCGCCCGTCACGCCTTCAATCTTGAGGAATGCATCAACTGCCATAGCCGCTTCTCCTTCTCATGACACCCGGAAGGGCAGGCCCCTTCCAATTCTGTTCCCGCGTTCCCGAGAACGACCCGGGGACGACTTTCCAACACCTCTCCCGCTCACATCACTTCTTTTGCGAGGGGAGTTTGCTGACCAGGCGGAGCGAAACGGTGAGACCTTCGAGTTGGTAGTGGGGCTTGAGGAAGAACTTGGACGTGTAGTAGCCCGGGTTGCCCGGCACCTCTTCGACGACGACTTCAGCGCCGGCGAGGGGGTGGGTGGCCTTGTAGGCCTCGGTCGAGTTGGCCGGATCGAAGTCCACGTACTTGTTGATCCAGTCGTTGAGCCACTTGCTCATGGCGTCGGCGCTGGCGAAGCCGCCGATTCGGTCCCGGACCATGCACTTGAGGAAGTGGGCGAAGCGGCAGGTCGCGAAGAGGTAGGGCAGGCGGGCGCCCAGATTCGCGTTCGCGGTCGCGTCCGGGTCGTCGTACTCGGCCGGCTTGTGCAGGCTCTGCGCGCCGACGAACACGGAGTAGTCCGTGTTCTTCCAGTGCGAGAGGGGCATCAGGCCGTTGCGGGCCAGTTCCGCCTCGCGCCGGTCGGTGATGGCGATTTCGGACGGGCACTTCATGTCGGTGCCGCCGTCGTCGGTCTTGAACGTGTGGACGGGGAGGCCCTCCACCATGCCGCCGGACTCCACGCCGCGGATGCGCGAGCACCAGCCGTACAACTTGAACGCGCGGGTAATGTTGACGCCCATGGCGTACGCGGCATTCATCCACGTGAACTTGTCGTGCTTGGCGCCCTCGGTGTCTTCCTCGTAGACGAAATCGTCCACGGGGTTGTTCTTGGGGTCGTAGGGAGCGCGGGCGAGCACGCGGGGCATCGTGAGGCCCAGGTAGCGGGCGTCGTCGCTCTCTCGCAGGCTGCGCCACGGGGCGTAGTCCGGCGTCTGGAAGATCTTCGTGAGGTCGCGGGGGTTGGAGAGTTCCTGCCAGGTCTCCATGCCCATGAGGCCGGGGCCCGCGGCGGTGATGAAGGGGGCGTGCGCGGCCGCGGCGATCTGGGCCATTCCCGCCATGATCTCCACGTCCTGGGCGCCCTGCTCGAAGAAGTAGTCGCCGATGATGGCGCCGTAGGGCTGGCCACCGGGCATCCCGAACTCTTCTTCGTAGAGTTTCTTGAAGAGAGGGCTCTGGTCCCACGCGGTTCCCTTGAACTTGGCGATGGTCTTGGCCAGATCCTTTTTGGAGATGTTGAAGACGCGGATTTTGAGCGTCTCGTCGGTCTCCGTGTTGTTGACCAGGTACGACAGGCCGCGCCACGTGCCTTCCAGTTTCTGGAAGTCGGGGTGGTGCAGAATCTGCGTGACCTGCTGGGTGATCTTCTGGTCGATCGCGGCGATGATCGCCTCGATGGACTTGACGGCGTCGTCCGAGATGAGTTTGGTGTTCTCCAGCGCCTGCAAGGCGAGGATCTTCACCGCGGAATCGATCGCGTCTTTCACCCCGGTTGTCTTGGGCTTGAACTCTTTCTGGAGCAAGGACTCGAGGTCGTTCCCCTCGAGTTGAACTCCTGCCAAACCTTGCCCTTGTGCCTGTGCTTCGGCCATCGGCTACCTCCGACTCGGGCCCATGCCCGTTGCGTGCTGTACGACAAACCCCCGAGCGCCCCGCCGAGATCAGCCCTCTTTGGGCTTCGGCGCGGTCGCGAGACTCTTGAGAAGTTCCGGATCGGAAAGGACCTTGTTCATTAGCGTTTCCGCTCCGCCCTTGCCGTCCATGTAGGTGAGCAGGTTGGCGAGTTGCGTGCGGGCCTCGAGCAGTTTGGCCAGGGGCTCCACCTTTCGCGCAACCGCCGCCGGCGAGAAGTCTTCCATGCTCTCGAACGTGATGTCCACGGGCACGTTGCCCTCGCCCGTCAGCGTGTTGGGCACCTGGAACGCGACACGCGGCTTGGTGCTTTTCAGGCGCTCGTCGAAGTTGTCCACGTCGATTTCGAGGAACTTGCGATCCGCGACCGCCGGCAGGGCGTCCGCGGGCTTGCCCGACAGGTCCGCCATGACACCCATGACGAACGGGAGGTTCACCTTCTTCTGGGCGCCGTACAGCTCCAGGTCGTACTCGATTTGAACGCGGGGAGCGCGGTTGCGCGCGATGAACTTCTGACTACTCGCCTTCGCCATGACAATGCCCCTTCAGTTGGCGCAGGGCAGGCTTCCGTAGCCCCCCAGAGCCCACAGTTATCACACTACCACACTTCCGGGTGCCGTACCACCCCTCTCGAAAAACTCTCCACAATCTCACCACACCGGCGCTCAACCGCCTTCGCTCGACGCCCCCGCGCTGTTCTGGATGTTGTCCAGCGTGTTGACCGCATCGGGCGTCAACACCCGGACGATGTCTCGGAACCCCTTCCCCACCATCTGCTGGGCGCACCGGACGATCATGGGCACCGGGCTCGATGGCTCGTTCGACTCGTAGTACCGAATCACCTTTTCGAGGGCCAGCGACGCTTCCGTCGAGTTAGTCACGTCCCCCGACAAAGTAGTTCGACGGCCGCCGCCACCTTCGGAATCCGTTGCACTAACAGAACCAGAATCGTCACCGGCAGGCTCCGCTCCACCCGAGAGAAACCGCCGAATCTGCGTGACTGCATCCTTCAGAATCGTCTGCAAAGGGGTGACATCCGGACCGACGCCGCTGCCGCACTTGTCGTTGAAGATAGCGCCAATCGCCTCGACCGACGCCGCGGATTCCTCCGCCGATTTTGCGATCTCTTCCAGCCGCTCGCGGTCCGTCTCGGCGAACGCCCCGTCGATCATCGCGAGCGTCGGCTTGGGGCGTTCCTCGCCGGTGGACTGGGCGCCCGCGGGCTTTTCAGGCTCCGAGAGCGTTCCCGCGGCGATGGCCATGTCCCGGAGCGAAAACTTGCCTAACTGCCGGGATTCGCAGATCGGGCATTCGTACACCCGGTCCAGCAACTTGATCTTGTCGCCGAATGTGGACATCGGCGTGGCCAGCGCGGCCAGACCGTTGACCCGTTCGGTCGGGTCGTTGTTGTCCTCGGCGTCGAGGATCGGCCAGATCTGATCCCAGTACTGCTCGAGCCACGACTGGATGACCTTCAAGCCGTCGCGCAGGCCCGGGTAGCCCTCCAGCCGAACCGCGGCGAGAGTCAGGAGCACGGCGACGCGAAGGTGCCTGCCCCGGGCAAGGAGTTCCACGGCTTTGTCGCGGACCTCGCGCCAGTCGGGCTCCTCGCCCTGCTGGAACTGGTTCTCTTCCTTGCCCTCGGCAAGCCGCTCGAGTTCGAGGTACGCCTTGTCCCAGCGCAGGTTCTCCCCGCACGGGTTCTCGCCCTCGATAGGCTTGGTAAGACTCTCGATGTTGATCAACGCCACCGATCACCACCCATCTTGATCCCCGGGCCGAGAGGCCCCGGGGAAGCCCACGATTCAGAACATCGCCAACTGGTTGCCGTACACGGCCTCCTTGAGTTGATCCTCGGTCATCGCCGGGGGCAGGATATCGCCGATGAGCCGCACCTTCGGGAAGGTGGACTCCTTGGGCGACATGCCCATGGCGTCGATGCGGTCGAAGACCTCGCGTGCGCCGTTGAGGTAGGTCAGGGCGTCCTTCTCGTCCTGAGTGGCCTCCTCGCCGCGTCCCTCGAGATAGGCTCTGAAACCGGCGCCGGTCTGTTCGGTGGACGCGGCCGCGTAGGACTCCCAGGCCATCCCCAGCGCGTCGCGGATTTCGTTCTGGCGCTTGGCGATCTGCGGCTGGCCCTGATCGTCGAGAACAACCTGGCCGTCGGCGCCGATAACGGGAGCGTACATGAGCGCGCGGTAGGCCTCGACCGCGGAACCGACGGTCTGGGATTGCAGGCGGTTGATGGTGACGATGTTGCGGCCGGACTGGAGGGGATTCTCGGGCAGATCGCGGTAGGTGGACCAGCCGACGAGGAACTCGACCATTTCCTCGAACGTGAGGTCTCGCACGAAGACGCCCATTTCCTCGAGTTGCTCACGCAGGGCGCGCCCGACGGTGACGGGGGTGGCGACCTCGCGGGTTTCGCTGTCGCGGGGGATGGCCCCGGCGATGGACGTGGCGATGGATGTTCCCGCGGTGCCGCGGGCACGCAGATCGAGTCCGAAGAGTTGCGCCGTGTTGGCCGGGTTCCGGAAGAGATCAACGGTCACGCCGTTGGAAACGCCGTCGCCGCCCTCGGCGAAGTTGCGGATGGAGAAGCCTCCCGCGCCCAGGGCCCCGGTGAGCAATCCACTCGTATTCGAGAAGATCACGGCGTCACGCTGGCCGGTGTCGAGGGAACCGACGAAATCGAACGCTCCGCCGGCGACCAAGTCGGTCCTGCCGATATCGGAGGACTCAATGATCGGGGCGTTGGCCGCGACGGCGTTGTTCACCACCTGCTTCTCGAACACTGTTCCGCTGCCTCGCGGCACGAACCGGATGGTGTTCGCCCGGACCACAATGTCTCCCAGGGCGGTAATGTCACCCAGATTGACCTGGCCGGGGATGGCGACCTGGCTGTTGGAAGCGCCCGAGCCGACGAGGCGCAGCGTGCCGAGGACCGTGAGTTTCTCCCCGGTCCCCATGGTGAACCCTTCGTTGCCGGCCACGATGGAGAACGCGTCCGAGGACGAGACGGTGGACGCGTTGATGGTGCCGTCGGCATTAAACGCGTCGGCGAATACCGCGGTGGCGGCCTTCTGCGGCGAGGTGCGGGCGACAAACCCGGAGCCCGCGTTGATGAACACCCCGCGGAAGATCCCCGTCGTACCGATGCTGCCCCCGAACCGCATGGGCTGGGCGCTCGCGGTGGACGTGAACGTGGAGTGGAGGAACAGTCGCGGGAGGCTTGCATCGGACGCGGCGTTGATGGTTGAGCGGAAGAGCATCTGGCCAGAGCCGCCGTCCACCACGCTATCGCCGCCGATCTCCAGGGCATCGGCGATGGTCATGCCGTCGTTGGTCCGGACGTTTGAGCCGAACCGCGTCCGGCCGTCGGCGTTGGTGGTGAGGGTCCGCAGCCGGGCCCCTTCACCCACGATCCCGTTGAAGCGGGTGACCCCGCCCACGCCGGAGACGGTGGCACTGTTGACGGTCAGCGCCCGCATCGTCGCGGACGAGTCGCTGTCCACGGCGCCGCCGAACGTGATGTCGTTGCCGGCGATGGTGACGTCCGCGGCCAGTTGGACGCGGCCGTTGTAGACCTGATCGTTGGACGTGGAGACTCCCGTGCCCGCCAGGATGATGGCGCCCGCGCCGGCATCGGTCACGGTCAGCGAGTTCAGCGCCCTCAGGCCGCCGACGGCCCCGCCGAATCGTGCGTTACGGGATGCACCGCCGACGTTGACCGTCAGAATTCGCTGCGTCGTGTCGCTGTCGAGGATGTTGTTGAAGAGGATGTTGCCGTCGGTGGACGCGACGGTCAGGTTGGCCGCGAGGACTGTCGGGCCGTCGAGCGTGATCGCCCCGATCCCCGTGGATGTCAGGTTGCCGCCGAGCGTGGAAGCGCCGGTATAGGTCTGCGCGGCGGTGCTCCGCACTTCCTGGAGCGAGATTGTGTTGGCGGTGACGGTGAGGTTCTGGAGAGCAAGGATGAGGCCGGAAGCGCCCGAGAGCGTCACGTCGCCGCCGACCACGAGCGTGGTGGGTCGGGCGTTGATGACGAGGTCCTGGGCTGTGCCCGAGGAGTTGATGGTGCCTGTAACGGTGATGTCGTCGGCGGCCGCGCCGGCGGTCTGGATGCTGCTGGCCCCGGCGACGAGGAGGTTTCCCGTCACCGAGATTGTGCCGGCGAGGGTGGATTCCAGATCGCCATCGAGCATGGCGGCGCCTGTGTAGGCTTGAGCGCCGGTTGTCGTGACGGAGTGGAGCGAGACGGTCGATCCGGTGGCCTGGAGCGAGGAGAGCACGGCGGTCCCACCGACCGGCCCGACGAAGGAGATTGCGCCGCCCGACGCGTTCACGGTGAGCGAGCGGGCATTGATAAGGTCGTTGGAGTTGACCTCGCCGCTGAAGGTCGCGGAGCCGGCGTTCGCCACCACGTTGCCGTCGAGGAGCACGTTGTCGCCGTACGACTGGGCCCCGGAAGTTGTCACGTTTGCGGTCAGGAGCGTGAATCCGGTGGAATCCGTGGTCAGCGACGCCAGTTGATTCGCCCCGCCGACCGCCGATCGGAAGATGCTCCCGCCGCCCGTGTTGACGGTCAAGGCCCGCGCGGTCGCGTCCTCGGAGCCGACCGTTCCGACGAAGGCGATGTCCCCCAGCGACAGGCTGGTGAAGGTCGTCGCGGCCCCGAGCAGGACGTTGTCCGCGTAGGTCTGGCCGTTGACAGTGGTTACTCCGCCGCCGGCGAAGGTCGTGGTCCCCGCGGCGTCGGTGGTGAGTGATCCCAACTCCCCGGAAGCAATCCCGCCGACCAGACCCCCAAAGGTCGTCGTGGGCGAGTTGACGGTGAGCGTCCGGGCCAGGCCCGCCATCGAGATCACGGTGCCGTTGAAGTTCACCAGCGTTGTGCCGGTAATGACCGAATCGGCGTCGATTTCCGTGCCGCCGTTGACGGTGACGGCCTGGCCGTTGAGGTTGCCGTTGACGAACAGCGAGCCGTTGTACACCTGGCCGCCGGAGGTCGTTACGTCGAAGACGGTGATCTGGCTCGCCGTCGCGTCGAGCGTTGCGAGGGGATTGACGAGGCCCACGTCGCCCAGGAAACGCGTCCGGGCGATGCCCGAGTCGGTGGTCAGGTTCCACGGACCGTTGCCATCGCCGTTCACCGCCCCGGTGAACTCGATCTGGTCGCCGGCCGCGGCCCCCGCCGTGGTGATCGTGGCGTCGCTCTCGAGCACGGTCTGCCCGTTGACGGTGATGGTGCCCCCGACAGTGCTGGACAGGTCGCCCTGCAGGGCGGTGTTGCCGTTGTAGGTCTGCGCGGCCCGCGTGGACACACCGCGGAGCAGGATGGAGGTGGCCGAGGTGTTCCCGGTGACGGTGAGGGATTCCAGAGCCTGGGTGGCGCCGACATCATCGAAGAATGTGGCGGATGAATCGTCCACCCGAACGGTCAGGGAACGCGCGTTGGCCGCGAGGTCGGCATCGACCACGTCCTGGAAGACGACCACGCCTCCCACGAAGCCTCCGCCGTCGGTGCTGTCGATCAGGATGTCGGCGCCACCGATGGTGACGTCGTCATTGAAGACAATCGCATTCGCCTGCGTGATGACGCTGGCGGTGAGCGTGGTGGGGCCGCTGAAGGTCAGCGTCGCGTTGCCGTTGCCGCGGACCGTGTGGTCGATCTGGATCGCGCCGGTCGGGTCGGTCAGGAACGTGAAGGGGTCGAGCACGGTCAGGGCGCCGCCGCTGTTGATGGCGCCGGTGCCGTCGGCGCGGCCGAGCGTGACGGAAGCGAAGCCGTCGGCGAGGAAGCCCAGTTCGGTGGCGGTCATGTCCAGCGCCGCGGTCGAGCCCGCACCGCCGAACAGAATGTCGTCACCGGCGGCGAACGTCCGGAACGTGAGGCGGCCGGTGCCGGTGACGGCGGCGCCGAGGTCGATCTCGTTGCCGCTGAAGACCACGTTGTTGGCAAAGGTCTGGCCGGTGCCGAGCAGGGCCAGCGTCCCGTTGGTGGTTTCGATCGTGATATTCGCCGAGACGCACCAGGCCGAGTTCACGGTGAGACTGTCCAGTGAAATGTCGGCGCCGAAGTCCACGCAATCGCCCGTGCCGTTGCCGGACACGGTCAGAATGCTCCCCGCGACCTTCGAGCCGTCGGTGATGAACACCGAGCCGTCGTCGGACTGGAGGGTGTAGTTCATCCCGACGATGCCGTTGCCGAACTGGGACGCGGCGGCCATGAGGCTGTCGGTGATGTCCGCGTCCTGGCGGTGCGTAAAGGTGGTGGGCGAGGTTCCCAGACCCGCAAGACCCAGGAAGGTCGGCGAGTTGGTCACGAGGTCAGCCGTGCCGGTCACGCCCGCCCCGCCGGTGCCGTCGCCGGCCCGAAGGGTGATGGTCGTGCCGCTGAGTTCCACTCCCGACGCTGTGAACGCGAGGTTCCCGGTGCCCGAGGTGCCCGCGTGGACATTGATCGTCGCGGCGGTGATGTCGTCGGCGACGTCGATGTTCCCTGTCGCGGTGGCCGAGTAGGAACTCCCGCCAGCGGTGCTGTTCTGGGCGATCGTGCTGCCGGTGATCGTGATGGTCCCGGTTCCCGCGACTATCGCGCCGCCGTTTGAAACGGCGCCGGTGTGGTTGATGCTCACCGCGTCGTTGGACGTGGTGATGCCCCCGAGCATCGTGAAGCCCAGGCCCGTGCTCGAGAACGTGCCGCCCGTGGTGACGAGATTCGCGAGACTGACGTTGCCGGCGCTGGTGAACGAGGTGATGCCGACCGTGTCGATCGTCGAGAGGGCCGCGACCGATCCCGAGGAGGTCACGGTCAGGCTGGTCAGCGCCGTTGACCCGACCTGGGCGTTGAAGGCGACGGCGCCGGTTCCCGCGGTGATGCCCAGAGTCTGAGCCCCGGTGAGTTGCGAGTTAAACGTGACGTCCCCAGCGCCCGCGCCGGTGTTGAGCAGGATGCCCGCCGTCAGCGTGGTGGTGCCGCCGCCGAAGGAGATCGCATCGTTGGTCGTCGTGATGTTCGCGCCCAGGCTGGTCGCCCCGGCCCCGCTCTTGGCGAAGGCCCCGTCCAGGCTGAACGCGGCGCTCGCGATCGTGAGCAGCCCTGTGTTCACGATAGTGATCCCGCCGCCGCCCGTGGTCGTCACGCCGGCGTTGAACGTGAACGTGCTGCCGGTGAGCGAGATTCCGCCCGCGCCGTTGGTGTTGAGCACCCCGTCGAAGTTCGACGAGCCCGCGTTCTGCGTGAAGGTCGCGGCGAAGACGTTCGCGTCGAAGTCGGCCGTCGTGTTCGCGACGCTGACGACGGTGATGTCGCCCAGCCGCGTCGTGAAGCCCACCGCGCCGGCGACCGAAATGTCACCCGCTGTTCCCGCGCGGAACGAAAGGTCGAATCCGCCGTCGATCGTGCTGGTGGCCGTGATGTTCGCGCCGGCAGCGACCGCGCCCGCGTTGGTGCTGTCCCAGAGCGACGTGGCCGTGAGCGTCACGGGCCCCGTGATCGTGATGGTCCCTCCCGGGGTGACCAGGTCTCCGCCGATGTTGTTGACGGCGCCGGTGATGGAGATGGACGAGCCGGCCACGCCCCCGGCCGCGTTGTTGGTGCCGGTGATGGTGACCGAGCCCAGCGTGTTGACGCTGGTGATGCTGTTGGACGTTCCCGAGAAGGTCAGGTTCGCGTCGGCGGTGGTTCCTGTCACGACGCCCGAGGTGGAGACAACCCCTCCCACGCCGCCCGCGAGGAATCGGGTGGGGTCGCGGAGAGAGATGGCTCCGATGTCAACGGTGCCCGTGCCCGCCGCGGCCCCGATATCGACAAACGCGAACGCGCCGTCCGCGATCGCGCTGATGTCGGTCTGAGAGAGATTCAGCGTGCCGGCGCCGGTGCCCACGCCAATCGTGGTGGCGTTGGTGGCGCCGACGAGGGTGAGGGTCGCGGCGCCGGTGCCCGTGACGGAGTTGGCCCCGCCCGTGAAATCGATGCCGTTCCCGCGGAGGGTGGTGGTGTTGGCGCCCACGGCGAAGTTGCCGCCGAAGGAGATGGTTCCCGTACCGGCCGCGAGCGTGCGCGGGCCGGAGGTAAGCGTCACATCATCGTCGCCGTCGGTGAACGTGATGTTGTCGTTGGTGGTGGTGATGTTCTGGCCGAGGTTGGTGACCCCGCCGTCTCGCAGGAACGCCCCGTCGAGCGAGAGTGCGGTGTTGTTGACGTTGAGGGCTCCGGCGCTCGTGGCCGAGAATGTGCCCCCGCCGGTGGTGGTGGCGCCGGCGTCGAGCGTGTGCGACCCCGCGCCCGCGAGAGTGACGCCTCCCACGTTGCTCGTGGTCAAAAGACCGCTGTAGGTCGCGGCGTTATCGACCGTGACCGAGATCGTGCCGGAAGTGATCGCCCCGGCGGTGAACTCATCGCCGCTGTTGACCGTGAACGCGGCCATCGAGTTGGTCGCGCCGACTGTCTGCAGGGAAACGTCCCCGTCCGTGCCGGCGGTGAACGCCACGGTGTTGCTGCCGGGCGTGAGAGAGTTCATCGCGCCCGTCGCGGTGATGTTCGCTCCCAGAGCGGCCCCACCCGCGTTGGTCGTGTCGAAGGTCATGTTGGCCGAGATCGTCACCGGCCCGTTGAGTTGGATAATGGCTCCGTTGGTCGTGACGTCGCCGCCGATGTCGATCAAGCCGCCTGTGAAGGTCAGGGACGAGTCGCCCTGGCTGCCCACCACGGCTCCTGTCGAGGCGACGGTTCCGGTCGAGGAGAACGTCGTCGCGTCGCGGAATGTGGACGCCGCGACCGAGATGTTGCCGCTCTGCGCGGCGCGTCCGAAGATGATGGAACCCGCGGCCTCGTCGGCGAGCGCGGCGAGATCAACCGCGTCGATCTGCAGCGTTCCGGCAGCGCCGCCCAAGCCGATGGTGGTCGCGTCGGTCGCGCCGCCCAGTCGCAGCGTTCCCGCGCCGGTGCCCGACACAGAGTTGGCCGCGCCGAAGTCGATCCCGTCGGCCAGCAGCGTCAGGTTGTTGCCGCCCACGCCCAGCGTGGAGTTGAAGTCGATCGTGGCGGTTCCGGCGGTGAGCGTGACGTTCGCCGCGCCGATGGTTGCGGCAGAGTTGAGCGTGATGTTGTCGTTGGTGGTCGAGAGGTTACCGGCAAAGACGCAGGTGCCGGCGCCGCTCTTGGTGAAGAACCCGTCGAGGTTGAGCGCCACCGCGCCGACGGTGAACGTGTTCGAGGACGTGATGTCGAAGAAGCCGTTGTTGGTCGTCGTTGCGCCGCCGTTGAGATTGACGGTGCCGCCAACGAGCGTGATACCGCCGGCGTCGGCCGTGAGCAAGCCGCCGAAGGTGGTGGTGCCCGCCGTCTCGGTGGTCACGTCGATGGTCGCGGCGGTAACCGAGCCCGTCGAGGCTCCCAGGCCCGAGGTAATCAGGAATGTGCCCAGCGACTCGGAACCGCCCGTGGCGCCGGTGATGGTGATAGCGCCGGCGGTCCCCGCGACGAGGGAGAGGTCCTCCGCCGCGCCGCCCGCCGTGCCGTCCACCGTGCCGTTGAGGGAGATGTTCCCGCCCGGCGAGGCCGCGACCGTGGTGTCCAGCGTGACACTGGCCGAGAGCACCGTGTTTCCGTTCACCGTGATGTCGCCGTCAGTAGTGGTAACGCCTGCGCCCAGCGTCACCGTCGAGCCGGCAAACGTGACGTTGGCGTCGGTCTGGTCCCCGTCAACCTGACCGGTCGTCGTGACCGTGCCGGTCGTGGAGAACGTCACGGCGTCGTGGTAGGTGCTCGCGCCGACCGTGATCGCGCCCGACTGGGCCGCGCGGCCGATGGTCAGCGACCCGAACGCCTCGTCGGCGAACGCCGCGAGATCCGCGGACTCGACCTGGCTGGTTCCGCTCCCGCCCGCCACGCCGATGGTCGTCGCGTCGGTGGCGCCGCCAAGCCGCAACGAACCCGCGCCGGTGCCAGTGATCGAGTTGGCCCCGCCTGCGAACGAGAACGCATTGGCCAGCATCGTGATCGTGCGGCCGTTGATATCCGCCGCCTGCGTGGTGATGGTGCCGGTGCCCGCCGTCAGCGTGCTGTTGCCCGAGAACAGGATCGAGCCCGCGGTGAAGTTGATCGCCGCGTTGGTCGTGGAAATGTCGATGCCGAAGGTCGAAAGGCCCGCGCCGTTCTTGGTGAACCCGGTCGCCGCGGTGATATTCCCGCCCGAAGCATTGAAGGCCGTGCCCGCCGTCACCGTCATGCTGCCGGTGCTCGTGGCTCCGGCGTTAGCGTTGATCGTGGCCCCCGAGAGGCTGGTGCCTCCTGCGCCGGAGGTGAGCAGCCCGCCGAACGTGCCGGTGCCCTGAACGGTCGCCGCGATCTGGGTCGCCGTAACGGCGACCGTGCTCGCGCTCAGACCGTTGGTGATGGTGAAGACATCCAGGGCTCCGCCGCCGCCCACGGCGCCGCCGAACGACACCGCGCCGCCCGTGCCGCCGTTGACGGTCAGATCGCGCCCGGATCCGGCGACCGTGGTCGAGAAGGACACCGTCGCGCCCGCCGCGGACCCGCCGGCGTTGGTGGAGTCCACCGAAACATCCGCGCCCAGCGTCACCGGCCCGGTGAGCGAGATGGCCGTACCCGAGGTCGTGATGTTGTTGTTGAGGTTGATCGTGCCCGACGAGAGGCTCACCCCGCCCGTGGTGGCGTTGATCGCGCCGTTGAACGTGCTCGTTCCCACCGCGGTCGAACTGATCGTCGCAGCCCGCAGCCCCGAGGCCGTCAGGCTTCCCCCGTTGGTCACCTGCATCGTGTTCAACCGCGTCGTCGCGCCGACCGCGCCGTTAAGCGCCACCACCCCGCCCGTGCCCGCGTTGATGAACAGGTCTTCGGTCACGTCAGTCGTGCCGTTGATCGTGCTGGAGAAGTCCACTCCCGCGCCCGCGACCGAGCCGCCCGCGTTGGTCGTGTCCACCGTCACGTCCGCCCCCAGCACCACGGCGCCGTTGACGTCCACCGCCGAACCCGAGGTTGTGATGTTGTTGTTCAGGTTGATCGTCGCGCCCGTGAGCGTCACGCCGCCGCTGGTCGCGTTGAGCGCGCCGTTGAACGTGCTCGTGCCAACGCTGGTCGTGGTGATCGTCGTGGCCCGCAGGCCCGCGGCAGTCAGGCTGGCCCCGTTGGTGACCTGCATCGTGCCCAGTCGCGTCGTGCCGCCCACCGCCCCGTTCAAGACCACCGCCCCGCCCGTGCCGCCGTTGATGATCAGGTCTTCCGTGCCCGAGGTGGTGCCGTTGACCGTGCTGGAGAAGTCCACGCCCGCGCCCGCGGCCGAGCCGCCCGCGTTGGTCGTGTCCACCGTCACGTCGGCGCCGAGAATGACCGCACCGTTGATATCCACGGCGGTGCCCGAGGTCGTGATGCTGTTGTTCAGGTTCAGCGTGGTCGAGGTCAGGGTGACGCCGCCCGTGGTGGCGTTGATGGCGCCGTTGAACGTGCCGGACGTGCCGGTGGTGGAAGTGACGGTCGTGGCGCGCAGGCCAGCCGCGCTCACCGTGCCGCCGTTGGTGATCTGCATTGTTCCCAGGCGTGTCGTGCCGCCGACGTTGCCGCCGAGGGTGACCGCACCGCCGGTGCCGGCGTTGATGATGAGGTCTTCGGTGCCGGCGGTGGTGCCTTCGACGGTGCCGGTGATGCCGACCGCTGCGCCGGCCGCGGCGCCGATGGTGGTCAGGTCCACGTCCGTCGCCAGGACGACGTTGCCGTTGATCTGGATGGCCGCGCCCGCGCCCGTGCCGGAGGTGTTGATGTCGCCGTTGAGGTTGACGGTCGTCGCGTTGAACGTGACGCCGAAGGGGGCGATGTTGGTGCTGAGAGTGGCGGTAGTCGCCGCGTTGATGACGAGCGCGGCGTCGGCAACCTTGGAGGCCGTCGAGAGCGTCACCGTGCTCGAATCCGAGTCGATCGTGTAGCCCATGCCGACGATGCCGCCGTCGAACTGCGCCGCCGCGGGGATGGCCGCGTCGGCGATCGCCGCGTCCTGCTGGAGTGTGAACGAGGTAGGCGAGGTTCCCGCGCCCGCGGCGCCGCGGAAGACCGCGGGGCCGGCGGTTGCGTTGACCGAGCCCGTGTTCGTGCCCGCGGCGCCGTCGCCGGACACGAACTCCATGGTGTTGGCGTCGTAGGTCGCGTCGGCGAGGGCGAGAGTGCCGCTCCCGTCGGCCGCGGCCTGGAGGCGCAGCGTCCCCGTGCTCGCCAGCAGCCTGGTGGTGGCGTTGGCCACGGTCACGTTGTCGTCGGCGGTGGCGGTGATCGAGGGGGCCGTGACATCCGCGTTGATGTTGATGTCGGCGCCGCTGGTGAGGGTAAGCGCTACGTTCGATACCGCGTCGTTGTTCCAGTTGATGTTGCCGGTAGTGGTGCTCCCGAGCGTCAGCCCCGAGACGCTCGACGCGACGGTGAGCAGCTCGGTGTCCGTGATATCAAGCCGTCCCACGCCTGCTGCCGTCGAGACGCGCAGTTCCTCGTTGGCGCTCGAGGGCCGGATGACCAGCCCGCCGGGCCCGGTGATGCTGTTCGCGGCGCCCGTGAGGTTGACCTCGTCGCCCGTCAGCGTCAGCGTGAAGCCGCCGCCGATGCTCGTCGTTGCGACCGCGATGATGCCCGTGCCGGCGATGAGTTCGGTGGTGGCGCCCACGGCGACCGAGTTCGTGAACGTGATGTCGTCGTTGGTGGTGGTGATCCCGGCGTTGAGGTTGGTCGCGCCACCGCCGCTCTGGAGGAATGTCCCCTGAATATTGAGCAGGCCGTTGAGCGTGAGCGTGCCCGAGTTGCTGACGGTGAAACCGCCGTTGCTCGTGGAGGTCACGGTTCCCAGCGTGAATGCCGCGCCCGTGAGGCTGACGCCACCGGCGTTGTCGGTGTTGATGGCACCGAAGGTCGTCGTGCCCGATCCGGCGGCCTGGGTGATTCGAGAGGCGGTCATCGCGCCGGTGGTCACGTTGTTGGCGCTGGTGACGGTGAGATGCCCCAGGCGCGTCGTGGCGCCGGTGGCGCCGGTGATCGTGATGTTCCCGGTGGTTCCGGCGCGGATCGTGAGGTCGTCCGTACCGACACCGCCGCCGTTGAGCGTCGAGTTGAAGTTGACGGACGCGCCCGTGACCGCGCCGGTCTGGGTCGTGTCGATGGCCTGATCGCCGCCCATGACAACGGGCGCCGCGAATGTCACCACGCCGTCACGGGTCGTGATGTCCCCGTTGAGCGTGATCACACCCGTTCCCCCGGAGACAGTCAACGTGACATCGCCGCCGGACTGATTGCCCGCCGTGGTGTCCAGGTTGCCGTCCAGAACGATTGCGCCGTTGTCGGTCTGCGAGCCGCCCGGGTCGTTGGCGGTGAATATCAGATCGCCGCCGCGGGTCGTGATGGTCACCCCCGCGTTCACGTTGATGTCGTCGCCCGCGCGGCAGGTGATGCTCACGCCATTGGCGGTGACCGGCATATCCACGGACTGAGCGAATGTGATGTCGTTGGTCGCCTGAAGGGTGATGTTGGACGTGCGAGCCTCGAGCGCCTCGTCGCTGATCGTAAACGACGACGCCCCGCCGTCCGCAAACAGAATTTGGTCGTCGCTCAACTGACCGTCGTCCGACCCCGTGTTCTGCACCGTGATGTTCAGCGGATCCAGCAGGAGCATACCGGTCTTGCCGTGCGGGGCGCGAGTGTCCACGCCGCCGTCGAACCCCAGGTTGATCTTGCCGGACACCTCCACAAAGCCGCCGTCGCCGCCCTGCTCGCCGCCCCGCGCCGACACATCGCCGTAGTACCGAGTGGTCTGATCGCCCCACACCACGACCGTGCCGCCGTCGCCGCGCTGCGTGGCGTCGGCCTTGATGACCGAGCCGCCGCTCACGTACGTCTGCTCGGCGTTGCGCTCGCGGCCCTGGCCCTGGAAGTTTCCGCCGACGAGCACCTTGCCGCCGCCGTCGCGTCCCGAAGCGTCGATGGTCGCGCCGCCCAACCCCACCTTCTCGCCCAGCACCCGCACCTCGCCGCCCTTGCCGCTGGCGTTGCTCGCGTCGATGGAGCCGGTGACGTGCACTTCACCCGCTCCGGTTCCTTCTACGCGGACGTTCTTGGCCTTCACCGCGCCGGCCTGCCGCACGGCGATGGAAAAGACATCGCCCGCCCCCATGGTCACGCGCCCGCCGCGCGCGTCGATCGTACCCGTGTTCTCGGTGGCGCCATGCCCGGCCGGCGCCGCCGCGGCCTCGCCGGTGATCTTCACGAACACGTTGCCCGTGCGCTCGCCGATGAGCACTTCCTTGCCCGAGGCCATCACCACGGTGCCCTGCGGCGCCACGATCTGGCCCGAGTTGGTCGTGTTGGCGCCCGCAAGGCCTACGAAGTCCGCCGTGAGAGAGCCGAAGTTGGAGACTTCGCCCTTGAGATTCGTAAAGCGGTCGATCCCCCGGACGAAGTCCTTGTCCGAGAGGTTTCCCGCCGCGGCGTACAACTGGTTGACGTTGATGATCGATCCCTGGCCGAACAGCACCCCGTTGGGATTGATCAGGTAGACCCGCCCGTTGGCCGTCAGCGTCCCGTCGATGCGGGTGGGCAGCCGGCTGTCGATGCGGTTGAGCACGCGGCTGGACGCGTTGGGCTGGAGGAACCGGACCGACTCGCCCCGGCCGATGTCGAAACTCCGGTAGTTGATGATGCTGTTGTGACTCGCGCGGATCACGGTGTCGGCACCCGTCCGCGAGATGCTCACGTTGCCCCGGACCACGCGGGCGCCCTCGGGCCCTGCCAGCGCCGGGGCGCACACCGCCGCCACGAGCGAGGAGCTGAACGCCGCGGTCCACCCGCCGACGCGTCCAAGCCCGAGCACGGATCCCACCGCGAACCGCTCGGCCCGCGCCAGAAGTCCGCCCACGCCGCCCGCCCGATCCGCCGCCTTGATGTTCTTCGACATATCCAGCCTCGCTTCCGGTTGTGATCGCCCCACTATCCGCGGCGAAACGCAACTCGGATCAAAAAAGCAACCGTTCCGTCCCTGCGCCTTCGCCGGCGCCCCTCCACGCGAACGCAATCCTCAATACAGCACCGTCACCGAGAAGTGCACGCGGTTGTCGCCCGCGCTCACCTCGTTGCCCGGGTCGTCCATGTCCTGCAACGCGATTCCCCAGTCCACCCGCATCGTGAGATTGCGCTTCACCTGCAACTCCGCGCCGATGCCCGTGCCGATCAGGGTGAAGTTCTCCTCGGTGATCGCGAGCCCCTCTCCGTTCTTGCTCCTGGCCGCGTCCACGAAGCCGCGCAGGATCAGGTCCCAGTCCGCCCGCCCGAAGGGTTGCTGCGGCTGCCACCGGAAATCCTGCCCGAACAGGCCCATCTTGCGGCCCAGCAGCGTGCCGGGCGCGTCGGCGATGCCCAGGGCCCGCGGCACGTGGAACCGGTACTCCAGCGACCCGATGATCAGCGAGTCCGCCGCGATCACCGATTCGGGATACCCACGCACGCTGAACAGGCCGCCGGCGATCTCCTCCTCGCTCGCGATCAGACGGTACCCGAAGGCGTACTGCCCCCGCACCGACGCGGAGACTTCGTGGGCGAGCGTCTTGGGGCCGGTGCTGTCCTCCCCCCGATAGCCGCGGGGGTTGAGCAGCGGCTCGAGGAAGAACGCGTACTCCGCGGCGAACTTGAAGATCTGCCAGGACTCATCCACCTCCGGCCGCCCGAGATCCTGGATATCGCGATCGTCGTTCTTGGAGAGTTCGTCCCACTGCATCTCCAGCCCCAGGTCCACGTAGGTGCTGGACGATTCCGTGAACCGCTCGAACTTCGCCCCGACGTACGGGAAGTAGAAGTTCTCGTCGCCCCGGTTGCCGCCCGACTCGGTGATCTGCTCGCTCTTCCACCGCACCCCGCCGTACACGTCCACGAACGCCTCACGGTGCTGCCACACGTTCCCCGTCAGTTCGGCGCCCATCGTCCACGTCCGGCCCTCGAAGTCATCCGTCGAGTTCCCCACATCCGAGGCCGTGAACTCGGTATACGACCCGTACACCTTGGCCCGCAGCCGATCGGAGAGGATCGGAAACTCGTAACTCAGCAGCAGCGCGTGCGAGGCGTCGAACCCGGCCGTGGTGTAGTCCACCCGCAGCACGTCGTCGTGCCCGCTGATCTGATTGTGCACGAACCCCAGCCGCTCGCGCCATTCATTCGTCGTCGTGGTCCCCGTGTTGCTCAACTGCCCGTACACCGACCACGGCTTGCTCTCCGCCACCAGGTAGTCCACCACCACCTGCTCATCCTCGTTCCCCGGCGAGATCGCCACGTCCACCCGCCGCCCGGCATGCCGGTTCAACCGCGCCACGTAGTCGTCCAGCCGGTCCTTCCGCAGCAGATCACCCTCCTGCAGCGGCGACTGAGAACGCACCCTCGCGTGCACCGGGTCATCGCTGTTGATCCGCGCCGCCGAGCCCGCGTCCATCCCCTTGGCCAGCCGCTCCCCCGACGCGATCGACCGCACCTGCCCCACCTTCCCCGTCCACACGACCAGCCTCATCTCGGATCGCGCCCCCGCCCTGCGGTCCGCCCCCGTCGAGTCGTCGATGTCCGCCAGTTGCACGAAGATCCCGTAGAACCCCTTCTTGTTCATCGCCTCCACCGCCGCCCGCGCCACATCATTGATCGCGCTGCGGAAGAACACCCCGCCCCCACCGCCCCCGCCACCCGTGCCCTCCTGCACGTCCGCGATCCTCATCTCCACGCTCGGCAGGCCCTCGCGCCAATGCACAAACCCGTCGGGCGTCACGCCCAGTTTCACCTTCGCATCCTCCAGCACCTCCAGCCCCAGGTGATCCGGATGGTCCGACCGATACTCAAACACAAACCGGCTCACCGTGTACGCCTTCCCATCATCCACCACCGCCACCACGGGCGGCGTCCCGCCCGGCTGCGCATCCCCCGGCCGCGCCTCCGGCGGCGGCGCCTCCGGCTTGTCCACTCCCGGCTGCGTCGGCGGCTGATTCCCCGGCTGGATCGCGTTCACATCCAGCGGCGGCTGTTCCTTTGCCTTCGCCACCTCGTTCCCACCCTGACCCATCGCGGGATTCGCCAGCATCGCCAGGCCAAGGCCCAAGCCGGTGACCAGCCACCGAGCACGAAGCAGCCCGCCCAAGCCCGCACAAGAGTCCCACAAGCGTGATGAGCTCATCCGCCATCCTTTTTGACACACTGCACCCGCGCTCCCGGGAAACACACACCACGAGCGCCTGATCCTCAAACCGCGCGAGGCAAGAGCCTAAGCCTCCACGCTCCGTTTGCACACACTATCCGATTTCACACCTTAAATGGAACCCCTCCTACCCGTCAAGTCCCCAAACGCAGTCGCGGCGCAACAACTGCGCTCGCACGCCTTCACGGTTTCAAGTACCCATTCGCGTCCAGCGCCGCCTTCATCCGGTCGCCGGCCCCGGCCGCGCCCGCCGCCCGGGGCGCCGAAAACGCCAGCCGGAATCCCACGTCGCTGAACCAGACGGCCGCCGCGGGTCGGATGGCCTGGGGCACTTCCGGGCTGATTTCGGCCGGCGACAACGCGGAAGCACCGATCACCTGGACCTTTTCGCTCCTTCCAATCAGAGATTCCACCGCCGCGCGTGACGCGGGCGCCGCCCCGAGCGCATCGGAATCGTCAAACACATACTCGGCCACGTTTCCGACCAAGTGCCGGAACGGTGGCGCCGGCTCGCCCGCCTCGCCAACCGGGGCGAACCACAGAATCCCGTCGTCGGTTTGCACGGCCGGTTCGCGATCTGCCAGCGGCTGCACCCGGGGTGCGCTCGGCGGTCGGTAGATGTTCGAGCCCGGGTACTCTGGGTCATCTGCCGAGTTGGTCTGCGTGATGAAGTCGTATTGCCGCTTCCAAGTGGCATCGCGGAGGTTTGGAGTTCCGGTCCCGAGCGCCGCCGCAGCCTTCCACTCCGACGAGGTCGGCAATCGGCACCCTGCCAGCCGGCTCATCAGGGCGGCCGCCTTGGGGGACACCTGCTGAATTGGTGACTGGCCCGAAGGAGGATCGACTTTCATCCCTTCGGGGTAGTACGGCCTGCCCGTCGTCTTTGAGTTGAGCCGCAGCCAGCCGATCGAAAGATCCCCCTCGCGTGTGGTCGGAGCGGGGACAATTCGTCCGCTCTGCCAGATCCAGGAGCGCGGCCCTCGCCGTGGATCAACACCCGCGGCCTCCGATTGCGGCAGCCAACCCTGGAACTCGTCCCATTTCCCCGCCCCGGTAATGACCGCGGAGAACACCGCCACGGACATCTCGGTGGTCGAAAGGAACGACACTGTGTCACCGCCGGCCCCTTCGACACGGCGGAACTCCATCCGGTGATCCGCTCCCTCGGCCGTAAACGTGTATACCACCGCGTCCGCGCCGCCCTCTGCGAGTTTCCACCCGCTCGCGCCGGGGCCGAGTTTGCTCAGGTCGAGTTCCGCTCCCTTGCCGCGGAGGGGCTCCAACGCCGCCAGAAGCCCCGCCGCGGCACCGGTCTTCGCGACATCCAACCCGGAAACGTCGCGAACGAAGGCGTCCATCGCGGCCCGCTGGGCCGCGTCCCGGGCGGACCCGGACTTGGACGCCGCGGCCTCCACGTCTTTCGCAAACGCGAATCGCGCCAGGTTGTACTTTGCCCACGATGGCAAGGCCGCCATCTGGTCGTCTCCCACCCGCATCCCTTCCATAACCGTCACCGCGGCGGTAACTCCCGCTTCGTCAGTCGCGTAGCGCGAGGCCCAGTTTGTCCACATGGCCTGCGCGGTCCGTTCCGCTTGCGCTTGCATCGCCTGTCGCCGGCCCGAGTTTGTCACGCGTTCGAGCACGGGCGCGACTTCTTCCGTCAGTGCCCGTCCGGCGGCGGCGAGGTCCGCCTCGCTCCGAGGCCATTGGCTCGATGCCAGCCCGGTCCACGCAGTAATCGCCTCCGAAGCCCGCACGCGAGACAAATCCCCGCGCGCACCGCGCAGGGCTTCGAGCAACTTCGCGGGGTCCGGCTCGGTTCCCAACCGCGACAGGTCGTCGCACCGCGTCGCCAACGGGGCAAGCGCCAGGCCCAGGTCCTTCCACGCGGGGGATGCCCGCATGGCGCCAAGCAAGATCCCGAGGCTCGCGCGATCCGCTTCCGCCTCGTTCGCCTGATACCCATCGGCGAGAAGCCGCTCGATCTCCGCGCCGTTGCTCAGCACCTCCCTAACCTGCCCGACCCAGGTTGCCAGCCCCGTCTTCGCCTCGGCCACCTTAGCGGCATCGCCCGCCACTACCCCGTCCGCGGCCGAACGAAGGGCCGCGTCCCGCCGCGCATCCACCGCCGCCTGCACCGCGCCCATGTTCGCTTCGCGCAGTTCGGGGAACTCCTGGGGCATCGCCGCCAGCACGCCGGCCTCCGCGGTCGTCATGGCGGTCCCGAGCGCCTCGGCTCGCTCGTTGGCGGCTTTCCATCCCAGTTTCGGATCGATGCCCCGCATCGCCGACGCCCACGCCGTCTTCATCGCGGCGCTCGAAACCCCCGCCCGCGACGCGCGATCTTCGAGATGACCGCGGACGCGCGCGTAGATCTGCTCCAGTTGAGCCTGCGCATCTCCGGCGACCGCCGAAACCTCCGCCTCGACCCCTTTCATATCTCGAAGGATGGCGTCGCGGCTTGCAGGCGTGAACGTCGCGGTGCGGATGAACTTCGCCTCCTTCTCCGTCGCGCGATCAAGCCTCTGCCGCAACGCGGGATCGACCTTGGCGCCCTCCTCGGCAGCCTCACGCTCGAGGGTCTGGAGCGTTTGTCGGGTCTGGTCCACCATCGCTCCGAACACCCATCCGGTCCGAGGGTCTCCCGACCCGTTGTCCGCCACAACCGGCGGAGGCGGCGTGGAGGGTGGAGAGGTGGGCGTCGACCCGCTTCCGGTCGTCGGGGGCGTGGAGTTGGTCTGACTCGGTGTTGGCGGCGGCGGGGGTGGGGGTGACGTTTGGCTTGGAGTGCCGCCACCGCGGGTCGCGAGGAACGCGATCAGCGCGATCACGGCCGCGGCCCCGACCCCAACCCCGATCATCAGGTTCTTGCGCGACTTTCCGGCCGCCTCGGCCGTCGTAGCGGCTTTCGCGGCCGGGGCGGCCCCGACGCCGCGCAGTTTTCCCGCCGACCAGTCGCGCACCTTCCCGCTCACTTCTTCCACGAATGCCGATTCGATCGAATACGGAACTTCGGAGGTGGGCGCCAGGCCCTTGCTTGTCGCTCGCACGCAGAAAAGTTGCGGCGGCTTGGGTTCGCCGACCACCATGTCGAGAAACGGATGCCCCAACGGTTCCAGGATGAGCACCGGCGCCGAGTCCGCCAACTCCTGCGAGGCCAAGGCCAGCCACGCCCGCGCCGCCTCGCCCCCTTCACCCAGGCACCTGGGCACGCGAACATGCTGCGCCGCGGGGGCTTCGATCGCCGACCTCGACATCCGTACGCTCCCGCCGCCGGACCGGAACGCGGCCATCTCGCGCTCGATCTCGTACAAAATGCGCACCAGCCCCTGAGAAGGTCCCGGCGCGGCCCCCCCCGTCAGGTCCGCGTGCTCGACCAATCGCTTTAACAGCCCGGCCTCTTCACCGGCCCCCGCACCCACGCCGGCGCCGACCAGCATGCCCACCTGATCTTCGAGGCTGCGGCGTGCCTCACCGATGGCCAACCGAACCAGTTCCGCCGAGTTAGTCTGAGTGACCTTGGCTTCGACCTGCTCGAGTCTCGGAACGATCTGGGAGAAGGCCCAAGCCGCGGGCACACCCTCGACCATCGCGCACACGACCATGGGGTACTTGGTGCGGCCCTTCCCGTCGCGGCTGGCCCACATCCGCCCGATGATGAGCCCCTCGGGCACGCGCCAGTACAAGAGGTGCTTGAACCCGGCCAGCCGCTGGTCATCGCGCAGGCGTTCCCAGGCCCCCGAGTCGATATTCCCGGCAAGCCCTTCGGCGTAGAGGACGCGCTTGGCTTTCACGAGCGCATCGCAGTCCAGGCCGATCTCCTCGATGTGATCGTCCCAGCCCGGGTGCTTCCCGAAAGCCGCCACATGAACACGAACCCCTCTGGTCGGACCGTCCTTAGCCATCGCTTGCTCCGGAGCCCGCGCCGTCTTGGACGCGGGCCCACTGCTGGTTACTGATCCGGCCACTCACGCCACGTCGGCCACGCGCTCCGCGCCGGCACTTTGGCGTCTTTGTCCAGCGTCACGTCCAGCCAGAGGTAGTACCCCCCGCCCGACACAAACACCCGCCACGCCCCCGCGTCGGTCGTCATACCCCCGCCGCTCTCCAGCACGCCCGCCTTCAGCACGTGCCAGCGCCCCGGCAGCGCGATCTCGGCCGCGGGCTTGACCTGCTGGCGATCCCCCTGCGGCGGATCGTTCGCGAAGAAGCCGATGGAGGCCGTCTGCCCTTCGGGCAGAGGGAGCGGCAGCCTCAGTTTCTCCGCTTTCGCCGGATCGATCGCGGTCGTGAGATTGAACGCCTCGCCCACCGGCGTGTCGCCGATGTAGAGCCTCGCGTACCGGAACCTGTCCGACGCAAGGTCGCCGGCGCCGCCCCGCGGGGGTTGCGGCGGGTTCCCCGTCGGAACAACCCCGGCTCCCAGATTCCTCGCCGACCCCAGCGAGTCCACCACGGCCCGCAGTTTGCCGAACCACACCCGGGTCGCCTCGTTTCGATTCACGAAGTTGTCGCCGGAAAGTTCTCGCAGTTGCGCATCGATCTCCTGCTCCAGTTCGTCGTCACGCACGCCCGAGTTGCCGCTGCCGGTGCCCAGCGCGCCGGCGAGTTTTTGCACCGCCTCCGCGGCGGCCCGAACCTGCGCCTGCGTCAGGTCCGGGGCCGTGTCCGGACAGGTGACCAGCGGCACTCCGCGCGAGGCGCCCAGCAGCGCATCTCGCGCGCCCTTCAGGTCGGGGTTCGTGGCGTCGATGAGCAGCCGCACGCCGTGAAGTTCCGCGTCATTCCAGTACTTGAGCCCGCGCCCCTGCTGGCGGTAGGCCGCGAAGTATCGCTTCTTCACTTTCCCGTCGATCCAGAGTTTCACGAGTTCGTCCCGTGCGTCCGTGGGTGTCTTGCGGGCCAGCCCCTTCCAGGCGCGGAGTTGCTCCGAGAAGTCCTCCTGGAAGGCCTTGTTCTCCAGCCCGGCGAAGTGCTCGGGTATATCCCGCTTGTCGCGGTCATACCCCGAAGGCCGGATCGACGCGGGGATCGCGTCGTAGGCCTCCAGCGAGTACTTCATGAGTTTTTCGAGTTCGTCGCGGATCTCGTTGGGGAACGCGTCCTGCAATCCCGTGCGGAACTCGTCCCAGGTCCCCACGCTGGCGCGGCTGCGGTCCAGCGCCTGCGTCCGCCAGTACCCCGCGAACCTCGTGGCGTAGTCGCCGGCGATTTGCCCCGCGAGGCGGTACGACCGGTCGTCCTTGATCGCGTCGGCTCCCATGACTTTCGGCTTGCCGGGGCTGTCGGGCTGCACGAGCCGGAACATCTGGTCGTAGTCGCCCATGATCTCCTTAGCCGCCTCGATGTGGAACTGCCGGTCGAACTCCTCCTTGCCCCTGAGGTCCGTCAGCGGGATGCTCGGGGTCGTGAGTTTCTTCATGGGACGCGACGCGTCCTGGCCGTCCAGCCGTTCATCCGCCAACTGCTTCACGCGCTCGGCGAGCAGGTCGGAGTCCTTGGGCCAGTGCGAGATCGCGTACATCACCGACTCGTACTGACGCCGGCCGGCCGCGATGTCCACGATGCGTCGTGAGACGCGGATGGACTCCAGGCGATCGTCGTCCATGTCCTTCTTCTGGCCCTCGTCCAGCAGGCGAAGGCCCGAGGATGTGCCGGACCACGCCGTCCACGATCCCACGGTGTCGCCCGCGTTCTTCGCGGAATCCGTGATCTCCGAAAAGTCCGCGGTCAACGTGCGAATGCGCCCCGCCTGCGCATCCGGGATCGGCTTGGCGGCTTCGCTGAGAGATTCAAGGGCCTTCTCGTAGCACGCCCATCGCGACCCGTACGCCCGCGCCTCTTCACGATCTGCCCGGCCCGGAGTGACCATCGAAGCCACCGCCCGGATTTCGGTTTCCCGCTTCTTGAGTTCCGCCGCGACGCGCTCCCCAACTTCCTTGCGCTTGCCCGCCAGTTTGTCCCGAAGGTCGCGGAGCACGGGCGGTTCGGCCGCCTCCAGCGCCTTCGCGATGGCCTCGGGCTTGCCCTCGCCCGGCGACCCCGGCAACTGCTCGATCAACTGATCGAAGTAGGCCTCGACCGAAGATTGCAACTGCTTTCCCGCTTTGGCGAGCAGCGCCACCGGATCGTCCGCGTCGGCGCCGAGGCTCTCCACCGCGTCGTCGATCTCCTTCTTCCCCTGCGCGATCTTCTCCAGGCTCGACTTCGCGTCCTGCTCGAACCTGGAGTATTCGCCCGGGTTTCGCGGGTTCTGGCCCACTTCAGACGCCGCCCCGCCCTTCTGCAGCGACGACATCCGGCGGAGTTCCGCCTCGCCATCGCGGAACTTCACCAAGCCCGCCTGAAGTTTGTTCAGGCGATACATGTCACTGCCTTCGCTAGCCCCGCCCAGGGCCAGCAGGTGCGCGATCAGGCGGTCGGCCGCGTCGCTCACCGTGTTGACCGATCTCGTCTCCTTGCCGCCCAGCAGGTCGGAAGGCGACACTCCCTTGCCGAATCCGTCCGGGTACGCGTTCGCCACCGCCTTGGCGAACGTGTCCTTCGCACCCTTGTAGGCCTTTTGATCCGTGTACACCGGTCCGGGAAGGACGTAGCGGAACATCGCGTCGGCATCGATCGCCGGGCGCGGCCCGCCCCTGGACTTGGGCTTCGTCCCCTTCGCTTCGTCCACCCCCTCCTTGAGCGCGGCGAGCAACCCGCCGCCCTCGCACGCCGGTTCCTTCTCATGGGCGTAGGTCTGCAGCCGCACCAACTGCGCCAACGCCGCGACGGCGTTGTCGTCCCACCGCTGCTCGTTCTGCAGCCGGCTTCGCACCTCTTCGAGCAGCGGCGAAATCGTCGTCGCCTCGAGGATCGCGCGGTGCGCCTTCTGCTGTTCTTCCACGAACCCGTCGCCGAACCCCAGGAACGGCCCGATCGGCTTGGCGATCGCGGGCGTGTCGATGCGGCCCATGGACTTGTCCGCGCGGCGCTGCGTTTCCTCGATCACCTTCACCGGCGTATCGAAATCGTCGCCCAGGAGCGAGGTATCTTCGAACGGCGTGCTCCCGGTGAACACGGGCGCGGCCGCGGCGTTCTGCGGGTCGCGCGCGAGCACCGTGAGGTTCATCGGATCAACGCCCTTCGCTGAATCCCCCAGGAATGCGGTGCGGGCGTTGCGCCAAAAGATGCTCGGCGGGCCCAGCGAGGTCTTGAACCCGAAATACCCCAGCACCGTCAGCCCGGCGATGATGATCGTGGCCGCCATGGCGGTTCCCACGACGAGCGCCCTCTGGCGCTGCAGCGTCTTGCTGACGTTGACCGCGCGCGTGACCAGCCCTTTCTCGCGGAAGACCTTGGCCATGAACACATCGCGCAGGAAGTACGACTTGTCCTTGTCCCATTCCTTACCGCCGGGGATCGCCTCCACGTCCACTCCCAGGGCCTGCGCCAGCGTGACGTCCAGGGCCTGGCCCTCGCGCATCGAACTCGTGAAGTAGATCCCGCGCAGGAAGAGCGGCTTGGGGCTCCACTCGCCGGCGACGAAGATCATCTCCAGGTACCGCCGCAGGCGCGGCGCGATCCGCATCAGGTTGTCGGGCAACTCGAACATCTCGTCCACCTGATCGGTGCGGCGCGCGTTCGCGTCCGACGTGTGGATGGGGTTCTGCAGCAGGCCGAATCGGCGCCGGATCAGCCTCTGCCGAACGCTGTCCAGGTGCTTGTCCACCGTCGCCGGGTCGAACTTCTCGTCCAGGTTCGCGGGGTTGCTCCATCCCAGGATCTGGTGTTGCACCGACGGGTCGGTCAGCGACTCGAAGAAGTCGCGGAACCCGATGATCTTGTCGCACTTGGTCACGATCACGCTGACCGGGAACCGCACGTCCAGCGTGCGCTGCACCACGTCCAACTGCCGCGCGATCGCACCCGCCGTCTGCTCGATCTTCTCCGAACTGTCCTTCAGCAGGCTCTCCGACGAGATCACCAGCAGCAGGCCGTTGATCGGGCAGCGCGGCCGCGCGGTCTTCATCATCTTTAAGAACTGCTTCCACTCCGGGTCCTCTTCCGTCATGAACATGCGACCGGCGGTATCGAGCACCACCGAGTGGTTCGTGAACCACCAGTGCATGTTCAGCGTTCCGCCCGCGCCCTGCAGGCAATCCTGGAGCCCCGGGGGGAATCCGACGTTGCAGTGCCGCAGCGCCTCGGTCTTTCCCGAGCCCGCCGGGCCGACAAGCAGGAACCAGGGCAGGCTGTACAGGTCCTTGCCGGCCGCCTTAAACGTCGTCACGCCCTCCTCGAACTTCTTGCGGAGGTCGTCCATGCGGGCCTTCTGGGCGGGGTCGGCCCCCGCGCGCCCGGAGCCTTTCGAGAGCATCGCGGTGAACGGCCCGCTCTTGGTCTTGTCTTTCAGGAACAGGATCAGTTTGTACAGCAGCAGGATCAGGACCAGGGCGATCACGCCAATGGCGATCCACTTGAAGAGCACCTGCTGCGGGCCCGGGATGAACGCCAGCCCCACCGACATGATCCCGGCGCCCCCAGCCAGCATCACCAGCGCCTGCACCGGCCTTGGAAGATTCGAGAACAGACTGAACATGCCGCGCCTCCCGCTCTCTCAGCCCCTCACCCGCCCGTTCACGCCCCCGGCTTGCCCTGCCCCGCGCTGATCTGCTGCAGCGAATCGGTCAGGTGCTTGCTCGCGTCGCGGAACAACTGCACATACGCCACGATCAAGACCCCGACCATCACCACCAGCACGATCATCAGCCCGGTCAGGCTGCGGTTTGGCGGCAGGGTCAGGTTCCGAGTATCCACATTCTCGTACGCGTCCGGGCAGATCCGCGCGGCCTGGTCCGCGTCGATCATTCCCCGCATCCTCGCCGAGATCTCCAGCATCTTCCGGCGGATGTAGTCGGGCTGACCCGTGTACAGACCCGTGAACCCCAGCCCGATGCACACATAGAAAACCGCCAGCCGCATCGTCGCCGACTCGCCGGGGTCCTTCAGCGCATCTTCCAGCAAATCCCAGAACTTTTCCTCGAACCCCAGTTCGCCCAGTTCGTGGCTGATGGGCTTCCACCCGGGCGGCAGTTTGCTGTTCAGGATCATCGAGTCGGTAAAGAACACCATCACCTTTTCGGCCTCGCCATACGGGCCCGCCAGCCCCGGCGTCTGCTCGGCCTTCTGCCGCATCTCGGCGAAAATCGCCTTCAACTCCGATCGCACGATGCCCCAGTCCGAGCGACCGCCCTTGCGCCCCAGCCGATTGAGGCGGCAGACATATTGAAAGAGCGGCTCGCAGATTTCTACCAGTGTTGGTGTTGCCATCGGTCATTCCCGCCTTGAGTTACGGCACCGTCATGTACATGCTGATGTCCTGGTAGTCCACCGGCTCGAGTTCCGACCACCGGATCGCCATCGCTTTTTCGCCGCTGGCCCGCTCCCACATCTTCTGGCTCGCCGCCAGGTCCATCTTGAAGTAGTGCAGGTCCACCGCGCCCGGCAGTTCCATCGGCGGCACCCGCTCCCACCCCATCTTCATCCCGAAGATGTTGAGTTTGATCATGCTCTTGGGCATCACCTTGAACCGGTCCTGGTCCTCCACGAGCGCCACCAGTTTCGTCGCGTCCATCTTGGTCTTGATGCCGATGTACCACCCATTGGGCTGGGTCAGGTGCTCATCGGTAAGCGCCGCCACCAGATGGGCCCCGTCCTTCACGAACGGAACCTGCAGGAACTTCTTCTGCACATCGCCACGCAGCAGCGGCCGGATCCGCTTGTCCATCTCGAAGAACACTGGGCCCGGGTTGTCGTGGTCGTACTTGGGCGCCTCAAACGGATCGCGCTCCGGCGTCAGGGCCGCCAGTTCCGACTGCATCTCCCGCAGCATCAGGTAGGCGTCGAACGGCGACATCGTGCCCGATCCCCCCACCCCACCCGCGGCCAGGGGCGGCAGGATCGCCGCGAACTTGTTCAGCGTCCGCAGCCGCATCACCTGCAGCATCTGCGGGCCCTTGATGTTCTCCGTCACCCACCCCCCGCGGGTCATCTGGTTCACCAGTTCCTTGCGCGACGCCTCGACGGCGTTGCCCAGGTCTCGCACCACGTTCCGCAGCGTCGCCGACCCCCCCAGCACCATGCACGGGGGGATGAACCGCGGGTCGGGCCGGGGCAGGGTCTGCTCCTCGGCCGCGTGCGTGATCCGCATGAGGGGGATCGTTTCCAGGTCCGCCAGGTCCTCGCCCTCCACCACCAGCCGGGCGTTGAGGCGCCGCACGATCACGGGCTGGGCGTTCTCACCGGTGTTCTCGTCGGTCCTCTGGATCTCGGAGATGCGGTAGAGCCGCTTGACGCGAGCCTCCTCCTGCACCGCCCGGCGCGCCGCCCCGCCCGCCCCCGACATCATCGCCTCGACGGTGTTCGCCCGCGCCCCCTGCCACAACGGCACGGCCAGCCCCAGCATGAACGACCCGGTGGACGCCTGGAACACCCGCTTGATGTCCAGCGCCGGGATGTCCGCATTCCCCGGCACGTCGATCTCCAGCCCGCTGGGCATCACCGCCCGCAGCCGGTCGATCCGCACCAGCATGTTCTCCAGGGCGTCGCTCGACACCCGCAACTCGATCACCCCGTACGGGAACGCCCACCCCAGCCGCCGCTCCCGCCACGACGCCTCCATCAGATCACGCTGCATCGTCTGCAGATGGTGCGGCTGGAGAAACAGTCCTTCGTGCCAGTGAACATGTCCGACGCTCGTCATGCCATCCCCCAATCACGCGGCCTGACCCGGCCAGCCCCAACCCATCGACGCCGCGTTCATGCCTATTTGATCACTTGACTCAACCCCGCATCCACGTCCTTTGCCAGAAGCGACTTGAGCCGCTTCTCGATCCCCGCCGCGTCCACGCCTTCCATCTGCCGCAGGTACTGCTTCCAGCACAGCACGTCCTTGCTCGTCATCAGCGTCCCCGACCCCGCCGCCTTGCTGATCTCCTCCACGCTGAAGCGGTTCATGTGATCCCGCGCGAACTGCTTCCCGGCTTCCGTTACACCCTTCATGAGCAGCGAGATCAGGCTCCGCAGCCGGTACGCGCTCTTCGCGATCGCCTCGCGCGGAGTCTTCTCATCCCCCTGCAGAAACTTCGCCAGGTCTTTGTTCAGCGACTGATACACCTGGTTCTTCGCGTCCGGAGCCACGTCTCTCCAATACGTACACGCCCAGGGCTCCAGTTTCAGCGTGAACTCCGCCAGCACCGCCGCCAGTTCCGTCACTTTCCCCGAGTCCAAGCCCGCGTCCGCCCCGAGTCCCAGCGTCTTCCTCAGTTCCGCCGCCGCATTCGCCGGCACCGGGCCGCTCGCCGCCGCCGCCTGCGCGGACGGCGCCGCCGATCCAGGCACGCTCGCCACCAGCCCCGCCGCCTTCAGTTTCGCCACGATCTGCTGCCGATCCACATCGCTCAACGCCCGGGACTGCTCGATCAACTTCTCCACCAGCACCTTGGGGTCCCGCAGGTCCACCCCCGGCGCCTCCGGCCCGCGCCGCGCCGGCGCGGCCGCCTCAACCCCCGCCGACCCGTTCGCCGTCGCCCAAGTCGGAAAATGCGCCAGCAACTCCTTCAGGAACCCTTCCCGCTCCTGCGGGGCCAGCGTGCTCACCGCGCGCTGCACCTCGTCCCGTAACTGCTCCGCACGCATGTCCGGAGCCTGGTCCGCCAACTCCGCGTGCAGCACGCGCAGCCGCTGCGAGAGCGCCGCAAGTTTCCTGCCTCGATCACTGGGAGGATCTATCAAGCCCAATGCCCCCTGTCTCGGCGCCAGCCAGACAACACAGCACCACGCCGCCAGCCGACACGGCGGTAGCCACGAATCGCGCCGGAATCTCACCCGGCCGGGTGAACCATACCCGTGTACATCTTACCGGACCGACGGGATCGCACAAATCGCCCCCCTGACGGACGTTGTGATCCGACGCGGTACGCCTCGCGCCCGCCAAAGGCGGCACACCCCCGCCACCCGGATCGCGAATCCCTCCGCCTTTAGCCCGGCCCTCACGCCGCCTCGGACCCCGCTCGATGTTTCCTGTAAGTCCCCATCGGAGGTCCCCATGCGTCGTCCCCTCACCCTCGCCGGCCTCTCCCTCCTCGCTCTCACCCTTCCCGCCTGCTCCGGGACCCGATTCGCAAACCTGTTCACGTTCTCACAGGAAAAGGGCGGCAGCCTCGCGGCCAGCGACAGCGTCGGAGCCCGAATGGCCGGCCAGAAGGCCGCCCAACTCGCCAAGTCCAAATCCGCGACGCAGACTCGCGAAGCGCAGGCCGCCGAGCCCACGGCCACCGAGCAGGCCGCGATCGTCCGCTAAACTAGCGTCATTTCGCCAGGTATGGCGTGTCCCGCAGAATCGCCGCCAGGCGGTCCTTAGGAGTTCCCGCGCCTCCTCCCGCCCCGGTGGTAAACGCCAACCGCAATCCCACGTCCGCGAACCCCGGCGCCGCGTTCCCGAGCGCAAAGCCCTTTTGACCCTGCCCCGGAGCGCATGACAACAGTACTTCGGGCGCGTACTCCGCGGGGGATAGCGCCGATGCGCCGATCACCGCCAGCCCCTCGCCGGTTCTCCCGATCGCGTCGCTCGCCGCGGCCATGGTCGGCTTGAGCAGCGGGTCCAGGGCTTCGGGCTTCGCAAACACCCATTCCGATACGTTGCCCTCGATGTGATGGAAGTCCTTTCCGCCGCCGTCCCCTACCGGCCGGAACCAGAGCCAGCCGTCGTTCCCGGGAACCGCCGGGGCGCTGTCCTGCTCCGCCGCGGGAGGCCGCTCGCCCGCCGCCCTCGCCCTCACGATGTCGCCGTTGGGGAACCTCGCGCCGTTGTAGGGCCGGCCGTTGTTAATGACCTGCTGCACCAGCCCCGAGATGTACGTGTGCTGCTGGACCCACAACTCATCGCGCCGGTTTGAATCGGCCGCTGCGCTCGGCCCTTCCATCTCCCGGGCCCTCGCCCACTCCGCCGGCGTGGGGAGGCGACACCCGGTCCACGCGGCCATAAAAGCCGCGGCCTGGGGCGCGACGTAGTTCATGGGCGACTGCAAACTCGGGGGATCGGGCGGGCCACTGGGTGCCCTCATCGCGTCCGGGTAGTACCCCGCATCAACCATCCGCTGGGGCGGATTGGTGAACCAGCCGTTCCCGTTCGCGCTCTTGGGGTTGCTTTCCCTGGACGGCGGATTGGGTTCCATGCGCCCGCCGTCAGCCGTCCACCACCGCCACACCACCGGCCCCTGCCGGCCGTCGTTGGCCTCGGCGGGCTTGGGACCCATCTGCCGCGGCAGCGTGCTCCATCCGCCGGACGTCTCCACCACGTCCACGAACAGGCCCAGCGAGACCTCGGTGGTGCACAGGAACGAGGCCTTCTCAGCGTCTTCGAGCACCTTCATGAATCGCAGGGTGTGATTGTTCCATGTGTATGTGACCTCCGATCCATCCGCCGCGGGCACGCCCTTCCAGCCGCACCGCGCGGGACCTTCCTCACGCAAGTCCACGACTTTCCCTGCTGCGAAATCCCCGAGTTGCTTCCGCAACCCCGGCATCCCGCCCACCGCCGCGAGTGACGCGAACTCCGAGTCCATCCTTGGAATGAACGGCCCGATCAGACCCTTGATCTGTTCGATCTGCCCTTCCTTGTCGGTCTTTGTCACACCCTTCTGCACGAGGTCGAGCAGCCTCCATCGCTCGTAGTTGAACTTCGCCCAGGGCTCGAGGCGGCCAAGATCGGCTTCCTTCACCCCGGCCGCGCCCATCGAGTCGAACGCCTTACTGACTTCCGAGGGCACGCCGCCCGCCCGCTCGTGCACAAAGGTGAACCACGCCTCCCGGACATCGTTCCGGGCCGCGTTGATCAGCGCCGACTTTCTGGCGCTATCGCTGACCCGGTCCAGCGCCGGCGCCAGCGATTCGTTGGCGATCCGGGCCATCGTCTCGAGTTGGTCGGCCCTGGCGGGATATCCGGTGGAGAGCAGTTTCTTCCAGGCCCCGGCCGCGCGGGCGGGCTCTCCCGCGGCACCCGCCTCGGCGATGGCGTTGACCAGGCTCGACACATCGCTCAACGCCTCGACCTTCTCCAGTTCGTTCACCCGCTCCAAAACCCGGGCCACCGCGCGCTCCGCGGGCGTATCCCTGGACAGCCGCTCCACCTGCCCCTTCAGCGTGGCGATCGAGCGCTTCGCCGGCCCTTCCTCGCCGGTCGGAAAGGCCCGGCTCAGCAGGTCTTCAATCTCCGTGGCCGCGAGCACCAGCGTCTTGCCGTCCTCGCCGCGCTTGGCGATCTCGGCCTTCTTCGTCGCGACCAGCGCCTTGTACGCCGCCGCGTTCTCGTCTGGCATCGCGCCTTCGTCGATCAGCGGCGCCACGATCTGCTGGAACGCCTTCTCGCGGGCCTCGCGGAACTTCTCCTTCACCAGTTCAAGGTCCACCGTGCTTCCCGGCTGCACCGCCACCGCGGGCATGTCCGGGATCGCCGCCTCAAGCCCCCGCACCCAGTTCTCGAGTTTCGTGATCTCGCTTCCCGCCCCGGCCCACCCGAGTTCTTTTCGGTTCGCCTTCTTGATCAGCAGTCCCATGCCCGCGGAAAACGCATTCCCGAGTTCGTACGACGCGGCGACCTGCTTCGATCGGTCCCGTTGCCCTTCCAGGTATTCGGCCAACCACTCCCGCGAGCGATCCGCGGCCCGGCTGCACTCGGTGATGATCCTGGTAGTTTCACCGACAATCTTCGGAACTCGCTGGCCGATCTCGCCCCGGGTGGCCAGTTTCTCCCGCGCGGCGGCGGCGAGCACATCCGCCGACGCCGGCTGACCGTTTTCCCCGCTTGGCTCCGGCGGATCCCACACCAATCCCCGCACCGCCGCGATCTCCGCGGTAACCCGCTCGAACTCGGCGCTCAGCCCGCGCAGCGATTCCGCGGCTTCCGGTTTGGCGCCCGCGGCTTCCTTTAAGTCCGCCGACGCCGCCGCGAACGTGTCCCTGAGCCGTTTTTCCTGGCCGCTCATCCACTGCATCGGATGGGGCACACGAGGATCCTGGCCCTCTTTGATCTCGGGAAGGCGGCGCTTCAGCGCATCCAGCGCGATCGCCGTATCGCTCAGGTCCTTCTCCGCCTTCGCGATCTTCGCGTTGAACTCCTTCTGCCGCTGGGGTGTGTCGGGGGTCTGACCGGTGGGGAACGTCCCCCCGCGCAGTTCCGCCACCTCTTGCCGAAGGGTCGAGAGTTGGGCAGCGAGCCGTTCGCGCTCGGCGTCGTCCTCGGGAGTGCCCGCGCCCGTCGCCCGCGCCCGGTCCACTCCGTCAAGCAGGACCTGCGCCTTCGACTCATCGTCCAGCGCCCACTGCGCGGGCGCCTCCACGTACCGCAATCGTCCGTCCTGATCCTCGCGGATCGGCTTCGGCCCGCCGCTGAATGCAAAATACGCCCCGGCGCCCCCCCCGATCAGCACCAATGCCACGATCGCCCCGATCAACGCCTTGTTCGGACCCTTCGACGGCGTCTTGATCCGCAGCGCGGCGTCCAGTGTCGCCCGAATCTCCACCGCCGTCATCAGCGGCGCGCCCGGATGCGGGTTCAGCAACTGCTCGCACAGGTGGCGCAACGCCTCTCCCGGCCCGCCCAGATTCGTCCAATCCTCGCTGCGCTCGATCGCCCCGCCCCGCGGACTGGGCCGATGCACCACCAACTGGTGCAGCAATCCCGCCAACTCCCTCAGGTCGTCCGCCGCGGAGGTCTTCTCCACCCGCTCCGGCGCCACCGGGTCCGCCACATGCACCACCGCGTCGTCAAGTTCGCCCGATTCCAGATCCCGCGGCCGGATCAGCACGTTCCCCGGCCGGATCGCCCCGTGCCCGCGCCCCCCATGCTCCCTCTGGATCACCGCCAGAGCATCCGCCACCCCCGCGATAATCCCCGCCAGCGCCCGCGCCGACAGATCGCGCCGCGAGTCAACCAGTTTCTGCCCCGTCATCGGGTACAGGTCGGTCACGTAGAACGCGTGCGTCTCCGTCCGGCCCTGGTGATGGATCGGAGCCCAGTTCGCGCTCGCGGCCTTTGCCAGCGAGGCCTGAAGGCTCGCCCCGGAAAGAAACGCCGCGGCCTGCCGCTCGATGATCTCCGCGTCCGCGAAGTCGTCCTGCGTCCGAAAGGTCCGGATCGCGAACTTCGGCGCCCCCGTTTCCCCGGCCGCCCGCGCGGAATACAGCGTGAACGGCCCGCTGGAGGCCAGTTCCTCGACCACCTCGAAGCGTCCGAAGCCCCCCATGCACACATCCCGTGAAAAGGCCCCTCCACGCCGGAGGGGCCCAACAGGTTACGCCGTAACACGCAACGACCCCGACCCCGGGCCGACGATCTACTTCACGACCTTCATGGCGGTCGCGCACTCGACCCCGCCCGACTTCAGAACCAGGTCGATCTTCCGCACCTCCCATTTGTCCGTGGTCATGGGGATCGACAGCCGCCGCCCGTCGGGCCCGCCCGGACTGACCCGGAATGTCCGGGCGCTGGCGAACACGAAGAGCGTGGTCACGCCGCGCTTCTCCCACACTTGATAGATTGGGTCGTTCGCCGCGAGCGTCTTCGCGACCGCATCGTCCTGGGAGAACGTAAAGGTGCGGGTGTACTCCTTGGCCGCGGCCCGCCGGGCGTTTTCACCCGAGAAGTGCTGGTCCACGCTCTGCGCAGTCCACGTGGCGATCTCGTTCTCCGAAACTCCGATCAGGTCCACCTCGACCAGCGGCAGCTTTCCGGAGCCCGAATCTCGCAGGCTCGCGTCCGGGGTCACGGCCAGGTCGTAACGACCCAGTTTGAGTTTGGTGGTGCAGCCGACCAACCCGCTCGCGATCAACACGCCCGCCAACACCGCCGCCACCCGTACCATGCGCCAAAGCGTCTGGTTCATTTGGAATCCCCTGTTATCTCGCGGCGACCATGCACTCTCGCACGACCAACCGCACCTCGGAGTTCAGCCGATAGTCCGACACGATCAACGTCCGACATGCCACTAACAGAGCGTACAGATCATCCAGCAGCCCGTCAAAGACCTTGTGCAACCCGCCCGAAGGCGCATCGCCATAGTCCTTGCACCGCGCATCCGGCCCCAGACCCGTGAAGCACCGGATTATCGCCGCGATCACCCCCGTCCACAGCCGCGGCGGGATCACGCCCAGCGCCTCGTCCGCCGACATCCCCGTCGCGGCCAGCACCTGCGGCCCCAGCACCTCGCCCCACCGCTTTTCATTCGCGAACGCTCGCTCCAGCCGCACCCACAACTCCTCCCCCTCCGCCGCTTCGCCCGCCACCTTCCCCGCCAGACTCATTAACTCGTCCAGCGCCACCGGCAGCGGCATCCCCTTCGTCACCAGCAGCGCCCGCGTCGCCAGCACGCCCAGGGCGTACAGGTCGCAAGGCGATGAAAGCAGCGGCAGAATCTCGAAGTTCACCTCCGGGATCGGGACCCCCAGCGCGCCCTTCAGCCGCGTCGCCACGTCGGTCCCAAACTGCTGCGGGATCGACCGGATCCGGACCTCGCCGGGCGCCATCGACCCCCGCGCGTCCACCGTGGCGTACTGATCGATCCGCGTGGGACCCAGGTTGTACCGCAGCCACAACAGGTCGTTCTTGCCGGGCACCACGCGGTCCTGAGTCGAGAGCGTGCCCTCGATCACCAGCCCGCCGGCGTCTTCCGCCACCACGTTCCGCAATCGCAGCCACCCGCGCCCCGACCCAACCTGCGCCAACCCCGCCGGCGCGTAGATCGAAACCGAGCCTCCCCGTCCACCGACAAAGTACTTCGCCTCCGTCCCTGGGATCGGCAGTTCAACGCTTTCGCCCGGCTCGACCAGCCCAACCCGCGCGCTCCAGAACAGCGGTAGCGCCCCCCCGCCGTCGCCCACCCGCACCCGGAATGACTTGGACGAGAGGTTGAGCATCGGCGTCTGCGTCGCGGCCACACTCGCCCGCACCGATGCAACCGCGCCCGCCAGCACCATCAACTTCAGGTGCAACGCCTCCACCAGCCGCGCCGATGGGCTCATCCCCGACGCCCCGCCCGTCAGCATCAGCCAGCCCGCGCCCGGACGGAGCGTCTCCCCGGTCGCCGCCGCGGAGATGGACTTCAAAAGCACATCCGGGTTCCCGCCCTCGCCCTCAACCCCGCCCACCGCGTCCACAAACTCCTCGAGTGACAGGGGGCAGTACCGTTGCACCATCATGAGACCGCCGCCGGCGTTCAGGGCGCTCGTCTCCGGCCCCAGGCCAAGCGCCCCCGCGTCGGCCATGTCCGTCGGTATGAACGGGGTTTCTTCCCCCAGTTCGGGCTGGTACAGATGTCGCGCCAGCGTGCTTCCGTACGGCGCCACGCCCTTGCGCGTCAGCAGACCGTCATCTCCGCACAGGGCCCAGGCCGCCCCCGTCTTGCGGTCCTTCGCCGCCACCGGCATAAGAGACTTCGTATCGATGAACATCGGCGCCGGGTGCTCGGTCTCCAAGCCCGTTCGGACTACCCCACCCGCTCCCAGAATCCCTCCGCTCTGGTCCAGCCGCTCGATCTCCTCGCACCGCGCCGCCCAGCGGCCGTCCAAGGTCGCGTTGTTTAACGCCTCGCGATACACGGCCAGCGCCCCCGTCAGCCCAGTGGGATCCTGCACCCACACCTCCACCCAGTCGTGCACCCGCCCGCCCGAATCCACGACACACCCCAGCCACACCCTCGCGTCGAGCATCTCGCGCAGCGCCACGAACGGCGCCTCGCCGGCGCGAACTCCCTGCGTCCGCACCACCACACACAAGCGCATCGCCCCGCGTTCCTCGGCCCGGATCGGCGCCGCGGCGTACCCCGGCGGCAGCGCCCGCGGCAGCCCGGCGTGCACGAACATGTTGGTCACGTTGCTCAAGGCCCCACTCCAGATTCGACCTTCCCCAGTCTACCGCAAAACGCACGCGCCCGCCCGCCGGTCCTTACCCGTGACCAAGGTACGCCTTGCGCACCGCGTCGCTCTTGGCCAACTCCTTCGCGTCCCCTTCCATCACGATCCGCCCCACTTCCAGCACGTACGCGCGATTGGCGACTTGCAGCGCCATGTGCGCGTTCTGCTCCACCAGCAGGATCGTCGTCCCCGCCGCGTTGATCTCCCGGATAATCCGGAAAATGAGTTGCACGATCTGCGGCGCCAGGCCCAGGCTGGGCTCATCCAGCAGCAGGAGTTTCGGCCTCGCCTGCAGCGCCCGGGCCATCGCCAACATCTGCTGCTCCCCGCCCGAAAGCGTGCCCGCGTTCTGCCGGAGCCGCTCCCGCAGCCGCGGAAACAACGTGAGCGCCCGCTCTCGGTCCTGCGCGATCGCGGCCTTCTCGTGGCGCCCCCTCGCAAACGACCCCAGCGACAGGTTCTCGTCTACCGACATGTTCGAGAAGATGCCCCGCCCCTCGGGCGACTGCGCCAGGCCCAAGCGCACAATCTCATGGGGCGCCACGCTGCGGATCGACTTGCCCTCGTACACGATGTCCCCGCTCGCCGCGCGGATGAGTCCCGAAATCGTGCGCAGCGTCGTGCTCTTGCCCGCCCCGTTGCAGCCGATCAGCGTCACGATCTGGCCCCGCTCCACCCGGAGGCTCACGCCATGCAGCGCCCGGATGGCGCCGTAGTTGACCCGAAGGTCGCGAACCTCAAGCATGGCTCGCCCCCTCCGGCTCTCCCAGGTACGCCTCGATCACCTTCGGGTTGGCCTGCACCTCCGCCGGCGTTCCTTCCGCGATCGTGACCCCGTAGTCCAGCACCGTGATCCGCTCGCAGATGTCCATCACCACGCCCATGTCGTGCTCGATCAGGAAAATTGTCACCTTGAACTCGTCCCGCACCCGCCGGATCAGTTTCCGCAGTTCCACCTTCTCCTGCGGGTTCATGCCCGCGGCCGGCTCGTCCAGCAGCAGCACCTTGGGGTCCGTCGCCAGCGCCCGCGCGATCTCCAGCCGCCGCTGATCCCCGTACGGCAGGTTCCGGGCCTGCTCCTCCGCCCGATCGGCCAAGTCGAACAACTCGAGCAGCGTTCGGGCGCGAGCGTCGATCGCCCGCTCCTCCCCCACGCTCCCCGGCGTCCGCAGCACGCACGCGATCATCGTCTTGCTCGTCCGCACGTGACACGCCAGTTTCACGTTGTCCAGCACCGACAACTCGCCGAAGAGCCGGATGTTCTGAAACGTCCGCGCCATGCCCGCCGCGTTGATCTTGCTCGGCCGCATCCCGTTGATCCGCAGCCCGTCCAGCACCACGTCGCCCGCGTCCGGCGAATACACGCCCGTCAGCAGGTTGAACACCGTCGTCTTGCCGGCTCCGTTAGGCCCGATGAGCCCCTTCAGATCGCCCGGATTCAGCGCGAGCGAAAACTCCTGCACCGCCTTCAGACCCCCGAAGGACTTGCTCACGCCGCGAACGGAGAGGATGGTGGAAGTGGGGCTCATTTCCGCTTCTTCCGCAGCCACGGCCACGCCTCTCGATTCCACACTTCGTGAACGCCCAGCAGCCCCTGCGGTCTGAGGATCATGATGGTGATGAGGGCGAGCGCGTACGCCACCATGCGGTACTGCGCGACGTCGCGCAGGGCCTCCGGCAGCAGCGTCAGAATCACCGCCGCGATCGCCGCGCCGCTGATGCTCCCCAGCCCTCCCAGCACCACCATGATGATGATGTCAAAACTCTTCACGAACCCCAACTCGCCCGCGTTGAGTTGCACGCCCACGGTGTGCGCGTACAGCCCGCCCGCCACGCCCGCGAAGAACGCCGAAATCACGAACGCCCGGACCTTGTACCGCGTCGTGTCCACCCCCATCGCTTCCGCCGCGATCTCGTCCTCCCGGATCGACAGGAACGCCCGCCCGAAGGTGCTCTCCTTGAGCCGGTACGCCACCAGCACCGTCAATCCGCAAAAGAGAAACACCCAGAACAGGCTCGTGTAGAACGGCAGGCCCGTGAAACCCACCGGCCCGCCCAGATACTTCGGCAGTTCGTACCACGCCTTCGCCTTGATCTCCTGCACGTCATAGAGCGAGTCGGTGGTCTGGCTCTGGATCAGCACCCGCACGATCTCGCCGAAACCCAGCGTCACGATCGCCAGGTAGTCCCCGCGCAGCCGCAGGCTCGGCAGCCCCACCAGGTACCCGCACCCCGCCGCCGCCAGTCCGCCGACCAGCACCGCGCCAAGAAACAGCAGGTCCGCGCCACTCACCAGCGGCACCCCCGATCCATCCGCCCCCTGCCGGTCCGAGAGCATCGTGCTGATCAGGCCGGCGTGGGCGCCCGGGTCCGCGAAGTTTTCCGTCCCCAGCACGCGCGCCGACCCGTAGTACATGATCCCCGCGGCCGCGTACGCCCCCACCGCCATGAACGCCGCGTGCCCCATCGAGAACTGGCCGGTAAACCCGTTCACCATCGTCAGCGACACCGCCAGCGTGATCGCGATCCCGCAGTCCAGCACCAGTTTCGTGTAAAACGCCCCGCCGTCCCCCAGCGCGGGCTTGAGTCCGAACTGCATCAGCAGCGCCGCAAGCAGGATCGCCGCGAACGGCCACACGCCGCGCACGAGCGTCTCGCCCAAGCCCGGCGTCAGTTTCTTCGCGTTTTCCCGCAGACTCGACAACCGATTCACTCCTGCCTCGCCGTCACACCTTCTCCGCCGTCACCCGACCCAGCATCCCCCCCGGCCGGAACAGCAGCACGAGGATCAACGCCGCGAACACGTACACGTCACGAAGTTGCTCGCCGGGAAAGTTCTCGATCCCCACCAGCGCCACCAGGTCACGCGCGTAGGCCACGCCGAAGAACTCCAGCAGCCCGATCATCAGCCCGCCCAGCATCGCGCCCCGCACATTTCCGATGCCCCCCACCACCGCCGCCACAAACGCCTTCAGCCCTAGCAGCACCCACACCGGCGCGGCGGTCTGCTGCAGTCCCGGGTATTTCTGGGCGTACAGGAATCCCGCCGCGGCCGCCAGGCTCGCTCCCAGCACAAACGTAAACGAAATCACCCGATCCACCGACACGCCCATCAACGCCGCGTTGCGCTCCGAGAAACTCACCGCCCGCATCGCCCGCCCCAGTTTGGTCGCAAAAACCAGCCGGTCCAGCAGCACCATCAACAGCACCGCCGTGCCCCCCGCCATCACATCCACCGGCCAGATCTTCGCGTTCGCCACCTCGGCGATCGGTGTGTCGCTGGGGATCAGCGTCGGCATTCGGTCCGGGCGCGTCCCGAACATCCAGTTGAGTTGTCCCGTGTTCTGCAGCAGCAGCGACACGCCGATGGCCGTGATCAGCACATTCAATCGCGGCGCCTTCCGTAGCGGCTTGTACGCCAACCGCTCGAGCACGAACCCCACCAGCCCGCACCCGCCCATCGCGATCAGCAGGATCACCCCGCCCCCGAACGGCGCCAGCGCCGGCGAGGTCTTCATGAACTTCGCCACGTAGAACAGCGCCACCAGCGCGCCCCCCCACGTCGCGGCCAGCACCATCGTCGGCCCCGCCCGCCCGGGCTCAAACCCCCCGGGCGCGCCCACGCCCTTCCCGAACTTCCCCCACGCCCACACCGCCCCGCCCGCCGTCATCACCGCGCCCAGCGAGATCCACACCCACAGCGCCACCGGACCGGTCTGGTCCGCGGGCCAGCCCGCCGTCGTCGCCGCGGCCAGCGAAATCCACGCCCCCAGCACAAACACGTCACTGTGCGCGAAGTTGATGAACTTCAGGATGCCGTACACCATCGTGTAGCCCAACGCGATCAGCGCGTACAGGCTGCCGACGGCCAGTGCATCCAGGAACGTGGGGAGAAGCCGGTCCAAGGGAGCGAATACTACCGGATTCCCGCCGAAAGGGAACCCGCCAAGAAAAACGGCGGCCCAAACTCGGGCCGCCGTGAGTGCCACGTTGCCGAATCTACTTCTCGCTGGGCTCCACGCCCACCACGAACGCCGGCGTCACCACCCCCGCCGCGTCCTTCTTCAACTGCACGATGACCAGCGCCTTCTTCGCGTTGCGATTCTTGTCCATCGAAATCGTGCCCGTCACGCCCTTGAAGCCCTGGGTCGCCGCAATCGAATCCCGCAGGTCCTTCCCCGAGAGGCTCTTGGCCCGCTTCATCGCATCGAACAGCAGGTTGGCCGCGTCATACCCAAGCCCCGCCAGCGCATCGGGGATCTGGTTGCTGTGCTCGGCCTTGTACTTGCCGATGAATGTCTGCATGCTGGGCTGGTCGGGTGCCGAGTGGTTCGAGAAGTAGCACCCCACGATCGCATCGCCCGCGATCTTCCCCAGTTGCTCGCTATCCCACCCATCCCCGCCGATCAGCGGCACCGTCAGCCCCGCCTTGCGCGCCTGGATGGCGATGTTCGCCCCGTCCGTGTAGTAGCCCGGCACGAACACGATCTCCGGGCCCTTGGCCTTAATCGCGTTCAACTGCGCCGAATAGTCGGTATCGCCCCCGCTATAGGCCTGGTCGATCACGATCGTGCCGCCCATCGTCGTGAAGGCCTTCTTGAAGTCGTCGCGAAGGCCCTTGCTGTACGCCTGCTTCTGGTCGTACAGGATCGCCGCCTTGGTCAGTTTCAGATTCTCCTTCGTGAACTTCGCGACGCCGAACGCCTGGAAGTCGTCCGTGAAGCACACCCGGAACACGAAGTCCTTCCCCTGCGTCACCCGCGGATTCGTTGAACTCGGCGAAATCATCGGCACGCCGTACTGCTGGCACACCGCACCGCCCGCCAGGCTCAGCGAACTGGCCACCTCGCCCAGCACCGCCGTCACCTTGTCGTTCGTGATCAGCCGCGTCACCGCCTTCCCGGCCTCGCCGCTGTCGCCCTTCGTGTCATAGGTAATCAGGCGCACCTGCTTCCCGTTGACTCCGCCCGCGGCGTTGATCTCACTGATCGCCAACCGGATCCCGTTGTCCGTGCTCTGGCCGAACGTCGCCTCCGAACCCGTCATCGAGCCGTAGTGCCCCACCACGATCTCGTCCGCGCTGGTCTCGCCCGTGGCCGCCGGAGCGGGGGCCGGCGCCGGCGCGGGCGTGTTCTTCGCGTCGCACGTCACCATCGAGATCGCCGAGGCCGCGATCAAACCCAGAACGCCCCACCCGCTCCGCAACACGCTGCTCATGACTGGTCCTTTCGCAAGAGCCCGGCGACATACCCAACGCCCGGGAGCCTAAGGGTACATCATTCGACCTTTACTTGTCTCCCCTATTCCGACTCAGCCACGCAACTGGGGTTCCAAGCCCGACCTCCGGGTTTCCCGCCGCCCCCCGGGCCTCGCCCGAGAACCAAACGGCGCCCGTCCCAGGGCGCGCAAACCTCGGAATCGCCTTGACCTAAGCGCGGCCCGGCCGCATAGTTGACGCGAGAGTACCGAGGGAGAACACGGCCATTGCCTCATCCGCCCCGGCCCGTTCGGGGTCGCGCGATCAGGTGCCGGATCAATATGAAGCACCACCCCGCCCACCGTCTGTTCGAGGCCGCGTTGGTCGCCTTGTGCGTCTTCACCGCTTCCGCCTTCGCCCAGCCCGCCGCCGTCGAGCACGCCCCCGCTGGCGCCGTCTTCGGCGAATCGGCCTCGACAACCCAGCGCGAGCCAGATCTCCCCCGCGAGGATGAGACGGTTGATCTCTACCTTCGCGTCTCCTTCCAGTTCACCTACGACCGCGTCTGCATTTACTACACCACCGACGGCACCGAGCCCTCCGGCTCCTTCGGCGCCCCCACCGGCAGCACCCTGGTCCTCCGCAATGATCTTTCCACCGTCACCTTCCTCCGCAACGAGAATGCCGGGGGAGTCCGCGACTGGTGGCGGGCCGAACTGCCCGGTGACACCCGCCAATACGCCGAGCAGGTTCGATACAAAGTCAGCGCCTGGCAGCAGTTCAGTGGTCCCGAGGTCTTCGCAAACGGTGGGGCCGCGTACTCCTTCACCAACAAACTCGCTTGGCCCGGCGCGGGCGCCGGACAGCCCAATCCCGGTGCAGGATACCCGCCGGTTTCCTTCTGGAAGGAAGAAGCGGTCTTCGGCAACACCTTCACCGCCGGCCAGATCGACCAGAACGGCGCCGTCTACGACATGCACTTTCCCACTCCCGGCGGCATCTACGGCGTCGGCACCCACAACGAGGGGTACACCGACGGCCCCGACACGTTCCCGCCGCTGCTCCCTCCGGGTTGGCGCGGCCAGATGCACCTCAATCAGGCCACGCCCGGCGTCCGCATCGGCGGAGTTACGCACTGGCTCTCCAATCCCGGCGGCGTTTCGTACGTGAACGTACAGCAGTCCTACCTCGCCAACTCCAACACCATCCACACGTCCCAGGACATCTCCATCGACCAGGGCGAGGGGGGCCTGCATGTCGATCAGTACGACTTCGCGCCCATCGGCGTCGCGTTCCCCACGACGCCCGGCGGCGATCCCATCCGCCACATCTACATCAAGCGGATGCGAATCACCTACAACGGCCTGTACCCGTCCAAGGAAGTCAACGTCTACTGGTACATGGACCCAGCCCTCAACGGCGGCGACACCTACGACGCGATGTTCTTCGACGCCGGCCGCGGCGTCATGTGCGCCTACGACAAGATCACCCGCACCGTCACAGGCACCGGCGTCGGCTTCACGCCGCCGAACGAGTACAACCCCACCACCGACCCCGACTACCTCAAAAATATCGCGCTCTACCTGGGCGCAGGCATGAAGACGATCTCTACCGGCGGCTCGGGCCCCATCGCCGCCGACTCCTGGCGCGACACCTCCACCGACAACGGACAGGGTTGGATTGGCCAGAAACTCGTCATCCCCCAGTACGGCACCCGCGAAGTCGTCTTCTACATGGTCGGCGGCCACTTCCGGCCAACCCCCATCAACGACCCCATGCCCGTCGCCGACGGCGTCTACGACAACCAGATCGCCCCGGCCATCGACTGGCTCAATGGCCAAGACCCCATCGCGCTCATGAACGCGACAGACTCATGGTGGAACTCGTGGGTCACCGACGGCACCACCATCGACACGCCGGACGATGACTACGACCGCCTCCTCTCCCGCGGCCTGCTCGCAACCGCCCTCCACCTCGACGGCTTCAACGGCGGCGTCATCGCCGGCTTCCACAACGGCGCGTACCCCTTCGTCTGGCCGCGGGACGCGGTGTACGCCGCCAATACCCTCGCCCGCACCGGCCACCTCCCCGAAGCCCGCAAGGTCATCGACTGGATGCGCGACACGTGCTATCGAGCGCCGGAATGGTGGGGCCGGCCCGGCTTCTGGAAGCAGAAGTACACCACCGACGGCTACGTCGTGTGGGGTGCGCCGCAAATCGACGAGACCGCGGCGTTCCCGTGGGGCGTCGAGTACATCTACGACATGACCGCCGACACCGCGTTCCTCTCCCAGAACTACAACGCCGTGCGCGACTCGGTCTACTCCATGACCCGCGACAGCAACGACTCGCGACTGCGCTTCGAAGAGGCCTTCAACCTCGTGTACTCGAACAACGTCTGGGAAGACTCCTACGACACGTTCGTCTACTCCAACGCGTCGGTCTGGCAGGGCCTGGAGTCCGCTCGATCCATCGCCGCGACGCTCGGCAACGCCGCCGACGCCGCCGAGGCCCAGGGCTTCCGCGACCAGATCAAGTCCGGCCTCGACGGGCGACTCGACTGGAATGGAGAAAACACCGACATCTCGCAGTTCGGCGTCTCCTACCCCTTCCCGGTCTACGCCGCGAATGACCCCCGCGTGAACCTCGTCGCCGACCGCATCAACGGCGTCGCGAACGACCGCTTCGGCAACAACCATCCCCTCGTCAACTTCACCGGCGAACACCAGGGCACGATCAACCGCTACTGGGGCGACGGCTACTGGAACGGCGGCCCCTGGTTCCTCTCGACACTCTGGTACGGCCTGCACTACATCACCCGCGCCGACCTCACCCCCGGCAATGCCGACATCAACAACCACAAGTTCCGCGTTGATGTCTGCATCGACCGCCTCGGCCCGGCCGGCCTGGGCGCCGAGCAGATGTCCTACTCCAACTCCTACCAGTATCCCGGCGGCAACTTCGTCCTCCAGACCGCCTGGCCCAACGCGTGGGAGAGCATGTCCACCGCGGCCGATTCGGTCATGGCCTTCCTCGACTACACCCCCGACGCGCCCAACAACACCATGAACTTCGAGCCCAAACTCCCCAGCGACTGGCCGTGGATGGCCTTCCGCAACGTCACGCTCATCCACACCCCCACCGCCCGCACCCACAAGGTGGACGTCTACGTCGATCCCGCCCGCCAGGACTTCACCAATCGCAGCGGGCACGCCCTGCACGTGACCACGGTCATGCGCCTGTCCGACACGTCCTGCCTGATGGCCATGCAGCGCAACGGGGTTGACATTCCCTTCACCCTCGACCCCGCCACCGGGCGCGTCTCCGTTGCCTTCGACCTCGAACCCGGCGTCAACGCCGTGACCTCCATCACGCCCCGCATCGGCGCCGACGCCGACGTCAACTGCGACGGCAGCGTCAACGGCTTCGACATCGAAGCGACGGAACAGGCCGTCAACGGCGATTACTCCAACTTCTGCCAGCCCTCCGCCGACCTGAACAACGACGGCGCCGAGAACGGATTCGATATCGAAACCGAAGAACAGCGCGTCAACGGCGCGCCGTGCTGAACACATCGAGGTTCCCATGAAGTATCACCACGCCAGCATCGCCGCGGTTCTCGGGCTCTCAGCCGCCGCGCACGCCCAGTCCGTCGCCCCCGCCGCGTTCGTGGCCAACAACGGCAACCTCCGCGGCAGTGTGACCTCATTCATCATCCAGCCCGACGCCAGCCTGACGCGCGTTCAGGAACTCGTGCTCGCGAGCATCCCCTCCGGCTCCGACCCCGGCACCAACGCCTACGCCATCTCCATCACGCCCTCGGGCGACTACCTCGCGATCTCGCACGCCACGTCCGCCGGCGTCACCGAGCGCATATCCCTGGTCCGCGTCAACGCCGACGCCACGCTCACGCTCGCCAACAACCTCACGACGCCCGACTCGCCCCTCGACCTCCAGTGGGTCAGCGACACGCTCCTCGCCGTGACCCGCACCCGCACCAGCGGCACCAACGACATCATCCTCTACCGCTTCAACCGCGAAACCCTCACCATCACGGAGGTTGATCGCGACCCCTCCGGCACCTTCACCAGCAAACTCGCGCTCTCGCCGAATGGACAGTTCCTGATCTGCAACAACTCGCCTCTCGCAGGGGGCGCTTCGCTGCGGTCCTTCCGAGTTGACGCCGCGCTCGAGTCGCTGACCGAAACCGGCCAGCAGTTCCCCGGCACCGGCTACGCGCTGGGGCAGTGCTTTTCGCCGGACGGCCAGTTCATCTACAGCGGCTCGGGTTCCTCCTCCACGCAGGGCTACATCGGCGCCCTCTCCATCGACACCACGGGCGTCATGTACCCGCTCCCCGGCTCGCCGTTCCTTGATGCCGGCTCCTCCCCCAAGCAATGCGTCGCCTCGCCCGGCGGTTCGTACCTCTACGTCGGGCATGGCACCGACTCCACGATCCGCCTTCACTCCATCGACAACGAATCCGGCGCGCTCACCGACCTCGCCATGGTCTACGACGTCGGAATCCAGGGCTCCCTGGGCGACATGGCCACCATGAATCTCGTCTACGGCGACACCATCCAGGAACTCCTTCTTTTCACCGACAAGGAAACCTACGACTCCACGCCCCGCGGCCTGTTCTCCGCCCTTATCAACCCCGACGGCTCCATCACCCTCGTCTCCATCCGCATCGACACGCTCGGCGTCGCCCCCAACGACATCGCCACCTGGCGGGGCAGCATGGGCGGCTTCCCCTGCAACCCCGACGTCAACTGCGACGGCTCCGTCAACGGCTTCGACATCGAGGCCACGGAACAGGCCGTCAACGGCGACTTCTCCAACTTCTGCGAGTCCGACGCCGACCTCAACGGCGACGGCGCGGTCAACGGCTTCGACATCGAAACCGAGGAGCAGCGCGTCAACGGCGGTCCTTGTCCATAGGCCCCTGACAGCCAAGACGCTTTTTCATCGCATGGATCGGCGGGGCCGGCTCAACACCGCCCCGTTCCCATTTTTCGGAAGCATTCCATGCGACCACGCCCGTACCGCGCCACCCGATCCCTCGCCTCGCTCTCACTGGCCCTGCTGGCCGGATCGGCGGCCGCGCAGACCATCTCCTCCTTGTCCGCGGCCTCCGCCGCCCGGTCCGAGCGCCTCATCGTCTCAGGCACCGGCTTCGGCGCGACCCAGGGTCAATCCCAACTGCTGATCGGCGGTGTGCCCGCCGTCGTCACCTACTGGTCCGACACCAAGATCCGCGCCCACATCGCGGAGTCCACGCCCTTGGGCGCCGGGCCGGTCCTCGTCCTCGCGCCCAGCCCCAGCAACGAACTGCAACTCACCGTCACTCCCCGCGCCTCCAACGCGGAAGGTCATATCCTCTGGAAACTCCGCACCGACCATCTGTACAGCGTGTCCCGCCCCGCCATCGGCCCCGACGGCACAATCTACATCAGCGGCGTCGGCGGCCCCGTCTACGCGGTCGCGCCCGACGGCGGTGTGCGATGGACCATCCAGAACGCCGGCGGCATGCGACCGGTCTGCGTCGCCACCGACGGCACCGTGTACGTCGTCGGCGCGGGCGCCTCCATCACCGCCGCCTGGCCCGACGGTCAGACCCGCTGGCAATACAGCGCACCGTCCAATGCCGGCCCCATTTTCGTCGGGCCCAACGTCGGCCCCGATGGCAAGATCTACGCCGTGACCGAGGAAGAACCCGGTCTCGGCACTGATCATGGCGCCTTTGCTCTCAACCCGGACGGATCGTTCGCCTGGAGCCACAGCGGCGGATACAACTTCCGCGGCTCTCCCGTGGGCTGGGAAATCGCCTTCAGCGGCGACATGCTCGTCTTTCCCACCGGGCAGGGCACCCCTCTGAATGGTAATACCGGAGTCCACGGCTTACGCCAGTCCACCGGCCACGAAGACTGGCTGCGCGTGGGCATCGCCAAAGTCCAGTCCGATCAGAACGGCTTCCTCTACTGGCTCGGCGCCATCAACAACAACTACATCGGCTCGTACAACGCGCAGGGCAACGAGCGCTGGACCATCATCTACAACACCTTCTGGGGTCAGCCCGGCGGATTCGTCGTCGCCCCCGACGGATCATCCTTCTACGGCACCAGCACCATGGCACGCTTCGCCGGGATCAACGCCGACGGTTCCGTCCGCTGGACGCTCGCCCCCGGCCATCAGATCCAGCCCTTCGGCGTCACCCGCGACGGCCAGTCCTGCATCGCGGCCGCGTATCAGTACAGCCCCACGATCGTCAAACTCCAACTCCGCGCGGCCTCCAACGGTGGAACTCGATGGGAACAACCCTTCCCTTACGAAAACAGCGTCTGGATGTCGCCCTCCTGGGAAGGCGCCCTCTCTCGCAACGGCCGCGTGTTCTACCTCATGGGCACCGGCAACAACTACATCAACGACCCCTACTGCTACCTCTACGCGATCGATGTCAGCAACGGAGCACCCGCCTGCGACCCCGACGTCAACTGTGACGGCTCCATCAACGGCTTCGATATCGAGGCCGTGGAGCAGGCCGTCAACGGCGACATGAGCAACTTCTGCCAGCCCGACGCCGACTACAACCAGGACGGCACCGTCAACGGCTTCGACATCGAGGCCGTGGAGCAGGGCGTCAACGGCGCCCCTTGCCCGTAGCCCCGGACCGACTCGACAAACAACGAAAAACCCCGGGCCGCTCGCCCCGGGGTCGTTCCTGCCTCCAATGAACTCGGGTCAGCACGGCGCGCCGTTCACACGCTGCTCCTCGGTCTCGATATCGAACCCGTTCTCCGTGCCGTCGCCGTTCAAGTCGGCGCTGGCCTGGCAGAAGTTCGAGAAGTCTCCGTTCACGGCCTCTTCCGTCGCCTGCACGTCGAACCCGTTCACCGCGCCGTCGCAGTTCACGTCCGGATCGCAGGGCGGGGTGCCCGCGATGACGGCGATGTCGTCCTGATCCACGTCGCCGTCGCCGTCAACATCCCCGCAGCAGTACGTGGGATTCGCCATGCCCAGATTGGCGTTGGCGATGGCCAGGTCGGCCGCGTCGCGGGCGCCGTCGCAGTTCACGTCGCCCAACTGCGTCCCCAGGATGTCCTCCACCAGCACGCGCACGTCCTCGGCGTCCACGTCGAGATCGCCGTCCATGTCCGCGGACAGATCGAAGTACGCGGCCTCGTTGAGGTCGCTCCAGTCGGCCGCGCCGTCGGTCACGCTCGCGTTCCTGAACTGCATGTAGACATACGTGATGTCCACACAGTCGATGACGGAGTCATTGTTGGTGTTGGTATCGCCGTTGCCGTCGGCGCCGATGGGCGACCAGCCCCGGGTGGTGGGATTGATCTGCCCGCGGGAGATGCAGGCGGTGACAGGAGCCGCCGCGCCCGCCGCGTTCGAGGCGTTGGCCACGTCGCCGCGCGAATCGCCCGCGGCGTACGTCTCACCCGCGTTCGCCAGGAGCGTGCCGAAGAAGTTGAGCGTGCCGGCGACACTCTGGAACGCGGTATCGACGGCGGCGAAGCCGGCGGCCCGATCGACATGCCCGCTCTGCATCGCGAGCCCATCGGCCCAGATGCGGACATCCATCCGGTTGAGACTCCCATCCCCGTCGCCGTCACCGATGATCTCGATGACGGTGCCGGCGCCCGAACCCGGCCCGTAGATGCCCTCGGGCGCGGCCCACGCCGGCCCGCCGTTGCGCTGGCGCCAGGCGCGGAGCATGTCTGGGGCGTCGGCGAGCGTGCGCTGGCCGTCGCCGTCAAAATCGAAGGACATCTTGTTGCGGGCGGCGATGGTGCCCGAGTAGGAGACCACGGCGCCGCCCTGGTCGATGTAGTTCTGGCCGTTACCAACGCCGTCGGAATAGACCGCGCCGGTCGTGCGAGTGGGCACCTTGCCGGCGATCGCCGTGTTGAACGACGCGAAGAGAGGGTTGTTGTGGACGTTATTGCCGGCGATGTAGTCCTGCACGGCGCTGTTCTTCCCCGAGTTGGCGGTCATGGTGAGGTAGTTGAGGTTGCTGTGGAGGTAGTCCATCGCCGCAAGGGCGAGGAACTGATTGGCCGCGTACTCCCCGGGCATGCCGATGTTGGCCACGTCGTTGGGCACGCTTTGGAAGGCCGCGATCGACCGGGAGATGTTGTTGAGATACCCCGCCGCGAACGGGTTCGCCATCATCGGGTGCGTGTTGGCCAGGCCCGCCTCCGCGTTGGAGGCGTCCCGCGTGCCGTTGCCGTTGAGATCGGTGAACGCCTCCCCGATCTGGTAGGCCCCATCCGCCGGGAAGCCGTTGGAACCGTCCACAAAGGGATCGAACGCCCCGACCCATCCGGTGCCGCCGAGTGCCGCGGCGTTGGCGCGGGGGTCGCCCAGCGTCGCCACGACCGCCTGCCCGCCGATCACCCATCCGTCTGCGGTATTGTGCAGGATGTTGCTGGTGGTCGGACGCACATACGCCGTGCCTCCGTACACATCGTTCTGCACGTCGGCGATTTCCAGCGCGCCCGTGGTGAGCCAGGAGCCCGAACCCGAACCGGTGACGCCGCGTTCGGTGCCGATGTAGGCAACGCCCAGGCGGGTGTTGCGCATGGTGGCCTCGACGTCGCCGTTGCCGTTCTTGTTGGAGGGGATGAAGCCCGCGCCGAGGTTGTTCTGCGTAGAGCCGCTGGATCGCGGGCCGATGTTCTCGCCGTTCCCCCAGGACGGATCGACGCCCGTGCAGTTGTTGAAGGCGTTGCGCGTCCCGGAGCCCACGTCGCGCGTCACGACGATGAAGTTCTCGCCGGTGACGGCGCGGCCGGTCACAAACAGATGCTGGATCTCCGATATCTTCAGGCGCTGGATGCCGGTGCCGAAGTTCACGACCGGCGCGATCGGCGCGAAGAGCAGGTCGGTGTCGAAGATGGTGTTGCTGTCGGCCGCCCCGGGGTTGCTGGGGTCAAAGAGGTTGCGCGTGCCAAGGTTGAGCAGTTGGCTGGACAGGTTGGCGCCGGAAGTCCCGCCCTGTTTGTTGACCGAGTTGCGCGGGTTGGTGCCGTAGCCCGCCGCGGCGGAGGGGAGGCTCCACAACGGCACGCCGGGCTTCCGCACCGCCAGGAATGTCGAAACGTCCAGCGGCGAGACGTCGATCTGGATGCCGCCGGCGCTCGCCCCGTGCGGAGCCGCATAGGTCGCCCGGAAGGTGGTCATGTCCGCGCGATTCGGGGCCCCGCCCGGGTTGCCCTGGTTGTACACGCCCACCGCCATGCCGGTGTTGGGCGCCTGGCCGATGTACGCCACGCGGTTGTTGTACGCGGTGGTGGCGCGGCCGGGGTTGACGATCGGTGGTCCATCGATGTCCGCACCCAGGATGCCCGCGGGATCGAACGAATCCGTCGTGACCCACACCGGCGAGCCGAACGTCAGCAGTTCGAAGAAGCCGTTCACCGAGCCCGTCACACGGTACTGGATCACCAGTTCCTGCGCGGTGGGGCTGCCGGGAGTGCCGAAGCCCGAGGGCCCTCCGTCCGCCAGTTGGTCCGGGATTCCGCCGATGGTGGTTCCCAGGTACCCGCTGATGCCGTCGCCGTCCACGTCGATGAAATCGTTGGTGGAGGCGCGCGACGCGCTCCAGTTCTCCAGCAGTGTCGCTCCGGAGATGTTCACCACGCCGCCGTTGCTCACCTGCGCCTGCGCCACGCCGCCCAGGCACGTTCCGGCCGCCGCGATCAGCAGCCACACTCGCGAGTTCGTTCTCATTGCATCTCTCCGATTCGGGGTTTGGGGTTCGATCCGAACGCAGCGATCGCGCCCGTCGCACACGGGGAGCGTGCGAGGGTGGGTCGGGGTCAAGCAGACCCCGCGTCCGACGGGACGCGACAACTGATCATGCCATCCGAGAATGCCCGCGCCGCCTGCGCGGTCCGGTCAACGCCGCAATCCGCGCTCTCGCGCGGATCGCGACACACTCCCTCTACGGGGGCGTGAGCATGTTCACCCGGTCGCCGCCCGAGATGCTCCAGAAACGGTCGCCCCACCGCTTGTTCTCGACGGTCTTGATGACCGTGCTCTGCTCGACGTGCCCATCCACGAATCCGAAGTTGGACTGACCGCCCTTGCTGTTCTTCGAGCCTGGATGGTGCCGGCCGATGGCGTTGAGCACCGAGGCCGCGCCGCTGTCGATGGCGCCCTCGGGCACGTCTCGCTCGTCCAGGATGTCCGACACGCGCGAGTAGAGGAACCGGGGGACCGCCGAGTTCGGCGGCTCGGCGTACACGTTCACGCCCGACGACAGCCCGATGAACGGCGTCACCGGCCGGTGGCTCTTGTACAGCGACCCGCCCACCCGGATCGCCTCGTAGTCCCGGTTCGGGTTGAACTCGGTCACCAGGATGACGTTCGAGGGGTTCTGGATGTCGGCGTCCTTCACAAGTTCATTCCTGCGGTCGCCCCCCGAGGAATAGAACTTGTTCCGCGGAAAGATCGCGGCGTTGCCGGTGAAGGCGATGCGCTTGACCTGGCGGTCGCGGGGCGTGCTCGCGCCGGCGGTATTGCCCAGGTCATTGGCCTGGTTGGCCTCCCAGTCCGAGGGGTTGGACCCCGGATTCGTGGCGGGGGCTCCGCCCCGGGGCATCGACGGGCAGGTGAACGACGCCTCGTTCACGTTGCCCTCGGAGAACAGGGCGTAGGACCAGTGCACGTACCCCGTGTTGGGGTTGGGATTGGAAATCTGCTGGTCTTCAACCCGCCACTCCATCCCGTCCTCGGTGGACCCGTACACGTAGTGAGGCGGAAAGTACTGCCTCGCGGACGCCGAGTACGCGATGACGCCCTGGATCACGCTCCGGTCGTTGGCCGCGCACTTGATCATGCGGGCGGTGGACCGGGCGCTGCCCAGCGCGGGCAGCAGGAGGCCGATCAGCAGCGCGATCACCGCGATGACGACCAGCAGTTCGATGAGAGTGAAGGCTCGGCCCAGGGTTCGCATGCAACGCTCCGTTGGTGAGGAGAGCGAGAGGGAGAGAGAATGGGCGCGGCACGGACGCCCCACGTCGATGCAAACAGTAACTCCCGCCTGTTCAGAATCGGTCACGAACCCGTGCACGTTGCGTGAGATCTCGCGGCCGCACTCGCGCTCAGATCGCGCTGAGATTCCGTGTGGGCGAAGGAAAACGCGGCGCAAACGGGTTCGCCGCGGGGGCGCGGCGCTGTCACGCCGGGGCGATGGCGGGGCCTCTACCGTTGCCGCATGCGCGTGGCGGTCGTCATTCCCGTCTACAACGAGGCCCGGTGGGTCCGCGCCGCGGTGGAGCGCCTGCTCGCCACTCCCGCCCCCGCCCCGCCCGGCGGCGCACCCTGCGAACGCACGATCATTCTCGTTGACGACGGGTCCACCGACGGGACCACCGAGATCGTCGAAGCGATGGGGACCGAGGGGCTGACGACGCCCGTGCACCACGGCGTCAACTGCGGGAAAGGGGCCGCGCTGCGCACCGGGTTCCAGCGTGCCCTGGACCTGGGCGCCGACATCGTGCTGGTGCACGACGCCGACCTGGAGTACGACCCGGCGGACCACGCCGCGGCCCTGGCGCCGATCCTCGACGGTCGCGCCGACGCGGTCGTCGGCTCGCGGTTCATCGGCCAGACCCACCGCGTGCTGTACTACTGGCACTACATCGCGAACAAGGTCATCACGACCTTCTGCGGCATGGTGACAAACCTCAACCTCAGCGACGTGGAGTGCTGCACGAAGGCCTTCACGGCCGAGGCGCTGCGGAAGATGACGCTGACCGAAAACCGCTTCGGCATCGAGATCGAAATGATCGCGCGGGTGGCGCGAGCGCGACTCTCTGACCCGGGCGCGGATTCGCCGAAAGCGCCCCACGCGATGCCGCCTCGCGTTCGTCGGGCCCGAGTCTACGAAGTCGCGGTCTCCTACTCCGGCCGCACGTACGAAGAAGGCAAGAAGATCACGTGGCAGGACGGCGCGGCCGCGCTGTGGTGCATCGTCAAGCACGGCCTGCTCTAGCCGATACCCTTCACCCGTGATCCACGTCGCGCTCCGCATGCTCTTCGGCGACCGTTCGAAGTACGTCACGCTGGTGGCGGGCCTGGCCTTCGCCGCCCTGCTCATGTGCCAGCAGGGCGCCATCTTCCTAGGGCTCCTCACCCAGGCCACCGGCCCGCTCCAGAACGTCCGCCAGCCCGACCTCTGGGTCGCCGACCCCGGCATCACCTGGGTCGCGGAATACCGCGCCCTCTCCGACGAGAAGCTCGCCCGCGTCCGCTCCGTCCCAGGCGTCGAGTGGGCCGAGCCGTTCTTCAGCGCGTACGCGGTGGTCGAACTGGCCGACAACCGCTTCAAGCGCGTCCAGATCCTCGGCATCCCGCGCACCACCCTGGTGGGCCGCCCCGAGCAGATGGTCGAGGGGCGCGTCGAGGACCTGTGGCGGCCCGACGCCATCGTGGTTGAGGAACACTCGGCGCGGCTCATGAACGGTGTCAAGGTCGGCGACGTGCTGAAGATCAACGACCGTCGCGCGGTGGTCGTGGGTCTGTGCAAAGCCAAGCGCGGCTTCGAGAGCAACGGCATCGTCTATACCACCTTCGACAACGCCGTGAGGTACTCGCCCGTCGGACGCGAGCGGATCAGTTACGTGCTGGTCAAGGTCAAGCCGGGCTCCGATGTCTCGCGCGTCCAGCAGTCCATCAACGCCCTGGGCGACGCCGCCGCCTTCACCCCCACCCAGTTCCGCGACCGCACCGTCTTCTTCATCGTGGTCGCCACCGGCATCGGCGTGAACTTCGGCATCACGATCGCGCTGGGGTTCGTGGTCGGCCTGCTTCTCTCCGCGGCCATCTTCTACCAGTTCACGCTCGAGAACCTCCGGTACTTCGCCGTGCTCAAGGCGCTGGGAACCAGCACGCGGCGGCTCATCGGCATGGTGCTGCTGCAGGCCCTGATCGTCGGCGTCATCGGGTTCGGCATCGGCGCGGGCGCCGCGGGGGCATTCACCATGATCTCGAAGAAGTTCGAGAGCGACCTGGCGAGTTACTTCCCGTGGCAACTGCTCGTCGGCGCGTTCTTCGCAACGCTCTTCACCATCGGGCTGGGAAGCCTGCTCAGCATCCGGCGCGTGATCCGCGTTCAACCGGGCATGGTGTTCACCGCGTGACTCCCTACCATCGCCCATGATCCGTTGGATCACCATCGTCCTTTCCATCGTCGGGCTCGCGATCGGCGTCTGGGCGGTTTCGACCGCCGATGAGCCGCCCGTGGAACTGCCGCTGGCGCGCCCCGCTTCGGTAAACCCTTTCGAGAAGGGCGTCGCAGCGCTGGGCGTGGTCGAACCCGCCGGGCGCGACGTGGGCGTGGTGGCCCCGGAGACCGAACTGGTCGCGAGAGTTCTCGTAGAAGTGGGGCAGCGCGTGTCGAAGAGCGAACCCCTGTTCGAACTGGACACGCGCGAACTGCAGGCCGAGTTGGTGCGGGCCCGCGCGGCCGTCGATGCCGCGCAGTCCGAGATCGACCGCTGGCACGCCCTCCCGCGCAAGGAAGACATTCCTCCTCTGGAGGCCGCCCTGCAGCGGGCTCAGGCGGTGCTCATGGACCGCGATGACGTCCTGAGGATCACCCAGGAAGCCGCGAAGCGCGGGAGCAGCAACGACCGCGAGATCGCGGCCGCCCAGTTCGCGGCGGAAGCGGCCCGGGCCGACGCCGCCCGCGCCAAAGCCGACCTGGACCGGATGAACGCCGGCGGCTGGGTCCCCGACCTCAAGGTGGCGGAGAGCCAACTCGCGCAGAGGCGCGCCGAAGTTGACGCGCTGACGATCCTGCTGGATCGCCTGACCGTCCGCGCGCCGCGCGACGGCGTGGTGCTGCGACGCGACATCGAGGAGGGGGAGTTCGCCAGCACCGACCGGCGGGCCCCGGCGCTGATTCTCGGTGACCTCGAGCACCTGGCCGTCCGGGCCCAGGTGGACGAGGAAGACATCTCGCTGGTGACCCCGTCGAGCAAGGCCGTGGGGCGCACCCGCGGGGCCGCGCCCGTGGAGATCTCGCTGAAGTTGATCCGCATCGAGCCGTACGCGCGCCCGAAGCGCGACCTGACCGGCGACAACGCGGAGCGGGTCGATACGCGCGTGATCGACGTGGTGTTCGATGTGGCCCAGAATCCGAGATTGCCGATCTATCCGGGGCAGGCGGTGGACGTGTTCATCCAGGCCGCGGATCAATGAAATAACGGCCCGTGGGGTGGGGAGTGCAAAACCCCTCCGGGCCGTCCCGTGCTGCGCACGGGCGATCACAGATTCAGGTTTTTCTTGATCTCATCCAGGATCGCCACCGACTGCTTCTCATCGCCGAAGGTGCCGACGCGGATGCTGACTTCCGTGGAGGTCTCCGTCTTCTTCGCGAGATCGACCTTGACCTCGGTGTCGTCGGCCATCTTCGAGACAAAGCGACCCTGAAAGGCATCCCGATCGGTGGAGACCGGATTGAACCCCATCGTCTCCAGCGCCTTGGTCGTCGCGTCGAACGTCCGATCCAGGGGTGCGTCTACCGTGGAGGTAAGTTTCCCGGTGACGTAGGCATACGTGCCCACGCCCGCCGCCGCTCCGGCACCCACCGCCACCGCCAGGCACCCCGCGATTCCCGGCATGATGGCGAGCGCCGTGCAGAGAAAAAGGCGTCGTAGCAGCATTTCAAACCTCCTTTCAAAGAGGTGAGGGTCATCCGGCCTCGAAGACTGCTACGCATGTTCGGGTCCGCCCGGTTCCGTACGAACATCGCTCAGCCATGCGGCTGGAATGACTGTGCAAAGCCCGAGCAAGCAACGATCAAACGGGCGATGTGAATGAAAACTCATTCCTCTTCGCCGCGCAGCCGCGCCACCACGCTGAAATCCTCCAGCGTCGTCGTGTCCTGCGTGATCTTCTCCACCCCCGCCGCCACGTCCCGCAGAAGCCGCCGCATGATCTTCCCGCTGCGCGTTTTCGGCAGCGCCTCCGCAAACCGGACCTGATCGGGCCTTGCGATCGCCCCGATCTCGTGCCCCACGTGATTGCTCAGTTCTTTCCGCAGCGCCTCGTCCGCAGTCCGGCTCTGCGCCTGCATCCACGCCGGCTTCATCGTCACGAACGCGCAGATCCCCGTCCCCTTGATCTCGTGCGGCATCCCCACCACCGCGGCCTCCGCCACCCCCGGATGGCTCACCAGCGCGCTCTCGACCTCCATCGTCCCCAGTCGATGCCCCGACACGTTGATCACGTCGTCCACCCGTCCCATCACCCAGAAATAGCCGTCCGGATCGCACCGCGCCCCATCCGCCGAGAAGTAGTACGGCTCCCCGGTCTTCGGGTCCTTCAACCGCGACCAATACCCCTGCACAAACCGCTCCCGGTTCCCGAAGATCCCCCGCAGCATCCCCGGCCACGGCCGGCGGATCGCCAGCAGGCCCCCATGATTCCGCGGCATCTCCTCGCCCGCCTCGTTCACCACCGCCGCGTCGATCCCGAACATCGGCAGCGTGCACGACCCCGGCTTGGTCGGCGTCGCCCCCGGCAGCGGCGTGATCACGTGCCCGCCGGTTTCCGTCTGCCAGTACGTATCCACCACCGGGCACCGCCCGCCCCCGATGTGCGTGTGATACCACATCCACGCCTCGGGGTTGATCGGCTCTCCCACAGTTCCCAGCACCTTCAGGCTCGACAGGTCGTGCCTGGCCGGGTGTTCGTCGCCCCACTTCATGAACGTCCGGATCGCCGTCGGTGCCGTGTACAACTGCGTCACCCGGTGCCGCGCGACGATGTCCCAGAACCGGTCGTTCCCCGGAAAGTTCGGCGCCCCCTCGTACATCAGCGTCGGCACGCGGTTGCTCATGATCCCGTAGATCACGTACGAATGCCCCGTCACCCATCCCACATCCGCCGTGCACCAGAAGACCTGCCCCGTCCCCGGAATCAGGTTAAACGTCACCCGCGCCGTCAGGTTCGTGTAGACCAGGTACCCCGCCGTCGTGTGCACAATCCCCTTGGGCTTCCCCGTGCTCCCGCTGGTGTACAGCAGGAACAGCATGTCCTCCGCGTCCATCGGCTCGCACGGGCAGTGGTCGCTCGCCCCCTCCACGGCGTCGTGCCACCACACGTCGCGCCCCGGCCTCCATTCAACCCGCGCACCCGTCCGCTGCAGCACGACCACGTTGCGAACCTTGTTGGGCGTCGTCGCCAGCACCTCGCACGCCTCGTCCACGTTCTTCTTGAGTTCGATGACCTCGCCCTTCCGGAACCCTCCGTCCGCCGTGATGATCACCTTGCTGCTCGCGTCCGTCACCCGCTCAACGATCGCGTGCGGCGCGAACCCGCCGAAGATCACGCTGTGCGCCGCCCCGATCCTCGCGCACGCCAGCACCGCGATCACCAGTTCCGGCACCATCGGCATGTAGATCGTGACCACGTCCCCCTTCTTCACCCCCATGCCCTTCAGCGCGTTCCCCAGCCGCGCCGTCTCCCGCTGGATCTCCCGGTACCGCAGCCACCGCAGTTCGTGCATCGGCGCGTAGTGCGAGCCCGTCGCCGGATGCCCCGTCCGGCGCGACATCGGCTCGCCCTCCCAGATAATCCCCACCTCCTCGCCGTGCCCGTCCTCCACGTGCCGGTCCACGCAGTTGTAGCACGCGTTGATCTGCCCGCCACCGAACCACTTCGCGTCCGGCGCCTTCCACTCCAGCACCTTGTCCCACTCCCGCGCCCACCGCAGCACCGCCGCGGCCTCGCCCCAGAATCCTTCCGGGTCCTCCAGCGACCGCTTGTGCATCTCCCGGTACTGCTCCAGCGACGACACCTGCCACCTGGAGAACTTCAACTGGGCCGCGGGCACCGGCGGAAACACGCGGCTCTCGTTCAGCGTCGATTCGATGGCTTGGCTCATGGCGCCCACAGAATACCACGAGCGCCCGGCCTTGTGAAACCCGGGCCGCTCACTCCGCCGCGATGGGTTCGGTCCCCGCGCCGCACCGAAGGATTCCCTCGGCCACCGACTTCACCAGCGCCGTCCGCTCGGCATCCGGCGGCCTCGCGAACGTCGGCGTCACATTCACGTCCAGCACCACCCCGCGCCCCTCGTGCATCACGTAGTCGATCTTGGCAAAGTCCAGCCCCATCCGCGCCCTGGCCGCGGCCACCTCCGGCGGCGGATCCACGTACGCCACCCGCTCCGAGTTGATCGCCTTGACCACCCACTCACGCGAAGCGCACATCCGCCCCCACGACCGGTCGCCCAGAAAGTACCAGTTCCGCAGCACGTACCGGCCGTCGAGCCTCTCGGGCAGGAACTTCTCCACCACCACGCCGGGATTGCGGTACGCCCCCGCCGGCACGTCGCGCGCCGAATCGAACACGTGATACTTCGCCAGCGTCCGCGCCCGCCCCAGCAGCCGCCGCTCTATCCACCCCCACCGCGACACCCGGTTCCACACCCGCGCCCCCAGCGACGCCGGCCGCCCCCTTCCCAGCAGCCACTCGTCCAAGTTCCCCCCGCAGTTGCAGGCCGTCTTCACGATCACCGGCCCCTCGTACTCATCCGCGCCCCGCACCAGATTCGTGCTCACCAGAGTCTTGCGGATGTCCCGCACGCGCCGGTTCACCACCCTCGGGTGCCGCTGCATCAGATCCCAGTACTCCTCGGGGATGTACGACATGTCCAGGTGCGGGAAAAGCACATCCGCCGTCACCTCCCGCCCGGCGCCGAACACCATCTCCACCCCAATCCCCATCTCCCGCCACACCTCGGCCATCGTCCAGATCTGGTATCGCATCGCCGGCGCGAACGTGTGCCGCTCGTGCAGAAGAATCGCGATGGACCGGATCGACCCCATCCGGGCACGATACCCGATCTCCGCCCGCGCTCGCGCTGTTCCCAACCCCGCCCCGGCGCGGTATGCTGCCCCCACCCTGGAGGACCCCATGGACTTTTCCTTCACCTTCAAACGAAACACCAAGGGCGCGGCCGGCGGCGGGCCCCAGCAGGACAGCGAGGGCGAACGCCAATACAACCAGATCCGCGGCTGCGGCATCACCCTCAAGCCGCCCCTGGGCTTCTGGGACATCCAGCGCGGCCACGACCCCGAGGGCTACGCACGCGAACCCTTCTCCCGCCTCCTCAAGTTCATGGGCGCCACCCACCCCGACCAGGAGTTCTGGTCCAACGACATCTGGCACTACACCCCCTCCGCGGCCCCCGACGAGAGCGAACTCGTAAGCCTCTACACCAACGTCAAGCGCCTCGTGAAGGACGCCGTGCCCATGGGCGATGCATCCTCCTCCACCAACTACGAGACCAACGTCGTCACCATCACCGCCGAAGTGAACAGCAACCCCGAATCCTGGGACCTCGACCCCGCGGCCGGCGACCTGCCCACGCAACTCCTCACCAAACTCGCCGCCTCACTCGCGGCCGCGGGAGAGGGCCGCATCGGCGCATGCGACGTCGAGGGCGGGAAACTCATCGTGTTCCTGAACGAAACGGAGATCTCCGAACTCGCCGACACCACGTCGATGCCGTGGGGGGCGGTGGTGTAGCCTCGTCCAGTGACCCCTGACTTCCAAAGCCGTGCCACGATCCCGCCCGGCTTTGCGGGCGTACGTCGGCATGACGCGTGCTAAGGAGTTCCTCTACTGCACGTGGGCGCGTACGCGACAGGGTCCGACCGCGCGCATTGGGCGAGAACAAGTCGGAGCAAGAAGGACCATGTCACGGTTCTTCCAGAACGGCCCCGTGAAGTCTCGGCCGGGGTAACTTGCTGGCTGGCCACCCAACCCCGCTAGCGGCGAATTGTACAATTTGTCGTCACGATTCACGCCGCGGAACCGCCGCGACGTAACGCCGCGGACCGAGCCCCCAAGAACCTCTTCCCTGGCCTGCGTGGCCCTTTGTCCACTTTGCGCCCAAAAACCGCACACTTCCCGGCTCCCCCTTCCCTTCCCTATCCCGCCCCTGTATTTTTCCCCGCATGTCCGCCTCGCCAGCCCAACCCGCGCCCCTCGCCCAAGCCGCGGCCACCAGCGCCAACGCCGCCGCGACGAATCAGGACTCAGGACCCAGCACTCAGGACTCAGGACTCAGGATCCAGCACTCACGCCCCCGCGCTCCCCTCCTCCGAACTCTCCTCCACCCTCGAATCCCTCCTCCTCGCCGCGGCCAAAGCCCGCCTCACCCTCATCCGCGGCCTCGAACAACTCTTCACCACCTCCGAAGACCCCGTCGAAAAACGCCGCGTTTCCTCCAATCTCCTCCGCGCAACCAGCGCGCCGCTCATCCCCATGCGCCGCGATCCCGACTCGGGCCTCTACACCCCCGCCTCGCGCGCCGCCGAGTCCGGCGAGCGCCGCGCCTCCACGCGCCTCCCCGCCCCCGCGGCCACGCCCTCCCCCGATCTCGACCCCGCCAAGGTCGTCACCATCGTCGCCCGGGCCCTCCAGCACAACGACGACCCCGCCCCCGACACCGGCCTGGCCACCCTCGCCGCCTTCCTCGACGAAGGCGCCAAACTCAATGACGAGGAACTCCCCGACCCCGAAGACCCCGACTTCGCCGACGACCTCATCGACGCCGTCGAAGATTGCCCCCTCTACCTCGCCGCCCACGCCGACCACTGCCAGGTGGACTTCGCCCTCGAAACCACCAACGTCACCCAGTTCGCCCACCCGCGCCCCATGGCCCTGCTCCAGTGCGACTACACCACCGACGAAAAGGTTCTCCGGGTCATCCTCACGCTCACCAAGGGCGACGACTCCCGCCACCCCGGTTGCTACCTCATCAACAGCATCGACTGCTCCGTGCGAGACGCCGGCAACCCCCGCCCCAACACCTGGACGGACGACCATGAGCCCCCCGACTCGTCCTGACGCGCGTGGCATCACGCTCCCACGACGTGGCATCAGTGACACGCGGCGAGACGATGACCGATCGCTCGAAAATCGCTTGTCTTTCCCGAGAATTGCCGTAGGCTGTCGGGGGAAGACCACCCAGGAGGTATGTATGCGCGCTCCCCTCGCCGTTGCTGTTGTTGCCGCCCTTGCCGCGTCCGCCGCGGCCCAGACGCACATCATGATCCCCGACTCGTCGGGCGATCGGATCATGCTCTTTGACATGTCGGGCACGCTGGTGGACCAGAACTGGATCCCCGACGGCGCCGGAGTCGGCTACGACTGGCAAACCCCCAAGGATGTGCAGCAGATCGGCGATGAGATCTGGGTGACCGATCAGGTCAGCGACAGCATCGCCCGGTTCACCGTCGCCAATCCTCCGGTTCACATCGCGACGATCTCCGGCGGCCTGGACAACATCCGCGGCATGGGCCGCGTGGGCAACAAGGTGTACGTGTCCAACAGCGGCACGGGCAACGGGGCGCCGGGACAGGCCGTGGTCGTGTACAACCTGGACGGCTCGTTTGATTCCCTGTTCGCCGCTCCCGATCCATTCGATTGCACCGACTTCAACGGGAATGTCCTGGTCGCCGACATCGCCGGAGACGACCTGCGCCTCTTTGACCCGGCGGGTAACTTCCTTTCCGTCTTCCACGCCAGCGACGGAGTCTCGGGGATCGACTTTCCCGAGCAAATCGTGGTCGCCAACACCGGCCCCGCCGGCGCTCAGGAAGTCTGGAGCGCCGGGTTCACCGCCCCCGCCGGCATCTACCGCTACGACAACCAGGGGACTCAACTGAACTACTACGCCGTCAGCACCGGCCCACGCGGAATGGCGTTCCTCTCTACCGGCGAGGTGCTCTTCACCGAGTCCACGTCGGTCAAGGCGTTCGATCCGGCCACCGGCGCGGTCCGAACGATCCTGTCAGGCGGCATCGCGCCCCAGTTTCCGGGCCTCGTGACGCTCGCGCCGTCGTGCGACCCCGACGTCAACTGCGACGGCTCGGTCAACGGCTTCGACATCGAGGCCACCGAGCAGGCCGTCAACGGCGACTTCACCAACTTCTGCCTGCCCAGTGCCGACCTGAACGGCGACGGCAGCGAGAACGGGTTCGACATCGAGACCGAAGAGCAGCGCGTGAATGGGGAGCCTTGCTGATGGCGGCGGGTGCCTTCCGCGTATCGCGGTACGAATCGTCGCCGGGATGATCAGTGAACGGCTTCGGTCACCCGCAGCACTTCCTGCACGGTCGTCACGGCCTCGGCCACCTTGCGCATGCCGTCGGACCTGAGCGTGGCCATGCCGCGCTCGATGCACATCCGCCGGAACTCCGCGACGTTGGGGTTCCGCGCGATCGCGTCCCGCAACTGGTCGTCCACCACCAGCAGTTCGTAGATGCCCACGCGCCCGGAGTACCCCGTCTTGCGGCACTTGTCGCACCCCTTGGCCACCCACATCTCATCCGCGTCCATCGAGTGCATCGCGAGAAACTCGGCCAGTTCCTCTCCGGGCTTCTCCATCGCCTTGCAGTGCGTGCACAACCGCCGCAGAAGCCGCTGCGCGAGCACGGCGTTCACCGCCGCGCCCACCAGGAACGGCTCCAGCCCGATGTTCACCAGTCGCGTGATGCTGCTGGGCGCGTCGTTGGTGTGCAGCGTGCTGAGCACCAGGTGGCCGGTCAGCGCCGCCTGCACCGCCGTGAGCGCCGTCTCGTGATCGCGCACTTCCCCGAGCATGATGACGTCGGGGTCCTGGCGCAGCATCGCCTTGAGCGCCACCGCGAAGGTCATCCCCGCCCGCTCGTGCACCTGGGTCTGCGTGATGCCCTCGAGCGTGTACTCCACCGGGTCCTCGACCGTCGAGATGTTCATCCCGTTGCGGTCGAGTTGCCGCAGCGACGCGTACAGAGTGGTCGTCTTGCCCGAGCCCGTCGGGCCGGTCACCAGAATGATGCCGTGTGGTGAATCGACCTGCTTCCGCCAGATCGTCAGCGTGTTCGCGTCGAACCCCAGGTCGTCCAGCCCCACCGAGATCGACTTCTCGTTCAGGATTCGCATGACCGTCTTTTCGCCGCCCACGCTGGGCAGCGTCGAGACGCGCAGGTCGATATTCCGCCCCTGCACCTTGCAGCGGATGCGCCCGTCCTGCGGGATGCGACGCTGGTCGATCGCCAGCCCCGCCATGATCTTCAGCCGGCTGGTGATGGCCGCGGCCATCGCCGCCGGCGGGTTCAGACTCTCATAAAGTTCGCCGTCGATGCGGAACCGCACCTTGATCTTCTTCTCGCTCGGCTCGATGTGGATATCGCTGGCGCCCTGCGTGATCGCCAGTTGGATGATGTGGTTCACATACCGGATGACCGGGCCTTCCTCGGCCACCTTCTCCAGGTCCACCTCGTCGCTCTTGTTGCTCTCGACCTGGACATCGCCCTCCTGCACCTCCGCCAGGATCTGCGAGACGTCCACCGCCTCCCGCTCGCCTTCGCCGACGATCTCGAGCGCGCCCTTGATGTCGAAGCCGGTGGTCAGCACGAACTTGACCGGCACGCCGACCTTCGAGCGCACCTCGTCGAGCAGGAACGGGTTGTCCGGGGTCGTCGTCGCGACCACCAGCCGCGACCCGTCCATCCGCAGCGGGATCACCTGGTTCTGCTTGCAGAACCCCGGGGTCATCCGCTGGAGCATCTTGCCGTCAAACCCGCCCTCGAGGCCCTTCTCGAAATCGATGCGCTCGAACGGAATCCGGGCCAGTTCGGCCACCGCCTGCTGAATCCCCGCCTCGTCACCGCCCTGCTCCACCAGCACGTCCACCAGCCGCCGCCCGGGCGAGCCGCGCACCACCTGCTGCGCCGTGTTCAGTTTTTCGGCCGAGATCACGCCCTTGGTCAGGAGCAGTTCGCCCAGTTCCTTGCTGGGAACCCCGTCTTCGGGACGGTAGATCTCCGCCAGGGCCGGGCCGACGCTGGGCGCCGAGGAGCCGATCCGCTTCTTCACGGCCGGGTCCGGCGCCGCCGGCAGATTGGCGGTGTTGAACCCGCGCTGGTTCGCCGGCATGGAGGGGAGCGGCGAGAACGAGTCGGGCGCCTCGTCCACCCGGTGCTTCTTGGCTTTCGTGTTCGCCGGGGTTTCCTCTTCCACCCCCAACTCGCTGAGGATGTCGTCGATGTTGTACTTTCCCACCGTCTCCTCCCCCCGCGCGGCTACTTGCCGGACTTCTTCGACGGCGTCCCCATCTTCACCGGCGCTCGCTTGGGCGTCGTCGTCCGCTGCTCGTCGATTGTGAGTGTAAACGTCTGGCCGTCCGCCGCCAGGGTCACCGTGCGCCCCTCGATCGCGGTAACCGTGAACACCCCGCCGACCTCATCCCCCACCCGCACCGTTCGATCATCGATCCGCGCCAGGGGCACGCGACCGCCCATCAGGCTCTGCAGCCGCAGATTCTCCAGCGCCGTGAGCAACTCCTGGCGGCGCGCCTCGGCCCGCTCCGCCGCCTCCCGCGCCGCTACTTCCTGCGGGTCCGGACCCGCGGGCACGCTCACGCCGTTCTCGCTCACCACCGCTTTCCCGCTGTCGAGCATGAACGGGCTCTTGCCGAACTCTCCCAGCGCCACGTCCAGCGGCGTCTGGATCCGGGCCAGGTCGGTCATGATTCGGGCGTAGGTCCGGGCCTTCTCGGCGTCGGGCTCGCTGTAGTCCACCTTCAGTTCCTGGAAGTTCACTCCCACCTTGGTTCCCTCGCGCCGCATCCACCACAACGACACGGCCGACACCCCGACCACGAGCAGCAGGATCACGACCTGCGTGGACGTCTTGCCGCGCCGGCCGCGGCTCTTGCCCGCCAGTTCCTCGGGCGACAGGCCCGCGAAGGGCGCGTTGTGCTCGTGCGTCGCGCCCTGCGGCGCCGCGAGTTGCTTGCTCTCGGCTGGATTCACGATTTGCTCTCCTTCGCCGCCGCGACCTGCTTCTCGTCCTGGAAATAGATGCTCAGCGTGAACTCGGCTTTCAGTTCGGTGGAATCCTTCGACTGGCCCGTGATCTTCAGGTCATGGATCCGCGTGATCCGCGGCAGTTTCTCGACCTGCGCCAGAAACGTGAAGAACCCGACGAACGACCCGGAGACCTCCATCTCCAGCGGTTGCTCCATGTATATCCCGCTCGGGACCGGCTTGGCCGACTTGATCGCCGGCGGCTCGAGCCCCGCGGCGACGGCCAGGTCCGACACGCGCCGCACCAGCCCGTCGATCTCCTTGCCGCTCGGCAGCCGCTGCTCGATGAGCGTCACGCTGCGCTTGATCTCGTCGTTGGCCTTGGCGAGGTCCGCGTCGCGCTCCCCGATCTCCGAGAGTTTCGTCAGGTACTTTTCCTTCTGCTCGCACTCCGCACGATCCTGGTTCAGTTTCGCGTTGGTAGGCTTGAAGACGAGAAAGTAGCTGGAGACCGGCAGGCCTACCACGACCATGAGCACGCACGCCGTTCGAACGCCTAGGTTCATCGGTTACTCCTTCACCGCCGCGGTGGGCGTGCCCGCCGGCGCCGGCTCGTTCTGCTTTTCGGCTTCCGCGACCAGGCGCGTCCGCGCCGCGACCAGGGCCTGCAGCGACTTGGAGAGCACGCTCGTGTCGATGCTGGTGCGCACCTCGGCGGTCACCTGAAACTTCCGGAACTCCTTGTCGCCCTCTTTCACTTCGCGGATGAAGGCCATCTCCACACGGTCGAGCACCGGCGAAGACTTGAGCGAACTCAGGTAGTCCGAGAAATCCTGGTTCTTCATCGCCGTGCCCTCCAGCGTGAGGGAGTAGGTGAAGCGCGGAACCTGCGGCTTGGGCCGGTCGGGCTCCTTCTTCTCGGGCTGGCCCTTGATCGCGCCGGCCACTTTTCCGGCGATCGACTTGATCGGCGGGGGCTTCGGAGCGGTGGCGCTCGCCTGGGGCTCGGGCTTCGGGCGCGTGCACTTGATCACCATCGAGTCCAGCCGCATGTCGGTTGGCATTCGGAGCGTCAACTCCGCGAGCACCGCCCAGCGCGGCACCTTCTCCACCAGCGCCGCCGTGATCTCCGCCTTCTCCATCATCTGCGCCTGCTGGCTCTCGAGGGCCTTCAACTGGTCGATCTTGCGGCCGGCCTCCTGGAACTGCTGATTCACGAAACTCTTGCGCTTCGCGACCTGTTGCACCGAGGCCTTCGTCACCACGAACGCGCCCATCACCGCCGCGAGCACCACCGCGAACAGCGTCAGCGTGATGATGTTGGCCCGCCCCTCGGCCTTCGACCGGATGTAGTCCTCGGGAAGAAAACTGTTGTGCGCCGGGCCGACCGGTCCGAACGGATTGCTCATGACGTGCTCCGCGCTACAGATCCGTGGGGCTCAGGCACAACCCCAGCGGTACGGTCCATCCCGGTTGCGCCCGCTTGAGGTCCACCCCAAGGGCCGGCTCGGCGCCCGTGCGCGCGACCCGTGCCAGCGGATCGGCCATCTGCGCCGACACCTTCAACGCCCGCGCGATCTGCTGGCACAGTCCCAACGATCGCGCCTCGCCGCCGATGAAGACCGCACGGTCCACCTTCCGGTCCGGGAACTGCGAGGCGTGATAACGCAAACACATCGACACCTCGTCGGTCAGGATCTCCAGCGGCTCGCTCAGGTCGCTGCCCTCCGGGCCGATCCCGGCTTCCGGCTGCGAGAGAAACTCCTTCGCGAACCCGGGCATCAGTTCCGTCGCCCGCCGCTCTTCGCCCGGGTGCCCGCCCAGCGGCACTCCCGCGGCCACGGCCACCGGCTCTTTCGCCGACGGACCCGGGGTCTGCCCCATCGCGAGGCGCATCGTTCTCGCCTCCTCCGGAGTGCACTTGAGTTGCTTCACGATCGTCTCGTCGAAGTTCCGTCCCCCAACGTCCACCACCCGCGCGAACGCGATGGAAACTCCGTGCGAGATCATCACGTTCGTCGTCGAGGCGCCCAGGTCCAGGTACAGCGTGTTGATATCCAGGTCCCCATCCCGCCGGTGGATCGCGTCAAAGGCCCGCAGCGCCGCGGAGAACTCTGTGTGAATCCCGACAGGCTCGAGTCTCGACGCCATCAGACCCTTCATGAGCCGGTCTACCAGGTTCCGCGGCGTGGCGATCACCACCGCCTCCACCCGCCCGTTGGCCTTCGCGCTCTCGATCTCCAGATGGCGAAATACCACCGCGCTGGGATCGCACTGCAACTGCATCGGCACCGCCGCCGCCACCAGTTCCCCCACGTCCACCCGGTCCGCGCGGGGAAACTGAAGATGCTTGCAAAACACCTGCCACGAGGGGATCGCGCACACCGCCCGTTTGCCCTTGAAACCCCCATGGCGGATCAACTTCGGCAGCGCCTCCAGTTGAAAGTCCAGCCGCCGCTTGTGATCGGCCCAGAGTTCAATCGGCGTGTCCAGCCCCGCGGCCGCCACCAGGGCCGGCGGGTTACCCGCCGCCACCTGCAGAATCTTCAGGCTGCCGACACCGAAATCCACGGCGATCGGCAATCCCGCAGTCGCCCGCGACGGCGACGCCGCGGCCAAGTGCCTGGTCAGGCTCTCGGACAGTTTTCGGAACGGATTCTTGTACGACGACAATCCCATCGGCACTGATACTCCGGCGGGTCCCTCAACACGTCACAGTGTGCATCGACGGAGTCGAACAGGACATTCACAGCGGGTGTGCCCCTCCCTCGCCGCGCACGCCGCGTCCCCGGCGCAGCCCGTGCACTCCGGATCACCTGCCGTTCACCCCGCTCGCAGTGTCCGCAGAATCGGCCCGATAACTTCCGACAGGCTATCGAGCGCGCGGCGCATCTCCCACCGCTGCCCCCCACGGTCGCCAGTGGTGTTGCTGATCACACGCACCTCGATGAACGGAATCCCCAATCGCCGGGCGCTCAGCCCCGCGGCCGCGCCTTCCATGGCCTCCACCATCGCCCCCGTGCGCGCCGCGACTTCTCGTGCCAGCCGGTCGGTTCCGGAACACGTCGAAACACACGCGACGACTCCAGACGCGTCAACGCACGCCCGCACTCGCTTCCCGAGAGTCTGATCCGCCGCGATCCCCATGCCGCCGTCCACCGCCGGAAAGCCCATCGCAGCGCAGTCCCGGAAGCCCCCCGGTTCCAGCACCCCCTCATCCGCAAATACGCTGGAAGTCGCGAGAACTACCGACCCCAGTTCGGCTGTCCCGCCCGGAAGCAGCCCCCCTACTCCGATATTGAGCACCGCGCCGTGACGACTCCCATCGGCGCACCGGGCCACCGCCCCGGCCGCGTTCGCCTTGCCGACCCCGGTAAGCACAACGTCCACCCCCGCGCCCGCCTCTACCTGCGCCCACTCCCCCGGCACCTCCCGAGGAGAGCCCATCCCCCGCAGAACCGCCCGCATCTCCTCGGGCGCGGCCACCACCACCAGAATCCCCGGCCCGGCGACGGAACCTTCTGCCATGTTCATCTGTAAGACTAGGGGATTGGCCCGGAAGTGGTTGCGCGCCGACTCCGGCCGCTCGGGCACTATGATCCGATTCTGTTCGTTAGGCTGCGCGAGGGGATTCTCATGACGAAGTTCAAGGCCAACATCGGCGGACGCGCCCGCCGCGGCGGGGCACTGTGGTGGACGCTCGGTGTGCTGGCGGGTGGTGGAACGCTCGCCGGTGGCACGCTCGCCCTTCAGACCCGCCAGCCCGCGCGCACGTCGGGCATGACCGCCGACCGCGCCGTCGCGTCGAAGGCGAGTTTCGATGTCACCACCACCGCAAGCGGGGAACTCGAGGCCCGGGAGCGCATCGAGATCCGCAGCCCCCTCGACCAGGAATCCACGATCGTTCAGATCATGGACGAGGGCGTCTGGGCAAACAAAGGCGATGTCCTGATCCAACTCAACGCCGACCCGATCCAGCAGAAGATCGACGACGAGTCTCTCCGCTTCCGCACCGAGTCCGCCGAGTTCGGCACCGCGCAGACGGATTACAACATCCAGGAGAAGGACAACGAAGCCAAGGTCCGCCAGGCTCAACTCAAGGTCACGCTCGCCGAACTCGCGCTGAACCAGTGGCGTGAGGGCGATGTTCAGAAAAAGCGCCAGGACCTGTCCCTGGGCCTCGACAAGGCGACGCTCGAACTCAGCCGCCTCGCCGAGCGATACACCCGCTCGCAGGACCTGCTCGCGGAAGGGTTCGTCAGCAAGGACGAGTGCGACCGCGACGAGGTCTCGTATATCGAGGCAATCTCCGCGTACAACACCGCCGTCCTCGCCCGCGACGTCTACGAGCACTACGAACTCGTAAAGGATGAAAAGAGCAAGATGTCCGACCTCGACGAGGCGCAGCACGAACTCGAAAGGGTCAAACTCAACAACGCCAATCAACTGGCCAACAAACTCACCCGCCTCGAATCGCAGCGCGAGCGGGTTTCCATCGTCGAAAAACGCCTCGCCAAACTCAAGCAGGACCTCGCCGCGGCGACCATCATCGCTCCTTCCGAGGGCCTGGTCGTCTACGCCTCGTCCATGGAACGCAACATGTGGGGCCGCGGCGGGGACGGCGGACCGCTCCAGATCGGCCAGCAGGTGTGGTCCAACCAGTTGCTCATGATCCTCCCCAACACCACCGAGATGGTCGCCGCCGTGCGCGTCTCGGAGAGCCTGGCGGGGCGTGTTCAGGCCGGCCAGCGCGCCAGCGTGAAGGTGGACGCCGCCGGGGGACGCGTCTTCGACGGCGAGGTCGAATCCATCGGCGTCATGGCCGAGACCGGCGGCTGGCGCGATCCCAATCTCCGCGAATACACGGTGCGCATCCGCCTCAATATCGACGAGGCTTCCCTGAAGCCCGCCATGCGGTGCGAGGCCCGCCTTGTCCTCGACCACGTGGATGACGCCATCGCGGTGCCGGTCCAGGGAGTCTTCAGCGAAGGCCCGGTCAACTACGTCTACACCCCACAGGGCTCCAAGTTCGTTCGAACCCCCGTGAAACTCGGCCGCCGTTCCGATACTCGCGCGGAACTCAAGGAGGGTCTCGAAGCCGGCAAGCAGATCCTCATCCGCGAGCCCGCCCCCGGCGAGATCATCGCCCAGGCCTGGGACACCGACGTCCTCAAGACGCTGGGCTACAAGATCGGCCTCGACGGCCAGCCCATGGCCGAGGCCACCCAGCCCCCGCCCATGCTCGGCCCCGACGGCCAGCCCATCACCCAGCCCAAACGCGACGCCGCCCAGCAAGGCGACAACAAAAACGCCGCCCCGCGCGACGGCGGCCAGCGCCCCCCCGGCGGCAACGGCAAGGGCAAAAACGGCGGCGGAAACCGCACCGGCGGCTCCCCACGCCCGCGCGGCTGATCGCGCCACGAACCGGCCGGCTCGTCTCGGGCGCGGCATCGCCAATGTCCGCGCGCGTATTATCTTTCATGTCCTTCAAGGGCACATACCGTGATGGGATTGTCTACCTGACAGGCAACGGCAGCGAGGTAGCACGGCGCGATGGCGAACGGGTTGAAGTCACCCCTCTTCGCCGCCCACGGAAATCAGCAGGACCCGCGCGGGCCCGGCCTGCTTCGAAGACGAAGAAGCGTCTCACCAAGGCCCAGCGCCTCGCCGCTTTCGACGCCGCGTTCGGCATCTGGAAAGACCGTCCAGACTGGAAGGGCAAGACCACGCTGGAAATCGTCGCCGAACTGCGCAAGAAGGCCATGGGCAGGAACGCGCGTGGCTGACCTGCTTCCCGAAAGCCGCGCCGGCCGCCGCGGATTACGTGTCGATCTGGGATTGACGCCGCTGACGCCGCGCCGGGCGTAAAGTCGTTCATGGTCGCACCGATCCGTCAGCCCGAGGACAAGCCCGGAGCGATCCCTCGCGAGTGGCTGGAGGAGTTTGATGCCGCGGCGCGCCGGCCGATCGCTCAGCGCCTCAGATACGCGTTCATAAAGACGTACAAGCCGGTGCTTGACGACGCACCGTATCGCTCCTTCAACTCGATGGCGGAGTACCGAGCGTGGTGCGAAGCCAATCTCCCTTCATGGCTGGGCTATGGCCGCGTTTGATTACAAGCAGGCGCAGGAGGTTCGGGACGCCTTCGCGAATCACGGAGTGAGGTACCTGTTCATCGGGAAGTCGGGCGCGATACTGCTTGGGTTTCCGGACACAACCCAAGATGCCGATTTGTTTCCCGAGAAGTCTCCGGCGAATGGCGAGGCGCTGGTCGCGGCGTTGCTTGATCTGGGATTCCAAATTGACCCGAGCCAACAGGACGATATCCGACGGGGCAAAGACTTTGTTCAGTTGAAGAACGGCCCGTTTGACCTTGATCTCGTCTTTGCGCCTGACGGGATCGAGCGCTTTACAGATGCCTGGGATCGGCGCGTTCAGATTGACGGCTTCCCTGTCGCTCACATCAGCGACATCATCGCGAGCAAGGTCGCCGCAAATCGCACGAAAGACCGCGAATCTCTGCCCCGGCTCAAGGCCTTTGCGCAGTATCTCCAGCAACGGCAACCGCCCGACTGATACCGTCATCCCCAGAACCCAACGACGAGGCTCAAACGACCATCGGGTGAGAAGCGGCCGAAGTTCTCCCCGCTGAACGCCGCCTTCCCGTCGGGGCCGACCACCCGCCAGGCGAAGCGCACAAACGCGTGGCACAGCCGCGGCGGGCCGGCCAGTTCCAGTTTCATCCCGGGCATGTGCTTCGTGGCGTTGCCGATGTGGTCGTTGAGCACGTCCAGGCCGCGGACTGCGGAGAAGGCGTCCCGGAACTCCACATCCGGCGCAACGCACTCCGCAAGCGCCGCCCGGCGCGCGGCCGGATCGGTGGTATTCCACGCGCGAGCCCAGGCCTCCACGGCCGGTCCGGCCCGCTCGCCGAACTCGTCCTGGGCGCACTCCCGCGCCATGCACGAGGCGTAGTGCCGCCAGCCCTGCTCGTGGCCGTGCTGCTGCTCGGGCGTGGGCAGGTCCAGGTGACGCAGCGTGAGGCGCGTGCCCTCCGCGACCTCCGCGAGGGTGATCTCGACACGCGACGCGCCGGGGGCCACGGCGTCGTTGCCCTTTTCGTAGCCCCACGAGAAGACGAACCGGCGCTCCGGGACAATCTCCAGCACCTTGCCCGCCATCACGGCGCGATCGCCCTGGTACTCGATGCGCACGGCGCCGCCGACCCGCGGGTCGATGGTCGCCCTGCCGCCGCCCGGTGCGCTCCACCACCGGGCGAACCGGGCCGGGTCCGTGAAGAACCGGAAAACCGTCGATGGCCGCGCATGGATCACGATGTCAAACTCAACGACGCCGTCGTGGACGGGCATGCTTCGCACTCCTTGTCCGCCTCTGCGACGCAGAGGCCTTGCCTTCACCCCGCGTTCGTCCGCCCGGCCCGGCTGCCCGCCGGGAACGCGCCACTTCCTCCGCCTCGGCGTGACCCTTGAGCGTGTCCAGTTGCGACGCCCACATCCGCTCCAGGTACTCCGCCAGCGGACCCAGCGCGGCCTTGTCCGCCCGGTAGAAGCGACGCTTCCAGTCCCGCCGCACCGTCACCAGCCCCGCCTCGCGCAGGCGGCCCAGGTGCTGGGAGACCGCGCCGAAGGTGCAGGTGAACGCCGCGGCGATCTCGCCGGCGCTCAGTTCGCGGTTCCACACCAGCCGCAGAATCCCGCGGCGGGTGGGGTCGGCGATGGCTTGCACAGCGTCCACGTCGTTATTATAGCGTATGCTAAAATGAAGTCTAGGCGCGGTTTCTGGGCGAGATTCGACCTCTAGTCCAGGAGTTTCTCGCAGAGGCGCGGAGTGCGCAGAGAAGAAGCCTGAGGCCGACGGCCGCGGCTATCCCTCCAGTCGATTGACGATCCGCGTCAGACCTTCCTTAAGAAGGTCCACATTGAAGTTGATCAGAAGCCCGACCCGCTTGTCCGCCAAACGCAGGTACGTGAGGACCTGCTTCTTGTGCACCGGCGCCACGGCCTCGACGGACTTGATCTCGACGACCACCGCTTCATCCACCATGAGATCGGCTCGGAACCCGGCTTCGAGATGAACATCCTCCCAGACCACTGGAATCGGAACCTGGGTGCGCACCTCGTGCCCGCGCTTGCGCAGTTCATACGCCAGCACCGTCTCGTACACGGACTCCAGCAGCCCGGGCCCAAGCCCGTTGTGGACCTTGATGGCCGCGTCGAGAACGACCCCGCTGATGCGATTGATTTGCTCCGTGTTCATCCGCCTTTCTCCTCTTCTTTCTCTGCGTGCTCTGCGCCTCTGCGAGACACTGTCTTTGGCTTCACGCAGTAGTTCGTCCGGACTTTCTCGCAGAGGCGCAGAGCTCGCAGAGAGGAGATGCTGATCTTCACTCGCGCGCTCTCCAACTCTGCGCACTCTGCGCCTCTGCGAGAAACTTCTTCATCGAGTGCCTAGTCCCCAAACCGCCACCCCGGCTTCCAATCCTTCGGCAACTTCTCCCCCCGCAGCCCCGCGCGCATCAACTCGATCGGGATCGAGTTCTGCCCCAGCACCGCATCATTGAACGCCTTCTCGCTCATCCCGCCCTTCACCACCATCTCCGCTCGCATCGCCGAGATCTGCAAGCCCCCCAGCATGTACCCGCACTGATACAGCGGCGAGTAATCCCCCCCGATGTACCGCCGCACTTCCGACGTGGCCCCGAACCGCTCGTGCCCGACACGCTCCACCAGGAACTCGATCATCTCCGCCGGCGTCATCTGCCCCAGGTGGAACTTCAGGCTCACGATGATTCTGGCCGCGCGGTGCATCCGCCAGAACAGCATGCCCACACGGTCCAGCGCCGCATCGCCGCCGGTAGCACCCGCCCAGCCCAGTTCCCACAGCCGGAACTCCCAGTACAGCGCCCACCCCTCCACCAGGAACGGCGTTGAGAACAGCCCGCGGTACGCCCGTTCCCGGTCCTCCCAGTATCCCTGCAGGTGATGCCCGGGGATCAACTCGTGCGGCGTCACGATGTGCGTGAAGTGCCGGTTGTTGCCCCGCATCGACATCATCTTGTCCGCGTGGGTCTGCCACTCGTTCGCGTACGACACTCCCATGAACTGCCCGCCGTAGACCGCAAACGGAAGCACCTTCTGCGTCTCGTTCGAGTGCATCTCCACCCGCCATGCCTCTTCGCACAGCGCGGGAATTGTCACCAGATCTCGCGTTCTCAGAAACTCGATCACCGCCCGCGACTCGTCCCGCACGAAGGCCCCCTGCTGCCCCGGCGGCATCTGGTCCTCCTTCGCCCGCGCGAGCGCGGCCTTCCAGTCGTCCCCGAGCCCCATCTCCGCCGCGGCCTTCTTCATCTCCGCTTCGCACCACGCGAACTCCCGCTCACCGATCGCGATCAGTTCCTCCGGCGTGTAGCACAGCGCCTCGCCCTCCAGGTCCGCGCGCAGTCCCTCCGCGCCGATGGGGTCGCCCACCAGCGGGTCCTCGTCCTTCCCCTTGATCCCGGCGATCTCCTCGCGCAGCAGTTTCGCCAGATCACGCAACTCCTTCTGGCACTCCTCCCGCGGCTTGCGCGTCCACCAGCCGAACTCCGGGTCAAACCCGTCGTAATACGCCGCCCACCCGTCGAGCATCCACGCCAGCCCGTCGAGCACGCCCGCTCCCCGGAGCGCCACCACCGGAGTCAGCATCAGCGCGGCCTCCGGCCGTTCCGCCTCCGCCTTGCGACCGCCTTCCACACGCTCGCGAATCCTTTTCGCCTCCGCGGTCACGTCGGCCAGAACCCCCGCCGCGGCCTTGGAGTCGCACGGCTCCATCCGCCGCCGCGCCAGTTCGAGTTCCTGCAGCGCCGATCTGAACGGCAAGAACGGCTCCATCTCCGCCACTCGCCGCCGCAGCAGCGCGAGGCCCTCCCCCTGCCACGTCACATGCCGGCGCAGCAGGTGCCAATCCACCCGCTCGTCCGCCTCAAGCGCGTCGTAATCCATCGCATCCAGTCGCGCGGTCCATTCCTCAAGAAACTTCCCCGTTCGCTCCATCGCGTCGTCCGACCAACCCACGCTGTAAAACCGATCGATGTACCGGCGATCAGTCTGGTACCTGCGGATCAACTCGGCCATGCCCGGAGCCGGCACGGGACGCAGGTCCTGCGGCCCCGCCTGCTGCTGATGCAGCCCCTGGGCGCACGCGCCGGCACTCACCGCAACCAGGCACACGATCATCAACAGGTATCTCATGGGCCCAGTCTAATCAACCCGGCTTCATCTCGCGATCACGCCCGCCTCATCCGCCGGGCGAATTCCTTATGCATGAGGGTGCTCATCATCGGCGGCGGCATCGGAGGGCTGGCTGCCGCCGCGGCGCTCCGCGCCCGTGGCGAGCGCGTCAGCGTCTACGAAAAGTCCCGGGAATACCGCGACGGCGGGTGCGGAATGACAATCTGGCCCAACGGCATGCTCGCCCTCCGCCGTTTGGGCTTGGATTCGCGTATCGCCGATGCGGGCTGGCCGATCACCCAGGCCCAGATCCGGCGCCCCGATGGCGACGTGATTTCCGTGACGCCCGTCGAACAGGTCAGCCGGCTTGCGGGCGCGCCCACCATCGCCGTCCACCGGGCCGCGTTGCAGCGCACCCTCGCCGATCCCGGAATCGTGCCTCGCGTCCACTTCGGAAAACGTTGCACGGGCGTACTCCAGGAAGACGAGCACGTCGCCGCATTCTTCGAGGACGGCACCGCCGCCCGCGGCGATTTGCTCCTCGGCGCCGACGGATTGTGGTCTTCCGTCCGCGATCACGTCACCGGCCCACAGACGCCGCGCCATCTCGGGCACGCGCTCTGGCGCGGCGTGGTCTCGATCGACGACCCCTCGCTGGCCGCGGGATGCTCCTTCGAAACCTGGGACCGGGGCGCCCGCTTCGGCATGGTCCAGATCGACTCCCGCCGCGCGTACTGGTACGCCGGGCTCTCCGACTGCCCCACCGGCACGCTCGACATGGTCCGCCCCGCGCTGCTCGAAAGGTTCGGCGGCTGGCACTCGCCGATCCGCGCGGCCCTGGTTCGGACGCCCCAGGACCAGGCCGTTCGCACCGAGATCTACGACCGGCCCGTCCCCTCCCGTTGGCACCGCGGCCGCGTCGTGCTGCTCGGCGACGCCGCGCACGCCATGACCCACGACCTCGGTCAGGGCGCGTGCACGGCGATCGAAGACGCCGTCGCGCTCGCCGACTGCATCGCCGGGTCCCGGGATCTCAACCGGGCCCTCGCGTGGTACCAGCGGGTGCGGCGCGCCCGCTGCGCCCGGCTTTCCGCGCAGTCCCGGCGCATCACTCGGATCTGCCAGTTGAGTTCCCCCCTGCTGTGCTGGGCACGCGACACCGTGACCCGCCTCACGCCGCCCAACGTGCTGGCCCGCGGGCTGCGCCGGACCATCGGACTCCTCGCTACGCCCGCGAATCCAGCCAGATCGTCACCGGCCCGTCGTTTGCCAGCGTGACTTCCATGTGCGAACGGAACACCCCGGTGCTGACGGGCACGCCCTGGGCCGCGATCGCCCGTTCGATCCGCGCGAACATCGACCCCGCCGCCTCTGGCCTCATCGCGTTGTCGAACGAGGGACGCCGGCCCTTCCTCGCATCCCCCGCCACCGTGAAGTTCGGCACCAGCAGGATGCCGCCCCCTGTATCCTTCACCGACAGGTTCATCTTGCCCGCGCCGTCCTCGAACACCCGCAGGTTCGCCGCCTTCTCCGCGATCCAGTCCGCTTCCGCCTCGCCGTCGGCGCTCTCGATTCCCACCAGCACCAGCAGCCCGCGCCCGATCTCGCCGACGGCCTTGCCGTCCACGACAACTTTCGCCGACGACACTCTCTGCACGACGGCCCGCACGGGTTACGCCAGCGCCTTGCTCAAGATGCACGACCGGTAGTTCGTGTACGGCCACTGCCAGTGCTCGACGAACCGGTACCCGCGCTTGAGATAGAAGTCGAACAACTCCTTGTCGGGCTCGGCCATCGACAGCGCCAGTTCGGTCGCGCGCTTCTCTCTCGCTCGCCGCTCGACCGTCTCGAGCAGCGCCCGCCCGATCCCCCGACCCTGCATGTCCGGGTCCACCCCGAACTGGGCGAAATGGCACACGTCCGGCCGGAGAAAGAACGCCGGGAAGGTCGCCTTCTCGTGCTCTTCGAAGAGAATGACCCCCACGATCCGTTCGCGCCCGCCCTCGTTGAGCAGCGCGAGGTAGCACTCGCTGTTGGCCGCGCGGTCCGCCGTCACGCCGTCGTCCTGCCGCCCGGCCAGGGGCTTGAGGCCCATGGCGACCTGCGGCGCGTACGCGCGGTGCAGCAGCCGCGTGATCTCGCTGACGGAGTCGGAAGGACGGATCAACCGAACGTTCACCGGCGCAACGGCCCTGGGCGTGCTCATGGGCGAGGACTGAAGCGGACGCGAACCGGGCTGCGTGGAGCTGCGGGTATGCATGACTATGCAATGCTAGGCATGAGTATGCCGACAGGTTGGCCTCCCCCCTCCCTCCTTCTTCGTAATCCGCGGGGCGCGTTTCGCATCCCCCGACATCCACTACCCTCCCGCCATGTCCAAACTCCGCCGCGCCTTTGTCTGCCGCTCCTGCGCCTCCGCGCACGCGCGCTGGATGGGAAAGTGCCCCGACTGCGGCACCTGGGACGCCCTCGAAGAAACCACGGTCGACCCGCTCGCGGAGAAGGACCCACAGCGCGGCCTCGCCGCCGCGTTCATCGAGCCCAACGGCGCCGCCGACACCGGTTCGGTCAAGGCCCTTCCGCTCTCCGACATCGGCGCCGACGATCAGCCCCTCCGCCGCATCCCCTCCGGCATCGGCGAACTCGACCGCGTCCTCGGCGGCGCTCACGGAAACCTCGGCCTGGTCCCCGGCTCCGCGGTGCTCGTGGGCGGTGAACCGGGCATCGGAAAGTCCACGCTGCTCCTCCAGGCCGCGTACGCCTGGGCGGCCGCGGGCACGCCGGTGCTGTACGTCTCCAGCGAGGAATCGGCCCAGCAGATCGCACTGCGAGCCCGGCGGCTGGCCGAGGCCGCGGGCAGAAGCCTCCCCGGCGCAACCGGCTCCGACAAACTCTTCGTCCTCGCCGACACCAATCTCGCCCGCATCGTCGAGCAGGCCCGGCGTAACGGCCCCAAGGTCATGGTCATCGACTCCGTTCAGATGATCTACAAGCCCGACATCCCCGCCGGCGCGGGCAGCGTCACGCAACTACGGCGATGCTGCTCGGAACTGGTGTACCTCGCCAAGGCCTCGGGCATCTGCGTCGTCCTTGTCGGCCACGTGACGAAAGACGGCCAACTCGCCGGCCCTCGCCTGCTCGAACACCTGGTAGACGCCGTGCTCTACTTCGACGGCGACCGCCACCACGCCCACCGCGTCGTTCGCGCCGTCAAAAACCGCTTCGGCACCACCCTGGAACTGGGCCTCTTCGAAATGACCGGCGGGGGTCTGCGCGAACTCCCCGAGGGCGCGGGGCCCGCCGCGACCGGCGAATCCCGCCCCGGCTCGGTCGTCTGCCCCGTCCTCTCCGGAACCCGCTGCATTCTCGTCGAGGTGCAGGCGCTCACCGCCACCGGCTTCCTCGGCGCGGCCAAGCGCAAGGCCTCCGGCATCGACTCCAACCGCCTCGCCATGCTCATCGCCGTCCTCGAACAACACGCCGGTTTGCGCCTCGCCGACCGCGACCTCTTCGCCAGCAGCGTGGGCGGAGTGCGCGTCGTCGAGCCCGCCAGCGACCTGGCGCTCCTGCTCGCCATCGCCGGCGCCCACTACAAGAAGGCGCTGCCTCCCCGAACCGCCTGCGCGGGCGAGGTGGGCCTGGGCGGAGAGATCCGGCCGATCCCGGCGCTCGAGCAGCGCGCCCGAGAGGCGCAGCGACTCGGCTACACCCACCTGCTCGTCCCGCCCGGAACCAGGACTCCCGTCAAGGGTCTGGAACTCGTCCCCGTCAAGACCGTGGACCGGGCGATGGAGCACCTGGGCTGACCCGGCGCCCATCAGGTTTCGGGTTATGGCGAACCGCCCTGCATCGACCGGATCATCGACCGCAGGGGCAGGTCCATCGCCATCACGAGCAGCAAGCCCATGATCGCCCAGAGAATCAGGCCGAGCACGAGAAACACCAGCCCCGGCCACACCGACCGGCGCGAGGCGCAGAACCACGCCGCGCCGAGAACCGCGAGAGTCCACACGACCAGCCCAATCTGTGTCATCGAAAGCAGTTGACCCGCGTTCACCACCCGGAACTCGCGCGAAAGCATGATGAACCACCGGCTCAGCGGGGGCAGGGCCACGCCGAAGTCCCGGAAGATCTTCTCGAACTTCGGCACCGTGGTGATCATCGCGAACACGAAGTGAAGCGTCTGCGACACCCACACCAGCACGCCAACCACCGCGACCGCCACGACCGAAGCCCGCCCGGCCCGCTTCGTTCCGCTCGCGTTCACTTCGGCGCTCATCCTTCCCCCCTCAAGGCCCGCGCAGCCATTCCGGCAGTTCGCTCACCCGGCCCTCGCGGTCCACGCAGGCCAGCGTCGTGCTCGCCGCCGCGGCCGGCTCCTCGCACGCCTTTCCTCCGCGCTCGACGACCACGACGCCGTACTCGTGCTCGATCTTCACCCGGCTGGCCGCCCGAACCCGGGTGCGGACTTCCACCACGTCATCGTACAGGACGGGCCGGCGGAACCGCGCATCGAGTTTCGCGACCACGAGAAAGACCCCCATCCTCTCCAGGTGCGCGTAACTCACGCCCGACTCTCGCAGCAGATCGGTGCGGCCGATCTCCAGCCACGGGATATACGCCGCGTGGTGCACCACGCCCATCGGATCGCACTCGCAGTACCGCACGCGCACCCGCGTCGATCCGCTCAACGGCGGACGCACCGCGCCCACGTCCACCGGCACAACACTCTTCTCGGCATGGCCCTTCATGGAAACATCGTACTGCCGTTCCGCGACGCGCTCTTCCCCGGCTGAACGCTCCGGTGCGTGGCCGCGTACCGGATCGCCAGCGGGACCAGCCAGGCCGCCGTGCGCACTACGCCCGACAGAATCGAACCCCCACCCTCCGCGCGCCGCTTGCGCCCCAGCAGCATCCGCGCCGCCAGCACCCCCACCCCCGCACCCACCAGCACCTTGCCCACCACGGCGCCCGGCGTCGCCGATTCGGCGTCAACCTTGTCCGCCCACGTCAGCAACCGGGCCTTGGCCTCGTCGGGCATCACACCCCGTTTCGCTGGTGGAATAGCCATAGGCAAGCCCCTCCGCCTCCGATCACCACTAACCCCGTCAACGCCGCGGCCGCGGGGAGCCCCACGCGGTCCTGCAGCGACAACAACAGGCCCGCGGCGACGAGGCACGTCCCCACGACAAACAGCGGCACCGCCGTCAGAAGGAACACGAGGCTCGATGCCAACCGGCCCATGGCCTCGTGCAGGCGTCCCGCTTCCTCCCTGGTCACGGAGAGCAACGATCGTCCCTCCGCCTCGACCAGATCCGCGATCCGAACCACCAGTTCGGCGATCCGCTTCACGCTCAACTCCTGCCACGGAACAGGAACATGCCGACCAGGAACCCGACGCCCGCGGCGATCCCCAGACTCGTGAACGGATGGTGCGCCACGCTCTCCTCGGCCGACTTCAGAGCCTTGGTGCTCTGCTCCTTCGCCGACGCGAGCGAGTGCTTCACCCCCTCCTTCGCGGCCGACATTCCGGTGTGCGCCGCATCACCCACGTCCCGCGCCAGCCCGGTGAGGTCGTTCTTCAGTTGCGAGACGTCCTTCCCAAGCCTGCTCACCTCACCCCGGAACGGAGATGCGGTTTCATCCGATGTCACGCCGCGTGAAATGTTCGATGCACTGGACACAACTGCCTCCTTTGCGGGCAAACCGGCCCACGTGAGCGGCAACTCCCGTATTTCGCCGGCCCACACCGCGTGCGGCCGGACCTCTGACCTTAACTTCTCATACCCGCGCCGCACCCGATGTGTTCCGGTATGAACGCCGATTCATTCCCCGCGGCATCCCGAGCGGATTGCAGGTGCTGCCAGCGATCCGGTGCCTCCCGCAAGCGCGCGGGGGCTCACCTTCCGCCAAGCCACATCCGCAATCCGACATTCCCTAACATCCTCGAACAGCATGCGGGACTCTCTCGAACACCCATTCCCCCGCCGACGCCGATGGCGTCGAAAGGTCTTGATCGCGCTCCTGGTCGTCGGCGTTTTCATCGCGACCTGGTTCCTGACCCGCGGCTACATCGTCCGGCGCGTCGTGACCGGTCAGTTGGCCTCGCTCACCGGCGGCGAGGTCAGCGCCTCGAAGATCACCCTTGAATCCGGCGGCACCCTCATCATCGAGAACGGCGTCGTGCGCGCCCCCGGCGTGCCCGGCGACGGCGGCGAGGTCTTCACCGTGCGCCGCCTCGAGGCCGACGTCAGTTGGCGGTCTTTGCTCCGCGGCGAGCCCCAGATCAAGCGCGTCGTTCTCGACGACCCCGTCGCCCGCATCAGCCAGTCCGTCGACGACGCTTCCGTCAATCTCGCCGCCCTCAAGCCCGCCTCCCAATCCGGAAAGCCCGGCGTCATCCCGCTCATGCTCGTCCGCGGCGGCGTGGTCGAACTTGGCGAACACCGCGCTTCGGGCGATTACACCGTGCTTCGGAAAATCCCCGTCGCCGGGCAGGTCGAGCACGCCCCGGACCAGTCCGGACAAATGCAGATCGCTTTCAACGAACTCGACGCCACGGGCGCGCCCGTCGTCGGCCCCCGGGGCCTGCAACTCACTGGCAGTGTCAGCAAGGAGAGCGTCACCCTCAACCTCGGCGTCGTGTCGCTCGCCACCTGGAGCCCCGACTCCATGCCCCGCCCCATCCGCGAGGCCTTCCGCCAACTCGCCATGGAGGGCGAAGTCCGCGGCGCCACCCTCACGTACAAGTTCAGCGGCGACGTCGAGGCCAAGGCCGAACTCCGCGGCGTCGCCGTCACACTCCCCGTTGAAGTTCGCCCCGGCGAAGACCCCCAGGGGAACCCCATCCCCGTCGCGCCGGCCGATGTCGGCAAGCGCCTCCGGATGCAGAACGTCAGCGGGTCGGTCGTGCTGACCTCCAAGGGGCTCGCCGCGGAAATGGCCGGGCTCGTGGAAAATCTTCCGTACCAGGTCTCCTTCCGTTCGCAGGGCTCCTCCGCCGATGCGCCGTTCACCTGCACCATCTCGTGCTCCGACTTTCACCTCGCCCAGAAGCCCGAGGTCTTCAAGTTCGCCCCAGGAATCGTGCGCCGCCGCCTCGAGCAGTTCTCCGATCCCACCGGCACGCTCGACGCCCGTGTCACGCTCTCGCGCGAGGCCGGCGCCCGGCCCGGCGACATCAGCGTCAAGGGCAGCCTCGCCCTGCGCGGGACAACCGCCGCGTTCGAGCGCTTTCCGTACAAGTTTCACAACCTCCACGGCGAGGTGGAATTCGATGACTCGGGCGTCACCATCAAGCGGATCGAGGGCGATGCCCCCGGCGGCGTGAAAGTCAGCGCCACGGGAACCATCGCGCCCCTGACGGACGAGGCCGAGGTTCACGTGGACGTGGTCGCTTCCGGCGTACCCATCGACGACACGCTCATGTCCGCCATGGCAGTGCGGGGGCGCGTCGTCCAGGAAGTCTTCAACCGCAAGCGGCACGGGGATCTGGTCGCCAAGGGCCTGATCTCCTCCGGCGGCAAAGGCGCCGGCCCCGCATTCGATCTGGGCGGTGCCATCGACGTTCACGCCGTGGTCCGGCGCGATCCAGGTCCCGGCGTAGACAACTGGCACGACACCGTAACCATCACCGTGAAAGAGGCCCGCGCCGTCCCCGAGCGCGTGCCCTACCCCATCATCGCCCGAAACGTCACCATCGTGAAGAACGACCTCACCGCGACCGTCTCCGGAGGCACCTACACCGGGCTCGAAGGCGGCGCCGCCCGTATCACCGCCAGCGCCGACCTCTCCAGCCTCACCGACCCCGACGCCCCGTTCATCCCCGACATCGAGATCGCGGCGGAGGGAATGCCCCTCTCCCGCCTGCTCGCCGCGGCCGTCCCCGAAGGGGCAAGCCTCGGCGGCCGACCAATCGCCGACGCCCTGACCGGCCTCAACCTCGCCGGCCGGGTGAACATCAAGGCCAAGGTGACGCCCCGGCCCGACGCCGCGACCCGCGAAGACATCGCCACGTTCCGCGTCGAGATCGAGGGCGACGGCATCAGCGCCTCCCCGCTCGCCCCCGACGGGTCGTCGCGGGTGGTGCTTACCGATGCCGGCGTCGCCGTCGATGTCACCGACGAGACAGTCTCCCTCGACGTGCAGGCCAAGGTGGGTGCCCCAGGAGCCGTGCCGACCAACGTCTCGCTGATCGCGTCCGCCGACCGCCGATCCACGAGTGGCGACGAGCCCTTCACCCTGACCGCAACTCTTCCGGCCTTCGAGACCGCGACCCCTGTCGAAGACCTGGTGCGCCAAGCCGCGCCCGAAGCCGCGGCCGAACTCGACGATGCTCGCTCACGACTCGCTCCCCAGGGGCTCGCCTCCCTCAGGGTCGATGTCTCCCGCAGCGCGAACGGGCCGATCTCCGCCGCGGTCCACGCGACCGATCTGAAGAAACTCACCCTCAAGATGTCAGACGGCCGGCTCGGGCTGACATCGCTCGGCGGCGAAGTCGTCGGCCAGCGGGCCGCCGACGGGCCCAGCGTGCTGACCTTCCGGGAGTTTGTCGCGGCGGCGATGTTCGAGGGTCAGGAGAACGGCACGCTCCGCCTGAACGGCGCCTGCAAAGCCGACGCGACGAGCGCGGGCGGTCCGCTGCAGGTCGAAGTGACCGGAGGCCGGTTCGAATCACCTCTGGTGCGGTCAATCGTGGGAACAGCCGCGCCCGCGAGATTCGCGGCCTTCTTCAAGGACTCCGACCTCCACGGCACGTTCGACCTCGCGGCCAGGATGACGGCGAAAGACGGCTCGCCCGGCGGCTGGGACGCCACGGGAGCAATCAAGCCCCGCTCCATGGCCGCGCGGTTCGGCGATACCGAAGTCGAGTTTCCCGGAGTGACCGGGTCGATCGAGTTCTCCCCCGACGGCGGTCGGGTCAAGGACCTGAACCTGGTCGCCCCCTCGTGGAACGTACTGGCCTCCGGCGGGTGGATCCGTTCGGAGGATGGAGGCACGGCGCTCCAGGCCGCGGCGACTCTCGACGCCCACTCCCTGACTCCGGACCTGGAAGCGGTGCTGCCCGAGCGCGTGCGTGAGGTGCTCCAGGACCTCTCCGGCAACATCGAGGGCCCCATCCGCGTCGAGCCGGGGGCCATTTCCATCACCACCGGGCCGCAGGGCGAGATGCGGGCCCTGCGCGTCAGTGGTCGCGCCGACGTGACCAGGGCTTCGCTCGACGCGGGCGTCACCATCGAACGGGCCGACGGCGTCATCGACTTCTCCGCCTCCCGCGACAGCGACCAAGACCCGGTGGTGTTCGACCTGCTGGGGATGTTCGACCGCTTCGCGGCCAACGGCCTGGAAACCAGCCGCGCTCGCCTGCGAGTCGCCGGCGCACCCGACGGTTCCGTGCTGATTCCCATGTTCTCCGCGGAGTGCCACGGCGGACGAGTCACCGGAGACGCCGTAGTGAGCGCGCCCGGCGAATCGGCACGCGAATACCGCGCCACCCTGCAGTTGTCCGGCGTGCGCTTCGCCTCCGTGCTGGCCGATTACGCCCAGCGCGAGCCGGGCACGGTGCCCGGCGAACTGACCGAGGCCGCCCCTGACGAATCACGCGGCCTGCTCGACGCCAGCATCTCCATCGCCGGCCCCATCGGCGACCCCAAGTCGCGCCGCGGTCGAGGAACGGCGACCGTCGCCGGCGGCCGCGTCGTCAACATCCCACTCCTGGTCCCCCTGGTAAGAATCTCCAACCTGCAACTTCCCATCAACGAGAATGTGGACTACGCCGCCGCGGAGTTCTTCATCCAAGGGGAATACCTGAACTTCGACTCCCTCTCCGTGTTCACGCGGTCGGTGGAAGTCGTGGGGTTCGGAACGGTCAAGTGGCCGGGGCTCGACCTGGACCTGCGCTTCAGGCCCAAGGCGAGAACCCGCATCCCGATGCTCACCAGCGTGATGGAGGGCATCCGCAACGAGTTGCTGGCCGTACGGGCGGAAGGAACGCTGGCGCAGCCGGAACTCGCCATCAACACGCTCAGCGGCACCAGCCGGTTCATCGGAAGACTGTTCGGCGAGACCCCCAGCGAGCAGCAGCGGCGGCTGGATGCCATCGGCGAGCGGGCCAGGGAAGGGCCGATCAAGCGCGAGGAGCGGGAGCCGGTCGGTCAGCAAACCCCATGAACCGCCGCGGCGCCCCGCCCCTTCCTATCATCTCGGCCCTCCAATGCCACTCGACGAACATCCCGATAAGCCCGAGGCGGTAGTAGACGCACAGGCCGAGGCCGCCGGCGGGCCGGTCAGCCCGGTGGCGCGTCGCGCGGATGATCCGGACATCGCCCTGGATGTGGACCGCCTGATCGAGCAGACCGGGGGCAGGCCCGGGTCGTTCGACGCGAGATTGGTCCGCGAGATGATCCAGACCGCGCTCAAACTGATCCCCGACGGTCGTGACACCGGCGAAATCAAACTGCTGACCAACTCGGTGAAGGAACTGCGATACGCCTTCCGCGTGTTCCACAAGTTCCGGGTGCCCCACAAGGTGACGATCTTCGGCAGCGCCCGCACGCCCGAAGATCACCCCGACTTCAAGGCCTGCGTGGAGTTCGGCCGGCTCATGGCCGAGGCCGGATGGATGAGCATCACCGGCGCCGGCCTGGGCATCATGAAGGCCGGGCACGTCGGGCCGGGGCGAGAAGCCTCCTTCGGCGTGGCGATCCGCCTGCCCTTCGAGACCACCGCCAACTCGGTGATCGCCGGCGATGAGAAACTGATCAACTTCCGGTACTTCTTCACACGCAAACTCATGTTCGTCTCGCAGGCCGAGGCCGTCGCGCTCTTCCCGGGCGGCTTCGGGACCCTCGACGAGGCCTACGAAGCGCTCACGCTGGTGCAGACCGGCAAGAGCACGCCCATGCCCATCGTCATGATCGAAGGCGAAGGAGGGGACTACTGGAAGTCCTGGGACCACTGGGTCCGCACCCAACTCCTGGCCCGCGGGTGGATCAGCCCCGAAGACCCGGCGATCTACTATCTCGCGAAGAACGCGCGGGACGCGGCCGAGCACATCATCCGCTTCTACCGCAACTACCACTCCTCGCGATATGTCCGGGATCAGTTTGTCATCCGCCTCAACCGGGCCCTGAGGGCCGAGGATGTCGCGAAACTCGAAAACGACTTCCGCGTCCTACTCAAGACCGGCGGCATCGAGCAGGTCTTCCGGCCCCTCGAGGGCGAAGACGACCACCAGCAACTCCCCCGCCTGCGGTTCCACCACACCAAGCACAAGTACGGTCTGGTCCGCAGTCTGATCGACCGCATCAACTCGCTGGACCCCGCATAAGGATTCGTCGCACACGCCACGGAAGGGAGCACGGAGAGGACCGATGAGGGCGGAGCGTGGACAGTTGAAGGTCGCGGCGGCCCGCGGGATGTTGGCGGCGCTCGCGGTTTTCGGCGCGCTCCTCGTTTCCGGTTGCGCCACAAACTCCCAGCCCAAATCCGGACCGGCCAGCCCCGTGGTTCGAGAGTCGATGCCCGGCGTGGAAATCTCGTGGTGGATCGTCGATGACGCCCCGGCCGAGGGCCAGCCGCCCCTGGGCGAGACGCTGGCGGAGTTGTCGAAGCGCTCGGTGCCGGTTTCGTGGGAAACCCTCGACGCGTGGCGGGCCGGAGGCCTCCGGGTGCTCGCGGTGCCGATGGAGGAACTCGACGCAACGCGGGCGAAGGTCCACCTGGTCGGCCCGCTGCAAAGCCAGTGGCTGGGTGAAGCGGCCCGCTGGACCGACGTCGCGCGGAGCACGCCCGCCTCGGGATCGTTCACCGTTTCCCTCGACAACGGCCCGATCACCCTTCGGGACGGGCGCCTGGGCCTCTCCTTGCGGTGCTGGACCACCCCCGACCCGGCCCCGATCTCGGCGGACCCGGCAAAGACAGACCGGATGCTCGCCGTATTGACCGTCGAGATCGTGCCGCGATACCTCCCGGCGCCGCCCGACGAGACCGCTCTCCGCCTGCCCGGCACGGACACCCCCACGCCCGCGCCGCTCCCGTTCGATCGGCTGCGCCTTGGCGCCATCCTGCGCGGCGACGAGGCGCTCCTGATCGTCCCCGAATCGCCCGACACCGAGTGGGCCAGCCCCCTGCCCCCGCCCGAGCGCGAGCCGGTTGTGCCGCATCTGGGCCCGCAGGTTCCCGCGGCCCCCAACCTCGGCGAAGCACTCCTCACCGACCTGGGCGCGGTCGTCGGAAGGCGGGCGCGGGTCTTCGTGGTGATCCAACCCAGCGTACCCCGGCAGTTCCGGATTCTGGCGAACTCCAACGAGAACTGAGCGGTTATCGGGCCGGTGAAACACGGACCGGTGCAACTGCCGGTTGTCGTGCTAAGCCCGGCCGCCGATAAGAGACTCATGCTCCGTGTGCCCATCGCTCAGGCCAAGGCGGGAATGGTGCTTGCACTAGGCGTGCCGCACCCCGCGGTGCCCAAGGCCTACCTGCTCCGCGACGGGGCGGCGCTCGAGGACCGCGCCATCGCCAAACTCGCCGAGTTGGGAATCCGCGATCTGTGGATCCGCTACCCCGGGCTCGAAGACCTCGTGCAGTACGTCAACCCCGGATTCCAGAACGCCTGCCGGGAGTTGACCTCCAACCTCTCCGCCACCTTCGACGCGGCGATGATGCAGTCCAGGGTCGAACTGGAGTTCAGCGATTACCGTCGAGCCGTGGTCGGAATGCTCGAACGGATCGCCGAAAACTCCAAGGCCGCGATCTTCGTGAACGACCTGGGCGGCCCGGGCAGCCCCGCGGCACGGCACGGCAGCGCCGTCTGCGCCCTCAGCCTGCTCATGGGGCTCAAACTCGATTTCTACCTCGTGCGGGAGCGCGCCAGGATGACCTCGCAACGGGCCAAGGACCTCGCCCCGCTGGGCGTGGGGGCCATGCTCCACGATGTCGGAATGACGCGCCTCCCCCCCGAGGTCAGCGCGCGGTGGGCCGCAACCGGCAACGAAGACGACTCCGCTTGGCGCGAGCACGCCCTCCTGGGATTCGATCTCGTCAAAGATCAACTGGAGCCCGCCGCGGCCGGGGCGGTTCTGCACCACCACCAGCGCTGGAATGGCTCGGGCTTTCCCTGCATCCCGTCCTTGAGCGGGGCTTGCATCCCGCCGCGGGGCTCGCACATCCACATCTTCGCCCGGATCGTCGCGGCGGCGGACCTGTTCGACCGGCTGCGGCACGCGCCGGGAGCCGATCCGGCCCTGCCGGCCGTAACCGCCTTGGCGCAACTACGACGGGAGCCGTTCACGAACTGGCTGGACCCGATGGTCTTCCGCGCCCTGCTGGCCGTCGCCCCGCCATACGCCCCGGGAAGCCTGGTCCGTCTGAGCGACGGTCGAGAAGCCGCGGTGGTCGCCTGGAGCCCGGAAGACCCTTGCCGACCGACCGTCGAAATCCTCGGCGCCCTGACAGCAATGCCGCGGCGGGGTGAGCCGTCACGAGAAAGGCTGAACCTGCGCACGGAGCGAACGCTCTCGATCGCCGTGATCGACGGCCAGAACGTCTCGTCGGAGAACTTTGACCCCGCGTCGAAGGACGACTTCGACCTGATGCGGTACGCGCGAGGAACCAGCCAGGCCCCGAAGGGCAAAGCGGCTTGAGGACCACAAGTAGTGCCAGGGTGGCGTCACTCTCCCGAGTGATGCACCGCCTGCCCTCAGGCCGCGCGGACAACCATATCGCCCGTCCTACCCACTACCGCGTCTTGCTGTCACCCCGGGCGAAGATGCTCGCGACGTAGTTGAGCACGTCGGTGGCCGAAGTCTCGTTGTAGCCGAAGTTCTTGATCAGGCGCTGCTTGACGACGTCGATCTTCTTCTGCGTCTCGTCGTCCACCACGCTGCTCACCAGGTTCTTGAGTTTGATCGTGTCGCGCTGATCTTCGAACAGTTTGAGTTCCAGCGCCCGGTACAGCCGCGCATTGGTGTTGAACTCGAACTTCTTCCCGTCCAGCGCCAGCGCGCCGATGTAGTTCATGATTTCCTGCCGGAAGTCGTCCTTGCGGCCGTCCGGGATGTCGATCTTCTCCTCGATGCTCCGCATGAGGCGTTCGTCCGGGTCCTCGTCGCGCCCGGTGTACTTGTTCTTGACGCGCTCCTTCTGCGTGTACGCCCGGACATTCTCGATGTAGTTGGCGCACAGCCGGCGGATGGCATCCTCGTCGGCCGAGATCGCCCGCTGCACCTCGCCCTTGATGATGTCCTCGTACTCCTCCTTGACCACCGACAGCAGTTCGCGGAAGCGCTTCTTGGTGTTCTCATCGCTCAGCAGCGAGTGATGCGAGAGCCCGCTCTCCAGTTCGTTGAGCACCATGAACGGGTTGATGCCCTTGTCCTCCAGCGCCTGCCGCGAGACCAGCGAGTTGCTGATCTTGTCCTGCACATAGCGCGGCGAGATGCCGTTCATGCCCTCGCGGGGCGCCTCTTCCTTCAGTTCACGAACGCTGTCCTCGGTGAACCCGGGGATGCTCTTGCCGTTGTAGAGTTTCAGTTTTTGCATCAGGGTGAGCCCGGCCTTCTTCGGCTCGTCCAGACGCGTGAGCACCGCCCACATGGCCGCGACCTCCAGCGTGTGGGGCGCGATGTGAATCCCCTGGATGCGGCCCGTTCCGAAGTCCTTCTCGTAGATCTTGATCTCGTCGTCCAGCCGGATGTTGTACGGCACGTCGATCTTGATGGTGCGGTCGCGGAACGCCTCCATCATCTCGTTGGACTGCAGCCGCTTGTACTCCGGCTCGTTGGTGTGGCCCAGGATCACCTCGTCGATCGACGTCTGCGCAAACTTCTTGGGCTTGATCGAGTGCTCCTGGCTGGCCCCCAGCAGGTCGTACAGGAACGCCACGTCGAGTTTGAGCACCTCGATAAACTCGCAGATGCCCCGGTTGGCGATGTTCAGTTCGCCGTCGAAGTTGAAGGCGCGCGGGTCGCTGTCGCTGCCGTACTGGGCGATCTTGCGGTAGTTGATGTCCCCGGTCAGTTCGGTCGAGTCCTGGTTCTTCTCGTCCTTGGGCTGGAACGTCCCGATGCCGATGCGGTCGCGCTCCGAGAGCACGATCCGACGGACGCGCACGTGCTCCATCGACTTGCGCCAGTCCCCGTCGTAGAAGCGCATCAGGTCCTCGTAAATCTTGCGGCAGAAGGGGTCGGGCTCCCCGGTCACGCGCAGCCGCCCGGAGTGGTTCTTGGGCTTGTACCCGGCGTTCAGCCGCGCGAGCACTTCCTCGCGGGCGTCCTTGGGGATCAGCACCAGCGGGTCCTCGTGCATCGGGCACGCGAAGGCGTGGGTCTTCTGCGCCTCCCGGGCGCCGCTCCCAACCGCCGTCACCTCGCAGCGCTCGTCCAGCAGCCACGAGAACGAATACAGCGCGCCGTCGGCGGTCTTGCTGTACGCCTCCACGCCCTTCTTCAGCAGCCGCGCGATCGTGCTCTTGCTCGAGCCCACCGGCCCGTGCAGCAGCAGAATGCGCTTGTCGGTGCCGTACCCCTCCGCCGCCGACCGCAGGCAGTCCACCAACTGCATCAGCGCGAAATCCAGCCCGAAGATGGCATCGGCGCCGTTGTCGAACGGGTCGGAGAAAAACCGGTACCGGATGCACTCCTTCTTGAACGCCTTGTACTTCTCGTAGCCCTGGCTCAGGATCGCGTCGTACAGCCGCTGGTACGCGTTCCGCGCCACCGCCGGGTTCTGCGCGCACGTATCCAGGTACTCCCAGAACGTGCCCGTCCAGTGGTGATCCTGGAACTTCCGACGGTCAATACGCGACTCCACGGCCGCGACCAGGTCGCGACCCGCAAGTGGACCACTGGCTTCCCGTCCCTGGTACGCGCGGTATTCCTGCATGACTCCGCACTCCCGTGCAAGAGGACTCCCGGAAACTCGGAACTTGTCAACGACGAAGGGATCGGACTCCCGCCTTTGTAGACCTATCGGCCGGTCGTGCTCGCCGGCCCAGCAATCCGCGGGCGATCCCTCGCTCAGGTTATACGCATAACTGATAGAAAAGGTTGTATCGGTTCTCCGGGTTCATGACGCCCCGGACGGCTCCCGATAAGCACCGACGGACTCTCGCGTGAACCAGATGGACTTCCTGCCCCGCGAACGCTCCGGATCGTCGTCTCCGACACCGGGGTCGGCCTGACGCCCGAACAGGCGTCGCGCCTGTTCCAGCCAATCTCCCAGGCCGACACTTCCACGACCCGCCGCTTCGGCGGCACCGGGCTGTGGCTGGTCATCAGCCGGCGGCTGGCCCAACTGCCCGGGGGGCGATGTGTCCGTTGAAAGCGAACTGGGCAAGGGCTCCTCGTTCACCGTCACGCTCGAGGCGGGGCCCATGGAACGCGTGGCGCTCGCGCCCGCTCAGAGCACGAAGCACCCGCAACCGGCCCCAGCCGCGTCGCCAGCGCAACCCTTCTCCGCCCGCGTCCTGCTGGCCGAGGACGGCGCCGACAACCCGCGGCTGATCGGGCACTTCCTCCGGGCCGCGGGCGACGGTCCAGATCGTCGAAAACCGTGGATCGCGCCCGACTCATCAAACTGGTGCAGCGCCGGGCGGGCCAGGCACACAAGGGCCGCGCCGCGGCGTGATATGAGGCGCGCACCGGCCCCGGGTCGATCTCTCGCCCTCCACCTATGCTCGGGCGATGTCGTTTGGACTGGGACATGGACGTGACCTCGACGACGCGCCCGGCGTGGTGGGAATCTCGCGCGAAGAATTGCCCCCGCTGCCGGACGAGGCGATGACCAACCCGCGGGCCGGGCTGGTTGACCCTCGAACGTGGTTTCGCGACCCGTCGATGCCTCTGGAAATCGAGATCGGTTCGGGCAAAGGCACCTTCCTCCTGGAGCAGGCCGCCACGCGCCCCACCACCAACTACCTCGGCATCGAGTGGGCCAGGGAGTTCTACCTCTACGCCGCCGACCGCATCAGGCGTCGCGGCCTGCCCAACGTCCGGATGCTCAACGCCGACGCGACCGAGTTCCTGCGCTGGCGCTGCCCCGACGCGTTCGCCGGCGTGATCCACCTCTACTACTCCGACCCATGGCCCAAGAAGCGGCACCACAAAAACCGCGTGGTGCAGGACCGTTTCCTCGCCGACGCCTGGCGGATACTCACGCCCGGCGGAGAGTTGCGGCTCGTCACCGACCACCCGGAGTTGTGGGAGTGGTACGAAGACTTCATCGGCCGATGGACTCGGCCCTGCGAACCCGACGCGCCCCAACTGATCGGCCGGCCCGGGCCGGCGTTCGAGAAGCGCGACTTCACGCCGCCGGAGTGGGTGGATGACGAGCACGTGATCGGGACCAACTACGAACGAAAAACCCGCGCCGCCGGACGCGAGCCGCGGGCGTGCGTGCTGCGGAAATGCTGAGTGCCGAGTGCCGAGCGGGTAAGGGGCGCGTACCCTCGCGCGTGGATACTCGAACGGCGGTGGTACTGGTGTCGGGCGGGCTGGATTCGGCGGTCACCTTGGCGGCGGCCCGCCGCGACGGCTTTCTCTGCCATGCCCTCTCCTTCGACTACGGCCAGCGCCACCGCCAGGAACTCGCCGCGGCCGCACTAGTCGCCGAATCCCTCGGCGCCGCCTCCCACCGCCTCCTCACCCTCGACCTGCGCGCCATCGGCGGATCGGCCCTGACCGCGGACATCGCCGTGCCCAAAGACCGCCCGGCCGGAGGAACCGACATTCCCGTCACGTACGTGCCCGCGCGAAACCTGGTCTTCCTGTCCCTCGCCGCGGGATTGGCCGAAGTGCTGACCGCCCACCACGTCTTCATCGGCGTCAACGCGGTGGACTACTCGGGATACCCCGATTGCCGGCCGGAGTTCATCGACTCGTTCGAGCGGACGGTCAATCTCGCCACCCGCGCGGGCGTCGAGGGAGCCCGCCTCAAGGTGCACACGCCCCTCATCTCCCTGACCAAGGCGGGAATCGTGCGGCTGGGTGTGCAGTTGGGAGTGGACTTCTCCCTCACGACGAGTTGCTACGACCCCACTCCCGAAGGCGCGGCGTGCGGTCACTGCGATTCCTGCACGCTGCGGGCGCAAGGTTTCCTGGAAGCCGGAGTCGCGGATCCCACGCGATACGCTGTCTGAAATCTGAAATCTGAAATCTGAAATCTGAAGTCTGAGATCTGAGATCTGAGATCTGAGATCTGAAGTCTGAAGTTTGAAGTTCGAAGTCTGAAGTCTGAGATCTGAGATCGGTCTGAAGTCTGAAGTCTGAAGTTCGAAGTCTGAAGTTCGAAGTCTGAAGTCTGAAGTCTGAAGTCTGAAGTCTGAAGTCTGAAGTTCGAAGTCTAAACCAAAGTCGTCCAACACTACCCCCCGCCCCCCGCCTCCCATGCCCACCACCCTCCCCATCTCCGAGACCTTCTACTCCATCCAGGGCGAAGGAAAACTCGCGGGCGTTCCCTCCTTCTTCGTTCGCATGAGCGGCTGCAATCTCCGCTGCTCCTGGTGCGACACGCCCTACGCGAGTTGGACCCCCGAAGGCAGCCCCCGCGACATCGACGCGATCCTTCGCGAGGCGCTCACGCACCCCGCGCGTCACGTCGTGCTCACCGGCGGCGAGCCCATGATGTTCCCACAGATCGAACCGCTCGCCGCCGCGTTCCGCGACGCGGGCTTCCACATCACGATCGAAACCGCGGGCACGGTCTTTCGCCACCTCGCCTGCGATCTCATGTCGATCAGCCCAAAACTCGCCAACTCCACGCCGCGCGAGGGCGACCCCCGCGACCCCAAGGGCACATGGCGCCTCCTCCACGAGCAGCGCCGAACGAATGTCGATTCGCTCCAGGCTCTCATCGACGCCTGCCCGCAGCGCCAGTTAAAGTTCGTCGTGAGCGACCAGAGCGACCTCGCCGAGATCGACGCGCTCCTCGCCCGCCTGCGCAACTGGTCGCCCGTCGACATCCTGCTCATGCCCGAGGGCGTCACCCCCCCCACCGCCGCGGCCAAGGCCTGGATCACTCGCGAATGCCTCGCCCGCGCCTGGCGCTACAGCCCGCGCTTCCACATCGACCTCTTCGGTAACGTCCGAGGGACCTGAACCAATCTCGCGGTGGTCTCGCCCGCCCCCTATCATGAATCGTGCGGTACCACGCATCTTGCTTCTTGGCAGAACGCCGCGGACTGCTGTTCGACGTCGTGATCTCGGCGAGTTTGCTGCTCGCCGCTCTCTCGCTCCTCCCGGCCTATCAGCCGGCGGGAGCGTCAGAGCGCGCGGCCTGGATGGGCGCCCCGGACACGCAGCGAAGTGCACGCCGCGCTTGCCACGAGGAGCCCGACGGGGACGGCGCGGGCAAGCGTGACGAGGCAAGCAGGACCGACGGTCGGCCGCTCCGTCGCCTCGTTGGGACTGACAGCACTCAGCCCCTGCATCTGTGGCATCCTCTCCTCGCGGCCGCGGCAGAATGGTGTCTGCCGATAGGGCCGAAGGGCGCCGGGCCTTCGTTGGGTGCCCACGTGCCCGCCTGGCGGGCTCCTCGCGGCCCACCGCGATGACTCCCGCAGTCACGCACGTTTCCGGGACGGCCATCCCTCCCGGCCACTACTGACCCCTGCAGAAGTTCCTGATGCACCGTCATGCCCCTTAGTGCTGGAAACGCCGGGGAATAGAGGTGATTGGTGGATCAGAGACTTTCGCAGCGCTCTAGCCGCATCCAGATATGACACGCTCTTTCGCGCTCGTGCGCGGGAGTTTTTATGTCCATGACCGTGTTTGTCTCGGCGGAACGCCGAGCCGCCGCGACTCTCCCGCCCGAGGGTTGCCGCGCGCTGAGAGTCTTGGCGGAGCGACTGCACGAGGAACTCGACCGCGAACGGCTCGGTGGTGCGGTCGGTGCCCTCCACCGCGCCTTCGTGCGCGGGGAGCCCTTTGCGCCGTCCGGAAGCCTCAACGACCCCGACCCGAACCTGCTGGCCCGGATGGGGCTGCTGCAACGCTCGGGCGGCACGTGGATGGCGACGCTGTTGATCGACCGCTGGGATGGGCTGCTGCTGGCGCGGCATCGCGTGCCGAGCCCGCCGGGCGGGCCGAGCGGAGCCGAGGAAGTCGGTCCCAACGCGAAAGCGCTCTCTCGGCTAACGCCGCGGCGCCGTGTGGCCGCCGCCCTGGACCTCGGCTGCGGGCAGGGCTTCCACGCCCTGCAAGCAGCCCGCAAAGCCTCGAGAGTCGTGGGCACCGATGCCAGTCGGCTCGCCATCCGAGTGGCCGCAATCAATGCGGCGCTGAACGGCACGACGATCGACTTCCGGCAAGGCAGTCTGTACGAGCCCGTCGAGGGTGAGCGGTTCGATCTCATCGTTTCCAATGCGCCCTTTGTTTTCTCGGGGGTGCAGGCCGTGACCGACGGAGGGCCCGCCGCGAAGGGAGATGCCGTTTCGGAAGCCTTCGTGCGGGGCGCTCCCTCGCGCCTGTCTCCCGATGGCTTTGGCGTATTCCTTTGCAACTGGGAGCACGCGGCGGAATCGGATTGGGAGGAGCCCCCGCGCCGCTGGCTGCAACACACCGGCGTCGATGCCTGGATGGTGCGCCTTCGAACGTCAAGCGTCGAAGCCGTGGCGACCGCGTGGTTCCGCGGACCGCAAGGGTCGAACGGGTCCGAGGGGAGCGGCGCCGAGTCTCTGCGCCGCTGGCGCACGCACCTGCGGGAGTCCGGCTTGGGCTGGCTGACGATGGGGATTATCTTCCTCCGACGCCGTGATGGCCGAACGTGGATCCGGGGCGACACCCAGTGGCTCACCGACGGTGATACCCAGGCGGGGGACCAGGTTTTGCGGATCTTCGAGAATCAAACGCTTCTTTCGTGCGAGCCAGACCGTGCGCGGGAAGTGCGATGGCGGAAGGTCGGCTTCGTGGCGACCGACTTGCCGGGGTCGTCACTGGTGCATCTGAGTCAGACTCGCGGCTTCCGGTTCGATGTGTGCGTGGAGCCGCGTGCCCAGCAGTTGCTCGCGCTTTTCGACAGCATCAGTTCGATCGACGACGCGGTGTGCCGGTTCCGTGCGGCCTCCGGAATACCCGAGGAGCAGGGGAGAACCCTCTTGTTCGAACTCATCCGCCGTGGGTACCTGGAGGCAGTCACGTGAGTTTCCCCTCGATCCTGCTGGCGCAGGCCAACCACCTGCCGCTTCTCACCACCATCGCCGCGGCCTTCGCCGCCGCGTGGGCGCTGGGGCTTGTGACCCAGCGTCTCGGCCTGTCGCCCATTGTGGGCTACCTCCTCGCGGGAATGGTGATCGGTCCGTACACGCCCGGCTTCGTCGGCGATGCGTCCGCGGCCCAGCAACTGGCGGAGGTCGGCGTCATTCTCCTGATGTTCGGAGTCGGGCTGCACTTTCATCTCAAAGATCTCGTGGCGGTGAAGGGGATTGCGCTCCCCGGTGCGATAGGGCAAAGCCTGGTCGCCATGCTGCTATCCGCCTGGGTCTTCGGTCTGTTCGGCTGGCCGCTCAAGCCGGCTCTGGTCTTGGGAATGGCTATGGCGGTCGCCAGCACCGTTGTGCTGCTGCGGGTCCTGTTGGACCGCGGGATGCTCAACAGCGTGCACGGCCACGTGGCGGTCGGGTGGCTCATTGTCGAAGACATCTTCACCGTTCTGGCGCTCGTCTTTGTTCCGATCCTCGCGGCGAACGGGCAGCCCTCATCGCCGGGCTCTGAGGCCCCCGGCCTGGCGACGGTCGGCTGGGCGCTGCTCAAGCTCTGCGCACTGATCGCGATCGTGCTCGTGGCGGGCTCCCGGGTGGTTCCTTGGGTCCTGGCCCAGGTGGCGAAGCTGCGGTCCCGCGAGTTGTTCACGCTCACCGTGTTGGTCTTGTCGGTGACCATCGCAGTTGGATCAGCCACGCTCTTCGGCTCGTCGGTCGCGCTGGGCGCCTTCCTGGCGGGCCTGGTGGTGGCCCAGTCGCCTGTTAGCCATCAGGCCGCGGCCGACGCCCTGCCCATGCGCGACGCCTTTGCAGTGCTGTTCTTCGTCTCGGTGGGAATGCTCTTTGATCCCGCCTTCCTGATCCAGCACCCCCTGATGGTCGCGTCGGGACTCATTATCGTACTCGGCGCCAAGCCGCTGGCGGCGCTCGCGATCGTGGCGGTCCTTGGGTTTCCGGCGCGGACGGCGCTCACCGTTGCAATCGGGCTGGCTCAGATCGGGGAGTTTTCCTTCATTCTGGCGCAAGTCGCGGGAGAGCACGGCCTCATGCCAGAAGACGGCCGTTCCCTGCTGGTCGCCGTCGCGATGATCTCGATCGCGCTGAATCCCCTGCTCTTCCGCCACCTGGACCGGATCGAAGGTGCGCTACGGCGGCGGCCCGCGCTGTGGAGGTTGCTCAGTATCCGCGCCCAGCACCGGACCGAAGCCATCAACGCCATCGCACGCGCGGAGATCGCGCGCAACGAGCGGCCGCTTGCCGTGATCGTTGGATATGGACCGGTCGGGCGTGTCGTGGACGCCTTGTTGCGCGATGCAAAGATGCAAACGGTCATCATCGAGATGAACATGGAAACCGTGCAGTCCCTGCGCAAGTCAGGCCACAGCGTCATCTATGGGGATGCGACCCGCCCCGAGATCCTGCACGAGGCGGGCGTCGGGCGGGCGGTGAATCTCGTGGTGACCTTGCCGCACTCCGCGGGCAGAAACGACCTCATCCTCGCTGCCCGCGAGTTGAACCCCGAGGTAGAGATAACGGTGAGGGCGCATTACTTGAACGACCGCGACTCGCTCCGAGCGGCAGGGGCGAACAAGGTGGTCTTCGAGGAAGGTGAAGTGGGTATCGCCCTCGCCAGACATGTGATGGAGCGACGCGGCGTGGACCCCACCACGGTGGAGAAGATGCTGGGCGCGCTGCGGAGTCTCTGGAGAATGAATGAGTAGGTGAACCGCAAGCACATGAGGCCGCCTCGCGGATCGCGTGCCTCGGCAAATGGCACGACTCGTTCGGTCGCTCATCCCAATTGTGCCACCATCTCGCCGCCGTCGGCCTGTCTTCAGGCCGAGTTCTCCCGGCGGAGAGTGGTGCCGGACTCGGCAGGGCTGCCCCGCCCCGTCCCGCCCGCCGTGACGGAGCCTCACCCTTCCAGAACAACCGTGCGGTAGGAAGTGAACCACTCCCGTGGGTCTTGAGCGCTCCCGCGGTTTGCGGCATGTTCCCTAGAATCCCGTCTTGCCGTACCGCATCTCCAAGTCCTTCACCGTCGAATCCGGCCACATGCTCTCCAAGCACCCCGGCCGCTGCAAGTTCCCCCACGGACACTCGCGCACCATCTCCGTCGTGGTGAGCGCACCCGGGCTCAACCACCATGACATGGTCTGCGATTTCAAGGCCCTCAAACTCGCCTTGAAAAGCGTCTGCGATGAACTGGACCATTCCCTCGCCATCAACAGCGAGGACCCCCTCCTCGCCAAACTGGAGGGAATTCGGGAGCGGGTCGTGGTTTTCCACGGCCAAGACCCCACGACGGAAGTGCTCGCCCGGCGCATCCATGATGCACTGACGACGCTGGTTCGACGCGGCGCGGCATTGGCCGCGCCCGACGGTATTTCCTACCGACTTCCCCCGGAACTCGTCGTCGAACGCGTCCGGGTGACGGAAACCGACTCCACATGGGCCGAGTACCAGGCGTGAAATGCCAAATCGGCAGCGCGGCGGAGCGCCGTGCGGCGCATCACGCGTTCGCAGCCGCAAAACCCCCTCTTTATCGGTGCGCAGATTGCTCCATTCGGGAGGCGGTCGAGCCGCGTACGGGCGCGGCCTCACGATTCCGGCCGCGCGCGAACAATGTCCCCGGAGAAACGTCGGTACATGTGACAGCATGCCCGGTGGGTTCCGAAGGAAGCACTTCATGAGCACCAGAGTTCCCAGTTGCTGGATTCTCGCGGGAGTCTTGGCCCTTTCTCCGACCGTGCTGGCCCAGCCCGGCGGGTCGCCGGTGGCGAAGGAAGACCTCGCCTTCGCCAACAGCCTCTCCAAAGCGTTCAAGTCCGTGGCCGCGCAGGCCGACCCCGCCGTCGTCCACGTCATCGCGCTCTCAAACCGCCAGAACGTGCGCTACGACTGGTTCGGCACTCCGATCGAAGTCGGCCCTACGCAGTTGATGCCCATCAGCCAGGGGTCGGGTTTCATCATCGACGCCTCCGGCAACGCCGTCACGAACAACCACGTCGTGGCCCAGGCCGACAAGGTCCGGGTGAAACTCATCGACGGAAACGAGTACGACGCCATCGTCATCGGCCGCGACGAAGGAACCGACCTCGCCGTGCTGCGCGTGGACTTCGCCGATCACAAGCCCGCGTTCAAGCCGCTCCCCCTGGGCGATAGCGAGGGCCTCGAAGTCGGCGAATGGGTCGTGGCCATCGGCTCGCCCTTCGGCTTCTCCAACACCGTCACCGCGGGAATCGTCTCGGCCAAGGGCCGCAGCCTCACCCCCCGCGAAACCGGCCGCACCTTCGAAGACTTCATCCAGACCGACGCCGCCATCAATCCGGGAAACTCCGGCGGCCCGCTGCTCAACCTCCACGGCGAAGTCGTGGGCGTGAACAGCGCCATCGCCTCCCGTTCGGGCGGGTACCAGGGCCTGGGCTTCGCAATCCCCAGCAACCTCATGAAAGTCGTCGTCGAGAACATCCTCGCCAACGGCAGAGTCGTGCGCGGCTGGATGGGCGTGGACCTCGCGCCCGCGTCCGAACAGGATTACAAGGGCGGTCAGCCACCCTCCGACGTCTACCGCGGCGTGCTCGTCAAGAGCGTCGTCGCCGAGAGCCCCGCCGAGAAAGCCGGGCTGCACGAGGGCGACGTGATCATCCGCTACCAGGGCCAAGTGGTAAACGAAGGCCGCCTCCGCACCGCCATCGGCATCTCTCGCCCCGGAACCAAGGCCGAACTCGATGTCCTCCGCGACGGCAAGACCGTCAAAATCATCGCCGAAGTCGGCGACTACTCCGCCTCGCTCGCCGCCGCCGGAATGGGCTTCGTCGAAACCCTCGGCGCCACCGTCGAATCGCTCACGCTCGACGCCGGACGCAAGATGGGCTACCGAAACGTCCGCGGAGCCATCGTCGTCGATCTGGATTCCGAAGGCCCCGGCGGCCGCGCCGGATTGCAGAAGGGCGACATCATCGTTCAGGTAGACCGCAAGTCCGTAACCTCCGCCAAAGACCTGGCGGCCATCGAAAAGTCCGGCGACCTCCAACGCGCCTCGCGCCTGGGCGTGGTGCGTGGAAACAGACAGGGGTTTCTGCAGTTGCGCTGATCCGACTGGCACGCGTCGCACGCATCGCACGAACCTCCCGGTTCGTGGTTCGGCCCCCAACCCCCACGCCCCCAAAGCCTTGCGCACCACTTCCCCATTTCCTCAAAACTTCCCCTTGACACGCCCAACCCGAATCCGTACCGTCAGTTCGTAATGCCCGAACTCCCCGCTCCCAACCCCCAGCACCCCGTACCCGCCGCGCCGGCCCTCTCCCCGCTCGACACCGCCCGCCTCAACGCCTGGTTCGACCACCGCGGCCAACTCCCCGACCTCGCCCGCGCCCTCAACATCACCACCACGCAACTCGCCGACTGGGCCGCGCAACCCCACATCGCCGCGGCCATCGCTCGCATCGAAAGCCTCTCCAA
>CAJPFG010000022.1 GCA_905339235.1 Phycisphaerales bacterium
AATCTACGAGCCGGACGGGGCGGTGCAAGGGGGAGGGGCGCGCCGTGCGCGATTTTGCGCGCAAAGGCGCGTTGGGCGCGAGATTTGTTTAGGCGAAAGGCGAGGGGCGAGGGGGGCAGAGAGCCAAAGGGCAGATTGCCATCGGGCCACGTTCGGAGGACGGGTTTGGAGCGTCAACTTCCACATTCGGTCGCTTCCGGCGTTCGACACGAGCGCCGGGAGGCTTGTGGCACGTTACCATCCGCGGCATGCTCCGATCCACGCTCCGATGGACGCTCATCCTGGCCTGCCTCTTCGCGCTGGGACCGGCGGTCTACTCGCTCCTTCTCCGCGTCCATGATGCCGAGGGCGGGCGGGCCGTCACGCTGCTCATCAACGCCGATGCTTCCCGCGCGGCGGTGGGGGGGTTGTGCGCGTTCGTGGTCGCCGGGGCGGTCGGGCTTGTGGGCGCCCGGTTCTTCTCCATCGGCACCGGTTTTCTCTGCTCGGGCATCGTTCTTGCCTGGGCTCGCTGGGGACTGGGCACCCTTGACGACCTCGCCCGAATCAGCGGGCACCCCATGCACACCGCTACCCGCGCCATCGAAAACGCCGCGGCCGTGGCGATCACGCTTCTGCTTGCCTGCGTCATGGTCGTGATCAGCGCGCGGCGACAGCCCAAGGGCTCTCCCGGCGCGCCGGGCGAGGGGCTGCTGGGTGTCGCGGTCCTGGGAGATGGCCCCCGCGCCGCGGCGTTGGGCGGCGGGTTCGCCATCGGCCTCGTCGCCGCGGGGGCCGTTGCCTGGCTCATGGGCTCCAGCGACCTGCGAGGCCAGGCGCTTATGGCCGCGCTCCTGGGCGCGCTGGTGTGCGGGGCGGTGGGCCAACTGGTGGCCTCCTCGATGCGGTGCTCGCTCACTCCGGTCGTGCCGGTGCTGGTCCTGCTCGTGCTTGGCATCGCCGGGCCGCTGCTGGCTCAGATGACCCACGGGTCGCGGCTCGTGGACCTGATATATCAGAATGAGGTCTTCGGCCTGGCGCGGCCGGTCTCGCTCGACTGGGCCGCGGGCGCGCTGCTGGGCGGCCCCATCGGCCTGGGCTGGGCGGGGGCGATGCTTGACGTCCGGGCGGCGGAGGATTGACGAAAAAGTCCTGAGTCCTGAATCAGTTCTGAGTTCCGAGTCCTGGTTGGCGATAGGGACGAATCGAGGTCCGGCGGCGCGGCATCCAATGGGGTGGCGCAGCAGTCATAATCCCCGGTACTCACAACCCCACCCAACCCCACGAAACCGGACTCAGGACTCAGATTGACCCCGACACCCGGCCCGGCCTCCTACCCTTCCCCGTCCATGCCCAAGAAGCCACATCCTTCGCCCAACGGCTCCGTGCGCCGCCGCAAGGCTGTCCGTGTCGCCCCGTCGGCCGCGGCCCCGGGCCGCCCCGCGGGAATGCCCGATGTCCAAGCCTCGGCCGATCCGCGCAACGTGGCCATCGACCGGGTGGGGGTGAAGGACATCACCTACCCAATCCGCCTGCGGACCCGCGAGGGGGGCGAGCAGACGACGGTGGCCAAGGTCAACATGTACGTCTCCCTGCCGCACTACCAGAAGGGCACGCACATGTCGCGGTTCCTGGAGGTGCTGAACGACCACACGGGCGAACCGCTGACGCCGGACAAGATCCCGCTGCTGGCACGGGCCATCTGCGCTCGGCTCAACGCCGAGGTCGCGCACTTCGAGGCCTCGTTCACCTACTTCGTGAAAAAGGCCGCGCCCGTCACAGGCCAGCCCGGGCTGATGGACTACCAGGTGACGTTCGAGTGCACGGCCAACGGGGACGAGGATTTCATCATGTCGGTGGCCGCGCCCGCGACCAGCCTGTGCCCGTGCAGCAAGGAGATCAGCCGCTACGGGGCGCACAACCAGCGTTGCCGGGTTCAGGCCAAGGTGCGGTTCAAGGGGATGATGTGGATCGAGGATCTGGTGGAGTTGCTGGAAGAGGCGGCGAGTTGCCCGGTCTTCGCGGTGCTGAAGCGTCCGGACGAAAAGTGGGTGACCGAGCGGGCCTTTGAGAACCCCAAGTTCGTGGAGGACATCGTCCGCGACCTGTCGCTGGGGCTGTCGAAGGACAAGCGCGTGACATGGTTCTCGATCAACTCGGAGAACTTCGAGTCGATCCACAATCACAACGCGTACGCGGAGATCACGCGGGCGAAGTAGTCACTTGGCCTGAACCGCTCCCCTTCGCGCCGTGGGCATCGGTTCGGGCGGCGGGGGCGGGTTCGCCTCGTTCATCTGCTTGGTGATCTCGTCCATCTTCTCCTCCGCGGCCGTGGCCTGCGGCCCGCTCTTTGGCGCCGAGAGTTTCACGTAGGCAATGATCGCGCCGGCGAGACAGACCACGATGATCCCGCCGTAGATCGCAAGTTTTTTCTTGTCTTCCGGAAGGGCTTGCATGGCGATGGGTTCCTAGCGGATGTCGTACCCGCGGATACCGCCGCGGGTCGCGAAGAAGTACGCGGGCTTGGGAGGAACCACGTCGAACTGGTACAGGCTGTTCGCGGGTGAGACGCCGGGGTGATCAAAGAAGTATGGCAGGTCGTTTCCGGGGTTCCATGTCCCGGCGGGCTGGGGCATCAACCCGTCGGTGGGCTGAAGCGCGGTCTGGGTGGACGTGTTGTTGATGATGTCTCCCATGCTGACCGTCTTGCCACTTCCGTCGGTGAGAGTCACCTGGGGCTTGGCCCGCGGCGTGTTCCACTGCGAGATTCGGCCGTTGCGATCCCTGGTCTGGAAGTCGGCCCGCTCGAAGAGCAGCACTTTTTTCTGCGGCACGACGAGGTCGGTCGAGCGGTTCTTGGCGATGTGGAACGAGTTGGGCTGGGGGCCCTGGGCAAAGGTCCGCGTAGCGGTGGCCGCGGAGAATCGCTCCCACTTCTGCCAGAAGACCGGCGGATACCAGTACGAGACGGGAAGGATCCACGTCATGTCCGTGGCGATATTGTTGCCGCCGCTGTCGCGCTGCTGGGACCAGAGGTTGCGGATGCCGATATCTCCCGGCGCCGTGCCGGAGGGGTAGCGGCTGAGTGTGTCGATATCCTCAAAGAGCATGTGACTGAGCCAGTGGTAGCCAAACGTTTCGGTCATTTGCGAACTCTGCACTCCCGTGCCGTAGTCCCAGCCATACGAACCGAACTGGAGGTTGTAGCGTTGGGCGGCCGTGTAAGGCACCAAGACCCAGGCGCGCTCGTCTACCCCGGTTCGCGTGTCGTTCACGGTGTCGAACGGCCGCACGAACTGGTCGCGGTTGTCGGTCCAGTAGTACGCCATCAGGAGCGAGTTCTGATGGAGGTTGGAGAGGCTCTTGGTCCGCTGGCCAGACTGCCGGGCGCTGCCGATCGCCGGCAGCAGAATCCCGATCAGCAGCGCGATGATCGCGATGACGACCAGCAGTTCGATCAGCGTAAACGCCCCCCCACAGCGCGACCTTTGCTTCAACATGGACAACGCTCCTTGATGTCGGTCAGTTTCTCCAGAACGGAGTCTGCCCCTTCAACCCGATCGCCCCGATACCCCGGCGCGGCTGCACAGCGCCCATCGGCCAGAACGGCCCATCTCCAGTAGAACACAAGCCGAATGCTTTGTCAACCCGGTTTGGCGGAGCAAAAAGGGATGCCGGTCCCGTGGCCAGCCCACTCATCCATCAACACCCCGCCCGGCACCAGCGGCACCTCGAGAATCGTTTGTCGCGGTAGCCCAGCGTGGATTCCAGCAAAAACCCCACGGGGGCTCCCATGGGGCTTGGGTTCTTTGAGGTCTCTACCGATCGCTACTTGGAGCCCGGGTGCTGCATGCGTCCCGGCTTGGCGCGCTGGATTTCTGGTGGTGGCGGTGGTTCGGCGACCTTGATGGTTTGCTCGATTTCCGACGATCGTTGCTCGGCGGCCGTCGCCTTGAGCGGAGTAGGAGGCGCACTCATCCAGTAGTACGCCGCCACGCCCCCGATCAGGCACACCGCGATGGCGCCGACCTGAATGAAGAACTTCTTGCGGTCCTGCATGGCGTCTTCAAGGAAACTCATGGGAGGTCAACTCCGCGGATCCCGAAGCGAGTGGCCCAGAAGTAGGCCGGGTACGGTCCGTTCGGCGCCGTAAACTCGAACTGGAAGGGGCTGTTGTAGCCGGTTGCGGGGGCGTAGACGAAGAAGTTTCGCATCTCCTGCTCCCCTGGGTTCCAAGTCCCTGCGGGCTGGAAAAGTTCACCCGAGTTCAGGCCGCTGTTGGATGGGCTTGCGCTGGTCGCGGAAATGACGTTGGCCATGACCACCGTCTTGCCGCTTCCGTCCACGCACGCGACCTGGGGCGAGGCTCGGGGCTTGTTCCACTGCACGATGCGGCCAGCGCGGTCCTTGGAGTAAAAGTCCGCGCGCTCGAACAGGAGCACCTTCTTGGACGGGTTGTACGCTTCGGAGAACTTGTTGCGGCGGATGTAGAAGCGGTTGCCCGGCGCGCCCACCAACCTCGTCGCGCTGCTCTGAGAGAACCGGTTGGGGTCTTGCCAGAAAACCGGCGGATACCAGTAGGAGACGGGGAAAATCCAGGAAAGGTCCCCGGCCGCGGCGGGGTCTGGGTTGTTCTTCAGGAAGTCGACCATCGCAAAGTCGGCGGGGGCGAAGCCCGAGCGTGCGCGGGAAGTTTGTTCGGAGTCGCCGTACAGCATGTGGCTCAGCCAGTGGTAGCCGAAGGTCTCGGTGCCGCTGTTGCTCTGCACGTTCTGGCCGTAGTCCCACGCGTATGAGTACAACTGGTGCCCTTCTCGTGCCGCCACTCCCAAAGGCTCGAACACCACGCACCCATCGTTCCAACCCATCGACTGCGTGTTGTCGATGGTGGCGAATGGATTCAGGAAGTCCTCCTTGTTGTCGGCGCTGTAGTACGCCATGTAGGTCACGTTCTGGTGTAGGTTGGAAAGGCTGACCACCCGCTGGCCGGACTGCCGCGCTTTGCCGATGGCCGGGAGCAGAATACCGATCAGCAGCGCGATGATCGCGATGACGACCAGCAGTTCGATCAACGTGAACGCACGACGTGACTTCGACATCAATGGCACCCCTAAATGCGCCAGCCCGAAAAACTGTCCCCGAATGGTCCCCCGTCACAAGCCGGACCGGCTTCGCCAGTCCGGCACTTCGCCGGCGGCGACGGAGGTGTTCAGAACTAGTAAAACATCATACGAACCTCCGGTCAAATCGGATGCACTGTGACCCGCAAACTCTGCTTCTGTCGGAGGCACATGCGGGTCGATCCGGGCTGGGGATCGTTTGGGGTTGAGGCAAACGTCGCGGCCTTGTCGATGGCAACCATCCGGCCCCTCCGCCGTACCAACCGACAGGCGGGCCGAGAGATTGTGATTCCGCGACCGATACTGGGTCCGGCCCGCGTGGATCGGCTCGTGGTAGGTAGAATGTGGATGGTGGAGGGGGCGGCACTGGCAGGCGGCTCCGGGCTTGGCGGTGCGTGTGGGTTATGCGGATATGCGGGGAGTATGTGAGGTATTCCACTGGCAAGCCCGGGAGCCGCTTGCCAGTGCCACCCTGGGAAACGCGAACCGAATGTCCGACGAACCGCGAAAGCCCGAACCCACACCCAGCAGCAGCGCCGACGCCCCCGACCTCGGGAAGACCTCGGCCCTGAGCAAACCCAGCGCGGACGGTGATGCTCGGAAGATGGGCTCCACCGGCCCGGCCGTTCCCGGCGCCGAAGAAGTTCTGCAGGAAGTCGCCAAGGGCGGGACGAACGTCGATTCCATCGTCGGCCGTCTCGTGATCGATCAGGGATTCGCCACGCCCGACGAGGTTCAGCACTGCCTCTCCATCGCCAAGCAGATGGCCGAGGACATGAACCAGCGCTCCCTCGCCGACCTGCTGATCGAGAACGACTACGTGACGCGTCGGCAGATGACGCGGCTGCGCGAGATTGCGCAGGCCGAGCGCAGCGGCCAGAAGATCCCCGGCTACAAGGTCCTGGGGAAACTCGGCGCGGGCGCGATGGCGACGGTGTTCAAGGCCAAGCAACTGAGCCTGGACCGGGTGGTGGCGATCAAGGTGCTGCCGCGGAAGTTCACCGCGAATCCGCAGTTCATCGAGCGGTTTTACGCCGAGGGCCGCGCGGCCGCGCAACTCAACCACCCCAACATCGTGCAGGCGTACGACGTGGGCAAGGCTGGGGACTACCACTACTTCGTGATGGAGTTTGTGGACGGGACGACGGTGTACGACGAGATCGTGAAGAACAAGCGGTTTGGGGAGAAGGACGCGATCGACATCGTGATCCAGATGGCGGAGGCCCTGGAGCACGCGCACCACAAGGGGCTGATCCACCGGGACGTGAAGCCCAAGAACATCATGATGACGCGGAACGGGGTGGCGAAACTGGCCGACATGGGTCTGGCGCGGGCGATCTCGGACCGCGAGGCCGCGGAGGCGGAGCAGGGCAAAGCCTTCGGGACGCCGTACTACATCTCGCCGGAGCAGATCCGGGGGGAACTGAATATCGGGCCGCAGGCGGATATCTACTCGCTGGGGGCGACGCTGTACCACATGGTGACGGGGTCGGTGCCGTTCGACGGGAAGAACCCGTCGGCGGTGATGCACAAGCACCTGAAGGCGGAACTGGTGCCGCCGGACCACGTGAACCCCAAGTTGAGCAGCGGGATTTCGGAAGCCATCGAGATGATGATGGCCAAGGACCCGCGGGCGCGGTACCAGAACTGCAAGGACCTGATCGAGGACCTTCGGCTGGTGCGCGAGGGCAGGCCGGCGGTTTTGGCCCACAAGGAGATCGGCGGGACCGACCTCAACCAGATCATCGCCGAAGAGGCCACGGCCGAGACCGAACTGGCCAACGCGGACCAGCCGGTCATGATCCGCAACTGGCTCTTCGCGATCCTGTGCGGGCTGCTGGTGCTGAGCGTGATCGCGAATATCGTGCTGCTGGCAAGGCAGCAGGAATGATGGCGGCCGGGCGGAAAATCCAGTTGCTTCAGGGCATGAGGGGTGTTAGGCTTTTGGGCAGTCGGGGGCGTTCCCCGGCAGGCCGGGCATTCGGAAGCGAGCATGCATCACCACAGCACAGAGGCGTCACGAGTGCGGGACCAAGGTTCCGTGGCTTCATGAGCCGGCTCGCCAACCAGTTTCCTGTCGATGGACCATGAACCTGCCTTGGGCGCGGGCGGCGGTGTTGCCGTCTTCGCCGCGGGCATCGGAGTTGAAAGCACGTATGGGTCGATTCAGCCGTGATCAGGGGCCGGTGCAGCGTACGCGAATGAACCACTTGATCCGCATCACTCCGGTGCGGGTCCTGGGGCCCGACGACTCGCAGATGGGGGTCCTCGAGACCAGCGAAGCCATCCGCAAAGCGATGGAGATGGGGCTGGACCTCGTCGAGATCTCGCCGGACGCGCGCCCGCCCGTCTGCAAGATCATGGACTATGGAAAGTACAAGTACGAACTCGGGCAGAAGCAGCGCAAGCAGCGCGCCGCCACCAAGGCGACCGAAATGAAGGAACTGCGCCTGGGGCGGAGCGTCAAGATCGACCCGCACGACATCAAGGTCCGCACCGACCAGGCCCGCCGCTTCATCATGGCCGGCCACAAGGTGATGTTCACCCAGCGGTTCAAGGGGCGCGAGATCGCGCACCGCCAACTGGGCCTGGACAACCTGGCGGAGGTCCGCGACGCGCTGGCCGACATCAGCAAGGTCGAGCAGTCCCCGCGATGGATGGGCAAGCAGGCCAGCATCATCCTCGCGCCCGACAAGGTCAAGGTCGAGGCGCTCAAGCGCAAGATCGAGAAGGAACGCGCGGCCAAAATCGCGGCCGGACTCAAGGTCGAGGAAGAGAAGTCGATCGAGGAAGTCGAACGCGAAGTCGCGGCCCAGGCCGCGGCCGAGGGCCCGGACGACTCCGAAGATTAATTCCGGATGCATCCAGACCCCGTACAGGATTCACGGATGCAACCTGCGCGGCGGGTTTACTATTGACCGTGGAGGGCGCCTCGCGGCCCGTCGTCGCGAGGCGACCCGATCAGGGAGAATCCAAATGCGAATTACAAGCGTTCTGCTCGCCGCCGCGGCCGTGAGCCTCGTGGGTGTTGGTTGCGAGGAAAAAAAGGGCGAGGAAGCCAAAAAAGCGATCACGGATGCCGGCGATGCCATGAAGGAAGGGGCCACGAAGGTTGCCGACGCCACCAAGGACGCCGCGAACAGGCTGGCGGCGCAGTGGTCAACGCAGGTGGAGGCCGTGAAGCCGCAGATCGAAACGCTGAAGACCAAGGCCGCGGCTCTTCCCGAGGCCACGAAAGCGGCGGCGTCGGACGCGGTCGCGGGCCTGCAGACGCAGTGGGACGCGTTGAGCGCCAAGGCGAAGGAACTGTTCAGCGTCACGGGCGACAAGGCGACGGCGCTGGGCAAGGAGATCGAGGACGGCATGGCGAAACTCAGCGCCGACATCAAGAGCGTGATCGAGACCTACAAGTTGCAGTAACGCGCGCCGCGCGGCGTCATGAAAAACCCCCGTCACGCGACGGGGGTTTTCGTATCCGGACAGCATCTCTCGAAGGTCAGTGCGCGGCCTTGTTCCCGCCGATCTGCATGCCGTAGAACGAGCGGTAGACGAAGAACATGGAAACGAGCAGGAAGGCGATCGTCAGCGCGATCGTCGCGGCGCTGTGCGTGGCGCCGTCCGCGCCCTTCATGCTCACGGCCAACTCGACGGCGAGCAGCCCGAAGAGCGTGGTGAACTTGATGACCGGGTTCATCGCGACGCTGGAGGTGTCCTTGAAGGGGTCGCCGACGGTGTCGCCGACGACGGTCGCGGCGTGCAGGTCGCTGCCCTTGCCGCGGCCCGAGTTTTTGAAGGCCGGGTCGGTCTCGACGATCTTTTTGGCGTTGTCCCATGCGCCGCCGGCGTTGGCCATGAAGATGGCCTGGTAGAGGCCGAAGAGGGCGATGGAGACGAGGTACCCGATGAAGAAGAACGACTCGTAGAACGCGAAGGCGAGGGTGGCGAAGAAGATGCCCAGGAAGATGTTGAACATGCCCTTCTGCGCGTACTGCGTGCAGATGGTGACGACCTTCTGGGAGTCCTCGACGCTGGCCTTGGTGGCGCCCTCGAGGCGGATGTTGGCCTTGATGAACTCCACGGCGCGGTAGGCGCCGGTGGAAACGGCCTGGGTGGATGAGCCGGTGAACCAGTAGATGACCGCGCCGCCGGTGATGAGGCCCAGCAGGAAGGGCGGGTGGAGGATCGAGAGATTGCCGATCAGGGCCTTGTCCAGGCCGTGGGTGAGGGCGACGACGATCGCGAAGATCATGGTGGTCGCGCCGACGACGGCGGTGCCGATGAGCACGGGCTTGGCGGTGGCCTTGAAGGTGTTGCCGGCGCCGTCGTTCTCTTCGAGGGCCTCCTTGGCCTTCTCGAACTGGGGCTCGTAGCCGAAGTCCTTCTTGATCTCGTCCTTGATGCCGGGGATCGTCTCGATGGTGGAGAGTTCGTAGACGGACTGGGCGTTGTCGGTGACCGGGCCGTAGGAGTCCACGGCGATGGTGACCGGGCCCATGCCCAGGAAGCCGAAGGCGACCAGGCCGAAAGCGAAGACCGCGGGGGCCATCATGATGGTGCCGTCGGTGAAGCCCATCGCGGGGGCGAAGGTCTTGCTGACGTAGTACGCCCCGCCCATGAGCGAAACGATCGCGATGCCCAGCCAGTAGGCGGAGAAGTTGCCGGCGACCAGGCCGGAGAGGATGTTGAGCGAGGCCCCGCCCTGCTCCGAGGCCGTGACGACCTCGCGGACGTGGCGGGAGTGCATGCTGGTGAAGACTTTGACGAGTTCGGGGATGATCGCGCCCGCGGCGGTGCCGCAGGTGATGATCAGCGAGAGCTTCCACCACCAGGAGTCGTCGCCGGAGATTTCGGGGATCAGCAACCGCGAGGCGATGAAGGTCAGGACGACGGAGATGACGCTGGTGAGCACGACGAGGCTGGTGAGCGGGTGCTCGTAGTTGAACTTGTCGGCGTTGCCGTACTTGGCCTTCGCGAAGATCTCGTTAATGAAGTAGGAGCCGGCGCTGGCGATGACCATGATGATGCGCATGGCGAAGAGCCAGACCAGCAACTGGATCTGCACGTGGGCGAAGTCCTTGCCGGCGGTGTTCTCGTTGATGGCCAGCAGGATGAAGGAGATCAGGGCCACGCCCGTGACGCCGTAGGTCTCGAAGCCGTCTGCGGAGGGGCCGACGCTGTCGCCGGCGTTGTCGCCCACGCAGTCGGCGATCACGCCGGGGTTGCGGGCGTCGTCTTCCTTGATCTTGAAGACGATCTTCATGAGGTCCGAGCCGATGTCGGCGATCTTGGTGAAGATGCCGCCGGCGATACGCAGGGCCGAGGCGCCGAGGGACTCGCCGATGGCGAAGCCGATCAGGCACGCGCCCGAGACGTCGCCGGGCACGAAGAGCAGGATGCCCAGCATGATGAGCAGTTCGACGCTGATCAGGGCCATGCCGATGCTCATGCCGGCCTTGAGGGGGATCGCGTAGCAGGGGAAGGGCTTGCCGCGGAGCGAGGCAAAGGCCGCGCGGCTGTTGGCGAAGGTGTTCACGCGGATGCCGAACCACGCGACGCCGTAGGACCCGGCGATGCCGACGAGGCTGAAGATCAGGATGAGGGCGACCTTTCCCAGGGACATGCCCGTTCCGCCCTCGGGGTTGGGGATCAGCCAGCCGAAGTACCACCCCACGGCGATGGCGATGAACGCCCACAGGATCATCAGGAACTTGCCCTGCTGGATCATGTACGACTTGCAGGTCGCGTAGATGAGTTCGGAGATCTCCAGCATGCTGCGGTGCACGGGGAGGTTTTTGAGGTTCGAGTAGATCATGAGGCCGAACAGCATGCCCAGGGCGCTGACGACGATGCCGCCGTAGAGCAGTTTGTCGCCGGGGATTCCCATGAAGTCCACGCCGCCGACGCGTGGGAGGACGAGGTTGGCCTCGCCGCCGCCCTTGTGCGCGGCGGCCTGGGCCGCGGCGTGCTCGACCGTCTTGACGGCGTTCTCGCCGGAAGGGGCGGTGGTGGGTGGGGTGCCTTGCGCTCGCGCGGAGGAGGCAAGGAGACTGAAGACGGCCGCCAGGAGCGCGGCAAAAAGTACCATGTGCGGTCGTTTCGTCAGCGAAGCGATCATCGGTGAAACCTCCTCACGAGAGGCGGGCCCAGTGGCCCGCACCGGTTGGGGGAATGGGCGAACAGGCGTCGGGAACGGCGCTGCGGTCGGGATACCGGCGTCAAAGATACAAAGAATCTCCCCGTCATGGGGAGCCGGGCCGGGCCGCGAACGCGGCTTAGCGGTCGGGCTTGCCGCCGAAGGGCTTGGCCATCTTCTTGTCGAAGCCGGGCATGTCTTCCTTCAGGCGCCGCACCTCGCTCTTGCGGGCGTCACGCCGGCGGCGCTCGGAGGGCTTCTCGTAGAACTCCTTGCGCTTGATGTCTTTGGTCAGGCCTTCTTTTTCGCACAGTTTCTTGAACCGGCGCATGAGGCCTTCCGTGCTCTCGCCGCCGCGTGCCTTCACTCGGATCGCCATGTGGACCTCGCGCGGACCCGGTTGGGACAGCCGACCCGCGGCGGCTCGCGCCGCCAAAGGGAACATCGGGCCGAATCATCCTGACCGGAATACCGACCCGCCCACGAACAGTGGAACGGGCCCCAAGTAAAGGAGCCAAGCGGGTGCCGATCAAGTCGGCGCACCGCCCGACCCCGTCCACACGCTTGTTTTGCGCGAATTCTCCCGGGGAATGCCGATGATCGTCCGGGCGTCGCCCATGGAGGAAATCCGATGAACCGCATCCTGGCCTGTGTATTCCTGGGAGGTATCGCCCTGACCGGCGCGTGCAGTTCGGTCCAGAAGTCCCAGGGCTCTTCCGGCATCACCGCCAGTTACAAATTCCGCACCCTCTCGGTCATCCTCCCCGAATCGGCCCGCGTGCCCGCGGTGCTCGCCGCGGCCGAGCAGACCGTCCGCGCCCGCGGCTACAGCGTGCACAAGTCCGCCTCGACCGAGGAATCCGGCATCCTCATCGCCCGCCCGCCCCGTACCGGCGACTACCCCTCTCTGACCATCGAGGCCGCGGCGGTCGCCCACGGCACGCGCGTGGAACTCACGGTCGCGCCGTTCGGCGACCAGGAAATGTCCCGCTCGGTGCTCGACGGCACGCTCCAGCGCCTCGGGCTCTGATCTCAGCACGGACCGCCGTTGACGCGCTGCTCCTCGGTTTCGATGTCGAACCCGTTCTCGGCGCCGTCGCCGTTGAGGTCGGCGCTCACCTGGCAGAAGTTCGAATAATCCCCGTTCACGGCCTGCTCGGTCGCCTCGATGTCAAAGCCGTTGACCGAGCCGTCGCAGTTGACGTCGGGGTCGCAGGGCGTGCAGCCGAAGACGCGCACGAGCACATCGTCTACGCCAGCCTCGACGATCGAGCCCCCGCCGAGGTCCTGCGCGATGAACCGCAGACGCATCTGGGCCGTGGGCGGCATCAGATCGTCGATCCGCATCTCGTGGTGAACCCACTGCCCCGCGTTCTCGGTCACGACCTCCACACCCAGGTACGACTGGCCGTCGTTGTTCGAGAGTTGCACGAGCATGGCGTCGGTGTTGGGGTTCGAGCCCTGGTTGTTGGAGTACCAGCGCCAGTACGACAGCCGCGCTTCGCTCACCTCGAATCCCGACGGTCCCAGGGCGCTGAACATCGGGCTGGTGAGCGTCGTCGCCCCGCCGTCCACGTCGAACGCGCCCACACCCGTGCCCGCGCGGCAGTCGGTGATCCACGCGAGCGTGCCGCCCGCCGTGTGATCGTCCGCGGGCTGCGCGGCCGTGGGCTCCGGATCACACCGCGACCACAAGCCCAGAGTCGCGGCGTCGCCGGGAGCGCCGGTCGTCCAGCCGAGGTTTTGCTCCAAGTCGTCCGTGAACACGGTGCGCACCTCAAGCCCCTCCAGGCCGATCGGCGCCGAAGCCCCGTCCGTGGGGAATCGCACCGCCTGCCCGGCGGTGGTCGTGGCCTCGAAGTAGTACTCGACGGTCTCGCCGCACTGGGCGGCCGGGAGCAGGCCCGCGTACGTGAAGCCCGAAGTCAGCGATACCGGCGTGGATGTCCATGGGCCGCCGCCGGATCGAACGTACAGGAGGGGCAGCCCCGCGAGCGTCCCCGCAACCGGGCGCACGTTGACCGCCACCGGTGTGGGAATCGTGCTCACGTAGGCCGGCGCAGGCTCGATCGGGGCAATGAGCACGGGCTTCATCGCGTACTCGGCCAGTTTCATCGCGCCTTCGAAGTTTTCCTCCGCGTTGGGGATGATCTCTTCGACGGGCATAACAAAGCCGTACGACCCCGTGTCGCGGACTTCGATGCCGCAGCCCAGCAGGCCGCGGTCGCCGGCGGTCCAGTCGGAGGCCACGCCCGAGGCGGGGTAGATGGTCGTGTAGGTCGGCCCCGCGGCGTAGAACCGGCCGTGGACCGCCAGGATGGCGTCGTGCATGGCCGCGTCCACGATGTTGAGCACCGGGCGGTCGGGCGAGTCGATGGCGCTGTAGCCGTAGGAGGAGAGGATGAGTTGCGAGTACGAGTGGATGTCGATGTGCGCTGTCAAACGCGGGTTAGCGGTGATGAAATCGCGCATGACCTGGGTCTCGGGCTCGGAGAACGGGCCCGTGCCGCGGTAGGTGTCGTTGCCGGGCGAGGTGCTGGCGCCCTCGCCGCCCCACTGGAAGCCCCAGTTGCGGTTGGTATCGACGCCGAACGTCCCGTTGCCGTTGTCGCGCCGGTTCTTCCGCCAGAGCCGGTTGCCGGCGGTCCAGGTGAACTCGTAGCCGTCGCCGTTGACCACGGGGATGACGATCACCTCGAGGTTGTTGACGATGTCGGTGAGGCGCTGGTCGGTGCCGTAACTCTCGATGAGCCGGTCGGCGATCCACATCGCGGTCATGGGCGTGGCCCACTCGCGGGCGTGCTGGCAGGCGTTGAAGATGATGGCGGGGCGGGTGGCGCGGGGGTTGCCGGGGAGGTCGGGCCCGGTGATCCGCACGCCCTTGATGTTGCGCCCTTCGAGCGTCTGGCCCGCGATGAAGGTGCTCGCGATGTTCGAGTAGTTCGTCTGGTAGTAGTCGAGCCGCGCGTGCAGTTCGGGGAGCGTGCGGAAGGTGCTGAACCACGCGGCGTCGGCCTGCGCCCGGGCCGCGGCCATGCCCGCTTCCTCGCGGTCGATGAGTTCCTGCACGTCGGGGATGATGACGACGGGCTCAAGCCCAAGGCCCCGCAGCGCGGCCAGTTGCTCGTCGGTCACCTGGAGATCGATCGGCCCGACACCGATGCGGCAGTTCCAGGCGGTGACGGCGATGTCGAGGGCCTGGGCGAGTTGGTCGTGGTCGTTCACGGTCACCCGCACGACCTTGTGGCCGTGGTAAGGCCCCGCCGGGGGCGTTTGCTGGGCGAAGGCGGCGGGCCCGGCGAGCGCGGCCGCGGCGAGGAGAGCGAGCAGGTTGGATCGCATGAGTCACCCCTGAGAAGCCAATGCCAAAAACCCGCGACGAACCCGCCGCGGTGAAGACCGTTCGACCCCCGACCGAGTCCGGTTCCCGCTTAGGGACCCGAAGGTCGTATTGTGCCATGAAAGCGGGTGTTTGGCCAGTGCAACTGCTGATTCCGAAGCCGAGGGAAGTCCGGGAAGACGCTTCACCACGGAGTTCACGGAGGGGGATGGGATGGGAGAGGAAGCGAGTGGACGTATGATGCCTACGGCTCGGTGCTCAGCGCCGACCACCTCGCCCCGCACCCGTTCATGCACTGCGGGCACAAGGGGTTGTTCTTTGACAGACTGGATGTCGGAGTGGCCGAGTCCGCCGTGCCGGGCGCCTCGGCCGAGCAAACCCCGCGCCTGGTGCCCTTCGCGCACAGCATCTACCACAACCGCAACCGGGCGTACAACCCGCAGTTCGGGCGGTTCATGCAGATGGACCCCAACGCCACGGCGCTTACGCTGGTGGCCTTCGCGGCATTCAACGGTCAGACATCGTCGGCAGTTATGTCACCGTTTGACCTTGATGGCCGGTTCCAAGACGGCTCGAACCTCTATCAGTACCTTGGCGGAAACTCTTGGATCAACCAGGATCCTTTTGGAACATTTATGGGGCTTAGCGAGTTGGCCTGGTCAACCGCTCAACGGGGTATGCTGATGGGGATGGTGTTCGGCGGAGTTGGAGGTGCAATTAAGGGATTCAACAAACATCGAGAGGCACCGCTAACCGATCGAGCATGGGAGGGGTTGAAAGGAATGTTCATGGGTGCAGCGATCGGGGGTGTTGCTGGTTTACTAGGGGGGGCCATCGCCGCGCAACTCGCACCGGGAATCGGTCTCGCGCAATCCGCGTTTGCGTGTTCAACGTCTGGGCTTCTCGCTTCTATTTCGGCTCATAGTGTTGGCGGAGCCGCGAGCGCAGGCATCTACAGCGGCCTTGACCAGCTCTATGAAACTGGCACCATTAATCCGTCCCAACTGGCCGAAGACATGGCGTGGGGTGCCATCTTAGGGGCCGTGGGCGGTGCAATGACAGGTCGCGCCTGCTTCGCCGCAGATACGCAAGTATGGACCCCAACTGGGCCTTGCCCAATTCAACTGCTATGCGTGGGAGCGCGTGTGTTGACTGACACTCAATCAACTGAGACATTGCCCGTAAGGGAATCCGAATGGAGGCTATTGGGCCTAGAAATGCCTGACAACAGCTATCCCGGTGCTGTCATCTGCATTCACACGCTGAAGCCAGTTCACTGGATCGAGGCTTGGGGGATCGAAGCTGGTACCGGTATCCCATACGACATGCCAGAGATGGGGATAGAAGGTATCGCACGGGTGCTATCGATCGAAGCATGCCCCAGAGTTGTACCCGGACCTGGTCGGATCGTCCTCAGCACATTTCGGAGGTTGGCAAGAAATATTAGAAAGTTGTACGTGAACGACCGTCAAGTAACCCCATAGTCGTCACCGGAAACCACCTATTCTACTCTGAAAACCGCGGATGGACACCTGTGGACGATTTGGTGCAAGGCGAAACATTTCGAACGCTATTTGATTCCATTCAGGTGCAGCGAACTGAGCGCGTAGGGCCTCCTGCGTATGTATACAACCTAGAGGTCGATGGTGATCATACATATTGTGTTGGCGAGAACGGGATTCTGGTCCATAACAGTTACGGAAGCATTCCACTTCGCAATTCAGTCGCACAGCGCAGCTGGGTGAAGAACTTTGTTAAGGTATGCCAAGATGAGTACAGAAGCCACACGCTCGATCATCCTCGCATAAAGGAGCATGTTCTTGAAACAATAGAGCACGTGACTATGGAAGAGGCGCAGTTGAACAAAGCGTTTACTTGGCAGGACAGGGCATCTATGATAGAGTACGCGAAGCAGATTTTGAGTGAAACAGTATTTAATAGGTAGCCATATGGACACACTGATCAAGTGCTTGAAGCAGGCCGGCGACGCCGCAGCTCGCCAGCGTGCGATAGACTTGGCCTTGGCATCTGGAGCAAAGACAGAACTTGAGGGAGCAGACCTAGCTGGTGTCGACCTATCCGGCCTCCGACTGGCGGGTGTACGTCTGACCAGATCGAATCTGCACGGTGTTCGTGCCGAAGGAGCTATTTTTCCAGCATTGGTTCAGTGTGATGCTGGGTCTATAGTAGCCACGCGATCTAGGTTCTCTTTGGTCGACAGTTGCTCATTCCGCGCATCGCAACTTCGAGATACATACTTCCGTGGCCATGTGTGCAAGTGCGATTTTGAGAGCGCGGACCTTACACGATCCATCGTAGGCAATGAGATCCCAGGAAAGTGTACGGACAACTCATTCCGTGGATCTGATTTGACTGAGTTTGATGCTGCGGGCACTCATCTGTGCGGCTCGTCGTTCGAGGGATCAAAGCTGGTTGGAGCACGACTATCGCGGTCGAACCTTAGCGCGTGTAATATCGGTGGTGCGTCTTTTATCCGGTGTAACCTGGTACATGCCGCGTTGGGCCAAATAGATAACCAGCCCGCAGAAGTTCGTGAGTGCTTGCTGTCGCCGGCCAGTGCGATAGTGCACATTAATATGTGTGGGACTGTGTATGACCGAGTGCCGGGCCCTTTGACGCATCGCTGTGTGTCAATGCTAGAGTCTTACAATGGATATGCCGGCCATTGGGATTGTGTGCGGGGTGACCGAAGGCAATCAATCTTGGTCTGGCGCGATGAGAAACATGCAGCAGTGCGATTCTCGGCAGTGCAACCCGAGCCGCGGGTATCTGTGCGAGTCTATGGGGGCGTGACTGGAGCGAGTCGTGCACTGCAGGCGATTGCCGCGGACTATGCCGACTGGAGGACCCCTATCAGAAGTGCCACGGTCGTGCTACAAAAAGATGGGCCACGATCTAATGGGGAAGCCGTGATAGAAGCCACTTTGAGTGAGGGGATACGTGGAATGATCGCGGAATTGTTTGCATCTATCTAAACACTCCGTCCGTGATGCGACCGCCCGGGCATCCGGATCAGGGATCAGGTTCAGCGTGGCCAGCGCGATGTCGGCAAGTTGCTGGATCTTCCAGCGGCCCGCCACCCGCATCCGTCTGTGAGCGGTGAACGAACCGCATCTTGCCGACGGCGTGGCGGCGGCGAAGATCTCGTGCATGAGCACATTCGAATCGACGCAGGCGCGGTGGGCGCGGATCGTTCGGGCGCAGGCGGCGAGCGGGCTGACCGTCGCGGCGTTCTGCGCGCGACGCGGCCTGGCGGTCTCGACCTTCTACCCGTGGAAGCGGCGGTTGGCGTCGGCCGCGGCGGCGCCGCGTGCCGCGACGCCCGCGCCGGTGTTCGTCGAGGCGATGGTCACTCCCGCCGATGGTCCCGAAGAGCGCGGCGTGACGATCGTGCTCGGGGCCGCCGGGCCGGGGACGCGGCGGGTTCTCGTCGGTCCCGGCTTCGATCCGCGTCTGCTGGACGTAATCGAGACGCTCGAGCGAGGCGTCGGCGCCGCCGCGGCGGACGGAGCGGCTTCGTGATCGGCCTGCCCTCGCTCGCCCAGTTCGACCGCGCCGCGCCGGTCCGCATCTGGCTCGCCGCCCACCCCGCCGACATGCGGTGCGGGTTCGACCGCCTGGCGGACCTGGCCGGGCGGGTGACGGACCAGGACCCCACCTCGGGGCACCTCTTCCTCTTCCGTTCCCGCGGGGGCGACCGGCTCAAGGCGCTCTACTGGGACAAGGACGGGTACGCGCTGTGGTACAAGCGGCTGGAGGTCGGCGTGTTCAGGTTCCCGAGGATTCCCGGCGACGCGGCGTCGGTGGAACTCCGCGCCAGCGAGCTGGCGATGCTGCTGGACGGGATCGATCTGCGGAGCGTGCGACGCCTGCCGCGGTACGCGAAGAAAAAATAGATTCTTCCGCGCAAGATGGCGCATCCGCGAAGCGGATTCAGGAGGTGTACGTTGACCCCGTCTCCAGCATGCAGGAGATGATGGCCGGGAGCGGGGGGAGCGAGCTGCAGGCGTCGGCGCAGCAGATGAACGCGCAGTCGGAGAGCGGGCTGGACGGGAGCGCCACCCCCGC
>CAJPFG010000023.1 GCA_905339235.1 Phycisphaerales bacterium
CATGGCGTCGGCCTCCCGCAGCTTGGTCACGATCTGTTCCGGTGTGTGCCGTGTCCGTTTCATCGAGAGTCTCCTGGTCGCTCCCGGCGACCGTCGGGACTCTCATAGGCCTGGATCAGGATTTGGGGGGCAGGTCAGGAGCACCCTGTCACCCGATGAAAAAACCGCCCGCGCGATGGCGCGGGCGGCTCAAGGAGAAACACGAATCGAAAGATCAGCGACGACGGCGGGCGAAGACCGCGCCGATGCCCAGGAGCGCGAGGCTCGCGGGGGCGGGGATCGGGTCGCCGTAGATCGTCATGGACGGGTTCCACGGATCATCTGGGTCCTGGCCCACGTCGGGCTGGATGGCCGCGGGGTTGTAGGGCTGGAATCCGGGCGACGGGAACTGGGCGGAGCGCCACATGAAACCCTGCTCGAGGCTTTCGTCCTGGAGGTCGCCGCCGGTGAGCCAGGCGATGGTGCCAACGCCCGGGTCGCCGTCGCCGTAGACGGTGAGGTAGTAGTCACCGCCGGCGAGGGCGAGGCTGAGGCCGGAGTACTGGTTCAGGTACAGATCGGCCGCGGGGATGCGGGGGTCGTCGGTCGGGATGGCCAGGGGCATGGAGAAACTGGTAACCATGGTGGTGGGCGCGGCCAATCCCGCGCGATCCCACACAACGAACGTCACGCCGGTGGGTTCCTGGCCGGCGGCGATGAAGTAGTCCACGTCGATCTGGGTGACGGTGGCGCCGCCCGCGGGGATGCGGAAGGGCACGGCGGCCCAGCGCTGCTCGAGGCCGGCTCCGGCGTTGCCGGAGGTGTACCCGAGATAGGTGGGGGTTCCGTTGAAGACCACGGGGTGGGGAGCGCCGGTGTCCCAAAGGACGTCGCCCTGTGCGGAGGCGGCAATGGCCGCGCACGACATTGCCGCGTACATCAAAGTTCTCATGTCTCGTCTCCATTCTGGCCGCGAACCGGCACACACTCTCCGTCCCCGCGCGTACCACACACGCGGAGTCGAATGCGCGCATTGGGGGCATGCCCCGAACCGCACCTTGAATGTGAGCCGCCTTGCCCTGGCCCCGCGAGATTGGGCCGTCGCACGCCAGAACAGCGTGGTCTCCTCACGAAAGTTCAGCGTATCGAATGGGGCGGGCGTGTCAATGGAAAAACGAGAGTTGTCGCTCTGGAACAGAGGCGGAAAGGGGATGGCGTCCTCGCCCGGATCTACCAGGTTCGCCAGATTAACGCCCGAATGCCAAGTGATTGCGTCAGCGGCCTTTAACTCGCGCTGCGGGGCTTGCGGCCGCGCTCGCCAACACCGGCAGGGCGTCGTACTTGCCCTCGAGGATCGCGGTGCTGTCGGCCTTCATCCAGCCCTCGAGGATGCCGGCGTAGAGGGAGCGGAAGTCGATCTTGTATTTGAGGTCGCCTTCGTCGAGGTCGCGGAGGGAGGGGTGTTCGCCGACGACGCCCTGGCGGACCATGGGGCCGAAGAGGAAGGTGGGGGCGGCGGTGCCGTGGTCGGTGCCCTGGGATTGGTTCTGGCCGACGCGACGGCCGAACTCGGAGAAGGCCATGGACATGACGCGCTGATCGTTGCCCTGGGCCTTGAGTTCGGCGTAGAAGGCCTTGACGGCCTGGGAGAACTGGCTGAGTAGTTGGCCGTGGCGGCCTTGCGGGCCGCCTTGTCCGGCGTGGGTGTCGAAGGCGCCCATGCTGGCGTAGTAGACGCGGGTTTTGAGGCCGGCGCCGATCATGCTGGAGATCATGGACAACTGGCGGCCGAGGTCGGAGGCGGGGAACTGGGTCTTGGGTCGCGCGGCGACGGCCTTGCGGATCATGTCGCTGGAGACCTGGGCGTCGAGGGCGGTGCGGAGGAGGAAGGCGGCGTTGGAGTCGGGACGTTTGGCGTTGCCGTCGCCGGTTTCGCGGGAGTTGAGGGCTTGGTAGCCGTCGCGGAGGTCCTTGTTCATGTCGGAGGCGGACCACTTGAAGAGATCGGCGCTCTCGAATGCGACGGGCTTGATCTTTCGGCCTTCCATGGCGAGGGGTGCGCCGCGGCCGATGGCGATGCCCGGGGGGCCGCCGGATTGGCTTTCGGGGGCGTCGGGTTTGCCCGACTCGCCCTTGCCGAAGCCGCAGCACTCGGCGTCGAAGTAGCGGCCGAGCCAGCCGTCGCCGGTGGCGGTGGTGTCGGCGGTGTGCCAGATGTCCATGGATTTGAAGTGCGAGCGGTTGGGGTTGGGGTAGCCCACGCCCTGGTAGATGGTGACGAGGCCGTCTTCGTACATGTCCTTGAGCGCGGCCATCTGCGGGTGGAGGCCGACGCCGTCGGCGTTGGAGAGTTTGAGCGCCTGGGCTTCGGGGATGTTGATTCCCGGGCGGGCTTTGTAGTACTCGGGGGCGAAGAAGGGGACGACGGTGTTGAGGCCGTCGTTGCCGCCGCCGAGTTGGACGACGACGAGGATGTGGTCGTCGGGGACGCCGGGGAGCGAGGTGAGGCCGCCGAGGGCGCGGTTCATCGCGAGGGCGGAGGCGTTGAGGAACGCGGGGAGCGTCGCGGCGGCGGAGGCCATGACGAGGCCGCCCTTGAGGAACTCGCGGCGGGTGTAGGGGTTGGGGCTGTGGTTCATTGGGGGGCTCCGGGTGGAGAAATAGCAAATAGCAAATCGCAAATGGCAAATGCGGGGAACATGGCAAATGGCAAATGGCAAATGGCAGATTCGGAACGGCGTGTTGGGGCCATTCGTGGTTGCCGGCGCTTTCTGATTTGCGATTTGCTTTTTGCCATTTGCGATTTCAATCTGTTTCGGCGATCCGCAATCAGCACAACTGATACTCGGGCATGGCGGTGATGAGCAGGAGCATGCCGGATACGGAGTCGTTGGTGACTTCGTTGTTCCGTGCGGCGAGGTAGGTGCGGAGGGTTTCGACGCCCTGTGAGGGGGACCAGCCCAGGGCGACACGGAGCAGGGCCTCGACCACGGCCTGGGGCTCGCCTTTTCCGACGGCGGATTCGGGGCCGTAGGGCTCGAGGAGGGCCATGGCGTCGAACTTCTGGGAATCGTCGCCGGAGGCGTAGCCCTGCGGGCGGCGGGCGGCGATGAGGTAGGCCAGGATGTTCTGGCGGACGTAGAAGGTGGAGGTGTTGATCCAGGCGCGGCCGCCTTCCCAGCCCTTGACGCTTGGCGGGAAGAGGATGCGCTGGCCCATGAGGTCGAGGGCGTCGTTGAGGATGGTGAGATCGCGGACGGGGGTGTTGAGGGATCGGCAGGCGCCGACGACGAGTTGTACCGGAGACTTGATCTGGTCGTTCATGAACTGCGGTTCGTAGAAGTGCTCGCTCAGGAGCAGTTTGCGGAGCACGGGCTTGAGTTCGTAGTTTCCGGAGGCGAGCATGCTCGCCATCTGACGGAGGACGGCGCGCTGGGCGGGGGGCATGTCCTTGTCGCCGCCGCGCTCGTCGGTGGGGACGTCGGCGACGAGGAAGTGGTAGAGGCGCCTTGCGATGTAGCGGGAGCAGGCGGGCTGGGCGAGGATGATGCGGACGAAGCCGTCGCCGTCGAAGGAGCCGGCCTGGCCGAGGATGACCTTCTGGCCGTTGTCGTGGTTGTTGCGCTGGAAGGTGAACTGGTCGTCCTCGAAGGTGTAGCCGGTGAGGGCGCGGGCGCCCTCCTTGATGTCCTTCTCGGTGTAGTTGCCGATGCCCAGGGAGAAGAGTTCCATGATCTCGCGGGCGAGGTTCTCGTTGGGGTGGTTCTTGCGGCTGTCGTTGTTGTCGAGGTAGGCGATCATCGCGGGATCGCGGATGAGGGCGTACATGAGGTCGGCGTAACTCCCGGTCGCGTGCTTGCGGAAGAGTTGGTTCTGCAGGAACATGTGGTAGGAGTTTTCGATGGTGCGGTAGTTGGTGGCGAGCAGCCCGTGCCAGAAGAGGGTCATCTTCTCTTCGAGCGGGTTGGGCGTTTCGATCATGCGCTTGAGCCACCACTTCTGGACTTCGGCGATCTGCTGGCGGTCCTGCTGCTCGCGTCGCTGTCGTTCGAGGCGCACCTTGGCGAGCGTTTCCTCGTCCTGGGCGCGCTGCGCGCGGCGGTACATCTCGCGCTCGTCCGAGGTCGGCGGGCGCATGATGTCGTTGTCGAAGGTTTCTTCCTTGGGCCAGGGCGCATCCGCGGACTTGTAGTTGACGACCAGGTCCACGGATTTTTCCGGGCCGAGGTCGGCGAGGTAGCGGATCTGGGCTTCGTTGCCGCCGAAGCCGGCGCGCCACAGGAGGTGGCGGGCCTGTTCGTACTTAAAGTCCTGCTTCTTGATCGGGCGCAGGCTGCGTTCGATCTTGTCGTCGTCTTTGAGAACGGCCTTGGCCGCGGCGGGCGATGGCCTGGGACTCTGGGTTTCGGGTTGGCGCATTGCACCCACTCCTTGGGACAGTCGCCCAGCGAAACGACCACCTCCGGTCATGATTGCCGATCCTGGCCGCGGCGCTACACCAATCTATCGGAATTCGCCCGGTTCGGGAAGGACTTCCGCGGGCTAGCCGGCGGGTTTGGTGGCGCGCTTGGCGAGGCGGTTGGCCTGCCTCGCCATGACGAACACGACGGTGGTCAGCCCGAGAAGCAGGGCGCCGTTGGCCTGGTGGGTGGTGCGGATTACGGCCTGGGGCACGGATTCGGGCCGCCGGTTCTGGCCCGCGGTGGTCATGAAGACGAACCAGCCGAGCAGGAACTGGAAGCCGACCGCCACGATGAGCCAGGTCCCGCCACGACGGAGGGTTTTCGCGGCCGCGGGGAGGTTGGCGGCGTCCTTCATGAACGCGTGAGCGGAGAAGCCGGCGAGGATGGCGGCGACGACCACGACGACGGAGAATCCCGCGTGCGACCACAGGACGTGGCTGCTGCGGAGGTGCCGGTACATGGCGCCGAAGACCAGTTGGACCAGCATGGTGTGCATGGCAGCGGTGGCGAAGAGTTTGATGCGGCGGGCGGGCGGGGGCGGGAGGATCGCGGAGAGCCCGCGAAATGAAGGAGAGAGATAGATCGCCAGCGCGATGAGCCCGGCAAAGATGACTTGGGCGATCACGCCGTGGACCAGGGCGGAGATTCGGTCATTCTGGATCACCCGCATCGCGCCCAGCAAGCCCTGGGCGATGATCAGGGTGAGGACGACGATCGCGTAGACCCGGACATAGAACCGCTGGTTTGAAAGCCATACCCAGCAGGTCAGCACGATGGAGGTGAGGCCTACGAGCGTGCCGAAGAGCCGGTGGGAGTGTTCAAGGTAGACGTTGGGCGCACTTCTCGGGCCCAAGGGGTAGAGGAACATGTTGCTGCCGAAGGTGTTGGGCCAGTCGGGCACGGCCATGCCGGAGTCGGTGCTGGTGACGAGTCCGCCGACGAAGAGCAGCGGGGCGGCCGCGATGCAGGTGACCCAGGCAAAGCGGGAGAGCCAGTCCGGTTCAGGCTGGGTGGCGCGAGACTTGGGGGCGAGGGCTCCGCCCAGGGCCATTCCGGCCGCGCCGAGGAGCGTTCCGGTCGCCAGGAATCCGAGCACGATGAGCGCCGTGGACGGGTGGAGGGTGGGGTCGGCGGGCCCGCCTCCCTGAACTTCCGCGCGAAGTTTGGTTCCCAGCGCGAGAAGGCCGACGAGCGCGGAAACCAGACCGGCGCCGACGCCGACTTTCCACGCCCGGCCTGGGCCGACGTTGAACCCGGCGACCACAAATGCCAGGCCCCAATAGCCCAGCAAGATCGGAATGTTGATCGATTCTGATTGATGAAGCCACGGAAGGTGCGTCACGAACCAGAGGACCCAGAGGCCGATGGACGCGACAAAGCCGGAGACGAGAATGGGCGGGAGGAGCGGACGGGAGTTCCCGGTTGTCATGAGGGCCTCCGGCGAACGTTACTGAGAATCAGTCTCAATTGCGGCTTGACAGGAAACGGGGCTTGACAGGGTAGGTCATCCCAGTCCAAATTGCGGCGTCGCGAGAATGATTCCAGTCTGACCGCAGTGTTTGTGGTATGTTTGCGGACTTGTGGGTCTGACTTGGGGTTGGAATCACTTTCGATCGACGGACGAACCCTGGCGGGCGGCGTGCGGCGCCCATGAAGGAAGGTGTCGGTGTCGGCGATCTTCCCGAAGTGGATGAACTTGTTCCCAACGGTGTCGGCGATCGGCGGTCTCCTCGGCTTAACGGGGGTGGTCGGCGGTTTCTGGTATTACGCGACCCCGAAGTTCTGGAACGTGGGCTACATGCCTGTGCAGCCCGGGCCGGCGGGGTTCAATCACCAGATCCACGCGGGCAAACTCGGCATGGACTGCCGTTACTGCCACACCAAGGTTGAGAAGTCGTACGAGGCGAACATCCCGAATGTGGCGACCTGCAACGGATGCCACGCGGAGGATCGTATCACGCTGTACACGACCTCCGAGGTGCACAAGGAGAGGACGAACTTCATCCGGGAGGCATACGCCGCGGACGCGTCGATCCCGTGGCGGCGTGTGCACAAGGTGCCGGACTATGTGCACAACTTTCCGCACCAGGCGCACCTTGCGGCGGGGGTGTCGTGCTTTTCGTGCCACGGCCGGATCGACACGATGCCGGTGGTGTACCAGTCGCAGCCGCTCTCGATGAGTTGGTGCCTGGACTGCCACCGCAATCCCGAGCAGAACCTGGTGCCGAAGGACCAGGTCACGAACCTGAACTGGGTCGAGGCGCAGTTGGCGGAGCGAGCGAACGGCGCCGCGAGCGCGGTGGCCGCGGGCAAGACCCTGGTTGACGCGTTGAAGAACTCACCGCCCCAGAACTGCGGGGCGTGCCACTACTAGCGAGGCAAGGGGAGTTCGGGGCGTCAGGTCTTGGGAGATCTGGCGGTGCATCGAGAAGCCCCCGGCCCCCAGGGCCTGTCACCCCGACGAACGGACGACCGACGATCAGACGACCGAGCCACCCATGAGCAACCACGATCAATGCCCCTCGACGACCAAGGGTGAAAAGCGCCAGGCCACGAAGGCCGAACTTGCCCGCGTGGCCCGGCACGCCGGCACGGTCAACGGAGCGCCGGTGTGGCGCAGCGCGGAGGACCTGGCCGACACCAGGGAGTTTCGCGACTGGATCGAGCGGGAGTTTCCCGCGGGCGCGTCGGAACTGTCGCGCGCCGAGGGCGAGGACGACGGGTCGGGCGAGTCGCGACGCGGGTTTCTCAAGTTGATGGGGGCGTCGCTGGCGCTCGCGGGGGCCGCGAGCATTCCCGGGTGCCGTCAGCCCGATCACAAGATCATGCCGTATTCGCGGACGGTGCCGGAGGACATCATTCCGGGCAAGCCGCTGTTCTACGCGACGAGTTTTCCGCGTCCTGACGGCGGCGCGGAGGGCCTGCTGGTCGAAACGCACGAGGGCCGGCCGACGAAGATCGAGGGCAACCCGCTTCATCCGGTGAACAACGGCAAGGTCTCGACGTGGGCGCTGGCGAGCATCATGAGCCTGTACGACCCGGACCGCCTCAAGAACCCGGTGTACAAGAACCCGGTCCGCGGGCAGGTTTCCGCGACGTGGGACGACTTCCGCGCGTGGGCGAAGGAACACCTTGCGGGTTACGCGGCGAACGGGGGCGAGGGGCTCGCGTTTGTCGTGGGCAGGGCGGCCAGCCTCACGCGCCGCGCGGCGTGCGCGTCGCTTGCGGCGAAGTTTCCCAAGGCGACGTGGGTGGATTACTCGGCGACGGAAGATCGGGCGAGCGTGCTGGGGACGAAGATCGCATTTGGCCGTGCGATGCGAGAGGTGCTGAACATCAGCAAGGCCAACACTCGCGTCATCGTGTCCTTGGATCGCGATTTCCTGACGCGGGAGCGGGGCGAACTGACCAACGCCCGCGGCTTTGCGAAGAGCCGCGAGGTGCTCGAGAAGAACGACTCGATGTCTCGCCTGTATGCGGTTGAGAGCGGGTTCTCGATCACCGGCGGACAGGCCGACCATCGCCTGGCGCTGGCGCCGTCGCGCGTCGCCGCGTTCGCGGTGGAACTGGCCAAGCGCATCCTCCCGGCCAGCGGGAGTCCGGCGGGGGCGGAGGGGCTTGCCGGGGCGATCGCGTCGATGAGTGTTCCGGCGGGCGAAGATCTTTCGGGCCATTCCCAGACGTTCCTGGCGGAGTGCGCCAAGGACCTGATGGAGCCCAACAACCGCGGCAAGACGTTGCTTGTCGCCGGCGCCACGCAGCCGCCCGAGGTGCATGCGCTGGTGGCGGCGATGAACGCGGCGCTGGGCAATGTCGGCGTTTCGGTTTCGTACAAGGCGCTTGGGGCTGACGAGGCGGCTGATTCGAGGGCGGGGATCGCGGGCCTGGCGTCGGCGATCAAGTCCGGCGCGGTTCGGACCGTGGTGTGCGTCGGGGCGAACCCGGTGTACGACGCGCCCGGGGAGACCGGGTTCGCGGAGGCCTTCGCGAAGGCCGAGTCCGTCACGCTCAGCGTCGAGATGACCGAGACGGCGATGGCTTCGACGTGGATGCTCAACGCCGCGACGTACCTGGAGTCGTGGGGCGACACCGTGGCGGACGACGGGACGGTCGCGCCGGTGCAGCCGATGATCGCGCCGCTGTACGAGCCGGCGCTGAGCGAACTGGAGTTTCTGACGCTGCTCGCCAAGGACGACGCGGGCGCGAAGGTCGATGGGTACGACATCGTGCGCGAGCACTGGCGCACGACGTTCAACCAGTCCGCGGCGGACTTCGAGAAGTCGTGGCGGCGGATTCTGCACGACGGAGTGGTGCCGAACAGCGCTCGCGCGGCTGAGACGCCCAAGGCCGATTACGCCGCCATCGGCGCGGCGCTTGCGGGGCTGAAAATCGGCGCCGCTCCGACGAAGGAGTCGCTGGAGGCGGCCTTCGTCGTCGGCCACCTGCATGACGGGCGTTACGCGAACGTCGGCTGGTTGCAGGAACTGCCCGAAACCGGCACGCGCGTGGTGTGGGACAACCCCGTGCTGATGAGCCCGAAAACGGCGGAGGCCCTGGGCGTTTCGCCGGCCGGCTGGTCGCGTGACGACGACATGAGCGGCATCTACACGAAGCCCAAGTATCCGACCGCGCGGGTGATCGAGATGGCGCTGGGCGGCCGCACGATCAAGGCCGCGGCGTGGATCCTGCCGGGAATGCCGGACAACACGCTGTTGTGCACGCTGGGATACGGGCGCGAGCACGCCGGGCGCGTGGGCGACGGCGTGGGATTCAACATGTACGGCGTGCTGCCGGCATCCGGGGCACGTGCGGTGGGGGGCGTGAAGGTCACGAAGACCGACGGCGAGCACATGATCGCCTCGACGCAGAACCACTGGTCGATGAACGACCGGGCGTCGATCGTCCGGGGCGTGGACCTGCCGGCATGGAACAAGCACGCGGACCACGTCCAGAAGGCGGTGGACACGTTTTACGCGAATCAGGACAAGGTCAAGGAACTGAACTTTGCGGAGAGCCTGGGCGAACTGGGGCACACGCCTCCGAACCTGTCGCTGTACTCCAATCCGTTCAACCGCACGCCCGCCGACCCGGACCCCAAGGCGATGAAGCCGGGCAACCCGCAGGGCCCGGCATACCAGAAGAACACCGGGCCGGAGTTCGCCAGCCGCCCGCAGTGGGCGATGACGATCGACCAGACGACCTGCAACGGGTGCGGAAACTGCACGATCGCGTGCCAGGCGGAGAACAACATTCCGGTGGTCGGCAAGAAAGAAGTGGCGAAGGGCCGCGAGATGACGTGGATCCGCGTGGACCGCTACTTCACCGGCGACATGGACAAGCCCGAGGCGATGCTGCACCAGCCGGTGGCGTGCGTGCACTGCGAGAACGCTCCGTGCGAGGTGGTGTGCCCGGTGAACGCGACGGTGCACGGGCCGGAGGGGCTGAACTACATGACGTACAACCGGTGCATCGGCACGCGGTATTGTGCGAACAACTGCCCGTACAAGGTGCGCCGGTTCAACTTCTTCGATTACGGGGTGACGAAGTTCAACGGGGACTACTACTTCAAGGAGTTCCTGGACGATGCGGGCGGCGCGGTGCCGGGGCAGGAAGGGATCACCGGCAGCGGCGCGTACAACAAACTCAACCCCAACCTCATCCCGCCCCGCCTGCGGCAGAAACTCGACCAGATCAGCCGGATGCAGAAGAACCCGGACGTGACGGTGCGGTCGCGCGGCGTGATGGAGAAGTGCACGTACTGCGTGCAGCGGATCAACGCGGCGAGGATCGACACCAAACTACAGGGGATGGACCACATTCCCGAGGGCTACTTTCAGTCCGCGTGCCAGCAGGCCTGTCCGAGCGACGCGATCACGTTCGGCGATTCGCTCGATGAATCCAGCCGCGTACGGAAGACCCGCGAGCACGCCCGGAGTTACTCGCTGCTGGGGTATTTGAACACTCGCCCCCGGACCAGCCACATGGTGCGGGTGATGAACCCGAATCCGGCCCTGTGCAGCGCCGAGCGGAAGGCCTCGTGGGAGGATCCGTTCCATCATGGCGGCGGGCACGAGGGCGGGCAGGATGAACACGCCAAGCCGGACGGTCACGCCTTCCGGTTCGACGGGCAGAAGAAGCGGGAGGACCGCGGGTATGCCCTGTCACTCAACGTCCTCTCCCGGAGTCACGCATGACGACGCATCCGCACCCCGATGAAGTCACGGCGCAGCGCCTGGCCGGCATCGTCCGCGGCCCGACCGGCGGACGCGATCCCGACCCGGTGACGGGCGACGGGACGCTCATCGACACCCCCGGCGTGCGCTCGCCGCTGGTCCTGAACGACCGCTCGTTCAAGGAGATCACCGACATCATCTGCGGGTATGTCGAGAGCAAGCCCCCGCGCTGGTGGTACTTCGCGGCGGCGGCGACGGGCGGGCTGGCCGCGATGATGGGGGCGTTCATCCTGTATCTGGTGATCACGGGGATCGGGACGTGGGGTCTGAACAACCAGGTGGACTGGGCGTGGGACATCACGAACTTCGTGTTCTGGATCGGCATCGGCCACGCCGGGACGCTGATCTCGGCGATCCTGTGCCTGCTGAAGCAGAAGTGGCGGACGGCGGTGAACCGCTCGGCGGAGGCGATGACGATCTTCGCGGTGATCTGTGCGGCGACGTTCCCGGGCATTCACGTGGGGCGGCAGTGGATGGCGTGGTTCCTGGCGCCGGTGCCGAACGCGAACGCGATCTGGCCGAACTTCCGCTCGCCGCTGCTGTGGGACGTGTTCGCGATCTCGACGTACGGCACGGTGTCGCTCTTGTTCTGGTACATGGGGATGATCCCGGACCTGGCGTCGCTGCGGGACCGTGCGGATCGGCGGCTGCGGTTGGCGGTGGGCGGCGGCGGGCCGGTGCTGCTGCCGTTCGTGCCGATCCGGATCGACCAGATCCGGGCGAAGGTGTACGGGTTCCTGTCGATGGGGTGGCGGTTCAGCGGGCGGCACTGGCACCGCTACGAGGCGGCGTACCTGGTGCTGGCGGGCATCAGCACGCCGCTGGTGTTGAGCGTGCACTCGATCGTGTCGATGGACTTCGCGACGTCGATCCTTCCGGGGTGGCACACGACGATCTTCCCGCCGTACTTCGTGGCGGGGGCGATCTTCGGCGGGTTCGCGATGGTGCTGCTGCTGCTGATTCCCGCGCGGGAGTTGTACCCGAACATGAAGGACCTGATCACGCTGCGCCACCTGGAGAACATGGCGAAGATCATCCTGGTGACGGGCATGATGGTGGGCTTCGCCTACTCGATGGAGTTCTTCATCGCGTGGTACGGTGGGAACGAGTTCGAGCTGTACGCCTTCAAGAACCGGGCGTTCGGGCCGTACGGGTGGGCGTACTGGACGATGATTTCGTGCAACGTGCTGAGCCCGCAGGTGTTCTGGAACCGGGCGATGCGGACCAGCCCGCTGGTGATCTTCACCGTGTCGGTGCTGGTGACGATCGGCATGTGGTTCGAGCGGTTCGTGATCATCGTGACGAGCCTGCACCGGGCGTTCCTGCCGGGCGAGTGGCACATGTTCCATCCCACGCCGGTGGACATCTGCATCTTCGTGGGGTCGCTGGGGCTGTTCACGCACCTGTTCCTGCTGTTCATGCGGTTTCTGCCGATGTTCGCGATGGCCGAGTTGAAGGCCGTGCTGCCGATCGCCAGCCCGCACCACGGACACACGCATCACCACGCCGAAGCGCACAACGGGGCGGCGGTTCACGCGAACGGAGGCCACTGACATGTCCACCTCGAGCGGACGCGTGTATGTGACGGAAGCGGGGGAGCCGATCCACGGCATCCTCGCGGAGTTCGGCTCTCCGGCCGACCTGTACCACGCGGCGGAAAAGGTCCGCGACGCGGGGTATTCGCGCTGGGACACCCACACGCCCTTCCCCATCCACGGGTTGGAGGACGCGATGGGCATGCCCCGGACGAAACTGCCCGTGCTTGTGGCGGTTGTGGCTCTGACCGGCGCGGGGCTGGGCTTCCTGATGCAGTACTGGATGTCGGGGGTGGATTACCCGCTGGTGGTGCAGGGCAAGCCGTACGACTCGTGGCAGGCGTTCATCCCGATCACCTTTGAACTAGGAATCCTGTCGGCGGCGTTCACGGCTCTGATCGGGATGCTGGCGTTGAACGGGCTTCCCCGGCACCATCACCCGCTCTTCAAGAAGGACCGGTTCCTGTCGGGCTCCGACGACAAGTTCTTCGTGTGCATCGAGGCCGGCGACGGCAAGTTCGATCCCGATCGAACTCGGGCGCTGCTCGAGCACGCCGGGGCGACGAGCATCGAGTTGGTGGAAGAGTAAAGACCTCGCACATGGCAAATGGCAAATCGCACATGAACAAGACGATCAACATCCAGAGTGCCGCGATTCTGGTGGGCGCGGGAGTGCTCGGCCTCGGACTGACCGGGTGCCGCGGCGATCGTGAGAACGAGCCGCCGCGCCAGTTCTTCCCCGATCTCGACGACCAGCAGAAGTGGAACCCGCAGACCGGCAGCGAGTTCTTCGCCGACGGCCGGAGCATGCGGCCGGTGGTTCCCGGAACGGTCCCCTTCGGCCGCACCATGGCGGTGGGCAATGAGCCGTGGGCGGCCCACTGGAAGCAGGAGCGCGACGACCTGCTGAAGGCCGACAACGTCTTCTACACCGGCGTGGAGGGCGTCAACGAGAAGGGCGAGCCGGTCTACGTCCGCACGATCCCCGCGAGCGTGACGGTGGACATGGCGCTGTTGAAGCGCGGCCAGGAGCGGTTCAACATCTACTGCTCGGTCTGCCACGGCTACCAGGGCGACGCGAAGAGCCGGATCATGGAGGCCGACATCGGGTTCAACCCGGCGATTGTCAACTTCCATGACGCGTCGTTCTTCGATCAGGGGAACGTCCGCAGCCGCGACGGCTGGATTTTCCACACCATCCGCAACGGCAAGCCCACCGAGGGGCAGCCGGGCAAGTTCAACATGCCCGCGTACGGGCACGCCGTGAGCGAGCGTGACGCGTGGGCGATCGTGGCGTACGTGCGGGCCTTGGAGGCCTCGCGGCGCGGCACGATCGAGGATGTGCCCGAGTCCGGCCGGCCGGGCCTGCTGCAGAAAGAACGCCCAGCGTCGCCCGAGGCGCCCGCGCCCCCCACACCGACTCCCGGATCAACCCCCACGCCCGCTCCGACCACGGGAGGTGTCAAGTGACGACCGCCGCGGCCTCTCGAACGAGACTGGCCACCGACAACATTTCGCTTTCGTACGGCGCGGGCCGGAGCACGGGGCTGGGCCTGATGGGTCTGGGCCTGCTGGCGGGCCTGGCGGTGCTGGGCATGGGGTTCAGCGGGGCGATGGGCCTGACGCTGAAGCACGCCGTGGCGGTGTACCTCATCGGCGCGATGGGCGTGCTGGCGATGTCGCTGGGCGGGCTGTTCTACGTGATGGCGTTCCACCTGACGAACGCGGGCTGGTCGGCGACGATCCGGCGGCAGGCCGAGAACCTGGCGAGTTTCCTGCCGTTCGCGTGGCTGCTGATGCTGCCGGTGCTGGGGGTGGAGATCGCGACGCACGGCACGCTGTACCTGTGGTTGAATCCGGATTACTACACGGATCACGCGCTGCAGAACAAGGCCGCGTTCTTTTACGCGCCGCTGTCGATCGTGGACCACGACACGCACGAGCCGGTGAAGGGGGCGGTGTTCCCGGCGTTCTTCGTGATCCGGGCGGTGTGCTACGGGCTGATCTGGACGTACCTGTCACGGCGGCTGTGCCGGCTGAGCCGGGAGCAGGACGTGAAGGCGAACGCGTCGCTGGCCGCGAAGGCGCGGTTCACCAGCGCGTGGGGCATGCTGGCGTTCGCGTTGAGCACGGCGTTCGCGTCGTTCGACTGGCTGATGAGCGTGGACTTCAAGTTCTTCAGCACGATGTGGCCGGTGTGGTACTTCGCGGGGTCGGCGTTCTCGGGGATGTCGCTGCTGGTGCTGGTGTTTGCGCGGCTGAAGTCGATGGGGAAACTGGAGGGCGTGGTCACGCCCGAGCACTTCCATGACAAGGGCAAACTGATCTTCAGTTTCACGGTCTTCTGGGCGTACATCTCCTTCTCGCAGTACTTCCTGATCTGGTACAGCAACATCCCGGAAGAGACGGCTTTTTTCCACTACCGTTCGTTCGTCGGATCGGCGTGGCGCGGGCTGGGCATTTTCCTGATGATCGGCCACTTCATTGCGCCGTTCCTGATCGGGTTGTTCCGGCCGGTCAAGAAGAGCCCGCTGGCGCTGGGGCTGCTGGCGGTGTGGTGCCTCTTCGTGCACTTCGCGGACATCTACTTCATGGTGCGGCCGATGGTGGAGGCGGGGAGCAATCACCCCGTCGCGATCCTCTCGCACCTGTGGGTGGACGTTGTGGCAATTGTTGGGCTGTTCGCGGTGCTGGTGGGGTACCTGATCGTAAAGGTGCCGGCGAGTTCGCTGGTTCCCGTGAACGACCCGTATATGGATGAGGCGCTGGAGCATCGCAACTACGTGTGAGAAGGCGTTTGGTGTGGAGTTCGCGGTTTGGTTTCGCCAGGCTAGGAAGGCCCGCACGGGCGGGCGGCACGCGGAAGGAATGGAACGCATGTCCGGTCACAACCACACTCCGGGAGTTCAGGAACACGCCGATTCGTGGCACCATCACACGCGCGACGAGGGCGTGCCGCAGCACGAGCATCTGGCGGTGCTCAACACCGTCGCGATCGCGCGATGGGGCGTGCTCATCGCCGTCGCGCTGGTCGTGGTCATGGTCGCGATTGGAGCGTACTTCTCCTCGTACGTGACGCAGTTGAAGCACGACCGCGAAGAGCGGGAGGCATGGCAGCGGATTTCCCAGGGAGCCCGCGGCGTGCGTGAAACTTCCGACCGGCAGTTGTCCACCGGCGATCATGCCGGCAAAGCGGAGTACTCGTGGGCGCCCGAGGGCGGGGATCGGGTTCAGATTCCCATCGAGCAGGCGATGGGAAAGGTCGTGCAGAACTACGAGAAGAGGTGAGCGCGGTGAAGCGGGCGGTGCACATGCTGGGCGGGCTGCTGGCGGCGATGGCCGCGGCGGTGGCCGGTCCGCGCGCCCCGGCCCAGGGCAACTACTACGAGAAGCCGGTGCAGGTGCTGGGGCTGGATGTGGAGGAGCACATCGGCGACTCACTGCCGATGGAACTGACGTTCACGAACGAAGAGGGCAGGGCGGTGCGGCTGGGGGACTACTTCAAGGGCACGAAGAAGCCGGCGGTGGTGACGCTGGTGTATTACAGTTGCCCGGTGGTCTGCGACGTGGTGCTGACCAAGCAGGCGGAGGTCTTCGGGAAACTCGACTACACGCCGGGGGTGGACTTCACGGCGCTGGTCTTCAGTTTCGACCACAACGAGACGTTTGAGCGGGCGGCGCAGGCGAAGGAGTTCCGCTTCAGCGCGTACGACCGCCGGGCGACGCCCGGGGTGAGCGAGGGCTGGCGGTATCACGTGGGGGAAGATTCGAGCAACCGGGCGCTGGCGGATGCGCTGGGCTTCCGGTACAGGCGGCTGGGCGACGGCAACTACTCGCACCCGATCTGCCAGTTTGTGATTACGCCCGACGGCAGGATCAGCCGGTATCTCTATGGGTACCCCGATGATGCGCGGGACCTGAAGTTGGCGCTGATGGAGGCGTCGGAGGGCAAACTGGTCCGAACGGTGGGGGAGCGGTTCCTCTCGTTCTGCTACGTGTTCGACGAGTCGTCGGGAAAGTACACGCTGCGGGTCTTCCGCATCATGCAGATCGGCGGGGCGATCACGCTGCTCATCGTGGGGAGCGCGATCGGTGTGATGCTGGGCACGGAGCGGTTGCGCAGGCGAAAGAAGAAGGGTTCACGGGGCGATCTGCCGGGCGCGGGCCACGGCGCGGTCACGACGGGGTGAGTTCATGATGCACACGGGACTGTTCCAAAACGCTTCCACGACGCTGGCCGATGGGTTCTGGCGCGATCTGTGGCTGAGATCGCCCTCGCCGACGGAGAACGGCCGCGAAACCGACAGCATGTTCATGTTTCTGTGGTGGTTCTGCGTGGCGTGGTTCGTGCTGCTGATGGCGCTGATGGTGTACTGGGTGATCAAGTACCGACGCCGGCCGGGCACCGACGCGGTGCAGAGCCCCTCGCACAACACGCCGCTCGAAGTGATCTGGACGGTTGTTCCCTCGCTGATGCTCGTGTACATCTTTTTCCGGGGGTTCTGGGGGTACATCGACAAGATCGTCTCTCCCGGCGATGCGGTGGAGATGCAGGTGATCGGCTCGAAGTGGTCGTGGGACCTTCGCTACCCCAACGGCATGCAGTCTCCGATGACGGACAAGATCGGGTTCAACGACATCCCGGTTTTTTACATGCCCGCGAAGACGAACATCCGGCTCAAGATGCAGAGCAGCGACGTGCTGCACGCGTTCTGGGTGCCGGACTTCCGCATCAAGCAGGACGTGGTGCCCAACCGGTACATGACGGTGTGGTTCAACGCGGAGGGGCCGAAAGACGGTGATCCCGGAACCAAGAAGCACCCGAGCGTCGTCGCGGGAAGCGAGGAGGCCAAGAAGCACCCCGAGTTGCTGGTGCTCTCGGGAAAGCCGTACACCCAGCACTACGTGTTTTGCGCGGAGTACTGCGGCCAGCAGCACTCGGAGATGGCGGCCCTGATTCGCGTGGTGTCGGAGGATGTGTACAAGGATTGGCTCGAGAAGATCGGCACGCCCTCCGACCCCATCGAACTCGGCAAACGGGTCTTCAAGACCAAGTGCGCCTCATGCCACACGCTCGACGGCTCGCGCAGCACCGGCCCCTCGTGGCTCGACATGTACGGCCGAACGGAAACCCTCACCGACGGCACGACGGTCGTCGTTGACGACGCGTACATCCTCGAGTCGATCTTCGAGCCCGCGAAGAAGATCGTGAAGACGTATGAGAACGGGAACATGACTTCCTTCCGCGGGCTGGTCAGCCCGGATCAGGTGCAGGGCCTGATCGCCTTCATGAAGAGCATCAGCCAGCACGCGCCCAAGACCGAAGTCCCCGCCGGCGGGACGCCGGCCGAAGCGCCCAAGACCGAAACCCCGCCCACGAAGTGAGAAACTCTCCCCGGCGGGTGATGCCCGCCGGTCCAGCAGTACGGAGCCACGGCCATGTCAGCACACACCCACGCCACCCCCCACGCCCATCACGGCGGCAGTTATCTGGAGTCGAAGGGCTCCTTCTGGACGAACGTGATTGACTGGGCCACCACGGTCGATCACAAGAAGATCGGCGTGATGTACCTGTTCGCGATCCTGTTCATGTTCTTCCTGGGCGGCGTCGCGGCACTGGCGGTGCGACTGGAACTGCTGGATCCGGTGCGGGCGGTGACGGACGGGGCGGGCAAGGTGATGATCACCGGCCAACTGTTCGGCGCGGCCGACGCCAACTCCATCGCCTCGGGCAACGACACGTACAACGTGCTCTTCACGCTGCACGGGGCGATCATGGTGTTCATGGTGATTGTGCCCAGCGTGCCGGGATCGCTGGGCAACTTCGTGCTGCCGCTCATGCTGGGGGCCAAGGACGTGGCCTTCCCCCGCGTCAACCTGCTTTCGTGGTACATCTACGTGGTGGGCTCGATCTTCGCCGTCACCTCGATCATCCTGGGAGGGGTGGATACCGGCTGGACCTTCTACACGCCGTATTCGACCACCACGGCGCTGGGTGAGCCCAAGGTCGTGCTGATGGTTCTGGGCGCGTTCATCCTCGGGTTCGCTTCGATTCTCACGGGGCTGAACTTCATCGTGACCGTGCACAAACTCCGCGCTCCGGGCATGGGCTGGTTCGACATGCCGCTGTTCGTGTGGGGCATCTACAGCAGCGCCATCATCCAGGTTCTGGCGACGCCGGTCATCGGCATCACGCTCCTGCTGCTGGCGTTCGAGCGGTTCACCCGCATCGGGATCTTCGATCCTGCGCTGGGCGGGGACCCGGTGCTGTTCCAGCACTTCTTCTGGTTCTACAGCCATCCGGTGGTGTACGTCATGATCCTCCCTGGGATGGCGATCATCTCCGAACTCATCGGCGTGCACTCGCACAAGAAGATCTTCGGCTACCGGGCGGTGGCGTTCGCGTCGCTGGGCATTGCGGGCGTCTCGTTCATCGTGTGGGGCCACCACATGTTCACGAGCATGAGCGAGGTGGCCAGCACAATCTTCTCGGGGCTGACGTTCCTGGTGGCGATTCCCACGGCCGTGAAGGTCTTCAACTGGATCGGCACGTTGTATAAAGGGTCGATCAGCCTCAACACGCCGATGCTGTACGCGCTGATCTTCCTGTTCACGTTCTCCATCGGCGGCCTCACCGGGCTGCCGCTGGGAACGCTCTCCACCGACCTTCACCTCCACGACACGTACTTCGTCGTGGCCCACTTCCACTACGTGATGATGGGCGGCACGATCATGGCCATGATCGGGGGCATCCACCACTGGTGGCCGAAGATGTTCGGCAAGATGTACAACGAGCGGTGGGGGATGATCGGCGCAATCGTGGTGTTCATCGGGTTCAACGTCACGTTCTTTACGCAGTTCTTCATGGGCACCCGCGGCATGCCGCGCCGGTATGCCTCGTACGTGCAAGAGTTTCAGATCTGGCACCAGGTCTCGACGATTGGGTCGCTGATCCTGCTCGTGGGGTTCCTGATCCACCTGTTTGTGCTCGTGCAGAGCCTGCTGGCGGGCCGCAAGGCGCCCAAGAACCCCTGGGGCGGGCTGACGCTGGAGTGGCTTGCCGACAGTCCCCCGGAGGAGCACAACTTCGCGCACGAGCCGATCGTGCAGTGCGGGCCGTACGACTACGACACCCACGTGCCGCACCACTGGGACCCCAAGGACTACCAGATTCCCGAGGAAAACCTCCGGACCACCGCGGCGCACTGACCGACCTCCACACGACGAGACACGCGCATGAGCACAATTGACGCAAAGCAAACCTCCGTGCCCGAATCCCGCTCTCGCTGGCAGCGGTATGCGCACGCGCACCACTGGCGCAGCCAGGCCGAGGAGTTCGACGGGTGCAAACTGGGCTTCTGGCTCTTCCTCTCGACCGAAGTCCTGCTCTTCGGGGGCATTTTCTGCGGGTACACGCTTTTCCGCTCGATGTATCCCGCGGCCTGGGCCGAGGGGTCGTCGTCGCTGGACTGGAAGATCGGCGCGTTCAACACGGCGGTGCTCCTGATCTCTTCGTACACCATGGCGGTGAGCATCTACTGCATCCAGACGGGCAAGCAGGCCCGCGCCCGGGCCAACCTTGCGGTGACGTTCCTGCTCGGCGCGTCCTTTGTGATTCTCAAACTTGCGCTGGAGTACATCCCCAAGTGGTCCGGGTACTTCTGCGTGCTGGACCCCGCGCTGCACCACCACGCGTCGATGATCGTGGAGGGCAAGACCGCGTTTTTCGGTCTTTTCCAGTTCGTCGAGGGCTATGGCGGCAAGCGGCCGGGCATGCTCTTTGACTACCCCTTCGCCGTCGATCCGCGGATGCCCGTGTGGTGGGCGATCTACTACTGCGGCACGGCGATCCACGCGGCGCACGTGCTCATCGGCATGGCCCTGATCGCGCGCGTGTGGTGGCTGGCGGGCAAGGGCACGTACGGTCCGACGTACTACGCCGGGGTGGAGATCACCGGCCTGTACTGGCACCTGGTGGACCTGATCTGGATCTTCCTGTTCCCGCTGCTATACCTCATCCACTGACCGATCCTGCGAGGCTTCGAGATACACCCATGTCCCACCCACCGTCTCACAACCAGCCGGAAGCCTTCGACGAACTCGACCCGCACCACTCGGGCGTGCACGCGGACCACGTGATTGTCGGCCCGATGCAACTCCGCGCGGTGCTCGCGATTCTCCTTGTCTTCACGGCGCTCACCGTCGGGTTCGCGCAGGCCGAGCAGTGGGCCAGCGGCTACTTCAACATCGTCATGCCCCACTGGGTCAACATCGCCGGCGCCATGACCATCGCGGTGATCAAGGCCCTGCTGGTCATGGCGATCTTCATGCAACTGAAGTACGACAACCCCGTCAACACGCTCATCATGGGCGTGACGTTCGCGGCCCTGGCGGTGTTCATCGCGTTTACGGGCATGGACCTGCTCAACCGCTCGGAGGTCTACTCGTGGAAGGCCCCCCAGATCGTGGCCGGAGGGACCGGCAACGAGGTTTGGAACGCGCAGGGCAAGCCGATCACTGTCGCCGCCCGCGACCGCTACCTCGCGAAGATCAAGGACCGGATCAAGGAACACAACCCCTCGATCGAGGGCGAGGCCCTGGAGAAGCAGGCCCTGGCCCAGTACGAGATCGACATGGCCGCGACCGTGTCTCATGGGCACGCGACCCACGGCGATCAGCACGGCAGTTCGGCCAACCGCTCCCGCGGGGCGCATGGGTTGTCGGGCGCCCTGGACACCGCCGCGCGCGAACATGCTGAGAGCGACGGCCACGAGCCCGCCAAGCCCGCCGGGGGGCATTGACCGTCGGCCGGGCCGGGAATGGCGCGGCGTGGAGATAGCGGTGATGGAACGATCCCGTCGGAATGCCATCATCGTCGCGGTGGTCAGCGGCATCGCGACCGGCTGCTTTGCCTGGGGTATCGCCGTCCGCATCGGCGAGTTCCACAAGGAGAATCCGCGCGATATCTACGCGTTCAAGCGCGTCGAGGAACCGGCCTTCACCTTCGCCGGCGCCCGAGTCACCCTTACCGACGACCGGTCGATGCCCGACCAGCCCGTGCTCATCGTGCGCTACGGCGAAGCAGAAGAGCGCCTGCGCGTTACCGTGCCCGGCGACTATCGCCTCCCCAAACTCCTTCCCCACGAGGATTGGATGCGGATACTGGTTTTTGCGCCCGCCAGCCGGCGCGCACCGGAGGATTTTGTCAATCAGATGGACGCGCCCGACTCGCCCTACCGACTCGTGCTCATCACCCGGACCCCGCGGGCGGGGGTGGACCCCAAGACGTGGGGCGCGGCGTGGCAGCGCGACTGGACCTTTGACTTCTACGAGTTCCAGCGGCAGGGGGGCTTCTCGCACGAACGCCTGCGGTACCCGACCACCAGCGGCATCAAGCGTCCGAAGGAAGGCGAACTGCACGAGAATACATGGCAGTATCAGGCCGCGCTGCAGATGATGCCCAAGGCGGGCGCCGTGGGCCCGACTCGCAACTTTTTCGGGGATGCGCTGACGGCGGCGGGGTGGTTGCTACCCGCGGCGGCGTTCTCCGGCGTCGGGTGCACGTTTGCGACGGCGTTCGCGTGTGCGCCGCGGAAGCGTGTCGGCGCCGTCGGGGCGTCATCGAAAAACTGAATCCACACCGCCGTGGATCATGAAGTCGATGTCGTTGAGCACCTTGGCGAGCACCAGGCTCATGATGATGATGGTGATGAACGACGTGACGAACGAATCGGTGGTCGCCTCGCCCACGCCCTCGGCGCCGGGCTTGCACGCGAAGCCCTTCCAGCACGAAACCAGGCCGATCCCCGCGCCGAAGAACACGCTCTTCACCAGCCCGCTGAAGACGTCGTACCACGAGATGAAGGCCTCGGAGTACCGCCAGTACAACTGCTGATCCGCGTCGTAGAAGCGCGTGGTGATCAGGAATCCCCCGATCACTCCGCACAGGTTTGATACCACCGTGAGCGCGGGGATCACCAGGACGCACGCCAGCAGCCGCGGCACGACCAGCACCCGCACGGGGTCGCTGCCCATGGCCCGCATGGCGTCGAGTTGCTCGGTCACGCGCATGGTGCCCAGTTCGGCGGTGAGCGAGCAACCGACGCGCCCCGCGAGCATGACCGCGGCGAGCACCGGGCCGATCTGCTTGACCACCGACAGGTTGATGACTCCGCCCAGCCGCGCTTCCTGACCGATCGACTGAAACTGGCGGTAGCCTTCGAATGCGAGGATCATTCCGATGAAGCCGCCCGTGATGGCGAGCACGGGGATTGACGTGGTACCGATCAGATACAACTGGCGCAGGAGCCGGTCGCGCCGCAGCCAGGCCTTGGTATCCAGAATCCCCAGCCCGGCCGCACCGCAGAAGCGCACGAAGCGGCCGAACCCCATCAGGCGCTCGATCAGGTCGTGCCCCAGCACCGCCAGAAACGTGACCGGAGTCAGCATGGTGGTCAGCCACCTGGGCGCGGAGTTGTCGGTCGGCTCGGGCATGCGGTAGGCGAGGGTAGCACCCCGCCCAAACGAAAAGCCCCGGCCGAAACGCGGCCGGGGGCTGGACTCTTGCTCGATGAACGGTCTTACTTGCTCATGTCCACTTCGGGCTCGGGCGTCGGGGTCACCGTCGTCGTGGGCTCGGTAGTGGTCGTGGCGGCGGCGTTCGAGGAACGCACCAGGAAGATTTCCACGCGCCGGTTCTGCGGGGTGTTGCCGCTGGTGGTGTTGGGAACGGACGGGCGGTACTCGCCCCAGCCCGCGGCCATCATGCGCTCGTTGGTGACGCCCAGCGTGGCCAACTCGCCGATGACGCTCACGGCCCGGTGAGCGGAGAGCCGCCGATTGGTCTTGTGCTCGCGGGCGGTGGCCGGGTTGGCGATCCGCTGGCTATCGGTGTGCCCCTCGACCACCACGTCGTAGTTGGCGGCGGAAGAACTCGTCAGCACCTGGGCCAGGGCGCCCAGTGCGGCCTTGGCGTTCTCCTTGACCAGGTCCGAGCCTGAGTCGAAGGTCAGGTCGCTGGCGAACCGAAGCATGCCGCGGGAGGAGTCGTACTTGATGAGATCAGGAAACTGCGCGGCCAAGGCCTCGAGGGCACGGTCGGTCTGGGCATCGACCGGGCCGAACTTCATGGAGGCGAGCCGGTCGCCGAGGTCCTTGTAATCGGCCAAGGCCTGATCGAGTTGCTTGCGGAGGTCGGCGTTCTGCTTCTCGAGTTCGGACATAGCACCGGCGTGATTGCCGTAGTTGCGGCGAAGCAGGTCGGCCTGAGCCCGGGCCTCGTCGCGCTCGCGCGTCAGGTCGGCGTTCCGGGCTGTCAGGCTCCGGTTCGTTTCGTACAGCCGGTCGTACTGCCCCTGGCCGATGCATCCGGTCAGGAACACGGCGGGGAGGAGAACCGCCGCCGCCAAGGTGAGGCGCGCGGCACGGGAGATCGAAGCAAACATCGTCGTACACTCCTTTGCTTTGGACGCCCCTACGCGTGGCGTTTTGTTCGTCGCGGTGCGCCCGGCGCTCCATCCCGGGGTCGCGCGATGGTAGCGGTTGGGCCTCGGGCGCAGACGACAACATCGACCCGCCGCGGCTTCCGCCATGAATCGCAGGTCCGTCTTCCGCATGCCAGAAATCAGCGTTTCCGAACCCCGTTTTCTCAGGATCGACGCCGCCACGGTATGCGACGCGTTTCGCACGTTTGCGCCCGGCAGCCTGCTGCTCGAACTGCGGGATTCCGGCCCACCGATCTCGGGGGCGATCCGCGCCCACGCCACGGTAATCGCGGCCGGGTCTGTTGCCCGGATTGACGCCCGTCCGCAATCCAACGCGGCCCGCCGATTGAGCCTGCCCCGCGCGGTGCTTATTCCCGGCCTCGTGAACGCCCACACCCACCTTGACCTCTCGCACATTGGGCCTCGTCCCTTCGACGCCGGTGCCGGGTTTTTGGGGTTTGTCACCACCGTCCGAAGCAATCGCCGCATCGAGCCCGTCGAAATCGCCCAGAGCGTGCGATGCGGCGTCGAAATGTCCCTGAAGTCGGGGGTGGTCTGTGTCGGGGATATTGCGGGGGCGGTGATGGCCCGCGCCAACGCCGCGGCGTTCGACGCGCTGGCCGCGTCCGAAACCTGGGGAGTGTCGTTTGTCGAGTACTTTGCGATCGGGAAAACCGAAGGCGCCGCGTGGGCGCGGGCCGAGTCGGTGATTCGAGAGGCGGCGTCGCGTGGAACCGCCCGCGTACGGGCGGGCCTTCAACCGCACGCAACCAACACGGTATCCCCGAACGCTTACCGCCTGAGTTTGGCGCTCGCCGGCGAGTTGGGCCTGCCGATCTCGACGCACCTCGCCGAGACGCCGGAGGAACGCGAGTTCATCGCCCGGGCGACCGGACCGCAGCGGGTTCTACTCGAGGCGGTGGGGGTGTGGGATGAATCCCTGCTCGCTGATTTTGGGGTTGGTCGGTCCCCGGTCCGACACTTTGCGGACGCGATCCGGAATCCAAGGTCGGCCACGCTCGTCGCGGCCCACGTGAACGACCTGGGGGAGGACCTCGGCGCGTTCGCGGGGTTGGGAGCGAGCGTGGCGTACTGCCCGACCGCCAGCGAGTATTTCGGGGCGGAGGGGCATTTCGGTCCGCATCGGTATCGTGATCTGATCGCGGCCGGGGTGAATGTGGCCCTGGGAACCGATTCGATCATCAACCTGCCCGCATCACGCCCCGGATTGTCCGTATGGGAGGAGATGCGGCGATTGCGGGCCCGGGACCGGGTCGCGCCGGATGTGCTCCTGAGAATGGCAACAGCCAACGGGGCACGGGCGTTGGGCTTGGAAGAGTCGCTCTTCCGGTTTGAGCCGGGCAACCGGCTGGCGGGCGTGGCTGCGGTACGGTTGCCGCCGGGAGCCGGGGACGCTGAGGACAACCTGGCGTTGGCGCTCGACAAGGGCGCGAATCCGGAACTCGTTCTGCTGGGGAAATGAGCCTGCGCGACTAGAATCAAGACCTTGGGCCGGGGCGACCGCCGCGGCCCACCGACACGGGCCGGAGGCCCGTGCCACGAGACCGACATGAGCGCCAAGTGGCGGCAGAACAGAGCGTGGGAAGATGCCAACCTCACTGGCCCGTGGCGGGCGCTGAAGTGGACGCTGCGCGTGTTCAGCAGCATCACGCTGGCCGTGGTCCTGCTGCTGCTCGTGGCCCTCTACGGCGTGTCAGCGAGCGTCCCGATCGGCCTGCTGGCGCTGGCTCCGACTTACCTCTTCTACGCCGCGGCGTTGGCATTGACCGTTGCCCTGCTGGTTGCGGCACCCGTCTGGGGCGGTCTGCGAATCCTTGCCAGGGCGTCGCGAACGGTTCGGTTTCTTGCCTCGTTTGCGCTCGGCCTTGCGGCGCTGGCGGTTGCCTTGTGGATGTGGACCGGGGTCTTCTGGCCGGCGCTGCGGTTTGAGCCTTCCACCGGCTCGGGACTGCGGTTCTTCGGCGAGTTCGTTGCGGCTAATCAGGCCGTGACCCTCCGCCGGCTGCCCGGCATGGAGATGTCGGAACTGGAGTACTACTCGTGGTGGCCGCTGAAGTTGGTTCTGATGCTGTTTGTGATGAACATGGTCATCGCCACCGTCCGCCGGATCGAGTTCAACTTCCGGAACATCGGCGTCCTGACGGTGCACACGGGCATCATCACCATCGCGCTGGGCAGCGTCTACTACAGCGGGCTTAAGCAGGAGGGCGACACGCTCCTGCTCGCCGGCGAACTCGGGCCTTCCGGACGGCCGGGGGTCGGGCCGCCTCAGGATCGGTTCTTTGACAACACGCGGGTGGCGCTCTTCGTGGATCAGGGCCGCGGCGTGGAGCAACGCGTGCTTTCCGGCGTTCCCCGGTACAACGACTACAACCTCGGCGCGGTCGCGGGCGAGTCGGCGTGGGAGACTGCGGGGCTGAAGCGCCCGTGGGCCGGTGCGCAGCGGGACTTGCGCGTGCCGGTGCCCCGGTCCAGATACGGCCTGTGCGACCCGGATATTTCGCTGGAGATCGTCGGGTACGCGTCGTACGCCGAACCTGTCGAAGACTACGTCAAGGTCGAAGCAGGAACATCCGGCGCTCCGCTCCGCGTGGTCTACCTGCATAGCGCCGTGCCGGATGCCAACACCGGGCAAGTCCCCCAGGGTCCGGTCTTCGCGTTTTTTCTGAGCCCGGCCGCGCCGGCAGATCGGGTCTCCGAGAACGACGCGTTCGGCGTGGAGTACACGCTTGGCCCGAGCGGGGGGATGAGCCAGGCCCGTTGGCGCGACCTCTCGGAGCCGCTTCCGGACGGGGCCGAGCACGGACTGGTCGTCGAAATCCCGGCGAGTTCGTTCCGCGGGGCATACGAGGCCAAGGTGGGAGAGACAATCACCATCGGCGACACGGGATACCGTGTCGAAGTCCGTGAACTGCGGCCAACTCCGCCATTTCCGATTATCACCGAGGGCTACCGCGGCGCCACCAGCAGTGTGGCCGTCGTGCGCGTCACGGCCCCGGATGGAGCCGCGTTCGACCGCTACGTCTACCACCGTTTCCCGGAAATCAACCAGGATGTGCTTGGCGCCACCGACGAAGGCCGGCCCATCCGGCGTGACGCCGATCCGGCCATCCGCGTCTCGCTCGTCGAGGCCGACCGCCTTCAGGTGTACATCGACGAACCGCAACCAGGCCAGACTCGCGCCATCGTGCGCGGCGCCCAAAGTGTCCGCGTCTTCGAGACCGACCAGATCGGGAGCGAAGGGTGGATCCGCGGAGTCGCCGGGGACCTGGTCAGCCTTCGCGTCGGCGAGCGCTGGGATCGGGCGATCAAGATTGAGCGCCCGGCGCCCGTATCGGAGGAGCGGCAAGACCGCCGGTTGGCCGGCACGCACGACGCGGCGATGCTGGGTGTGGAACTGCGAGCCCCCGGCGCGGGATCCGGATTTCGGCGCGTGGTGTGGCTCCCGTTCAACAAGTACGTCGGCATCATGAGCGGGGCCGAACGGAAGATCGATCTGCCGGATGGGCGCGCGATATCGCTGACCTTCGGCCGGATGCAGCACCGATTCCCCGACTTCGCGATCCAACTCTCGGACTTCCAGATGATCGCCTACGACCACCGCGGCGCGCCCCGGGACTACCAGTCTGTCGTGCGGGTGACGCCGATGGACGCGGCCACCTTCAGGCAGTTCGAGCACGTGACCAAACTGAACAACCCGCTGCGCGCCCCATCGCACTGGGATGAGTCTCGCCCGTGGATCGCCAATGCCGCGGGCCGACTCGCCGGCGGGCTTTCTCCCCGCCAGTTCAAGTTGAGCCAGGCGGGCTGGGACGCGGCCGGCTGGCAGCGAACGCAGGCGCAGGCCGACGCGGGGATCATTCCGGGGCCCTACGCCTCCTTCACGATCCTGGGGGTCGGGAATAATCCGGGCATCCACATCATTGCGTTCGGCGGGATTCTCATGGCCATCGGCATTCCGTGGGCGTTCTACCTCAAGCCGTACCTGGTCCGGCGCAAGAAGACGCGCATCCAGCAGCAACTCGCGGCGGGCACGTACCCCGTCCCCAGCCGCGCCCCCGCCGCATCGCCGGCAATCCAGCCGGTGTCCCAGATGACCACACCGCTCACGGAGGTCTCCGATTGAACCAGCGAAACCTCGATTCCGGCAGGCCGTTCCGTGGCGCGATCTCTGGGCTTCTGCGGGCGGTTCTTCCGGTCATTTTCGCTTTCTGCGTGCTGGTCGTGAGACCCGTTCGTGCGCAGAACGCCCCCGAAGGCAACGCTCACCCCCGCACTCAGGCCGTCAATGAGTCGGGGCTTTCACTTCCAAATCCTTTTGGCGAGCACTCGCGCGATCTCGCGGCTGTGTGCTCGACCGAGGACAAGGCCGCGTTCGCCGCCACCCTGAACCTTGAACCGCTGCGCGACCTGGCGGTGTTTCACAACGGCCGCGTCAAGATTCTCGATACGCTTGCGCGCGAGACCGTTCGGGAGGTGACCGGCCGCTCGCAATACCGCGGGGACTACCTTGATCCCGCGAAGCCGGGTGGGGGCGCGAAGAGCATCGTGACCCGCAAGTTCGACCCGCTCTTTACGCTGCTGGACATGACGATTGATCCGGCGTACTACGCGGACAAGCCGCTTGTCGGTGTGGACTTTCTGCCGCTCCGGCGCGAGTTGCTGGAGGTGGCCTTTCCGGAGGATGCCGCGGCCCGCGACCGCTGGCTTCGCCTCGGACGCGTGTCTCCCCGAATGATCGACCAGTACGTTCGCGTGAGCAGCGCCCGGTCGATGTCCGACGACTCAAGCCGCCGGGCCCTGGGAATGCTGGATGAGGGTGTGTCGCTTTTCCTGGAAGGGAAGGCCAACTTCGTGATGGTGGCCCCCGCCCAGAGCACTCTGCCGTGGAGCCACCTTTCGCGACTCGATCCGCAGCACCCTGTGCGGGTCGCGGCCGCGGCGATCGGGCAGGCCTGGCGTGCTCGCGATTCGGCGCTGGCCAACCAAGCCATCGCGTCGCTGGCCTCGGAGTTGCCGAAGATCAACGCGGAGGTCTACCCCGCGGGCCGCCGGACGCTCGAGCGGCTTTACAACCGGTCCAACGCCTTCGAGTGGGGGTTCTGGACCTACGGGCTCGCGCTGGTCACGTTGCTGGTGGCATTCGGCACCGCGCGCCCGTGGCTGGCGCGCGCCGGCGCGGGCGTGCTGTTCGTTTCGCTCGCCCTGCACGCATTCGGATTCGTGACCCGCTGCCTCATCGCCGAGCGATTCGCGATCCAGAACCAGTTTGAGTCCATGACCGGACTGAGCCTGTTCGCGGTCGTGGTGGGGGCGTCCATCATGCTGCTGCGGCGGCAATGGCTCTTCGGCGCGGCCGCGGCGGGTGTGGGGTTTCTCGTCCTCATCACCGCGACCCAGACGAACATCCCCGGGCAGGCGATCGAGCGTGAGGCCGCGATTCTCAATACCAGCGTGCTCCTCAAGTACCACGTGACGACGGTGCTCTCGTCGTACGGGCTGATCGCGCTGGGCTTCGTGGTGAGCCTGTTCTATCTCGGGGTGCATTACGCGGGAATCCTGCGGCCCGCTTCGGCACAGGGCGCCGTGACGACCGCCGGTATCGCCGTCGCGCTGGGTGACGACCGCGGCCAGATCGGCACCCGCCTCCGCCTGCTCGCCGACCTCGACACCGCCCAGATGGTCGTCCTCCAACTGGCGTTTTGGACGCTGGGGGTTGGAATTCTGTTGGGGGCGTGGTGGGCCGATCACTCCTGGGGCCGATGGTGGGCGTTTGATCCGAAGGAGACCTGGGCGCTAATCACCTGGATCGTGTACCTCATCGTGATCCACGTGCGAGTTGCCGCGCCGGGCAACAAGGGGCTCACGACGGCGTGGCTCAGCGTCGTCGGGTTCGGCGTGATGCTCTGGACGTACTTCGGGGTCAACCTGCTTCTGCCCGGGCTGCACGCGTACGCGTAACGCATGGAGTTCAGGCCTTGTTCGCAGGCACACCCGAACTGGAGATAGCGGCGTCGGCCATCCGGCTGACTCGTGACTTCTATTCGGTCGGCGCTGCGGACTTGGCTCCTCGCCTTCTGGGGCAGATCGTCGTACGGGTACTTCCGGGCGGGGAGAGGCTCGCGGGCGTCATCGTCGAGGCCGAGGCGTACCTGGGCGTGAAGGACCGCGCCAGCCACGCGTTCGGCGGCCGTCGAACACCGCGGAACGAGACCATGTACGCCCGGCCCGGCACGGCCTACGTGTACTTCACGTACGGGATGCACTTCTGCATGAACGTGGTCTGCGGCGAACTGGGCGAGCCGGCCGCGGTCCTGATTCGGGCCCTGCACCCGATCGAGGGGTTGGAAGTCATGGCGGACCAGCGCGCCAAGGGAAGCGTGCGGAGCGGGCTCAAGGTGACGGAACTTTGCAGCGGGCCGGGGAAACTGTGCCGGGCCCTGGCCATCGACCGATCACTGGATGGGGTCGATCTGTGCACCTGCGACGGGTTGTGGGTCGCCGAGGGCCCCGGGGTGCTGCCTCGCCGGACGCGTCGGGCGAGCCGGGTCGGTCTGGGGTTTGAAGGTCCCTGGGCCCGGCGGCGGCTGAGGTGGCTGGTTGCGGGGAACCCCCATTTGAGTTCGATTCCCCGGGCTATTCGGAAGATATTGCCGGGTAGCGGTTTGCGGTGCTAGCATCGTGCTTAGGGCGGGAGCCTCCGAGCACCGATAGGAGTTCGACGGTGAGCGAATTCGTTCCGGACTTGCGTTCGATCGCGCAGCATGCTGGCCCCTTCCCGCCCCAAGCGGTTGCCTTTATCAGGGAAGGGCTGGCGCACACCGTCAAGATGTTGCACGGAGACGCCGATGCCGACGAGGAGCGCCGCCACGTCAACGGCCAGCAACTCTGCCTTGGCCTGCGCGACTACGCCCTCAAGCAGTACGGCCGCCTCGCCCGCACCGTGTTGAAGAGTTGGAATATCACGACCACCGAGGATTTCGGCAAGATCGTCTTCGCGATGATTGAGGCCGAACTCATGCGCAAGACCGAGCAGGACTCGATGGACGACTTCCGCGCGGTCTACGACTTCGACGAGGCCTTCGGCGACGTCTCGTTCAGCCGGTGAAGACCAGAGCCCGGCGTGAAGCCACTCGGTCTGCCGTGGTACCATGCTCGCATGAGTATTCCCCGTCGCGTCGCCCTTGCCGTAATTGCGTTCTGCCTCGCGCCGCTCGCCGCCGCGCAGTCGAAAGACCCGCCTCGCAAACCGGTGGTGGGGTTCTCGCAGGTCGGCGCCGAATCCGCGTGGCGGACGGCCGAAACGGCCTCGATCAAGGACGAAGCGTCGAAGCGCGGGGTGGAACTCAAGTTTGCTGACGCCCAGGGCAAGCAGGCGGCGCAGGTCCGCTCGCTGCGGTCGTTCATCGCTCAGAAAGTGGACTACATCATCCTGGCGCCCATCGTCGAGAGCGGCTGGGATGAGGTCCTTGGTGACGCGAAGGCCGCGGGCATTCCGGTGCTGCTTGTGGACCGGGGCGTGAAGGTCAAGGACGAATCGCTCTTCGTGACGCTCATCGCCAGCGACTTTGTCGAGGAGGGCCGGATGGCGGGCGAGTGGCTCGCGAAGCAGACCGGGGGCAAGGCTTCGATCGTCGAGTTGCAGGGGACCACCGGCGCGGCTCCGGCGATCGACCGCCGGAAGGGCTTTGCGCAGGCCATTGCCGCCCACCCCGATATGAGGATCATCAAGAGCCAGTCGGGAGACTTCAGCCGGGCCAAGGGCAAAGAGGTAATGGAAGCCTTCATCAAGAGCGAGGGCCGGAAGATCACCGCGGTGTACGCGCATAACGACGACATGGCGCTGGGAGCGATCCAGGCGCTGGACGAAGCCGGGATGAAACCCGGGGCGGGCGTCACGGTGATCTCCATCGATGCGGTGAAGGGCGCGTTCGAGGCCATGGTCGAGGGCAAACTCAACGCGACGGTCGAGTGCAATCCGCTGCTGGGCCCGATGGCCTTCGACACGATTGAGAAGCACCGCAAGGGCGAAACCATCCCCAAGTTCATCAAGCAGACGGATCGGCTGTTCGACCAGTCGCAGGCGGCCGAGGCCATCAAGATGCGGCAGTACTGAGTGGCGACTCCCCTGCGCCCAGCGCCGGAAGTGCTGCGGGCGTTCGCGCCATTCGCGGCGCTGGCGGCGCTGCTGCTCGCCAACGCGATCTTCACGCCCGGGTTCGCGACGCTTGAAGTGCGCGAGGGGCGGCTGTTCGGGGCGATCATCGACATCCTGCAGAACGGCTCCCCCATTCTGCTTCTCGCGGTGGGGATGACGCTTGTTATCGCGGCGGGGGCCATCGATCTCTCGGTCGGCTCCGTCATGGCCCTTTCGGCGGCGGTCGCGGCCGTGCTCGTCACCCGCGGCCAGCCCTTCGCGATGGCGCTGGTCGCGGCGCTGGGCGTGGGCGCGACGTGCGGGCTCGCGAATGGGCTCATTGTCTCGGTCGCGCGCCTTCAGCCCGTGGTCGCGACGCTCATGACACTCATCGCCTGCCGTGGGCTCGCGCAGACCCTGACCGGCGACCAGAAAGTTCGGTTCGAGGACCCCGCGTTCGGTTCTTTCGCGAACGGTTCGTTCCTCGGGCTTCCCTCGCCGCTGCTTCTGGTCGCGGGCGCGGCCGTCGTTGCGGGCTTCATGCTCCGGCGGACCGTCGCGGGATTCCGGCTTCAGGTTGTCGGATCGAACCCCGTCGCGGCCGGGTACTGCGGCGTGAGCGTTCGTCGGCACACCATCGGTGCGTACGTGGCGAGCGGAGTCTGCGCGGCTTTCGCGGGGTTGCTGGCCGCGGGTGACATCAAGGAGGCCGACGTAGCCGGGTGCGGGCTGTACAGCGAACTTGACGCGATCCTCGCGGTGGTCATCGGCGGCACGGCGCTTACGGGCGGGCGGGCGCGGCTGGTGGGATCGTTGCTGGGCGCGATCGTCATGCAGACTCTCACCGTGACGCTCCAGATGCGCGGGGTGATCACCGAGCACACGCTGATCGTGAAGGGCGCGGCGGTTCTGGTGGTGACGCTGATCCAGGTTGCGTCGCGCGCGCCGGCCGGTCCGGTGCATTCGCGCTCCGATTTGGCCGCCGATTCGCCCGCGCGCCGGACGTGGCTGCCGGCGCTCGCGGCGCTGGCCGCGCTGGTGGCCGCGGCCGGATGGCGGTATCACGACGCGTACTTCCTTTCCGCGCCGACGTTCCTGAACCTGCTGAACGACAACGCCGTGCTGGGGCTGGCCGCGGTGGGCGCAGCGGTGGTGATTCTCAGCGGCGGGATCGACCTTTCCGTCGGCGCGGTGATGAGTCTTGCGAGCATCGTGCTTGCGACGCTGCTGTCCCGGGCCGGCTGGCCCCTGTGGGCCGCGCTACCGGCGACGCTCGCGAGCACGACGCTGTTTGGCGCGCTTCAAGGCATAATCATCGAGCGGGCCCGGCTGCCGGCGTTCATCGTGACGCTGGCGGGGATGTTCATGGCGCGCGGCCTGGCGTTCGTGATCAGCCTGGAACCGGTATCGATTTCCGGCGAGCAGCATGAGGCGTTGGCGGCGGCGATTCCACTGGGGGGCGGCCGGCGAGTGGCGATCGGGGCGATGCTGTGGCTGGCCGCGAGCGTGATCGCGTGGTTGGTGCTGGCGTGGACGCGGTTCGGACGGCGCGTGTACGCCCTGGGCGGGAGCGAAACGGCGAGCCGCGCGATGGGAGTTCCCGTTGCGAGGACGCGCGTCGCGGTCTATGGAGTGAGCGGCCTGTGCGCGGGGTTGGGCGGGGTTGCGCTGACGGCGTACCTGTCCGGGGGATCGCATTTCGAGGGCGTGGGGCTGGAACTCGACGCGATCGCCGCGGTGGCGATCGGCGGCACGCTCCTCGCGGGGGGCGTGGGCTCGGTGGCGGGGAGCGTGGTGGGCGTGCTGATTCTGGGGCTGGTGGTTGTGTCGGTGACGACGTACGAGCCCAACGCCGCGAGCGCGGGGTCCACAAAGGTGATCACGGCGGGGCTGCTGCTGGCGTTCGTGCTTCTCCAACGGGTTCTGAGCGTATTGTCCGCTCACCGGAATCGTCCATTTGCACCCGCACCGCCCGTGCCGTAGATTCATCGCATGTCCCACCCGCCGGAAGCCAAGAAGCCCGCCGACTGGCAGCAGATTCACCTCTGGCAGATCCAGCCGGTGCGTGACGGATTGGTGATCGCGGCGGTGCTCGGGATTCTGTGGCTGGGGTACAAACTCAGCCTTGTCACCATTCCGCTCCTGTTGGCGTTGACGTTGGCGTACCTCTTCGAGCCGCTGGTGCGGGTGCTCACGCGGAAGCGCCGAATGTCTCGGGGCTTTGTGGCGGCGGGGATCATCGCGATTTCCGCGCTGGTCATTGTCGTGCCGGTGACGGTGGGGCTGGGGTTTGCGGTGGTGCAGGGCGGCAAACTCGCGCAGAGGCTGGCGGGGAGCGTGGATGTTCTCGCGTTCTCCATTCAGCATCCCACCGATGACGCGGCGCGGGCCAAGGTGGTCGCGGCGGGCCGCTCGTGGGCGCAGATCCGGGACTACGTGGTTGAGCAGGAGTCCCGATTGCGGGCGTGGCGCGAAGCACAGGGGCGGGAACCAGGTCCCGAAACCCGCGCGTCCGGGGTGGATCCGAATGAGAAGCCGCGGCCGGCCGAGGGGGAGCCGCCGACCGGCGAGTCGGGCGCCAACGTGCCGAGCGAGGCCGACAACAGGAAGGCCGAACTGGTCTTCGCGCTGTCTCCCGAGCCTTCGGATCTGTACCGGGTCGTGCAGTGGGCCGCGGCGTGGGTGCGTGAGAACGCCTCGGCGATTGGCAAGAGCGCCCTCAACGTGGGCGGGGGCGTGGCGGGCGCGGCGGTCTCTACGGTGGGGTCGGTCGGGGCGTTTCTGTTCGGCGCGTTCCTGACGGCGTTCTTTTTCTTCTTTATCTGCACGTCGTACGGGCGGGTGCTGGCGTTCTGGGAGAGCCTGATTCCGGAGAAAAAAAAGAGCCGCGCCGTTGAACTGATGGCGCAGATGGACCGGGTGATCGCGGGGTTCGTCCGCGGGCGGCTCACGATCTGCGCGATCATGATCTGCGTGCACACGGTGGGGTATTGGATCATCGGAGTTCCCGCGCCCCTGATCGTGGGGCCGATTGTCGGGCTGCTCACCATCGTGCCGTACGCGGCGGGGGCGATTGGTATTCCCCTTGCGATGCTCCTCATGTGGCTCGAGCCTGCGGGGGGGTGGCAGAGCCATTGGTGGTGGATCATCCTGGGCCCGGTGCTGGTGACGGGGCTTGTGCAGTTCCTGGACGATTACGTGCTGACGCCCCGGATTCAAGGGAAGACGACGAACATGGACACGCCGACGATCCTTTTCGCGTCGATCGCGGGGGGTGCGCTGGCGGGGTTCTACGGGATACTGCTCGCGATACCGGTCGCGGCGTGCATCAAGATCGTGCTGAAAGAGGTGGTCTGGCCGCGGTTCAGGGCGTGGAGCGAGGGAAAGGCGAAAGACGTTCTGCCGATCGGACGGGAATGACCGGATTCATGACGAGTCGGCGCCGCCTAGAATGATGTAGCCTCGCAGGGCCGTCCGTTCGGGCGGCGTGTGAGGGTCTCCGACGCTTCCTCTGCCCGAGTTCAAGCACCGGTAAAACTCAAGGGCAGGATTGGAAGCATCATGACGAAGTTGTATGTCGGTAATCTGTCGTTCAACACGACCGAGTCGCAGTTGCATGATCTGTTTGCGGCCTTCGGCGAGGTGAAGTCTGCCTCGCTGGTGATGGATCGCGACACGGGCCGGCCGCGCGGATTCGGGTTTGTGGAGTTCGGCAGCGCGGACCACGCCCAGGCGGCGATCGCCGGAATGAACGGCAAGAACGTGGATGGTCGCGATCTGACCGTCAACGAAGCCAAGCCCCGCACGGGCGGGTTTGGCGGCGGTGGTGGCGGCGGCGGGAAGTTCAACCGCGGCGGCGGTGGCGGCGGCCGCGGCGGCTGGTAAAGCCGAACGGTTAATGTGATTTCTCCGGGGCCCGTCGGGCCCCGTTTTCAATTGGGAAGGATGGCGCGGGCGCAGGGCCGATGATGAAGCGGGTTGCACGGCGTTCCGCTCTGGGCTCGTGTCGGCCGGCCTCACGGCGGTGGCGGGCTGGGGATGGTGGCGCTGGCGTGCGCAGCCGGGATGTGCAAAATGTGTGTACTCACGAGAGGGGTTGCCGTCGCGTGCGAAGTGTCCGGAGTGCGGCTGGAAGGAGGACTCGATGACCGGCGATGAGTTCCGAGAGTTGGCGCTGAGCCTGGCGGGCGCGGTGGAGGGGTCGCACATGGGGCACGCGGACTTTCGCGCGGGCGGGCCGAAGGGCAAGATCTTCGCGGCTCTGCCGGATGAGGAGGTGGGGCTGGGGATGGTGAAGTTGTCGCTGGATGACCAGGAGGCGTTCATCGAGAAGGCGCCGGACGTATTCGAGCCGTGCGCAGGGTCGTGGGGGATGGGCGGAGCAACGTACGTGCGGCTGGCGAAGGCGAACCGAACGATGGTGAAGAAGGCGGTGAGGTGCGCGTGGGAGAATGTGTCCGGTGCATGAGGGGGCGCGAATCGCCTTGCCAGGCGTGTTCTCGGTATCATCGATCCGCGCCGAAACAGTCCAACGGGAACGCCGGATTGGCGAGCGGCCGCAGCACGAGGGCGAGGAGGGCGAGTTCGCGGTCGTCGCCGGCGATGCGGTTGGTGTGGAGCGTGTCGCAGCCGGTGCAGCGGTGGATGATGGCCCACTCGCCATCGGCGCGCACCTCGATCGCGATGGGGGCCATCGGTGAGCGACAGGGACAGCGCCGGTCGCCGGGTTCATCGTCGAGGTGGCGCGACCACAGGCAGCACGGGCAATGGTTGCGGTGCGAGGTGCCGTAGGCCTGCGCGGCCACCATCCGGCCGCAGTGGATGCAGGTGAAGCCCGAGTCGGGGCGGGACTTGTGGGACATTGGTGGCTACTGGTGTCGCGGGCGAGTCGCCGGTGCCGGAACGTCGGCGGCGGAACAGTCAACCACAGCGCCACGCCGCACCGATGCCGAAACGATCGGTGCGGATCAGAAAGGAGCGCCGGGTTGTGCTCAGGCAGTGGGTAGCACCGCGGCAATGTTAGCAGGTCGGGGGTTGACACACCAGGAAGTTCTCTGGTACTGTGAAATCACGGGCCCGTGTGGGGGCACGTCACGGAAAATCGGAGGTGCTATGGGTGCGCGTTGGATGCAGTGGGTGTTGGTGATGTGTATGTTCGCGTTGGCGCTTGCTGGGGTCCCGGGGTGTAAGAAGAAAACCCAGGACTTCGTGCTCGACCAGTACAAGAAGGGCGAGCGGGCCATCGCGGAATATGACCTGGAGGCGTACAAGTCCACGCTGATGCCCGAGACGCTGGCGGCGATGGAGAACGAACTCGCGCTGGCGATTCACGCGAGCGAAGAGGAGGTGAAGAAACTCCGTCCTTCGACGATGATGTACGTTCTCGCGCTGCGGAACCGCCAGGCCGCGGCGTACCTCAAGAACATGAAGATCGACGACTACGTCGTATGGCTCATGGAGCAGGGATTCCTCGTGGTCGATGCCGAGCGCGACATCTATCCGTACGAGGTGAGCATCGCCGGCGACACCGCCACGGTGCAGATGGGCATTAAGGTTGATGTGCCGTCATCATCCGGCGGCATGCGATTTGGAAGGCGCCGCGCGGGCGGGATCATCGCCTCAGCCCTCGTGCCGAAGTCGAAACTCGAGCCCTTGGAGGGCTACACGTTGATGTATCGGAAAGTCAACGGCGTGTGGCTGAGCGATGGCACGGCCATGGCCAAGTCCGTGGACGAGACCATCATCTCTGCCGCGCGCGACGAGGAAATGCGAGTGCATGAGTTTCTCGTACAGGTGGAAGAAGAGGCGCACGGCTCGATCAAGGCGAGCATCTGGTCACCGGCGAAATAGCCGTGACTGCGAACACCGGGGCTATCGGGATGCGAAGTGAGCCGCGATCTGCATCCAGTTTGTGAGCGGCCGACTCGGGTTGTACTCGCGGAAGGCTCCCAGAACGCCTTTGCCGGCATCTTCGAGGTGATGCGGGCGGACGGCCGCGCCTTTGGCGAGAAGCACGCGGAATGTGTTGACGGAACCGCCGACGATGGCCCAGCCGATGGGTTCATTGCGGTGGATGGGGCCGGAAGGGGCGTTGATGTCGGCGCCGGAGTCGATGAGGGCTTCGGCGGCCTGCGGCTTGTCGCGCCACGCGGCGACGTGCAGCGGCGTTGCGTTGTCGTAGCCGCCGCGGGCGTTGAGGTCGGCGTGGTTGGCGGCGAGCCAGCGGACGGACGCGGGCTGGTTCGCGGAGGCCGCGGCGTGGGCGAGGGTGCAGCCTTCGCCGATGGTGTAGAGGTAGATGTGTCCCGCGGCGGGGGGCGGGGCGGGGAACCGCTCGCGCGAGACCCGCACGTCGGCGCCGTCTTTCTCGCGAGCGATGAGTTGCTGGAGGAGCGCGGGGTCGCCGATTCTGACGGCGAGAAACGGATCCGTGGCTGCGCCGCGGGAAACGAGGTGGGCGGCGACCTGCGGGTGTGACTCGCTGCGCCACTGAGCGGGTGTGCTGGCGTGGTCGATGTCGAGGGCGTCGATGTGGGCACTGCGTGCGAGGAGCAGGTCGGCGATCTCGGGGGTGCGGGCGAAGTGGAGGGGCGTCTGGCCGTCGCCGCCGCGGGCGTGGACGAGCGAGGGATCGCCGTCGAGCATGGCGCGGAGGGGCTCGATCATGCCGAGCCGCGCGGCGGCGTGGGGCGTGAGGGTGGCGCCGCGGGAGAGGAGGTGCGCGGCCAGGTCGTCGGAGGCGGAGTCGAGCACGCCGAAACTGCCGGCCCGCCAATCGCTGCGCTGGTTGATGTCGGCGCCGAGGTCGAGGAGGAGATCAACCATGGTGCGGCTGTCGGTCCCGACGGCGTGGATGAGCGGGGTAGTGCCGAAGCAGTTGGGATCGGTGGAGTGGAGAAGGGTGGGATTCGCGGCCGCGAGTTGGCGAACGAGGGAAGGGTCGCCGGAGCGGATGGCGTTGGTGAAAGCGGAGAGGTCGGAGGCCATGGCGGAGGGTACGGCGTGGTGGGTCGCGAGGAAATCCCGCTATGGTCAGGCGTGTTCGCGCCATGGTTCATCGTCGCCGCCGCGCTAATGCTGGTGGGTGGGGATCGCTCTTTGGGTGATCCTCTCGGATCGAGCGCACGTGCGGCGCTTTCTGGAATCGAGAGGGTTCCGAGCGGTCGGCATCTTCGGTCCACTTCCCGCGCCGGATTGGGGGTGGCGTCGGCAGGGAACGAACGGGGGGCGTCGGTAATTCGTGAGTATTGAAGTTCGACCAGAACCAAGCGGCACGGAATTGACTGCAATGCAGGTCCCGGCAGGGAACATCCCGGGTGAGCCGGTGTCCGAAGGGCGCGCGTCTCGCGTGGTTTCGCGCAAAGTTTGGTCGGCTGGCCGGAGTCATTTCGGAGAACCCCATGATCTTCGCGCTCGGTCCATTTCGAATGTTCGCGATGCTGGTCGTCCTGCTGACTTCCGCGAAGGTGTACGCGTACCCGCGCGACCGGACACCGCCGACGACGCCGACCAACTTGCAGGTTACGGCGGTTTCATCCACGAGCGTGTCCTTCGCGTGGGGCCCCTCCTCGGACAACTCCGGCTCGTTCTTTTACGTACTGTTCAGCGGCAACACGGCCGTGGCAAACGCGTCGATGTCGGCCACGACGTACACGTTAACGGGGCTGAACCCGGGCACGACGTACACCTTCCGCCTCCGCGCCCGCGATCAGTCGATGAACTGGTCGGGGTACAGCAACACGGTCACCGCGACGACGCTGCCGGCCAACACCCCGCCCTCGCCGCCGGAGTTGTCGGCGAGCGTCGGGCCTACGCACATCGCGCTCTCGTGGACGGCCCCGCCGGACGCGGCCCCGCCGCAGCGTTACTGGATCTACCAGGACGGAGCCCCGATCATCACGTGGCACCAGACAAACTCGGTCACGTTTTACCTGCTGAACCCCGGCACGACCCACACCTACACCGTGCAGGTGCGCGATGGGAACGGGGTGTTCTCGGAGCAGAGCAAGGCCGTGACGGTGACAACGCCGCCATCGGACCCCAACGACCACACGCCGCCGGACAAGCCGACCAATCTCTTTGAGGATGACTTTGGCGATGCGGAGTTCTGGCTGACCTGGACTGAGTCCACGGACGATGTGACGCCGCAGGACATCGTTCGCTATGACGTGTACGTGAACGGTGAACTGAGCGACATACAGATCGGCACGGGCATGCGGAGCATCAACTACGGGAACTTCGGCGAGTTCAACACGGTTGAGGTGTACGCGATCGACGAGGCGGGGAACACCTCGCCACCGGCGACGTTGACGTTCTTCCTGAACTGAAGGGGCCGACCCATATCGGGATTCTTGCGCGAAGGCGCGGCCTAAGGCCGCGGGGCGAGTGCCTCGCGGCCGTTGTCACTCGCGGGCCTCGGTGCGGTGCGGCGGGAAAGCCCTATTCCGTGCGGGCGATGAATGGGCGGAGGTAGTAGAGGCACAAGGCCGCGACTTCGCGGGTGATGAACAGGGGCTTGCGGGCGAGCGTGCGGGATTCGGCGGCGGGGACTGTGAAGGCGTGGATGCCGGCGCGTTGGAACGTGATCTTGATGCGGGCGAGGTGGTAGTCGTGGCTGACGGCGATGACGCGCGGGGCGCGGCCGAGTTCGGGAGTCAGGATTGCGCCGGTGTTGCGGACGGTGCGTTCGGTGTTTTCGCCGCGCTCGTCGGTGATGATGGCCGCGGCGGGGACGCCGAGGCGAGTCGCGAGGTGCTTCATGGCCTGCGGCTCGCTGATCGGGCCGTCGCCGGGACCGCCGGACATAAGGATGGCGGGTGCGAGGCCGCGGTGATAGAGCGCGGCCGCGGAACGGACGCGGTCTTCAAGCGCGAGGGAGGGGGTTCCGTCGGCGTAGACGCGGGCGCCGAAGACGACGATGGCGTCGGCGGGGCGGCGATAGTCGGTGGATCCGAAGGCGAGGATCTGCGCGAGGAGAAACGCGAGGCCCCAGGCGGGAGAGAGCGCGAGTGTGTGGAGGAGTGAGCGAGCGGAGCGAGGGTTGGGGCTCGCGGGCCGGGCGGCGAGGAAGACCAGGAAGGCGACGCCGGCGGTGAGGAGGGAGAGAGGGATGGGGATTGAGGCGTCGATCGCGCCGGTTGCGAGAAGGCGGTAGTAGTTCGCGGAGTTGACGAGGGCGATGAAGGCGAGCGAGAGGGAGGCAACGCGTGCGGCGATCGTGATGACCTGGGCGGCCCGCCGAGCCCTCCCCAACCCTCCCCGCGGCGGGGAGGGAGCAGGAGAAAGCGGCCACGCGAGGAGTGGGGCGGCGATGAGGATCGCGATGACGGTCCGGAGCGGGACGTGGCGGAGGTCGATGAGCCATTCGGTGGCGTTGAGTTCGGGACGGCACAACGAGGCGATGGAGTTGATGAGCAGACAGAGGCCCAGGAGTAGAGAGGCTGAGTGGGGGGCAGCGAGCAGGTAGCGGCGCATGGAGACAGGATCGGCCGGGCGGAGGCCGGACCGTGAGGCCCCGTGGAAGGGTTGTCGTTACGCGCACGGCTCGGGTTGAATGGCCGCGTTGCACAGTCTCCTCGCTGCTGCACTGGTGTAGAGGTACCTGGTGTTGGCGAGGGCGGTCCGGCCGCCCGCGATCATCTCGGATGCCGTCGGACGAGTGACAAGTCAGGCGCGAACTGCGCGACGGCGGACGTACTTGCGGCCTTTGGGCCAGGGAACCCGCGCCCAGGTTTCACCCACCGCGATGCTGGAGATGCAGGAGATCGTCACGCCGTGCGCTTCGGCGATTTCGCGGAACGTCGTCCCGGGGCTTGAGAGCAGCCGCTTGATGCGACGAGCGTCAACCTCGGTGATCGGCGTCGTGCGACCGGACCCGGGGCGGAGTTTCACACCCAACGCGTGCATGTACTTCTGGACGGTGCCCTGCGTGACGCCGAGTTTCCTTGCGAAATCGCCGGTGCTCGTGCCCGGGCCGGTGTCGTAGGTTGGGGCGAGTTTCGCAACCTGCGTACGGATCCACGCGGAGCGTTTGGTCTCGGGCTTGGGATAGTCGCTCGACGCGCGGCGAGGGACGCCGAGGCGGTCAAGTGCGTAAAGCACGATCCCGCCGCTCAGGTTGAGCCGGTGTGCAATCCCGGCGGAGGACAGACCCTCGCGATACAAGGCCGCGATGGTGCGGTCGCGGGTGGAGCGTCTCTTGTCGTGGGGGAGGGCGCGGTCCCGCATCTGGGTCGTGGTCCGCATGGGCACGCGTCGCTGCACGAGCACCTTGCGGACCCCCCCGATGGTGAGACCTTCGCGCGTCGCGATATCGCCCGTGCCCAACCCGCGGCGGTAGAGCCGCTCCATGCGTTCGTCGCGCTCGCGAAGATGCGGGAAGTCGGCCGCTTTCGTTCGGCGCGGCACGCCGCGCTTGATGAGGCGGAGTCGAACGGATTCGAGCGGCGTGCCGGTCTGCGCGGCGACCTGGGTGAGGGTCAGGCCCTTGCGGTAGAGGCGGACGATTTCGTCGTCACGCCGCCGTTTCTCGGCCAGGTCGCGCGCGGTGCTCGACCGGGCCACACGCGCGGCGAACGAGCGGCGCGCCGTGGTGACGGTGATGCCCAGGATCGCGGCGACGGCGTCGGGAGAGAGGCCGCGGTCGAAGTACTCGGCGACCCGTCGGCCACGGTCGCGCGGAGGATGGCGGGGCTTGGGTCGCGGCATGGGGAAGGATACCGCGGACGGTGGTTGGGTGATTGCGTGGGAAACGCTCGACCAGAGTTCATGTGTTGGGGTCGGCGCCGCCGCGGGTTCGACGAGCGAGTCACGCCGCGCGACCTTCATCGATCACACCATCCCAAGCAGCGCCGTCTCGCGCGGCATCCAGCACGTCGTGGAGGGCTTTGAGGGAAACCGCGCGGGCACGTCGAGCCAGGCCGTCGAGGTGCAGTTCGGGTCCGACGCTTCCGGGCAAATCACGGCCGCCGCGAACGGCGTGAAGCCCGGCGGCGTAGGAGAGCGTTCGACCCACCGGGTGTGGCGACGGCGGCTCCATAGCATCGTCGGTGAAGAAGAAGCCCGACGAATCACCGCACGCCGATGCCCACCTCCCGGTCCTGCTCGCGCCGGTGCTGGAGGTGCTCGATCCCAGGCCCGGGCAGGTGGTGGTGGATTGCACGGTGGGGTTGGGCGGGCATGCCGCGGCGATGATGTCCCGGTTGCACCCGGGGGGATGGTTGATCGGGATCGACCTGGACCCGGCGAACGTCGCGCGGGCCCGGGAACGGCTGAAGTGGATCGGCGGGAGGTTCGACCTGTTCAACACGAACTTCGCCGGGCTGCCGGGCGTGCTGGCGGAGGCGGGGGTGGAGGACGGGCGCGTCGATGCGGTGTTGGCGGACATCGGTGTGGCGAGCACGCAGATCGATGACCCGGAGCGCGGGTTCTCGTACCGCCGGCCGGGGCCGCTGGACATGCGGATGGACCCGACGCGCGGGCAGCCGGCCTGGGCGCTGGTGAACCGGCTGAGCGAGGCGGAGTTGAGCGCGGCGTTTCTGGAGTTCGGGGATGAGACCGACGCGCCGGAGATCGCGCGGAGAATCGTCGAGCGGCGCGGAGTCAATCCGATCATGACAACGCAGGACCTCATGGCGATCGTGTGCGAGGCGCGGGATTTCACGATCCAGCGGGCGGCGGGGGCGAAGTTGCACCCGGCCGCGCGGACGTTTCAAGCGCTGCGGATCCTCGTGAACCGTGAGATGGCGAACCTGGATCGGCTGCTGCGGGTGCTGCCGGATGTGCTGAAGCCCGGGGGCGTGGGGGCGATCATCGGCTTTCACTCCGGCGAGGATCGGCGCGTGAAGCACGACTTTCGTGCGAAACTGCGGGCGGGTGTGTACTCGGCGGAGAACCGCGACCCGATCGTCGCGGATGAGCATGAGAAGAAGGCGAACCCCCGTTCGCGGTCGGCGAAGTTGCGGTGGGCGAGAAAGGCGTAATGGGCGGCGGCGGTCTCGCGGTCGGAGAGAGGGGAGCCTGATCCTTCTCCCATCCGTTCGGTGCGAGATGCCGTGGCCGGTTTATCGGATCGACAGGTCTTTTTTGTATTGACAATCGGTTGACCGCTGATAGTCTGCGTCGGAGTGAGATTCGGGCGGGCTTTGAGGAAGGGAGAGCGATGCGACTTTTTGTATTCGCGGCCGCGTTGGTGATGGGCGGATCGAGCGCGCTGGGCGATGTCGGGCGCGTGGTGGCGGTGGGCGATGAATGGCCGCTGAGCGATGAGGCGTTTGCGTCGATCGGCGCTGACGCGAGCGCGCTGACGGTGAATCTCGGCGCGTTTTTGGTTGGCGGGGTGGGGGACGTCGCGGTCTTTTCCAACCATCCGCGGCTGGGGGGCGGGAGCCAGGGGACGCAGTTCCGCGACACGCTGCTCGCGCAGGGGCACACGTTTGTGCGAAACCCGGTGGAGGGGTATTCGCTCGCGACGCTCCAGCAGTACGACGCGGTGGTGGTGGGCGGGCGGCTGGGGGATGGGAGTTTCCCCGATTCGTCGATCCTGACGCAGTATGTCAACGCGGGAGGGAATGTGCTGCTGATCGCCGGTACCGGGGCGTTCAGCAACGCGGCCGGCGAGGCCGGCCAGTGGGACCCGTTCCTCAACCAGTTCGGCATCGACCTGTCGGGTGACGAGTTCATGCCGACGACGCTGAGGGTGGACCTGGGCATGGACCCATCGGCGCATCCCTTGGGCGCGAATGTCGGCAACATCCACTGGGGGTATGGCCAACTGGTGTCGGCGCCGATCACGCTCACGGCCGACTTCACCGCCTACAGCGGGTGGGGACATGAGGTCGTCATTGGTGCGAGCGTGCCGGGGCCCGGGGGCGTGATCGCGCTGGTCGGGTTGTGCGCGATGCGGGCGAGGCGGCGCTGGTAGTGTTGGGTGGGCGGCGACGCTTTCACGAGTGCATTCTCCCGAAGCAGTCGAGCGGGAAGGCCGGGTTGGCGAGATGCCGAGACGATCGGAGCGAGGCAAAGGGCCGCCGGGTTGGGCTCAGGCAGAGGCTGGCATCAGGGACAACGGTACCTGCGGTGGGCAAATGACGCGCAGCAGCACTGTGGGATAACAGCCCGCTGGATCAGGGCCTGCGGCGGCTGGGCGCAGCGCGCTTGGAATCGTGAATGTCGAACCTGCGGTTCTGGAGCATGCCGCTTTGAAGCGGTGGCCTGACCGGTCGAACCCAAGTCTGGTTGGGTGGCTTGGGGTCTTCGTTGGTGTGCTTGGATGTGCGGGCGGAGGAGCGGGACGCGTCTTGAGGATTGGGCATTGAGTTCCGTGGTGAGAGGGAGGGACAGACGAGCATAGGGGACTAGTGGCTCTGGGTTGGGCGAGGCCGCGAGTTGGTCTGCTTGGCATCGGCGTCGAACTGGCGGTCCCAACCGGCGTCGAACCCGGCGAACCAGCGGCGGAACGTGGCGAGGTCGGGTGTGCTCACGCCCACGGCTCGCGCTGCGGCGCCGCTCCGCCGCTGGGAGCGTCGTGCTCAGGGGCTGTGCGGGCGGCCTTGGGCGGGAGTCGGTATGCTGTGCCGCAACTTCGGCGGCGGCTTGTGGCCGCGTCGTCGGGGGCGAGGAGTACACCATGGGAATGCTGCCGCAGAGCAAGTGTCCGGCGTGTGGGGGATCGGGGAAGAAGATGGCGCGGGCTTCGGGTCCGGCCGGCCCCGCGCCCAAGCCTGGCCCCGCGCCCAAGCCCGGACCGGCCGGACCGGACCGATGCACGGTGTGTGGGGGCTCGGGGATCAAGCGGTGACGCGGGTTGTTCGCGCACGAACCCTCGACGACTCCGCGCGGCTCGGCGTCGCAGTGGGCGGCGATGTCGATGGTGCGGCGCTCGCCGTTGGCGAGCGCGTGGAGAAGGATCCGGTCGAGGATTGGATTGACGGCGGTGATCCATAGGGTCGGTTCGTCAATCGCCTCGCGCAATGAGGCGGTCGTACTCCGCGTGAGTGCCGATCCAGAACCAGACAAGGTCCGAGTCATGCTCGACTGCGAGGGCGCGGTAGTGAAGGCCTACGCGCACGGACCAGAAGCGATCGACTTTCTTATGATGCAGCGAGGGGTGCCGCGGGTCCTGCTTGAGCAGCGCGTAGGCCTGATCGGCGAGGCGCCGGACTTCGTCCGGCAGTGCGTTGTAGCACTTCCAGAAGCGTTGGGCGGCACGGTGCTTCACAGATCGGTACAACGGCCATTCTTGAGGTCATCGAGCGCTTCGTCGGCAAGGGTGTCAAGTTCACCGGCCTTGGCGTCGGCCTCGAACTGACGATCCCACAGCGCGGAATCGAACTCCGCGAACCAAAGCCGAAACGCGGCCAGGTCGGTGGGCGACAACTTGCTGACGGCCTCCTCGATTTCGTTGATCGTGCCCATGGTGGTGCCGAACTATACGGCCCGGCCAGATCGGCGGTTCGCAGCCCTTTTCTGTAGCCCGAAGGGCTTGTCGTTCGTAGCCGGGGCGTGGAGCGCAGCGACACCCCCGGTACGCGGCATGGAATCCCGCAGCCTGAAGGGCTGCTCGTTGTCCACGCACGCGAGCGACGTACATCACGAGCACCCTTACAGGGTGCGGAATCACGGCGTGACCGACCGGGGGTGGCGCTCCTCGCCGACTCGTCGCTTCGACCCCCGGCTACGAACGGTCGAGCCCTTCGGGCTGAGGAGCGGGGCGGATGTTGCCTTCACGCACTGCAGAGGACTTGTAGAGGACATCCGGGCACATGTCGGCGCCGTTGGCCCACCCGCTCGCCTCACGCCGCGACGAGGCGAAGCACCGCACCCCGTGCATTTGTCGCCCGTCCGAGAAAATCAGAGTTTGGCACGGCGAGAACGCCGGTGGGTGCATCCGCGCCGCGCTTTCGCGCAACCCTTGCGGGCTCGATAAGACCAATCGTGCCCACGATAGGAGCAATCGTTGGCACGATAGGAGTAAACGTGCCAGGGTTCGGAGCAATCGTGCCAAGGATCGGAGCCATCGTCGAGGGGTTCAGAGCGCCCGTTGGCAGGTTCAGAGCGAACGCTGGCACTTCAAGAGTTGAAGCGGGCACAATCGGAGGTATCGGGCGTCGCACGAGCGTTACCGAGCCGACCGTTGAGCCACATCGGGCAGCCGGCCGCCTTCGACGAGTCAGTCGGGTGGTGATGACGTAGGCGGGGGCGGTGGCGGCGGAGGAGGGGGAAGGATCGTGTCCACAGGAATCCCCATTGGACGTGCACCACACTGCTCCCTACTTAGACTCCAGTCCTTCTGCTCTCGAAGGGGTGGAGGCGGGGGAGGGGGTGGAGGCGGGGGAGGAGGAGGCGGTGGAGGAGGGCTCTGGTTCCGTGCCATTTTTCGTTCCTTCGTTACCGTAGTTGCAAAAGGCAAATGCGAGTAACATGGCGAGTCCAGCGACGGTGAATATGCCACCTAGTCGGCTGGTCCATGTTGTCGCCTTGGGCCACCACCGCTTGTCGTATGCTGTCTTGAACTGCGTCCAGAAGTCATATCCGAAGTTCGCTGGTTTTGCAGTTTGGCAGAGGTCATCGTCGTACGCCTCGAACGAGGCCACGCCGAAGTGCAAACTTGCCAGAGTGCAGGCGACTGCCATGACGAGGCAACCCCAGCCCGATGCCAAGGCCCAGGGCACAATCGGCGCTGCGCTTGGAACGATTTCTTTCACAAAAGTGAACGAGAGTCCAAGCGCTGCCCCGGCGACGGAGCGTCCATTGGTCGCAGTGGTGCGAGGTCTCGAAGCCCTGCTGAGCTATTCTCTCCCGTTCCTTGTGATACTGTTCAACGTTCGACCGGAACACGACTTCTTCGCGACCCCGTGATGAAACCTCGTCAGCTTCAGCCATGCCATAGTCTACCAGCCTTCCCCGGGTAACGCGACAGGCCTGTCGGATGCGCCTAATTGGTTGACGACACGGGGCGCAGGCCGCCGCCGAGCACGGCAATGATGGTTTCCTCCACACATGCGGCTTTGGTGACGACGCCAAGATTCAGGTAGTCTTTGAAAGACACGGCTTGTTTTGCCGAAACTGGAACCTTGTCTGAAACAAACTCGCCCTTGGCGTTGAATTGCATCGTTTCCGTCACCAGTCCAAGGAACTTCACCTCTTTCCCGATGAATCGGACCTGTCCTTTGTCCGCGACCTTGAACACTGGACTACCGCTCGATCCCGGAAAGACCGAAGCGTCGATCAGGAACTCGCGCTTTCCGCCCCAGTCCAGCGACAACGGCGTGGCGATGCTTCCGGCTCGGAATATCGGAGAAGCGGTCTTCACATCGATCATCCCGCTGGGGTAGCCAACGAAGATGATTTCTGATGATAGATCAATGTCCTCGCTGCTACCGGCAAAGACTGTTGTGGAGATGGTCGAGTAGTCAAGCCTCGCTTCACTGCCGTCGACGAATCTTCGGTCGCGCGGCAACCGATACACGGCGACGTCAACCGCCGGGTCGGGGTGGGCGAACCAACCTCGCACAGGGTCGCTTGCGAACATCTTGGTTGTACCCTTGAGAACGCACGAGTTTGGAAACTGTCCCGATACGTTCGCGAGTTGGCATTCAATCTGGGACGTGCCTTCGACAACGTGCCGGTTTGTGACAAGAAAAAAATCCTCGCCCTTGCCTTCGGTGTGTTGTTTCGCGATGAACCCTGAGCCGAATATCCTCCCGTGGACCGAATGGACTCCACTCAATCGAAAAGTATTTAGAATTAGCTGTTCAAGTGGCTGCTTGATTGGAATGTACATCAACTGACTCCCTCAAGCCCGAATGCTCCCTGTGCCTATGTGGTGAAATCCTACCGCCCCTGAACAGTCAGCGGCGTGGGCGTGGGAGTTGACGAGTTGATCTTGGCGTACCCACTCCCCAACTCGCCGAGCGGGTCCGGCGGGATGATCTCGACCTTCTTCTCGCCGAGTTTGGCTTCGCCGCGCTGGACCTTTTCCTGGAACGCGAGGCACTCGGCCAGCAGGCGCGGGAGGATTTCGGGCTCGGGGACGTTGGCTACTTTTTCGCCCTGCACGTAGATGATGCCGCGGCGGTCGCCGGCGAAGACCGCGACGTCGGCGCCTTCGGCCTCGCCGGGGCCGTTGACGATGCAGCCCATGACGGCGACCTTCATGGGGACGGTGATCTTCTCGGCGAGGGCCTTGCGGACATCCTGGATGAGCGTGAAGAGATCGACCTGGATGCGGCCGCAGGTGGGGCAGGCGATGAGGTCGACGCCGACGCGCGGGCGCAGGCCGAGGGAGTACAGAAGTTCGAGGCCGTCCTGGACTTCGTAGATGGGGTCGTTGGCGTAGGAGATGCGGATGGTGTCGCCGATGCCGTGGATGAGGAGGCCGCCGAGGGCCGCGACGGAGCGGATGGTGCCGGTTTCTTTGGGGCCGGCGTGCGTCACGCCGAGGTGGAGGGGGTGGTCGAAGCGTTTGGAGATTTCGGTGTAGGCATCGACGACGATGGCCGCGTCCATGGATTTGGCGGAGATGCAGATGTCGTGGAAGTCCTGCTCGTAGAAGATGTCGAGGTATTCCTCGAGTTTGGCGATCATGATGGCGAGGAGGTGGCCGTGCTTCTGGTCGGAGAAGACGGCGCCGAGTTCCTTCATGCGCTTCTGCTTGTCGCGGCGTTCGATGATGGAGCCTTCGTTGACGCCGATGCGGATGGGGAGGTTGCGGGCCTTGCAGGCGTTGATGACCTCGATGACCTGGGCGCGGTCTTGGATATTGCCGGGGTTGAGGCGGATCTTGTGGACGCCGGCTTCGACGGCCTCGAGGGCGCGCTGGAAGTGGAAGTGGACGTCGGCGACGATGGGGACTTTGGTCTGCGGCAGGATGTGGCGAAGGGCCTCGGTGTCCTTCTTCTCGGGGACGGCGACGCGGACGATGTCGGCGCCCGCGGCGTGGAGTTTGTTGATCTCGCGGACGCAGGCGTCGATATCGTGGGTGTAGCCGGCCGTCATGGTCTGGACGGAGACGGGGGCGGGGGTGGTGGGGTTGCCCGCGCGGTTGTGGGGGTCGGGGAGGCCGCCGCCGATCTTGACGAAGCCGACGCGGGGGTCGCCGAGGGTGATTTGTTTCGTGGGGCGGCGGGGGAACATCGTGGGGATAGTACGAGCGAAGAGGTGCGTTTGATCGGGGTGCGGGAGGGGTTGGGGGAGGGGGAAGGGAGCGGAGGCGCGGGGGGGGCGGGGGATCGGAGTTGGGACTGCAAACCAAAGACCAAGGCTCAAACTTCAAACTGCAGACTTCAAACCGCAGACTTCGGACTTCGGACTTCAGACTTCAGGCTTCAGACTTCAGATTCCAGGCTTCGGCGGGCTTTGCAGCCTGGGGGTGGCTTGTCGGTATCATGGACGGTCACGAAGGGGAACGGCGTGGCGGACGCGATGGTGAGGTCGGCGGGCGAGAGAGATGGAGGCGCGAAGGCCGCGCCGCCGACGTTGCCGGCGTGGGCGACCTCGCGGGATGAGGGGGAGATCCGGGAGTTCCTGGCGGTGCACGCGGCGTTGTGTCCGTACTGCCGGTATCCGCTGCATCGGCTTCAGGCGGCGAAGTGTCCGGAGTGCGGGGGCGCGCTGGCGCTGGGGATCGTGATTCCCGGGCATGACCCGCGGGGGCTGCGGCTGTTTCTGCCGGTGCTGGCGAACGTGCCGATCGGGCTGGCGGGGGCGGTGTTCGCGACGGTGGTGCGCGGCGAGCGCGATGACTGGGCGGTGGGCGTTACGATCGCGGCGATCTCGGGCATCGTCGGGCTGGCGATGTGGCTGGGAAGACGGCGGTTGGCGAGGTTGCCGTGGATGGCGACGCTGGTGGTATTCGTGGCGTTGTGCGCGGCCGCGGTGGTGCTGGGGGGAATGGCGTTCTTCTTGGATATTTGAGGAAGTTTTTCGCGGAGGCGCAGAGGGCGCGGAGAAGAGGAACACGGTGGCGTGGTGAAAGAGTGAAGCCGGTGGCGAAGCGGAATGGGGGGAGATTCGATCACTGGCCTGCGGGGCGGGTCATTGTTTTGATCATCTGGTTCATCTGTTCGATCTGCTCCTTGCCGCCGGGGATCTGGGTGAGATCTACGTCGATGGCGGTGAGCCAGCGGGTTTCCTTGAAGGAGTAGTTGAAGTCGGCTTCGAGGTGCTTCTCGAGGTCGGGGAGGTGGCCGGCGCCGTAGAAGAGGGCGATTTCTTTGGCGTGCTTGTCGGTGTCGAGGGTGCGGCGGAGGTCGGCGAGGACGGCGGTGTTGCGGTCGAGGAGGATGACCTCCATGAGCGCGCCCATCTCGCCGCCCTGGGCTTTCATGATGTCGTCGGCCTGAGCGAGGGTTTCGACCATCAGGGCCTTGATGAGGAAGCCCATTTCCTTGTTGCGCTCGATCACGCCCAGAAACGCGCCCGCGACCTGGGCCATCATCGAGGAGCCGTCGAGCATCTGGAAGAGCATCTCGTCGCCCGCGCCCTTGGCGTCGAGGCGGGACTGGACTTCGTCGATGGAGAGATCGCTGTTGCGCCAGTTGGGGCGGTTGTAGTCGATGGCGGTGAGTTGGAACTCCAGGCCGAGGGCGCGGGCCATTTTGGCCTGAAGGCCGTCGCCGGCGGCGCTGACCTCGGCCCGGGTGAGAGGTTTTTGCGAGGTGAAGCGGATGTCCGCGGCCGCGGCTTCGCCGCCCTCGGCGTTGTCGGCGGCGTAGGAGATGATGTCGAAGGTGGTTTTGCCCGCGGCCTGGTCGGTGGTGAGGGTGTAGTGGTGGGGGTTGCCCCATCCGTCGGTGAGCGCGCCGGAGGCGAGGCGGGCGCTGGTGCCCAGCAGCGGCGTGATGAACTCGTCCATGGTTTCGGGGAGGCGCTTGTTTTCGCGGCGGAACTTGGCGACGAAGATGGCGAGGATGCGCTGGCGCTGGGTGGTGACCTTGGCCTTGGCCGCGTCGTCGCCGGGGAGGGCCTTGCCCGCGCCTTCGGGCTTCACGCCTTCGTACAGGACGATGGCCTGCGCGTCGAGGTATTTCTGGAGTTCGTCGTAGTAGGCCTTGTCGCCAAGATGAACGGCGCCCACGAGTTGGACCAGCGGGCCGTCGCCTTCCTTGGGCGCGAAGGTGCGGATGGCGACCTGGAGTTGCCGGTTGTTGCCGTCGTTGGCGTCCCGGGTGCGGACGTAGTCGGGCTCGGCCGGGTTTGGGGGTTCGGGCTGAGCGACGGCGAGAAGCGGGAGCGCGAGCGAAACGGCGAGGACCAGTCGGCGAACAAAGCGTGTGGGCATCCGGTGTTGTACGCTTGGTTCGGGGTGTGCGTTTCGGGCGGTCGAAGGAGCGATATGTCTGGTTCGGCGAGTCCAAGAGCGGGGATTGATGCCGCGGAAGGCATCGAGGCACGAGGCATCAAGGCATCGAGCGGGGTGATTCACAATCCGGGGTTCGCGTTGACGGTGGGCAAAGCGCTGGAAGCGATGCGGAGTGCGCGGGGCAAGCCCGTGCGGCTGGCGAGGCCGGTGGTGGTTCTGGACGGTTGGCATTCGCCTGGAGTGCCGGCGTGGGGGCTGTCGAGGCGGTTGTGCGGGCTGACGAGCGGACGGGGAGAGGATTTTGCGTGGGTGACGTACCCGTGGGCGTGGTCGGTGGACGTGGCCGCGCGGCATGCGATGGGCGTGTTGGAGCGGGGCGGGTTGCTCGGGCGGGAGGTGGATCTGATCGGGATTTCGATGGGCGGGATCGTGGCGCGGGCGCTGGCGAGCGGGGTGCTGGGCGTGGGCGGGCCGGATTCGGTGCGGGCGGTGCGGGTGTTCACGCTGGCGTCGCCGCATCGTGGGGCGCGGCTGGCGAAGTACGGGTATGTGGATCGGGCGTCGGCGCAGTTGCGGGCGGGGTCGGACGTGCTGCGGCGGCTGGATGATGCGCTGCCGCGGCGGGGGTACGAGTTGACCTGCTACGCGCTGCTGCGTGACTGGCTGGTGGGGGCGAGACAGACGGCGCCGATGGGGATGGAGCCGCACTGGGTGGACCCGCAGGGGTTCGTGCAGGGCCGGCTGTCGCACTTCATGAGCATCTACGACGCGCGGATACAGATCGATCTGGCGAGGCGGCTGCGGGGCGAGGAGGCGTTTGCGAAGGTGGCGAGTGCGCCGCCTCGGGAGTAGAGTCGCAGGCGCGATCCTGACCTGCGTTGCGGACTCCTCAGGGCAGGCGTCAGCCCGCGAGGCGTTCGTCGCCCATGAGGCCGTAGGCCTTCATTTTCTTGTAGAGCGTGGTGCGGTTGATGCCGAGTTGCTCGCTGGTCTTCTGGCGGTTCCAGTTGTTGGCCTTGAGGGCGCGGATGATGATGCGCTTTTCGGGCTCGCGCAGGGCGTCTTCGAGGGTGGTAGGGGTCCAGGCTTCGTCATCGGTGACGAGGGCGAGGGAGAGTGCGCCGGGTTCGGCCGGACGCAGGACCTGCTCGGGGAGGTCTTCGCGGGTGATGGTCTGCGCGCGGGCGAGAACGGCGGCGCGTTCGACGATGTTCTGGAGTTCGCGCACGTTGCCCGGGTAGGAGTAGCGGCGGAGGGCGTCGAGGGCTTCCGGGGCGAAACCGACGATCTGGCGGCCGAGTTCCGCGGCGTATTTCTCCAGAAATCGCGAGGCCAGGAGCGGGATGTCGGCCACGCGCTCGCGGAGCGGCGGGAGTTCGATCTTGACGACGTTGATGCGGTAGTAGAGGTCCTGGCGGAACTGGCCAGCGGCGACGAGGTCTTCGAGGGGCTGGTTGCTGGCGAGGATGACGCGGGCGTCGACTTCGATGGTTTGGGTGCTGCCGACGGGCTCGAAGCGGCGTTCCTGGAGGACGCGGAGGAGTTTGAGTTGCATGCCGGGGCTGGCGCTGTTGATTTCGTCGAGGAAGATGGTGCCGCCGTTAGCGGCCACGAAGCGCCCGGCCTTGTCGGCGTGAGCGCCGGTGAAGGCGCCCTTGGCGTGCCCGAAGAGTTCGCTCTCGAGGAGGGTCTCGGGGATGCTGCCGCAGGAGATCTCGACGAAGGGCTTGTCGCGCCGGGGGCTGTGGTGGTGGATGGCGTGCGCGATGAGGCTCTTGCCGGTGCCGCTCTCTCCTTCCATGAGGACGGTGGTGCGGCTGCCGGCGACGGCCTGGATCATTTCGTAGACCCTGCGCATTCGCGCGTCGGTGCCGACGATGTTCTCGAAGGAGACGCGTTCGTCGAGGCGCTTGCGCAGGGCCTGGTTTTCGGCAAGGAGAGCGCGCTGGCGGGCGGCGCGGGCCAGGCTCTGGCGCAGTTCGGCGTCCACCACGGGCTTCACCAGGTAATCGCACGCGCCGGCGCGGAGGGCTTCGACGGCGCTCTCGACCGTGCCGTAGCCTGTGAGCATGACGACCGCGACAGCGCGGTACCGGCGGGCGATCTCGCGGAGAAGCGCGGCCCCGCCCATCCCCGGGAGCGAGACGTCACAGATTGCCGCGTCGAACGGTTCGCCGGTGGTCTCTCGCTCGGAGAGGGCGCGCAAGGCCTCTTCGGCCGTGGCAACGTGCTCGGGGGCGTGCCTCTCGCGGCGGAGAAACGCGGCGATGGACGCGGCGACAAGCGGATCGTCATCGACGATGAGAATGCGCATCGCCCGCGTGGGAGAGTCGTCCGACGTGGAGTTCGAGGGGCGCCCTGTTGGGCGGGGTTTCACGCCGCGCCTCCGAGGACGAGGTTGGCGGCGCGGGTAAGCGAAGGGAATCGGACGCGGAGGACGGCGCCGCCGGTGTGGGGGCGGGTCTGGAGTTCGATGGTACCGCCCATGCCCTGGACGACGCTGCGTGCAACGGCGAGGCCGACGCCGGCGCCCTTGGGCTTGGTGGTGTACCCGAGGTCAAAGCAGCGGGTGGCATCGGAGGGCGCGCCCACGCCGTCGTCGGTGATTTCGAGGAGGTACCAATCGCGTGCGTCGCGGCCGTAGCCGACGCCCTGTGGCGCGGCGTCGGGTCGCACGCTGACGCGAACGTTGCCCTCGCCGCCACGGGCGGCGACGCTCTCGATGGCGTTCTGGAGGCCGTTGAGGATGACGGTATAGAGGGCGCCGGCGGGGAGCGCATCGACGGCGGGGCCGGTCTGGATGGAGAGGCGGACAGTCTTGCGGGTGGCGAGGGGCGCAAGGACTTCGACCGCGTGAGCAACCGCCTCGCCGAGGGTGACGGGGCGGGCGCGCTGAAGGGCGGGGGAGCCGATGGGGCTGGAGGCGTTCTGCATGGCGGCGTGAACAAGTTCGGCCATGCGTTCCAGGCTCTGGGCGGTGGCGGCGAGGTCGCGTGCGACGTCGCCCGCGCCACCCGTGGCAAGGGTTGAAGCCCGCTCGGAGAGTTCCTGTTTGGCGCGCTCGACGAGGCGGCGCGAGCCGTCGAGGAGCGAGCGCATTTCGCAGAGGAGATCGCCCAGGCGATCGACGTGCGCGAAGGTGGCCTCGGGCGTGGGGGATTGGCTATTCCTGGGAGTGCTCATGCGAGGTGAGCATCGACCCGGCGGGGGCGGGGGTGGGGCGGCGTGTTGACGCGGGGCAACACGCGATACCGGTCGTGCGGTCTGTGATGTTGCGAAGGATCAACCGCGCACTTCTCGGACAGTGCGGCGGGGCGGTGGTCACGTGCGGGTGAAGAAGCGCGATTCGGTTCCGAGAACATCCTTCAGGCGGTCGTGGGCGCGGGCGAGGAGCATGTAGATCGCGCCGGGAGAGCGGCCGAGTTCCTTGGCGACCTCGGCGGCGTCGCGGCCTTCGAGGTCGTAGAGGCGGATGACCTTGGCGTAGTCGCCGGGGAGTTTTTCGAGGGCGGTTTCGAGGGCGCCCTTGAGTTCGCCGCGGGCGGCCTGGATGCTGGGCGTGGTCATGGTGGCGCCGAGCATCTCGACGAGCGCGACGTAGGAGTCGTCGCCGGTGCCGGCCTGAACGCGGTTGCGCGGGTTGGGGCGCTTCTGGCGTTCCATTTCCTTGATGGCGTCGCGGAGGTTGTTCTCGGCGACGAGGCTCAGCCAGGCGAGGAAGGAGCCCTCGTGGCGGGGCTGGAACGAGGTGATCCGCATGAAGGCTTCGAGGTAGGTGACCTGCATGACATCGTCCACGTCGAGGGCGGATTGCCAGACGGTGGACATCTTGCTGGCCAGGCGGGCGCGGACGATGGGCCCGCTTCGGCGGAGCAGTTCCGTCATGGCGGGGCGATCTCCGTCGATAGCCTTGGCGAGAAGTTCGGCGTCGGTGGCGGGATTGGCTTCGGCGGACATCGGTGGCCCCCCTATCGGGATCACAGTGTACAGCGACGGGGGGAGCGTGGGGCTCACGATCTGGGATTTGGGGCCGGCCGGCGTCCCGGGACGAGGGCAGATCCGGCCGGGAGGGTGGAATGGGTTATTTGAAGCTCTTGTCCGGGTGCTTGGGTGGCGGGGGAACCTCGATGGGCGCCTCCTGGACCCTCTTCTTCAAGTAGGCAATAGCCGCCTTGAGTTGGGCGTCTTCGCCGTCGAAGGTGGCGCGGGGGAGGTTGTCCACGACCTCGTCGGGCTCCACGCCGTGGCCTTCGATGAGCCATTCGCCCTCGGGGCCGTAGACGCCGTACTCGGCCGCGGTCGCGATGCCGTTGTCCACGAGGAAGTTGCTCGAGGAGAGCCAGATCTCCCCGCCCCAGGTGCGGGTGCCGATGACGCGTCCGATCTTGAGACGCTTGATGCCCTCGCTGAAGGCCTCGCCGTCGCTGGCGGTGCGTTCGTTGCAGAGGACGACCACGTGGCCGCGGAAAGCCAGTTGCATGTTCCAGTACGGCTCGCCGACCCGGCCCTGCCAGTAGAACCAGGCCTTGCGGAGGAGGCGTGAAAGGACCCAGGAGTCGATGTTACCGCCGCGGTTGTGGCGGACGTCGATGATGAGGCCCTTGCGGATGAAGACGGGGTAGAAGCCGCGGGCGAAGTCGTTCATGTCGCCGCTGCCCATGGCGCGGAGATGGACGTAGCCGAACTGGTTGTCGCTCTGCTGCTCGACGATGAGGCGGCGGGTGTACTGCCATTCGTGGTAGCGGAGGTCTTCCTCGGCGCCCTGCGAGAACGGAGTCACGATGACGGTGCGGGGCTCGCCGCCGGCCTTGGGGATGACCTTGAGCAGGACTTGTTTCCCGCTCTGATTGCGCAGAAGCATGGAAAGATCGGGGGCGTCGAGCGCGTCGCGCCCGTTGACCTGTGCGATGATGTCGCCCTCGGCGACGTCCACCCCGGGGCGGGCGAGCGGGGAGCGGCGCTGGGGTTCGTCGGGGTCGGACTTGTAGATGTGATTCACGCGATACCCGCCCGCGGCCTGGTCGCGTGAGAGCACCGCGCCCAGCGAGGCGGGATTAATGTTGTCGGGCCCGGAGCGGGTGTCGCCGCCCCGCACGAAGATGTGGAGGGCGGAGAGTTCGCCGACCATCTGCGAGATGAGGTCGGAGAGTTCGGCGCGGGTCGCGACGCGGTCCACGAGGGGCAGGTAGCGTTGGAGCATGGCCTTCCAGTCCACGCCGTGCATGCCGGTGTCATAGAAGTAGTCGCGTTCCAGGCGCCAGGCCTCGATGAACATCTGGCGCCATTCCTCGCGGGGAATGACCGGAAAGGTCCAGCCGTCGAGTTTGAGTTTGGCCTTGGCGAGATTGGCGTCGGGGCCGGTGGAAGATTCGACGATGGCGAGCGTCTCGCCGGAGCGGACGAGGAGGGACTTGCCGTCGCCGGAGAGTTGGTAAAGGTCGATCTTCTTCGCGATCGTCTTGATCTCGATGTCCTTGTTGGCGATCTCGACAAAGACGAGGTCGTTGGGGCTGCCGGGCTCGCTGCCGCTGCTGACGAAGAAGAGGCGCTTCTCGCCGGCGCTGAGGCCGGAATAGTTGCCCGCGGGGACGGGAACTTCGACGAGACGCTCCTGCAGGCCGTCGAGTTCGATCTCGACGGGCTTGATCTTGGGTTCGTCCTTCCTGGTTTCGTCTTTGGGCTTGTCAGACTCGGGCTGCGCGGCCGGGTCGGCGGGCTGCTTCTTGGCGGCTTCTGGCTCTTTTGGCGGTTCTTCCTTTTTGGGCTCTTCCTTCCCGGGTTCTTCCTTCTTCTCGTCCTTCTTGGCGTTGTCTTTTTTGGGTTCGAGTTCGTCCCACGGCTGGAACGGAGAGCGGAACCCCTTCTGAAGGCCGATCGCGTAGAGCCTGGTGCGCTTGTCGAAGAACGGCTCGGGCTGGAGCGGGCCCCAGGGCGAGGGAACGATCGTGCTGATGTTGCGGTCGCTCAGGAGATACAGCCACTTCCCGTCGGGGCTCCACGACGCGTCGGTGGTGTCGTAGCGGTCGGTGGTGGCAAAGTGGATCGCGCCGTCCTTCGTGTCGTAGATCTTCGCCTGGCGGTTGAAGTTGCGGGCAAAGGCGATGTACGAGAGCCAGCGCGAGTCGGGGGACCACTCCAACTCGGCGAAGTTGTCCATGGGGTTTTCGTCGATCTTGGCCGCGGATTTGGCCTCGACGTCGAAGATCCACAGCGTCTGGTTCTTGTCGTGATACGCGATCCGTTTGCCGTCGGGCGAGGGAACCCCCTCCCAACGAAGGACGCTGCCGTCTCGGGTGAGTTGGGTGCGGTCACCGACGCCATTGGAAGGAAGCGTCCAGAACTCGACCTCGCTGGATTCGTCGGAGAGGGCGAGGACCGACCCATCGGGCATGAAGCGGGCGCTACGGTAGCGGACACCCTGCTTGCGGGTGGCTTCGACAAGGCGCCCGCCGTCTTTGTACGCGATGAAGATCTGGCCGCGGGCGGTGAGCGCGGCCTTGGATCCGTCGAACGCGATGGCGGCGCTGGTCAAGTAGTCGAACGGCTTCTCGACCCAGTTCTCGCGGGTCTGGTCGAAGTCGGAGTCGAGGCGGATATCAAGGCGCGTGGGAACGCGGGCGGCGGGGTCGTAGAGCCACAGGTCGGCGCCGAGTTGGTAGACGATGCGGCCGGACTTCCCGGAGGCGTCCATGGACGGGCCGCGGACGTCGAGGAGTTTGTCGCTCTCGCCGGTGTGGTTAGTCTGCTGCTTGAGGTCGGAGCCGTCGGGCTTCATGGACCAGATTTCCATGGTGCCGTCGCGGTCGGTCAGGAAGAAGACGCGATCGTTCCACCACATGGGGCTGGTGCTGGTACCGGGGAAGTCGGGGGTGAGCGGGGTGGCCTCGGCCGCGCCGTCGTCGTATTTCCAGAGGTTCTGAGCGGTGCCGCCCTTGTAGCGCTTGGTCTGGCTGCCTTGAAATGCGAGTCGCGTGAAGAAGAGCGTCTTGCCGGTGGGGTCGAAGACGCCGTCGCTGGCCTGCCAGAGCGGGATGCGCTCGCGCGAGCCCGTCGCCGGATCGATCAGTGTGAGTTGTGTGTTGGGCAGTGTGGAAAACTTGTTCGTCGAGGCGATGACGCGGCTGCGTTTGTCATCGATCGCGGGGCTCCAGCCCGCGACGCCGGAGCGGGCGCCGTCGAAGGTGAGGCGCTTGGGCAGGCCGCCGGAAAGGGGCATCACGTAGACCTCGGTCGGCCCTTCGTAGGACGCGGTGAACGCGGCGGAGGAGCCGTCGGGGGAGATCCGCGGCGAGGTCTCATCGCCCGGATGGCTGGTGAGGCGCGTGGCGGTGCCGCCCTTGGCGGAGACCTTCCAGAGATCGCCCTCGGCGACAAAGACCATGGTGTCGGCGTGGAGGGTGGGCTGGCGGTAGTAGCCCATTGGAGATTGCGCGGGGGCAAGAGAGGCCAGGGCCAGGGTCGAGATGACTGCGAGTGCGGAAACGATTCCACTCGCACGCCCAAGGCGATTTGGCCGTGTCGTTCCGGCGCGTTCGATGATTGTGTGTGCCATGCTTTTCTTCTCCGGGTCGTCGCCCAGCATACGCGAAAGTGGGCGGGTGGTACCATCGGGCATGAGCCAGGGACTTGTGGAGCGGATGGCGTTCGCGCGGGAGATCGCGCTGAGGGCGGGCGCGGCGACCCTCCGGCACTTTCAGCGCGAGGATCTCTCCGTGGAGATGAAACGGGATGGGACTCCCGTCACCGCGGCGGACCGCGAAGCGGAGGAGTTGCTGCGCCGGCTGGTCGGCGAGCGGTACCCGGATGACGGGCTGATCGGCGAGGAGTACGGACAGCAGGACGGGCGCGGGGAGTTTCGCTGGGTCTTTGACCCGATCGACGGGACCAAGTCGTTCGCGTGCGGCGTGCCGCTCTATGGAAACCTGGTGGCCGTCGAGCGTCGAGGCGCCGACGGCGCGTGGATACCGGTGGTGGGCGTCGTGAACATGCCGGCCCTGGGAGAGATCGTGTACGCCGCGGAGGGGCAGGGGGCCTGGCACGAGTCGGCGGGGCGCGACAAGCGTGCGGCGCGCGTGTCTCAGGTCGAGCGGCTGCGCGACGCGGTGGTCGTGATGACGGGGATGGAGTACGTGCGGAAGGGAAAGGCGGAGGACGCGATGGAGCGGGTATCGCGGGCCTGCCGGATGGTTCGAGGGTGGAGCGATTGCTATGGCCTGGTGCTGGTGGCAACCGGCCGCGCCGATGTGTGGCTGGAGCCGGCGGTCTCGCATTGGGACATCGCGCCGGCGCTGCCGATCCTGCTGGAAGCCGGCGGAGAGTTCACGGACTTCCAGGGCAGACGGAGAGTGCAGAGCGGGTCGGGGTTGGGGACCAACGGGCGTCTGCATGCGGAACTGGTGCAGCAGATTGGTGGCTGATTGACTCACGTGCGAATCGGCGCGGGCGCCGTGGCCGCGTATCGGCACGCGCGGACGCCCTTGTATACAAGCACTTCGAAGATCACGACGCCCGCGAAGCAGGCGAGCAAGGGTCCGCCGATTCCGAGGATGACGTACCAGTCCTCGTTGAACTGGATGCCCATGGAGCGCAGGTCAACGCGGCCGGTGGGGGCCAGGCCGAAGAGGCGTTGCACGCTGAAGAGCGCGGCCAGCGCGAAGCCGACGAAGATACCGCAGAACATCCAGCCGAAACTGGCGTGAGCGCAAACCTGCCAAGCCGCGGCGCGGGTGAGGCGCCAGCGGCGGCGGCGGGAGAAGAACCGGATTCCGGCGTACTCGATCCAGGTGAGGATGAAGAGCACGCCGGCGATCATGAGGATTTCGACGACCGCAGCGGCGACCTGAATGGCCATGGCGCCCAGGCCGGATTCGCGCCGCGCGTGGCGCGCGGGGTCGCCCACGAAGGTGCCCCAGAGCGGGGCGACGAAGATGGTGGCCGCGAGCACCAGGTTGGCGATCAGGAGCGCGGCCCAGCGGGCGTCGATGTGGACCTGCGAAAAAGTCAGCCGCGGTCGGCGGAGGGTTTGCCAGAGGGTGCGTGCCCAGGAGAACAGGCCGGGAGAGCGTTGCCAAGGGCTTCCGAGCCGGTGGTTTGGCTGGGAATCAAAGATCAGGCGGCCGCATTCGGGGCAGGTCCGGGAGTCTTCGAGGCCCTTGAGTTCATAACCGCAGGTTTCACACAGCAGGGCAAGTTCGTCCATGACGCCCATTCCGGGGAAGAGGGGAAAAGCAGCGGAGGCACATGCTAACCCCAGTTGTCCGTTGGCTTTCCATACTTCGAACGCCAATACTTCTACATTGGGTGGAAGGACGGGGATTCACATGAACGCGACGCCCGAACGAATCCGCGAACTATTTCATCAGCACGACCTGAGGTGCACGCACCAACGGGAGTTGGTGTTTGCAGGACTGGCAGGCACGAAAGCGCACCCGACCGCGGAAGAACTGTACCTGAACCTGCACGGACAAGATCCGAACATCAGCCTCGCGACAGTGTACAACACATTGGATGCACTTTCAGCGGTTGGGCTTGTCCGAAAAGTGCCGGGGGCTTCGGGCGCGTGCAGGTACGACGCGGACACGAGCCAACATGTGCACATATCGATGGGGGATGGGCGCGTGATGGACGCCCCCCAGGATCTGTCGGAAAGGCTGCTGGCCGGGCTTTCCCTTGCAGTTTTGCACGAGATCGAGGACCGATTGGGGATCAGTGTATCGCGAATAAACGTGCAAGTTATTGCACACTCGCGTACGTTGAAGGATGGCTGAACCCGGTCGGGGGCGTGCATGCGAGAATCGTGAGATACTGCGTGAGGGGTGGGACCCCCTCGTCGCTGCCTAGGCAGTGACGAAGATTCCGCGCCCGGATTGTGATCGTGCCGAACGACAACCCCACCAACCCCAGCGACGCCCCCGAGCCGATGCCGCCCTCAAAGCGGTCGAGTTCGGAAGATCCATTGATTGAGGCGGCGTTGCGCCAACTCGGCGGCTCGCCCGCGGCCGCAGGCGCGAGTCCCTCGCCGTCGTCGGGGCCGGATTCGCTGATCGGCATCCCGCCGGACCTGTTCCCCGGATTTATCGTGGTGCGTGAGATCCACCGGGGCGGGCAGGGCGTGGTCTACCAGGCGATCCACAAGGCCACGAAGCGCAAGGTGGCGATCAAGGTGATGAAGGAGGGCCCGTTCGCGGGTCACAAGGAGAAGGCGCGATTCGACCGAGAGGTCGAGGTGCTCGCGCAACTGAACCACACGAACATCGTGACGGTGCACGACAGCGGGGTATTGCCGCCGGACAAGGGCGGGATGCACTTCTTCGTGATGGACTACATCTCCGGGAAGTCGCTGGACACGTTCCTGGAAGACAGCAAACTGGGTCTCAAGGAGACGATCGCGGTCTTCGCGAAGATCTGCGATGCGGTGAACGCGGCCCACCTCAAGGGCGTGATCCACCGCGATCTCAAGCCGACGAACATCCGCGTGGACGCCAACGGCGAGCCGCACGTGCTGGATTTCGGGCTGGCGAAGGTCGCGGGCGGCAGCATGATGACCGACGGCACGCCGGAACTCATGACGATGACGGGGCAGTTTATCGGGTCGCCGGCGTGGGCCAGCCCCGAGCAGGCGGTGGGGGATATTTCGAAGATCGACGTTCGGACGGACGTGTACTCGCTGGGCGTGATGCTGTACAAGGCGCTCACGCACCAGTTTCCCTACGCGGTGGTGGGGATGCTGCGCGAGGTGCTGGACAACATCGAGAAGGCGCTGCCGCAGCGGCCCAGCACGGTCTCGCGGAAGATCAACGACGAGGTGGAGACGATCCTGCTCAAAGCGTTGTCGAAAGAGCGCGATCGGCGGTATCAGAACGCGGGTGAACTGGGGCGGGATCTTCGGAACTACCTGACGGGCCAGCCGATCGAGGCGAAGCGCGACAGCGTGTGGTACCTGGTGCGCAAGGCCGCGGCCCAGCACCGGGTGAGCGCCTTTGCGGTGACGGCGGTGCTGGCGTCGCTGATCGTGGGATTCGTGGTGTCGTTGTCGTTCTGGCGGAAGGCGGAGACGGCGCTGACCGCGGAGCAGCAGGCGAAGGTGGCCGCGCAGGAGCAGAAGTCGGCGGCGGAGCAGGCGCGGGATGAGGCGCAGAGGCATGCCAAAAAGGCCGAGCGGGTGACGGCGTTCGTGAACGACATTTTCGGGGGGGCTGAAAAGTCGTTGCTGACGGGGAGCGGGCCGGAGGTGTTGATCGAGGTGTTGCGGCAGGGCGACCTTCGGGCGGTGAGCGAACTGGGGGCGGAGCCCCTGGTGCAGGCATCGGTTCTGGACGTGATTGGGCGGGCGTACCTGGCGATCGACGAGATGGACCTCTCGTTTTCGGCGTTGAACCGGGCGCGGGACCTGCGGCAGGGCGCGACGGGTCAGAACGCGGTTTCGCCGGACCTGGCGGAGAGTTTTGAGAGCCTGAGCGAGTTGTGGACTGCGAAGGGCTCGTACCCGGACGCGATGCGAGAGTTGGACAAGGCGCTGCCGATCCGCAAGGCGGTGGGTGGGGAGGACAGCCTCACGTACGCGAAGACCGAGCACCTGGTCGGCCGGACATACGCGTACATGCAGGATTGGAAGAACGCGGAGAAGTGGTTCGGCTCGGCGATCGAGCGGGCGAAGCGGCTGGCGCCGGACAGCCTGGAGGTCGCGGAGTTTCAGTGCAGCCTGGGGTTTGTGTACAAGAACAACCAGGAGTGGGACAAGGCGATCCCGCTGCTGCAGAGCGCGCGGGCGACGTCGAGCATGCGGCGGGCGGGGGAGGACAACATCCCCGGCGTGACGATAAAGCAACACCTGGTGGACTGCCTGCTGAGCCGCAACGGCGCGGGCGACCGGGAAGAGGCGTTGCGGCTGGCGCGTGAATCGGTGGCGACGTGCGAGCGGCTGTTCAAGGAACTGAACCCGACGCACCCGTGGATTGCCCGGACGCACGCGAAACTGGCCAAGGCGCTTTCGGCGATGGGGCGGGACGCGGACGCGGAACGGGAGTATCTGGCGGCAATTCAATCGAGCGTGGGAGACCACAAGACCACGAAGGACCGGCGCCGCGCGGCGCTGAGCGCGTTGGTCAAGATGTACGACGCGGGCGGGCAGGCGGACAAGGCGAAGGCGGCGCGCGACCAACTCGACGCGCTGAAGTGACGCGGTTTGGCCTTCGTTGGCGGGGTTATCCGCCCCATTCATCAATCTCCGCGAATGTTCCGGACCGGAACGCCCGATAGATCGTGCGGTCCGCTTTTCGAGCGTCATGACGATGCCGTTGGGCGGTAGTTGAAAGAGGAGCCGCGACGTGACTCTCGGAAACTCCAATCGTCGCCGCCACGAGCGGCTGGCCGTGCCGCCGATGTACACGCCGGTGGCGGTCCGGCTGATGAACGAGCAGAAGTTCACGCGCGAGGGCCACTCCTACGACGTTTCTGAAGGCGGCGTGCAGTTCGAACTCGACGAGGCGATTGCGCCGGGCACGACGGTGGCGGTCCGGATCGAGTTGCCCAACTCGTTCGGCGCGGACCCCGAGGCGGCCCGCGAGGTGTACGCCGTCGGCAATGTCGTGTGGGTGGATGATTCGGAGCCCGGGCCGGTCAGGCTGGCGGTGGTTTTCACCCGGTTTGCGAGCGAGCAGGATCGCGAGGCGCTCCTGACGCGAATTCGCAGCGCGGTCCGGACTCGCAACGCGGCGTAGGGCGTTGGGTCGCGGTTTTGGGCCGGAGAGGGCGAATTCCGCGGCCGATCCACCTATTGTTCCGCCCCATGTTCGTAGATCGAGCACGTATCACGGTCCGCGCCGGGTCCGGCGGAAACGGTCATGTTTCCTTCCGGCGCGAGAAGTACGTTTCCAAGGGCGGGCCCGACGGCGGCAACGGCGGCGACGGCGGATCGGTCATCATTGTGGCCGACGAGGGGATGAGCACGCTGTACGACTTCCGGCACCAGCGGCTGTGGGCCGCGGAGAACGGCGAGAACGGCGGGGCGAAGCAATGCTCCGGGCATTCAGGGCAGGACCTGCTGATTCATCTGCCGCCGGGGACGCTTCTGTACGATAACGCGACGGGGCAGTTGCTCCACGACCTCAAGCCCGGTGACCGGTTGGTGGTCGCCAAGGGCGGGCGGGGCGGGTGGGGCAACGAGCACTTCAAGCACTCGACGAACCAGTCGCCCAAGACTGCGGAGCCGGGAGAGCCGGGGCAGGAGTTTTCGGTCCGGCTGGAACTGAAACTGATCGCGGAGGTGGGGATCATCGGGAAGCCAAACGCGGGGAAGTCCACGCTGCTGGCGGCGCTGACGCGGGCGAACCCCAAGATTGCGAACTACCCCTTCACCACGCTGTCGCCGCAGTTGGGCGTCGCGGAGATGTCCGGCGAGCGAAAGATCGTGTTCGCGGATGTGCCCGGCTTGATCGAGGGCGCGGCCGAGGGGGCAGGGCTGGGGCACGAGTTCCTCCGGCACATCGAGCGCACGCGGGTCGTGGTGCACCTTCTGGACCTGCGCCCCGAGGATGAGTCGGACCCGGCCGAGAACTACCGAGCCGTGCGCGAGGAGTTGCGGCGGCATGCCGGGGCACTGACCGACAAGCCCGAACTGGTCGTGTTCAACAAATCCGACTTGTTCGAGAGCGACAAAGAGCGAACGGCGTGCGTCAAGAAGGTCGCGCGGGACCTGGACCTGCGGCTGGACCGGGATGTCCTGGTCATTTCGGGCGCGGCCAGACTGGGCTTGGATGTACTTCAAGAGCGACTCTGGTCGATGCTTCATCCCGCGGGGAAGAATGAGCCGGGATGGAAGGCCCCGGCCGCGACTACCTGATTCTGCCTCATGATCTCGATCATCGTGCCATGCCGAAACGTGCGGGACCTGGCGGCGGAATGCCTGGGGTCGATCCACGCGGCGGTGCATGTGCTCGGGCTTGCCGGCCAAGTCGAATACGTATTGCTTGACGACTGCTCGGACGCACCGGAGGCGATCCCCGGGTTGTTCCAGCAGTTCCGGGCGGCGGTGGGGAGCGAGGTTCGCGCCTGGCGGTTCAAGCAGCGGCAGCACTACACGGGGGCGTTCGCGTTCGGGCTCTCGCGGGCGCGGGGCAATCTGGTGTTCTTCATCAGCAGCGACATGCACGTGACGCCGGCCTGGATGCGGACGCTGCTGGCGGTGTCCTCGCTGGACCGGACGATCGGGATCGTGCGCGGTGTGGCGAACATCGTGGACTCACATCCGAACCACCAGGTCGAGCCGACGTTCGAGCGCGGGCCGGAGGATTATCCGCGATTCTCCGAGTTCCTTGCGCAGAGCCTGGGCCTGACGCACGTGGATGATGCGCTGTTCTCGGGCGATGCGGTGCTGCTGCGGCGGGACCTGATCGAAAAAATCGGTGTGCTCGACACGCGGTTCTACGGCTATTTCGGTGACCCGGACTACGGGCTGCGGGCGCGACGCGCGGGGTTCAGGCTGGTGTGCGCGAAGGGTGCATGGCTCAAGCACTACGGGCAGGGGCACGTGAAGGGGGAGGACCTCTCAACGGGCAGGCCGCCGGAGCAGATCCGGGCGGCGCGGATGGAACTGGTGCGGGCGGCGTTCCAGAAGTTCCAGCAGAAGTGGGGTAGCCCGCCGGTGCCGCCAGAACTGACGGACCTCAACACGTGGGAATGGGATAGGTTGCTGAAGGCCGCGTCGCCCAAGGGCGGGGAGTTCCAGCACCCGATTCCCGAATCGGCGCATCTCGCGCAGGCGATCTGAGCAGCATCACGGGCGGGCGAGCAGCGCGAGCCATTCCGCGTTGCCACGTGCCTTCGCGCCCCCGGCGATCGGTGACTTTGTTATTCCCAGCACGCGAACACCCAGGGCGGGAAGATCCGTGGTGACTTGCCGGGCGATCTCCGCGGCGAGCGCTTCTTCCAGCACGCCCCCGCGCGGCAGTTCCCCGCCGCGAACTTTGTGCTCGTAATGCGGCTTGATGAGCGTGATGACGCGGCCGTCGGGCTTGAGCCAGCGCATGGCCTCGGGAATCGCGAGGCGCTGGGGAGTCCAACCCAGATCGAGCACGACCAGGTCCACACGTTCAACGGGCGCGGCGTGGAGCGCGTTGGTGCGCTCCATCAGGGTGACGCGCGGGTCGTTGCGGAGTTTCCAGGCGAACTCCCCGTAGGCGGTATCGACGGCAAAGACCCGGGCGGCCCCCGCCTGGAGCAGGCAGTCGGTGAATCCGCCCGTGCTGGCGCCCAGGTCGGCGCAGGTCAGGCCGGCGGGATCGATGCGGAACTCATCCAGCGCGTGCCGGAGTTTGAGGCCGCCGCGGCTGACGTATCCGTGCTTGGTCATGTTCAGGCCGGGACGGTGGCGTAGACCGGGGGCACCTCGGGTGCGTGGGTCGTGGCCAGTTCGGCGGGTACGCCGACGATGGAGATGCCCAGGCGGTCGGCGAGTGCGACCATGTCGGCCTTGTCGAGCATGATCACGTCGTTGGCCGCGAGGGCGAGGCAGCCGCCGCCGTTGGCGTGGAGGTTCTTGATAGTGTTGATGCCGACGGTGGGGACGTCGGAGCGGCGGTCGTGCCCGATGCGGGCGCCCTTGCAGAGAGTCCAGCCCTTGACGCGGCAGAGTTTGCCGGCGCGCTCGATCATGCGGTCGGTGCCTTCGACGGCTTCGACGGCGATAACGTCGCGTTCGCGCACGGCGATGGCCTGTCCGACGTCGAGGCGGAGGATCTGGGAGAGCAGCGGCCAGACGAACTGAACGTCGGCGCGCTGCTCGGGGGTCGGATGGCGGGTGGTCATCACGCCCACGCCGGCCATTTCGTCGGGGATCGGCGAGGTGGAATCGAGGAGCATGACGCCGCAGCGATGGAGTTCCTCGGCGACGATCGAAAGGACGGCGTGAGAGCGCTTGTCGAGGCGGAGGTGGCGGTACCACGCGCCCACGGTGCGCCAGTCGGGGATGTTCTTGAACAGGCGCCAGGGGTCGTGCATGAGTTTGGCTTTATCAACCTTGCCGACCATGATGGCGTGGTGCACGCCCAGTCGCGAGAGAATGCGTCCCCAGGCGCCGATGCGGAGAAGCCCGACCTCGCGGAAGGTGGAACAGAGCGATGGAAGTTCGGGCTCGAACTGGTTGGCAAGTCCCAGGCCGTGAACGGGGTGACCGGATTCACGGAGCGAGCGCGCGATGAGCAATGGCAGACCGCCACCGCCGGCGATGAGGCCGATGGAAGTAGGGGGCGGTGGCGTTTCCGCAAACGCTTGCAAGGAGGCAGGTGTTCCGAGGACGGTCATCGCGTGGCGACCCGATCCGCAAACGTCAGGAACGCCGAGAACCGGCGAGCCAGGGCGCAGGCGGTGTGCTTCGTCGGACATCGGCGAGGCTCGCCGATCCCCACGAAAACTGACTTTACGGTGTGTGGGTGATTGCATCAACCGGGCGATACGCGAGATTTGGGATATGTGCGGTATTGAATTCCTGCGTTTCGGCCTCGCTGACGTGCCGATAACCCCTTTCGTGAGTAAGGAATACGGTGAAATCGGGGACAGTTTACAGGCCGGGGCGGCGAAGTCCGCGCTGTTCGGGCGGCCGTTCCTGCAAGTCTGGTTTCGGTGCGCGGGGGCGTATTGCCGGGTGTACCGGTCGGCGGACGGGACGTGCTATCCGGCGCGATGTCCGCGGTGCTCGAAGCCCGTTCGATTCGGGATCGGGCCGTGCGGCGTTTCAACCCGAGCGTTTGAGATTGATTGCCGCGGCGGATGAATGCTCGCGGAAATGAGCGATCCCGGACTCGAACCGGGGACCTCTTCCATGTCAAGGAAGCGCGCTAGCCAACTGCGCTAATCGCCCAATCGCAGGGATTGTACCGCTCCGCGCGGCATTCTCCACTGGCGGCTCGGAGAGGTTGCGTGCTCAGCAGGGAGCGCCGTTGACGCGTTCCTCGGCGTACTGGATGTCGAAGCCGTTTTCGGCGCCGTCGCCGTTGAGGTCGGCGCTGCCGGCGCAGAAGTTGGAGAAATCGCCGTTGACGGCTTCTTCGGTGGCCTGGATATCGAAGCCGTTGACCGCGCCGTCGCAGTTGTAGTCGGGCTCGGGGCAGGGGCAGGAGTTGGGGACCAGGAGCGGGACGCTCATCGATCCGCCGGTCTTGAAGAGCCCGATGGTCGCGGTTCCGGTAACGGGGTACCGCGTGGAATCGAAGCGGAAGGAGAAGGACGTGCCCCAGCGAAGGGCGTTTCCGTTGGGACTGGCTTCCGAGTAGGTCGGCCCGATCCACTGATACGCCGTCGCGGTCTTGGTGTTGGCCCAGTCGGTTCCGTCGTAGGGCTCGCCGGAGTGGTACGCGACGTCGCGGAAGCCCACGTTCTCGATGTCGATGCAGCCGGTCTGTCCGCCGCCCGGGAAGTTCACGATGAATGAGTTGAGGCTGATGTCCGAGTTCTGGTTGTGCACCATGTACTCGTAATGCCAACCCGAGCCGTCGGAGTACGGAGTGACTTTGTACGCGACATCGATGACACCGCCCAGCGCGGCCTCGCCGGGCACGACGTAGCGATGGATGGTCACGCCGGTTTCGATGGTCTGCCAGCCGAAGATTGCCGCCTGGCCGCGCTGCGTGGTGAAGCCGATCGTGTTCACGAACGCCCAGTTGCCCGTTCCGGAGGACCGGGTGACGCGGCGGTAGGAGGCGTTGTTGGCGCCGTTGCCGGCGGCGGCGTCGTCGGGGGCTATGTACTGGCCCTCGCAGAGGTAGATGGTGGTCGCGGCGGGGTTGCCTTGGGCGGGATCGAGGTCGGCGGCGAGGACCTGCAGCCGGCGCGCGATGGTGCCCGTCGAGGGGGAGCGGCTGGTGAAGGGGTAGGGGTACGCGCCGGTGTACGCATTGACTTCATCACGGGGGCCCAGGCCAAACTGGTCGCCGTTGAGGAAGGAGCCGTAGGGGTCAGAGCAGTGAACACCCAGACGCGAGCCGTCGGGGTGGGCTTGGCAATCGGAGTAGCACACGGTGCCTTGGAGAGCGGTGAATCCGTGCTTGAGGTGGCTGGCCCCGACCTGGTCGAACTGGCCGACTCCGTTGACAACCCGCCAGCGGTACAGGCGTTGTCCGATGACCGGATGCTGGTTGGTGTTGGCGATCCAGTTCAAAGGAACGTCGCCGGCGTTGCAGGATGTCGTTCCCACCGAATAGGCGAAGATCCCACCCGAGGATCCGTAGCCGGCGATGCCCGTGAGGTCGCCGACGATGACGTCGGGCTGGGCCGCCGCGATGCCGGCGAATCCCACGAGCGCTGACAGCAGGCTGATTCGATTCATGTTCGACTCCTCGTGCAACGCCCCTTGAGCCAAGAGGATACCACGGTTGAGATCGGTCGGGAAGCGATTCGTGGCCTGGGATCATCGTCGTTGGCGGCCGGCCTTGGGAGCCAGTGAAAGGAAAAAAACGCTCGGCCGAGGTGGCCGAGCGTTTTGGTTGTAGCGTGTCGAATCCCGATCAGCAGGGAGCGCCGTTGACGCGTTCCTCGGCGTACTGGATGTCGAAGCCGTTTTCGGCGCCGTCGCCGTTGAGATCGGCGCTGCCGGCGCAGAAGTTGGACAGGTCGCCGTTGACGGCCTCTTCGGTGGCTTGGATGTCGAAGCCGTTGACCGCGCCGTCGCAGTTGTAGTCGGGTTCGGGGCAGGGGCAGGGGCTGGGCACCATGAGATTGACGTCCATGGAGCCGCCCGTCTTGAAGAGGCCGAGAGTTCCGGTGCCGGCCACAGGCGGGCGGCTGGAGTCGAACCGGAAGGTGAAGGAGGTGCCCCAGCGGAGCGCGTTGCCGGTGGGCGCCGAAGCAAACGTCGGGCCGGTCCAGGTCTGGGCGCTGGCGGTCTTGGCGCTGGACCAGTCTTCGCTGGTGAAAGGCTCGCCGGAGTGATGAGGAACATCACGGAATCCGACGTTCACGACGTCGATGCAGCCCGTGTTACCGCCGGTGGGGAAGTTGACGGACAGCGAGTTGAGCGAGATGTCCGAGTTCAGATTGTGGATCATGTACTCGTAGTGGTACATGTCGCCGGCGATGGGGGTGACCTTGTAGGCGACGTACACCGAGCCGCGAAGGGTCACTTCGCCCGGCACGGTGTACTGCGTCACCGAAACGCCGGTCTCGCAGCGCTGCCAGGCGTAGATGGCGGGGAGTTGGCGGTTGGTGCCGAAGGTGGTGTTGGGGCTGCCGGCGGTGAACGAGAACGTCCAGTTTGATGTGGTGTTGCTGCGGTTCACGCGGCGGTAGGAGGAGTTGTTGGACCCGTTGCCCGCGGCTGCGTCGTCGGGAGCGATGTACTGACCTTCGGCGAAGTAGAGCGTGGTGGCGAAGGGGTTCGCGACGGGCTCGAGATCGGCCGCGGCGATTTGGATGCGGCGGCCGATGATCGGGGTGATGGGAGTGCGGCTGGTCCAGGGGTAGGGATAGAAGCCGGTGTAAGCGTTGACTTCATCGCGCGGGCCCAAGCGGGTCTGAGCGCCGTTAAGGGAGGCGACGTACGGGTCGGAGCAATGAACGCCCAGACGAGTGCCGTTGGGGTTTGCCTGGCAATCGGTGAAGCAGGCGCCCTGCTGGAGCGCCGTGAAACCGTGCTTCAGGTGGCCCCCGCCGATCTGCTCGTATTGCCCGGCGCCGTTGACGGGCCGGAAGCGATAGAACCGCTGGCCGATGACGGGGTGCTGATTGGTATTGGAGATCCAGTTGAGGGGGACGTTTCCGGCGTTGCACGAAGTCGTGCCGACGGAGTAGGCATAGATGCCGCCGGATTGGCCGTAGTTCCCGATGTCCGACAGTTCACCGACGATGACGTCCGGCTGGGCCGATGCAAGCCCCGCCATTCCTACCAGCGCGCAGACCGACAATGAGTGCAATGATTTCACAATCAACCCTTTCTTCCCTGGAGGGCCCTGAAACACCCCTGAACACGGTCATTCAAGGTACCACAACCCGGCCCTCTTGAGAAGAGGGCATTGACGATTCGGCTTATTCGGACGCGTACATCGAGAGGTTTCCCGGAATCCGGAAGTTAGCGGGCAATAGGCTGCCCAGATTCACTTGGCGTCTTCGGTAATTCCCTTGGCCTGTAGATCTCTTACCTTGGCCTCGGCCGCCTCGGCTTGAGGTGCGTTGCCGAGTTCTCGCGCCAGTTCGGCGAGCATGGACCAGAAGAGGGGGTTGCGGTCTTCCAGCCGGGTCGCGGCCTCGAGTTCGATCAGGGCCTCGGGCTTCCGATCGGCGAGGTATAGCGCGCGAGCGAAGGCGGCGCGGATCATGGCCGATTCGGGTTGGCGCTGCTGTTCGGCCTTGGCGCCGGCGAGCGCGAGGTCGAGGCGTTGGAGCGTGATGAGAAGCTCCGACGCTTGCGCGACGTGGTTGCCGTTGGGGAGCATTCCCACTCCATCGAAGACCTCTTGCGCACGTTTGACGGCTTCGTCGAGGCGGCCGAGTTCTCCCAGGAGGATGGCCGAGCGGATTCTGGCGCCGTGGTGATCCGGGAACCGGGCGAGGAGTCCGTCGTAGAGCGCGAGGAGTTGTTCGGGCGAGTCGCCGCGGAGTGAGCGGATGCGTTCAAGGCCGAAGACCAGATCGTCGGCGGGCATGTCGTCGGCGAAGGAGCGGCGGAGGTAGTCCTCGCTCGCGGCCAGGTCGCCGGAAACGGCGCTGAGCCAGGAGAGGCGCACGAACGTGGGCGGGGTCACAGGCCATCCCCATCCGCCCTGACTCGGGGGGAGCGTGGATTCGTAAAGAGCGCGGGCCTTTTCGGCAGGGGCCTTCTGTTCCGGCGTGGGCAAGTAGCCGGGTGAGAAGACGGTATCGAACGGGGTGATCACGGCGCGGTCGAGAAGGTCGGCACGGAAGCGAGTATTGCGGACCCAGCCGGACCAGGCGCTCACGGCGAGGAAGCCTACGGCACCGATCGCGAAGGCGTATCCGTACGCGGTCCAACGACCCTTGATCTTGAGTTGAAGGCTCTGCACGCGGACGCTGGGGTCAAGCAGCAGCCGGGTGAACTTCCAGGCCGCAAAGGCGCCGATCATGGCCATTCCCGCGGCCATGAGCAGGGGGACCTTGTCGAGAAACTGACGCAAGCACAGGAAGAGTGCGATACCGGCGAAAAAGACCCAGATTTCCTCCCACCATTCGAGGTCGGAAGGCGGGCGCTGGACGCGCCCGGCCTTGGCATCGGCGGTGCGAGGCGGCGTGAACACGGCGGGAAGCGAGAACTTGAACGAGAGCGCGTCGTTGGGGCAGACGCTGACGCAGTCCATGCACTTCATGCAGCCGGGGTCCATGACCTTGCCGAAATCACGGACCTCCTGGTGGACGCGGACATTACTGGTGCAGGTCGAGGTGCAGTGGCCGCAGCCGTTGCAGGAGTCGGAGACGACGATCCGGCCGACCGAGAGTTTATCGAGGGGGGCGAAAAAGCCGCCGTAGGGGCAGCCGTACGTGCAGAAGGCCTTGCTGCCGAGGAAGTAGACGGTGGCGAAGCCGCAGACGAGCAGGAAGAAGACGGCGACGGTCGGGGAGGCGAAGGTCTTCCAGAAGTCCTGTACGATGAACTCGGGTTTGAAGCCGTGCTCGGGGAACGGCGCGACGGACGCGAGCCATGCGGGCTTGGCCATGTGGGCCGAGTCCATGAGGGGAAAGAGCACGAGGCGCTTGAACGTGGGGACGACGAACATGTAGAGGGCGAGCATCAGCGCCCAATAGAGCGGGAGGCGCGTCCGGAAGGGGCGGGGCCGGACGCCGATCTTGTTCATCCAGTGGGCGCAGAGATCCTGGAGCGCTACCACGTGGCAGCCCCAGCCGCAGAAGAAACGGCCGAAAACCAGGGTCGAGAGCAGCGCGGCCGAGAAAATGACAAAGCCCGCGTTCACCTGGCCCAGTTCGAGGGTGTACATCGTCTCGGAAGGCTCAATCGGCGAGATCGTCATGCCGTGGATGAGCCACTGGATGATGTGCGCGGCCATGATGACGTGGATGCCGATGAGGGTCGCGGCGCGCCAACGAGACATACGCGAGGCGCGGACGGTGTTTGGGCGCGAAGAGAGCACGGGCAAAGAAACAGCCGTAGCGGGCGCGCTGGGGCCGCACGTGGAGTCGCGCTGGGAGGTCGGCATCGGAGCCGGACGATAGGACCGTGGCCTTGAGTGGGCGGGATGGCGTGTTGAATCCCGGATTCGGACTTTCACGGGTGAGGTAACGGCGAGCGTCGGAACATGGGCGGGGAGGTGGGGCAAGCGCGGGCGGTGCAGACAATGGCCGCCCGCGTACACTCGCGCATGGGCATACTGAGTTCCGGGTACCCCGCGTCACGATGCACCGGCCGCTGCGCGGCGACTGGCCGCGTGTTTTCGCATGGCGAACTGATCGTGGCGGTGCTGGTCGAGCGCGCGGACGGCGGCCTGGAACGACTGGATTATGGTCTGGAATCGTGGGAGGCCGGGCAGCGTCCGCAGCCGCCGATGGTGGTCTTCGGGTTCTGGCGGTGTGAGTTCACTCCCGAAGAGAAGAAGTCGAACGCGCTGCTCGGCGATGCCGAACTGCTCGATCTCTTCGAGGACCTGGCGGGTGCGGCAGAGCCCAAGCAGATTGCGTTCCGGTATTTTCTCGCCCTGCTGCTGGTTCGCCGGCGGATGCTGCGCGTGACGGGCAGCCGCGAGGGGGCGCTGCTGGTGCTGCCCAAGGGCGTCTCGGGAGAGCCGGTGGCGGTGGTGGACCCCGGGCTGGAAGAGAGCGTGGTGGGCGACGCGATCGAGCAACTCGGGCGCGTGGTGGCGCCGGTCGGCGCCGACGGGGCGAAGGCTCCATGATGCGAGTCCTGGCGATCCTTGCGGCGTTGAGCGCCGCGGCCGTGTCGGCGTGTTGTTCCGGCACACGCCCGGCGGAGTCTGTTCCGACCAATCACGCACCTCCTCCGCCATATGCATCACTGGCTTCGCGCTACAACGAACGATGTGCACGGCTCGAGAAACTCAAGGCGCCCGTGACGCTGGTGATCGACGCACCCGACGACAAGGGTGGCCGCCGAAAAGACCAGGTTGAGGCGTATCTGCAGTTCGTGGCACCCTCGAAGGTCTCTCTGCGCGTTGACAAGGTGGGCCAGACGCTGGCCGTGCTCGGGAGCGATGACACGCGATTCTGGTGGATCGACCTGTCGGAAAAACCGGTGGCGTACGTGGGGACGCACGCGAGAGCAACTCCGCAGGCCGCGGCAGAGTTCGGCATCCCGATTCACCCGCTGGACCTCGCGGACGTTCTGGCCATCAGCCCCCTGCCGATGGAAGATCGAAAGGTGGGCCGGATGGCGGACGGCACACTGATGATCGAAATGGCCTCGCGGGCGCCGGGGTGGGGGCCCCGGCGGGTGTACATCGACGAACCGACCGCGCTGCCGGCGAAGGTGGAAGTGCGTGATGCGGGCGGAGGGTTGGCCCTTCGCGCGGTGCTCAGCCGGTTCGTGCAGGTCGAGGTGGAGGACGATCATTTCGCGCCCGCGCGGTGTGCTTCTCGTGTGGAGATTTTTCTGGTGCGAGAGGACACGCGCATCACGCTGAGTGTGGCATCGCCGGAAAACCCGTCGGCGATGAAGCCCAAGCCCTTCGACTTTGAGGCGTTGGTGGGGGCCTACGGCGTTGACAGAACCGTGGATCTTGATCGAGAGGAAACGCGTTGAGGCACGTGCCGGCATTCATCATCCTGGTGCTCCTCACACGCGCGGTGCTGGGACAGGCGCCGCTGTCGGCGGGGAGTCTGGTGGAGCGGACCGGCGCGAGGCGAGTGTCCGGCGAGAGCCACGCGTGGTACATCGTGACGGACACGCAGATCGGCCGATCAGTGGTGTATCACCTGCCGCCGAGGCGGGGCGGCTCGGAGGCCGTCGAAGGCTCGATCCGATTCGCGAACGATCTGCTGGAAGCGCCCGCGGCGGTGGGCGCGCGTGGCGACACGTTGTATCTGCTGTTCGAGTCCATGCGGCCGGGACCGGCGTTCGCGGGAAGCGTGGAACGAAGCCCGCGCCGAATGCTGGCGATGCGGGTCGTGGAATCCACGCCGGGGCGGTGGGACACGATGCCCGTGGACCGGCTGGAAGTGTGTCCGCCGCTGCCGGGCGTGGGCGAGTTGGTCGGCTTGGCGGGGTCGGATGCGGGGCTGTTCGGGGCGCTGGCCGAGCCAACTGGCACCACGGTCTACGTCCTTGGCGAGAACGCGTGGACCGCATTTCCCGGACCGCAGCCGTGGCCTCGGGATGCGAAGATGTTCGGGGTTCCGGGGGGCGTGGGGGTGCTGATCCGCGAATCCACGAGAGCGAGGCTCGGAATTGCCGAGGTTGATCGCGGCACCCGAGAACTGGCCTGGACCTGGACCGAGTTGCAGGGCCGAGAGCGGGAAATCGCGATGCGCGACGGGGCCTGCGCCGTTGCATGCGAGAAGTCGGTTCTGATCGGGTCGGCGGATGGGGAGGGAACGTTCGCGATTGTGGCTTCGGCGCTTCCGCCGGGTCCGTCGTCGTGGCGGGAGATCGGCGTGGTTACCGGTGTTCCGCGCTACGCGGCAATGACCGCGCTGGACACCGATGGGCGGATCGTGGTGCTGTGGACCGACCTGGCGGCGGGAAAACCGGCGGGATATCGCACAACCCAGGTGCGGGAGTTTTCCGTCGGAACCGGGCGATTGCTCTACGCGGGGGAGGCCAGGATCACCAGCCCGGTGACGCGGGCGGACTATCTGCTCCTGGCGATCTCGATGGTGTGGATCGTGGGGAGCATCGCGATCGGGGTCTGGAATCCGCGCGAAGGGGCGGTCGTCCTGCCGGAGGAAACGAGCCTTGCGGAACCGCCCCGGCGGGGGATCGCGTCGTTGATTGACCTTGCGATCGCGATGTCGGTCGCGGCGATGGTGCGAGGAGCGCCGACGTCGGAGGCGTTGACGGTGATGTGGTGGGTGACGCCGGAGGGGTTGTTGTCCCTGGTGTGGGCGCTGGGCGGGCTTGCGATCGGGGGCGCGATCCTGGAGGCGGTCGCGGGACGGACCGTGGGCAAGATGTTGACCGGCTGCCGGGTGGTGAGTGTTATCCCCCCGGATCGGCGGCCGAGCCATCGTGTGAGGATCGGACAGGCCCTGGTGCGCAATGTGGTCAAGTGGGGCCTGCCGCCGATTGGAATGATGGCGCTGTTCGATCCGAGCGGGCGTCCCCGAGCGGACCAGATTGCCAGGACGGCGGTGGTGGTGCGAATCGAGCCGGAAGTCGAGGACGAAGAGTGACGTTTTTTGCGCGATCGGGTCAACGGCGTTGAACCCGACAGCCATTTCCATCCGATAACTGACCCGGGACCGCGCCAAGACTGCGTGCCCCTGGAGTTATGGATTGACGGCGACGACGGCACAGCCAGGCGCGCAACGCGATGAGACGGCTGGTCTTATGGACACGGCGCGGCCGCGTTGGCGGGACACGTGGCAGATTCCGATTCTGGTGGTCGCTCTGATGACTCTGATCGCCGGGGTGGTGGCGGCGGTGATCACCGCGCCCAAGCCCGATGTCCGAGCGGACCTGGCAATCGCGCAACAACTGGTCGATACCGCGAAATACGGCGAGGCGCTCGACCATCTGAACAAGACGGTCCTTCCCGGACTTTCAAGCAAGGCCTTCTCTCCCGACGACCGCCGGACGTTTCATCTGCTCCGAGCGCGCTCGCTGTACCTTGGGCAGAGGCAGTTGGGGATTAACCGAGCCGAAAACAACGAGAGCATCCGTGCCGAGTTTGTCGCGGCGGAGCATCTCAACGCGAAACTTGAGCCCGAGGATGCATGTTTTCTGGCCGGGACGCTGATTTCGTTAGGTGACCTCGACGCCGCCGCCGCCCGGGCGGAGCGGCTGCCGGATTCCGAGCGTGGCCGGCGCATCGAACTGATCAAGCGGATGGTCGACCTCTCGTTGCATGCGGAGCGCCCGGACCTGGCTCGGGCCCTGGACCTGGTGACGGTGCTCGCGGCCGATGCGGAACTCTCGCGGGAAGACCGGGCCTGGACGCTGGCCCGCCAGGGAGAGTTGCTCATCGCGCAGGGATACGCCGAAGAGGCGATCACGAAAATTCTTCGCGCCCTGCCGCGGCTGGACGGCACGGAGCACGCGGCCGAGGGCGAACTGCGACTGACGCTTGCCAAGGCGTACCTCGGTACGGAGAGCATCAACGAGGCGCGGGCGCAACTCGACATCGCCGCGGAGAAACTCGGGCCCGAGCACACGCTCACGCCGCAGGCCACGCTGCTTCAGGCCGAGATTGATCACCAGATCGGCGAGTTGGCTTCGGCGAGAGAGCGGTACACGGCGGTGCTGGAGCGATCGACGTTCACGCAGGGGCACTCGGCGGCGCTCCTGGGGCTGGCGGAGGTTGAGTCGCAGATCAGCACGGCGCAGTCGTCGGGCCCGCCCGAAGAATCGCTGGAGCGGTATTCGCAACTCGTAGATAGGGTGCTCGCGGGGTCCACGTCGAGCGAGGTGCCCCGGGAGCGGGTCGGGGCGAGCCTGATGTCGCGGTTCCGCGAGCAGTTTGAGAAGGGAGACCTGGGGTCGGCGCTGCGATACGCGACGCTGGCGGAGCGGCTCTTCGGGATCGACCTTGCGCCGGCGGACGTTCTGCTTGCGATTGCTGAAACCAAGAAGAGGCAGGCGGAGGAGTTGCTCTCGCACGCCGCGGAAGGGGGCGCCCTCAGCCTTGCGCAGGCCGATCCGGCGACGCAGAAGGAGGCGAGAGAGTGCCTCGTGGAGTCGGGAAGGTATTTCCGGCACCACGCGTCGCGCGTGGTTCGAGAGGACAGCGCCGCGTACGCGGAGAGCCTGTGGCACGCGGCGGATGCCTTCGATCGTGCGGGGAACCTTGAGGCCTCGGTGCAGGCGTTCCACCAGTTTACGACCGACATGCCGGGGGACAAGCGCCGGCCGGAGGCCGCGTTCCGACTGGCGCGCGGGTACCAGGCTCGCGGCGACCTGGAACTCGCGGCGAAGACCTACCAGGCGCTGATCGACGGCCGGGGCGGGGCGGAAGGAACAGGATCCTGGGGAGATCGCGCGGTGGTGCCGCTGGCGCAGTCGCTGCTGGCGGACGCGGACACGAGCAACGACACCCACGCCGAGCAACTGCTGGCGCAGGCGCTGGCGGGAGAGTTCGGCGGGCCGGGAACCGAGACCTTCCGCCTGGCGACGCGAGAACTGGGTGAGCACCTCTTCCGCACCGGGCGCTACGCGCCGGCGGTCGAGCGATTCGAGCAGTATCTGGCGCTGGCGCAGTCGGACGATGCCGAGGAAGCGCTGCTGGTTCGGTATCGGCTCGCGGACGCGTACCGGCGCTCCGCGGCGGAGATCGCCCGGGCGCTGGAATCCGGGATGCCCGACGGAACCAAGCGGACGCTGGAGCAGGACCGACGGACGCGGCTGGGAAAGGCCGCGGCCATGTACGAGCAGGTCCGTGGCGCCTACGAGGCGATGGAGCACCGCTCGGCGGTGGAGGACCTGGCCCTGCGCAACGCGTACTTCTTCAAGGCGGACTGCGCGTTCGACCTGAAGGACTTCGATGCCGCGATCCGGCACTACGACGCGGCCCGGGAGCGGTACGCGAAGGAGCCCGCCGCGCTCATGGCCCTCACGCAGATCGTGAGCGCGCTGGTGGCCCAGGGCCACATGGAGAAGGCCCGCGCGGCGAACGACGCCGCGAAGCGGTTCTACGCCTCGCTGCCGGACAGCGCCTGGGACGACCCGACGCTTCCGATGTCGAAGGCGGATTGGGAGCGATGGCTGAGCGCGCAGGATCGCCTGGCGGGTGTGGGGTCAGCGCGCGAGGAGGATTCTCCGCGGTAGGTAACGGGTGCGGCGGGGATCGCCGCGGGAGGTCATGGATGACCGATCGACTGCCACATACACCATCACATCCCGGCGGAGACGCGGCGCTTGCCCGTCTGGTGGCGCGGCTGGACGAGCAGAAGTTGCTGCTGGGGGAACTGCGCCGCCTGGGCCTGTCGCAGCGGGCGCTGGTCGAGCGGTCCGACGCGGTTGGATTGCTGGCGCTCCTCGCCGAGCGGCAGGGGCTGATCGAACGGCTCGCACGGGCCGCGGAGGCCGGAAGACGCGAGCACGAAGCGTGGGGTGCAACGCGGCCTTCAGGCGAAGGGAGACGTGACATACAGCGACGCATCGACGAGTTGGGCTTGCTTCACGACGAGATCGGCCGCAACGACCAGCATGATCAGGCCTCGATGCAGCGCAGCCACGGCCAGATGGCGATGGAACTCTCCGGGCTGTCCCACGGCCGGCGCGCGTTGAACGCCTACGCGCCGGAGGGCGCGGAGCGAGCGAGATACCAGGACACAAAGGGATAACCGTTGACCGCCGCCCCCGCCCAGCACCGGATGCTTTCGGCCGACGATCTCGCCGGGCTGATGGCGTCGTTCAACGAGGTCACGGCCAAACTCCAGACCTCGCACGATGCGCTTCGCTCCGAGGTTGCGAGACTGACCTCCGAGTTGAGCGAAGCGAACGCGCAGTTGGAACGTTCCCGCCGGCTGGCGGCGCTGGGGGAAATGGCCGCGGGAATCGCCCACGAGGTGCGCAATCCTCTCGGGTCCATCCGCCTGTACGCGAAGATGCTGGAAGAGGACCTGCCCTCCGCGGGCACCGAGCACCAGACGGCGGTGAAGATCGGGCGGGCGGTGCGGGCGGTGGAGGGGATTGTGGGCGACGTGCTGTCGTTCGCGAGGGAGTTCCGGCTGAGATCGGCGCCCGTGGAGGTGCCGGAGTTGTTCGATCGTGTGGTGGAGTTGTGCGGGAATGACAGCGCGGCGTGGCGTCGCGTGGAGATCGTGCGGCGCGACCGTAGCGAGGGGGCGTGCCCTGTGGTGGTAGGCGATCCGCCGCTGCTCCAGCAGGCGCTGGTCAACGTGGTGCGTAACGCGGTGGAGGCCATGGCCGAGGCTCCCTGCCCGCGGCACGTGCTCACGCTGGACGCCCGGGAGCGGCGGGTCTCGGATTCGCGCGGGCGTGGCTCGCCGCACGCCGTGCTGAGCGTGCGGGACACGGGGCCGGGCGTCGCGCCGGATGTAGTGGCGAGGATGTTCAATCCGTTCTTCACCACGCGCGGCACGGGCACGGGGCTGGGGCTGGCGATCGTGCACCGCATCGTGGATGCGCATGTCGGGCGCGTGGTGGTGAGAAACAACAGCGAATCCGGCGAGGGGCCGGGCGCGTGCATCGAACTGGTGCTCCCGCTGCGCGGCGCACCGGAATCGTCAATGGCGGTTGAAGCATCGACTGCTTCGGAGGCTTCGTCATGAGAACCGTGCTGGTCGTGGACGACAAGGAAATGATGCGTGACAGCGTGGCCACCACGCTCCAGCGGGCGGGGTTCAACGTCGCGGTCGCGCCGGACGGTGCCGCCGCGGTTGACGCGGCCGCGCGGCAGCGCCCGGACGCGGTGATCACCGACATGCGGATGCCGGGGATGACCGGGATCGAACTCATCGAGCGGTTGCGGGAGGTTGACGAGGAACTGCCCATCATCCTGATGACCGCGTTCGGGACGATCGAAACGGCGGTCAAAGCGATGAAACTCGGCGCGTTCGACTACCTGACCAAGCCGTTCGAAGGAGATGAACTGGTGATCTCGGTGAAGCGCGCGGTGGAGCATCGCCGCCTGGTGCAGGAAAACGCGCTGCTGAAAGCGGAAGGCAGGACCGGGCCGACGCCCTCGGTCCCGGTACGGCAAGGGGTGGATCGGCTGATCGGCGACTCGCCGGAGATGGCCCGGCTGCGCGAACAGATCGCGATTGTCGCCGCGTCGCAGGGAACGGTGCTCATCACCGGCGAGAGCGGGGTGGGCAAGGAGGTGGTGGCCAAAGCGGTGCACGAGAACAGCCCGCGGGCCTTGGGGCCGTTCCTGGCGATCAACTGTGCCGCGCTTTCGGAGTCGCTGCTGGAGAGCGAACTGTTCGGGCACGAGAAGGGCTCGTTCACGGGGGCAGAGCGGCTCCGCAAAGGGCGGTTCGAACTCGCGGACCGGGGCACGCTGCTGCTGGACGAAGTGAGCGAGGTCAAACCGCAGATTCAGGCAAAACTGCTGCGCGTGCTGCAGGAGCGGGCGTTCGAGCGGGTCGGTTCGAGCGTGACGATGGGGGTCGATGTCCGCGTGATCGCGACCAGCAACCGCGATCTGCCGGGATCGTGCGAGAAGGGTGATTTCCGCCAGGATCTGTACTTCCGCCTGAACGTGCTTCCGATCCACATCCCGCCGCTGCGTGAGCGAGCCGAGGACGTGCCGGCGCTGGCCTCGCACTTCGTACGGGAGATCGCGGAGCGCGAGGGGCGGCCGCCGGCGGCGATCGATCCGGGCGCGGCGGACCTGTTGCGGTCGTACCGCTGGCCGGGGAACGTGCGGGAACTGCAGAACATCTGCGAACGGGCGATGGTGCTCAGCGCGGTATCCCGGACTCCGGGGGTGATCTCGCGCGAACTGCTCGAGCCGTGGCTTAACGGCTCGCCCGCGATGCTGACGCAGGTGGTGGAGGCCAAGCCGTCCGCGAGCGTGTCGGTTACGCCCGGGAAGACGCTCGAGGAGATCGAGCGGGAGGCCATCGTCCAGACCTTGGTTCGGTTCAGCGGCCATCGGCAGAAGACGGCCCATGCGCTGGCGATCGGGGTGCGCACGCTGGGCTTGAAACTCAAGAAATGGAAGCAGCAGGGGCTGGTGATGGAAACCCTGTGACTGTTTGTGCGCGGCCCGCCGCGCAGGGAGTGCGCGGCGGGCTCGATTGTTGCGCAGTGTCGCGGAATCGGGCGTGGCGCGGGCTTTGCGAGTTACCGGGGTAACGGATGCTGCTGAGCGACCTTTCAAATGCGGGTTCACTTCCGACGCTCGGTGCGATGCTGAGCGTGACCGGGCAGCGTCAGCGGCTGCTTGCGCACAACATCGCCAACCTCGACACGCCGGACTTCCGGACACAGGACATCGACATCCCGGCCTTTCAGCGGGAACTGGCCCGGGCGTCGTCGAAGCGTCGGGAGGCCGCGGGCGGCCTGTATGGCGATCTGCCGTTCGAGGGAACGCGCGAGGTGGCGCCCGACGGGCGTGGCGGGCTGGTTGTCAAGCCCCGGACACCGTCGGGAAACATCCTGTATCACGACCGGAACAACCGCGACATCGAGCGATTGATGCAGGACAACGCGGAAAACCTGATGGCGTTTCGCCTGACCACCGACCTGATCCGCCGCGAGAACGAACTGCTCCGCACGGCCATTTCGCAGCGGGTTTGAGCCCGTTGCCTGAGGGGTTTGCATGTACGGAATGCTCGATATTTCCACCAGCGGCATGATCGCCCAGCGAGAGCGGATGACGGCCATCGCGGCCAATCTGGCGAACCGCTCCTCCCTCGAACCCGACGGCACGCCCTACCGGGCGCGGCAGGCGTTCTTCGCGGCAGGGGATCCCCGTTCCCGAACCCCGCACGGCCGGAAGATGGGCGTGCACATCGATCGCGTGGAAGTCGATCAGTCGCCCTTCAATCTGCGATGGGACCCCAGCGACCCGCGAGCGATGAAGACCGGACCCCAGAAGGGGTACGTGCAGGAATCAAACGTGAATCCGATCGTCGAGCAGGTCAACGCCATCCAGGCCTCGCGGGCGTACGAAGCGAACGTGGTCGCGGCGGAAGCGACGAAATCGATGATGGCCCAGGCTTTGCGGTTGATCGCCTGATCGAGTGAGGAGTAGCCTCGGGAGAGCAACGTCATGTCCGATCCACTGGGATTCATTCAGGGCGGCGGGATCAATCGGGCGGGGTTCATTCCGCCTCGTCCGGGCGGTTTCCCCGGCGGGCAGGCGGAACAGGCCGCGGACGGGAAGTCGTTCAAGGACACGCTGCTCGAGACGCTCGACGAGGCGAATCGGCTGCAGCAGGAAGCGACTCGGGCGGTGGAGGAGTTGCAGACCGGTCAGCGGCAGGACGTGGAAAACGTGCTTCTGGCGACGACGAAGGCCGACAACGCGTTCCGCATGCTGCAATCGCTGCGGAATCGCATGATGGAGGCCTACGACGAGATCAAGCAGATGCGCACGTAAGCGAGCGGGTTCTCGGACCTGCCGAAACGTGATTCAAGGTGGGTCACTCCCTCCGCCGAACATAGGGGCGTGCGGAGACTGCGCCATGGCGCAGAAACCGCGCCGACGCGAGGATCGCGTCGAATCCGGGAACGGAGGCCCACGCTCATGGACATCATGCGTCGCACGCTCGCGACGATCCAGAAAAACCTTGGCGGTCTGACGAGCACCCACAAACTCCTTGTGGCGTGCCTCGTGGTGATCGTCGTCCTGGGGCTCTCGCTGGTGGCGATCCTGACGGGCCGGCCGAGCATGGTGGAACTGTGGCCCGGCGCCGCCACGGAAGACCTGCAGCGGGCAAAACTCCACCTCGACAACCAGCGCATCCCCAACGAAATGACCGACGGCCGGCTGCTGGTTGCGAGCGGCGACCTCGCCCGCGCTCAGTCCGGGCTCACCAACGCCAACGTGCTGCCCAACGACAAGGCCATGTACTTCCAGACACTGCTCGAGAAGCAGTCGTTCATGAACTCCGCGGCCGACAACAACCGCAACTTCCGAATCGCTCTGCAGAATGAACTGGGGAGGATGATTTCGGATCTCAACGGCGTGGACAGCGGGCGGGTGCTCCTGGACGTTCCCGAGACCCGGGGGCTTGGCATCGGTGTGCGCACCCCAAAGGCGACCGTCACTGTCAAGTCCGACAACGGGCGGGGGCTGCCCCAGTCGGTCGTGGACGGGGTGGCGCACCTCGTCGAGGGAAGCGTTGCGGGGTTGACGTTGACGAACGTGACCGTCGTGGACGCGGCCACCGGCGCTCACCGGATGGTGACCACCGACGAGAACACCGCGCCGACAATCGCCATGGAGCAGGCCGCGAAGGTCGAGGCCCAGGCGCGGGCGAAGATGCAGGAGATGCTGTCGCATATCCCCGGGGTGGTGGTCACAGTGACCGCCTCGGTGGACGTCACGCGGAGCACCTCGCAGACACAGTCGTTCTTGCCGGTGGGAAAGGGGTCGGTCTCCGCCGAGAAGCGCACCTCTACAACCACGAACAACACCAGCGAGGCGACGGGCGCGGCGGTCCCGGGCGTGCAGGCGAACCAGGCCGCGGACATCACGCGGGCCCCGGGCCTGACGGGCTCGAAGACCGATTCGAACGAGGAAACCGCGGAGTTCGACACGAGGTTCGGCAACAAGACCGAGACAGTCGTCGATCCTCGCGGCAACTCGCTCTCGGTCGCGGTGTCGGTCAACGTGCCGCGCGGGTACGTCGTCAAACTGCTCCAGGGCGACGCGAAGCCGGGCGACACCGGGGCCGCGCCGGCGAATGCGCCCGACGAGCAGGCGATCGCGGCCAAGTTCGCCAAGGACGTCGAGCCGGGGATCGTCAACAGTCTCACGCCGCACCTGCGCACGATGATCGCGCAGGCCAACGCCGGGGCCAAGCCGGATGAACTCAAGGCGCTGCTGAAGGACTCGATCAGCGTCGCGATGGTGCCCGGGGACCTTCCGGCGGTGATCGAAACACAGACCGCGGGGCTGTTGGGCGGGCTCGCGGCGGGATCGCCCAACGGGATGTTCTCGCTGGGCGGCGGGCTGATCGACAAGGCCGTGCTGGTCGTGCTCTCGCTGATGGCCATGGGCCTCATGATCATGATGGTGCGCAAGGCGGGGCGCAAGTCCGACACGCCGTCGGCCGAGGAACTGGTCGGCTTGCCGCCGGCGCTGGAGTCCGCCGCGGACGTCATCGGCGAGGCCGACGAGGGCGAGACGGCGCTGGCGGGGATCGAGGTGGGCGAGCAGGAGATGGAAGCGGCGAAGCGCCTGGAGCAGGTTGAGGACATGGTGGGCAAGGACCCGGGCGGCACGGCCAAGATGCTGAGCCGGTGGATCAACATCGAGGAGTAACGGATGGCGCGCAAGCCGCACGAAAAACTGCCCAGCAGCGCGACGGAACTCGAGGGTATCACCAAGGCGGCGGTGCTGCTTCTGGCGGTGGGGCCCGAGAAGGCCTCGTCGGTCCTTAAGCAGTTGGATCCCCGCGCGGTGGAGGAAGTCACGCGCGAACTGGCGAGCCTGGGACGCGTGCCCAAGGACCTGCAGGACGCGGTGATCGAAGAGTTCTACAGCGTCTCCATCGCGTCGCAGTACGCAAACGAGGGAAACCTGGACTACGCGAAGGAAATCCTGAAAAACTCGCTGGATGCCAAGTCGGCGGAGCGCATGCTCGGCCAGATCCAGACGCAGGTTCAGCGCACGCCGTTCTCGTTTCTGCAGCGTGCGGAGAGCGAGAATCTGATGACGTTCATCCAGGACGAGCACCCGCAGACGATCGCGTTGATCCTGTGCCACCTGCCGCACCACAAGGCCGGCGAGATCGTGGGCGGCCTGCCGCTGCAGAAGCAGATCGAGGTCATCAAGCGGGTGGCGAACATGGAGCAAACCAACCCGGAAGTGATCCGGGAGGTCGAGAAGGGGCTGGAGAGCCGCCTGTCGAGCATGCTCGTGCAGAGCATGGAAAAGGCCGGCGGGGTGGACACGGTCGCGGAGATTCTCAACCTGACCGATCGCTCGACCGAGAAAGCGATCATGGAGGGGCTGGAGACCGACGACCCGGACCTGGTCGAGCAGATCCGGCGGCTCATGTTCGTGTTCGAGGACATCCTCAAGGTCAACGACAAGGGCATCCAGGCCGTTCTCAAGGAAGTGGACAACAGCGAACTGGCGATGGCGCTCAAGACCGCGAGCGAGGATCTGAAGTCGAAGATCTTCAAGAACATGTCCGAACGCGCGGCCTCGCTGATCAAGGAAGACATGCAGTACATGGGCCCGGTCAAGATCAGCGACGTCGAGGCGGCCCAGCAGCGCGTGGTGGACACCGTGCGGCGGCTCGAAGAGGCCGGGGAGGTCGTGGTCGAAGGGCGTGGCGGCGACACCGAGTTGATGGTCTGAGGAACGCCCCCGTGGGCGGTTGGGAGCGGTCGGCATGGCGGTGCTGCGTATGGGTGAGGCGATGCGCACGACGGCGGGGGCCGTGGTGCTTGACCTCGGCGACCTGAAGCGCCAGGGGGAGGCCATTCGCGCGCGCTCCCAGGCCCAGGCCGAGGAGATTGTGCGAGACGCCCATCGCGAGCGAGAGGCCCTGATCGCGGGCGCACGCGAAGAGGGTCGCGCGGAGGGCATGCGGGCCGGCCGCGAGGATGGCATGCGGGCCGGCCGCGAGGAGGGCAAGGCCGCGGCGGTTGCGGAACGGCGGGCCGCTCTGCAGGCGCTCGAAAAGTCGTGGAGCGATGCCCTCGCCGAGTTTGTGCGGATGCGCGAGCACCTGATGATCGAGGCACGTTCCGACATCGTGCGGCTGGCCCTCGAGATCGCGCAACGCGTGACGCGGCGGAAGGTCGACGCCGACCCCGGCGTGGTGGGCGAACTGCTCGGGGCGGTGCTGGCTCTGATTACGCGTCCGACCCGGCTCTCGGTGCGGCTGCACCCGGAGGACGAACCGCTGGCCCGCGAGGTGCTGCCGGCGCTGCTCGAGTCGCTCTCGCACGTCGAGCACGTCGAACTCCGGCCCGACCCCTCGCTCCCGAAGGGTTCGTGCATCGCCCGGACCCCGACGGGCTCGGAGATTGATGCCTCCGTCACGACGCAACTCGACCGCATCGCGAGTGCGCTGCTTCCGGAGGGCTCGGCGTGACGCTGCTGTCCCCGGTATTCGATGCCGTCCGGCGTGTTGAGCCGCTGCGGATCACGGGCCGCGTGGTTGCGGTGCGGGGGCTGACCGTGCTGGTGGACGACCTTCCGCTGCCGATCGGCTCGCTGGTCCGATTCGGGGCGGGGCGGACCCCGCGGTTCGATGAGCGGGGCGGGGTGCTCCATGGCGAGATCGTCGGCTTCTCGCGCGAGCACAGCGTCGTGATGCTGCTCGGGCAGACTTGCGGGGTCACGCCCGGCGACGCGGTGGTCGGCGACGAGGTCGCGCAGACCGCGCCGGTTGGATGGCGCATGCTCGGCCGATGCATCGATGGGCTGGGGCGGCCGCTCGACGAACTCGGCCCGATCCACGACCGGATTCACGCGCCGCTGAGCCCCGAGCCGATCCCGGCGATGCGCCGATGCCGCATCGACCGGCAGTTGGTGACCGGAGTCAAGGCCCTGGACCTCATGACGCCGGTGGGGCGGGGGCAACGGCTGGGAATTTTCGCCGGTCCGGGCGTGGGAAAGAGCACGTTGCTGGGCACGATCGCGCGGCGCACCGCGGCGGACGTGAGCGTCATCGCGCTGATCGGCGAGCGAGGGCGCGAGGTCAAGGACTTCATCGACCACAGCCTGGGGCCCGAAGGGCTGGCCCGATCGGTGGTCGTCGTGGCGACGGGCGACGAGTCGCCGCTGATGCGGCTGCGCGCCGCGAAACTCGCGTGCACGGCGGCCGAGTTTTTCCGCGACCAGGGGCGCGACGTGCTGCTCATGATGGACTCCATCACCCGCTTCGCGCACGCCCAGCGGCAGATCGGGCTGTCGGCGGGCGAGCCGCCCGCGACCAAAGGGTACACGCCCAGCGTCTTCGCGCAACTGGCGCTGTTGCTGGAGCGGGCGGGTGTCATCGACGTGCCCTCCACGGCCGCGGCGAAGCGAGGTTCCATCACCGGACTCTACACGATCCTGGTCGAGGGCGACGACATGACCGAGCCGATCTCGGACGCGGTCCGCGGCATTCTCGACGGGCACGTCATCCTCTCCCGCAAACTTGTGCAGAAAGCGCATTACCCGGCGGTGGACGTGCTGGATTCGGTCAGCCGCGTCGCGGATGACGTGACCACAGAGGACCACGCGGTGGCGCGGCGGCAGATCATCCGGATGCTGGCCGCGTACCGCGACGTGGAAGACCTGGTCCAGATCGGCGCGTACGCCAAGGGGAGCAACGCCGACGCGGACATCGCGATCGAGTTCAACCGAAGGCTCAACGACATGCTGCGGCAGGACAGGGGCGACGCAACGCCGTTCGAGCGGGCGCGGGGCCAGATGCAGCAACTTGCGAAAGAGACCGCCGAAGGCGTTCAACGCATTCTCAAGTCGAAGGGAGCCCGCTAGGCCATGGCCCGATTCGTGTTCGAACTCGAGGCGGTGCTCACGGAGCGCAAGGCGGCCGAGCGGCGCAAGCAACTCGCGGTGGCCGCGCTGGAGCGGGAGCGATCCGGCATGGAGCAACTCATCCGCGAATGCCAGCAGGGCATCCTGTCGGCGCGTGAAGCCCTGCGCGAGCAACTCGATCCCGGGCGCGCCGTGGACCTGCACTCGGTCCGGTTGCAGGCTGGCGCTTCGCTCCACCTCGTCGCGCGGGCGCAGAAGGCGGTTCTGGAACTCGCGGGGATTCATCGCCGGATCGACGCGGCCCGGCTCGATCTGCTCCGCGCGGCCGTCCGCCGCAAGGCGGTGGAAGCGCTGCGAGATCGGCGTTTTGAGGAATGGCGGACCGACCAAAGGCGGCGGGAACACGCCGCGCTCGACGAACTCTCGGTGATGCGCGCCGGGCGCACGGAGGCTGACGAATGAAGACGCTGTGGAACATCCTCGCGGTCGTGGCGATCGGGAACCTCGTCGCGCTGGGGGCCTTCGTCGGCTGGCTGAAGGTCACAGACCGACTGGACGTGGAACGCGCCACGACGGTGCGATTGATGTTGGCCAAGACCATTACCACGGAACGTGCGGAAAAGGAGGAGGCCAAGGCGAAGGAAGAGGCCGAGCGAGAGGCGGCGGAGGCGGCCGCGAAGGCGAGCCGCGCGCCGCTCACCGCGTCGCAACTTCTCGCGGCCCGCGAGGAGGCGACCGAACTGGATCGCCAGCGGATCGAGCGCCTGCAGCGAGAAGTGTCGGACCTGCGGGCGCAACTCGCCCGCGAGATCGCGGAAGTAAAGACCCAGCGCGACCAACTCGACGCCGACCGCACGCAGTTCGACGCGATCGTGAGAGCCACCGGCGAGCAGTTGCAGAACGAACAGTTCCAGAAGACGCTTGGAGTGCTGGTCAGCCTCAAGCCGGCGCAGGCGGTGACGTTGCTGCGGGGCATGATGGCCCCCCCGGCCGCGTTCGCGCCCGTGGATGGCGGCGCGGAGCCCGCGCCGGTCGGACCGGCATGGTCGGAAGCGGGGATCACCGAAGTGGTGGGTTATCTGGACGCGATGGAAGACAAGAACCGAACGAAGATCATCGGGGAGTTTGCGAAGGCCGAGCCCGCGTTGGCAACGGAGTTGCTGGAGCGGCTGAGGAACCGGGCCACGATGGCCCGCGTTCCTTCCGGCGCTCCTTGAATGACTTCAATCGATCGAATCTCTCCCAACGTTCCCCAACCCGAGCGAGGTTCGGAAGTTCCGCAGGCCGACGCGCCGTGTGCCGACCCGTTCGTGGGGCTGCTGGCCAGATTCACCGCCGGTGGCCGGGAGATCGCCGCCACGGCGCGCGTTCCCGCGGGCGCCAAGGGCGCTGTGAACACGCCGCGCAAGGACGACACCAATGCGCAACGCGAGCGCGACCGAGCGCAGGATCGGCTCGCGGAAGCGGTGCGGATCGCGCAGTCGCACGAGGTGCCGCCTTCGCTCTCGCTGGGCCGGCCGCGTGATCTGACGCAACTCGCGGTGCAGAAGATGAGCACCGCGCGGCCGTCGCCGCACGCCGAACCCGAATCGGCGGAGAGGGTTGAGCCGAATCGCGCACCGCGCCAGGTATTCAAAGCCCGCGAAGCCGGGCCCGAGCAACCGGTGACAAGGGGATTGACGCCGGCGCAGGACGCTTCGACACACCCGCCCCCGCTTCGCGCGGTCGCCGCGGCGGCTGCCCAGGCTCAGCCGCCAGTCACCGCGCGGGCCCCGGAATCGATCACGCCGGCGACCGCGGCGCAGGCGACGAGTGCGCGAGCAGTGACGCCGACCGCCGGCGCGGGACGCGGTCAGGGCAACGCGGGGGGAAACGCCTCGCGGACAAATCCCGGAACGCCGGCCTTGCGGGCGCTCGCGGGCGGTACGTTTCGATTGAGCGCTTCCAGAGCGGGGAAGCCGGTTCCCGAGCCGGCGCAGCGCGGCGCCATGCCGCAGGTGGTGCGAGGCCTCGCACTGGCCCTGAAGCAGGGCGGGGGCCGAGTGACACTTCGGCTGAATCCCGAACAGATCGGCAGCGTGATCGTGAACGTGAAAGTCCAGGGGTCGAGCGTGACGGCGCGGCTTGAGGCGTCGAGCGACGCGGCACACCGGTTGCTCAAGGACTCCGTCGATGGTCTTCGGTCCGCGCTGGAAGCGCGGGGTCTGAGCGTGGAACGCATCGAGATCGCGCCGCCTCCACCGCAGGAGGCGTCGGCGGACCCCCGTGATCAGGGGGCTCCGGGCGACGCCGGCCGGCGGGAGCGGGAGGGCGCAAGCCGTCACGCGGAGCGTGGCGGGAGGAATGAGCCCGCGGGCGCGGTCGAAGGACTCGACGCGCACCCGAACGTGGTGTCGTGGGCGCTGCCATTCAGCGTCCGGATCACGCGTGACGGGCCGGAACATCGTCCCCGCCTGGAGGCGGTGGCGTGAGGCACCGGGATCATGAGCGCCGTAGATTCTCTCAGCAACACGCCTTCCACCGCGGGTTTCAGCGCGAGCCAGAGCGGGTTCAGCGCGATGACTTCCGATGATTTCGCGAAGATCATCTTCACCGAGTTGACCAAGCAGGACCCGCTCTCTCCCAGCGATACCAACGCGCTGATCCAGCAGATCTCGGGCATCCGGTCGATCCAGTCGAACCTCGATCTCACGTCGAAACTGGAATCGCTGGTGTCTCAGAACGAGTTCGCCGGGGCCGCGACGCTGATCGGGAAGCAGGCGACCGGCCTTTCGGCTGAAGGGTCGCGCGTGTCGGGGCTGGTGAAGAGCGTGTCCAACTCGCGCGAAGGCGCGGTCCTTTCGCTCGAAGGCGGCGGTACGCTGCTCTTCTCCGCGCTGGAGAAGGTGGAGCCTGCGCCCGCCGAAGACAGCGGAGGCGAACCGTGAGCCTCGACCCGCTGGCCATCCTCCGGCTTGGGGCGGGGCTCCTGCGCGCGGGCAACCGCGTTGGCGCGGCCCCGCGTCCCATCGAGGGCGCGTCGTTCGATGAACTGCTCGGAAAGGCTCGCGCGGGCGAGATCGCCAGCGGCGTGCCGATCCGGGTCACGAAGGAATCGGGTGTCACCCTGAACGACTCGCAGCGGGCGCGGCTGGCCGTCGCCGCGGACAAGGCCGAGGCCGAGGGTGTGGGCCGCGCCGTAGTGCTTATCGATGGCCAGGTGCTCTCGCTCGACGTTCCGACTCGAACGATCACCGGCGCGGTTGATCCAGGCAAGACGCAGGTTCAGGCCGGGCACGACGCGGTGATCACAGTGGCGGCGGAGTCCGCGCCGACGAAGGCCGTGGACGGCGCCGCGCTGCTGATGAAACTCAAGCCGCTGATCGCGCCCACACCTGCCCCGGGCGAATCGCGCGCGGCATGAAAGAACTCCCGCGGCAGGGACGCCGCGGACGACACCAGGGGCACGGACGCCCGAACCGACCAACACCCGGCGCTCCGCGCGCCGATCGGGGAAGATCCATGCCTTCGACCACCGCGCTCTACACGGCCATGACCGGGCTCAACGCCCACGCCCGCAACATCGACGTCATCGGCAACAACGTCGCGAACATCAGCACGCCCGCGTACAAATCGAGCCGGCTGCTGTTCTCGAGCATGTTCGCACGCACGCTGAGCGCTGGCACCGGCCCCGGCGACGCGACCGGCGGGACGAATCCCTACCAGATCGGCCTGGGCGTGAACACGGCCGGGACGCAGCGCAACATGGCCCGGGGAACGCTTACTTCGACGGGCGATCAGCGTGACCTGGCCGTGGACGGCAAGGGCTGGTTCGTGGTGGACCGTGGCGGGGAGCAGTTGTACACCCGGGCAGGCTCGTTTCGGTCCAACGCGCTAGGAGAACTCACGACGATCTCCGGCGAGCGGCTCCAGGGCTACGGCGTGGATGCCAACTTCAACATCGTCCAGGGTCAACTCGGGTCGATCTCGATCCCGATCGGGAGCATGACCATCGCGGAGGCAACCACGGAAGTGCGATTCTCGGGCAACCTCGACGCGGACGGCGATCTGCCGGGGCAGGGGTCGCGGATCACGCTCGGGGGAACGGCCACGACCGGTTTCAATGCCGTCGCCGGCGCGGCCCCCGCTCCGACGCTTCCGAACATTCTCGAACTCACCACGCGCCTCGTTGACGTCGAGGATCCCACCGCCCCCGGCAGCGGTTCGCCCTACTTCGCGGCCGGACAGAGCATCGAGATCCGCAGCGCCGAAAAGGGTGGGCGGACAATCTCCACCGCCACGCTGGCCATCACCAGCACGACCACCATCGACGACCTGAATGCGTTCCTGTCGGACGCGATGGGGATCGAGACCGGCACGGGCGCGAATCCCGACGGATTCACCCCGGGGGTCGCGCTGGACCCTACCAGCGGGATCCTCACGGTCGTCGGGAACATCGGCGACGCCAATGACATCGTGCTGGATGCAAGCGATATCAGGCTCCTGGACTCGTCGAACGCACTGGTGCGCTACCCGTTCGTGCCGGCGAAAACGGCGTCCGCGGATGGTGAGAGCGTGCGAACGTCCTTTGTGGTGTACGACTCCCTGGGCGCCCCCGTGGAGATGGACATCACGATGGCGCTGGAGTCCAGGTCAAACGCGGGCACGGTGTGGCGGTACTTTGTGGAGTCGGGCGATGCGAGCGGGGTGGCGACGCAGGTCGGGACCGGCACGTTCGCGTTCGACACGCAGGGACAGGCGATCAGCACGGCGCCCATCACGGTCACGGTGGACCGCTCGGGAACGGGCTCGGGCACTCCCCTGTCCATGAGTTTTTACCTCGCCACGGACGACGGCGGGATGACCGCGCTGGCGGACACCGATTCGCAGATGGCCGCGACGTTCCGCGACGGGGCGTCGATCGGCACGCTTTCGGCGTTCGCCATCGGCACCGACGGCGCGGTCCTGGGTATCTTCAGCAACGACGTGGTTCGCCCGCTGGGGCAGGTCGTGCTCGCGTCCTTTGCCAACGATGAAGGCCTGCTGGACATGGGAGAAAGCATGTTCAAGAGCGGGGCCAACTCGGGCACGGCCGCGATCGGGACTCCGGGAGCGCTCGGCGCGGGCCAGGTGGTGGCGGGCGCACTCGAGCAATCGAACGTGGACCTCGGCGAAGAGTTCATCAAGTTGGTGCTCTCGTCAACGGGCTACTCCGCGAGTTCCAGGGTTATCCGGACCACGGACGAACTGATGCAGCAACTCCTCGTGCTCGGGCGATAAGTTCGGGCCGTGGGGCGATCGTGTTTCCCACCCTCGCTTCTTGTCTCGGCGTTTCCATCCGATATCTCGCGAACAGGGGCCGGAACTGCGACCAGGAGTCCGCGCTTCCGACCCGACCCCGGAGACCCTCATGCCCAGCGCCCTCACGATCCTCGCCTTGCTCGGCGGCGCCGCTCTCGTGTGCGTGGTGACGCTCGTCGCGGCCAAGTTTCTTCGCGTCGATCGGGCCGTCGCCAAACTGTCGGAGTCCCACGGTGCGGCCCATGAATGGGTGGTGGGCCTCCTTGGGCTGCTCGGGCTCGTGTCCGCGCTGGCGATCCTCTTCGGCGCCGGGAGTTCGATCGGCCTTTCGGCCGCGGGGTCGGCGCTAGTTCTCTGCCTGAGCGCAGGGTTCCTGTCGATGGCGCTGCGGCCAGTGGAGCAGCGGGCACAGTCGGAAGGCCGCGCGACGCGGCTGGATCAGGAAGCCCCAATCGTCCGGTCGAAGGCGGCCTAAGGCCGTCCGAAAACGCGGGCGGCCGCACACTCGTTCTCGGCGACGGCCGCGCGGCCCGGGATCGGCCATCCGCCTGCATTAGCCCACTCCTCAAGCCGACCTTCCGAACGCGGAACTGCGCGCCGATCCGGGCCTTCCGCGTGGAGTGTGCGACATGGCCGACGCGAAAGACGCAAAGGAAAACAAACCCCAGAGCGAAGCCCCGGCAATGCCCGCGAAGAAAGCGTTCCCGGTCAAAGCCGCGGGGATCGTCGCGGCGATCATGGTCGCCGAGGGGGCGGGGGTGTTTCTGATCGCGAAGATGACCTCCCCGGCCCCAGCCGCGGCGGAGACGCACCTGGAAACCAAGGACCAGACCGACCAAGAGGCCTTGGTCGAGATCGATCTGGTTTCGGACAAGTTCCAGAACATGCAGACCGGCCGCGTGTGGGTTTGGGATGTGGACATCGTCCTGAAGACCCGTGCGAAGAACGAGGCCTACGTGCAGAAAGTCCTCGACAGCCAGGCCGCCGAGATCAAGGAAGGCGTCTCGATGATCTTCCGGCGGGCCCAGCACAACCAGTTGAAAGAGCCGGGGTTGGAAACGGTGAATCGCCAACTCACCAGTTACCTGACCGAAATATTCGGCAGGGACGCCGACGGCAAGGACCGCCTGGAGCGAGTGGTGATCCCCAAGTGCCGAGGCTTCCCGGCGGACTGAACCTGAAACGCAAAGTCTGCGCGGCCGGGCGTATTCGGCCGACATTTATCGGACCGTTCGCGCAGCCGCGGCTCCTTCTTGTGACGTGACGGGCGGTTGCGGACCGATGACGGATTCCACGCGTGGGAAGCACGGTGGTCCGGAGGACCACAGCGGCCACGTCGTTTTCAGGGGGCCAGGATGGCCGACGAGCAGACATCCCAAAGCCCGGAGAGCGGAAAGCCGGCCGACGAAATGGCCGCGGACGCCCTTCGCACCGCCCAGCAGGCGATCACCGATCTTGGGGGTGTCGGACTCCCGGCCTCCGGTGGGCCTCACGAGTCGGGCGGGATTCCGGTGGCGCTCCCCGACTTCGAGTCGACGCCCGGAGCCACCGCCGGCCGGGCGATCAACCTGCTGGCCGATGTCAACCTTCACGTGAAGATCGAACTCGGCCGCACGCGCATGCTCGTGGAGGACGTTCTCCAACTCGGCGAGGGCGCGGTGGTCGAACTCGACAAACTGGCCGGCGACCCCGTCGATGTATATGTGAACGACCGCCACGTCGCCCGTGGCGAGGTGCTGGTTCTCAACGACAACTTCTGCGTCCGCATCAACGAAATCATCGCGCCCTCGGAGCAGGCCGCTCCCCGGGCCGAATCTGCCTGAATCTTCTCCGGCGGCGGAGCCGCCTTTGCGCAAGCCAGGATGGCGATGCATGCGTGTGGTTCTTGCGACAATCGCGGGGGTGATGAGTTTCGGCGCGGCGGCGATGGCCGCGCCGTCCGACGATCCCGCACCGCCGCCTCAATCCGCCGAATCTCGTCCCCTGGGACTGCCCAAGCCGACCCCGGCCACATCGCCATCGGCGCCCGCCGCGTCGGGTTCAACCGGCGATTGGCTCCGGACCGTCGCGGCGCTGGGCGGCGTGCTGGTGCTGGTCGTGGGCGCCGGCGTAGCGGTTCGTGGGCTGGCGAAACGCGGCGGGGGCCTGATGGGCGCCCTCGGGGCCGGCGGGCGAGCGCCGTCCGGGCTGCTCGAGGTCCTTGGCCGCTATCCCGTTGGGCGGGGAAGCACCCTGGTGCTTCTGAAACTCGACCGGCGCGTGCTGCTGGTGTGCCAGAACGCCTCCCGCGTTGCCGGCGGGTCGATGAGCACGCTCAGCGAAATCACCGACCCCGAAGACGTTGCGTCGATCCTCCTCAAGGCGCGGGACGCCGAGGGCGAGTCGATGAGCCAGAAGTTCCAGTCGCTGCTCACGCGAGAAGATCGGGCGATGGACGAGCCCCAGCGCCAGCCGCTCGCCGCCGCGGCGCGACCGGTTTCGCCGACACTCAAGGAGCCTGCGGGAGCGAGCAACATCCGCGGCCGCCTGCAAAGCCTCAAGGGCCGACGCCCCCTGGAGGTGCGGGCGTGACGAAGTTCGCGTGGATCCTGTTGCTGATCCCGCTGGCGTTTGCCCCGGCGGCGATGGCGCAGCGGACCATCGGGCCGTCCCCGGACGATGCTCCGGCCGCCCCCACAGCGGCGCCGGTTCCGTCCCTCCCGGAACTGTCGGTCGATAGTCTGAACCCCCTCGAGGTTCTGGCGGGCGCGGCGGAAGCGATCCCGGGTCGAACCGCCGCGGGCCAGTCTGGTGCGGAGCGGTCCGGACTTTCGGTCGCGGTGAACATCCTCGTCGTGCTGACGGTGGTGTCCCTGGCGCCGTCGATCATGCTGATGTGCACGTGCTTCATGCGCATCCTGGTCGTACTGGGGCTGCTCAAGCAGGCGATGGGGACCGCATCGGTTCCGCCCCCGCAGGTGCTGACCGCGCTGTCGTTGTTCATGACCCTGCTGGTGATGTCCCCCACGCTGGATCGTGTGAACAAGGAGGCCATCGCCCCGTACCGCGCGGGGGAGATTTCGAGTTATGACGACCTGTGGGACAAGGCCAAGCAGCCGGTCCGCGATTTCATGTTTGATCAGATCGAGGCCACCGGCAACTGGTCGAGCGTCTACAGCGTGCTCGACTATCGCGGGGTGGACGTTCGCGAGCCGGAGAAACTCACCCGGGCCGACGTGGACATGATCTCGCTGGTGCCCGCGTTCATGCTGAGCGAACTGAAGGCCGCGTTCCTCATGGGCTTCAAGGTGTATCTTCCGTTCCTGGTCATCGACATGGTCGTGAGCACGATGCTCATTTCGATGAGCATGATGATGCTCCCTCCGGTGCTGATTTCGCTCCCGTTCAAACTGCTGCTGTTCGTCCTGGTGGACGGGTGGGCGCTGGTCGTGGGCGGGCTGATGCGGTCGTTTGTCACCCATCCCGCGACGGTTGAAACGGCGATGAACGACCTCGCGCGGTGGGTGACATAGGCCTCGTCGCGCCGGCGGATTATCGGTGTTTTCGGCAGCCCCCTCAGAGCCGCAGTCATGACCCCCGACGACACAACCCTGGAACTTGTCCGCGAAGCGCTCCTGATCACCCTGAAGATCGCCGCGCCCATCCTGCTCGCGGGGCTGGTGGTCGGTTTGATCATCAGCCTGCTGCAATCCGTGACATCGATCCAGGACCAGACGCTCTCGTTCGTGCCCAAGATCGTCGTGATGATCGTCGCGGCGGCGATCCTGATCCCCTGGGTCGCCCAACGGCTCGTTGAATACGCCGCGGAGTTGCTCAAACTGGTCTAGTCCGGCCTTCGCCGCCTGCGCACGCCCCTTCATGGAAACAACCGACTCACTGTCTGTGTTGATCGCCCACGTGATTCCCTTCACGCTGGTGCTGTTTCGCCTGGCCGGGGTCTTCCTGATGGCGCCGATCCTCACCAGCACGATGATCCCGACCAAGTTCCGGGCGTTGCTCGCGACCGTGCTGGCCGTCGCGGCGTACCCGATGGTGGCGCCGGTGCTCACCGCGCCGGCGGAGATCGACCTGTTCGGGCTCCTGCCGCTGATCGCGTGCGAGGCGATGATCGGGCTATGCGTGGGCGCGCTCGCCGCGATCCCGCTGCTTTCGCTGGAACTTTCGGGCGTGATGATGGGGCAGAGCATCGGGTTCGGGCTGGCGCGGGTGTACAACCCCGAGTCCGACGTGGACACGGACCTTCTGGGCCAACTGTTGCTCATGGTCGCGACGGGCGTGTTCGTGGCGGTGGGGGGGATCGAATCGCTGTTCGGAGGGATTGTCCGCTCCTTCGAACGAGTCCCGGTCGGGAGCGTTGGCGCGGGCCAGGCGCCGCTGGACCTGTTCCTAGGCGTGCTGGCGTCGGGCTGCGACCTGGGGCTGCGAGTGGCCATGCCGGTCGTCGGCTCGACGCTGCTGCTGGTCATCGTTCTGGGTGTGGTGGGGAAGACCATGCCGCAGATCAACATCATGACCGTGGGGTTTGCAATCAAGATCTTCGCGGGGTTGTGCGTCCTCGCGCTCGCCATGGTCGCGGTGCGGGAGATCGTCGGAACCGCCACGGACGACGCGATCGACCGGTCGCTCGCATGGCTGCAATCTCTCGGAGGGGCCCGCTAGCATGGCCGAGGACCTGGGCGAAAAGACCGAGGCGCCAACGTCGCGACGGCTCGAAGAGGCCCGCGAGAAAGGCCAGATCGCCAAAAGCCAGGACCTGGCCTCCGCCATCGACCTCATCGGCGCCGCCATCGTGATCCTGCTGCTCGGCGCCTTCGTCGCGAACGGCATGGCGGAAGTGGTCCGGCGCGTGCTCGGAGACGACTCGCCCTTACTCGATGCCGAGTTCGCCGGCGAACTGATTCGCGACGTCAGCATCCGCGCGGGGCTCGCCGTCGCCCCGGTGCTCGGCATCGTCGTGGTCATCGGGATCATCTCGCACCTTCTCCAGGTCGGACCGCACTTCACCACGCAGCCCCTGGTTCCGAACTTCGAACGGCTCAACCCGGTGGCGGGCCTGGGCAGGCTCTTCGGCCGGCGGAACCTCGTCAAGACGCTGGTCAACTCCCTGAAACTGGTACTCGTGCTGGTGGTTTCGTACGTGGTGCTGCAGGGCGCGGTGGCCCAAGTCGCCGCCTTCCCCCGCCTGCACCTGCAGGGATCGTTGGGCGTGCTCGGAAAACTCGCCCTGGAACTCGCCGCGTGGCTGCTGGTGCTGCTGCTCGTCCTGGGCTTCATCGACTACCTGTTCCAGCGATGGCAGCACACGCAGGATTTGCGGATGACCAAGGAGCAGGTCAAGGACGAACGCCGGAGCATGGAGGGCGATCCCAAGGTCAAGGCCGCGAGATCGCGGCTCGCCCGGCAGATCGCCCTCCAGCGGATCAACCAGGCCGTGCCCAAGGCGGACGTTATCGTTACCAACCCCACGCACTTTTCGGTGGCCCTGAAGTACGACGAGGCGACCATGCGCGCTCCCAGGGTAATCGCAAAGGGTGCCGACTACCTCGCCTTCCGCATCCGGCAGGTCGCCGCGATCAACCGCGTCCCGATCGTCGAGCGTCCCCCTCTCGCCCGCGCGCTGTACGCAGGGTGCGAGGTCGGCGAAGAAATTCCTCCCGAACTCTACCAGGCCGTTGCCGAAGTCCTCGCGTTCGTGTACCGCCTTGAGTCCGAAGCCGTCGCCTGACCTGACCCATGGCCAAAGCCCCGCCAATCCGCAAGCCCGCCGTCAAGCCGCCATCCACCGCCGCGGCCGTCCCTCTGCCGCTGGTGCTCCCGGCGTGGATTCAGCGCATCCACCGAATCCGCGGGTACGTCGTACCCATCGCGTTCGTACTGATGATGGCGGTACTGCTCGTGCCGATGCCGCCGATCGCGATGGATGTGCTGATCTCCCTGAACATCAGCCTCTCGCTCATCATCCTCCTGACGACGATCTACATGGATCACCCGCTGGATTTCAGCGTGTTCCCGTCGCTGCTGCTCGCCACCACGCTTTTGCGGCTGGTTCTCAACGTGGCCAGCACGCGATTGATCCTCACCGCGGATGCCGACAGCCCCGAGGCCGCGGCCACCGTCGCCGGACACGTCATCCTGGCCTTCGGCCAGTTCGTCGCGGGAGACTCTCTCTTTGTGGGAATCGTGATCTTCCTGATCATGGTGATCGTTCAGTTCATGGTGATCACCAAGGGCGCCACGCGCATTTCCGAGGTCGCGGCCCGATTCACGCTCGACGCCATGCCCGGAAAGCAGATGGCGATCGACGCCGACCTGAACGCCGGCGTGATCGACGACATCGAGGCCCGGCGCCGGCGGGAACGCATCTCGCAGGAGGCGGACTTCTTCGGCGCCATGGACGGCGCCTCCAAGTTCGTCCGGGGTGACGCCATCGCCGGGCTGATCATCACCGCCATCAACGTCGTCGGCGGTTTCGCGGTGGGCATGATCTCCCGCGGCTGGGAGCCCGGAAAGACCGCCGAGGTCTTTACCAAACTCACCATCGGCGACGGGCTGACCGCCCAGATTCCTTCATTCGTGATCTCGATTGCCTCCGCCCTTATCGTGACGCGATCAGGATCGAAGGCTCAACTGGGCAACGAGTTGGCCGACCAGGTCATCAGCCAGCCGAAGGGACTCTTCATCACCGCCGCGTTCCTCGGCCTGCTCGCCCTGACCCCGCTGCCCACCATCCCGCTGGCCACAACCGCGTTGCTCCTCGGGGGCATCGCGTGGGCGATGGGCCGCTCGGCACGCAAGGCGGATGAGGCGAAGGCCGCCGCGCCCGCGGCCGCCAAACTCGAACCCCCGCCGGTCGAGCAACTCCTGAAGGTCGATGTCTTGGAATTGGAGGTCGGCTACGGCCTGGTGCAACTGGTAGACGCCTCCCAAGGCGGAGACCTGCTGGATCGGATCTCGGCGATCCGCCGCCAACTGGCCGTGGAACTCGGCCTGGTGATGCCCCCCGTCCGAATCCGCGACAACATGCAACTGGGGCTGCACGACTACCGACTGAAGATCCGGGGCAACGTGATTGCCACGGGCCAGACTCGCCCCGGGCGGATGCTGGCGATGGATTCCGGCATTACCACGGGCCCGATCGAGGGCGAGAAGACGCGCGAGCCGGCCTTCGGCCTGGACGCGTGGTGGATCGATCCGGCCCTTCGCTCCCGTGCCGAGACCATGAACTACACGGTGGTGGACCCCGCCAGCGTGCTCGCCACGCACATCACCGAGATCGTCCGCAAGCACGCGGACGAACTCCTGACCCGCGACGAGGTGAACAACCTCCTCGAGCAACTCAAGCAGTCCGCCCCCAAACTGGTCGAGGAGAGCGTGCCGGCCGTGGTCAAGCCGATCGACCTTCAGAAGATCCTTCAAAACCTCCTGCGCGAGCGCGTGCCGATCCGCGACCTCGAGACCATCGTCGAGACCCTCGCCGACTGGGGGACCAAGACCAAAGACCTCGACGTGCTCACCGAGTACGTCCGCAATGCGATCCGCCGCACGATCTGCCATCAGCACGCCTCGCCCCGCACCCCCGGCGCCGTGCCGCGCCTGGTCTGCGTCACACTGGACCCGACTCTGGAGGACCAGATCAACTCGTTCATCGACCGCGGGGCCGCCGGCACGAGTTTCACCATGCCCGCCCGGCTCGCCGGGCGGATCGCCGAGCAAACTTCCAAGGCCCTGCATCAGGTGATCGCGGCCGGAAACCCGGCGGTGGTCCTCGCATCGCCGCAGGTTCGGGCGGTCGTTCGCCAGATCCTCGAGCCCAGCATCCCCAACATCGTGGTCCTCGGCTACAACGAGGTCGTGCAGGGGGTCGAGGTCGAGTCGATAGCACTGGTCATGCCTCCTCCCGCCGAAGAATCCCGCCGACCCGCCTCCGCAGCCGCCTAGTTCCCATTCCGTCCTGAATTCTCTTCGATTCTGCTTCTCGCACCCACTGGTTGACTCCGCCCAAACTTGCTACTCTGTGCGATCACGACCCGTCGGAGACGGGCGACCCGCCACGGAAGGCGACGATGAAACTCAAGACCTACACCGCGAACTCCATGGCACAGGCACTCGCCGAGGTCAAGAAAGACCTTGGCAAGGATGCTGTAATTCTGCACACCCGGGTTCACAAAGCGGGCGCCGTGATGGGCATCGGTGGACGGCAGGTGGTTGAAATCACGGCGTCCGACCAGGCCGCGGCCCGGCGTCCTGCGGCCTCTCAGGTTCCTACCCGGGCCGAGGCCTCATCATTCTCGCCGACTCGCTTCCAATCGGTGCGGACCGAGCCGCTTGCTCCCGCTGTCGTCGAAACAAAGCCCGTTTCTTCGCCGGTTCCGCTGGCGGTTCGGGTGGAGCCCGCCCCGGTCGATGCCGAAGGGCTCGCATCGCTCCGCGAAGACCTGGCCGCCATCAAGCGCCTGGTCGGCCAGGCCCTTGCCAACGCCAGCGGCAAGGCCGCCGGTCCCGCCCCGGACATGCCCGTCGCCCTCTCCGACCTCTACACCCGGCTGCGAGAAGACGGCCTGCGCCCCGAGATCGCCGACGCAATAGCGTCGGGCGTGCGGGATGAACTGTCCGCCGCAGAACTGTCGGACCCCGATGTCGCAAGGTCGGCAGTCGTGCGGCATGTGGGGAACCGGATACAGACGGTGGGCGTGGTATCCAAAGCCGGCCTCCAACCCGACAACCGTCCTCTGACCATCGCCCTGGTGGGGCCTACCGGCGTCGGCAAGACGACGACGATCGCCAAACTGGCCGCGGCGTACAAACTCCGGCTCGGCAAACGGGTCGGACTGGTGACCTGCGATACCTACCGCATCGCAGCGGTCGAGCAGTTGCGAACCTACGCGGGCATCATTTCCATCCCGCTCAAGGTCGCCATCAGCCACGAGGAAGTCGCCGAGGCGTGCCGGTCGCTTCATGATTGCGATGTCATCATTCTCGATACGCCCGGCCGCAGCCAGCACGACTCCGCCCGCCTCGACGAACTCGCGGCCTGCGTCGATGCCGCTCGCCCGCACGAGACCCACCTGGTCCTCTCCGCGTCGGTGGCCGAAGGTGTGCTCGGCCGCGCGGCCGAGCTCTTCACTCGGGTCAAACCCGACCGGCTTGTCATTACCAAACTCGACGAGGCAGTACAGTTCGCCCCGATCGTGAATCTGGCAGGCCGAACCGGCCTGCGTTTGAGTTTCGTGACCACCGGGCAGGAAGTTCCGGACCACATCGAACTGGCTTCCGCGGCCCGTCTGGCTTCCTTGGTCGTCGATGGACGTGCGGCGCTCGAACGATCGGAGGCGGTGCACGCGTGAAGGTGGGGGAGTGTCCATGAGTTCGCCAACAACCATGCCGCCCCGCGATCAGGCCTCGCGGCTGCGAGCGCTGGTTTCTTCGCTGTCCGGGCCCGGGGTTTCGATCGTCACCTGGGCGGACCGGAACTCGCCGGCCTCCGCCGCGAACCGACCGGCGCCGGCAACGCCCGTCCGCCGCGAAGTTGCCATTCCCGTCGTGGCGATCACCTCCGGCAAGGGCGGGGTCGGCAAGACCAGCGTGAGCGTGAATCTCGCCATTGCACTGGCTCGTCGCGGCGTGCGTATCTCATTGGTGGATGCGGACTTGGGTCTCGCGAACGCCGATCTGCTCTGCGGCCTGAACCCGACAACCCGGCTCGACGCGGCGGTGGATCTCTCGCGCACTCCCGGAGCGCGCCGCTCGCTCGAACAGATCGCCGTCAAGGCCCCCGGCGGGTTCCGGCTCGTGCCGGGGTCGGTTGGTCTCTCTCGGTTCGCGAATCTTCAGCCCGCGCAGCGGGAGCAGGTGCTCGATGGCCTGGCCGATCTCGAGCGGGAGAGCGACCTGATCCTGATCGATACAGGGGCAGGGCTCAACGACGGCGTTACGTCCTTCGTGCGAGAGGCGGATCTCGTTCTGGTAGTGGCGACCCCCGAGCCCACCTCCATCGCCGACTCGTATGCCCTGATGAAGTGCCTCGTCACCGAAGGTCACCCGCCCGTCTTTGCTCTTGTGGCGAACATGGTCGAATCGGAATCCGAAGCCCTCAACGTTCACCAGCGCCTCGCCGCCACCTGCAAGCGGTTCCTGGGGCTCACTCTGCCCCTGGTCGGCATCGTCCGGCACGACGAAGCGCTCATCGACTCCGTCCGGGAACGCCGCCCGGTCATGCTTGGCACGCCGCGTGCGAGATGCAGCCGCGATATCGAGGATTTGGCCGCGAGACTCATGCGAACGCTCAACGTCGGCCCCGTCGATCGACGCAACGGCCGACGGACTTTGTTCGGATGGTTGTCGGGCCGATAACACGTCGAGCGGCCGCCCGGGACTCCTCGCACGCGGCAGTTCGCATGGAATCTCGCGAAAGTCCTCAGGTGGTCGTGATTTGCGCCGATAGTGCGACGCGGGGGGGAACGTCCGCAAAGGGAGAGCCGTTCTGGTGCAGTCCGAGGGACGAATCATCGCCGTCGCCGTCGCGCTCGCCGCGTTTGTAATCGCGGTGGTCGCCGGATTGGGAGCCGGCGTTGCCACCGATGTCATTCTCTTCCGCGCGCTGGTCGCGATGGTGATCTGCCAGGCAGGCGGCATGGCGGTGGGGGAGGTGTTCGCTCGCGTCCGCGCAGAACACGCTGCTCGCTACATCAAGGATCACCCGATCCCGTCTGTCGCGGCCCTCGCACCGGTCGAACAGGTCATCGAGGTGGGTGAAGAAACTGTGGAAAAGTCTCAATGAAGAATGTTCCCCATGGCGGAGCACTTGCGGGATTGATTGGAATAGTGCATACTCTGTCGCGTTCCGGATCATGGATGATCTCGGGACGAGTGTGAGAAGACGCCCGGCGCTCGGCCGAGGCGTGCCAAGGTCAAGGAAGGACCGTCCATGGCGATCAAAGCTGCGCGTTCGGGAATGCGTTCCGGCGGCCGTTTTTCGGCGCGGCACGCGGAACCATCCAAACGCTCGTCACCGCTCGACAAGCTGCCGATGCAGGACGTCTGGGTTCGGTACCAGGCCAAGCGCGAAGAGACCGTGCGCAACTACCTGATGGAAAAGTTCCTTCCCCTCGTGCGCTACAACGCCGAGCGAATCCACACACGCCTGCCCGACGAGGTGGATGTCGAGGATCTCATGTCCGCCGGCATCTTCGGGCTCATGGACGCCATCGACGCGTTTGATCTCGAGCGCAAGGTGAAGTTCGAAACGTACTGCGCTCCGCGAATCCGCGGCGCCATCCTCGACGAACTCCGCTCGATGGATTGGGTGCCGCGCCTCGTGCGTTCGCGCACCGGCAAGGTCGAACAGGCCCGTCAGCAGATCGAAAAGGCGACCGGACGCGCTGCCACCGACGACGAGGTTGCCGGCAAACTCAACGTCTCGGGCGAAGAGTTCGACAAACTCAAGCGAGACTCCTCGGCCGTGATGACCCGCAGTCTCTCGGCCCGCACGTTCGCGTCCGACAGCGGGCGGGAAGTCCGCGAGATCGACGTCATTCGCGACGAGACCCAGAGCAACCCCCTCACCGAAGTCCAGCGCCGCGACCTCAAGGACCTCATGACCAAGGGGCTCTCCCGCGCCGAACGCCTCATCGTCATCCTCTACTACTACGAGGGCATGACGATGAAGGAGATCGGCGCAACCCTCGACCTTTCCGAGTCCCGCGTCTCCCAGATGCATTCCTCCATTCTGGCCCGCCTGAAGGCCCAGATGCAGCACCGCATGCGGGAACTCGAACCCGTGGAATAACCCGGGGAAATTCCACGGCACACGCACACGCCCGCGTCTCGCACGCGGGTTTTTTCTGCGCTCTCCGCGCGACTACCAGTCCCCGCGTACGCTGCGCCCTCGTGCCGAACCCCGCCGCCATCGCGTTGGGCTCCAACCTCGGCGACCGGCGCGCCCACCTCGAAGCCGCCCTCGCCGCGCTCTCCCGCGAGCCGGCCATCCGCAACCGGCGCGTGTCGGAGTTCATTCAGACGGCCCCGGTGAGCGACATCCCGCAAGGGCCGTATTTCAATGCCGCGGCCGTTTTCGAGACGACGCTTCCCGCGCGCGCCCTGCTGGGTGTGCTGCTGGAGATCGAAACGGCTCGCGGGCGCGACCGCGCTCGCGAGCAGCGCTGGGGGCCGCGAACGCTGGACCTCGACCTGCTCCTGTACGCCGACCTGGTCATCGACGAGCCGGATCTGCGAGTTCCGCACCCCCGGATGCACGAGCGGTTGTTCGTGCTCGAGCCTCTGTCGCAGGTTGCGCCAGATTGGATAGTCGCGACTCAGGGACGCACCGTCAGGCAGTTGCGGGACGCCCTTCGAGGCGAAGGCTCAGACTGAGCGGGCGTCAGCCCACGCGCGGCCGCTCGGCTCGCCCCCTCGATACCATCCCGGCGTGAAACCCGCTCCGCTCGTTGCCGCCCTCTTCGGACTGCTCGCCTCAGCCCCGCATGTGATTGCTCAGGCGCCGGAACCCGCCGCGGCGTTTCAACGCATCCTGGACGCCTACCGCGCCAAGCCGGTCGCCCAGACCGCGTCGATCCGCGTCATCGCTCCCGAGGGGCGTGAGCGCATCAGCCGCGTTGAGGTTCTGACCGAGCCTTCGCCCACGTCGCGGCGGATAGCACTCCGCCTGGGTCGTTCCCTCCAGGTCGAGGCCTCCGACCGCGAACTCCGTGGCGTTTCCCCGCGCAACCCCACCGCGGCCTGCGTGCTCCCGCTGACCGGCCCCCTCACGGATGAATCGCTGCGCGCGGTGCTGCCGCCGATCCCGGTCCCCAATATCGCCTGGGCCCTGGGCGGCGAAGTGGTCGGCGAGGGTGCTCGGGAGGGCGAGTTTCTAGTTCCCCCGGTGGGGTGGGTGCGTCTGGATTCAGTGGAGCCCAGGCCGGGAATGGGCCACATCGCCCTGCGCGGATCGAACCCGCTCGGACCGGTCGAGATAGTCGTGGACGAGTCCACGCACATGCTGGTCCGGCTGACGGGGACCCTCTCAGGACCGGCCCTGCGCGTGGAACTCGCGTTTCGTGGAGCCGATCCGGGGTCCAAGTCGTGGGCGGTGGAGATCGAAGGGCGCGAGCGAGTGCCCTCGCTGAGCGATCTCAAGCCGCTGCCCGCCGAAGTCCAGCCCGGCGCCCAAGTTGGCAGCCTGAGCCTGATGGGCACCGACCTTTCGCCTTGGTTGCTCGCCGACACGATGCGGGAACAGGCCGCGATTCCCACCGAAGCGGGCGAGGGCCCGATTCTGGGAGCGCTGGTGGTCTATCGGAGTTCCGCCCCGGGCGCGGAGGACGCGGCGTTCCAGGCCTGCGGGTCGCTCCGATCGCACAAGAAGTTCCTCGACCGCAAGCGCTTGACCGCCGACCCAGCCACGCCGCGGCTCTTCATCCGCCCCGTCGCCGTATTCGAACTCCCGGAGTTCTCTCCCGGGGCCGCCCGGGAACTCGCGGCCCGCTGGGCCGGCACGGGCGACACTCCGGTATGGACCAGCGCGGGGCAGGCCCTGATCGACCGATTCGATCGCGGCGCCATCGGCGCGGTCATCATCGTGGACCTGGAAGGTGTCCTGCTCGGGGCGGCGACGCTCGAGGCCGGACCGCAGGCGGGCGACGCCGCCCTCGTCGAAGTTCGGGCCATCATCGAGGAAACGGCGGTTCCGAAGTAGCCGGCGCGATCAACTCGCCTGCGCCCGCGGATGCGCCTTGTTGTACGCGTCCTGAATCCGGTGCGTGGTGAGGTGCGTGTACACCTGCGTCGTGGACAGGCTCTGGTGGCCCAGAAGTTCCTGCACGCTGCGGAGGTCGGCCCCGTTGTCGAGCAGGTGAGTGGCGAAGGAGTGCCGGAGCGTGTGCGGGCTGATCGAGGGGTCCAGGCCGCACTGCTTGAGGTACTTGTCGAGTTTGCGGCGGACCGAACGGCTGGACAGGCGCCCGCCGTGCTTGTTCACGAACAGCGGGCCGCTGTCGCGATTGGCGAGCCGAGGCTCGTTCTTGAGCATCTCCAGATACCGCTGGACCGCGCCGATCGCGTGGCTGCCCAGGGGCACGATCCGCTCCTTGTTGCCCTTGCCGCGGACCCGGAGCGCCTCGCCGGCGAGGTCCAGGTCGGTCACCTGCAGGCCCACAAGTTCGCTGACGCGGATGCCCGTGGAATAAAGGGTCTCGAGCATGGCGCGATCGCGCCGCCCGAGGACATCCGTGTCAGAGGGCGTCGCGAGCAAGCGCTCGATCTGTTCGATGGTGATGGCCTTGGGCAGGCGCTTGGCCTGGCGGGGCGTGCGGATCACGGTCATGGGGTTGCCCAGCGCGAAGCCGCGCCGGTCGGCCCACTTGTAGAACGAGCGGAGGGTGGCGATCTTCCGGGCCATGGTCGCCGCGGAGTAGTTCTGCTCGCCCAGGTGGGCCAGAAACATCCGGACGATCTCGGCGCTCGACATGCACACGCACTCGGTGATCGTGGCGGGGCGGAAGTTCGCGTCGATGGCCCGGTTGGGGTTGAACGCCGCGCCCTCGTTCTTGGCCTGAGTGGCCGCGTCGAGCGCGCCCTGTTCCTTCGCCGACTCGATCTCGATCCCGTATTCGGTCGCGAGGAACTCGACGAACTGGCGCAGGTCCGCGCCGTAGCACCTCGCGGTGTACGGGCTGAAGTGCCGCTCGTTTGCGAGATACGAGGTGAAGGCGTCGGTAATGGGCAGCGTCGTCATCCCTGGCACTCCTGCACGTTTCCGCGCCCGTCGCGGCCATTCTTCCGTGAACTGACCGCTGGAACTCCGGGCGATAACCCAAACGTCGGCGCTTCTCGGGCCCGCCTTGACCGTGGTGCTGAATAATCGACGAAACACCCCCTCGTTCCAATAATCCAGCCTACCGATCTTTTCCCTGCTCACCCGAGACCACCGCCGTCCGGGTAACCCGCACCCATTCCTGCCGCAAAACCTCGTCGATCGTCCGGAACGCGCAGAACTCGCTGTACCCATCCACGCTCATCAGGTAGCGCCGCCAGCCCAGGGCCGAAGGGCCCTTCAGCCGCCCTTCACCGTACGACTTCACGTCCATCAGCACCTGGTTGTTCTTGGCATCCAGGTGCACCGAGGCCGAGGCCAGCGGATCTTCGCCGAATCGCGTGGGCGGGGGGGGCCCTTCCGTGGGGCTGTTCCCCAGTTCCCGGGGGGACAGCGCCGTCCGAGTCACTGCCATTCCGCCCGGCCGCGCGAAAAGCGCTACCGACAACCCCATTACCGGGGTGTACGGGTCATACGCCGTGACGCTGCCGACCAAGACCCCGTCCACTCCCATAGTCTGGGCCAGACGCCGGGCCTCCGCGGGAGATCGAACGCCGTTCATCTTGAGCGACCGCATCGCTTCGATCGTCCGGTTGAGGGGGACGCACCGGATGCCCTCGGCCTCCTCGGCCGCGGCGACGAGTTTGTCGGACACCATTAAAACGTCCACGACGCTCGTACCGCTTTCATTACGCAGCGGCACAACGGCCCAGAGCACCTCCCCCGCGCTGGAGTCGTACGGCGCCGTGAGCACGCGAGGAGGGGTCAGGACGTCCTTGGGGGCTGAGCGACAGCCAGCCAGAACGCCGGCGACCAGAAAGCACGTTGCACCGGCAATGCCGCTCCTGAACATGCTGGCTCCTGCTCCGCTTGACCACTACGCACCGACACCGTCCGGGCCGACCTCGGGCGACGGTTCGTGCGCGCCGCGCATTGCCTTTCGGGCGAGGCGGCAAACACACGCCCGCACCCAGTGAATCCGCGCTCGGATTCTCGCCCGAACGCAGGGTCGGATCAGCGGGGATCGGCGGGTTCTTTCGCGCCCGCCGTGACGACACTGTTATCGGTCGAATCACCGTTCGAGGATTCATTCGAGCCCGTGGCGGAAGCGCTTGCAGCAGGAGGAGTTGCAAAAGTCCCGCCGGCGGCGCTCGCCGCCTGCACCGCCGGAGTCAGGTCCATCGCCCAGATGCTGTCGGTCCCGGAGCGGTCCGACACGTAGAATAGCCGGTTGTTCATCCCCCAGACTGGGGTCGCATTAAGGCCCTTGCCGGTCGTGAGACGCACCTTGGCTTCGCCCGCCGCGCTGATCATCCACAACGAGCCGTTGGCAGGGCGCGTGCTGGGAGACCAGCCCGACCCGTCCGGCGCGGCCACTTCCGCAAAGACGATCCACCGCCCATCGGGGCTCCACGACGGCCGGATGAACGCGCTGCCGGCGCTGCCCGTGATCTCGGTCTGATTCGACGCGACGCCGTTGTTCAGTTCCAGCGTCCAGAGGCTGAAGGAGCGCCGGCCGCGTTCGCGCGGAAGTTGATACAGGATCCGGTCCCCGGCGTTGTCACCCGTTGCCGTGACCGGGCACCACTGCGGGAACAGACCGTAGCCGATGAAGACGGGTGTGGCGGGGTTGGCGACATCGGCGATCCAGATTTCCCAGCGCCCGCTGCCTTCTCCGAAGCGGTTGAACACCAAGGACTTGCCGTTGGGCGACCAACTGGGATGGATCTCGTCAGAAGTCTCGCTTGTGACCTGCACCGCTTTCCCGCCCGCGATCGGCATCACGTACACGTCCCAGTTGCCGGATCGATTGGAAGCGAACGCGATCCTCGCGCCGTCCGGGCTGAGCGCCGGCATTTCGTCGTCGGCAGGGTCGGTGGTGAGTTGCGTCACCACGCGGCTGTCGATTCGCTTCATGTAGAGATCGCTCGACTTGCGGTGCTGGGTGCTGGCGAACACCAGGCGTGCGCCGTCGCGCGAGACGGTCGGATCAAAGTCCGCTCCCTCCTCGGCGAAAGACACGCGCATGACGTTGAGTTGCCAGGGCACATCGCCCTCGTCGGGGATCGAGCGGGTGAGGCTGGCAGTCGCCGGTTGCGTCGGCGTGGTTTCGGTTTGAGTCGTGGATGTGTCGGGCGTGGTCGGAGTCGGTGTCGGAGAACTCGCGGCCGCGTTTCCGCCGGCAACCTGAACCCCCGGCCGCGTCGTCCTTGTGGAGTTGGGCGGCGTGCTCGCGAACCACGAGGAGGCACACCCTCCAAGCGAAATGCCCGCGGCAAGGACGAGGAACGAGGCGTGGAAGCGAGTGAGGCGGTTAGTCATGAGTCGAATTCTCCGCGCGGCCGCCCGACAGCGGCCGGTTCTTATCGGACGGTCCAATCGGCGCGCTTGAAGGCGCACCGGTCCTTGCTCGCTATCGGCGTGCCAATCCGGTCGCGGTAGTTTCGGCCTCGAAATCCCGCCGCTAGACCTTGGTGCTGCGCGTGATGATGGCCGGCGGACCGGATCGCCGCACCCACACCGACGCCTTGCCCCGCGGCTCGACGGTCAGGGTGAGGTGATCGAGGTATTCCCCCAGCGCTGGGCCGGTGAAGCGAGCCAGGAACTCGCGCCCCGCGGTGGGGTTCAACTCCATGATCCGCTCGACAAGTTGAGCCCTCGACAGGCGACTGACCCCCGTTGGGACGGGTTTTTCGTCAAAGGGAATCTCGACGTGAACGGGTTTTCGAAGGAGCGCTGCTGCGCCGAACGCCATCATCGACCTCCGTGCCGATCCGGCCCGGTTGTGGCCTCCTGCCGTGGTGCGTCTCCGAACGTGCACCATCGACCGGGCGGCCCGGTTCTGCAACACCTATAACTCACTCGGACGTAGCCTCACCCGAACGAACCCGCAACTGGCGTGCCGAGACTTGCGCTTCCGGCAGCAACGAGGAACAGCGTGCCGACCCGATGCATCGTCCAAGACACAGGAGTGGAGCCCTTCGACCTTGTGGTGCGTTGTGCCGGTTCGGACATCGCGCTCCGGGTCGCCTGGTCGGCCTCGCCCTCAGCGGCGTTGCCTCTCGACCCCCGCACAACCCTCGCGATAGGCACCGAAGTCCGCGGCGAGCAACCCGCGTGGATGCCCGGCGCCCGCCGCGAGTTTGAATCGAGCATCCCGACGGTCGAGCGCTGGGCCGCCGGACGCACCCTCGCGGTCTGGCCCGCGGCCGGGGGCGTCATTTCCGACGTGCCGTCCCTGCTCTCGTTCCTGAGGACCCACCCGGCGTGGCGGTTCGTGCTCGAGCCCCTTGCGTTGCTTACCGAGGCGATGCGGGGAAACGCCGAGGAGCATCTGCGCCGAATGGCAGAGGCTCTGGAAGACCATGGGGCGCTCGCGGGCGTGGTGATGCCGGCAAAAGAGGATTCGTTGCGAAACCTGGTTGAGCGAGCGTTCGACGGCTTAGGGGAGAGCGCGTGGGTGGCGGAGAGAGTCGCTTCTGGCCACCTACAGTGATGCCCTGCTTCCCCGGCGGCGACCGGGGCCTACTGCGAGAAGTGAGATGGCCGAAACCAAAGCCCCGAACCTCGATCACCCGGTCTTCAAGGTCGTGAAAGAGGCGTTCCTGAGCAAGTCGTTCCACGCCACCGAGTTCCGGAGCCAGTCCACGCTCATCGTCGCCCCCGCGGACCTCCACGAGGTGTTGGCGTTCCTCAAGAGCGATCCGCGCTGCGACTTCAACTTCCTGTCGGACATCGCCGGTATCGACTATCTCAACTATCCCGCGAAGACCGCCGGAAGATTCGCCGTCTCGTACAACCTGATCTCGTTCTCGCGCGACGACCGTTTTTTCGTCAAGGTCTTCCTCGACCCCACGCTGCCGACCGTCGGCACCGCCGACGACCCCGCCCTCAACCTCGATTCCGTGACTGATCTCTGGCCCGGCGCCGAGTGGATGGAGCGCGAGGTCTTCGACATGCTGGGCATCCGCTTCCGCAACCATCCGGACCTCCGCCGCATCCTGCTGTGGGAGGAGTACCCCGCGTACCCGCTCCGCAAGGACTACCCGGTCCGAGGCCGCGGCGAGCGGGAGCACTACCGCGTCGTTGATCGGTCCTCCTCGTAACCCGGCGCCTCCGGCGGGCGTAGAAGTGATCGCATGACTCGCCTGGTGTGGACGATCCCGGTACTCGCGGCGATGCTGGCCCTGCTGCCGGCCTGCGGTTCGGCTGGCCCTCGCGACACACCCGAAGAGACCATCGCGGCGATGAAGAAGGTGGTGCTCGACGGCCGCGCCGATCGGCTGGGAGACTTCATCTACGCCGACAACCCGGACATGCGCAAACTGCTCCGGCGGACGGGCATCATGCTGGGCAACCTGCAGAAACTGTCCGCGTCGGTGCAAGCGAAGTTCCCGGATGAGGTGGCGAAACTGAAGGCCGATGCCGTGCAGGCCGCGAAGGACGGCAAGGCGACGAGTTTCCTCTCGCAGATCGTCGGGCAGATCGGGGGGAACAACGCGCCGCGTCGCCGCCGGGCGTCGAGCGAGGACTCCAACAAGGTCCGGGCGTCGTTCGACGATTTCCTCAAGGGTCTGATGGCCGACCCGTACGGCTGGGCCGAGCAGGCCGAAACACGCCTTACCACGGCATTCCTGACAGACGATTCGGTCGCGCTTCTCTGGGACGAAAAGCCGGTGCTCGCGCCCATCGGCCTCAAGATGCAGCGGGCCGTGGACGGCGAGTGGTACATCGTGCTCCCGACCGGCGCCGTCGGCGGTCTGATGCCTCACACCCCCGACCAGTACAAAATCTTCGGCAGCCTCATCGCTACGTTCGACAACGTCATCATCGATCTCGCCACGGATGTGGAATCAGGCCGCGTGAACGACCTGAATGAACTCTCCCGCAAGGCCGGTGAAAAGGCCTTCCTGCCGGTGGCCGCCACCGTCTTCGCCTACGGAAACTACACGGCGAAACTCGAAAAAGAGAAACGCGCCGCGGCGAAACCCACGGCCGGCACAAGCCCGGCTTCCTCCAGCCCATCGCCCAAGTAACTACTTCCCCATCCGCGTGTTGAAACCGGCGTCCGAGTTGGAAACCCCCACCCCGCCCGTCACGCCGTATGGACGGAGCACGAACGAGAGCCCGGTTTCGCCCGTGATCTCGTTGGTGCTGACGCCCAGGCCCAGGACAAGGCTGGAGAAGCGGCGCTGCATCAGGATTCCCACCGTCTGGAACTCGCTCTTGTCCGTGTCGTAGTTGGCCGCGAGCGACATCGTGTACTTGTCCGTCAGTTCGTGCGACAGGGCCATCGTGAGGTACGTGGTGTCCTGAGGATTCAGATAGCGAAGGTCCAGCGCCGCGAGAAATGTCGGCGACTGGCGGATGAGCAGCCCAACGCTTGACGCGGCCTGCTCGCCCGCGTCAAGATCGTACACGCCGCTGGCGGTGACGCTCGTCGCATCCGTCACGCGAGCCACCGCATCCACCACCAGGAAGTCTCCGGGGTTGGAATACTCCGGGCGAAAGTCAAAGAACCGCCCGATCGGTCCTCGGGCGCCCGCGTCATCGTTGGAGGAAACAAAGTCGGTGCTGAGCGAGAGCAGGTTCACTTGGTGCCATCGCCCCGGCCCGCCGCGCTGGGTCTGGATGGTCTGGTTCACGCCCACGCGGATCATCGCCCCGTCGAGGACCGCTTCGACGTCCTGGTCGTAGATGGGCACATCTTCTCGCTCGACGCTCGTGCCCGCCGCCCACACCGTGAAGTTGGGCTCGACGATGTGGCGGATTCGGTGGATGTCCAGCAAGCGCGAGTCCACGTCGTTGTAGACCCGCTGGAAGGTCGTCGAAGCGCGAAGCCCCACCGCGCCCCAGAAACGCACGTTGTCGTCTTCGCCGGCACTGAAGGCCGCGAAGTCGTTATCCCAGAACGTCACCCGTCCGACGACGAAAGGGTTGAGCACGACCGGCCCGGCGTTGATGTGCGCCGCAAGTTCCTGACGGGTGTCCGCGCGGTACAGGGCCTCCTCGAACAGCCCGCCCGCCCGCAGGGTGTCGGCGAGACGCTGATCGGCGTTGATCCCCAGCGCCCGCTGCGCCAGGAAGTTAGTCGTGAATCCGTGCTCGCGTGCAAACGCCTCGTCAAAGTTCATCTCCAGCCTGCCGGCGCGGTACTCGCTGAACCACGTAAGCATCCCCGGCCGACCCGGCGAGAGCAGATCGTCCGCGTGCCGCACGTACGTCACCTCGGGCGTCCGCGTCACCGAATACCCCTGGCTCTCGAGCAGGTACTCGTTGGCGATGAAATCCTCGAAACGCCCCGAAAACTCCGCGTTGAGGTAGGTGTTGCCGTCGAGCCTTCGCGCGGCCAGGCGGTTGGTGAACTCCCGGCGCGTCTCGCCCTGTTCCTCGAAGAACGCGTCGATGACCCGCACGTCGCTCAGGATCGCGGCCTCGCCCATCAGCGTCCAGCGATCGTCGATCCGCCAGCGCTGCTCGGCGGTGAGCACGCCGCGGAAGTCGTTCTCGTGGTTGAACTTGGTCCCGGCCTTCATGACGTCCCACCCGCGGTCGATGGGCAGGGTGTACGCGAAGATCGAGCCGCGCTGGTTGCCGCTGGACCAGTCGGCATCCACCCCGAGGGCGGGTCCGCGCTCGAAGTAGAGGTCGGCGAGGATGTCGGCGCTCACGTTCCGAGGGCGCTCCAGCCCCAGCAGCGGGTAGAGGTTCAGCGTCGTCAGCAGCGCGCCGCCGGACCCCGAGCGGTTCTCGACGCGGATGTCCTTGATCAGCCGCTGCTCGGGGTCGCCCGCGTAGACCGGCCAGTAGAAGACCGGCAGCCCCATCACCCGCCCGGTGATATTCCGCGCATCGACCCAGGTGTACGCCTCGGTCCGCGGCTCTTCGCCCGCGAGTTCTCCGGGCGGATCGACCACGCGCTCCCGCTTTGAGACCGTCACCCGCGAGGCCCCGATCGCCAGTTCGGGATCGAAGAACGGGCTGTTGGTGAACCTCGCGCCCTCGGCGGTGAAGGAGTTCGCGGATGTCTGCCGCACGGCCTTCGCGCGGACGTAGATGGGGAGTTGCTTGACCTCGTCGTAGGTCCAGAACACCGCGTCGAGCATGACCGCCCGGTTCGCGCGAAGGTCGTAGTAGATCGAGGGCGCCCGAACGTTGTAAACCCCGTCGCTCGCCGATACGTCACCTTCCAGGTAGATCCCGCGGACTCTCGACGCGTCGAGGTTGAACAGATCCTGCACGCGCCCCGGGTCCATGAAGACCACGGCGCGACGGGCCGTCAGTTGCAGCACGCGGTCCCGCGCGGGTTCGACGTATTGCATGACCACGCCGTTGGAAACCAGCACGGCGCTCTCGTCTTCGCCCGACACCAGCGTCACATCCCCCGGCGCGAGCGTGACCGACCCGGCACGCCCGAAGATCGGCGGCTCCGCGGGTTGGGCCGGAGTCGGCGGCGGCGCTTCCACAACGGGCGCCGGTGACGGGTCCGGCGCGGGCGGCGGGGCGGGTGAAGGTAGAAGGGGCGCGGGCGGCGATGGCGGCTGAACCGGCTGGGACGGTGGCGGCGCGGGCGTGGGCGAGGGAGGAGTCGGGGGATTGGGTGAAGGCGTGGGGCCGGGTGTCAAGCGCGGGCCGGTTGGGGCGGGCGGTTCAACCGTCTTGGGAGTCTGCACCACGCGCGGTCCCGGGCGCGCGGGGGGCTTTGGACGCGGCGCGACGGCGCGGGGGCCCGGAGTCTTGGGCGAAAACTTGGGCAGGGGCGGGGCGGGTTCTTCGGCCGCTTCGCCGCGAGCCCGGCGTAGCGACTTGGCGAGCGCGGCCTCGGCCGGCGGCATCAACGCGGCCTCTTCGCGACGACGGGATTCCGGGGCCGCGTGCACGACGAGATCGCCCTTGACCTCCGCGGCCTGCGGGGCCACGAACACCGCGCGGATCGGCAGCGCTCCCGCTTCCAGCCCCGGCCCGCCCGATGGGGCGGTCGGATCGCCGACTTCCTCCAGATAGACGAAGACCTGTTCGAGCGTGCGGCCCTGCGCATCCGCGTACGCCCGCACCCACGCCGCCCCGCGCCTGGCGAGGAACTCTCGCTCGCCCAGAGTGACGCGGACGTCACCCTCCAGCGTCAGCCGGCGAGTAGCGCCCTCTCGCCAATCGTGCACGCGGTTTGCCCGGAATCGGACCGGACCAGGCATCGCGACGAGATCGAATCGCGTGTTCCCGAAGTCGACCGCGCGGGCGGGCTGTTCCTGCGCCTGCGCGGCCACCGCGGGGAACGCCCCCATCCCGGCGCACCACGCCGAGAGAGCCCACAGAGTTTTCGCGAAGGCGGTCCCTGCCATCGTGGGCGGATGCTACGGACTTTCGGACCGCCTCGCAAAGGCGGGGGGTGGCGATTGCGCAGGGCAAGCCACCTTCCCCGCCAGGAGTGCCGTTACGCCAAGGCCCGGCTGCGGCCCATCAGGTAGTAGATGATGAGGCCGACGAGCGGGACAAAGAGTATCAGCAACAGCCACAGGACCTTGTGGAGCACGGGCTTGCCGCCCGTCAGAATCTCCACGGCCGCGATGATCCAGAGGATCAGGTGTATCAGGGCCAGAATCGTGTACAGCATCAGTCACCTCCGTTTCATGGATTGCAACCTTGCACTCCCAATGACGAGGCCTGTGCCGTTTCTGGATACGTGGTGGCGGGCCGGGGGTTCCACCCGGGCGAGCAGTTCGCATTCGCGTTCTGTACGAGCGATGTGCGGTAAATGAAGTCTAACTCGGCGGGGCTGCGCGCTCTGGTCTCAGGCCTTCGTGTACGTGAGCCATGAAGAGATTCGCCAGGCCGGGGTTACCGAAGAAGCCCACGTCCGTCGCGATCACGGACACCGTTTTTGTGCGGCGCTCCACGGTTACGAGCAGGATCAAGCCGCGATCGTCGCGGTAGCGGAAATACGCCCAGCCGTCCGAGTTCTTCTCCCTCAGCAGCGTCAGGCAGAACTGGTCGGCGACTCTTCGGGTCGCGGCGACGCAGTCGTCGAACTGCACGGGTTCGAAGGCCTGGGCCTTACCGCGGCGCAGGACCGAGTCGCCCGATTCCGCCATGGTCGCGCCGGCGCTGACCGCGGAGAACTCCAAGCCGGTGCATGCCGGGAGCGCGGCCGCGACCATCGCGAGCGCAACGAGCACCGCCCTGCGCGGGGAGAGGCTCATGGCGCCCAGACGTTGCTGACGCTCTTGTGCTCGAAGACCGGCACCTTGCCGGGCGCGGGGGCGCCATTCAGATGGATTTTCCCGCTGGTCAGCCCGGGGAAATGCTCGCCCTGCCAGGACGCGGGGTAGTTTCGGTCGTCGATCTTCAGCGCGGCCCTGGTGGGGAAGAGAGGTCGAAAGGTGTCGCACATCACCGCGAGTTCGCCGGTGTACGTGGCCTCGAGAGAGGCCTCGATGGTGCCGGGGTGCGGGCCGTGGGGGATGCCTTGCGGGTGAAGCGTGAGGCTGCCGACCTCGATGCCCTTGCGCGACCCGAAGTTTCCTTCGACGTAATACAGGACTTCGTCGGAGTCGAGGTTGCTGTGGTTGTAGGGGACCTTGATGGCCTGCGGGTGGTAGTCGAGCATCCGCGGACAGAAGGAGCAGATGACGAAGTTGTGGGCCTCGAAGGTCTGGTGAATCGGCGGGGGCATGTGCAGGGCCCCGGTGATGGGCGAAAAATCGGCGACGTTAAAGACGAAGGGGTAGTAGCAGCCGTCCCAGCCGACAATGTCCAGCGGGTGATAGTGGTACACGTACTCGTGCACGAGGTCGCGGGCCTTGATCCGCACGGGGAAGTCGCCTTTTTCGTCCCACGTCAGCGGGGCCTCCGGGATCTTGAGATCACGCTCGCAGAACGGAGCGTGCTCGAGGTACTGGCCGGTGGCCTTGCTCACGTAGCGCGGCGGGGGGCCGATGTGGCTGCCGTTGGTCGTCTCGATGAGCAGGAACTTGCCGAAGGGACAGTCGGCGATCGGCGGGCCGCCGTCCCTGGGCTTGCCGTCCGCGCCGTTCTCGCGATGGTCCCACACGACCGTGTAGATCACGCCCTTGGGGATCACCAGGTAATCGCGCGGCCCGAACTTGAGCGTGCCCAGCATGGTGTGGCAGACGCCCGAGCCGTAGTGAACAAAGAAGCACTCATCGCCCTGACCGTTCTTGAAGTGGTAGCCCATCTGCTCGGCGGGGTTGCCCACGGCCATCTCGCAATCGGAGTTCCCGAAGAGCACGACGCGCCCGGTGACGAAGTCGCCGTCGGGCTTCATGGGCGCCGACTTGAGGTGGCGCATCCGCATGATGTCGTGTTCGACGAACTCGACCTTCGTCCCGTAGACCGGCTTCCACCCGTAGACCTGGGTGGGCGGGTGGATGTGGTACATGGTGGTGGTTGGGCCGACGAATCCCTCGGTGCCGAATACCTCTTCGGAGTACAGGCACCCGTCGGGCCGGCGGAACTGCACGTGGCGCTTGCGGGGGAGCAGACCGAGTTTGGTGTAGTACGGCATGGCGGACTCCTTGCGGTGAAGTTTACGCCGGAACGCGCGCCCGGCCGAGCGACGCGGATCACTAGGATTGTCCATGGCACTCACACTTCCGCGCGGGCTGGACCGGGCAGATCGGGCGATCGCGACGCGGCTGGGTCGGCTGGGTGTGCCGGCGCTGCGGTGGTCGCTGGCGCTTGTCTTCGTCTGGTTCGGGCTGCTCAAGCCGCTGGGCGCGAGCCCGGCCAACGAACTGGTGACGCGCACGGTGTACTGGTTCGACCCCGCGTGGTTCGTGCCGCTGCTGGGATGGTGGGAGGTGTCGATCGGGGTGTGCATGACGATCCCGCGCCTCAACCGCCTGGCGATCCTCCTGCTGGCGCTCCAGATGCCCGGCACGTTCCTGCCGCTGGTGCTGCTGCCGGATGTCTGCTGGACCCACGCCCCCTGGGCCCCCACGCTGGAAGGCCAGTACATCATCAAAAACCTCGTGCTGATCGCGGCCGCGATGGCGGTGGGGGGAGCGGTGAGGCGGGGGCGATGAGTGAGGAATGCGGAATGGTGAATGATGAGCGTGGTGCGGGGTGCTGAGTCCCGGGTGCAGAGTGCCGGGTCCTGAGTCCGAAGCGCGGGTCACGGACGCCCCCTGCCACTCGTGGCAAGGCGGAGTGCCTGTTGTATCCGGCGTGCAACTTGCACTCCGGTCATCGCGGAGCCGACAATGATCGCACGGCCGGCGGAGGGCATGAGGCCCGCGCCGGTCATCGCAGGTCGGGACGCCGGTTCTCCGGCTCACCGACGGGAGGTGCTCATGGGTTTCGCCGTGCTGATTCTCTGCGTGATCGTGGCGCTGGTGCTCCTGGTTGCGAGTTTCGGGCCGCGTCTGTCCGGCGTGGCCAAGCCGATGCGGTTCGGCGCTGCGGTCCTTGTCCTTCTCGGCTTCACGATGGCGTCGATGGTGTACGTCCCCTCCGACAGCGTGGGAATCGTCCACAAGAACATGCTCGGCGCCTCGCTTCGAGAAGGCAAGATCGTGGCGGTGGACGGGGAGATGGGCGTGCAGGCCGACATGCTCGCCCCGGGGCTTCACCTGTGGTACTGGCCGCTGATCTACGACGTGGACACCGTGCCGCTGGTGGATGTCCAGTCGGGGCAGGTGGGGTTGATCGAGACCACCGACGGTCTGCCGATGGACGAGGGCCAGTTGTTCGCCCCGGAATGGAAGAACGACGAGATCCAGAAGATGCTCGACGCCCGGTACTTCCTGACCACCGGCAAGGGGCGCAAGGGCAAGCAGGTGACGGTGCTTACGCCGGGCAAATACCGGCTCAACACGCGCCTGTACAGCGTGCGGATGGTGGAGCAAACCGAGATCCTGCAGGGCGAGGTCGGCGTGTTAAAGGCGAACTTCGGCAAGCCCGCGAGCATCATCCTCAATCGGGATTCCAAGCCCGACGACAAACTGGCCGAGGAGCCGATCGTCCTCGCCAAGGCCGGCGAGATGGGGATCCGCCAGGAAGTGCTCTTGCCCGGGAAGTATCCGCTCAACACCGAGGCCTACACGCTCATCGAGATGTGGACCACGGAGATGGTCGCCCAGTTCGCGGCCCTGCCGGTCGCCGGGCGCGACGAATACGGGTCTCAGGGCGACTCCAAGGCGAGCAAGGCGCAACCCCGGCCAGGCCAGCAGCAGACCCAGCAGCAGATCGCGCAGGAAAAGGTCCTGCACGCCTCGCCGATGGAAGAACGCGAGATCACCGTTCGCACTAATGACGGGTTCACCTTCCCCGTGGACGTGCGAATCGAGTACTTCGTGTCCGCGGCCAACGCGCCGGTCGTGGTTTCCAAACTCGGGGACGATGAGGGCGACCGCTTCCGCAACGCGCTGAATTCCGCGGTGCGGGCGATCTTCCGCAACAACGCCGAGACCGTGCGGGCGCTCGACTACGTGCAGCAGCGATCAATGCAGGAGACCCAGTCGCTCACGGCGCTGGAATCCCAGATGGCGCGCTACGGCGTGACCGTCACCGCCGTGCGGATCGGCAACGTGGGTGACGAGCAGTCGCTGGGGGCGCTGCTCAAGACCCAGACCGACCGCGAACTGGCCAAGCAGGAGCAGTTGACGTTCCAGGAGCAGCAGAAGGCCGCGGCCCAGAAGAAGGAACTCACCCGCGCCACCCAGGAGAGCGAGGAAGAGAAGAAACTCGCCACCGCGTCGTACTCGGTGAAGATCGCGGCCGAGGAGCAGAAGCGCAAAATCACGGAAGCGGAGGCGGAGGCCAAGTCCACGACCATCAAGGCCGAGGCCCAGGCCCTCGCCTACGAGAAGATCGCCCAGCAGATCGGGATGCGCAACGCGGCCATGATCGAGATACTCAAGATTGTCGGCGAACGTCAGATACAGATCACCCCGCGAATCATGGTGATCGGCGACGGCGCGGGCGGGTCGGGCGCGGGGACGGCGCTCATCGGGACGATGCTGGACCGGATGGTGGTGGAGGAGGAAAAAACAAAGCCTTCGGTGCCGCGGTAAGTCGGTCGCGCGGGGGCCTCCACCAACTTCTACCTTGGGTTGTTGACCCAGCCGTAGGGCTGTGGCAGGCCCCACCGCCCGGTGCGATCCGAGATCGCGAACCACGTCGAGTTCAGCGCCCTCGTGTTCACGTACAGATCGTTGCCGATGAAGTCGGAGTTGGCGCTGGCCGCTCTCTCCTGCGCGTCGCTCGCGGGCTTGATCATGGCCACCGAGCCGTCGAGAAAACTCATGTGACCGGCCCGGCTGTGGCGGGTCGAGAGTTGGTCCACGTTCCCGAACATCCCGTCGCGGTAGTCCGCGCCGTTGTAGAACCACGTGCTCTCTTCGAAGAAGATGGGCAGATTCTGGAGGTAGACCACCGGGGTCGCCAGTCCGGGATTGAGGTACGCCGGGGCGAGCGTCGGCGTGTTCGCCGAGGCCGGTGGCGCCATCAGGCAGTATCCCTGCCAGCCCAGTCTGCACCCTTCGGTCTCGTCGAGCATCGTGTAGTCAAAGTCAACGCCTGTCTGGCTGGCCCACATATTCGACCTGACGCTGCCATCGGCGGCGCCGCGCTTGTTGGTGGGGCACTCACCCACGACGTGGGCATTCGAGACGTACGAGTAGAGGTATCCGGGCTGCGCCTCGCCATTCACAACCAGCCGCGCCCAGTTCGCGACGAAGTACGGAAAGCCCGGCTGGTTCTGGTCGCGGTCCCCATTGGCCAAACGCGGAGCCACGGGCCAAACTCGGTCCTTGTAGTCCATCGCGTAGGACACCGCGGCCAGACCGAACTGGCTCATGTTCGCCCGGCACTTGATCGCCCGCCCCGACTCCCGGGACTTGCCCAGCGCCGGCAGGAGCAGCCCGATCAGCACGGCGATGACCGCGATGACGACCAGCAACTCGATGAGCGTGAATGCCCGCGCCTTGCATTTCATGGGCTTCTCCGGTCGAGACCCCGACCCTCAGATGTCCCGATGTTACCACGGGATGGAGCAGCGGCCAAGCCGCATTGTCTCGGGTAACCGCATAATGACGCGCATATTCCGCGGGCGGACCCGCCCGGGTGGACGGCTCGCCGGCGCCCTCAGGACTCCGGCGCAATCTCTCGAAGGTACTCCCACGAGTAGATCCCTGTATCGTGCCCATCGGAGAATCGCACCCACAGCGCGTAGTTCCCCCGCAGTTCCGCCTCCAAAATCGTCAGCGGGCCCGAGCCGCCGTAGTTGGGCGGGAGCACCGTCAGCGGGTTCGCGGCCATCTGCTCGCGCAGGGCTTTCATGTCCGCGCTGGGCGACATCTTCCGCAGGTACGCCACCGAGAAGTACGACGTGGTGCCGTCGGCCCATTCGATCGTGAGGCCGCGGTCCTTCTTGATATCGAGCCGCTGTGGCGTATCGGGCACCATCAACCGTATGCTCCCGCGCCCGGTCTCCCGGGAGGCTGGTGGGGGTGGGATGAGGCGTGAGGGTGGATGTGAGGGTGGGGTGGAGGCAGCATGCACTTTGCGGACCGACTCGACGCGGCGATGCGGAAGGCGGGAAGCCCCGGAGTGGGGGTGTGCGTGGGGCTGGACCCGGTCCTGGAAAACCTTCCCGAGACGCTGCGAGTGACCCACCACGAGCCGCTGCGGGCGATCTCGGAGTTTGGCTCGGGCGTGCTTCGCGCCGTCGCCGGCGTGGTCCCCGCGGTGAAGTTCCAGTCGGCCTGCTACGAGCGGTACGGTTCCAAAGGCGTGGCCGTGTTGGAGCAGCACGCGTTGGAGGCCGCGACGCTCGGATTGACGGTGGTGTTGGACGCCAAGCGGGGCGACATCGGGATCTCGGCGAACCACTACGCCGCGGCCGCGGCAAAGTTGGGAGCGCACGCGGTGACGGTCAGCGGCTATCTGGGCCCCAGCGGCGTGGCGCCTTTCCTGGAGGCGGGGCTGGGCGTCTTCGTGCTGGTGCGGACGAGCAATCCCGACAGCGACGCCGTGCAGTCGCACGCTCTCGCCGACGGCCGCACGGTCGCCGGAATGATGGCCGATCTCGTGAAGGACCTGGGCGCCGGGAGAATGGGTGAGTGCGGGCTCTCGGCCGCGGGGGCGGTGGTGGGGGCCACGAAGTCCGCCGAAGGCGCGGCCCTGCGAGCACGCATGCCCGATCAGGTTTTCCTGGTCCCCGGCTATGGAGCGCAAGGCGGTACCGCCGAAGACATTCGAGCGCTGCTCCGCCCCGACCGCCGCGGCGTGCTCGTCACCGCCAGCCGGTCGATCATCTACGCCAAGGGTGAGAGGAGTTGGATCGACAACATCGCCGCCGCGGCCAAATCCCTTCGCGACGAAATAGCCGCCATCCTCCGGTAGCCTCTCGCCTCTCGCCTACGAAAGACAACCGCCCGCCTCAAACAGACGGGCGAGCGGTTGTGAAGGTGGATCGAATGTTCAGCGGCGGCGTCGTCGCAGGGCCGCGACTCCCGCGAGGCCGGTCAAGGCCAGGGCGCCCGGGGCCGGGATGAAGTTGGCCATGCCGGAGAACGAAGCCTCGCTGTTCCACGACTGAACCGGGAGTCCATTCAGAGAGTTCACGGGCACTCCGGGGATACCTCCGTTGTTGATGGCGGTAAGCGTGAACGCCCCATCGCGAGGTCCCACCGGAGTTCCGCCGTTGAACAGGCCGTAGGCCGGAAGGTCGCCACCATTCCAGACGTAGGTGACGGTGGCCCATGCGCTGCTGAAGGACATCGCGCCCGCGTCATCCCACGTGGTGGGCGAGACCGGGCCGGAGCCGTTGCCCACCACCGTCAGCAGGCCGCCCTCCAGTGTGCTCGACATGATGATCGAGCCGTTGTTGAAGTCGTGGAACCGGAATGTGCCGGTTACGCCGTAGTTGTGCGCGTACTTGCCGGGCAGGGGCATCGCCGAACTGCCCAGATAGTTGATCGAGAACGAGGCCACGAACTCAGTCTGGAACGAGAGCGCGGGCGCCGGTCCGTTGTTGTCGTCCACGAGCAGGATCACCGGCTGATTGGCCGCGCCCGGACCGATGATCGACGACCCGGACCCCCGGAACATCGGATCAAAGGGCAGGTTGTCGGAGGCGAAACTGAAGGTCGCGGCCTGGGCGCACGAAGCGGCCGCCAAGCCTGCCATCGCGGCGAAGGTACGGATCATCATGAGCACTCCCTTCCTCTCACAACCGAACGGACTTCACGAGGCGCGACGGCGTCGAACCGCGAGCAGGCTTCCCACGCCCGCCAGCACAAGTGCGCCGGGAACGGGGATGTTGGCGGTGGCGGAGTGCGATGACTCTGACCACCAGCGATCCATGGGCAGCATGGTCTGGGTGTTGAGAGCGGCGCCGGGGGCCTGGCCGCCATAGGGCAGGGCGCCGCTGGAGTTGAGGGCGGTGAGGTCGAAGCCGAAGCCGCGGGGCGACCCGAGCAGCGGCCCGGGCAGCAGCCCATAGCCGGGCAAGGCGGCTCCGCCCCAGACCATGTTGACGACGCCGTTGGGCGTGTCGTCAACCTGCAGCGCGGCGGTGGTGAACCACGACGCCGCGCCGCCGCGAGCCGTGAAGAGCGCGTTCGCGAAGTTCACGGTGAGCAGTTGCACGCCGGAGGCGACATCCACGAACGAATAGGTGCCTTCGGCGAGGTAGTTGTGCGAGAAGGCCCCCCCTCCCAGCGGCACGCTGCCGACGTAGTTCATGTGCACAACCGCGTCGAACTGCACGGAAACGCTCAGGTAAGGCAGCGGTCCGTTGTTGTCGTCGATCTGTAGCGTGAGGTACTGGTTGGGCCCCGTCGCGTCACGGAACATGCTCGGGTCATTCTGGAACCCGCCCGTAAACGTCCAGGCCGTGTCGGCCGTGTCGGAGGCGAAACTGAAGAACGCGCCCTGAGCGCTCCCCGCCGCGGCCGCGAGCACGAGCAGTGTTGAACGAAGTTTCATCACGAAATCTCCTTCTCCAAACTCCAAATGCGCGCCGGGCTCCCACCCGGCGCACACACACCCTTCTCTAACGCCTCCGCCGCGCCAGCGTCAGACCCAGGAGGCCCAGCGCAAGCGACCCCGGCGCGGGCACCCAATAGGCCCCGCCCGAGTACGAACCCTCTGAGAACCACTGCTCCACCGGCAGATGCGTCTGCGGATCGATTCCCACGCCGCGTGGCGCGGGACCGAGCGGGCGAACGCCGGAGGTATTGATTTCGGTGATGGTGAACGCGAAGTCGTCGGGCCCGATGGAGGCGCCGGTGAAGATGCCGTAGGGGGCGTCGGTGAAGGCCGAGGTGTAGGTGACCGACCCGCCGAAGTTGTTGTCGGCGCCCTGAATGGTGGCCGTGGCCCCCCAACTGAACTCCCCGCCCAGCACGGTCATGACGGCGTTGGAGTAGTTGATGGTCATCTGCGGTACGCCGAGAATGTTGTCGAACGAGAAAGCGCCCTGGTCCATGGCGTAGGTGTGGACGAAGGCCCCGCCGCCGACGGGGATGCTGGCGACCCAGCGGATGGGCATGTCGGCGTTGAAGTCCATGAACGGGCCGTTGGGCGGCAGCGGGCCGTTGTCGTCGTCGTAGAAAAAGGCGACAAGATCGGTGACCGGGACCTGATCGCGGATGTTGCCCGCGCCCAGCGCGCCACCGCCGGAGAAAGTCCAACTGGTGTCCGCGGCGAAGTCAGATGCGAAACTGAAGAACGTCGCGTGCGCACAGGTCGCGCTGGCGGCGATCAGCCCGGCGGATATGGTCACGAAACGCATGATCCGTTCCCCCTCAGTGCGAACGACGCCGACGCAGCACGCTCAGCAATCCCAGTCCCGCCAGGGCCAGGGCCCCGGGCGCGGGCACCGCGTGCGCGGAGAAAGAGCCCTCCGACATCCACGTGTCGAGAATCGATCCGTCCGGCGCGATGGGGATGCGACCGCCGTCCATCGTCTCCATCGCTGTCAGCGTGAAGCCGAAGTCCTCCGACATCGACAGGTCTCGCCCCGCCAGCGGGCCCCCCGGCAGAAACACGATGTTGGGGTCGGTCCCCTCGTGATCCTGGAGCGTGGCCGTCTCGCCCCACAGACCCGGCGAGTTGGACCAACTCGTGAACAGCGCGTTGTTGAAGTTGATCCGCAGAATCCGCTCGAACGTCTGCGGATCAACAAAGTCCGCGAACCCGTTGGCCGTGTACGCATGCACGAACGAACCGGCGACCGGGAACATGTTGTACGTGTTGAAGTTGGCGCGGAAGGAGAACATGGCCGGAATGGCCACGGGCCCACCCGGGCCGTTCTCATCCGCATCCCAGAGCAAATCCACCATCACCATGTGGTCGACGTTCATGTGCTGACCGTCGGTAAAGAACCCGATGCCCGGCGGCAGCGTCGGCGGCCCCGAAAACGTCGGGCCGTCGGCGTTCATGTCCGACGCGAAACTCAGGAAATCCGCGTGAGCCACCCCGGCCATCGCCGCTATGACGGCGAGGGCAGCGGTCCGCGAGTGGAATCCTCTTCTCATACCTCACTCCGATCTCTTGCGCCCCACGCAAATGCCTCAACTCCGCCCGGGTGGGCGGAAAGACACGCGCGGCATTCGCGCGGCAGCGCAAGTTCTCCAAGTGAGAAGGTGCCTCAAGAATTGAGGAATGCCAGAAATCCGAACGACAAATCCGTCACGGACCGCAAAAACTTACCCGCACAAATACCGTCCCGGTGCCGCCACGCGTCGGCCACTCGGCCGGACGCTTCGGTTTGAGGTGTGTAAGGAAACCCCCGGGCCGGTCACATCGGCTTGCGGTTGATCGTGACGTCGTACACGTGCAGGAGTTTCTCTTTGTCGAAGACCATCTCCTGCCGGCTCCCACCCACGACGTCGTACACCGGGGTCAGTTCGATCGCGTCAACCGGGCACGCCTCTTCGCACATTCCGCAATAGATGCACCGCAGTTCGTCGATCTCGAACTTGGCGGGGTACTTTTCCCGGTCATCCCAGGGGCTTTCGGCGGCCTCGATGTGGATGCAACGGGCCGGACAGATCGTCGGGCACATCATGCACGCCACGCACTTCACGCGGCCGCGCTCGTCCCGGTTCAGCCGGTGCACGCCCCTGAAGTTGGAGGCGTTCAGCCCGCCATCGACCACCGGGAGGTCTTCGCGCCGGACCTCGGGATACTGCATCGCCCGGCTGGTGCGACCCTGGCCGAAAGACGTGAAAAAGTGGCGGAGCGTGGTCCCGAAGCCCTTGATGATCTCGGGGATGTACACCGCCTCGGCGCGGGTCATCGAAGGGACGGTGAGACGAAGAACATCGGAATCGCGGATAGACATGCGAGGTTGCAGTATACGCGGCCCCTTCAGCCGATGTACCATCCGACATGCCAGGAGGGCGCCAAACCACGCCGTTGTTCGATCTCCTTTCCAAAGGGGCCACTTCCAGTCCCAGGGTCGAGCCCGCGCCGCGCCCCACCAAGCCGGTGGTCCGCGTGGAACTCAAGCCCCAGTCCGGTGAGGCGTCCCCACGCGCCGCACCCATCGCTCCCGCTTCGCCGGCCTCCCCCTCATACACCGCGCGTGGAACTCTCCGGCTCACGACCAACGCCCTTTACATCGGAATCGCCGCGGTTTCGGTGCTGCTCATCGGCATGTACATTCTGGGGTTCAAGATCGGAACCTCAAAGGAAGCGGCGAAGACCCAAAACGAACTGGGCCCGGCCTTCCGCGATCGCCCGGCGGTCACCGAGCCGGCAGTCCGACAGCCGGACACGCCGCGATTGACCAACTCCGCGGCCCAGGGGCCCACAGTCCCCCCGGCGGCGAGCCCCGCCAAGCCGATGCCCCAGCCCGCTGCCTCGGGACCGATCCTGACCTCGCACGGCTCGCTGCAGGATCCGCGCCAGAAGGACCTTAACTACCTCGCCCTGGCGCGGTTGCCGAGGGCCGATTGCGACGCCGCGATCAAGTTCCTCGCGGCCAACGGCGTGGAGGCCTTCGCCGTGCCGCTGGACCAGAACGACCGGGAGGCGAATAATCCGGGCCCGTTGGGGAGGTACCGTCTGTACGTCATGCCGGGGATCACCGGTGAGCAGTACAAGGCGGATCACCCGACAAAGACCGGCCTCCAGACGCGCGTGGCGCAACTGGGGCAAGTCTGGCAGAAGGAACACCGAGGCTCGTCGAACTTCGGCAGCACGGGTTGGGTCAAGTATCAGTAGAAGGGACACGCCATGAGCCTCGACCGTTCACTCAAACTCTCCGCCAACCTCGCCGGCAAACGCAGCGTCATGACGCGGGCCGAGCGCATCGGCAAGATGACCGCCGACAAGAAGTTCGATGCCAAGAAGGACAAGGCCCTGGGCCTGCCCAAGACGCTGGTTTCGAAGTAGTCTTGCTAGCCAGATCGAACCCGCACCCCGCTCCGCGCGGGGTGTGTTTGTTTTTGGAGGCCGATTCTCCTGCATTCGACGGGATTCGAGTCAAATGCGAGAATGCCGCTGGCTTTTCGGGATTCCTGATGCACCTTGAAGCATCAAGGACTCCATGCGATGAAACTGATCGTTCTGGCGTTGTCGTTGGCCGCGCCCGCCCTCGGGCAATCGCTGGTAATCTCGAACTTCGGCACGACCCCGGATGCCATCACGCACAACTGGTCGGTATCGCACGACGGTGGGGTGGTGACGGGGTTCGGCTGGCTCAGCAGGTTCTACTCGCGCACGCAGGGCTTCGTGAATGTGCCGGGAAACTACTTTTTCTACGGCGCTTCCGGCGATGGCTCGACGCTGGTGGGTCTGAACAACGCCGGGCAGTCCGCGGCGGTATGGGCCGCGACGCTTCAGCCACGCGCCACGCACCAATCCAGCCGCCTCGCGTCCAGCGCGAACGCCGACGGCTCCCGCGTTGTCGTGTTCAATCCCCGTGCGGTTTGGGACACCGACTCCGGCCAGACGATGAGCCTGTTGCCGGCATCGACCACCTGGTTCGGCGCGGCCATCACCCCCGACGGTCGCTTCGTCGTCGGGGAAGACGGCTCGCTGCCCGGTCACGCCGCGATGTGGGATGCGCTCACGGGCGCCCCGCGCCCGCTGGGTCCTTATCAGGGCGCTCCGGTCTGGGCGCGATCGATCTCGGCCGATGCTTCGGTCGTGGCCGGCTTTGTCCCCACGATTCCGGCTGCGTCCTTGCGCTGGGCCGAGGAAACCGGATGGCAATCGCTCGGGCAGATCCCCGGGCTTCCGGCCGCAGGAGACGCCGGCGCATTTGGGGTCTCGGCGGACGGCTCGCGGATCGTGGGGTACTCGCAGGGCCGTGCATTCCTCTGGACCGCATCGGAAGGGATGCGCGACCTGAATCTCGTGCTGGCGGGGATCGGCGTGGACCTTCAGGGCCACATCCTGACGCAGGCACTCGCGATTTCGGGGGATGGAAACACGATCGCAGGAACCACGCTCGCGCCCGACTCGACCACCCGCGTCTTTGTCGCGACCGTCCCCGGGCCGGCGTCGGTCGCCGTGCCGTTCGTGTGTCTGCTCGCTTCCGTCCGCCGCCGGCGAACGGTCAGATGTTGCGCAGTTTGTTCAGGCCGTTGAGGGCCGCGACCTTGTAGCACTCCGCCAGCGTGGGCCAGTTGAAGACCGCGTTGACGAAATAATCCACGGTCGCGTTGAAGGCCATCGCCGCCTGCCCGATGTGGATCAACTCGGTCGCGCCGGTGCCGATCGCGTGAACGCCCAGCAGTGTCCTCGATTCCTGGTGGATCAGGAGTTTGAGCATCCCAATCTCGTCGCCGAGCAACTGTCCGCGGGCGATTTCCTTGTATTGCGCAACCCCCGCCTCGTAGGGGACGCCTTCATTCGTGAGTTGCTCCTCGGTCCACCCGACCATCGAGATCTCGGGAATGGAATAGATGCCATAGGGAAGGAACTTCCCGTAACTGTCGCACGCCTGCCCGAACATGTTGCACGCCGACATGCGGCCCTGCTCCATGCTCGTGCTCGCGAGCGCCGGGAATCCGATCACGTCGCCCGCCGCGTAGATGTGCGGGACCGCGGTCTGGTATTGCTCGTTCACGCGGATGCGGCCGCGATCATCGGCGGCGAGCCCCGCGGCCTCGAGGTTCAAGCCCTCCGTGGCTCCCTGCCGCCCGATGGCGTACAGCAGGCAGTCGGCGCGGAGTGTCTTCCCGCTCTCGAGCGTCGCCTCGGCCATCACGTTGTTGGTCGAGCGCGACCCGGAGGGCGCCTCGACTTTCTTGATGCTCACCACCTTCTCGCCCAGCCGCAGCGTGACCCCGGCCTGGCGGAGGTGGTACTGCAGGGCCTCGGCGACTTCGGCGTCGATGAAATCCAGAAGCCGGTTGCGCCCTTCCACGAGCGTGACCTTCACACCCAGCGCCGCGAGCATCGACGCATACTCGGTGCCGATGACCCCGCCGCCAACGACCAGGATCGACGCCGGGGGCTCTCTGAGGCGGAGCAGTTCGTCGCTCGTGATGATGTCGATCTCGTCGAACTCGATGCTCTTCGGCCGCGCGGGCTGCGTTCCCACCGCGATGCAGACCCGGTCGGCGCCAACCGCCTCGCGTGCATGCTCGCCCTCGATGTCAATCAAGTGCGGATCGCGGAAACTGGCCCTGCCCGTGCACACGTCGATGCGATTGCTCGCGAAGTGGCCGCGGATCAGGTCGATCTCGTTCTTGATGATCGTCTGGCAGGCGTTGAACAGGTCGCGCAGGCTGACGCGTCCCCTCGCGGCGACAAAGTCCCCGAATCGGGGCATGAACGGGCTCCTGCCCGTCGCCGCGAGGATCGCTTCGCGAAGTGCCTTGCTGGGGATGGTGCCCGTGTTGATCGCCGCGCCTCCGACGACCTCGCAGCGCTCCACCACGCAGACCCGCTTGCCGAGTTTGGCCGCCTGAATGGCGCACTTCTGGCCCGCGGGTCCGGTGCCGATCACGACGAGGTCGTACTGACGCATAGAGGACTACAGGGTATCAGATTCGGGCTCAAAGAAACGGCACTCGGGCCGCCAGTTCCTGATCATCCGCCCGCAGGTACACTCGGTTCATTTCCACCCACGCCGCCTGCCGGTACGGATGCTTCGACATCGCGCGGTCCAGGCCCGGGTTCCGGCCCCGCGTGTTGTCCTCAACGATCAGCACCCGCGGCCGGTGCTTCGTCAGGTCGAATCCATCGATCAGGTCCGGCTCCGCGCCCTCGACGTCGAGCACGGCCACATCGATTCCTCCGGCGTGCCCCGCCAGCAGGTCGTCCATCGTGGTCTGCGGGACCGTGACCTTCGTTGCGGCCTGGTTGTTCGCGGCGATCTGCCGCACGTGCTCTGCAGTCGTCGCGTTGTACGACAGCATTCCGCCGTATTGGTCCGACACCACGGTGAACTCGGTGGTCGCCGGCCCGCCGAGCGGCCCAAGCGCCGCGTGCACCACGCGGCTCCCGGTCCGGCGGGCCTGGCACCGCGCGAACGCGCCGGGATGCGCTTCGATCAGCAACCCGGTCCACCCCATGGCCTCCAACGCGTAGGAAACTGAGAAGTTGTACCCATCGAAGGCACCAACCTCGATGAAAAACCCTCGGGTCGGCCGGTTGAGCAGGTCCCAGACGAACTGATCCTCGCCGAACTGGGCCCGGAACTCGATGGGCATCGCCGCCTCACGCCCTCCATCGCCACGAGCCGCTCCGCATCGATCTCGGCCTGCCGCTGCGAGACCCTGGTGATCCGCTGCCACATCCGCGCTTGTCCGGCCTCCACCTTTTCGAGCGCCCGCTTGACCGGGAGCAGCAACTGTTCCATGACGATGGCGTTGCGGTCCGGCGGAGGTGCAGCGCTGGGGGTAGCAGCCGACGTGGGGGCGGTGGGGGTTGGGGGGGGGTTGGGAGCGTGGCGCGTGTGACGGACATCCCGACTTTATCGGCCAGCGTGCCGCGGCATGTGAACTCCCACCTCCTTGTTCCAGGGCATCGGCGTGCTCCACCCTCTACAATCCGCCCCCATTGGGAGCCCCGTTCTCATCATGACTCACCCCTGGCCCGTTGACGCTGTCCGCAAGACTTTCATCGACTACTTCGTCGCGAAGAAGTCGCACACCTTCGTTCCGTCTTCGCCCTGCGTCCCGCTGGACGACCCGACCCTGCTCTTCACCAACGCGGGAATGAACCAGTTCAAGCCGATTTTCCTGGGTCAGGCCGCGGCCAACTCCGACCTGGGCCGCCTCAAGCGGGCCGCGAACACCCAGAAGTGCATCCGCGCCGGCGGCAAGCACAACGACCTCGAAGATGTCGGCAAGGATACCTACCACCACACGTTCTTCGAGATGCTCGGAAACTGGTCCTTCGGCGACTACTTCAAGAAGGAAGCCGTCGAGTGGTCGTGGGACCTCCTGACGCAGGTCTATGGCCTGCCCGCCGACCGCCTGTACGCCACGTACTTCGAGGGCAACCCCAAGGCGGGCCTGGAGCCCGACATCGAGACCCGCGACCTCTGGCTGCGGTTTCTGCCAAAGGAGCGCGTCCTTCCCGGCAACATGAAGGACAACTTCTGGGAGATGGGCGAGACCGGCCCCTGCGGCCCCTGCACCGAAATCCACTTCGACCGCATCGGCCCCCAGGAACGCGGCAAGTTCGTCCCCGAACTCGTCAACGCCGGCGACCCGGACCTCATCGAGATCTGGAACAACGTCTTTATCCAGTACAACCGCGAAGACGGTGGAGGCCTCAAGCCCCTCCCCGCCCGGCACGTCGATACCGGCATGGGCCTGGAGCGCCTGACCTCGATCCTCCAGAACTGCCGCAGCAACTACGACACCGATGTCTTCGCGCCGATCTTCGCCAAGATCGAACAACTCACCGGCGCGCACCCGTACACCGGCAAACTCGGCGCTCACGACAAGGGCAACGTCGATACCGCCTACCGCGTCATCGCCGATCACATCCGCACGCTCACCTTCGCGCTGACCGACGGGGCCGTGCCCAGCAACGTCGGCCGCGGCTACGTGCTCCGCCGCATCCTCCGGCGCGCGGTGCGCTTCGGCCGCCAGGTCCTCGGCGCCCGCACCGGCTTCTTCTCGCAACTTGTGCCCACGGTCGTCGAGCGCTTCGGGCACGCCTTCCCGGAACTCAAGAAGGACCCGGCGAAGGTCGCTGCGATCATTCTGGAAGAAGAAGAATCCTTCGGCAAGACCCTGGACCGCGGCATCAAACTCTTCGACGAAGTGGCCGCGCGAGGCCCGATCTCCGGCAACGACGCCTTCATGCTCTACGACACCTACGGCTTCCCCATCGACCTTACCGTCCAGATGGCCGAGGAACGCGGCCTCAAGGTGGACGTCGCCGGTTTCGAAAAGGCCATGGAAGCGGCCAAGGAGCGCTCCCGCGCCGTCGATACCAAGGACGAGGCCAGGTCCATCACCCTCCCCGGCGACGCCGTCGCACGCCTCAAGCACCTGCACGTCGAGCCCACCGACGACTCCTCGAAGTTCGAACTCAAGGACATCCGCGCCCACGTCAAGGCGGTATGGAACGGCGAGAACTTCGACGACGCCGCCAAGACCGCCATCGGCAAGTCCCGAACCGTCGGCATTATCACCGACCGCACGTCCTTCTACGCGACCATGGGTGGCCAGGAGGCCGACACCGGCAAAATCCAGGTTCTCGCCGAGTCGCGTTCCACATCCCACGACCGCACCGTCGGCGGCGAGTTCGCCGTCGAGTCCGTGCAGGTCTTCGGCGGGTACGTGCTCCACATCGGGCACGTGACCCACGGTGAGATCCGCGTGGGCGACACCGTCTCGATGCAGGTGGACAAACTCCGGCGCGCCAAGACCGCCTCGAACCACACCGCGACTCACCTCGCGAACTTCGGCCTGCGCAAGATCCTGGGAGAAGGCGTGGACCAGAAGGGCTCGCTCGTCGCGCCCGACCGTTTCCGCTTCGACTTCAGCCACAACCAGCCCGTCTCGCCCGACGAACTGCACAAGGTCGAGGAGATCGTGCAGAAGGCCGTGAAGCAGGACCTCGCCGTCTACGCCGAACCCGCCTCGCTGGGCTCCGCCAAGCAGATCGCCGGCCTTCGCGCCGTCTTCGGCGAGGTTTACCCCGACCCAGTCCGCGTGGTCTCCATCGGCCAGCCCGTCGCCGACCTGCTCGGCAGCCCCAGCAACCCCGCCTGGTGGGAACTCTCCGTCGAGTTCTGCGGCGGAACGCACGTCTCCACCACCGCCCTCATCGGCGATTTCGCCATCACCGGCGAAGAGGCTGTCGCCAAGGGCATCCGCCGAATCGTCGCGCTCACCGGCGAGCCAGCCACCGCCGCGATCCGCGCCGCCGAGTCCGTCGAGCGCCGAATCCAGGAATCCGGCGCCCAACCCGACGCGGAACTCCCCAAGGCCGTCCAGTCGCTCCTTGCCGACCTCGAAACCGCCGTGATGCCGTCATGGCGCAAGGCCCGGGCCCGCAACGCCATCACGCAACTCCAGGAGCGAGTCAAAGCCGCGAGCAAGGCGATGGGCGCCGTGGCCCGCGATTCGGCGGTCAAGGAAGCCCGCGCCCTGGCCCAGAGCGCCCTGACCGCCAACGAGCAGGTCATCGTCGGCAGCGTCCACGCGGGGGATGACCGCGCGGCGCTCCAGGCGGCCGTCAAGACCATTCGCGACACCTGCCCCCGCGCCGCGGTCATGCTCTTCACCGCCGACGATGCGGGCAAGGTCGCCTTCATGGCCAGCGTGCCCGACTGGCTCGTGCAGAAGGGCCTCAAAGCCGGCGAGTGGATCCGCGAAGCCGCGACCATGCTCGGCGGAAAGGGCGGCGGCAAGCACGACGCCGCGCAGGGCGGCGGCACGGACGCCGCCAAGGTCCCGGAGGCCATCAAGGCCGCGCGGATCGCCGCCCTCAGGTTCGCGATGGGCTGAGCACCTCGCAAAACCGGTAGGATGTCCACGCGGCCATGGCGTCCACACCAGTCACCCTCACCACGCCCGTAGACGAACTCCCCGGCATCACCGAGCGCCAGGCCGGATTCCTCCGCGCCCTGGGCCTCACCAATCTCGGCAAACTCATCGCCCACCTTCCCATGCGCTTCGAGCGTGTGGAGGCCGAGGCGCCCGTTCGTGAACTCGTTCCCGGCCGCATCGTCGCCGCGCGGGGGGAAGTCACCGCCACGCGCCCCGTCCGCGGCCGCAAGCCCCGCTTCGAGGCCGTGCTGATCGACGAATCCGGCCGCCTCGACCTGGTCTGGTTCAATCAGACCTACCTCGCCGACCGCATCCTGCCGGGCATGCGCCTCAAGGTCCACGGCAAGGCCACCATGCGGTACGGAGCCGTTCAACTCGTGAACCCCAAGTGGGCAATCGAGAAACCCGGCGAGCACCCCCTCAGCGAAGGCGAGTCGTTCGTGCGGCCCGTGTACCCGGCTTCCGAGGACTTGCCGTCCGAAGCAATCTGGCGCATCCAGAAGAAGGTCCTCCCCAAAGCCTTGCCGCTGATCGAAGACCACCTCCCCGAGCCGTACCGGGCGCCGCGCAACCTGCCCGACCTGCGCGAGTCGTATCGCATGCAGCACGAGCCCAGGGACGAGCCCGAGGCCTCGCTCTCGCGCCGGCGGCTCGCGTACGACGAACTCCTCATGCTCCAACTCGGCGTGCACCTCAAGCGCGCCCACCTCCGTGAGCACCTCCGCGCCCCCGCCCTCAAGTGGAACGCGAAGATCGACGAGCACATCCGCGCACGCTTTCAATTCACGCTCACCGGCGCGCAGGATGAAGTCGTCAAGGAGATCGCCGCAGATCTCTCCCGCGCCACCCCCGCCAACCGTCTCATCCAGGGCGATGTCGGCAGCGGCAAGACCGTCGTCGCCCTCTACGCGATGCTCATGGCCGTCGCCGGCGGCCACCAGGCCAGCCTCATGGCCCCGACCGAACTCCTCGCCGACCAGCACTACGCGAACATCACCGCGTCCCTCACCGGCTCCAAGGTTCGCGTGGCGCTCCTGACCGGCTCCACGCCCCCGGCGGTGCGCCAGTCCATGCTCTCGAGCCTCGCCTCCGGCGACCTCGACATCCTCGTCGGCACCCACGCGCTGCTCACCGAGTCCGTTGAGTTCAAGAATCTCGGCGTCTGCGTGATCGACGAGCAGCACCGCTTCGGCGTCCACCAGCGAGCCCGGCTCCGCGCCCAGGGCACCGACGAAACCACGACGCCGCACGTCCTGGTCATGACCGCCACGCCCATCCCCCGCACCATGGCCATCACGCTCTTCGGCGACCTCGACATCTCTTCGATCCGCGCCCTCCCCCCCGGCCGCAAGCCCATCCTCACCCGCGTCTTCACCCGCGACCACCGCTCCGAGGTCTACGCCGACGTCGCCGCCCGCCTCGCCCGCGGCGAGCAGGCCTACATCGTCGTCCCCGCCATCGAGGCCGGCGAGTCCAGCGACGTCATGCCCGGCGGCGAACCCCTCCGCGATGTCCGAACGGTCTTTCAGGAACTGGAATCCGGCCCACTCCGGGGTTTCCACCTTGCGACCATGCACGGCCGGCTCTCCCGCGACTCGCGCGAGGCCATCATGGAGCGCTTCCGCCTCGGCCAAGTCCAGGCCCTCGTCGCCACCACCGTCATCGAGGTCGGCGTCGATGTCCCCAATGCCACCGCGATGGTCATCGAGCAGGCCGACCGCTTCGGCCTCGCGCAGATGCACCAGTTGCGCGGGCGCGTCGGCCGCGGCCCGGCCGCCTCCGCCTGCTTCCTCATCGCCGATCCCACTACCGACGAGGCCCAGGCCCGCCTCCGCGTCGTCGCCGCGACCAGCGACGGATTCATCCTCGCCGAGAAAGACCTCGAACTCCGCGGCCCGGGCGAACTCTTCGGCGTCAGGCAATCCGGCCTGCCCCCGTTCAAGGTCGCCGACCTCATGCGCGACCGCGAACTCCTCGACATGGCCCGCCGCGACGCCGCGGAGTGGGTGAAGCGCTCCCCGGACCTCAAGGCCCCCGAGGAAACGCTTCTTCGCCGCCGGCTGATGAAGCAGTATGGAGCGGCGCTTGGGCTCGCGGATGTGGGATAGCAAGAGTCAGTTTTGTCGGCAACACCCGGAGGACGAACATGGCCATCGAGCACGATTTTCGCCCGCTCGATTCATTCCTTTCGAGGGTGCCTGGAATCGGCTTCATCAGTCATGACCAGGATTCAGACGGAACGTGGTGGATCAAGTTCAGCATTGATATCAAACACGCACTCGCGTGGAACGTGGTGCAGGAACTCGGGCATGTGCTCAACTACCTGTCCCTCGATGAGCGATTGCCGACCGTGTTCATGCCGGTCTCACCACCGCCGTATCTGAATGGTGGGCCCCAGGATTTTCTCTCGTGGGTCATCGAATGTGACAGCCCAAGTTTCACACCCGGGTTGACCACAGAGTGGCTCGAAGCTCGCTTGCCTCGGCCGGTCGACGACCTCACGCAATGGGCCCACAATGACTGATCTACGTTTCCGTGCGACGGTCCCGCCTCGGAGAATCGTACCCCGCAGAGAGGTTGGGAATCCCCCCGTCAACCGCATCGTCCCCGAGCCGATAGATGGGATCATCGCTACGCGGTTCGATCGCGTTACCGGGAAACGGCACAGGATCCGGAGTGATCAGCACCCGGGTGCCTTCGGGCAAGTCTGAACCGTCGAGGACGACCTTGCCGTCCACGACTATCCCTCGGTACGTAGTCATCGCGGGGATGCTAGTCCGCGCTCCTTCGTAGCCGCACCGTTCTGCACTCTGCGCCCAGGACCCAGGACTCGGCACTCGGCACCCCCCCGCACTACCATCCCCCATGACCGGCACTCCCGCCATCGTTCTCTGCCCCGGACAGGGCGCCCAAGCCGTCGGCATGGGCAAAGCCTGGTACGACGCGGCCCCCGAAGCCCGCGCCGTCTTCGATCAGGCCGACCGCCTCCTCGGCACGCGCCTCGGTGCCCCGATCACCCAACTCTGCTTCACCGGCCCCACCGACCGCCTCAACCAGACCGACGTCTCCCAGCCCGCCATCTACGTCACCTCCATCGCCTGCTGGAAGGCCATCCTCGCCAAGCGAAGCATGGGGAACGGCGAGCAGCCCCTCGCCGCGGCCGCCGGCCTCTCCCTCGGTGAATACACCGCCCTCACCGTCGCCGGCTCCCTCACCTTCGAGGACGGCCTCGAACTCGTCACCCTCCGCGGCCGCGCCATGCAGGACGCCGCCGACAGCCCCGAGGCCCGCACCGGTGGTGGGGGGGGCATGCTCGCCCTCATCGGCGCCACCGAGGAACAGGCCAACGCCGTCTGCGACCAGGCCCGCGCGGCAAACGTCCTCGTCTGCGCCAACTTCAACGCCCCCGGCCAGATCGTCCTCAGCGGCCACAAGTCCGCCTGCGAGCGCGCCGCCAAGGTCGCCGAGGGCATGGGCCTCCGGTCCGCCGCCCTGCCCGTTGCCGGGGCCTTCCACTCCCCGCTCATGGCCCAGGCCGCGGCCCGGCTGGGTGAAGCCCTCGCCAAGGCCCCCATCAAGGAACCCCGCTGCCCGGTGATTTCCAATGTCACCGCAGAACCACACGCCGCGAGCAGCGTCTCACCCATTTCGGATACCATCCGCCGCCGGCTGGTGGAGCAACTGACCAGCCCCGTCCGCTGGGCCCAGTCCTGCCAGTGGCTGGCGGGCAAGGCGACCGGAGAGTTCCTCGAACTGGCCCCCGGCAAGACGCTCGCGGGCCTGTACCGCCGCATCAGCAAAGACGTAAAGGTCGTCACCAATGACACGCCCTGAAAGGAACGCGATGTTCGGACTAGTCCTGAAGTCGGCCGCGAGAGTTGTGCTGGGTCTTACCGTCGCCGGCGCGGCCGTCGCCGCTTTGTTCGTGCCTTCGGTGGCCATCACCGGCTGCTCCAAGCCCCCGCCCCCGCCCCCGCCGCCCCCGCCCGCTCCGCCGCCGCCCCCGCCCGCGCCCGAGCCGGTGCAGATCGACCCGATCATCCAGTCGATGAAGCCCGACGCCCGCGTGCAGTTCCCGGCAGAGGTCGCGCCGGTGGATGAGGCCTTCGCCCGCGCCCTGATCAACCTCGCCGACTCGCTCGCCAAGGGCGATTCCTCCAAACTCGCCGCGATGCTCTCCGCCGACGCCAAGGGCGATCTCGATGCGCTCACGGCGTCGGGTGAATGGGAGGATTCCACGAAAAAGATCGAGGCTGTACGCGTGGTGTACACCTCCGAAACCCCGCGCGACACCCTTCCTTCCAGTAACGGCGAGGTCTACCTCGCCGTGCAGGAGCCCGACGGGGCCTACGTCATCGGCTTCCGGGCCTCCGCGGCCGACGGAACCTGGAGGTTCGAGGGCATGCCCTCGACAGCCGCTACCCGCCGCCGCGCCGGTGAATGGGACGGCGCGGGTGTGGGCGAACTCGAGAGCGGCAGCGGCACCGTCGCCAGCGGCTCCTTCTTCCCGGGCGACACCATCCCGGCGAATGTCACCAGCATGCTCGGCGGCGCCGACGACACGCTGATGCTGGGCTTCGCCGTCCTCGACCTCGCTCGCCGAATTGAGACGGCGTCCGGCTCGCAGGCCTCCCCTCAGCAGAAGGCCATGCTCACCGCCATCGCGGGCAGCCTTCCCGGCGGCGCCCTCGACGAACTCCGCAAGCAAGCCCAGGCCAAAATCGCCGCGGGCTACAAGCCCTCCGACGACAAGATCCAGATGCTCGTCGCCGCGGGCGATGCCTTCTCGATGCAACTGGGCGGCAAGGTGACGCACGACCAGGTCATCCAGTACGTCTCGAACATCTTCGACCTGCCCGAGACGCACGTCCGCCGCGCTCTCGGCGGCGGCGGTACCCCCGGCCCCGCGCCGACCGCTCCTCCCGGCCGCGGCCCGGCCCCGGCTCCCGGCGGCGGTTGATCCTCCCTCACGGACCCGCACATGACTGATCCCTCTCCCGCCATCAAACGCGTCGCCGTCGTCACCGGCGCCTCCCGCGGCATCGGCAGGGCCATCGCCCTGCGCCTCGCCGACCCCACGCGCTCCAACCGCCACGTCGTCCTCGTCTCCCGCACCGAGGGGCCGCTCAACGACGTCAAAGCGACCATCGAGTCCAACGGCGGCGCGGCCAGCGTCGTCACCGTCGATGTCGGCGACTCTAAGGCCCTCCAGGCCGCCATCGACGCCATCGCCGAGAAGCACGGCCGCCTCGACATCCTCGTCAACAACGCCGGCATCACCAAGGACGGCCTGGCTCTTCGCATGAGCGACGAAGACTGGGACCTGGTCCTCGACACCAACCTCAAGTCGGCCTTTGTTGCCACCCGCGCCGCCGCGCGGCACATGATGCGCGGCAAGTTCGGCCGCATCGTCAACATCGCCAGCACCAGCGGGGTGGTCGGCAACGCCGGCCAGGCCAACTACGCCGCGGCCAAGGCGGGCATGATCGGCCTCTCCAAGACCATCGCCAAGGAACTGGGCGGCAAGGGCATCACCTGCAACGCGGTGGCCCCCGGTTTTATTACCACCGACATGACAGTGAACCTCCCCCAGCAGATCAAGGACGACCTCCAGAAGTTCATCGCCGTCCGCCGCCTGGGCACTCCCGAAGACATCGCCGCGGCCGTCGAATACGTCACCAGCGACGACGCGGGCTTCCTGTCCGGCCAGTGCATCGTGGTGGACGGAGGGATGACGATGGCGTAGTCGGCACTCAGAACACGGGACAAGACCCATGAAACTCGCTGAAGCACTTCTCTTGCGCGGCGACATACAGAAACGGCTTCAACTGCTCGCAGAGCGAGTGCGCTCGAATGCGGTGGTGCAGCAGGGTGACAAGCCTGCGGAGAACCCCGAGAAACTCCTTCGGGAGTGCGCGGGGCTGCAGAAGGAGTTGGCCACCTTGGTGGTCCGGATTAATCGCACGAACATGAAGGCCAAACTCGCCGACGGCAGAAACCTGATGGAGGCCGTCGCCGAACGCGATCGGCTGAAACAGCAGCACGCGCTGCTCCTAAGCGCTGCCGGCGCTCTCAAGCGAGATCCCGACCGCTATGGCACCCGCGAGATCAAGTGGGTGCCACAACTCGACGGCGCGAAACTGCAAAAACAAGCCGACGATGTGTCAAAGACAATTCGTGAACTCAACGTGCGCATCCAGGAGGCCAACTGGAAGCATGCGACTGAGGAGTGAAGGAGGGACCCCGGGCGAGTGCGGCGCCCCGGCAGCCGGGCCGAGGGGCGGTAAACATATCGGGCCGGATCTGCCGCGCCGGGGCGGGCGCACGTGGTTCAATCCACAACGCACCCTTTCCGCCCAGTACGCAGCACTGTTCACACGGCACCTCGCAGCATGCACCACCTCGCACTGGCGGGGTCCCTCCTTCCTTCTCAGCCGATTGCGACGGGGCGGGCAGGTGGCCCGGCTTCACGGTCGAGGCGATAGTGCCACGGCTTGACGCTTTGGGCAAGCCGTGTCTTCGCGACCGAACACCACCGGCGTCCGGCACGGCTTGGTGCCGAGCCACCAAGCCGTGGCACCGCCTTTGTCAGTTCGAACCCGGGCCACCTGCCCCACCTGCCCATCATCTCCTGGCTCTTTCAGTTTTCGAGCCGTCTGCAGCGATTTCCCAATAGGAACGCAGTTCTATGGCGTACTGCCCCAAGAGGGGCAAACCTCGGGACGAGGAAATCGACATTAGCGAGTTCACGATTACGGACAGGAAATCGATGACCTCGTCGTAGTCGGGCGTCGGGGGATGAAATGTCCAAACTCCGGGCTCTTGAAATCGCCAGAATCCCCGGCCAACGACGCACATGACACGAATGGCCGGGCTCGTCCATGCGTTTGGATCTATTTCGCAGTATCGCTCCAACTCGGTCTTTCCGTCGGGCTTCAAGTCGCTGCTGAAAGCGAACACTCCGGTCGCGACTCCGGCAGGCCGACCGCCCAACTGCATTGTTGCCGATCCCGGGATAGCAGATCCCAGGGAGTGCACCACGGGAAGTAGGCATAGAGACTTTATCAACTCCGCCTTGCTTACGGCATCTCGCGATTCGCCAGCGTCGAGGGTGCTTTTCACCTCTATTGCGGCGAGGCAGGCGTCAACCGGAAACATACCGAATCGATCGTCGTAAAGCACGGGAGCCATCAATCGGGGATCAATGATCACCACGTCGGTTTCGGGAGACTGCACCCCCAGGTTGTCGGCCAGTACTCCCGTGCCAAGACTGATGCCAGCTGGCACAAGTGGGCGCAGCAGCCCGTCCAATGCGATTTCACGAACCCGTCCGCGCAACAGTGAGTGGTGCAGCTGCGACGCCTCGCGAAACTGGTTGAGCGCGTTCTTGACGGTGCTGATCATCCTCGCCCGAACAATCGCATTGGCCATGTGGCGAGCATAGCGGACGGCGATGGCAGGAGAACTGGTGGATTGCCGCCGGCGGATGGGGCGCAGCAGCGACGGGTGGCCCGACTCGAAGCGTGCCACGAATCGTCCATCTGCGGCGCGATCCGTGCGGTTCCGCGGGAGCGGACGTACGTGGCGTCGGCCGGAGCGGGACTCGATGCGTCCAAGTCGGGGGGGTTGTGGGGTCGTGGGAGTTGTGGCCGCGCTGGACACGAGTCGCGCCGAAGACGGCGGACTCGTGGCACATTCAGTCAGTGTGCGAGCGGTGGAGTCGGGCCACCCGCCTCTCGGTATTATGCTCGGCACAGGAAGATCGCAGCACCGCCGAAGAACCCCGACCACACCAATGTCACCCATGGGAGAAGGAGGGTGGTGGCAAGGCGAGCACCGTGCAGGGTCTTGTCCTTGCGCAAGGTGCGCCAGACGAGAATCCCGGCGACGATGCCGAGGCCGGCCAGAACGTTCATCGGAACCGTCGTAAGGGCGCCGATGAGCCAGAGCGGCCCGTCTGATGAAGAAGGGATCTTGATGGTGAGGGCCCATGTCACGAGCCCGATGCCGAGCAGCACCCAGGCGGGGAGAGCCGCGGTGTTCACAAAGTCGCGAGTTTCAGCCGCAGTGCATGCACTCTTCGCGCTTCCGCACTCTGGACAACGCTCCGGGCCCTGCAAGGCGTACCCGCACCGGCGGCAATACCAAGTGATAGCACTCATAACGGCACCGTCGCGAATCCAAGAGTTTATCCAGCGTACTCCCAAGCCTGGCGGCAACATGGGTTCCCCCGGGGTGCCAGTGCGGGCGGCTGACCCTCCCGGTATCGGTGGCACACGGCGGGGTGGCATTCCTCGACTCCCTGACACCTTTGGCCGTGCCATCACTCCGCCGCGGCTTTGGGCGGCGCGAGTGATGCTTCGCGCGACAGGTACCCTGACGGAGCGTTCCTCAGGAGCCTCCCTCGCCGTCATCCTCGCTCCGATCCGGTACAATCCGCCCGAGTATCTCGCCGAAGGAACCGCCGATGAAATCGATGAACCTGATCGCCGCGTTCACAGTGACCGGTCTGGTCTTCACCGGATGCGAGACAACCCGCTCTCCCGGCCCCGCGCCCGCGCCCCAGCCCGCGCCCAGTGGCTTCGATGATGTCATGTACCGCGCGGCCGAGGGCGGTCATCGCCACATCATCCAGCGACGCCTCGACGCCGGGGCCAACATCAACACCGTCAACCCCGCGAACGGCTGGACTCCCCTCCACGCCGCCGCCTACGGCGGTCACAAGGACCTTGTCAGTTTCATGCTCCTCCACGGGGCGGCGGTCAACGCCGTCGATCTCCACGGCAACACCGCCCTCCACCTCGCCGTCGGCCGCGGCCACCGGGAGACCGTTCGTTCCCTGATCTCGGGCGGCCCCGATGTGTCCATCCGCAACAAGGCCGGAAAAACGGCCGCGGATCTCGCATCAGCAGAAACCCTGACCAAGTTCCCGCAACTCAAGCCCTGAAGCGCATCGCCCTTGCGGCCAGTCCTCGTTCCGTCCACCCCGCCCCACGTAGAGTCCGGATCTCAGCGTTCAGCCCTCTCTCCTCTGCGTTCGCCTTTTTCCATCTGTGTAATCTGCGAAATCGGCGGTTCCTGCCTTCTCCGACTTTGGCCCTCTGGCCATTTGCGATGTGGCCATTTGGCCTCACTCCACCCCTCTCTCCATCGCCCACTCCACCGCCTCACAGAACCGCTCCACTTCATCCAGCGTCGTGTACACGCTCGGCGTGATGCGATTGCCCTTGCACTCCTCGTGCCCGATCGTCGTGACCAGAATCCGTTTCTTCTCCCACAGCCACCCTTGCAGTGTGAGCGCGTCGAGCCCGTCGATCGACAGGTTCCCGATCGCGCACGAGAACCGCGGGTTGAGCGACGTGTGCAGCCTCGCGCGGCCCTTGCCCGACGCGATGATCCGCTCCGCCCACGTGTCCCGCAGGAACCGCAGCCGCGCCTCCTTTCTCGCCCCCCCGATCGCCTCGTGAAACGTCAGCGCTTCCGCGATCGACAGCGCGATCCCCTCCGGGTGCGTGCCGATCTCCTCGAACTTTCGGATGTTGTCCGACTGCTCCGCCGCCGCGGCCATCAGCGGCCACAGCCCCTTGATCTTCTCGCGCCGCACGTACAACAACCCCGTTCCCACCGGCGCCTGCAGCCACTTGTGCAGACTCACGCCGTAGTAGTCGCACCCGAGGTCGCTGAGTTTGAAGTCGTACTGCGCGAGGGCGTGAGCGCCGTCCACGATCACCGGGATGCCGCCGTTCTTCGTGCGGGCCATCTCCACGATCTCGCGCACCGGCATGATCTGCCCCGTGATGTTCACCACGTGGCTGACAAGAATCATCCGCGTCCGCGCTGTGATCGCGGCCTCGTACCGCCGCACGACCTCGGCGACGTCCTCGCACGGCACGGGAATCTGGATCTGGACCAGTTTCACGCCCTCGCGCCGCTCGCGCTGCCGGAACGCCGTCATCATCCGCGGATAGTCCAGCGTGCACGCCAGAATCTCATCGCCCGCCTTGAGGTCGATCCCCATCTGGCAGATCTGCAGCGACTCCGACGAGTTCCGCGTGATCGCGATCTCCTCGGCGTCCACCCCCCAGCCCTTCGCCAGCCGCTCGCGCACCGTCTCGATCTGCGGATGCTGCATCGCCCACAGCGTGTTGCTCGTCGGCATCGAGTTGTGCTCGTCCAGCCGCCGCTTCAGCGCCTCGTGCGCGAACGTCGAGCACGGGCTCACCCCGCCGTTGTTCAGGTTCACCATCGACCGGTCCACCATGAAGGCCTGCTGGACGGTGGCCCAGTAATCCTCATCCCGCGCGGCCGCGGCGGGCGAAAGCCCCGCCCCGCGCTCCCGGATCTCCGCGATCAACCCGCGCGAAGGCGCGAACGCGGCGCCAGCCGCGCTCGGCAACGCGGCCACGCCGGCAACACCGACAACTCCCCCCAGAAACTCGCGACGATCGAGCATGCGGCACCTCCGGCCCGCAGAATACCGGATTGTCGCGCCGAGCGCATCAGGGAATCCAGAGGCGAACGGCCAGCAGCAGACAAACCGAGGCTATGAGCAAGCCCGCGCTCCACCCGAGCAGTTGCCACGAAACTGCGCGGTGCCCAAGAGCCGCAGCCCACGGACGTTTCCAGTGGCGTCCGCACTCGGGGCATCGCTCTGGAGCAGCCCGCCATGATCCCATCTGGTAGTCACAGCGTTCGCAGACCACATGCATACCGCGACGGGCTGTAACGCCCATGAACAAGCAAACCAGCGAGGCATCAATGCCCAACTTCGCAGCAAAGAGACAGGCCAGCGGCCACATACCCGCCAACGTCAGACCGAGGAGGCCAATGGCAATCAGTACGAACATCGCCGTGGTTACCCTTTTCCCAAGTCGTCGAGAGCGTCTGTTCCGCGACAGGCCTTCGCGGGTCAGCCGCCCCGCCGTTCGGTCGAACATCCACCGGATGATGACCGGCTGCCCCCATGCGAGGGCTCCAAAGACTGCAAAGAGGGTCAGCATCCTGACTGCACCAATGCCGCGCGCCATGGTGATGAGCACTTCCGGAATGGCCGGGCCACCAGCCCTGCTCGACGTGACGAACACGATCGGAACCGCCACAAAGAAAACCAGCACACCAAGCCCGACGCCCAAGATCGTGGCGGGCACCGCCCGCAACCCGCGACTCAGCCGAAGCCGCGCGAACCGAATCGCGATCTCACCCGCCGGTGTGCGAGTTGTCGCGGCCGTTGCCTTGCCGAAAATGGGTCGCGTCCAGATTGACAGTTGCCAGAACTCCCCGCCCCTACCCCTCGGCTACCGCGCCCGCCGCGTTCTTGGATTGTGCCTTCGCGGCCCCGCGCCCCTCGCCCGCAAGCAGCACGATCCCCGCGACGATCAGCACCACCGCCAGCGCCTTCTTCACCGTCATTGCCTCACCCAGCCACCACCACCCCAGCAGCACCGCCGTCGCCGGGGCGATCCCAAACGCGATCGGCCGCAGCACCGAGATGTCCCCGTGCCGCAGCCCGGAGTAAAAGAAGAAGACACCCGCGAAGCCGGCGAGCAGGCCCGAGCCGCCGATCAGGTACAGCCACGTCGAGGTCGAGGCCCCGCGAAACCACGCCGCATTCTCCGTCTCCCACACCCGCGTCGCGAGCAGGTACGCAATCACCACCGGCAGCACCGTCACCAGCGCCCGCACCAGCGTCGCGCCCATCGGGCCGACCTGCTTGCTGTTCAGCGCGGCCTTGGTCCCGATCTCGCCCACGCCCCAGCACAGCCCAGCCAGCACCGCGAAGAGAATCGCCTTGGTCATGCCCCCAGCGTAAGCCCGCCACGTGCTCCCTCCGGGGCGTTCACCCGTGGGAACGCTTCATGCCGGTCAGTCGTGACGCGGCACTCCCATCCGATAGAGGAGCGTAGACCAACCGTCCGGTGATTCATCCGTCTATCCGGATTGATGGATATAGTCTCACGCCATGCCCAACCGCTTCCTTCAAGCCCTCGCCGACCGCATGCTCGTCTTCGACGGAGCGATGGGTACCTCCATCCACCAGCGCGATCTCGATCTGCACAAGGACTACTGCGGCTGCGAGAACTGCACGGACATCCTCGTAAAGACCCGGCCTGACGTCATTCAGGAGATCCACGAGTCCTTCCTTGCGGTCGGCGCCGACTGCGTCGAGACCGACTCGTTCGGCACCAACAAACTCGTCCTCGCCGAGTTCGGCATCGCCGAGCAGACCTTCGAACTTGCCAAGCGTGCCGCCGAAGTCGCCCGTGCCGCCTGCGACCGCCACTCAACCAGCGACAAGCCGCGCTTCGCCATCGGCTCCATGGGCCCGGGCACCAAACTCATCACGCTCGGCAACACCGACTGGCCCACGATGTTCGATTCCTACCGCGAGCAGGCCCGCGGCCTGCTCGCCGGCGGGGCCGACGCCTTCATCATCGAGACCTGCCAGGACCTCCTCCAGGTCAAGTGCGCCATCAACGCGGTGCTGGCCGCGCTCGACGAGAAGGGCAAGTCGCCTCTCGAGGTTCCGATCATGGTCTCCGTCACGATCGAGACGACGGGGACGATGCTGCTGGGCACCGAAATCGCCGCCGCGGCGCACGCCCTCGCCGGCTACCCCATCTGCTCGCTGGGCCTCAACTGCGCCACCGGTCCGACGGAAATGGCCGAGCACGTGCACTGGCTGGGCAGGCACTGGGGCGCCATGGGGCGACCCGGCCGCGCCGTCTCGGTCATGCCCAACGCCGGCCTTCCCGTCCTCGTCGAAGGCCGCACGGAATACCCGCTCAAGCCCCGGCCCTTCGCCGATGCGCTCGCGCAGTACATCGAGCGAGACGGCGTCCGCGTCGTTGGCGGCTGCTGCGGCACCACGCCCGAGCACATCCGGCTGGTTGCGGAAGCGGTGGAGGAGTTCCGTCGCAAGGGCCCGGCCTCGCCCAGGGCTGTCGTCTCCGCGTCGCCCGCCGTCACCAGCCTCTACTCGCCCACCGAATACCGCCAGGACACATCGATCCTGATTATCGGCGAGCGGATGAATAGCAGCGGCAGCCGCGCGTTCAAGAAACTCCTCGAGGCGGAAGACTGGGACGGAATCGTCTCGCTCGCGCGCGAGCAGGTCCGTCACGACGGCGCGCACGTGCTCGATCTCAACGTGGACTACGCCGGGCGTGACAATGCACGCGACATGAGCGAAGTGATGCGGCGCGTCGTGCGGCAGGTCAACGTTCCCATCATGCTCGACAGCACACAGATCAAGACCATCGAGGCCGGGCTGCGGCTCGCCGGCGGCAAGTGCATAATCAACAGCGCCAACTTCGAGGACGGCGAGCACAAGTTCGACGAGGTCTGTCGCCTCGCCAAGACCTATGGCGCGGCCCTGGTCATCGGCTCCATCGACGAGGACAAGGAAGCCTCGATGGCGCGCACCGCGGATCGCAAACTCGCGATCGCACGGCGCGGCTACCAGCGCGCTACCGAGGTCCACGGACTCGCGCCCGCCGACCTCCTCTTCGACCCCCTCGTCCTTCCTGTCTCCACCGGCATGGAGAGCGACCGCCGTAGCGCCCTCGAAACTATCGAAGGCGTTCGCCTCATCGCCAAGCACCTGCCCGAGAGCCAGACCACCGTCGGCCTCTCGAACGTCAGTTTCGGCCTCAAGCCCGCCGCGCGCGTCGTCCTCAACAGCGCCTTCCTGCACGAACTCCAGGAGGCCGGCCTCACCAGCGCCATCCTTCACTTCAGCAAAATCCTTCCCAAAAACAAAATTCCCGACGATCAGTGGGCCGCGGCGATGGACCTGATCTACGACCGTCGCCGCGACGGCTTCGATCCGCTCGCCGCCTTCATCGCCCTCTTCAAGGACGTCGAAACTTCGGGCACTCTGAAGAAGGAGAAGAAACTCCTCACCCTCGAAGAACGCCTCCGCGGCCACATCATCGACGGCGAGAAAGAGGGCCTCGCCGCCTCGCTCGACGAGGCGATGACGAAGTACAAGCCCCTCGACATCATCAACGACCACCTCCTCGACGGCATGAAGACCGTCGGCGAACTCTTCGGCAGCGGCCAGATGCAGTTGCCCTTCGTGCTCCAGAGCGCCGAAGTCATGAAGATGGCCGTAGCACACCTCGAGCCCCACATGGAGCGCGTGCAGGGCAGCACGAAGGGCAGGATCGTCCTCGCGACCGTCAAGGGCGATGTCCACGACATCGGCAAGAACCTCGTCGACATCATCCTCAGCAACAACGGCTACACCGTCTACAACATCGGCATCAAGCAGCCCATCGCCGACATCGTGAAGGCCTGGAAGGAGCACAACGCCGACGCCATCGGCATGTCCGGCCTGCTCGTGAAGTCCGTTAACGTCATGGAGGAAAACCTCAAGGAACTCAACGAGATGGGCCTGAATCCGCCGGTCATCCTCGGCGGCGCGGCCCTCACGCGGCACTACTGCGAGAGTCACCTTCGCGGCACGTACCGCGGCGAGTGCCTCTATGGCAAGGACGCATTCGACGGCCTGCGCACGATGGACTTCATCATGTCCGGCAAGGTCGCCGACCTCGGCAAGGAAATCGCCGATCGCCAGGGCAAGCGCAGCAAGGCCGAGGAACTTATCAACAAGTCCCGCATCGAGAAACTGGCTCGCGCCAACGCCGACCCCCCCGCCGCGGGCGCCGTCGCGACCGCCATCCGCGTCCGCTCCCATGTCCGCGCAGACGTTGCGGTGCCCACCCCCCCATTCTGGGGCACACGCGTCGTCACGGGCCTTGACCTCGACGACATCTACCCCTTCATCAACCCCATCGCTCTCTTCCGCGGCCAGTGGCAGGTCAAGAAAGGCGCCCTGAGCGATGCCGAGTACGGCGCGATGCTCGAGGACAAGATCCAGCCGATCTTCGAGCGCCTCAAGGCCGACTGCCGTGAGAAGCGCATCCTCCAGCCCGGAGTCGTCTACGGCTACTTCCCGTGCAGCAGTGACGGCGACGATCTGATCATCTGGGATCCCGCCGCGCCGCAGGCACGCCGTGAATCACTCCGCTTCACCTTCCCCCGACAGCCCGACAAGCGCCGCCTCTGCATCTCCGACTACTTCCGCCCGATCGATTCCGGCCAGCCGGACGTCATCGGGATGCACTGCGTCACGATGGGGCCGCGGGCGAGCGAGGAAGCCCGCGCCCTCTTCGCCGCGAACAAGTACCAGGACTATCTCTACCTCCACGGCCTGGGCGTCGAAACGGCCGAGGCGCTCGCGGAGTTCTGGCACAAGCGCATGCGCCAGGAACTCGGCATCGCCGGCGAGGACAGCCCGAAGATCAAGGACCTCTTCACCCAACACTACCGCGGCAGCCGCTACTCCTTCGGCTACCCCGCCTGCCCAAGCATGTCCGACCAGGAAAAACTCTTCGCGCTCCTTGATCCCTCCCGCATCGGCTGCGTCCTCACCGAGAACTGGCAGATCGACCCGGAGCAGAGCACGAGCGCGATCATTGTGCACCATCCCGAGGCGAAGTATTTCAACGTATGACCTAGGATTGAGTGCATGAAACTCGAGTCGCTGGTGGACATCCTGGAGTCAGAGCCGTTCAAGCCATTCGTGCTCCACGTTGCCGATGGCCGACGGCTCCACGTGCCAAACCCGCACTTGGTCGCCCTCGTCGGCGGCGGGCGCACGGTCTTTGTTGCGGATCCAAAGCGGGACCGGTGGAACTTTGTTGACCTGCTGATGATTACGGGGATTGAAGTGACCAACGGTCATTCGGGCCGACGCCGGAAGTCCGCGTGACACGCGAGTCACATGAAGCGTGCTTTATGAGCCGTTGACTCCCGTTTCATCCCCGCGCGCCATCATCTGGTATGGTCAAAGCACTCACCGTCGCCGCGCTGTGCCTGAGCGTGTCCAATGCCCTCGCGCAGGAAGTCGTGCCGCACCTGCTCCGCGGCCCCGAGGCCTTCGGCGACTGGCGCAACGATGCGCCCGGTATCCGGCGCCTCATCACGCCCAAGGACCTGCCCCCGCCCGGCGAATCCAAACAGCGCGAATCGAAGATCGTCTCCATGCCAAACGACGCCACGCCCAAGGTGCCGCCGGGGTTCATGGTCGAAAGGATCGCCGGAGGGCTCACCCAACCCCGCGTGGTACGCGTCGCGCCCAACGGGGACCTCTTCGTCGCCACCAGCAAGGCCAACGAAATCCGCGTGTACCGCCTTCATCCCGAAAGCGCCAACATCGAGCGCCAGGATGTCTTCGCCACCGGGCTGAAGAAGCCCTACGGCATCGCTTTCTATCCGCCCGGCGACCACCCCGAGTGGGTCTATGTCGCGAACACCGACAGCGTCGTTCGATTCCGCTACAGCCCCGGCGACACGAAGGCTTCGAGCGCCCCCGAGCGGATCATCGAGGGCATCCCCTCCGCTCACCATTGGACCCGCGACATCGCGTTCTCGCCCGACGGCAAGACGCTGTACCTCGCCGTCGGTTCCGGCTCCAACGTGGCCCTCGACATGTTCCCCGAGCCGATGGAGCCCAAGGGCCTCGCCGCGTGGAACGCCGTCAAGCCGCTGGGCGCGACCTGGGACACCGAAGAGGACCGCGCGGCCGTCCTCTCCTTCAGCCCCGACGGCGGCAACCGCCGCCTCTACGTCACCGGCATCCGCAACCCCGCCGGCATCGCCATCCAGCCGGCGACCGGCGACCTCTGGGCGGTCGTAAACGAGCGCGACGGGCTGGGCGACGATACTCCTTTCGAATACGCCACTCACCTCGGCGAAGGCATGTGCTTCGGCTGGCCCTGGTACTACATCGGCAGCAACGAGGACCCGCGATACCCCGGCAAGAGACCCGATCTCCGGGGCCGCATCACCGTTCCCGACGTGCTCATGCAGGCCCACTCGGCCGCGCTGCAGATCGCCTTCTACAACGCCGACGCGTTCCCGGCCGACTACAAAGGCAGCGCCTTCGTCGCGCTCCACGGCTCGTGGGATCGCGAGAAGCTGACCGGCTACAAGGTCGTCCGCCTTCTCTTCGACCGCAACCACAAGGCCACCGGCGCGTACGAGGACTTCATGACCGGCTTCGTCGTCTCGGACACCGAAGTCTGGGGCCGCCCGGTGGGCGTGGCCGTTGCGAAGGATGGGTCGCTCATCGTCACCGAAGACGGCAATGGCACGATCTGGCGAGTGTCGTACCGGCGGCGCTGATCAACTCCGGCGACGATGCACATGGCTCCGATCATCGTCATTGGCGCGGGGGCCGCCGGACTGGCCGCGGCCCGGACTCTCGCGGACGCGGGGCGGGAAGCGGTGGTTCTCGAAGCGAGGTGTCGCATCGGCGGGCGTATCCATACGCTCAACGACCCGGCTTTCGGAGTGCCGGTGGAACTCGGGGCGGAGTTCGTCCATGGCCGGCCCGACGCGCTCTGGCGTCTTATCCACGACGCCGGCCTGACCGCGTACGACGTCCCGTTCGATCACATGCAGCGCCACTCGGGGCGTTTGGTAACGATCGATGACTACCCGGCACGACTCCGCGAGGCCTTGCGCGGCATCGCCCGCATTCGGCACGACCTGTCGCTCGCCGAATACTTGCGCCGCAGGCAGAACCAGAACCCCGGGCAACGCGAACTGGTGCTCCAGTTTGTACGCGGCTTCGACGCCGCCGACCCGGAACAAATCAGCGCCAAGTCCGTCGCCGCCGAGCAGGAGGGCCTGGCCAACATGGAGGAAGAGACGCAGTTCCGCCTGCTCGACGGCTACGGAGCGCTGATGCGGCACCTCACGGGAAGTCCCGCTCCCCTGGATGTGCGGCTGCGGACCGAGGCGACCCTGATCCGCTGGAAGCGGCGCGTGGTCGAAGTGCATTGCGCGACCCCGCGGGGAGAGCCAGCACGGGTCCGCGCGAGCCGGGTGATCGTGGCGCTTCCGCTCGGAACCCTTCAACTTCCGGCCTCGGAACCCGGCGCGGTGCGGTTCGAACCCGACATCACCGTCAAGCGACGCGCGATGTCGCGCTTGGGATATGGGTCCATCGCCAAGGTGGTGCTCAGGTTCCGTGAGGCGTTCTGGGAGCGGCCCGCGGCGGCCCGTGCCGCGCGGGCCGATGAATCTCTCCGCAACTCGAGCTTTCTCCATGATCCCACCTTGGCGTTCCCGACGTGGTGGACCGCTCGCCCGGTCCGAGTGCCCGTGCTGACGGGCTGGGCCGGCGGAACGTACGCGGATCGGCTTATCGGTCTGGATTCCCAGGAACTGCTGGTCGAGGCGATGCGCTCACTGGGCGCGCTGATGGGGCGGCGCCCCGGGGCGCTCCGGGCACTGCTCGAGGCCGGACACGTTCGGCACTGGTCTTCAGACCGGTTTGCCCGCGGGGCGTACAGCTACGAGTGCGTCGGCGGGGCGAGGGCGAGGCGCTCCCTCGCGATGCCCATCGAAGGCACGCTCTTTTTCGCCGGCGAAGCGACCGACACCATGGGGCAGGCGAGCACGGTGGCCGGGGCCATTGCAAGCGGTGTTCGGGCCGCGCGCCAGGCGATGGGAGCCGATACCTAGGGTTCGAACCGATGGGCGCTACGGATGGGGCGTCCCCGACCCCACGCTGCCCTGCGCACTCGCGCTCGTATCAAACTGCAGCCGATCCGTGTTCACGTAGATCAGCGGATACCCCGCATCAATCCGCTTGAAGTCGTGCTGCAACTGGGCCAAGTGCACCAGTTTCTGGCGCGTACTCACCTCGCCCAGCCGCGGCTTGGTCGGCCGGCCGCCCCAGACGATGCGATTCCCCGATCGCGTCACGAGAACCAGTGAGCCTTCCATCGCGAACTTCGACACATCCACGCCCGCCACCTGGTCCGACCAGGGCTGGGTCGTAATCGTTTGGATCAACTCCAGGGCCGCGCCCACATCCTCGCCCTGCCACGGCGTGTTGAACTCCCGATCGCCGGTCGCCGTCCGCGGCGGGCCCTTCGCCGGATCCAAGATCGCCGGCAACGTGGACTTCCCCGGCGGATACACCGGCGGCAACGGCAGCGCATCCCACGAAATGAGGTAGTCCTGACCCGCGCTGCGAACCACCGCCGCCGGAATCCGCCATGTCCCGCTCACCCCCAGCAACTCCGGCGACAGCCGCCGAACCGTCGGGTAACCCTCGAACCATCCGCTCGAAGCCAGCACGCGGCTCACCCGCTCCAGCGAGGCCGCGGTGTACGGCGCATCATCGTCCCGTGCCGCGTCCGTCGTCAACCGCGTCAACCGTTCCTGTTCGTCACGCGGCAGCCAGGTCGGGCCGTTCTCCCCCGCGCCCGCGGCCATGGGCCATCGGATCGCCACCTCCGGCGACCGACGGACCGTAAACCCCGAGGCCCGCGCCTCCAGTGGCCTCAGCCCCAGCGTCGCGCCCGTAAGCAGCGCAAGGCACAACACCAGCACCCCGAACGACGACAGGTGCGACAAGAACGATTTCCACGCAAACTCATCACGGGTCGTTGGCGGCATGGTGTCCTTCCATGAACGAGCCTCGAACTGGCCGCGCGGCCGTGCGCAGCCTTAACGGGTGTGATCCCGCAGTGCCAAGTCTATCAGCCTCTCGCACAGCGCGCCGAACGACAATCCGGCGTGCTTGGCCGCCATCGGCAGCAGCGAGTGCGTCGTGAATCCCGGAATCGTGTTCACCTCCAGCATCCACGGAGTTCCTGACGCGTCCAGAAGGAAGTCCACGCGGCACATATGGCGGATGCCCATCGCGTGCGCCAGTGTCGCCGCTCGCTTCCGGATCACCGCGCCGACCCCGTCGGGGAGTTGAGGATCGACGTGGTACTTCGTGTCATCGCGCAGGTACTTCGCCTCGTAGTCGTAGAACTCCGTCTCCGGCTTGATCTCAATCGGCGCAAGGGGTTCTCCATCCAGCAAGCCCACCGTCAGTTCCCGCCCCCCCAGGATCGCCCGCTCCACCATGTACGCCCGCGAAGGGTGCGAACGCATCTCGGCGACCACGTCGAGCCGCGCCGAAATCCACGCGTCCTCATTGCGGCAGATGCGCACGCCCACCGACGAACCCTCGTGAATCGGCTTGAGCACCACCGGCAACGGCAACGGGCACCCCTCGTCCGCCCCATTGAACACGCACGCCGGCGCGGTTGGCACACCGACCCGCTCCGACGCCAGTTTCGTCCCCACTTTGTCCATCGCCAGACGCGAGGCGCCCGGTCCCGATCCCACATACGCGCGGCCGCCCTCCTCCAGCAGGTCCTGCAGGGGCCCGCCCTCGCCGAACGCCCCGTGCAGCACCGGGAACACTACCTGGCCGGGTAGTGTCGAGAGTTCACCCGCCGTGATTCGTCCGACAACTTCCAGGCGGACATCGAAGCGGGGATTGGCCGCGAGCGCATCCGCCACCCCGCGCGACGACATCAGCGAAACGTCCCGTTCCGCATCCGGTCCACCGCCAAGAACCAGTACCGCAGTCTTCGCCACTACTTCCTCCGCCAGACGACGACTTCCCTCTCCAGCACGACGCCGAACCGATCGAGCACCCGGCGCTCGACCTGCTCCATCAGGTCGATGACATCCCGCGCCGCCGCGCCTTTGTCGGGCACCAGGAAGTTCGCGTGCCGCTCGCTCACGACCGCCCCCCGCACCCGCAACCCCTTCAGCCCCGCCCGATCGATGAGCATCCCCGCCGAAACACGCTCGCCCGCGCGGCCGATCTCACCCCTCTCGTCCCGCACGTCCTGACGCAGCGTCGGGTTCTTGAAGCAGCACCCCGCCGAACTCGCCGCGAGAGGTTGGCTGCCTTTCTTGTACGCCATCACATCCTTCACTCTCGCCCGCAGCGAGCCCGGGTCCTCCGGCATCAGGCCGAACTCAACTCGCCTGATCACCAGATCGTTCAACCCCGAGCGCCGGTAGCCATAGTGAATGTCCCGCCGTTCCAGCGTCACCTCGCTCCCGCCACGGGATATCGCGTGCACGCGTCGAATCACATCGGCGATCTGCCCGAACTTTCCCCCCGCGTTCATCACCGCCGCGCCGCCCACGCTGGCCGGAATTCCGATCAGCCCTTCCAGCCCGGCCAGCCCCCGGCGAGCCGTCTCATGGATCAACTTGGAAAGGTCGGCCCCGGCCTGCGCGACGACCCCGCTCCCGTCCGCAAACTCCACGCCGCAATAGCCCTCCATCGCGAGCACGAGTTCGCCCACGCCGGCATCGTCCACCAGCAGGTTCGCGCCGTCACCCAGTACCAGCGCCGCGCGGTCGATCTCCAGGCCGCGCCGAATGTCATCATCGCTTCGCACCGCCAACAGACGGTCCGCACGCCCCCCGATCCCGAACCAGGTCGGAATCGGCGCATTTTTCTGAATGGTCATCGCGGCGGTGGTGGGCATGACGCGGACACCTCACGCGGCCGATCGGCCCGTTCCTTCGCCCCGCGCTTCCCCGTTTTCGATGAATCCGCGCGCCACCTTCCACACGGGCCCCGCGCCCATGCTCACGACCAGGTCCCCCGGCCGGCACAGGTTCTCCAGATGCTCCACGATGGCCTCGAACGTATCGAGGTGCATCGCATGCTGACCGCGTTCGCGCAGGCGCGAAACCAAGTCCTCCGCCGACACGCGGGTCTTCTCGACCTCGCTGTCTCGCACGAAGTAGATCGGCGGGACGATCACCACGTCCGCCTGCGAGAACGACTGCGCGAACTCATCCAGCAAGTGCCGAGTCCGGCTGTGCTGGTGAGGCTGAAAAACGCAAATAAGCCGCCCGCCCCGTGATTCCGGACGCTCGAACTCTCGCAGCGCCCGGAGCGTCGCGTCCACCTCCGTGGGGTGGTGCCCGTAGTCGTCGTACACCCGCACCGTTCCGCCGCCCATCCCCGCCGCCCGCTCGCCGATCAACTGCATCCGCCGGTCTACCCCGCGAAACGCCGCCAGCGACGCCGCGACCCGCGCCGGGTCCGCCCCAAGCCCCGCGGCCAGCGCGAAGGCGGTTCCCGCGTTCACCGCGTTGTGTGCCCCGGGAATCCGGTTCGTCCACGTCGCCACCACCCGCCGGTCGTACGACACCATCACGCGACGCGTCCCGGGCTCAAAGCCAACTACCCAATCCGCCTCCGGCGAAAATCCTATCGTCTCAACCGCGCACGCCAGGCCCGCCGTCACGTTGGCGCGCTGCGTGTTGTCATGCCCGATCAGCAGCCTTCCGCCCTGCCCCTGCGGCGGAAGCAACGCGGCAAACTCCCGGAACGATTCGATCACCGCATCAAACGTCCCGTAGCAGTCCAGGTGATCCGCCTCGACCGACGAGATGCACGCCACCCGCGGCCGGTAGTTGTGAAACGACCGGTTGTACTCGCACGCCTCCGCCACCAGCAGGCCCGGCCAGTTGGTCATCGGCCCCGAGGGAATGGCCGCGCCCCCAAGCCTGAACCCGGTCGGCGAATCGCTCAGTGGTGCCAGGCACCCGTTTTCCAACTGCCGGCTGGTGGCGCCCACGATCACCGTGGGGTCCAGCCCCGCATCCGTCATCGCGCACCCCAGCATCGCCGTGGTCGTGGACTTTCCGTGCGTTCCGGCGACCGCCACGCCCGTCCGGCCAATCATGCACCGACCCAGGGCCTCGGCATATAGCAGCGGCTGTAGCCCCCGCCGCACGGCCTCTACCAGTTGCGGATGATCCGGACTGACCGCCGCGGATGCCACCACCAGATCGCAACGCTCCGGCAGCCACGGCGAACCCTGGTCAAAAGTTACGTCAATCCCGCACTCGCGGAGCGAGTCGGTCAGTTCCGACCGGTCCCGATCCGACCCCGCTACCAAGGCCCCCCGCGAGCGGAGCATGCGGGCCAGGCCGGACATCCCCGACCCCCCGACCCCGACCAGGTACACGTGTTTCCCGCCCACGTCGAACCCATCATCGTGCCGCGCCGCTGGTGAGTTCCGCACACCCTCGGCCGGGTGACTCACGGCCGAGGGTGTGCGAGCGGTGGGGGGACGCGATGCGGGAGTGGGTTTCATGGATCGTCCGACTGAAAAAAAGACCGACGGAGTCTGACCGGCCCGCCGTTGCGACGATACGTACCGCCACGGCCCGGCTTGCGACATCCCCGGCGTCAGGGATTGGTATCGGATGCGGAGGGCACCGGGCATCAACACCAGCCCCTGCCGGCGGACCGAGCCCCGATCCCTTCCGCCGTCCGCGTGGCCCTTCAGGATTAGTGCGAATTGCCCCCGCGGGAACGCGGGATCGCTTCCTGAATGCCAAAGAAACCCTTGCACGCCGAAACCGCTGCTGCTAGGTTGCGTAGCCCGTGGGGCGAGTTCTCTCGCCCACCGCAACCCGTCGAGAATGCACTCGGAAGGGCTGTTCACTGACGCCCGTTTCGGTCTCTCGCGCATCAGGAACACCCATGACGCAACATTGCACCGGCGTGCAGGAATCTGTGATCCCAGTGTCCAACCACCCCGCCGATGGAATGTCCCGGCGGACGCTGCTTTCCGGCCTGGCGCTCCTCGGGGCCGCGGGAACGCGTGCCAGGGCCGTTCCGCCCCAGGCCCCCGCCGAAGTTGATCCTTCTTCGCTCCTCAATAAGCTCGTCCGCCGCACCACGATGGGCTTGAACGAGTACGAGTTAAGCCAGGTGCGTTCACGGGGTTACAACGGCTACCTCGACTACCAACTCAACCCCGCGGCCATCAACGACTCCGCGCTCGATGTACGGCTCCAGTCCTACTCCACGCTCACGATGAACTATCAGCAGTTGCTCGGAGTTCCCGTCGAACTGGTCCGCAACCAGTGCGTCGAGGCCGCCATCCTCCGCGCCGTGTTCTCACGCAAGCAACTGCTCGAGCGGATGGTCGAGTTCTGGACGGATCACTTCAACGTGACCATGAACGACCGCACCATCCGGCTGAAGTCCATCGAGGACCGCACGCTGATCCGCCAGCACGCGCTGGGCAGTTTCCGAGACCTGCTCTTCGGCAGCGCTACCAGCCCGGCGATGCTCGCGTATCTCAACAACGACCTCAACATGGCCGGGAACCCCAACGAGAACTACGCGCGCGAACTCATGGAACTGCACACGCTGGGTGTGGGCGGAGGCTACAGCCAGCAGGACGTCATCGAAGTAGCCCGGTGCTTCACGGGCTGGCACGTCTATCCCGATTCCGCCGGTTCCCTCGCCGGCACTTTCCAGTTCAACGCCGCACTGCACGATCCGAATCAGAAGGTCGTGCTCGGCCAGACCATCCCCGCCCGACAGGGGCAGACCGGGATCCAAGACGGTTACGACGTGCTCAATATCCTCCTGTTCCACCCCAACACCGCGAGGTTCATCGCCAAAAAACTCTGCCGCTGGCTTCTCGGTTACGAGGTGCCCCAGAACGTCGAAGCACGCGTCGCCGCGGTCTTCACCGCCACCGGCGGCGGTATCTCCCAAATGATCCGCGAGGCGCTCCGCCCCGATCACCTCGCCGCCGCGCCTCCGAAGTTCAAGCGAACCTGGCACCACTTCATGTCGTTCCTCAGAGCGATGCCCGTGAACATCACTTCGACCATGATCATCAGTTGGTCCCTGAAGGCTGCCGGCATGGGCCGATTCGAATGGCCCACGCCCGATGGGTATCCGGACAATCTCGAACACTGGTTCGGTCTCCCTATCGCACGCTGGAACTTCGCGGCCGACGTCATGAACATGGGCGATCCGGGAGTCGTTCCCGATGTCGGCACCTTCTTCGCGGGCCTCACCACCGCCGATCAGATCGCCGACCGCATCGACGCCGCGGTCTTCGGGGGAGAATGGCCCCGCCACGAGCGGGACCGCCTCCGCGATTTCGCCGGCTCGTACGCGTCCTTCCCGAGCCGCCAGCGGGAGGTGATGGGCCTGGTCATGGCCTCACCCTCTTTCCAGTGGTATTGAGCCCCGTCCGCGCCGTGCCCGGGCACTCCGCAAGTCCGGCTTGACAGATATATCGTGACGCGATATATTGTCCGCCATGCCCCCCCGCGATTCCCAGCGCGACCAGGCCGAACTCGTCATCCTCTCGCTCCTTGAGGACGGGTCCAGGTACGGGTACGCGATCTCCAAGGAGGTCGCCTCCCGCAGCGACGGCATGCTCCGCATGACCCCGGGCGTCCTCTACCCGCTGCTCAAGGCTCTCGAAGCCGACGGCCTCATTTCCAGCACCTGGGAAGAGGTCAAGGCCGACGACGCCGACCCCGACGACGCAGGCCGCAAGCGCAAGTGGTACCGACTCTCCGCCAAGGGCCGAAAGCGCCTCGCGCAGCGCGTGGCCGCGCACAGGGCGTGGCGCGCCGTCATCGACGCCTTCATCGGTGAGCGCCCCGAAAAGGAGGGCGCGTCGTGACGAGCCCTCTGCGGATTACGCCCTCGCCCACCCCGGGCGGCCCCGAATCGCACGCGCTCCCGCCCCGCGATTCCGTGCGCTCCTGGCTCCACGTCATGACCCGCATGCTCGACGCCCCCGACAAGGAGCGACAGAGCGTTGCGGATGAACTCGAAGGCCACCTGCGCGAGCGGGTGCGCGATCTCATGCTCGCCGGCAGCAGCGAGCCCGACGCTACCCGACAGGCCATCGCCGAACTCGGCGACGCGGCCTCCCTCGCACGCCGGTACCAGGAAGCCATCGCACCCTCGAAACGGAGGTTTATCATGCACGTCGTCGCTCTCGGAGTTGCAACCGCGGCCGTCGGACTCAGCGGAGTGGCCTTTCTCTCACGGAGCGAGGAGCCGCCGCCGCGGAATCAGGTCGAGACGCTGGAGGATGGGGTCACCAAGCGATTCATCGAGCATCTCACTCTCCAGCAATCGCCGGAGTGGCAGAGACTGCGGGTCGAGGCGATGATGTCTCAGCCGCAGCCCGCGCTCGAGCATTCCGCGGAACTGGTCGAGGCGTATCGCCTTGGTGCGTTGTTCCAAGCCCAGGGCGACGGCCTGCGCACCAAGGTCTTCGAGCCTCCCCAGGACGAGGCGATGTCCAGGGCGGGGGATGTCAAGATGAAGATCGAGAAGGGCATGACCTGGCGTTCGATCGTTGATCGGATCGTGCAGGCGGGCCAGGGAATGACGGTCCGCTGGGGCACGCTCGACGCGGCCGGAGTTTCGGCGGACGCCAATGTCGGCCTGAGCGGGGAAGTGAGCCTGGCGCAGATCATCCGGACACAGAATGAAGAGGCGGGCGGTGAACTGATCTCGCTTCGCCTCGAGGAAGAGAGCGACAGCCTGTCGCTGGCGTCCACGGAATGGTTTGATCGGCACGAATGCACGCTGGTCACCTACGACCTCACGCCGCTGGTGGACCGGCGGGCCGAGCGGACGGGCCCGAGCGACGCGGGAGAGGCCATCAACGACGCGTCGCAGATCGTGATGAGCCTGGTGTACCCGGACGCGTGGAAGGACAACGGCGGCGACCTGGCGGAGATCCAGAAGTTCGATGCCAAACTCTTCATCAAGGCCCCGCGGCGGTTCCACCCGCACATCAAGTGGGTGCTCGACGAACTGCTCGCCGCCCCCGACTCCCGTCAGTCCTCGATCGAGACCCGCACGCGAACGGGGGTTCCCACGCTGTCGGACATCCCGCTGATCGGCCGCCTGTACTCCCGCGAGCGGGACGCCACGTCCGATGTCGGACGCGGGCCGGTGACGGTCCGTGGGCTGGAAGGCGGGCGCATCGAACTGCGCGGAGATCGGGGCACGATCGTCGCTGACGAGGCCGTGCTGACCCCCGCGGGCGAGGCGACCGGCTCGCAGCGCGCGATGCTCGAGAAACTAGTCCTGAAGGCCGAAGGCGCCGTGCCGATCACCGTCAAGGCCCAGGACGGGCGCATCACTCTGAGCAATGGCGAGACCCTCCGCGTCGCCGATGTCGTCGAGATCGAACTGCCCGATGGGTGGTGGGTCCGCGACGAATGGAACCGGCACGTCGTCCCCGCCGACGCGCCCGAGCCCGGCGGACGCGTCGTGACCTTCACCGTTCCCAACGGCAGGCTCTTCGGGGTCTGGAGGAACTCGGGCATCACCGGCGACCGGCATGAGATCTGTCCGCCGGGCACTCCCCCCACGACCCCCACGACCCCCACTCCCCCCACGACGCAACCCGCGGGCGACACCCTTCCCGCGGCGAAGCCGAAGTAGTGGTGGGGCGCGGCGGAGTCCGCTTCCCGGTACGATGGACCGGAGTCGCCCCGGTGTTCGGGGCGGCCCCGGTTTTTTTTCGTTGGGGCCCCGCCGCGTGCTCTGCCCATACTGCAACGTCGACAACGACAAGGTGATCGACAGCCGCGGGGCCGACGCGGGAAAGGTCATCCGCCGCCGTCGCGAGTGCCTGGGCTGCCACCGACGGTTTACGACCTACGAGCGCGTCGAGCAGTCCAACCGTCTAATGGTCATCAAGCGCGACGGCACCCACCAGCCCTTCAGCCGCGAGAACATTCTCCGTGGCGTGCAGGCCGCGTGCGGGAAGCGGCCGATCCCCGAGCAGGTGAAGGAACGGCTGGTGGACAGCGTCGAGGAGGAAGTACACCGGGAGTTCGACCGGGAAGTTCCCAGCGCGGCCATCGGCGAACGCGTGATGGCCAAACTCCGGGACCTCGACGAGGTCGCCTGGGTTCGCTTCGCCAGCGAGTACTACCAGTTCAAGAGCGTGGAAGAACTGAAGCAGCAGTTGAAACTGCTCGACGGCCGCGTGAAAGACGTCAAAGAGCAGCAGAAACTATTCTGAATAGGCGGTTTGGTTTCGGGATTTCCGTCCCCGCACTGGAAACTCGCCCCGCGGCCTCCAACCCTTCAAGTCTGTCCCGCGTTCCTCCTAATCCCGAGCGTCGTCCCGCCCCCCCGAAAGGGCCGCTGCTGCACCCGCGCCGGGTCCGCGGCGGGGTCAAACTCCCCGGCGGCGTCATCGAGGGCTCGGTCCTCTGGGCCGCGCAGCGATGGATGCGCGTGGTTGAACTCATCGCCCCCGGCGCGGCCATGGTCGAGGGCCTCGAATACGCCAAGGACGGCCAGACCAAGAAGATCACGACCTCGCCGGGGCGCGTCGAGGGGCTCATCCAGGGCCGCGCCGATCGTCCCTACGTGACCATCATCGAGGTGGACAAACTCAGCGAGTCCGCGTGGGAGCGCGTCGTGCCCGCGATGTCCGAGGGCGCCATTTACTCGGCCAAACTCCTCGCGGGTGAACTGCCCACCAACATCGAGGACCTCTTCGGCCCGCTGGACCTGCGGCTGTTCCCGGCCGACGCGGGCGAGGTTCGGGTGTCGTGCACCTGCACCGATCACGCCGCGGCGAAGGCCGCGACCCTGACAACCTCCACCGCGCCCACAACCGCGGGGCAAACTCCTGATCTGCGGTGGTGCAAGCATGTCTGCTGCCTCGCCTACCTCCTCGGTCAACGCCTCGCGACCGAGCCGTTTCTGATGTTCGCCCTCCGCGGCCTGGACAGCAAGGAACTCCTGGAGCGCCTCCGCGAGCGCCGCGCCATGGCCGCGCCGGGCCTGGGCGATCGCTCGCCGATCTACGTCCAGCACATCCCCGGCGTGAGCGAGCAGCCGGCCCCGCCGCTGGAGGCGAGCCTGGCGAACTTTTGGGAAGCCGGTCCGGGGCTGAGCGAAATCGACATCCCGATGGGCAAGCCGCCGGTGAGCCACCCCCTGCTGCGGCGGCTGGGGCCCAGCCCGCTGGCGGGCACGTTCCCCATGATGGGCTTGCTGGCAAGTTGTTACGACGTGATCAGCGATGAGGCGATCCGCAAGAGCCTGCCGCGGGAGAATGATGCGCCGCCCCCGGAGCCGCCAGCCGGTGACGCGGCCGGATCGGACGACGACGGGCTCGCCTGAGCGCTCGCTTCGCGAACATCCCAACCTTGCCCGCGCGTCGGTGATTGGGGCGGACTGCCGGCCCCCGCGAACGCCGGGCCGGACTCGGTGCACTACCTGATCGTCAATCCGTAGTTGCGGGCGAGGGCCGTGGCCCGGTATCGTGGCGGTCGCCGGGGGATTCGCCGTCGGCGTGGGGGTGCCACATGAAAGTGCTCAAGTGGATCGGCGGGTTCGTGCTGGGGCTGGTGGTGGCGATGGCGCTGGTGACGGGGGTGGAGGTGGTGAACGGGATTCTGCATCCACCGCCCGCGGGGTTCCAGGGGACGCACGAGGAGGTGTGCACACTCGTGGAGTCGTACCCGGCATGGTTGCTGGTCACGAGCGGCGTGGCGTGGGCCTTCACGGCGTTTCTCGGAACGTGGATCGCGAAGCGGATCGGGGGGCGCGGCGCGGGGCTGACGGTGGGGCTGCTGCTGCTGGCGGGCGCGGTGTACAACGTGCTGGTGTATCCGTACCCGCTGTGGTTCAAGGGCGGAGTGTTGGTGGGGATGGTGGTGGGGGTGTTGGTGGGGAGTCGCAAGAGGGCGGCCGCGCCGGCCGCGGCCGGTGTTCCGACGCCGCCGGCGGGGTAACCACGCGATCGGCTCCTTGCGAACTGCCTCACGCCGCGAGCCGCGCCGGCACTGTGCCCGCCTCCTCAACGCGACCTTACAAGAATCCCGCGCATTTTCTCTGACGCAAAGACTGCGAAGCCCGCCAAGCAAAACAACACCCGACGAACGGTCCCAACAACCCCCGCCCCGCGAAATCTCCGACGCGCGAACTAAGATCCATACCTGCCCCGCAAGGTCCAATATGAAAACGTAAGCTCCGTGAGCGACCGAATTTGTTCCGTGAACGCGAGAATTTGTTCCGTGAGCGACCGAATTTGCTCCGTCGCCGGTCGGCGAAACTCCTTCGCCGCGCGAATTCACATTGTGAGCGACCGGACCTGTCCCGTGCACGCGGCGCGAGACCTCTCCGCCGCGAGTGCCCGCTCCCCACGCGAACGATCGCTCGTGCCCCGAACCGGTCAGGGAAACTTCCCCGAAATGCAGCATGGAACGATGGAAGCCAGCGTTTTGGCCAGCCGGACCGATAATTGTCGGGCCTCTTTCGAGAATCTCGTTCTGTTCCACTCTCTGATTCAATACCATGGAGTCCGTTATGCAGCGAACCGTTCAGCTTCTCACCCTCGCGGTCATCGCGAAGGCCTCCCAGGCGCAGCCGGTCATCGACTTCGTCACGGTCGGGGCGCCGGGAAACCGCGCGACCGTGCCTTCCGAAGTGCCGGACTGGCCCGGCATGCAGGTTGGGTCGGTGAACTACGAGTACCGGATTTCCCAAACCGAGGTGCTCGTCGAGGACTGGTATCCGTTCGTGCAGGCCTACGCGCCGTTCTGGAACGGGAGCGTCGCCGATTCGAGGTTCACCAGCATCTTCATCTATCACGATGGCGACCAGTACGTGATGGCGCCCGGGACCGAGCGGTATCCGATCGACACGACCTGGCACATGGCCGCGCGGTACGTGAACTGGTTGCACAACGGCGCCATATCCGGCCAGGAGTGGGCGTTCGAGACCGGCGTCTACGAAACGTCGACGTTCACGCAAAATCCGGACGGCAGTTGGAACGATCAGGTCTCACACTCGCCGAATGCCCGTTTCTGGATTCCCACGTACGACGAGACGTTCAAGGCGTTCTACTACGACCCCGATCGTTACGGCTCCGGCGAGGGCGGCTACTGGCTGTACCCGAACTCGAGCAACGTCTCCCCGGTCTCCGGCCCGCCGGGCGTGGGCACGACGAACGCCGGGCTTGGCACGTTCAGCCAGTACAGCGTTGCGGGGCAGTACCCAGACTACGCGACTCCATGGGGCGTGCTTGACGCCTCCGGGGGAGAGAACGAGCTCTCGGAGACAACTCGCAGCGAGCATTTCCGCGACAGGTACGAGTTTGGGACGAGCCTGGGAACTTCGGCCAACTTCATTCGCTTCATTGATCGCACGGACTGGCAGAGGCCCGGTGCCGGCCCCGATGGTTCTCTCGTGGGATTTCGCATTGCCGCATCGATTCCGCAGCCCGGCGGGGTTGTCCTGCTCGGGGCGGTCGTGACCGCGTGGGGCGCGCATCGAAGGAGAAAGTGAATGAAATGGCTCAGACCTCTCTCCCCTGCAGTATTCGCCTTGGCCGCCGCACCGCACGTACTCGCGCAGATCGCCGCGTGTGGCGGGAGTTGAGGCGCGGGCACGGCGCCGGTCTGTATCTCCTCGTCGGCCTCGGTCACGGTCATCAGTTGCGCCAACGGCGATCTGGAAATCTCTGTTTCGCCGGTACTGGCCAAACACCCTCGGTGACCATTTCCGTCTACGCGTCGAACTACTCGTTTGATGAGATCAAGATTCAGAATCCTGTCGCAGGGACTGCGGTGAACCTGACTGTGCAGTCAGCGGGCTCGGGAAGCATCGCTTCGATCGGGAGCATCACGCAGTCATCCGGAAACGGCGAACTCTGGATCGGAAGCGTCGTTGCGGGGGAGATCGGTAGCGTGGAAGCCGCCTCGATTAACCTGGTGAGGGCAACAACTGGCAATATCTACGGCCCGATCATCGGGACCGGCTCTCCGGTGGGTGGCCAGGACCAGCCCGGGACCATCGGCACTGTCGAGGCTCTTCAAGGCAACGTGCTCGGCGATGTGTACAGCGACCATGGTGCCATTGATGCCGTGACGGCTGTGAACGGCGACATCGGCTCCTCTGGCTATACGCCGTGGATCGCCGCCAAGTTGAGCATCAAGAGGGTGGAGGCGGACCGCGTCTGGGCGGACATCTATGCCCTTGTCAACGGAGGGAGTGCCACGGATAGCAAGATCTGGCGGGTCTCCGCGACGAATGGCGATTTTACCGGGACCATCCGCGCCCGCCAGATCGATGGCGGAGGGACCCCGGGGATCTTCGTCCCGAACGGCGACCTCAACGCCGACATCGAACTTACTGATGCGCTCCGCCAGCCTATCAGCGTCGGCGGCAGCTTTCCCAACACCCATTACATCCTCATGGCCCGCAGCATGGCCGACAACGGGACGATGACGTTCGGCTCCATGGCGGGGCTGATCATTATCACCGGCGACATGGAGAAGTCCATCACGGTCAATGGTGCGATGTCGGGGCTGATCGTCATTGGAGGGTCGCTGACGCAGCCGGTCACCCTCGGCTCGACCGGGAACCCGGGTCTTGCCGGGCAGATCGTCGTGAATGCGAATGACACCAGCGATACTTGGACCGGCGATGTCAAGCCCGCGGGGTCCCGCGTTCTTTCGCCAGGAACGCAACTCCAGCGCAACCTTTGCCCGCTCCGCAAGGTCCAATATGAAAACGCAAGCTCCGTGAGCGACCGAATTTGTTCCGTGAGCGACCGAATTTGCTCCTTCACCGCGCGGTGAAACTCCGTCGCCGCGCGCAAAAAGAGTTTTCGCGCGCGAATTTGTTCTGTGAGCGACCGAATTTGCTCCTTCACCGCGCGGTGAAACTCCCTCGCCGCGCGAATTCGCTCCGTGAGCGACCGAATTCCCTCCGTGAACGCGCGGCGAAACTCCCTCACCGCGCGAAGTTACTGCGTGAGCGACCGGACCTGTCCCGCGCACGAGGCGCGAGACCTCTCCGCCGCGAGTGCCCGCTCCCCACGCGAACGATCGCGCGCCTTCCCCGGGCTCGGGGTCTCCCCATGCCCTGCTTCGGTCAGGGAACTTCCCCGAAATGCAAGACGGATCGATGAAGACCAGTGCTTTGGCCAGCCGGACCGATAATTGTCGTGCCAAGTTTGAGAAAGTCCTGCTGTTCGTCTTTTCGATTCCGTACTCTGGAGTCCGCAAATGAACCACGCATCCTCCACCCTCGCAATCTCCTTCGGCTTCGCCACGGCCTGCCTCGCCCAGCCCGTCCCCGATTTCGGCTTCAACTGGAGAACCATCGGCGCGCCCGGCAACCGGGCGACCATCCCCTCCGAGGTCCCGATGTGGCCGGAGCTGCAAACCGGGAGCGTTGACCACGAGTACCGGCTCATGCGGACCGAGGTGACCACGGAGCAGTACTACGAGTTTCTGACCGCCTACATCCCGTTTTCCGGCGGCCTTTCGGGCGCCATCGGGAATACGGGGTTGTGGATCTATCACGATGGAATGGGCGGCTTCCACATGTTCCCTGGCACCAACAACTGGCCAGCGACGGCCTCGTGGCGCATGGGCGCGCGCATGGCGAACTGGCTGCACAACGGTAAGGTGAACGAGGCTTGGGCCTTCGAGACCGGTGCGTACGACACAACCACCTTCACCCAGAACCCCGACGGCACGTACAACGACGCGCCGCACCTGCCCGGCGCGAGCATCTGGATTCCTTCCGCCGACGAACTCGTCAAGGGCCACTACTACGACCCCAACCGCTACGGCGAGGGGCAGAGCGGGTACTGGTTGTCTCCGAACGGCACGAACGAGGAGCTCCTTCCGGGGCTGCCGGAGAACGGCGGGCAGACTAACGCGGATCTGACGATCTGGTACCCGGACATGCGCGGCATGAACGTGGAGTCCTACCCCTGGGTGCATTCGCCGTGGGGCGTGCTCGATGGCTCCGGCGGAGAGCGTGAGTGGACCGAGACGTGGCGGCCACTTGATCACCGCCGCTGGCAGGTTGGATCGAGGTTCGGGTCGCTCGGCGCGTTGGAAGATCGATTGGACTATCGCTTGGGGTGGGATCCGACAACGCAGATAGGGGGATTTCGCTTCGCATCAGATGTCCCCGCTCCCGTCGCGCTGTGGATTTTTGTGGTCACAGGGTTTGTCCCTCGGAGGAATAGGTCATGAACAAAGCACTCATTGCGTGCGTGCTTGTGGTGTTGGCGTGCCCGCTGTCGTGGGCGCAAGACAAGTTCTCGCACGTCGTTGGCCCCGCCGGCAGCAGCATGTCGTCGTACACCGAGACACATCTGTCGGGAGGTCGAGTCGGTATCGACGCCACGGTCAGTCTTGGCGCTGGCACCGGGGGCAGATCGACTCTCACGCTGATTCCGCTCAACGCAGGCGACACCCCAATCGAATGGCTCAACGTCACCGCGACATCGGGTACTTCCAACCGGTATCTTGCCGTAAGCGTAAGTTGCCCGGACTTCCCGACCAAGCGGGTCTCATACATCACGGCCGCCCAGCGCGACGGAGGGAGCCGGCCAGTTATCTTCGGCTGCGGAAACGTCGGTCAACTTGGTGTATCTGACTCCTCGACAACGTTCTCGTTTTCCTCGTACGGGCAGATGGGGGTCATCAAGGACGTCGGGGAGAGCCACACCGGCAACGTGTATGCAGACTTGGTTGCCACCGCGCAGCCTTCAGGCGAAACAGGCGCCTCCGGAGACTTCAACGATTCGTTCGTGGTCGAAGGTGACTTCCTTTCGTCGATTTCAACGCCCGGCAACGTGAACCCGGTCGTGATCACCGGGGTCCTCGGGTCGTCCACTCGCCCCGCTTCACTCACGGCCAATCGCTTCGCACGCATCGACGCGGCGAGTTTCGTGGGCGAGATCGACGCCACCGGCACAACCAGCAGCGACGGGATCGGACAAGTCACGATCACAGGCGACGCCGTGGGCACGATATTCACGGAGCGGATCGGCACGACCAGCTCTTGGCCCGGAGTGTGGGATATCGACGGTGATCTCGACGCCGATGTCGTCGTCCGCGAGGATGTGGACGCCGAGTCTGGCGCGAGCCCCGCGACGGTGATCGTGGGCGGCGAGTTCACGGCGGGCCGCGTCTTCGTCATTGGGGGCACGCTCGCGGGCGGTGCGAGCGGCGTCGGAGGCATCAAGATCACTGATACCGGCGGCCTGAAGGGGCAGATCATCGTGAACGCCAACGATGCGTCCGACGACTGGCTCGGCGATGTAACCATCGGCTCTACGGTCCTGGATCCCGGGGCTTCGGGTACGGACTTTGCCTATGCCACGGCATCCACAACACTCGGTGGCGGCGCTGTCGGCCTCGTCTCCTACAGCATGCACCCGGTCGACTCCGAGCCCGATGACGGAGCCACCGTGTGCACGGTCGGAACCCAGGAATGGCCCGAGGACGCGCAAGTGCGCGAGACGATCGTACTGGGTATCTACGGTCGGGTCTTCGACTCCGCGGCGGGCGGATCGATCCCGCTGGTCGTCGAGCGCAAGGACATGGTGTGCGGGCCGCCCCCGTGCTCG
>CAJPFG010000024.1 GCA_905339235.1 Phycisphaerales bacterium
CGCGTGGCGGTCTTCGAGTACATCGAGATGTTCTACAATCGAAAGCGCCTCCACGCGGCGCTCGGCTATCTCAGTCCCGTCCAGTTCGAAGCCCGTCTGGTTGCATGAGTTTCTGTCAACGGAACGTGGGTCAGGTCACCCCTCGCGCCACGGCTTCCGACTCCTCCGACCCCGATAGCCCCGAAACTCTCACCGTCAAGCCCGCGACACCCTCGCCCCGCGCAACGCAATCCCCCGACTCTCCCACCCCAAAGCCCACCCCCCAAATCTCCTCCGCCTAGCAAAACAAGACACCGCCCCCAAACTCCGCCGCCACTCCGATCGCGCATCCGAACGTGCCATTTGCGATTTGCCCTTTGCCCTTTGCGATTTGCCCTTTGCCCTTTGCGATTTGCCCTTTGCGATTTGCCCTTTGCCCTTTGCCCCTTGCCCTTTGCCCTTTGCCCTTTGCGATTTGCAATTTGCAATTTGCCCTTTGCCCCTTGCCCCTTGCCCTTTGCCCTTTGCGATTTGCCCTTTGCCCTGCCCTTTGCCCTTTGCCCTTTGCCCTTTGCAATTTGCAATTTGCAATTTGCAATTTGCGATTTGCCATTTGCCCTCTGCCCTCTGCCCTTTGCCCCCCCCGCCGCGGTAGGATGGACCCATGGTCCGACACGAGCCGGCACGCTCGTACCACGGGAGCACCCTCATGAAACGAGCCCGAGCGTTTGAAGACATCGTCCGTTCGTTGACCTGGCCGCGGCTGCTGGCGGCGGGGGCGTTGGCGTTGCGGCCGGCGCGGGTGGTGATGTCGCTGGTGCTCATGCTGATCGTGGGGCTGATCGCGCAGGCGCCGACGATATGGCTTGGCAAGGACACAGGCCCGGCCCACACGTTCGCGGAGCGGGCCGCGGGCGGCTTCCAGCGGGTACAGCGTTCGATCCTCGAGTTTGACGTGCAGGCCCTCGCGAGCGGGTTGTGGCAGGCCTGCGTTGATGCGCCGATGGCGGCGGCGCGGGAGTTTCCCTGGAGTTCACTCGCCATCGGCCTGCCCATCCTCGCGGTGTGGAGCGTGCTGGGAGGGGCGATGTCGCGCCTCGCGGCCGAGGAGCACGCCCTCAGCCAGCACCGCCCGTGGACCGCCGGGCTGGCCTTCGCGGTGTCTCGTTGGTTCTCGTTCGCCGCGTGCGTGATCGGGCCCATCGTGGTGCTGCTCCTGGCGTGCGGCCTGATGGCCTGCGCCGGATGGCTGATGCTGGGAGTCCCCTTCCTCAACGTCGCGGGCGGAGTCCTGTACGGGCTCGCCCTGGCGATGGGCGCGGTGGTCACGGTGCTGGGCGCGGCCCTGCTGCTCGGCTCGCCCATGCTCGTGCCCGCTCTCGCGTGCGAAGGCTCCGACGCCATCGACGGTGTGCAGCGCGTGTGGGCCTACACCCTGGCGCGCCCGGGGCGACTGGCCCTGTACCTCCTCACCCTGCTCGTCCAACTCGTCCTCGCGCTCTGGGCCCTGGGCCTGCTCGTGGGCGCAATCGAATCGCTCACCGCCTGGAGCACGACCGCGCTGCTCAACAAGGAATCCGCCGACGCGCTGAGAGACGCCGCGGCCGGCGGGGACATGCCCACCGATGCCAGGAGCCACGTCAAACTGGCCGGGCGGATCATGACGTTCTGGGGCGCGATTCCGAATCTGCTGGTCGGCGCGTTCGCGGTGAGTTTCTGGTTCAGCGGCGGGACGGTGCTGTACCTGTGCATGCGGCGGGTGTGCGATGCCCAGGATGTCGAAGAACTCTGGCGCCCGGACTTGACGCCGGGAACGCTCCCGACTCCGGGCGGGGAAGACGACGATGACGCCGAAGGTTGAGTCGCCGCGCATCGAGGGGGCCGCGCCGCACGCGCGAGCCGCGGCCCTGGCGGGTTGGCTCGCGGAGCGGGGTGTGAAGCGAGTTCGGCTCGAGTGGTCCGGCGGGGTTCGCGAACTGGCGGCACGGACGACCGACCTGCCGGGCGAAATGCTCAAGGCCATGCCATGCAGGCTGGCCGCGCCGGAAGTTGGTTTGGTGTTCGAAATCACCGACGCGGCGGTGTCGGCCAAAGCACTCGCCCCATGATTCACGGACCGGGGATGGGGTCCAGATCGCTCTGCCCCATGACCTCGGGCAGATCGGCGAGTGTGCGGGCTTGAGAAATCGAAAACTCGCCCACGCGCGTCCGGCGAAGCCCCGCGAGCATCCCGCCCACGCCCAACGCCGCGCCCAGGTCTCTCGCCAGGCTGCGGATGTAGGTGCCCTTGCCGCACCGGATCGTCACGGTCGCGAGCGGCCAGACATACGAATCGACGCGGAAAGAATGAACATCGATGGGCCGCGCCTTCAGTTCCACGACCTTGCCCCGGCGGGCCAGGTCGTACGCGCGCTGACCGTCGATGTGGAGCGCGGAAAAAGCGGGCGGAACCTGCTCGATGCGGCCGACAAACCGCGCCGCCCCGGCCTCGACCTCCGCGCGGGTCGGAGGAATCGGGGTTTCGACAGCGGTCAGTTCGCCCTCCGCATCGTCGGTAGTCGATCGCTGCGAGAGGTCGATGACGGCCACGTACTCCTTCTCGCCCGCCATGACGCGGTCGCAAAGTTTGGTCGCCTTGCCGACGAGAATGACGAGAACCCCGGTGGCAAGCGGATCGAGCGTTCCGGCGTGCCCGACCTTGACGCGCTTGGGCGCGCCGCCCCGCCGGAGCCGGGCGCGGATAGCGGCGCACACACGCATCGAAGTGGGGCCGACGCCCTTGTCGATGACCAGGATGCCCGTGGGGCTGGTTGGCGTCTGAGACGCGGGTTCATTCATGCGTGAACTCACCCAGGCGCCATTCGCCCCATTCGCCCTTGCTGTAGTTGACGCCGCGGACCGCGGCCAGGACCCGGAAGTTGCCGACTTGCTCCGCCATCGCCGCGGGCAGCACCACCAGCGCATCGGGGTTGGACGCGACATACTCAGAGAGATTGCGCTCGTCGATCCACGCCGCGCGGCCACGAGTCAGGAATACAGAACTGTCTTCGTGCAGCATCACGAAGGCCACCGGACGCGAATCGCGAGGATCGACGACCTCCGCGGCCAGCGCGAGGCGGCTGACCACCCACACGCGATCCACCCGCGGCAGCGTCAGGCCGATGAGCACGAGGCAGACGATCCCCACGCGAATCGCCCGTTCCAGGAGAAGCCGGTAATCACGCTGCGTGATGATCGCGCTTCCTTCGATCGCGAACTGCAGGGCCGCGGCGGCGGCGATGGCCAGCACCGCCCAGCCCCACACCAGGCCCTGGTCGGCGGCAAGCCATCCGAGGAACGCGGCGGCGGCGGCGAGCACAAGGCCGCACACGACCCACGCGCGGACGCCGCACGCGATTCCGACGCCTCGGAGCCGGTCGCGGAACCGCGGCGTGTCGGTCAGCGCCGCGCGGGCGGCAAGCAACGCGACAGCGGGATAGAGCGGCATGGTGTAATGCGGCAGCCGCGTGCTGATGGCCTCGAAGACGATCCACGCGGGCAGAGCGATGCACAGCAGGAAGCACTCCGCCGGGCGGCCGACGCGGACGGCACGCATGCGATTCCAGAAGCCTCCACCGCCGCCGCCGCGGATTCCCAGGGAAACCGCGCGCCAAATCCCGCCCCCCACCCAGAGCGAGGCGGGGAACATGAGGATTAGCGCGGCCAGCACGTGGAAGCCCGGGAAGCCCGAATGGCCCTCGGCGGGCTCGAGGCTCCGCCCGATGGTCTCGCGCTGGATGATCTCGAGGTACGGGCGCCAGCCCACCTGCTGCGCCAGGAGCACCGCCCACGGGCCGACGATGGCGGCGACGATCAGCACGCCAAGCCACGGCCGCGTTCGGAACACGTCGCGGCCCGACCGACGGATCACGCACCAGGCGAGCAGCCCGAGGCCGAGAATCATGGGCGCGACGGGTCCCTTTACGAGCACGCCGAATCCGATGGCGATCCAGAGGGCGGTCACGCGGCCCCACGTGGGGCGGCGGATGACCTCCCAGAGCAGCCATATCGCGGCGATCGTGAACGCCGAGAGCACCATGTCGGCCCGGGCCTGCCGAGCCTCCCAGGCGACGACGGGGCAGATGGCGTAGAGCGCGGCGCCGAGCCAGGCGGCGCGGGGGTCGAACATCGAGCACCCCATCCGCCAGGTGAGCAGGACCGTGGCGATCGCTCCGAGAAGCGAAGGAACGCGGTACATCCAGATCGCGTCCGCGCTGATATCGCCGAACGTGCAAAGTTGTGCGGCCAGGGATTGCAGCCAGTAGATCATGGGCGGCTTGTTCAGGCGCGGCACGTCGCGCACGCGGGGGACAACGTAGTCTCCGGATTCGACCATCTGCCTGGAGGCTTGCGCGAAGCGGGATTCGTCGCGGTCCACCGGCGGCATCGCGAAGAATCCGGGCAGATACACTGCGAGGCACAGAGCGAGCAGCCCGAGCAGGCCGCGCCAGCCCGCGGCCTTGGCCCTCGCCGGGGCGGACCGGCGGAGGGAAAGACCACCAGCCGTCATGACCGAACTCTCACCCACTTCGCATGCTCCGCCTATCGCCGACCCCGCGGCGAAGAGCGACTATACCCGTCGGGCGTTGATGGCCCTTGGGATCGCGGCGGCGGCGGCGGCGTTGTTGCTCATGATTGACGGTCCGGTAGCGCATTTTTCGCGCCGGCTTCAGCCTGGCGGGGACCTGCGGCTTGGCGGCGATGTTCGACGGACGATGGAGTTTCTCCAGCAGTTCGGCGATGTGGCGTCGAGCATGATCGCGGGGCTGTGCATCGTGTTGCTCGACAGGTCCATGCGGCGGCGGATGTTGGACTGGATCGTCGGCGCGCTGGCGACCTGGCTGGCGGTGTGGATCGTGAAGGTTTCGCTGGGGCGGCCGCGGCCGAAGATCGTGTTCGAATCGCCCAAGGCGGGGTTTGACGGAGCGGTCCAGTTCACCCCGCCGTGGGGCACGTATCCACTGCCGCGGACCGACGGGGCGGGCGTGGTGGGATACCTGGAGCGCCATGCGTGGGAGTTCTGGTCGGGGATCTCGTCGGACCTGTGGTCGATGCCGTCGAGCCATACGTCTGCGGCGGCGGCGCTCGCGGTGGGGCTGGGGACGATGTACGGGAAACTACGGCCGCTGATGTGGTCGCTGGTTGTCGTGGTGGGCGTGTCGCGGGTGCTGACCGGCTCGCACTTCCCTTCAGATGTGGTGCTGGGTGCGGGCCTGGGCTACTGCGTGGCGACGCTTTCGATGGGCGGGCGGTGGGGTCAGAGGCTGTTCAGCCGCGCCACGAGGGGCTAAGATCGGCCCTCTCGCGATTCCCAGTATGGAGAGGTGTCCGAGTGGCTGAAGGAACGCGACTGGAAATCGCGTAGACGGGCAACTGTCTCGGGGGTTCGAATCCCCCCCTCTCCGCTTTCGCCCCCGATCTCGGGGGCGTTTTCAATTGGACGTGGGGTGGGATTCGTGTCGGCACGAGCACCGCGCGCCCCCGCAGCCGCCGGACGGAGCGACGCGGCGGCCGGCCTCGGGGAACAGCACGTTGTTCTCCAGGTGGACGTGACGGTGCATGTCCTGCTCGAGGGCCTTGAGCCCTTCCATGAGGGCCCGGTACGCGCCGCACGCATCGGCGGGAACGGCGTAGCGGCTGGTGAGGGCGGACATCTGGGCGAGGCCGTCGCCGGCGCTCTCGTGTTCCTGCATCATTTTGAGGATCGGGCCGGAAACGGCCGGGGCGGGGCTTCCCGCGTCGATGGCACGGAGAATCGGGAAGAGCAGGACCTCTTCCTTGCGCATGTGATCGAGCAGATCTCCGGCGAAGCGGTGGAAGACCTGCTTCAGCCGCGGCAGTTCGGGGTGGTGCTGCGCGTGCGCGTTGGCGACGCGCTCCACGAGTTGCGCGAGGCGGGGCAGTTCGGTTTTCATGGCCGCGTGATGGGTGCGAGTGATGTGGTCGATCAATGCTGCCATCGAAGAGCCGTCGGGCGCGGCATCGACGGGGTCGGCGGAGGAATGGGCGATCTCGGTCAATACCTGCTGAACGCTGACGCCTTTGGCGCTGCAGGCCTCGTCGAGGGAGCGCCGGCCGGCGCAGCAGTAGTCGATGTCGAGCCGCTCAAAGACGCGGGCGGCGCCCGGCCAATCGGCGGCGATCTGTCCAACCTCGGTCGTGGCGTCGATACGGTCCATGGATGGTCCTTTTCGGTCAACAATCTGATTTGTAGGTCTGATTGTCTCTAAATGCCAATTCAATTCGATGCTGTTTTTGAGTCACCATGGCATATTGACACGTATTTTTACCAGTTTGAGTGACGCGAACCCCAAGCGCTTGACATCGCGGAGCCCAAAGACGATGATATACAGATAAACAGAGTCATTTATCTCCCATTAATCCGGAGGCTCCCTTGAACGACCTCAACTGTTGCGAATGTGACTCGGCCGCGGACTGCAGGACGAATCGCCCGGGGCACGAAGTTCGTGCACTTGGACTGGCGCTGGCGGTCACATTGGGCGGCGTGGGGATCATCCTGGGCGGGTGGCGGGTGATGGTCGCGGCGCAGGTTCGTCTGACCCCCGGGCACGATTTTGCGGAGCGGATGGCGCTGCTGCCGACGAACAAGCCGGCGGCGGGGACGCTGGAAGCGGAGACGTTCGAGCGAGGTCGGACCCACTTCGGGGCGTCGTGTCTTGCGTGCCATGGTCCGGAGGGCCTTGGAGTTCGCGGACTGGGCAAGGACCTGGTTCACAGCGTCTTTGTCGCGACGAAGTCGGACGGTGAAATGGTCAAGTTCCTGGCGACCGGCCGGGCCGCGGATGACCCGCTGAATACGACCAAGGTTCCGATGCCGCCCCGGGGCGGGAACGCGGCGTTCACGGACGGGGACCTGCGCGACATTGTGGTGTACGTGCGGGGGCTTCAAGACCCACGGCGCGTGCCGGCCGGAGTGGCGGTGCAGGCCACGCCGCAGGCTCTGGCCGCGCAGGTGCCCACGAACTTCGGCGAGGGCCTGAGCGCCGACGACAAGGAATGGCTCGAGTTCGGGAAGACAACGTTTGCGTCGTCGTGCACGGCATGCCACGGCGCGGCGGCGACCGGCATTCCGGGGATGGGCAAGGACCTTGTGCACAGCGAGTTCATCAAGAAACTCAGCGACGACGAACTGCTCGCCTTCATCAAGCGCGGACGCGATCCCAACGACCCGCTCAACACCACCAAGGTCGCGATGCCCCCCAAGGGCGGCAACCCGGCGCTCGACGATGAGAAACTCGACTCCATCGTGTTCTTCCTGCGGATTCTGCAGGAATCGGCCACCCAGTAGGACTTTCACGCCTTGCCCGGCGGGCGCGTAGGCCTGCGGCCGGCGAACTTCGCGAAAGGGATTCCATGAAACACACCCATCCAAAGATGAGCCGCGCTACGTGGGCGCTCACGGCGATCTGCGGGTTCACCTTCGCCCTCGGGGTTCTGGCGGAGCCTGCCCTGGCTCAGCCGGAGAACAAGGCCGAGCCCAAGTCGCGCCGGCGGGTCCGGGAGGTCAAACCGGTCGAAATCACGCCGGGCCAGGTGAGCGACCTGCAGAAACTGGCGAACGACCGCAAACTGACGGTCGAGGACATCATGGCCGCGGCCAAGACGTACCTGCCCAGCGGGCGGCACGACGACTACCTGATTTTCGCCTCGGGCGGGCACAGCGGGCAGATGTTCGTGATCGGCGTGCCGACCATGCGGCTGCTCCGGTCGATCGCGGTGTTCACGCCCGAGCCTTGGCAGGGCTACGGCTTCAGCGGCGAGAAGGACCCGGTCCGCGAGCACCTCCAGATCAACGGGAAGGAAATCAACTGGGCGGACACCCACCACCCGGCGCTGAGCGAGACGGCGGGGGATTACGACGGCGAGTTCCTGTTCATCGGCGACAAGGCCAACGCGCGGCTGGCGGTGATCGACCTGCGCGACTGGGAGACCAAGCAGATCGTGAAGAACCCGATCACGATCAGCGACCATGGGGCGGCGTTCGTGACGCCCAACACCGACTACGTGGTCGAGGGCGGGCAGTACGCGGTGCCGCTGGGCTACGGCTACGCCGCGGCGGAGGACTACCAGAAATCCTACCGGGGGATGGTGACGTTCTGGAAGTTTGACCGCAAGGCCGGCCGCATCGACGAGAGCCAGTCCTTCGCGATTGAACTTCCGCCGTACTGGCAGGACCTCTTCGACGCGGGCAAACTGGCGTCGGACGGTTTTGTGTTCGGCAACTCGTTCAACACCGAGATGGCGACGGGCGGCGTGGAGCAGGGCAAGCCTCCGTTCGAGGCCGGCACCACGCAGCGCGACATGGATTACCTGCACATCGTGGACTGGAAGAAGGCCGAGCAGGTCTTCAAGGCCGGCAAGATCGAGAAGGTCAAGAACTTCGCGGTGATCAAGTTGGATACGAGCATCGCGGAGGGCGTTCTCTACTTCACGCCCGAGCCCAAGAGCCCGCACGGGGTGGACGTGACTCCCAACGGGCAGTACATCGTCATCGCCGGCAAGTTGGACCCGCACGTGACCGTGTACTCGACGGAGAAGATCAAGAAGGCGATTGCCGAGAAGAAGTTCTCGGGCAAGGACTCGTACGGCGTTCCGATTCTGGACTTTGACTCCGTCAAGGAGGCGCAGGTTGAACTGGGCCTTGGACCGCTCCACACGCAGTTCGACAACCAGGGCTATGCGTACACGTCTCTCTTCCTCGATTCGGCGGTCGCCCGCTGGTCGCTGGGCGGGGAATACGCGGACAAGCACCCGGAGAAGCCCTGGACGCTGGTGACCAAGACGCCGGTGCAGTACAACATCGGCCACCTGGTTACGGCCGAGGGCGACACGGTTTCGCCGGACGGGCAGTACCTGGTCGCGATGAACAAGTGGTCGGTGGACCGGTTCTACCCGACGGGACCGCTGCTCCCGCAGAACTTCCAGTTGGTGGACATCACAAAGAACGGCACGACGATGCCGGTTCTGTACGATTCCCCGATCGGCGTGGGCGAGCCGCACTACGCCCAGATGATCAAGGCCGACAAACTGAAGACCTGGACGGTCTATCCGGAACTGGGCTGGAACCCGCACACGCAGATGATCGACCCCAAGGCGCCCAAGGCCGGCAAGGAAGGCATCGTTCGCGAGGGGAGCACGGTGGTGGTGAACATGACCGCGATCCGCTCGCACTTCACGCCTGAGAACGTGGAGGTGAACGAGGGCGATCGGGTGATCTGGCGGATCACCAACTGTGAGCGCTCGCAGGACGCCACGCACGGGTTCTGCATCGGCGGGTACAACATCAACCTGAGTCTCGAGCCCGGCGAGTTCACCGAGATCGAGTTCACGGCCGACCAGGCCGGCACGTATCCCTTCTATTGCACGGAGTTCTGCTCCGCGCTGCACCTGGAGATGGCCGGGTACTTCCGCGTCAAGCCCGCGGGAGCGACCGTCGGTCAGGCGACCAAGTAAGCCCCCTTCCGCCGAGGCGGCGCGAGAGCGCCGCTCCGGCGATTCCCGGTGCGTCGAAGATGGCGCGCCCGCCAAGGAACCCTGACATGTCGAACTTCTTCCGTCAGATCGTCGGCCCCCGCGTGCCCGCCGAGGAACTGCGGCGGCACACCGCCCGCTTCGCCACCCCCACCGTCATTCTGTCGATCGCCCGCGTGCTCCTGCTGGCGTCCATCTTCTTCCCCTACTGGCACATGAACCTCGAGGCCCCGCAATACCCCGACGGCCTTCAGGTTACGGCGTACGTGAACTACCTCTCGGGCGACGTGCGCGAGATCGACGGCCTGAATCACTACATCGGGATGCGTCCGCTGCACGAGGCCGCGCAACTCGAACGGACTTCCGCCGTGTGGATGATCATCGCGATGTTTCTGCTGGTGGAGGGCGCGGCGTTCGTGCACAGCCGCTGGGCCGTGTTGCTAGCCCTTCCGGCCATCCTGTTCCCCGCCGGCTTCCTGGCGGATCTGTACTACTGGCTGAGCACGTTCGGGCAGAACCTCGACCCGCACGCGCCGCTCTCTTCGTCGGTGAAGCCGTTCACTCCGCCGGTGCTTGGGGAGGGGCTTGTGGGGCAGTTCCGCACTGTGGCCGAGGCCGGGACCGGCTGGTGGATGGCGGCCTTGGCATCGGTCCTCACCATAGTCGCGTTTGTGTTCCATCGCAGGGCCTACAAGCCGCTGTTCGACCGCGCGGCGGGGGAAGGTGAGACATGCGTCGCCTGAACGCCATCACGGCCGTGTCGCTCCTGGCAGCGGCGTCGGCGTTCGGCCAGGCCGCGGGCACGATCGGGCGGCGCATTGCCGATGCCCGGCCCGGCGACACGGTGGTGGTTCCCGCGGGCGTTCACCGGGAGCATCTGCGGATCGACAAGCCGCTGAAACTGGTCGGCGAGCCCGGCGCCATCCTCGACGGCGGCCAGAGCGGGGACATCATCGACGTGACGGCGCCGGACGTGGAGATCCGGGGGCTCACGATTCGCGCGACGGGCATCGACCTGGACAAGGAGAACGCGGCGGTGCGAGTCTCGGCCGCGCGCGTCCGTATCGAGGACAACGTCTTCGAGGATGTACTTTTCGGGATCGACCTGAAAGAAGCCCCCGACGCGATCATCCGAGGCAACCGGATCGGCGGGAAAGACCTGGACATCGCCCGGCGCGGCGACGGCCTGCGGCTATGGCGCAGCAACGCGGCCCTGATCGAGAACAACGTCATTCATGACGGGCGCGACGCGATCCTGTGGTACTCCACAGGGGTGGTCGTTCGGAACAACCGTTCGTTCCGCTGCCGTTACGGGCTGCACCTCATGTACAGCGACAGCGTCACGATCGAGGACAACGAACTCTCCGAGAACTCGGTGGGCGTCTACTTCATGTACAGCAAGGACCTGACCCTCCGCCGGAATCGGCTGATCCGCAACCGCGGCCCGAGCGGGTACGGGGTTGGCCTCAAGGACACGGACTCGTACCGGGTGGAGCACAATCTCTTTGTCGGAAACCGCGCGGGGATCTATCTCGACGATTCGCCATTCACGCACGCCACGCGCGGCGAGATTCGCGCCAACACGTTTGGCTACAACGACGTGGGCGTCATCTTCCTTCCCTCCGCCCGCGGCAATGTCGTTTCCGGCAACAACTTCATCGACAATCTCGAGCAGGTGAGCGTGCAGGGGCGGGGCGAACTCCGCGACACGGAGTTTGCGGCCAACGACCGCGGGAACTTCTGGAGCGACTACGTCGGCTACGACCTGGACAACAACGGCGTGGGCGAGTTCGAGCACGAATCGCAGCGTCTGTTCGAGAATCTGCTGGACCGCGAGCCCAAGTTGCGGCTGCTGCTGTTCAGCCCGGCGCAGCAGGCGGTGGAGTTTGTCGGCCGTGCCCTGCCCGCCATTCGTCCCGAGCCGAAGTTCTTTGACCCCGCTCCGCTGGTTCGCCCGGTATCGGAGGCGGGCGCCCCGCGGAACCAGGCGGCCTCCGCGTGGGGCCTGGCGCTCGCGGGTGTGGGGATGCTGGGCGTGGGGGCGGGAGTTCTGGCTCTGGCGGTGCCGATTCGCATCAGGCATGCGGCGGGTGCATCGCTCGCCGCGACGGCCACGGGAGGTGTCTCGTGATAGAGATCAACTCGGTTACCAAGCGATTCGGGCGTGCGGCGGCTGTGGAGCGCGTCAATCTGCGGGTTGATCCCGGCGAGGGCGTGGCGCTGTGGGGGAGCAACGGCGCGGGCAAGACCACGCTGATCCGCTGTGTCCTGGGCCTGCTGCCCTTCGAGGGCACGATCCGGGTCGGCGGATTCGACGTGGCGACGCGCGGCAAGCAGGCTCGCTCGCTGATCGGATACGTCCCGCAGGAACTCGGCTTCTACGACGATTTGCGCGTCGGCCAGGCGGTGCGGTTCTTCGGCTCGCTCAAGGGGCTCTCGATCCGCGATGCGGACGGAGTCCTCGAACCGGTCGGCCTTCTCGGGCACGACGGGAAGCGCGTTCGGGAACTCTCGGGCGGCATGAAGCAGCGATTGGCGCTGGCGATTGCGCTGCTGGGCGACCCGCCGGTTCTCGTGCTCGACGAAGTGACGGCAAGCCTGGATGCCTGCGGCCGACAGGAGTTCGTCTCGCTGCTCGAACGCCTCGCCCATTCCAGCCGGTCCCTGCTCTTCGCGTCGCACCGCGTTGAAGAGGTCGGCTCGCTGGCCAAGCGCGTGGTGCTCATGGAGAAGGGGCGGGTCACCGACGAGTGCCCGCCGGATGCGCTGGTGTCGCGGCTGGGCGCGGCCAACGTGCTCCACCTTCACCTTCCCGTCGCGGATCGCCCGCGGGCCATCGATCTGCTCCGCGGGAGCGGCTTCTCACCGCGATTGAACGGGGTGGGAATCCTCGTTCCGGTGCCCCCGGCCCAGAAGGCCGGACCGCTCCGCATTCTGACCGAAGCGAAGATCTCGATCGAGGACTTCGAGTTGCTGAACGCGTCGAACACTCCGCGGCACGATTCGGAGGACCGCTCATGATCACGCTCGCCGTTCAGCACGCACCGCCCCGAGTGAACACGATGTGGCGGAGCACCGGGATCCTCGCGCTGCGCGAACTGCGAGAAGCGATCGCGAGCCGGTGGTTCCTGCTGTACACGATCGCCTTTGTTGCCCTGGGCCTGGGAGTGTCGTATGTCTCCGCCGCGGGGACCGGCTCGCTGGGTCTCTCGGGGTTCGGCCGGACCACGGCGGGGCTGATCAACCTGGTCCTGCTGGTGGTTCCGCTGATGGCGCTTACCGCCGGGGCGGGAACGATCGCGTCGGACCGCGAGAGGGGGATGCTGCCGTACCTGCTCGCGCAGCCGATCAACCGGTTCGAACTGCTGCTGGGCAAGTTCGTGGGGCTGTCGCTGGCGCTGCTGGCCTGCATCTGCCTGGGCCTGGGCGGGTGCGCGGCCATCCTCGCGTGGAAGGGCGAAACCACCGACCCGGCGAGTCTGGTGTGGCTTGCGGGGCTCAGTTTCGGGCTGGCCGTGTGCATGCTCAGCGTCGGGATGCTGGTGTCCGTGCTCGCGCGAAAGGCGAGCGTGGCGGTGGGAACGGCGGTGTTCCTGTGGCTGGTCCTCGTGTTTGTCACCGACCTTGGCCTGATGGCGGGCGCGTTGGCCTTCCGCCTGAAGATCGAGACGCTTTTCTTCCTGTGCCTGGGCAACCCCCTGCAGGTGTTCAAGATGTGGACACTGCACGAGGCGGAGGCTTCGCTGGACGTGCTGGGTCCGGCGGGCCTGTACGCCTCCGACACGTATGGCGGAGGCCTGCGATGGATGTTCGCGGGGGCGATGGCCGCTTGGACGGTCTTGCCGCTCGCCGCGGCGGGAATCTTGTTCTCGAGGAGGTCGCCGGTATGACCAATCGAACCGCTCAACTGCTGCTCGCGTGCGTCCTGCTGGGCGGGGCGGGGTGCGAGGGCGACCCGCTGACGGGTCCACCGGAAATGCGTCTCGGGCGCGATGAGTGCTTCGAGTGCGGGATGTTGATCAGCGAGGAACGCTGCTCGAGCGCGGCGATCATCGAGCGCGACGGCCATCGCGAGGCAGCGCTCTTCGACGACATCGGCTGCGAACTCTCCGCGGAGCGCCAGGCGGACGGGATCACGGTCGTGGAGCGCTGGGTGCACGATCACGACTCGAAGACGTGGGTGCGGGCCGATCAGGCCAGGTTCCTGTACACCGACAAGGTCCGCACGCCCATGAACTCGGGGATCATCGCGTTTGCGGACGAAGCACGCGCCAGAAACCGGGCCGGCGAACTGGGCGTTGAGATCTACGACCTTGAAACCCTGTTCTCGGCCCACGCCCGCGATATGGAGGCGCTCTATGGCAAGCCTGATCCCTAAGAAAGCCGAAATCAGTCTGTCTCAGTCCGGTTTTGCCGGGAAGTTGGTGCGGCCGCCGCGGGAGTCATCGATGTTCTCTCAAACCACGGAGTATGCCCTGCGGGCGGCCCTGTTCCTGGCGAACCTTGGGCCGCGGTTCGCGAGCGCGGACGAGATCGCGGAGGGGACCCAGGTTCCTTCGGGGTATCTGTCCAAGGTGATGCGGGATCTGGTGCTGGGCGAGATCGTGAACTCGCAGCGCGGGCCCAACGGCGGGTTCGTGCTCGCCCGCCCGGCCGCGGAGATCACGATCCTGGATGTGGTGAACGCGGTGGACCCGATCCGGCGGATCACGGCGTGCCCGCTGGGCAATCCGATGCACGTGAACCTGTGCCCGCTGCACGAGAAACTGGACGGCGCGATCGCGCAGATCGAGCGGGCCTTTTCGGAGACAACGCTGGCGCAACTCGTCCAGTCGGGCACCGGGCCGGGCCGATGCGGCGTGCTTCTCTCGCCGATTGTGATCCCCGCGCCTTCGACGCCCCCTAAGAATGGTGCGTGACCAACAAGCCTCCCACGCTACTGGGCGAGATCCTCACCCACGCCCTCGCCGGCCCGGGCCTTCCGACGACGCTCCCGCCGAATCCGTTGCCCCTTTTGCGCTCGTGGTATGACGAGGCGATCAAGACGCTTGGGGAAGAACTCGGCACGGCGATGACCATCGCCACGTCCACGCCGGACGGCCACCCCGCGGCGAGGCTGGTGCTGTGCAAGGGCATCGACATCGAGCCGCCGTCGCTGCTTTTCTTTACCAACTACGAGAGCCGAAAGGGGCGGGAACTCATCGCCAACCCCAACGCCGCGGCGTGCTTTTATTGGGACAAACTCGCGCGCCAGGCCCGCGTCGAGGGGATCGCGGAGCGCCTGCCCAACGAGCACAACGACCGCTACTTTGCCTCCCGCCCGATGATCGCGCGCCTGGGTGCATGGGTAAGCGAGCAGAGCCGGCCCCTGTCCTCCCGCGAGGAACTGCTTTCGCGGGTTCGGGGCGTCGCACACCGATTCGGCCTCAAATCGCTCACGGACGAGAGCGCCATCCCGCGCCCCGCGCATTGGGGAGGATTCCGGCTGCGCGCAAAGGTCGTGGAACTCTGGGTCGCGGGACGATTTCGGCTGCATGACCGGGCGGTCTGGCGAGCCACGCGGGACCCCGGGCGCTGGGAATGTGAACGATTGTGCCCGTAGGGCTCCGCAACCGCGTGTTTCGCGCGTTTTACCGCCCGCACCGAGGCCGATCCGGCTCGTATTATTCTCAAGGTGGCGAACCACGCCTCACGAACTTCGGTGTTGACGGCCCTCGCCCTCAGTCTTGGTGTGCACACGCTGACGGGCTTGGTGGCGGTGCGTTTGGGCGACTCCATTATCGGAGGCGGCCGCCGCGGCGATAAGCCGCTCGTGCTTGCTGAGCCACCGGAGTCGTTGCTGCGCGATCCGTCGCTTCCGCAACCCGCCCCGGCGCCGGAGTCTCCGGCGCCTGAAAGCGTGCCGATTGCGGTTCGCCCTCCGGATTCACCCCCACCCCCACCCCCACCCCCGCCCCCGCCGGTCATTGAAGTTACGCCCGGCGTCGATGGGTCCACGGCCAACGTGCAGACGTGGAAGGGATTCGCGGAGGCAACCGAGCACAAGGCCCCGAAGTTTGTTGTCGAGCAGGCCGGGCTGACGCCGGCGCCAGGCGCGGCCGCGTCGGAGGAGGAGGCGGCGCGATCGGCCGAGGCGCGCGCTGCCGAGGCCGCCCCGGACGAGCCCGCTGCCACGGAAACGGCCCCGGCGGAGTCGCCTTCGCAGCCGATGGGACAAACGCCGCCCGCGGAGGTTGAGGCGCGCATTCCGGCCCCCGGCCCGGCGCCCGCTCCGGAACAGACGCTTCAAGCCGATGCGATCGAGCCGAAGCCCGGGGCCGAGACCCCGTCGCCGCCGTTGCTCATGGATCCGCCCGCGGAAACCTCGCTGCTGGGAATCCTGCCGCCGCTGGCGCCGCAGCAATCGTCGCTGGTGATGCTGAACCCGCCTGATCCTCAGCCGGATCAGCCGACCTTGCAGGAGCCCGCCGCCGACCAGCCCGCAACGACGCTGCCCGGAACGCATGCCGAGCCCTCGCCGGCGCAGAGCCAGTCGGCGCGGCCGACCGGGGAGCCCGGGCTGCGCGCGGATGATGAGTCGGCCGCGCGGTCGATGGAGGATGCCATCGTCGTCCGCCCGGGCAAGCCCATCGCCCGGCCGGGGCTGAACATCAAGACGGCGACGGCGCGGTTCAGCCCGAGCACGATCGTGCTCAATCGCCCGAAGAACCCGCTTGTGCGGATCACTTTCGGGCGTAGCGGGCGTGTCCTGCTCGCGGAGTTCGTGCCGGGGCAGACCACCGGTTCGGCGGACGTGGACAAGCCTCTGCTGGACTCGCTGCACCGCTGGTCGGCCCGCGGGAAGGACCTGCTCCGCATCCCGGAGAACGATCCCAACGCCGGGGTTACCCTTACCTTCCGGATCGTTTTCTGAGCACTCGGCCTCGCGGCCGATACAAGGGATCAAATGCTCGCGCTCCTCATCATCCTCGCGCAGCCCGCTCAGCCGCAACTGCGCCCGGTAGAGGCAGGGTTTCAGGATGTATCGCCCCTGGCGAACTCACTGCTTTTGGAACCCCTCGACCTGCATGCGGAGTCGGATTTTTCGCGGGTGTATGAGATCGAGTTGGGCACGCGGCTGCTGGGGCATCGGGCCCCGCGCCTGTTTGCGCGTCGGGCGGGCGGGATCACCGCCGTCTTCCCGCAGGCCTCCTATCGGCCGATGGGCGAGGGCTTGCTCCTCGCGGAAGTTCCCAACGACACGGTTTTCCTGATCGGGGACGACCCCGGGCGGATGCTGGGGGACCTGCCCGATCCCGTGGCGCCCTCTGCCAGCCAGGCCGATCTGTTCACCGATCTGAGGGTCGGCCGCGCGAGTCGCGCGGAGGCGTCGAACCAGTCCGCGCCGGCCCGGGGGCCGCGCGGCGTGGCGCCGCCGGAATCCCAACGAGTGTCGATCTGGTCAGACGCGGAATACCGAATGGGGCGCATCGGCTCGCTGCTGGACAGCGCGCTGGCGAGCGGGCGGTGAGGATCAGGCTTTCGCCGGGCCATCGCCGGCGATGGATGACCGCATGCTTGTGTCGGACTGCAGGTTCTGAAGCCGGTAGTAGTCCATCACGCCGAGTCTGCCGCTGCGGAACGCCTCGGCGATGGCCTTGGGAACCTCGGCCTGGGCCAGCGTGACCAGCGCCTGGTTCTCCTCGATCTTCGCCTTGTTTTCCTGTTCCAACGCCAGGGCGAGTGCGCGTCGCTTTTCGGCTTCGGCCTGGAACCGCTTTTTGTCGGCTTCGGCCTGGGCGGCCTGCAGTTGGGCGCCGATGTTCTCGCCCACGTCCACGTCCGCGATGTCGATCGAGAGGATTTCGAACGCCGTGCCCGCGTCGAGGCCGGACTTCATGACGGTTTTGGAGATGTCGTCGGGATTCTCGAGCACGGCCTTGTGATCGTGGGCCGAGCCGATCGTCGAAACGATGCCCTGGCCCACGCGGGCGATGATGGTCTCTTCGGTGGCGCCGCCGACCAGACGCGCGATGTTGGTTCGCACCGTCACGCGCGCCTTCACCTTGAGCTGGATGCCGTCCCTGGCCACCGCGTCGATGGTGGATCGCGGGCCGACGGCCGCGGGGCAGTCGATGACCTTGGGGTTGACGCTGGTGTGCACGGCTTCGAGGATGTCTCGTCCGGCAAGGTCGATGGCCGTGGCGGTGGACCAGGGGAGGTCGATCTTGGCGCTGCGGGCCGAGATGAGAGCGGTGACGACGTTGCTGACGCGACCGCCGGCGAGGTAGTGCGTTTCGAGCGCGTTGGTGGGGATGTCCATGCCCGCCTTCACGGCGCGAATTCGGTTGATCACGACCGTGCGGATGTCCACCTTTCGCAGTTTCATCCCCACCATGTCGAGCATCCCGACTTTCGCGTTGCTGGTGTAGGCCTGGATGTACAGGTTGAAGAACTGCAGCAGGAAGATGAAGACGATCAGCGCGACGAGCCCCAGGATCACCGCGCCCACGACCCAGATCACGTCCAGGGGTCCCCCGCTGCTGCCGCTGGTTCCCTGGGCCAGCGCCGCCGACGCCGCGCCCGTCAAGGCGAGCAACCCCACGACTCCACGATTCGGTGTGTTCATGTGTAGTCCTCTTGCGCGGCGGATTCGTCGCGGCGTGCGAGTATAGCGAATCCTGCCCGGCACGGGTCCCGGGAGGAAACGCCAACCCCAAACCCTGAGTTTCAGCGCAACTCTCGGACTTTCAACTGGACGACATCGACGCCCACGACCTTCACGCGGGCCCCCGCGCGAAGGAACCCCATCTCGGACAGGGCGTCGTACCGCACGCCGTCCACCTCGACCGTGCCCACGGGCCGCAGGTCGGTCAGCACGAGGCCCTCGCGCCCCATCAGCGCCTGCAAGCGCTTGCGCTCGTCGGACTCGACCTTGGCCCTGGCTTCCTTTTCGGCATCGCTGGGCTCGCCGATGATCCGTTTGCCCACCGGCGTATGCGGCCAGAACTTCAGACCCAGATACAGCGAGAATGGGCCGACGATCAGGATAATGAGCGTCCCGATCCCGCCCCACATGGGATTCACGAGGAAGAGGCAGACGACCCCCGCGATCGCAGTCGCCGCGGCGGTCAGACCGACCACCCCGCCCGACGGAACGAGGAACTCGACCACCAGCAGCACGGCCGCCAGCAGCAAGAGCGCCAAACCCCAGATCAACAGGTCTTCCATAGGCCCAGAAGACTACGCACCCTGACCAGAACGCAACGCGTTACCCTCGAACTTCTTCGACACCGATGCTGAACCCGTCGCTGCGTACGACCTTTACCCGGGTGCCCGCGTCGATGAATCCGAATTCAGCCACCGCATCGATCATCCGGTCCCCCACCTCGACTCGCCCCGCGGGACGCATCGGGGTCATCGCAACGCCGATTGTGCCGACTTTCACGCCCCCGCTCTCCACGCCCATCGCCTCGGCGAGGAACCCTTCGCTTTCTTCCGTGGTGCCCGGGTCGCGGAGCACCAGCCGTCCGAGCACCGGAAGGCTCTTGAAGTGCTTGGCGATAAAGTAGATCCCGATGCAGGCCGTCACCATTCCCAGCAGCACGGTGGTCGCGCCGAACAGCGCCGTCCGGCCTCCCTCGCCCACTCCGGGGAACATCCCTTCGCCCCGCGGCAGGAATGTGCCGACCAATCCGGCGAACAGCAGGAGCAGCCCAAGGACCCCCGCCACGCCGAATCCGGGGAAGACGAAGACTTCGAGCATGAGCAGCACCACGCCCATGACGATGGCCGCGACCGTCCACCAGCCGGACATCCCGATGAGCATCGGCGGGGCGATGAGGCCGACGAGCGCGCACAGCGCGATCGCGCCCGGCACGATGGCTCCGGGATGGGTCATCTCCACGAAGAGGGCGATGAGGAACACGACGATCAGCACTCCCCGCACCAGCCAGTTGGTCAGGAAGACGACCAACCCCTCGGACCAACTCCGGTCGTACCGGATGACATGCTTGCCCTGGAAGTAGGTGACGAGGTCGGCATCGCCGCGGATGGGCCTGAGGGTTGGAACCCCGTTCTCCAGCGGCATGTCATTGGCGGCGAACCCGAAGAAGACCATGTCGGAGGTCTTGAACGTGGCGGGGCCGGTGCCGTCGCTGACCTTGTCGAGCAGTTCCCACTTTCCCACGTCGGCGGCGGTGAACTTCGGGCGCTGCGTCGAGATGGTGTGGCGGCTCTCCACATCCGAGGCGACCGACCCGAGTTTGCCCGAGCCGGCGGGGAAGGGAATATCCGTGGGGGCCTTGACGTCCCGGGGCGGCCGTCCGGCGCCGGGAACGCCCCGCAGGCGCGTGGGTCCGCCCGTATCCGCGCCGGGAAAGAGCATTTCGAACTCGGTGCGATCGATGCACACGCTGGTGCCGGATTCCCTGTTGCGGACGTACCAGAGTTCGACGTCGTTCGCGACGATGGACTCGACGAGGTACTCGTCCCATAGGTAGGCGCCGAAGTGCCGGTTGTGGCGGCGTACCGAATCGACGACCTCCGCCAGCAGCGGCGGCAGGACCTTTTTGAGCAACTCGGGCGGGATGTTCTGGGGATAGAACGGAATCACCGGGCCGCCCATGGTGATGGGCATGGCGTCCCCGAACGTGGATGGGTCGTTGATCAGGATGCGCTTGCACGCGAGCGCTATCACCGCCCCGCCCGAGTAGGCGTCGGGGTTGATCCACGCGACCGTGTTCGTGATCGACGAACGCTTGATCGCGTTGCAGATCCGCAGCACGCCGTCGAGGGCGCCGCCGGGAGAGTTGATCTCGAACACGATGGCGTTGGCGCCCGCCCGCTCGGCCATCTTGATCCGTCGCTCCACACTCGTCGCCATGACGCCGTCGCCGTCGATTTCCCCATAGATCGTGATGATCGCGATGTTGTTGGCCTGGCGGTCCTTGGGCACCGAGCCCGGGTCCGCCTGTAGCGTGGGCGCCTCCTGGGCGCTCGCCGATGCAAGGAGCATCCCTGACACCAGGATCGCACCCATAACCCGCGTCGCGCACGCCAGCCACCGAAGCACCCAGCCACGCACATCAGGCGTCATGCCCATGGTCGCTCCTTCGAGGGGATTATTGACCGTCGGAGCCGGAGGGTTCATTCCGCCGGAAACTACCCGATTCTTGCGAAGCGGGGGAGCCGGCTTTCAGCGGAGGCACTCGGGATTCCCTATCGACCGCCGGTTTCCTGCTCCACCACCGACCTCATGCCCCCGTCCGTGCAGTCGATGTGGACCGCGAAGAAGCCCGGATGGGCGCCCCCGGTCGGCGTTTCCGCCCGTTTCAGCAGCGGCCAGATGATCCGGCGGTCTGACTCCGGCAGCGGCAGCCCTTCCAACTCGTCCATCGTGAACCAGTCCAGAAGCCCCTCCCGAATCTCGTGGGGCTCCACCCAGACCGGGCCGAGGACGCGGTAGACGAACATCAACCAATGGCCCCCGCCCTCGTACGCCGCCTCGCTCACAAGGCCGATCAAATGGAGTCGCTCGATGGGGATGTCCAGCCCGGCCTCTTCCTTGATCTCCCGCTGCGCACACTGCGCCGGCGATTCTCCGGTCTGAACATCCAACTTGCCGCCGATGGGCGAGCACATGCCGTCGTTGGGCGCCTTTTTCCGCTTGAGCAGCAGCACGCGGCCGCGATGGTCGCGAAGGTCGCACAGGCAGGCGATTCGATATGGCATCTTTGCGGAGGAACCGCTCACGGCATGGTCCGGCATAGGTGGTGAGCGTATCGAGCCCGATCCGGGAGCGAGCCGGAAGCCGGCGCGATTCGTCTTTGGTTCGCATGGCGGCACCTCCCTACTTCAGGGGGCGGGCGCCGTCGGCGCTTCTCGCGTTGTTCAGCAGCGCCATGGCCGCCGGGTGATCCTTGATCAGCCTTACGAGTTGGCTGCCGGTGCAGCACAGTCTGAGCGCGGCCTTGGCCGGGTCCAACCCGCACGCCCACAGCATGTCCAACGCCTCTGCGAGCAGCGCGGGGTAGTCGTGGTGCTCCGGGTTGCACGCGACGCGGCCCCTGGCGTCACACCGCGAGCGCCAGAGTTCGCTTCGGCAGTCACCCGCGGGCACCTCGCAGCGGACTCCCATCGCCAGCATCAGCCGCAACCGGCGGAGCGCCACGCGGTGATTCTCCGTAACGCTGCGGCGTTCGCCCGCGTGTGATTCCTGGCCTGTCGGCTCGTGGATCAGGTTCACCGCCGTTTCCACTTTGTTGCGGTGTTGCCCCCCCGGGCCGCCGGTCCGCTGCTTGCTCATCCGGCATTGCTTGAGCAACTCGGCCTCGTCGATCGAGGCGGGGTGCGGCGGATTGACCCAGATCGGTTCGTGCATGGTCGGGGTGTTCACACGGCGGTGGTCGGAACCGCCTGCAACGAGAGGTCATCGGCCCTGCCGCAGCGCAGCCGTTCGCCGGCGAGGCCCGCGATCATCGCCGCGTTGTCCACGCACCACGCCACGGGCGGAATCACCAGCGGCAGGCCCCGTCGGGCCGCGACCTGCGCGAGTTCCTGCCGCAGGCGCGAGTTCGCGGTGACCCCGCCGCCCGTGAGCAGCGCCCGGTATCGCACCCCGCGCTGTCCGGCGACTTCGACCGCCCGTTCGATCTTCAAGACCGCGGCGGCGCACGCCGCGCGCTGAAAACTGGCCGCGAGGTCCCGCCGGCGTTCCGCCGTCAGCGGGGGCGGGGCGGGCCCGCCGGACCGTTCGCCGGGAACGCCGTGGACGGCGTAGAGCATCGAGGTCTTCAGGCCGGAGAACGAAAAATCCAGGGACTCGCGCCCCAGCCGGCTCACGGGAAAGTCAACGGCCCGCTCGTTCGCGCCCGGTTCGCTCGCCAGCCGATCCAGATTCGGCCCGCCCGGGTACGGGAGCCCGAGAATGGTCGCGGCCTTGTCAAACGCCTCGCCCATCGCGTCGTCGATCGTCGCGCCCAACCGGCGCGGATTGAGCCACGAATCCAGTTCGTACAAACTCGTGTGCCCTCCGCTCACGACCAGGCCCAGGGCGGGAAACAGCGAGGTGCCGAGCCCGTCGGGCGAGGTTTCTGCCTCGTCCTCCGCCAGCGCGCCGGCGTACAGGTGCGCGTGCACGTGATCGACGCCGATCAGCGGCTTTCCCAGCGACCACGCCAGCGCCTTGGCCGCGGCCACTCCCACGAGCAGCGACCCGATCAATCCGGGCCGGTTGCCCACGGCCACGGCGTCGATCATTCCCAGCCCGACGCCGGCGGATTCCAGAGCCCCGCGAACGATCGGGAGCACCCGCTCGGCGTGGGCGCGGCTGGCCAACTCGGGCACCACGCCCGCGTATTCCGCGTGCAGTTCGGTCTGCGAAGCGACGACGCTGGACAGGACCAGGCGCCCGTTCGCGACCACGGCCGCGGCGGTCTCGTCGCAGGAGGTTTCAAGCCCGAGGATGAGCATGGTGGCGTGCCCGGAGACGCCTACTTCTTTTTCACGTCGGCGTCGATCAGCCATCGCTCGAGGTTATTGCCGGTGATATCCAGCGTGGCGACGACCTTGCCGTCCTTGTCGCGCACTTCGAGAACGCCGCCCTTGAGGTCCAGGTCGTCGGCCCAGAAGTCCTTGCGAGCGTCGGCGGCGGTAGGTTCGGCGTTCACGATCGAGTCGATGCGCTTGTCGGTCCGCTCCAGTTCTCGCTCGAGGCGCACGCGCAACTGGGTCAGGGCGGTCAACTCTCCCGAGGCCACAGCCACGCCCTGCGGGCCGTTCTGGCCAGTCGTCTTCCACTCGCCGGTATCGACTTTCGCCTGGACGGCGTGAACCGCCGCGACCAACTGCGGGTCCTTGAGCGTTCGCAGGACCCACTCGGGGTCTTCCCAGTTCTCGGTCTCCGCGGGCACGTTGCCCTGGGCGTGGAGCGCCTCATTCTTCCGGCGCACATCGATCATCGCGATGACGTCTTCGTCGGACATCGGGACGTAGAACCCGTCGGTGGGGTCCACACCCCAGGTCGGGGTGTCGTCCTTGCGGGTGATGCTCCGGCCCGAGGGCAGGTAGTACCCCTGCTCGGTGAGTTTGAGTTCCGATCCCTTGCCGGCGTTCAAGGCGATCACCGACTGCACGCTCCCCTTCCCGAAGGATCTCGTCCCCACGGCGATCGCGCGGTCATTCTCGACCAGAGCACCGGCCAGGATCTCGCTCGCCGACGCGGACTGCCCGTTGAGGAGGATCGCGATGGGGAAGTTGGGGAACGTCCCGGGCTTTTCCGCGTGCCGCACCACCTCTTCGTACGCACGCCCTTTCGTCGAAACGATCACGCCCGAGTCGAGGAACATGTCGGCGATTTCTTCCGCCTCTTTCAGCAGGCCGCCGGGATTGAACCGCAGGTCGAGGACCAGCCCCTTGACGCCGCCGGTTTCGGCCCCGGCGCTCCGGAGTGCGCCCGCCACTTCCTCCGCGCACTCGGGCGTGAACTGGTTCAGCCGCACGTACGCGATCTGACGCCCCGGATCGATCATGAAGTCCCAGGTGTTGGGGTCCTGGGTCGTCCGGTGCACACCCTTCACCGCGCGGGCCTTGATCCGCTCCCGGGTAATCTCTGTTTCGAATTTCTCGCCCTTGCGGTCGATCAGGAGTTTCACCTTTGTTCCGGGCTCTCCCATCAGCAGGTCGATGCAGCCGTCCACGTCCAGCCCCAGCGTCGAAGTGCCGTTGATCTCGACGACGCGGTCATCGGCCATCAGCCCCGCGCGGTACGCGGGCGAGTCTTCCAGGGGCGTCACGATGATCAGGTAGCCCTCGGGCTTGTTGATCTGGGCGCCGATGCCCACGTACTCCCCGGTCAGGTCTTTCGTGAAGTTTCGGGTGCCCGCCGCGGGAACGTACACGGTGTACGGGTCGCCCAGGGCCTCGACCATGCCCTTGATCGCGCCTTCGCGGAGTTTTTCGTCGTCGGGAACATCGACGAAGCGTTGCGAAAGCAGGTGTTTGACCTCGGTGACCTCGTCGAAAAACGCGTAGTCCTCCGGCGAGCGCTCGCCGCCCGCGATCCGCTTTCCGATCGCCGCGCCGCCCGCCAGACCCGCCACACAGACCCCAACCGCCGGGATCACGATCAGTGCCCTCTTCCAACCGCTCATTCGTGCAGCCACGCGACGCTCCTCGCTCCGGGCCCAGTGCCCCGCCCGGCTCGAATCGATGATAGGGAACGAGGGGCGCGCCGGTTGCCGGCCCTATCATCGCCCCCATTCATGCCCAAAGAACGCACAGAACTCAAGGTCGCCTCGGAACGGGCTGTCCTCGCGGCGGTCCGGCTGCCCGACTCGAACTACGACCCGCGCGACCCTTTCGGGGAGTTGCGGGCCTTGGCCGAGCAAGGCGGGGCAGTGGTCGTCGGCGAATGCTCCCAGCGGCTGGAACGCCCGGTGGCCGGCACGTACATCGGCTCCGGCAAAATCACGGAACTCAAAGGCCTGTGCGACGAACTCGAAGCGACCACGATCATCTTCGATCACGATCTCTCCCCCAAGCAGATCAGCAATATCGAGAAGGGCACCGGCCGCAAGGTGGTGGACCGTTCCGAACTCATTCTCGACATTTTCGCGGGCCGCGCCACGACCAACGAGGCCAAACTCCAGGTCGAACTGGCCCAACTCGAATACACCTACCCGCGCCTCAAGGCCATGTGGGACCACCTTGAGCGCATCGTCGGAGGAGGGGGCATCGCCGGCATCGGCACCCGCGGTCCGGGCGAACAGCAACTCGAAATCGACCGGCGGCTCGTTCAACGTCGCAAACTCGCCCTTCAGCACGACCTGGCGATAATCCAGGCCCGCCGCCGACGCGAGGTCGCGGCCCGCAAGCGCGAACATTTCACGGTCGGCATTGTCGGCTACACCAACGCGGGAAAGTCCACCCTCTTCAACACCCTCACCGCCGGCGGGGCCTACGCCGACGACCGACCCTTCGCCACGCTCATGACTCGCACGCGGCAATGGGACGCCGGGCACGGCGTGGGCGTCATGCTCTCTGACACCGTCGGTTTCGTCCGCGACATCCCCCACCATCTCGTCGCGTCCTTCAAGGCCACGCTCGAGGAGGCTACACACGCCGACCTGCTTCTGATCGTGCTCGACGTCTCCGACCCAGCGGCCGAACTTCAACTCAAAACCGTCAACACCGTGCTCGACGAACTTTTCGACGAGATGGAAAAGTCCAAGCATGCCGAGGACAAGGTGGCGCGCCCGGAGCGAATCCTGCTTCTCAACAAGGTTGATCGCCTGAAGGACAACTCCGAGTTGCTCGTGTGGCAGCGCAAGGCGGCGGGCTCCATCGCCATCTGCGCCCTCCCGGGCAAAGACGGTCGGCCACGGCTCGGCGCCGAAGAACTCACGCGCCGCGTTCTCGAGGCCGCGCAGGGCGGTGTTGACGAGTTTCTCGTCACCGTCCCGCTGAAGGACTCGAAGACCGTCACGCTCATCGAGAAGCGCGGGGAGATTCTCGGCCGCACGTATACCGGCGATTCGGTCACCCTCCGCGCCCGCATCGGCCGCCGCCAACTGGCCCAACTCCGCTCGGCGGGGGCCAGGCTGGAACTCGCGGACGCACAGGGGCGCGAGGTCCCCCGCGGCTCGCTTCCGGGCGAGCCGGTGGAAACCGGTTGGAGCGCCGCCCGCTGAGCGATTTGACGCCCGGCTCAAGAAACCGGCCTCGGATGTGCAGCCGATCGGCCGCCGGCCTCCGCTCTCACGGTGTGGCCGCATTCCGCGGCACATCCGGAATCTTCCATGCGAAAGCACTTGTTGTGCGTTTCCCTGATCGCTTCCGGGCTCGTGGCGGGCATTGCCGCGTTCCACGCTTCGGCCCAGCCCGGCGGGCGCCGGCGGAAATCGTCGGAACTCCGCCCAAGATGCTCAACGGGGACGTGTGACGCCGTGGAAATCGCGACCAATGGGCAGAGCCGGACTTGAACCGGCGACACCCGCATTTTCAGTGCGGTGCTCTACCAACTGAGCTACCTGCCCGTGGACAGCAAGGGTAACGCCGTCGCGGCGGGGGTCAAATCCTGGCGTGGAATGTGGGTGCGGTTCGGCTGCCGCCGTGGGTCGGCGCGCGAAATGATCCGCCGAGCGAGGGCTGCTCGCCGATAGGATGCCCGCCGGCCTTTCTGTCGCGTTGCTCGCCTCGCCGGCGTGAAGGTCTCCCGTGAGCGAAATACTGCTTCAGGTCCGCGAACTCACAGTCCGCTTCGCTCGTCGCGGCGGTTGGTGGCGGCGCGACCCGGGGTTCGCGGCCGTCGGCGGGGTCTCGTTCGATCTGGGCGCGGGCGAAACTGTGGGTGTGGTCGGCGAATCCGGGTCGGGCAAGTCCACGCTGGCGCGGGCGATCCTGCGGTTGGTGCCGGTCCATCACGGGTCGGTGGTTTTCGATAGTGTCGATGTCCTGCGCGCGCGTGGGGCCGCGTTGCGGCGGGTGCGCCGCGGCGTGCAGATCGTGTTTCAGGATCCGGCCGGGTCGCTCAACCCGAGGATTCGCGTGGGTGAGGCGGTGGCCGAGCCGCTGGTGGTTCATGGTGTGTGCGGCCGCGCCGAAGCCGCGCGCCGCGCCGCCGCGCTGCTGGAACAGTGCGGCCTTCCGGGGTCGTCGGCCGGGCGGTTCCCTCATGAGTTCTCTGGGGGCCAGCGGCAGCGCATCGCGATCGCGCGGGCGCTGGCGATCTCGCCGCGGCTGATCATCTGCGACGAACCCACGAGCGCCCTGGACGTGTCGGTGCAGGCGCAGATTCTGAACCTGCTCACCGACCTTCAGCGCGAACGAGGGCTCGCGTACCTGTTCATCACCCATGACCTGGGAGTCGTGCGCCATGTCGCACATCGCGTTGTCGTGATGAAGCAGGGATGCATCGTGGAGACAGGCCCGCGCGAGCAGATCTTCACCCACCCTGGCGAGGATTACACGCGGGAACTCCTCGGCGCCGCCGGCGGGTAGTTTGCTCGTCTGTCAGGCCGCTTCGCGGCGAGGAACCAGCCCGCACCGCGCGAGCAGTTCGTCATATCGGCGGCGGAGCGACGGGCTGCGGAGCACCTTGTACGCCTTCGCCACGTCGGCGAACTTCGCGGCCGCGTCCTGGGAACCGCTGCGGTCCGGGTGCAGTTCGAGCGCCAGCCGGTGATACGACCGCTTGATCTCGTCCTCGGTGGCGGTAGGCGAAACGGCGAGCATCGAGTAGAGATCCTCGACCTCGACCGCGGCCTGCACGGGCTGTCCAACCGGCTCGCCCTGGGCCGACTCGCCCGTGGCGGTGGCATCGGTTGAGATGAAGCCATAGCGCCCCAACTGTTCGAGGGCCGCGGCGATGCCCGGGCGCACGTTTACGAACTGCAGCCCCACGAGCGCGCCGCGAAGGCCCGCGCGTCGTACCCACACCACTCGCGCCGAAACCCGCACGCTCTGTGATTCGGACTTGATCGCGAGTGACACCGTGTCGCCCTTGGTCACCGCCGGGCTCTGGTGACATCGGATTCGCACTCCCGATGTCGAAAGGTCCAGCACGTCGCCGAGCAGGCACGAGAGGCCGGTTGCCTGGTAGCGTTCGGCGCTGCGCGGCCTTCTCGGACCTGGGGCTTTCTCGGCGAACCAAGCGTTGAACATTCAAGCAGCATCGGAAGCAGCACGCGATGAATGCAGCGTGGAGTCTCGTTCGCGACATCCGGACCGAACGACGGCGCGGCGTGTGCCGCGTGTGCCGGGCTGTTCACCCGAATCGCCTCCCCCACAGGGCCAGATTGATCATGGGCCACGCCAGGCGCCAGAGGTCGGCGGGGCGTGAGACGACCGAGGCAATCGCCGCTTCGGTAAAGAGCAGTCGCGCGAAACTCGAACTCCGGAGCACGTGAGCCTGATCCGCGACCCACGACTGGAACGGGAGCGGGAAACTTGCCTTCGGCCGCGCAATGGTCTCCGCGGGCAGATCGTGCGCGAATGCGCGGCGGAGCGCGACCTTGGTTGCGGCGGGGCCTTGCAGGGTGTCGTCGAACTTCCATCGAGACGGGAGCGAATCGGCGAGCGCGGCGATCTCGACATCCGCAAGCGGGGTGCGGCCCTCCACGCCTTGCAGCATCGTGGCGGTGTCGAGCCGCAGCAGAAGTCCCGCCAGGTTGACCTGACGCACGAAGCGGAAGTGCGCCTGGAGGGGGTCCGAATCCCCCGATTCCGCGCGGCAGCGGGCGAATCTCGTCCGGTAGTCGTCGATCAGGACCGCGTCGGACTCCAGCCGGCGCCATACGTCCTCGTTCAGGATCGCGGGCTTCGCATCCCTCGGAATCCAGGCGGCATCGTCGAGTTGGAAGGTCCCGCCGTCGCGGGAATCGGCGCCGGCCCCCGCGGCTTGTTCGAAGGCCGCGGCGTTGCGGAAGGGAACCTCGTACCCGCCGAAGAGTTCGTCGGCGCCTTCGCCGCTGAGGGTGACCACGTTCCCATCGGCGCGCAGCCGGCGGGCCACCTCGTTGATCGCGACTTCGTTGGGGGTCGAAAGCGGAAGGGCGAGCGCGTCGATCATCGACGGCCATCGCTCGCGGAACATTTCGGCGGTGACGGGCGCCTCGGTATGGCGCGACCCGATCACCTCCGCGACCCGCGCGGCGTGAGCGAAGTCGTCGTCGGCGCCGGATTCGTGAGCGCCCGAGCAGTAGGTCCAGAGTTCGGGCAGTTCTCGTTTCGCGGCGCTGCAGAGGATGGAACTATCCAGCCCGCCGCTGAGGAGGGCGCAGGTCGGGGCGTCGGAACGAAGGTGAAGACGGACGGACTCCGCGACTGAATCGTGAACCGATTGATCCGGGAGTTCTTCCTTCGGGCGCGGTGGTTGCGAATGCATTGAAAGGCGCGCGGGCGTTGCCCGCAGCGTTCCGGACTCGCCGTCGATCCACACGGCTTCGCCGGGTTCGAGCGTGTAGAGGCCCTCGTACAGCGTGCGAGTCCCGAGCGTGGTTCGGATGGTCGTGAGGTAGGCGCTGGCCGCGACAAGGTCGGGGCGCACGGCCAGGCCGGGCAGGCCGATCAGGGCGCGGAGTTCGCTCGCGAAGGCAAGGTGCTCGACGCGCGAGCGGGTGAATCGTGTCCAGTAAAGAGGCTTGATGCCCAGGGGGTCGCGGGCCAGCAGCGTCCGGCGCGTCGCGGTGTCGTAGTACGCGAGAGCGAACATGCCCCGCAGACGCGCCAGCGCACGCTCTCCCCACGTGATCAGCGCCGCGAGCACGGTCTCGGAATCCGCGCCGGACTTGAACTCCCAGCCTTCGCGCGACAGTTCGGACCGCAGCGCGGCGTCGTTGTAGAGTTCGCCGTTGTAGACCAGCACGCCGCGGGGATGAGCGAAGGGCTGCGCCCCCGCGGGTGAGAGGTCGATCACCGCCAGCCGCCGATGTCCCAGCACGATGTGGCCGCCGTCCCAGGCGCCCGCGCCGTCGGGGCCGCGGTGGGACATGAGGTCGCGGGCGCGCGTGAACTCCTCGGGCGAGAAGGCCGGGCGCTGGTCCGGAGAAACGAGGATGCCGATGAGGCCGCACACCGGGGCGCTATCGGGTCAGGCCGCGCACGGCGCACAGCAAAAGGCGTGTTCGGATTCCGAAAGGAAGCCCGGACGGATCAGACCCAGACTTGCACGACGAGGTGGGCTTCCTTCCCGAGTTTTCCGGTCCACTCGCCGACCTTGGAGGACGAGAACTTCACCTCGTATTGGGGGTGCGCGTCGAGCCATTCGTTGATCTGCTGATCGAGATACCCGATCGCATCGTCGGAGAGTTTGCAGTGGAACGTGCGGACGTGAATCGCGCCCGTGCCGGTCACGTTCGGAGATCGCTTCCAGGCATCCTCGTGCCGCTTGGCGCCCAGTTTCGATTCGAACGCCTGGATTTTCGGCGGGGGCGGCTCGGCCGGAACTCCCGGGGCGGCTTCGGGATGCAAACGGATCGACGATCCTCGCATGGGTGCCTCCTGGGTTGTCGCCCGCCCGAACGGGGGGCCCGTGAACTGCAAAAGCGTACCACGAGTCGGGGCGTGATGTCAGGGAGTTTCGGCGGTCTTCTCCTCGAATCTCCACAGTTCGCCCGAGATGCACCTGCCCCGCCAGCGGCGCGGGCCCGCGCCGAAGTCCGCCGTCACCAACATCTCGCCACCGGTTTCCCCGGCCGTCGCGCGGCCTGTCGCCAGCCGGCGGACTATCCCGCGGCCGCCGGCCACCGGGCCTTCAAAGGTCAGGTACGCAGCCCTGTGGTCGGGCAGGCGCCGGGCATCGAACCCCCCGCAGGAGGGGTGGTCGATCCGGTCCTGAAGCCGAAACGTGATCAGGCCGGCACGTGGATCATCGCGCTGGATCATCCAGTCGAAATGAGAGGATCCATCGGGGAGGTCGTGCTGGAGAAGGACGGTTTCGGGCATTCACGGGGCTGTCGGATCGGGTGCGGCGACGGTGGTGTTTCCGGCGGAGTTCGGACGATAGCATGATCCCACACCCATGCCCCGCGCCTGAGGCGGGCCGGTTTTTCGGAATGGAGTCCAGAGATGTCGAACCTTCGCAGCGTCGCGTTGCTCGCTTTGTCCTTGTTGGCCGCGTTGCTGGCCGCGTGCTCAAACAACCGTCCCCTCCACATCGTGCTCCGGGATGCGGACGACTCGTACCGGCGCGAGGATTACTCTTCGGCCAAGGCGGATTACACGACCTACGTGACACGTCGCCCGGAAGAGGTTGACGTGCGGTACCGGCTGGGGAAGACGCTGATCGCGGCGGGCGAGCCTCGCCCGGCGATCGAGCAACTCAACGTGTGCACCGACGTTTCTCCGCTGAATGATGACTATCTGGATGCGCAGGCCGAGGCCATGTACCAGGCGAACGAGACGGCGGCGTTGCAGGCCCTGCTGGCCAGGGCCGCCTCGGAACGAGGGCGCGTGGCTGACTACATCCGTCAGGGTCGTTACGCCGTGAAACTCGGGAACCTCGACGAAGCCCAGCAGGCCCTCCTGACCGCGGCCAAACTCGATCAGGGCAAGTCGTGGCAGGTTCAGGTCGAACTGTCCAACTTCTACGGGGCCTTGGGCGACCGGGCCAAGCAGATCCGCCGTTTGCGGATGGCCTACTTCCTGCTCCCAGACAGCCCCCGGCTCAATGACGAGGCCCGGCGGCTGGGGGAGGTCCCGGGACCGACCTTCGGGTTGCCGCCTGAGGAGTTCACGCTTTCGTCCGTCAGGCCCGAATAACCGCGCTTGACCCTGGAAGCGGTCTTTCTACACTTCATCCGGATATACGGATGAAGCCTTCTCCCGCCATCACCTTGGTTGACCGCCTCGCCTCCTTGGGTGACCCGGTACGGCTGCGTCTGCTCCGGCTGGTGGAGGGCCAGGAACTCTCGGTCGGCGAGATCGGAAAGGTCGTGCAACTGCCCCAATCTACGGTCAGCCGGCATCTCAAGACGCTGGCGGACGCGGGTTGGCTGGCGCGGCGGCACGAGGGGACGGCGACGCTGTTCAGCCTCGTGCCGGACGATCTGACTTCTGACGCCCGGACGCTCTGGGCGGCGGTGCGCGGCCAGGTAGATTCACAGGATGAACTGAAGGAAGACCAGAAGAGGCTGCGGGCGGTGCTGGCGGAGCGGCGGACGGACAGCCAGTCGTTTTTCGGCCGGCATGGGGGCGAGTGGGACGACCTGCGGAACGAGTTGTTCGGCGGTCGGTTCACGAGCGTGGCGTTGCTGAGCCTGATCCACCGGGATTGGGTGATCGCGGACCTGGGGTGCGGAACCGGCAACGCCGCGGAGTTCCTGGCGCCGTTCGTGGAGCGGGTGTACGCGGTGGACCAGTCGGGGCCGATGCTGACGGCGGCGCGGCAGCGGCTGGAGCGCGTCGTCAACGTCGATTTCGTCGAGGCGGCGATCGAGACAACCGGGCTCGCGGACGCGAGCGTGGACGCGGCGGTTTGCGTGCTGGTGCTGCACCACGTCGAGGACCCGGCGAGCGCGCTGGGCGAGATGCGACGGATCCTGAGGCGAGGCCGCGGCGGGGGGAAGGTCCTGATCGTGGACATGCTGTCGCACGGACGGGAGGAATACCGTCGGCTGATGGGCCACAAGCACCTCGGATTCTCGAAGGATGAGATGACGAGGATGATGACGGAGGCGGGGTTTGTCGATTGTCTGTACCACGAACTGCCCGAAGAGCCGGACGCGAAGGGCCCGGGCCTGTTCGCGGCGACGGGAAGATGCGGGTGAGACGCGAGACGTAAGCCGAGAGTTCCTTATCCAGTAAACCAGCAGCGGAGATCCCATGACGAGCGCACCGAGCAAAGCACCTGTGAAGCCCAGCCATGCCCTTGACTTCAAGGTGAAGGACCTGGCGCTGGCCGCGCTGGGCCGGCATGAGATCCGCCTGGCCGAGCACGAGATGCCCGGGCTGATGGCGCTGCGGGAGAAGTACGGCGCGAGCAAGCCGCTGACGGGGGCGAAGATCGCCGGCTCGCTGCACATGACGGTGCAGACGGCGGTGCTGATCGAGACGCTGGTGGACCTGGGTGCCGATGTGCGCTGGTGCTCGTGCAACATCTTCAGCACGCAGGATTCCGCGGCGGCGGCGGTGGCGGTGGGACGCACCGGCACGCCCGAGTCCCCCCGCGGGACGCCGGTCTTCGCGTGGAAGGGCGAGACGCTGCCCGAGTACTGGTGGTGCACGGAGCGCACGATCTCGTGGCCGGACGGGACGGGCCCGAACATGATCCTGGACGACGGCGGGGATATGACGCTGCTGGTGCACAAGGGCGCGGAGTTCGAGAAGCAGGGCGCGGTCCCGGCGTTCAGCGCCGCGAGCGAGCCGGAGGAATGGGGCGTGATCCTCGACCTGCTGCGCGACGAGCAGAAGAAGAACCCCGGGCGGTTCACGAAGATGCTCGCGGGCGTGAAGGGCGTGTCGGAGGAGACGACCACGGGCGTGCACCGCCTGTACGAGATGCAGAAGGCCGGGACGCTGGCGCTGCCGGCGATCAACGTGAACGACAGCGCGACCAAGAGCAAGTTCGACAACCTCTACGGCTGCCGTCACTCGCTGGTGGACGGCCTGAACCGCGCAACCGACGTGATGTTGAGCGGCAAGGTGGCGGTGGTGCTGGGCTACGGCGATGTGGGCAAGGGCTGCTGCCAGGCGCTCAAGGGGCAGGGGGCGCGGGTGGTGGTGACGGAGATCGACCCGATCTGCGCGTTGCAGGCGGCGATGGAGGGGTACCAGGTCGCGACGCTGGAGGACGTGCTCGAGTCGGCGGACATCTTCGTGACGTCCACTGGCAACAAGAACGTGATCACGGTGGATCACATGAGGCGGATGAAGGACAAGGCGATCGTGGGGAACATCGGGCACTTCGACAACGAGATCGACATGGCGGGTCTGGCGAAGTTCCCCGGCGTGAAGCGGGTGAACATCAAGCCGCAGTTCGACGAGTGGGTCTTCCCGTCGCACGACGGCCGGCGCGAGCACTCGATCCTGGTGCTCGCGGAGGGCCGGCTGCTGAACCTGGGCTGCGCCACCGGGCACCCCTCATTCGTGATGAGCGCCTCGTTCACCAACCAGGTCGTGGCGCAGATGGACCTGTGGGCCAGCGCCAACGGCAAGCCGACGATGTCGGGCATCCGGTACGAGACCGGCAAGGTGTACACGCTGCCGAAGAAACTCGACGAGATGGTGGCCCGGCTGCACCTGGAAAAACTCGGCGTGCGGCTGACGAAGTTGACAGCGGACCAGGCGTCGTACATCGGAGTTTCGGTGGACGGGCCGTACAAGGCGGATCATTACAGGTATTGAGCACAGGGTTCGTGGGGCAGTTCATGCTCTCCTTGGGAACTCGCACTTTGTCGCCCGAGTTGCGAGGAATCGGCGCAGCGCTTCGCGGCAGACTTCGCTCACGCTTCGTCCCTCCTCTTTGCAGAGTCGTCTGATTTCGCGCCGCAACTCTGGCGGCAGTCGGATGGACAATGTGTCTCGCACGTCGGAGGATAAGCAAGGGTTCGCGTGAACCCGTTGTCCCGGGCCCACGCGGGAACTCGGCGTTGAAACCAGCCGGCCCGCAACGCCCGGCCTCCGGGCCCGGTATGCTGGTGCGGTATCGTGCGCGCCAGAACACCCCCCGGAATGAGGCCTCCACGTGAAATGCACACTCAGGTGGTCGATTGCTGTCGCGGCCGCGGCCGTGATGGCCGGATGCTCCAAGCAGCCCGGCGAGACCAAGGCGCCCGAATCGACGCCCGCGCGGGTGATCCCGATCCATGTGCCGTACCGGGCGGACACGGGCCAGAGCCTGGGCTTCACGCAGTCGCTGCGTCTCCCGTGGAACACGATCATTCAACTGGGCGTGCACGGCCGGCTGGAGATCGAGGACGAGGGCAAGACTAACCGGATCATCGGCGGCGAGGCCCTGCTGCGGCTGAGCGAACTGCCCAAGCCCGGCCTGGAGCGGCCGATCCAGGTGCTGAACTTCAACGCGGACGACTCGACGGTGCTGGTGCAGGTGGACGTGAGCGGGGGCATGAAGTTGACGGTCCTGGACGCCGCGGTGGAGAAGAACGACCCCGCGCCGACGCTGACGGACACGCTGGGATCGAACTATCAGGTGATCGGCTTCGTGTACACGGACGAGACGACGTTCAAGATGCAGTACGGGCCCGGCGACCCGCTGAAGCGGTTCAACCAACTCCCGAGCATGTCGCGCAGCCGGCCGAAGCAGAAACTGGTGCTGATCTTCCGCGTGAGCCTGGGGCGCGAGGTCAAGTCGCTCAACATGGGCCGGGTGATCTACGAGTTCGATTCGCCGATCCGGTGCACGATGAAGCAGGAGAACCGGCGGTGAGGGCTGGAATCCCGCATGACCGGCCGGCGTCGAAGGGTTCAGCGGAGAACGTCAGGGCGTCAGGACTTCATGGCGTCATGTCGCGCTGAAGCGCGCTAAAGCGGAATGCCATTCAGTTAGCGCGTGATGGGCCGTGGGCGGCATCGCGATGGCACAGGGTGTTGCGTGGTTTCTGCATGACGGGGTATGCCTTGGCTCGTCTCTTCCGAACTCGCGGCTCATGACGGCCGGGGCGGCTGG
>CAJPFG010000025.1 GCA_905339235.1 Phycisphaerales bacterium
CTGGGGTACCAGACCCCCGAGGAGTTCGCGGCCGCGTGCGTACCCTCCGGCTCCGCTGCGCTGCGCCTGCGGGTACGCACGCGGGAGGAGGAGTTGGTCACACTCTCATAAGGGGTGGACCGAAGGATGGGGGCAGGTCACTCCACGCAACCAAGCACCCCCTTGGATTCAAGATCATGAAGGAGGTCATGGAGTCCATCGGCCGGGGACAGGGCGCAATGCCCGGAGAGTTTCACCTCTTGCAAGCCTCCGTCGATGATGGAGACTTGTTCATAGAAGCGTCGGTGCATTTTGCAAAGCGGAGCATCCTCAAGGAGCTTGAGAACGGGCAGCGGCAAGTCAGTCTATTCCGAAATGACTGGGTACTGAGGCCAGACGACCTATTCACGTCCTCCAGTTACCGCAGGTGCTTGCTAGAACTTGAGAGTGAACACAAACTCGAAGTTCTGGCAGAAGACGGCGTCACGCCCCTTCCCACCCCAAAGCGCCGAAAGTACAGAGACGAACCAACGCTTTCAGAGTCACTCTGGGTTCGATTGGTGGCCGACTGAACTCGCCGGATGCCGGATGACTCATCGTCTCTCGTTCCCTGACCATTTTCCCAACTACGCCAGTACCCGCCTCCCAAAGTCCAGCCCCATTGCCCGCTTCGCCAGGTACAGCGTTTCCTCCGCCACCACGTTCGCCCGCTTCACCCCCGCCTTGATGATCTCGATGATCCGGTCATCCCCGCCCGGCGTCTCGAACTCCGCGCGGCGCGCCCGCATCGGCTCCAGCAGCCGGTTGATCGCCTCCGCGAGTTCGGCCTTGATGTGCCCGTCGCCGATGTTGTCGCCGCGGGCGTAGCGGTCTTTGAGTTCGGCGACGCGGGCCTGGTCGGTGATGAAGGCTTCGACGAACTTGAACAGCACGTTCTCGGGGTCGCCCGGCTCGGTGGGGCTCTGGCGGCCGGTGGTGATTTTGTTGATCTTCTTCTGGACTTCCTTCGCCCCGTCGCTCAGGAAGATCGCGTTCCCCAGGCTCTTGCTCATCTTCTGCTTGCCGTCGCCGGCCCCGGGGAGGCGCCCGACGCGCCCGATCAGGGCCTTGGGCACCGGGAAGACCCCGCCAAGTTTCACGTGCTCGTGGTCGTCCGCGCGGTTCGAAACCCCGCAGTACAACTGATTGAACTTCCGCGCGGCCTTGCGGCACATCTCGATGTGCGGGGCCTGATCCTCGCCCACCGGCACGAGTTCTGGCCGGAACGCCAGGATGTCCGCGCACTGCCCCACCGTGTACATAGGGAAGCCGAACGAGTAACTGTCCTTCAGCCCCTTGGTCTCGAGTTCGTGCACCAGCGTCGGGTTCCCCATCACGTCGTTAAACGAGAGCAGCATCGCGAAGAACCACGTCAACTCCGCGATGGCAGGAACCTCGGTTTGCAGCACGATCGTGGACTTCTGCGGATCAATCCCCGCGGCCAGCCAGTCCTTCACGATCTCGATGGTGTCCTGGCGGATCTCCTGCGGCTTGTCGAACCGCGTCGTGAACGCGTGCATGTTCGCGAGCAGGAAGTAGCAGTCGTACTGATCCTGCAGCGCGACTCGCCGCTCAACACTGCCCACCCAGTGTCCCAGGTGCAGTCGGCCCGTGGGCGTGTCGCCGGTCAATATCCGAGGCTTGGTCATGGGCGGAGGGTAGGGGGAATCGAAAGGCCCGCGCCGGTCAACCTCCCTGTCCTCCGATCACCACCGCCACCGCCACGTTCGCCGCGTTGAAGAACACGTGCATCCCGATCGGCACTCCCAGGCTCCGGGTCTTCTCAAACGCAAAGCCCATGGCGATGCCCAGCACGGTGATGGGGACAATCGAGTACCACGGGATGCCCATTCCCATGTGCACCGCCCCGAAGACCAGGGACGCCGCGATGATGGCGATCCAGGAGTGGCCCGTGGCCCGCAGGATCAGCGACTGGACAAAGCCGCGGTAGACGATCTCCTCAAACACGGGCGCGGCCAGCACGGCGATGGCGATGAGCACCCACGCCCACGGGTTGCCGGGGTTGTCCAGAAAGGCCTTGAGCGTGGGATGTCCGATCGGGTTGTGGGGCTCGCCGCTGACGAACTGGTGCAGCGCGGCGGCGGCGAATCCGGCGCAGGTGACGATCGGCCACGCGAAGGCCCCGCAAAGAACGCCCACGAGCACGGTTCGAGGGGTGATGCTCATGCCGGCCCTGGGCGCGGCCATGGAAACAAGGCGCGTCAGCACGCCGGCGCACGCCAGCCCGACGGCGTAGCCCGCGAGCATGACGATCGCCTGGTCGCCGATCGAGGGGTGCTTGAGGTCAACCCCCGCGGCCTGGGCCGCGACGCCCTGGCCGACCTGGAGTATCAGCCAGATGATGGCGGCGCACGCCATCCAGACCCACCACGGGTGGGCGTCCACGGCGCGCTGGCTCTTGAGGGAGCCGGGCCGGAGCACACCCTTGCCCCACAGCACGACGAGGACGAGCGACGCGCCGATCACGTGACCCCAGAACCACGGGTCGGAGGCGATGGTTCGCTCCGCGGCGCGGAGCGGCGCGACGGGCGCTGCGACGGGCGGCGGGGCGGCATCCGCGCGGGCGGCGGGCGAGCAAAGTACAATCGCCGCGATGACCGCGAGCGCCATCACGCTGGAACAGATCGTCGAGCACACACGGCGCGAGGTGAGCGCGGCCAAGGCGCAGACCCCCATCGAGGTCATGCGCGATCGGGCGTCGAGCACGCCCGAGCCGCGCAACTTCTTCACCGCCGTCACCCGCCGCGGCAAGGGCGTCACCAGCGTGATCGCCGAGATCAAAAGGCGCAGCCCCTCGGCGGGGCTCATCCGCAAGGAATACGACACGCATGGTTTCCGGCCGGAGGACATCGCGGTGAAGTATCACCGCGCCGGGGCCTCGGCGATTTCCTGCCTCACCGACAAGGAGTTCTTCGGCGGCGACCTGTCCTTCATCGCCCGCATCAAGGCCGCCGTCCCTCTCCCCGTGCTTCGGAAGGACTTCATCGTCGATCCCTGGCAGTTGTACGAAAGCCGCGCCGCCGGTGCCGACGCGGTGCTCCTGATCGCCGAATGCCTCGAAGAAGGTCCGTTGGTAGACATGCTCATCCTGGCCCAGCAACTGCACCTGACGGTGCTGCTGGAGGTGCACGGGATGGACAACCTCCTGCGGGTGCGGCCCTACGTGGGCTTCCCCCACCGGGCCTACGCCCTGCTGGGGATCAACAACCGCGATCTCTCGACCATGACGGTGGACCTGTCGCACACGCTGCGCCTGGCCGAGTTGGTGGAAGACCGATCGGTGCTGGTGAGCGAGTCGGGGATAAACTCGGCGGACGATCTGCGTCGCCTGCGCCGGGCGGGGGTCAGCATCGTGCTGGTGGGCGAGCACCTGATGAAGCAGGAAGACCCGGAAAACGCGCTGCGGGTGCTGCTGGGATAGCCCGATCGCCCCGCCCCCTCCGCCGCTCCGGCGCGCGAACAATGGGACATGCCAAGTTCGTACTACCGCGTGGCGTTGCTGGTCGCGATGTGCGCCGTGCCGGCGCTCGCACAAGAGGATTCGCCGGAGGCTACGGGCGTCGATGGTTCGGCCCCCGCGGTGACACCGCCGCCCGCCCCGGCGCTGGAGAAGCCCACCGAGGACCCGGGGAAGGTGCTCTTCCAGCACGCCGCCGAAACCCTGGGCAGGGCTCAGTCGATCCGGTATCACGTGAAGTCGTACACGACGGGAACGCTGTTCAAGCGGACGGCGCGAACGGTGCAGGCCGACGCGAGCCAGTGCCGCGTGCCGGGGGGGATCCTCCCCGGGTGGCGACTGCGCTTGACCGGCTCGACGACGCAGCCCGGGCAGGGCGGCGAAGGACCCACCGAAGAGTTCGATATTGCCTGGCTGATGCTCAACGTGGAATGGGTGGATCACGAGGCGAAAAAGGTCATCGAGAAGCCGTTCCAGGAGTCCAAGCGCGTCCGCCCGTACAACCTGAGCAACCCGGCTCGCCTGGAGGACCTGACCTCCTACCGGCCCTTCCAGAAAGAACTCGGCGCCACCGCCTACACCGTCGAGTCGCAGCAGGAGCAGGGCGGGGTGACGTGCGACGTGATCCTCGTCGAAACCAACCAGGGCAAGAACAAGGCCCGCTGGTGGCTTGGCGCCGAGGACCACCTGCCCCGAAAGATCGAGCGGTTCATCGAGGGACCGGGCGGCACGTCCTCGAGCATCGTCGAGTTCACCGACGTGCGCGTGGACTACACCGCGCCCTCGCCCAACGCGCTCGCGGCGCTACGGGTTTCGGTGCCCGAGGGCTACGCGGAAGACCGCGTGCCCCAGCCGGTGCCTGTTCCCGGCGCGGGAACGCCCGGCGGCCTGCTCGGGGGTGGGGTCGGGCCCGACGGCGGAAAAGAAGTGCCCACCATCGAGAGGCCCGCGGCCCATATCCCACCTCCGCCGCCTCCGGTTCCCGCCGGACCCCCCCAGGCGCCGGCCTTTGATCTGATGACTCCTTCCGGTGCTCACGTGGCTCTCGACTCCCTGCGCGGCCAGGTCGTGCTGCTGGAGTTCGCCGGCAGTTGGTCGGTGAACCTCCGCCTCTCCCGCCCGGAACTCGCTTCGTTCCTCACCCAGCACGGGGGCAAGCCGGTGCAGGCCTTCACGCTCGCGGTGCGCGAAAAATCCAAGGAGAGCGCGGTTGAAGGGCATCATCCTCCCGCGCCGGCGCTGGGATTGCTGCTGAACGCGGAACAGACGGCCGTGGCGTTCGGGGCGGCGACCTTCCCCTGCTACGCGGTGGTCGGCCCCAACGGAGAGTTGCTGGTGGCGCCGACAACCTACAAGGCCGAAGAGACGTTCCACGCGATCAACGACGCCGTGGAAAAGGCCCTCGCAAAGATGCCCATCCCGCCGAAGTAGCCCGCGCCCCAAGTCATATCAGTTCCTGCGGCGGCGCACCAGCACCGCGCCGCCGCCCGAGACGAGCAACCCGACGGAGGCCGGGGCCGGCAGCACGCTGGTATGGCCGAACTCGCCGCTCACCACCATCGGACCGCCCACCCAGAAGTGCAGCGCGGTGCGCCAGGGCACATCCGTGGACGAGAAGACGCCGGTATCGAACCAACGCGTCTCGAAAGGCCGGACGCTGACAGCGTTGTCGGGGCTGCTGAACCACTCCCCGCCCGGGGTGTTCTGCCACTCGAACGTCACGACGAGGATGTGCGTCTCATCGTCCATGGGGGCGATGGCGCACGAAAGCCAGTAGTCGGTGCCCACGGCGCCCGGGGCCGGGACGTGATCGAACTCCAGTCGCGAACCCGCCGGGCCGGGAGGCACGAAGAACCCTCCGAACACATCCACCTGTGCCGACGCCGTGGCCGTCGTCATGACGGCCATCGCCAAACTCGCGACTCGCATGGCTGATTCTCCCGGGCGGGCGTTCGGAACGACCGTTCCGACTCGAAACACCACCACCCGCGCCAGCGATATCGCACCCGCTTTGTCACGCTCGCCCGCTCGTGCAGAGAGGGCGCGGCGCACAAGCGATTTCCGGCCGCGCGTGACAAGTCCCGACGTTCGTCGCTGCCCTGGGGGGTGAAACACCCCCAAAGGAACCCCCACCATGAACTCTCGCCTCTTTGTCGTCGCTGCTATCGGTCTGTCGTCGTCCGCCCAGGCCGTGGTGATCCACGACACCTTCGCCCCGAACTTCGGCTTCAATCCGTCCCTGGTCCATACCGCCGCGGGCGGCACCTCCTCCAACCCATCCACCAACTCCATCGCGGTGTCTTTCACCGTCCCCTCCGCCGGGCTGGCCTTCGACAGTTTCTCGATCGTCACGGCCTACGAGGCAACCTCCGCGCCCTTCGCGTGGACGACGCTGCACGCGGACTCGGGAAACGGCACGCCGGGCGCGGTGGTCGAGTCCCTCCCCCTTTTCCTCATTCTGCAGCAACCCATGAACCCGGTCACCTCTACGACGGTCTCGCAGAGCAATCCGGCGCTCTCGGCCGGGGCGACCTACTGGATGGTGCTCTCCTGCCCCGCGGGGAACACCTTCCGCTGGTACGACAACTCCATCGGCGCGAGCGGGTTCTCGCAGAACGCGAACAACCAGGGCTGGGCGACGGACAACACCACCGGACGCCAGCCGGTGCTGCGGATCGAGGCGCGGCCGGTCCCCGCGCCGGCGGGAATCGTGCCCCTGCTGGGCGCGATGGGGCTGACGCTGCGTCGGCGGCGGTAGCAAAGGAAAACGGGCACGCCCGAAAGCGTGCCCGTGAAGTTCACATCAACCGCTACGATCACTTGCCGTCGCGGATCGCGGCCTGGGCCGCGGCCAGACGGGCGATCGGCACCCGGAACGGCGAGCACGACACGTAGTCCAGCCCGGCCGTGTGGCAGAACCACACGCTCCTGGGGTCGCCGCCGTGCTCCCCGCAGATGCCGACCTTGAGGTCGGGGCGCTTGGAGCGGCCCTTGCGGACGCCCATCTCGATCAGTTGGCCCACGCCGCTGGTGTCCAGGCTCTGGAAGGGGTCGCCCGGGAGCAGTTCCTTGGCGAGGTAGTCGGGCAGGAACGTGCCGATGTCGTCGCGCGAGAACCCGAAGGTCATCTGCGTCAGGTCGTTGGTGCCGAAGGAGAAGAAGTCGGCCTTCTCGGCGATCTCGTCGGCCGTGAGCGCCGCCCTGGGAATCTCGATCATCGTGCCGATCTTGATGTCCAGCCGCGGCTTGTAGTCCTCGGCATCCTTGACCGCCGCGATGGTCTGCTCCACCAAGTCCCGCAGGTACGCGAGTTCCTTGCGGGTGCCCACGAGCGGGATCATGATCTCGGGCATCGCCTTGATGTTGCTGCGGAGGCAGTCGATGGTGGCCTCGACGATCGCCCGGACCTGCATGTCCAGGATCTCGGGGTAGGTGACGCACAGGCGGCAGCCGCGGTGCCCGAGCATCGGGTTGGCCTCGTGCAGGGCCGCGACGCGCTGCTTGACCTTGGCGACCGGGATCCCCATGACCTTCGCCAGTTCGGCCTGCTGGGCATCCTCGTGGGGAACGAACTCGTGCAGGGGCGGGTCGATCAGCCGGATCGTGACGGGCAGGCCCTTCATGGCCTTGAAGATGCCGATGAAGTCGTCCCGCTGGTAGGGGAGCAACTTCTCGAGGGCCTTGGTGCGGGCTTCCTTGGTCTCCGAGAGGATCATCTCGCGCATGGCGCGGATGCGGTCGCCCTCGAAGAACATGTGCTCGGTGCGGGTGAGGCCGATGCCCTCGGCGCCGAACGACCGGGCACGCTCGGCGTCTTCCGGCGTGTCGGCGTTGGTGCGGATGCCCAGTTTGCGGTACTTGTCCGCCCACTTCATGACCTGCGCGAAATCGCCGGAGAGTTTGGGCTCGACGGTGGCGATCTGACCCGCCATGACCTCGCCGGTGGAACCGTCGATGGAGATGACATCGTCGCGGGAGAAGGTCTTGCCGCCAACGGTCAACTTGCCTTTGACATAGTCGATCTCAAGTTCGCCCGCGCCGACGACGCAGCACTTGCCCCAGCCGCACGCGACCACCGCCGCGTGGCTGGTGCGGCCGCCGGTGCTGGTAAGGATGCCCGCGGCGGAGTGCATGCCCTCGACGTCCTCGGGGCTGGTTTCCTTGCGGACGAGAATGACCTTCTCGCCGGCGTGCGCCCGCTTGACGGCCTCCTCGGCGGAGAAGGCGAGGGTGCCGTAGGCCGCGCCGGGTGAGGCGGGAATCCCCCGGGTCAGCACCTCGATGTTTTTCTTCTTGGACGGGTCGAAGGAGGGCAGCAGGAGTTGGGTCAGGTCCTGCGCGGGGATCCGCAGGATGGCCGCCTTCTCGTCGATCAACTTCTCGCGGACCATGTCGCACGCCACCCGCACCGCGGCGAAGCCGTTGCGCTTACCCGTGCGCGTCTGCAGCATGTACAGCGTGCCGCGCTCGATGGTGAACTCGATGTCCTGCATGTCCTTGTAGTGCTTCTCGAGTTTGGACTTGATGTCCAGCAACTGAGAAAAAACCTTCTTGTTCCACTTGGGCATCTGATCGACGTGCAGCGGCGTGCGGATGCCCGCGACGACGTCCTCGCCCTGGGCGTTGACGAGGTACTCGCCGTACAGGGTGTTCTCGCCGGTGGCGGGGTTGCGTGTGAAGGCCACGCCCGTGCCGGAATCGTCGCCCATGTTGCCGTAGACCATCGTCTGCACGTTCACGGCCGTGCCGTTGAGCCCCGTGATGCCCGCGATGCGGCGGTAGGAGATCGCCCGGTCACCGTTCCAACTCTTGAATACCGCCTCGATCGCCAGTTCAAGTTGCTTGAAGGGGTTCTGCGGGAAGACCTCGCCCTTGAAACGCTGGTACACGGCCTTGTACGCGTCGCACAACTCGATCATCCCCTGCTCGGGCACGTCCGTGTCGGTCTTGGCCTTGTACTTGGTCTTGATCTTGTTGAAGGCTTCCTCGAAGTGGTGGTGGTCCACGCCCATCACCACGTCGCCGAACATGTTGATGAGGCGGCGGTAAGAGTCGTACGCGAAGCGGGTGTTGCCCGTGCTGTTGGCCAGCCCGACCACGCTGGCGTCGGTCAGGCCCAGGTTCAGGATCGTGTCCATCATGCCCGGCATCGACACCGCGGCGCCCGAGCGGACGGAGACGAGCAGCGGGTTGCCGTTGTCGCCGAAGCGCTTCTCGGTCTCCTTCTCGATGACGGCGATGTTCTTGTGGACCTCGTTCATGAGGCCGTGGGGCAGCCGCTGACCGTTGCGGTAGTAGGCCGCGCACGTATCGGTGGTGATGGTGAAGCCGGGGGGCACGGGCAGCCCGATGGAGACCATGTCGGCGAGGTTGGCGCCCTTGCCGCCCAGGAGGGGCTTCATGTCCGCGGCACCCTCGCACCGAGACTTGCCGAAGTAGTACACCATCTTGCCCGGCTTGTTGCGCATGTTGGGGAGCGGGGCGACGCTCTCGTCCAACTTGCGAGAGACCTTCTTGGAGGATTGCCCTGCGGCGTGCTGGATCGACGGACGGGACTTCGCGGTGGTCATCGAATCCCTTTCAACCTGCATCAGCCGACGCGCGGTCTTCATCGGTGCTCCGGGGCTCCACCGCCCCTCCGATCTCAATGGCCACAGTTCGGCATTTGATTGGATATTTCTGGCCCCGGGCGAACGCGCGTTGGGGCCGTGTCGGAAGTCTAGGAACGCTGGCGCGAAAGGACGAATTCCGGGGTTTTTTGCCCGTAGCATCCCGCGTGACCGCCCGGATCATCGATCTTGACCTCACGCCCGAGCAGGCGCTGGCCGGTTGGCCCGCGAATCGCCCCCTCGCGGCGCTGTGGTCCGGCGATCCCGTCGCGTCACGGTGGTGCGTGCTCGCCGCCCCGACAGGAGTGGCCCCCCCATCTCTGGCGGCCGAGCGGCTGGCGCGGCCACTGATCCCGACCGCACCAAACGACTACCCCCCCTTCGTCGGAGGCATGATCGGCTGGGTTTCGTACGACCATGGCCGCGCCCTGGAGCCCAAGGCCCAGAGCCGCGCCCCACTCCGGGCGCGGAGCGACCGCCCATGGCCGGAGGCGATCTGGGTGGAGTGCCCTGATGGGCTGGTCTTCGATCGAGCAAACTCACGCTGGTGGAGTTTCGGGCGCGGCCTGACGATCCCGCGCGAAACCACGCCTTCCTCCGGTTTCCGCGTGCTCCGGCCCGCCTCCCGAACCGGACGCCGGGCCTACATCACCGGCGTCCGGCGGGTGCTTGAGTACATCCGTTCGGGAGACGTGTATCAGATCAACCTCGCCCACCGGCTTTCGGCGCGGTTCGAGGGGTCGGCCCGGGCGCTGTGGCGGGCGCTGCTCGAGCCGGCCGCGCCCCGGTTCGGCGTGTACGTCGAAGCCGATGTCGGCGCGAGGCGGTTCGTGCTGGCGGGCGCGAGCCCCGAACTGTTCCTGGACTACGACCCGGCGAGCGGACGGCTGACCACGCGGCCCATGAAAGGGACCCGCCCGGCGCACCCCGGCTCCCGGGAGGATCTGAGCGACAGCGCCAAGGACCGCGCGGAACTCGCCATGATCGTGGACCTCATGCGCAACGATCTGGGGCGGGTGTGCGATCTGGGCTCGGTTCGCGTCGAGGAGGAACGAGCCATCGAAGAGCACGGCGACGAGCGATCTTCGCGCCGACTGCTCCAGGCCACCGCCCTGGTGTCGGGGCAGGTGCGCCCCGGGGCCTCGGTGAACGATGTGCTGCGGGCCACATTCCCCGGCGGGTCGGTGACCGGCGCGCCCAAGATCCGCGCCATGCAGATCATCGACGAACTCGAGCCGGTGCGCCGCGGGCCGTACTGCGGCGCGGCGGGGTTCGTCAGCGATACCGGCCACTTCGCCTTCAACATCACCATCCGCTCGGCCCTGCTCTCGGGGGCGCCAACGCCGGGCGGGCCCGATGCCCTCCGCGGCACGCTCGATTACAGCATCGGCGCGGGGATCGTCGCCGAGTCCGACCCGGCCTCGGAATGGCGTGAGACGCTCGACAAGGCACGGGTGCTCCGGGCGGCGCTCGCGAACGCGAATCGCGGAACGGGAGCGCGCTCGCCCGCGCGAATGTCGTGAGCACCCAATCTCCAGGCCCCGGCCCGCGCGTCCGCACCGACATCGTGGATGTCTACCTCTTCACCCGCCCGCCCGAGCACACCGGCACGGTGAGTTTCCTGCAACTCCTGCGCGCGGAAGAGCCGCTGGCGGGAACCTGGCACCCGGTCATGGGGCACGTGGAGCCGAACGAATCCGCGGTGCAGTGCGCCCTGCGCGAACTCGCCGAAGAAGTCGGCCTGACACCCTCCAGCCCCGACCTAGTGGGCCTGTGGGCGCTCGAGCAGGTCCACCCGTTCTTCGTGGCGTCGCTGGACGCGATCGTGATGAGCCCGCGGTTTGCCGCGGAGGTGCGCCACGGCTGGATGCCCCACCCCGACAGCGAGCACTCCGCGTTCCGCTGGGTCCGCACCGACGACGCGGCCCTGTTCATGTGGCCTGGACAGCGGGAGACGATCCTGGAGATCCTGGAATCCCTGCTCCCCGACAACTCGCCCAACCGCGAGTACCTGCGAATCCTGCCGGCGCGTTGAGGGTCAAGCAGCCATGGCGGGGCTGGCGCGGCCTTCCGCAATTGGGGCGGTGAGGTTCCATGGCGCGATCACCCGCGCAGTGTGCGGACCCTGCCACCGGGCACGGCGTGCCCACGAATCCAGCATCGGGCCGGGAGACATGGTGCCGATCACGGTGACGTGCGCGTCTTCGCCCTCGCCCGTCAGCCGCACACCCAGTTCGCCCAACGCCTTGCCGACGACCCAGGCGTTCTTGCCCCCGTCCACGATCGCGGCGGTCGCGAACGGCCGCTGCGCGTGCGCTTTCCGCAACGCGGCCCGCGCGCAGGCCAGGCCGGTAAACCGATCCCACAGCCCCACCGGCATTGGAGTGCGGACTTGCCCCCGGATCGTGCGGCGCAGCGCGACCAGCCCTTCGCCGAAACCCGCCAGCGCTTCTTCCTTCGCGGCGATGCGGCGGTAGCGCTCGCGCGTCTCGCGAATCTCGGCGAGCCGGCACGCTTCGGGCGCGTAGCGCTGGGCCACCCAGCCGTTGTTCCGCACCAGGCGCGACAGGATCAGGTTCATGTTCCGGTGCGAGGCGACCTTTGCGTGCAGCACGCGGAACCGCGGCTCGAAGCACACGCGGTACCCCGCGAGCAGCATCCGCGCCGCGAGGTCGTACTCCTCGGCGTAGTACCCGAACGACGCGTCGTACCCGCCCAGCGCCAGAAACACCCCGCGCCGAATCGCCACCCCGCACCCGATGAACACCTCGGGCAGGCCGCCCGACTCGCGCGGGCCCGTGTTCTCCTCACGCGATCCCGGCAGGAAGATGTCCGCCGAGACGGCGCTCACGTCCGCGGGGGCCTCGCGCAGTGCGCGGACGAACCCCAGGTCCAGCGGGTAGGAGTCGTCGTCGAGCATCACGATCCATTCGGAGGCGGGGTTGCTCTCACGGACGCCGACGTTCCGGGCCGCGGCCCCGAGGTTCTGCGCAAGGCACACCTGCCGCACGCTCACCCCGCCAACCAGCACGGCTGGAGGCACCAGCCGCTCGCGCGAGTCGTTGTCCACGATCACCACCTCGGCACCGCCGCACGCCCCGTGATCGCCCAGGCGCTCAATGGCCCGCAGCGTGCTCTTCAGACGCTCGGGCCGATCGCGGGTAGGGAGTACGTAAGTAATCATGCGGTTTATCCGGTTCGGCTGAGTTTCAGGTGGGAGGCGCTGGCCGCCCGGGCCGCGTCGGGACCCGCATACGTCAGGTGCGCCGTGTGGATGCGAGCAATGGCGTTGCGCAGGTCCGCGGGCGTGATCGCGACGTTCCCCAGCCGCTGCACCTGCACCCCCGCGGCGCACGCGCCCAGGAACGCCGCCTGGAGCATGGTTCCCCCCGAGCCCAACGCGAGCGTCGCCGTGGCAAGCAGCGCATCCCCGCACCCCAGTGGATCCAGGGCGATGGGCACCAACGCCGGCACGTGCTCGCTGGCCAGGCGCTGCTTCCACTCGCCGGTGTCCGGCGTCACATCGGGAAGCCGCTCGAACGCCAGCAACCCGTCGGCGCCCAGCGTGACCAGCGCCGCCTTGGAGCCCGTTTCCTCGAAAAGCCGCCAGGTCACCAGGGGCAGCCCCTCGGTGTGCAGGTGGAGGGCGTCGCGCAACTCGGATTCGCTGGGGCAGACCAGGTCCATCCCCACCATCGACCGCAGGTTCGATCGCCTCCCAGAGACATCGCCCGCGAGGATCCGCGAGACCGGACGCAGTTCCCGCGTGAGGTCCGCGAGCGACCGCGGCGAGAACAACCCAAGCCCGAAATCCGCCACGATCGCCGCGTCGCACTGCCCCGCCGACCGCCCAACCCCCAGGTCGAGCGGGTCGCCGGGCGTTGACTCCGCCGCGGCCTCGTGCGCGATCCGGCGCAACGCCTCGTGACGCCCTTCGTCGAGCACGAAGGGCTCGACGAGGTCAACCTTCATGATCTTCTGCGACCCGACGAGGAACCTCTGCTTCTCTGGAACCGGTGTATCGCTGGGGATCGCCCGGACTTCTATCCCGTCGTTTTCCAAGCGGGCGCGGAGGGCCTTGCCGTCGGGCGATTCGGGGAGCGCGGTGACGAGGATCGGCCGGGCGCCCAAGGCCGCGGCGTGGCGGGCGATGATGGCCGCGCCCCCGTCATAGTGCCGCGCCTCCAGCGGCCGCAGAGTCATCACGGGGCTCTCCCCGGCGATGTCGGGCCGGTCGCAGAGGATGTAGGTGTCGAGGATGACCTCTCCCACCACCACCACCCGCCGCCCCTTGAATGCGGATACCAGGCGGAACAACTCCGGCCCCGAGAGCGCGGGCGAAGTCGAGAGTTGGACCAGCCGCTGGTGATAGGGATCCGAGTGCTGCTCGAGCGCGGCGATCAGGGCCGTGGAACTGAAGACCACGTCGCCAGATGAGAACACCACCCGCCCGCCGCCGCTCTCCACGATCTCCCGCTCCGCCCGAAAGCGAGGATCGGCGTTGTTCTCGTACTCCTTGCCCTTCACGTACACATCCGGCCGCACCGCGCCTAAAAGGTCCGCCGCCGTCGCGCCGTCGTCGATGTACACCAGGTCCACGCAGTCCAGCGCGGCCAGGTTCTCGGCGCGAAGTTCCTCGGGGATCAGCGGTCGTCCGAGTCCTTTTCGGATCTCCGGATCGCCCGTGATGCTGACGAGCAAGGCGCCCCCCAGCGCCCGCGCCTGGCGCAGATGCCGGATATGCCCGGGGTGGACGATGTCGAAGCAGCCGTGGCACTGGACCAGCGTGCGCCCCTCATCGCGGAGCCGCCGGCGCGCGCGCATCAACCCCTCGCGATCGACGATCTTCGCCGCGACCGCGCGAGGCATGCCCGACCCGGGGTTGGCCCCGTCCTGATTGACACCATCGTGTCCCATCGTTGGGTCTATCGGCAGTCCCGCGGTGCGCGGCCCACTTGCTGGCCCCCATCGGTCGGTCGCGTCGATACAGGAGCCGTGTCTCAAGCCCCCACCCTCCAGCCCGCTACCGGCGCGATGTCGCGCGATGACCTCGTGCGCCTCGGACGGGCCGGACGACCCTGGGAGTTTCTCGGTGTCGCCGCGGCCGCGCTTGCAATCGCGCCAATGGATCACGGCATTCGGTTCCTCGCGGCCGCCAACCTCGCGAGGCTCGGACTCAAGACTATCGCGCAAGAAATGCTTGATCGCGTGCCGGAGTCCGTCCGCCACCACCCGGACATCACGGCGCTTTCCGCCGCGTTATCGGGCCTGCCCAACGATCAACTCCCGCCCTCGACCCGCGAGCAGTTGCTCCGCGGGAATCTGGATGTGCTCGCGGAGCGCGGCACGGACCTGCGCGGCCTGATCGCCTCCTGGCGGGAGCGCGCCGCGGAAGTCGAGTGCTTCCGATGCCTCGATGGGAACATCGTCCGCCGAGTCGCGCACTCCCCCAAGGGCGATCTGCGTGTGCTGGCGTGGTGGCGGGACGATCGCGGGCGGGCCGCGGAATCGGCGAAGTCGTTGCGGCGAGCGGACCGCTCGTTCGCGGACACCGCCGTGGTCGAGGGAATCGACCCGCCCTGGACGCTGATCGAGGCCCGAAAGGCCACCGAAGCGGACTACATCGGCCACCGGCCACGCTTGTGGGTCGTTCAGGCCGAGCCGACCGAAGCGATGGAAGGGCTGAGCATGGCCGACCTTCGCGAAGCCCTTCGCGACCCGAGGATGGAGTTCCTGATCGGCGGCGGCGCGACCGGGCAACTGCGCGACTCGCTCCGGGCGGGGCTCGAACAGGCGCTGCCCGCGGTCCTTCTATTCTCGCCCGGCGTGAAAACCCCCGCCTCGCCCGCGCTGAGTGACATGCTGAATGCGGTGACCCAGGAGCAGTGCGACGAACTGGAGCGTCTCCACGCGAGCGTCTGGGCGCGCTACGCGGACCGCGATCTTGCCTACTGGCACGCGCGCTACACGCGGCCGCAAGGACGCCCGCTGCGAGTGCTCATCCCCGTCAGCCGCTTCAGCACGTTCGTGCGGCACGCCGCGGCCGACCTCGCCGGCGCCCTGCGCCGCGCGGGCTGTCAGGCGGAAGTCCTGCAGGAGCCCGACGACCACAGCCGTCTCTCGGCGGTCGCCTACGCGCGGGCCCTGGACGATCTGGACCCGGACCTGGTGGTATCGATCAACATCCCGCGGCACCAACTCCGGAATGTCTTTCCCGAAAACCTCCCCTTCGTGTGCTGGCTTCAGGACGCGATGCCCCACCTGTTCGACGAACGGGCCGGCAAGTCGCAGGGCCCGATGGATTTCCTCGCCGGGTACCTCTTCGGCGAACTGTTCTCCAAGTTCGGTTACCCCCGGGATCGGGCCTTCCCCAGCACCGTGGTCGCGGACGGGGCCAAGTTCCACCCCGCCGCGGTGGCGCCCTCCCTCGCCGATCGCTTCCGCTGCGACATCGCGTTCGTCTCGCATCACAGCGAATCACCCGACGCGATGCACCAACGGCTCGCACGCGAAGCGCCCGAGCCGTCGATCCGGGAGGCGTTCGAGCGCCTTCGCCCCGACGTGCACGCGGCCGTGTCCCGATGCGATGTCTTTCCCCCCTCGCGAGCCCTGCGAACCAGCGTGATCGAGCGCCTGCGAGAGACTCTCGGCGCCGAGCCTCCCGAACGCACCGTCTCGCTGGTGCTTCGCCTCTACGCCATGCCCCTGGCCGACCGCGTGCTCCGTCACGAAATGGTCGGCTGGGCGGCGGACCTGTCGCACCGGCGCGGCCTGCGGCTGCACCTCTACGGCAAGGGCTGGGACAAACACGCCACGTTCCGCGAGTTTGCGCGCGGCACGCTGGACCACTCGGAGGAACTCCGGGCCGCGTACCAGTGCGCGAGCGTGAACCTGCACACCTCGATCAGCGCTCTGGTGCATCAACGGGTTCTCGAATGCGCCCTCTCCGGCGGTGTGACGCTGGTGCGCTTCCAGCGTGACGCGTTCGCGGGCCCCAAGACCAGCGTGCAACTGGCCCTGCTCGACCTCCCGGCCGATATCGACGAGCCCGACCGTCTGGGTTATGTGATCGCGGATCATCCGCGAGCCATGTCTCTCACCGCGCTCTACGCGCGCATCGGCGCACCGCTCGCGGATCATGTGTTCTGGATTCCCAAAGCCCGCGCGGAAGCGCTCCGGCGCGACGCCTTCGCCCACTCGATCGACCAGGACGCCAACCAGGTGCTGGGCGATCTGGGAGAGTTCTCGTTCGCTGCCGCCGATCGACTCGCGATGCTGGTGGATCGGGCGCTGACCAATCCGACCTGGCGCACGGCGGCGAGCAAAATGCAGGCCCGGTTTCCCAGAGCCCACCTGACGTACGACTCGTTCGTGGGTCGCCTGTTCGAATCGGTCCGAAAGGGCCTGGCCGGGGGCGCGGCATGACACGCGTCCTCGCCCTGCATCGCCCCGCACGGGTCAGCGGCGTGAGCGTCGCCGGCCTTTACGCCGCCGGGCTCCAGCCGCCTCACTACGCCTGGCGGCCGATGGTCATCGGGGAATGCCTCGGACCCGACGACCTCCGACGTTCCGCGCTCGCCGAAGCGCCCGGCCTGACGTGCGCCGCCTGGCCGCCCGGCGGCGATCCCGTCGCGCAGACCTTGGCCGTGCGAGAAGCCCTCTTTGGCGTGGGCGCCTCGGTGGTGGTTCCCAACGACCTGCCGCACGGCTTCGCCGCCGCGGCCCTGCTCCGACACCACGGCGTGCGCTGCGCCGCCTGGCTGCATTCCGCCAGCCACGAGGGCGAACTGCTGGTGACGCACTGCCTCGAACTCGCCAACGCCTGGCGCGCCGTGAGCACCGGCGTACGCGATCACACCATCGCCGCGGCGGCTGAGGCCGGGCTGACTATCGCGCCCTCCGCCGAACTTGCGCCCGCGTTCGTGGACGTGCCCGCGCGCCCTCCGCCGATGCCCGCACTTCCGCTCCGCCTGCTCTACGCGGGCCGCCTGGAAAAGCACCACAAGCGCGTGCTCGATCTTTCCGTTCTTTGCGATCACCTGCTCGCCGCCGGGACGCCGTTTCATCTCTGCATCGCCGGAGAAGGCCCCGCCGAAGCCGAACTGCGACAGTCACTCGCTCCTCACGCCGCCGCGGGGCGCGTGTCTATGGTCGCGCCCGTTCGGCCTTCCGGCATGCGCTCGCTGCTGGAATCACACCACTTCTCGCTCCTCGTGAGCGCCTCGGAGGGGGCGCCGACGATCGTGATGGAATCCCTGGCCGCCGGAAGGCCCGCCGCCATCACGGCATCCTGCGGCGATGCCGCCTCGTGGGTCCGGGATGGAGTCGAGGGGATCGTGGTCCCCACCGCGGGCATGGCGCTTCTCGCGCGAAAACTGAGCCACGCCGCGGGCTCTCCGGCCTTGCTCGAACGACTCGCCCGCGCCGCCCATTCCCGGGCCCGCTCGCAGTTGTCCGCCCGCTCGCGCGCCCCCGCGCTCGATGCGCTCATCCAGGACGCGGCGTACTCCGACGTACATCTCGCCACGCCCGAGGCAATCCTCTCCCACTGGCGGCGGATCCTGCACTCCCTCGCGGCCATCGGCCCGGTTCTTCCCCTCCGGGCCGAGTTCCTGGCTCGCGCATGGCTCCGGGATCTCGGCGCTCGCGCCCTGGGTGTGCGACTCGCGGACCTCCCGCTCCATGTTCCCCCGCGCGACACCCCGGCGGAGCGGCGCCTGCGGCGCACCCTCGCGTCGTTGCGGCAAGCCGGCGCGACCCGCCTGGCCCTGTACGCCGCGGGGCAGCACACCCGCAAGGTCGCCCGCGTGATCGAAGAATCTCCCGACATCATCGCGATCATCGACGATCGCGCCGGCCAGCCCTCGGGCCCGCCCGCCGTCCTCGCCGAACGCCCGGTCCTGCCGCCGAACGCCTACGCCTCGCTTCACGCCGACGCCCTGATCATCTCCAGCGACGAGCACGAGCGGGAGTTGCTGGTTCGCGGCCGCGCGTTCGCGGCCCGGGTCGTCCCGCTCTACGACGCCGCGTGAACCCGGACGGCGTCGGGTGCATCCCGGTAGAGCCGCCAGACCCGCGTACCGCGCCGGCGCAGTTCCTCGCTTCGGGCCCACAACTGGTCCTCGAATGTGTCGCTCGACAGCAGCACGTGCTCGCCGGGCTGGGGAGCCTCCGGCGCGCCCACCATGAACCCGTGGCGGGCCTGGCCCGCCAGACTGTCGTCTATCAGGCCGCGAACTTCCAGGCCGGCGCTCCGGACTTCATCGATCAGCCACCCGCTGTGCATCCCCGCGCCGTACAGCCAGACGGCCGACCCGCCCGCCGCGCGAATCGCCCGCGCCACCTCCCTGGCCCGGGCCCCGCGGCAGGCTTCCACCGCCGCCCGGCCCAGCGTCGGCGCCGCGTCACCCAGCCACAGCCACGCCAGGATGGCCTCTCGCGAAGGTCCCCGCGCGGCCATCCATTCCTCGATCGCCCGACGCGCTCCCCCCGGCGATTCTTCCCCCGCCATGGCCTGCGCCAAGACCTCGCCGATTTCTTCCAAGCCGTCGCCCGGCAGACTCCCCCACGCCCGGACCATCACGTCGGCCCCCAGCGAGGCCTGCAAGCCCGACGCGCTGTACGCGCCCGCCGCTCTCCGGCGATGTCGGTACAGCACGTCCGGCAACGCGCACACCTCTCCCGGCTCGGCCAGCCGGAGCCACAGGTCGTAGTCCTGGGCCCGGGGCAATCGCTCGTCGTATCCCCCCGCGCGGAGCACCGCGTCGCGCCGCAGCATCATCGAGCCGTGCGCAAAAGGGTTCCCTAGCAACAGCCTCCACCGCGATTCCCGCGGATCGGTCGGCGGCCGAATCGTCGCAGTCACCTGCCCGGCGCTCGGACCGCTGGTCTCCTCGAGTTCGAACGCGCTCCCCAGCGCCGCCAGGCCGGGACGCGCCGACATCGCCGCCCCCTGTGTCGCGATCCGCTCCGGCGGGCACCAGTCGTCCGCATCCATCCGCGCCACCAACTCGCCCTTGGCCTCCCGCAGCGCAACGTTGAGCGCCGCCGGCAAACTCGCCTGCTCGAGCGAGAGAACCCGAACCCGCGCATCCCGCTTCGCGGCCTCTCCCGCCGAGGCCGCGGTCGCCTCGTCGCCGCCGTTGAGCACCACCAGCACCTCCAGGTCGGCGTGGGTCTGCGCGGTGAGGCATGCGACAGCCTGCGCGAGCGTGTCCGCGGCGTTCCAAACCGGCAATGCCACCGAGATGAGGCTCATGGTCGCCACCCACATCGGCCACAGACCCTCTCGAAGGGCCGAAAAACTCCCCCCGCCCCTCGCTTCGTGCCGATTCCTCGCTTCGATGTCCACCAACGCGCCCGCAAAGAACCCGTACCACACCGCCCTGCGTTACACCGACCGCGAGAGCAAGTCCCGCTATATCGCGGACAAATACCGCGCGATCCTGTCCGGCCGCGTGCTGGACGTGGGGTGCGATCGGCGACAACTCGCCGCCCACCTCTCCGCCACCGCCGCGTACACCGGCGTGGACATGGCGCCCGGCGCCGATGTGGTTCTGAACCTCGACCGCGACAACCTGCCGTTCCCGGACAACTCGTTCGACGCGGTGATCGCCTCGGACGTGCTCGAGCACCTTGAGCGGCTGCACGCGGTGTTCGACGAACTCTGCCGGGTGAGCGCCTCGCGCGTGATCGTCTCCCTGCCCAATCCCGTTCGAAACCTGATGCTCGAAGTCTCCCGCGGCTCGGAGGGCCGCCTGAAGTACTACGGCCTGCCGGTGGACCCGCCCAAAGATCGGCATCGCTGGTTCTTCGGCGCTGAAGAGGCTGCGCATTTTCTGCGCGAACGCTCGCGCCGGATGGGCTTCGAGGTTGAGCAACTCGACCATCAGGAAAAAGGATTACCCGCATGGATCGACCCGGCAGGCGTGGACCTGCTCGCTTCCACAAACGCGCGGCTGGGAACGCTGTGGTGCACCCTGAAAAAGGCGAACGCGGCGGATTGAGCGATGCATCACACTCCCGAGTGATGCATCGGCCTGTCTTCGGGCCGAGCGGACAACCCAAGGCCCCGGGGATTGCGCGGGCGTCTTCGACCCGTGCTCAGGACGCTGCCTCCATTACCGCGCTCGGCATCCCCTTTGTCGGGGAGGATTCAGCCCGGTTTCGCTTTTTCGGAGTTCTCCACGGACCGATATCACCCCGAAGCGCCACACCGCCCCAACATGACCGCTCTCATCGCCGACAACCTCACGCTCGTCTTCACCGCGGGGGTCTCGCTGCGCACCTGGCGCGATACCGGACTGCTCTCCCGCGAATGGGCGCTGTATCGCGAACTGCTGCCCCACTACGGGTCCATCACGCTGCTCACCTACGGCGGCGCCGATGATCCCGCGATCCTCGCCGGCCTGCTCAGCCCCGATGAGGCCGCGAAGGTCCGCGTCATCTGCAACGACCAGCACCTCGCCCCCGGCGCCTACTCGCGGTCGATCGCGTCGCGCGTCGCGGCATCGCTGAAAGCGTCCCGCTCGGTAGTCGTCAAGACCAACCAGATGGCCGGCGGCGATACCGCCATCTCCATCGCCAACGCACTGCGCGAAGTCAACCACACAGTCGGCTTCATCGCCCGCGGCGGGTACCTCTGGACCCGCTTCGTCGCCTACGAACACGGCCCGCAATCCGCCGAAGCCCTTTCCGCCGCCGCCAAGGAACGCTTCCTCTGCCAAGCCGCCGACGCCGTCGTCGGCACCACCAGCGACATGGTCGAAGACCTCGCCTGGCGCTACGGCCTCGACCCCCAGCGCTGCGTCGTCGTCCCCAACTACGTCCTCATCGACACCCCCGTCCGCTCCCCCGAAGAACGCGAGCCCGCCACCCTCCTCTACGCCGGCCAACTCTCGAATCGCAAGCGAGTGGACATCCTCATCCGCGCCGCGGCCGCTCTTCGCGACGAGGCCCGCGTCCAGGCCCGGCTCGAAGTCATCGGCGACGGCCCGGAGCGCGCCGCCCTCGAATCCCTGGCCGCCCAGTTGAGCGCCCCGGTCACCTTCCGCAGCCGCGTCGCCCACGAGGAACTCCTCGAGCGCATGGGCCGGTGCACCATCTATCTTCAGGCCTCCGAACTCGAAGGCCACCCCAAGACCGTGCTCGAGGCCATGGGCAGCGGCGCGACCGTGCTCGTCGCCAAGTCCCCCGGCCTGGGCGAGGTCGTCACCCACGGCATGAACGGCCTGCGCGTGGACACCGACCCCGCGGCGTTCTCCGCGGCGATCAACGAACTCCTCCCCGACCCGGAGTGGCGCGCGGTGCTCGGGCACGCCGCCGCCCGCACCATCCGCCAGCAGTTCGGGCTTCCTTCGGTGATGGACCTGGAACTCGAAGTCCACCGCCGCGCCTTGGCCCACGGGTCGCGACGGGGAGCGCTCAAGGCGTCGGCTTGAGACGCACACCGGCCCGAAGTCGCTTACGCGACGTGCCCCGATAACCGATACATAGGCCAGACGTGGGAGACGGAGCGCGCCCGTGATCAAGCTGGTCATATCGATGATCCCTCGCCCCCCCATGCCGGGGTGGTCGCTGGTCGGACCCTTCGATGGGGCCGATTCCCGCGTGGACCTTGGACTCCAAGGTCTGCCTCTGGCCGACACCACCGTCGGTGCCGTGTACATCCAGAACACGCTGGAATACCTCTCCCAGGATCGCTCCCTCGCGCTGCTGCGCGACCTTCGGCGGCTCCTTCAACCCGGAGGCTTCAGGGACAGCGCCGATGGCGTAGAGCCCTTCGAAGGCGGACTCCTGCGGCTCTGCACCCCCGACCTCGCCGCGGCGAGTCTCGCGTACAGCCAGCGCGACGAGCGCTTCTTCGCGAGTAGTGCACCGGGGCAGGACCCCGATTCGCCGGTGGGCGCGAAGTTCGCGGCCTGGCTCTTCGGCACTGCATCCCTCCCTCGCTTGCAGGCATTCGACCACGACACGCTCACGCACCTCCTGAAGCAGGCTGGTTTCGGCGCGATGTACCGGTCCGCCTGTCGCAAGAGCCTCCTGCCGGAACTGTGCGCCGAAGGCCTCGAAGCCCCCGGCCCGGATGTCCTCTACATGGAATGCTGGCGTCCGGCGGACGCCGCGAGGAGGGCCGCGTGAGCAAGCGTCCCGCCCGTCCCACACCCTCGCCCGCCCTCATCAAGCGCATCGCGCTGGTCGTTTTCGATTTCGACGGCGTGATGACCGACAATACCGTGCTGGTCATGCAGGACGGAACCGAGGGCGTGCTCTGCAACCGCTCCGACGGGCTGGGCATCGGCCTCATGAAAGACGCGGGATTCTCCATGCTGGTGATCTCCAAGGAGCAGAACCCCGTGGTGAGCGCCCGCTGCCGCAAACTGGGGCTGGAGTGCATGCAGGGCGTTGACGACAAGCCCGCCGCCCTCGCGCGCGTCCTCCAGGACCGCGGCCTCTCCCCCGCCCACGCCGCGTACGTCGGCAACGACGTCAACGACGTGGAGTGCATGCGGATGGTGGGGATGCCCGTGGCGGTTGCCGACGCCTGGCCCGCCGCCCTGAAGGCCGCGAAGTTCGTGACCAAGCGACCGGGCGGGCATGGGGCGGTGCGGGAAGTGTGCGAGTGGTTCCTGGGCGCACGAGGCAGACCGGAGTAACGATGATGGAGCGCACGACAGAGCATCAGGTCACCTGGGACGCGGCGATGCTCGACACCGACACGCCCGCGAGCGTCGAGGCATTCGCGCGCAGCATCCACGGCTTCGCCAAGCGACTCTCCCCCGAGCAGCGCGCCAAGTTCCTCTTCGCCCTGGACTCCCGCCTGTACTGGATGCTCGGCGAGGCCGCGATCGGGAACGCTCCCGACGGGCTGCACCCGAAGCACCGGCTGATGCGCTATCACGATTTCTTCTGCGACCGAGTCCGACGGGGCGAGCGGGTCATCGATCTGGGCAGCGGCGTCGGCGCCCTCGCTTGCGCCATCGCCGGCCGGTGCGGCGCCGCGGTTACGGGCCTGGATTGGTCGGCCAGGAACATCGCGACGGCCCAGGCCCGCGCTCACTCCGCCGGGCTCGCCTCCTCCGCGGCCTTCGAACTCGGGGACATCACGTCCCATCGGGTGCCCGGCGCGTTCGACGTCGTCGTGCTCTCCAACGTGCTCGAGCATCTCGCGTCCCGCGAGCGGCTGCTGGCCATGTGGCGAGCGTGGTATTCCCCCAGCCGCTTCCTCATCCGCGTGCCCGCCCTGGATCGCGATTGGCGCGTGCCGTACAAGCGGGAACTGGGCGTCGAGTGGCGTTTGGACGACACTCACGAGACCGAGTACACGAGACAGCAGCTTTCCGCCGAGCTCGCCGCGGCCGGGCTTGCCGCGCACGACCTTCAGTGCGTTTGGGGCGAGTATTGGCTGGAAGCAAGGCCCGCCGCGACACCCCGGTCCGACGTTCCGGCCCAGAGCGCCCCGTCGCTCACGCACGAGGAATACACGCGACTGCAACTCGAGCGCAGCCTCGCGATGAAAGCCCACGATCCGGCCGCCCGGGCCCGGTACCTCATCGAGCGGATGATCCAGCACGCTCGTCCCCCCGCCAAGGCCCGGGTGCTGTGCGTGGGGTGCCGCAACGGTCACGAACTCGACCATCTCGCGCAGGCAGGTTTCACGAACGCCGTGGGGATCGATCTGCACTCAGCCGATCCGCGGATTCGGGTCATGGACATGCACTCGCTCGCCTTCAGCGACGGCGCTTTCGACGTCGTGTACGCCTCGCACTGCCTGGAGCACGCCCTGGACCCGGGGCAAGCCGCCCGCGAGATGATCCGAGTCCTCCGACCCGGCGGGATCGTCGTGCTGGAAGTGCCGGTTGAGTACGGCCGGCGCGGCGCGGACCTCTGGGATTTCCAAACGCCCGAAGGTGTCGGAGCACTCTTCCCCGGGGCGGTGCAGCTCTGGTCTGAAGTGGGACCGCAGATCGGGGCCGAGCGGCAGAAGGCCGCGCGGCTCATCCTGCGGAAGTGAGTGATCGCCCGATGTCGACCCACCCAGCGCGACTCCCTTTCGAGCAGGTCCAGCCCCGCTGGGATGACTTGTCCTACTCGGTGCGCCGCTACTTCGTGGACGAGTTCTACACGCGCCACGTCGGCGCATTGACCAAGGGGGCCCGCGTCATCGACGTTGGCGGCATCAAGGGCCGCAAGCGGGGCCAGTTCGACATCGACCGCCACGATGTCAGCGTCACCTGCGTCAATACCAGCCGCGCGGCCGAACCGGACGTGGTCGCCGATGCCTCCTCCATCCCGCTCCCCAGCGGTGAGGCCGACGCCGTCATCCTCGCCGAGGTCGTCGAACACCTTTCCGATCCCGTCGCCGCGCTCCGCGAGGCTGCCCGGCTGCTGCGCCGCGGCGGTGTACTGCTGGCCACGGCCCCCTTCCTCTTCCGCGTACACCCTGATCCCATCGACATCGGCCGGTACACGCCCCAGTGGTGGCAGGACACGCTCTCGCGCCAGGGATTCCAGGAGATCGTGGTGGAGCAGCAGGGGCTCTTCTTCAGCGTGCTCGCGGAGATGCTCCGGGGCTGGGTCTACCACCTCGAAGACACCAAGCGCTACTGGCCCGGCGCCCGCGACCAGGCCATCGGCTTCGTCCGCTGGGCCCGTGAACAGGCGATCCTGTTCGAGAGCGCTCCCGAGCGCACGTCCAACTCGTACTACACGAGCTACGCGACCGGATACGGCATCCGGGCGGTGAAACCATGATCCGTGTCTACCTCTGCCGGGGCGATGAAGCCGGATGGGCGATCGACGAGGACCGCCGGATGACCCACCGCGCCCTTGAAGGCGTCGTGGACTTCGTGGAAGAGCCCTCCGCCGCCGACGTGATCCACGCCTGCTGGTGGGAGCCGCTGATGCGCCTGCCGCGGGCCACGATCGACGGCAAGCCTGTCCTGTGTCATATGGCCGGCGATCCGGCCCGCGTGCTGGGTGAGCCGCGGTTTCTCGCCGCCGTACATCGGGTCACCCACTGGATCGCCCAGTCACGCCGCGCCCTCGACCGGATCGCGACGCTGGGACGGCCCGTGTCGTACGTGCCCTACGCGCTCGACCCGGGCGAGTTTGCCGCCGAACCTCTTCCGGGAGTGCGCGACTCGCTCCCGCCCGGCTCGTACGTGATCGCCAACTTCCATCGCGACTCCGCCGCCCCATCGAAAGGCGCGGCGGGAGAAACGCTTTGGAACCCCAAGCTCGTCAAAGGCCCCGACGTGTTCGTGGAAGTGCTCGCGGAACTTCGCCGCCGAGGGCGACCGGTGGTCGCGCTCCTCGCCGGGCCGCGTCGGCATTGGGTCCGTGACCGCCTCTCCCAGCACGGCGTGCCGTATGTCTTCGTTGGGTCCGACACGCCCTCCGACGACTATCCGGCGAACATCCTCCCCCGCGCCACGCTCGCTCGCCTGTACGCCGCGGCCGATCTATGCCTCATCACCAGCCGCAGCGAAGGGGGCCCTCGCGCCGTGCTCGAGGCCTCGGCCGCGGGAATCGCCACGCTCAGCACGCCCGTCGGCATCGCGCCCGATGTCCTTGCGGGCGAGTGCCTGTTCACGGACCCTGTCGAGGCTGTGGAGAAGATCGAGGCCGACCTGGATCACCGATCCCTTCGTCGTTTCGCGCCGGCCCATCGGAGCATCGTGGCCGCACGCCATACCCCCGAGGCGAATCGGAGTATCTGGCGGACGGTCTACAAGTCGTTGCACCCGCCCGCGGCCAAGCCGGTGCGTCCCGTCCCTCCGATTCGCAGCCGCCGCGTCGCGTTCTGGAACAAGTTCACCCCTCCGCCCTGGGGCGGGGGCAATCAGTTCATGATGGCGCTCATGAGCGAAGCGCGCCGGCAGGGGATCGACTGCACCCCCAACGGCGAGGGACCGCCCTGCGGAGGCCACATCGTCAACTCCGTGCAGTTCGACATCGAGAAGTTCGAGAGCACCGTCGAGCCCGGGTCGGTCCGCGTCGTCCACCGCATCGACGGCCCGATCAGCATGCTCCGCGGCACGCCCGAGTCCCTCGATCAGGATCGCCGCTGCTTCGAGTTCAACGCCCGCTACGCCACCGCCACGGTGATCCAGTCCTGGCACACCATGTCACGACTCGCGGCCCTCGGCTTCCGCCCCGTCAATCCGGTGCTGATCCTCAACGCCTGCGACCCCGCCATCTTCAAGCGATCGGAGCGATTGAACGGGCCCGGCGAGAGGCTCCGCGTCATCGCCACCAGTTGGTCACCCAACCCCGGCAAGGGCGCCGCCATCTACCAGTGGCTCGACGCCAATCTCGACTTCTCCAGATACGAACTCACCTTCGTGGGCAACTGCCCGGTTCCGCTGCGCAACATCCGCGTGCTCCCGCCGCACCCATCCGAACAACTCGCCGCCCTCCTTCAGCAGCACGACGTGTACCTGACCGCCTCCCGCAACGATCCCTGCTCCAACGCCCTGATCGAAGCCCTGGCGTGCGGCCTTCCCGCGGTGTACCTGGATTCCGGCGGCCACCCCGAACTCGCCCAGTTCGGAGGCCTGCCCTTCACCCGCCCCGATGAACTGCCCGTCATTTTCGAACGGCTGCGCGACAACTACAACCTGTACCGGAACCTGATCGCCGTCGAGTCCATCGGCGGTGTGTGCCGCAGATACTTGTCGCTGCTCTTCGATGATGCCCTCTATCAGTCCTGATCCGATCCTCGCCCCGCGCTCTCCCATCCGGTCTCATCGCTTCCGAAGCCGCGGCCCGGGCCGCGAGGTTGGTCAATGCGCTGGCCGCGCGTACAGGCTCATTCCGCACGCGCCTGTTCCCGGGCACAAGCCCCCGCGCACCGCGACCCCCCCGCCCGACCTGCACGCACTCCTCGCCGCGGCCGACGGCCTCATCACATTCCACTCCACCACCGCCGGGCTGGAGATCAGATCACGAAACCCGCGTGATGACCGTCAGCCCGGCGATGTCGGCGTAGTCCCGAGGATTGTGCGTGATCAACGGCAACCCGTGCCTCAACGCGGTCGCAGCAATCCAGCAGTCGCCGCACTCGATGGGTCGGCCGATACTCGCGCGTTTCTGGCTGATCGACGCCCAGGAATCGGCCAGACCCTCGTCATACGGCATCACGGTGTATCGCCCGATGGCGCCGGCGAGTGCCCGTTGTTTTTCGGACCCCAGGCACGACTCAACGCCCATCGCTTCAGCTCGGCGACCGACATGAACGACAGGCACACGACTTTGCCCGCGATATCCGTGTTGTACAGAGATGCCCGCGAGTCTTCCTTGAAAAAGTACGAGAACACATCGGAATCCACGAGGACCATGCTCACTTGCGCCACTCCCGGAGTTGGCGAATGAACTCATCGGGCGAATCCGCCGGATCATCATCCTCGCACGAGCCCGCCAGATCCGATACGGATCGAACGGGCTTTATGCCTTGCTCGCGCGTCAACTCCTCCGCCGACTTGCTCGCACGGAAGGACTGAGCGGCCGCGCCGGAGTCTTTCGAAGGCGCTCCATTCCCGCGGCCCCGCTTGGCGGCGTGAAACTCCACCGGCGTGCCGTTGGGCAGATCCACCGGGCCGTCGGGCCGGATCACTCCATCTTCGTACGTGCCTCGATAGTCCATTCGTTCACCTCCCGGCGCTGCCACCCTAACGCCTGATTCTACGTGCGCGCGGGGCGAGCGATTCCCGCCGAGCGCGCCGGGTTGCTGGGCGTATGGCGAGCCGCGGGCCGGGGCGTCTCCCACTCGGCGGACGGCGATGTGATCACTGCCCATTCCGCATGATGATGCCGCCGCCCTCATGGTCCCCGCACGGGACGACACGCCGATACCCGTTCGCCCCGAGTTCGGCAAGGGGCCAGACCTTCCAGGCGATTCCAAACCACTGAACTCCGCTGCAAACCCCCCGCCTCTTGGCCCAATGTTCGCATTTTTTCAGGTTGCTATCAAATCCCTATTGACACGTACGGACAACTCCGTACAATCCCGGAATCGTGGACCTCCCCACCTTCAACCCCTCCCCAGCCCTCGCCGACGCCGTTCTCGACGATCTGGCCAATCCCACCCTCTCCGCCCGAGACGCGGCCGCCCGCGCCAACACCACTCTCCCCGCCCTTTCCCGCTGGTTCGCGCGTGACGACATCCAGCAGGCTTTCCGCGCCATCACCGCCACCACGGACGCGCTCACCAACCACATCGCCGCGGCCCAACTCCCCGCCGTCGCCCAGGCCGCGGCCCGCGTCGTCCACGATTTCAACAGCCGCCCACGCCCATCGCCCGCCCCCGCGGGGAGCGCCGACGGTCAGAACTCCCCTCCGATTTGGCCATCTGGCAATTTGGAACTTGGCCCTTTGGACGGCGCCGCCAACTTCCGCGCCACCAACCACATGCTCCGCGCCGGCCACCTCCTCCTCCGCCTCGCCCGCTTCTCCGCCGACGCACCCCGCCGCCCCCGCACCCATCCCCCCACCGACCCCGAAGGCCCGCCGCCCACGCACCGCCGCCGCGTGCCCTCCCCAAACGACGATCCCACCCGCGACGAACTCCTCGCCCTCGCCGCCGATCTTTCCTCACGCGTCCGCGCCACCGCTCCGCCGAGCGCAGCAAGCGCGCCGGCCGCCTCTTCATCTCCCCAGGCAATCGCGGCCGCCTGCGAACACTCCGCCCGCGTCCTCTCCGCCATCCACACCATCTCCCCCGCCGCCAACACGCACGCCGACACGATCCAAATCCCCTCAGCAATCCCCGTCACGCCATCCTCACCGTCTTCCGGTCCGGCCCACCCTGCCGCTCCGCCACTCGGCGATTCGACATCCCCTCCCATTTGGCCGTTTGGCCATTTGCCATTTGGCCATCTAAACACCCCCGCCCGCCCCCGCGCGCCCGCCTCTCTCATCGCCGCGGCCGGCGCCGCCTAGCCTCCCGCGCCCATGCTCATCGCTCTCCCATCCGGCCTCATCGTTTCCGGCGTCGCGGCGTGGGCCGCGAGGCTGGTCAATGCGCTGAGCGCGCGTGGGCGGGCGTGCGGGCTCATCCTGCATGCGCCCGTGCCGGGCCACCAGGGGCTTGCGATGAGGATCGATCCGCGCGTGCGGCGGTTTGATCTCTCCTCGCTTCCCCCGCTCGAAGACGCCGCGGGTGGGCTTGAGCCGTACCTTCCGCACTACCGCGCGGCCGTGGATTCCATGCTGCACGCGTGTTCGCCCGTGGTGCTCTCCCCCAACCTGTTGGGGGACTGCTACGGCCTGGCGGCGGCGCTTTCGCGCGAGTTCGGCGACCGCCTCCGCATCGTCGGCTGGCTCCACAACGACATCCCCTACGAGTACCACGTGCAGAAGCACTACGAACCGCTGATCTCGCGCTTCGTCCCAGTGAGCCGCCGGCTCGAAGAGGGCATCCGCGCCGCCCTGCCCGAGCGCGCCGCCGACATCACCCGCATCCCCTACGGCGTCGAGGTTCCTGCGTCTCTTCCGTCCCGCGCGCCCGCCGCGGGACGGCCCTTGCGCCTGCTCTACGCCGGGCGCATGGACCACGCCCAGAAGCGCGTCCTCGCCGTGGTCGCCATGAGCGACGCGCTCTCCAGCAAGGGCATCTCGCACGAACTCGCAATGGTCGGCGACGGGCCGGCGGCGCCCGACGTCGATCGCGCGATCCGCGGCCACTCCGCCATCATCCGCCTCTCCGCCAAGTCCCCCGACCAGGTCCTGGGCCTGCTCGCCAGCGCCGACATCGCCGTCCTCGCCTCGCGCCACGAGGGGCTTTCCATCGCCGTCATCGAAGCCATGTGCCGCGGGTGCGTTCCCGTCATCACGCAGACCGCCTCGGGTGCCGCCGAGTTGATCGAGAACGGCACGTCCGGTGTTCTCGTAGAGGTGCCCGCCGGCGAACCCACGGACGCGCAGGTCGGCGAGGCTCTCGCCGACGGCGTCGTGCGCGCCAGCGCCGCGCTCCCCACGATGAGCGCCGCCGCCCACGCCGCGGCCCGCGACCGCTACTCCATCAACGCCCACGCCGACGCCGTCGTGCGCCTCCTCGACTCCCTCGCCACGAGCCCGGCGCGGTCCTGGCCCGCCGAACGCCCCTGCGAGTTCGCGGGCCCGGGGGGCGGGTCGGTCCCGCCCGACGGCGCGGCCCAACTCTCCCGGCTGCTCGACTCGCTGCGCAACCGGCGCATCGTCCTCCACGGCACCGGCCGTCACACGCTCGAACTCCGTGCCGTGATCGAAGGCCACCTCGCACGCTCCGGCGGCGCCGGCATCGTGGCGTTCACCGACGACGACCCCGCCCAGCAGGGCGCCTCGCTCTGGGGCGCGCCGATCCTCGCGCCCGACCGCGCGGCCGAGACACACTGCACCGACGCCGTGATCTCCTCGTGGATCAACCAAGACGCGATCTGGGCCCGCCGCTCTGTCTACGAACAGCAGGGCCTGCGCGTCCACCGCATTTACGAAGCCTGATTCAGCAGCGAAATCGCGGCGGCCGGGTTCATCGGTACGCCGTCGGCCGCGTCGGCCAGTCCCTTGCGCCACATCCACCGCTTCAAGGGCAGGTGATGCTGATAGAGCAGCGTCAGCATTCCTTTACTGCGGTCCGCGGTGTTGGCCGGTTCGTGCTCGTGTGCGAGGAACGAAGCCAGCAGCGCCGCGGCGAAGCGCCGCTCGTTCGCGGTAAACAGCCCGCAATAGGTCTTCTCGGGCGCGCCGGTAAGGTCGCGCCCGAACATCGCACGGGCGCACTCGGGCGCGGCCGACGCAAACCCGAAGGCGGCGTACCCCAGTTTGTACTCGCGCTCGAGGTATTCCCGCGCCGTCATCGCATGGTCGTGAAGCGCCACCGCGCCGGGCCGGTAGAGCACACGCGTCGAGAACCGCTCCCGCAGCCGGAACGCCAGTTCATCATCCTCGTAGCCGTACGTGCTGGGGAAGACCGTGAACCCGCCGGCCTCGCGCATCAGCGCCGCCGGCGCCGAGAGGTTCAGCAGCCACGCGTGCCGGAAGCCCCAGTCCCGATCCCGGTCCGCCTCGCGGTCCATCACGTCGTGGAAAAACACCATCGACGTCTCGCGGATCATCCGCGAGATGAGCGAGTCGGGCTCGCGGATCACCCAGGGCGAGCGCCCCTCGACGAGCACGGGGGTTCCCGCCCCCTCGCACTCTTCCTGCGCCCGCAGGTGGGCCTCGATAAACCCCGCCTGCGGAATCATGTCGTCGTTCAGGAACACCAGTGTGTGCCCGCGCGCGAGCGGGAGCAACCGGTTCCGCACCGCCGCCTGACCTGCCTTGTCGCCTTCCTCGACCCGCAGCCGATCGCGCGAGCCGCCGGCGCTGATCCACGCGTCCGCCGCAGCGCCCGCCGTGCGCGGGTCCTTCCCGTCAACCCCGAGCAGAACTTCCGTGTCGCAGTCGCGCGCCTGGGGCGCCAGCGCGCGCAGGCACGCCGCGGCCTTCGCGGGCCGATCAAACGTCGGGATAATCACGCTCGCTCGCACGCCACACCGTTATCGGCCCGATGGCGCCGCTCGTTGAACCTCGTCTCCATAAACCAGCCCCCCTGTTCGGCCGATGTCGTGGATGTCCCAAGGTTCGACCATGCATTCCATTTCCCATACCGGAGCGGATCGCAGGCGCCACGAGCGCCTGGCCGTGACACGTCCGTGCAAGATCTACCACGCCGGGAGCGCCCGGTATCTTTCGGGATACACGCGGGACCTTTCGGCCAGCGGCGCCCTCCTCGAGATCGATTCTCCACGCCCCGTAAACCCCGACGACATCCTCGACGTGCTCGTCGCGTGGAATGATCGGGCCTTGCTGCACGAACGCGATCAGATCCCCGCCCGGGTAACCCGGGTGCTCCGCACCGACTCGCCGCGCCAGTTCGTGGCCGTGGCGTTCTCGCAGGTCCAGCACGCGGCGATTCGGGCCGCGGCGTAACGCTCCTATGATTTCGCATGCTCTGGCAGCCCTCGCTTCCCGATGCGTACACGCGGATGGCGCCGGATGATCTCGCGCGTGCCATCGGCGTGCGCCGGCGGGAAATCGGCGAAAAACTGGTCATCCTCGGCCACCACTACCAGACCGACGAGGTGATCCGCCACGCGGACCACACCGGTGATTCTCTGAAACTCTCCCAGATCGCCGCGGGGTTGGCGAAGGAACGCACCCCCGCGAATCCCCTGAACTACGTCGTGTTCTGCGGCGTGCATTTCATGGCCGAATCCGCCGACATGCTCACACCCGACGAGGTCGCGGTCATCCTCCCCGACCTCTCCGCCGGGTGTTCGATGGCCGACATGGCCCAGTACGACGACACGGTGGAGGCCTGGGACTCGATCCACGCGGCCCTGCGCGAGCAGGGGTGGCGCGGGCGGATCATTCCCATCACGTACGTGAACTCCTCCGCCGCGATCAAGGCGTTTGTCGGAGAGCACGGCGGGGCCTGCTGCACGTCGTCCAATGCGCGCGAAGTGCTCCGGTGGGCGTTGCGGGGAGGCGACGGCAAGGCCACCGACGACGATCGAATTCTCTTCCTCCCCGACCAGCACCTGGGCCGCAATACCGCCGTCAAGGAGGGCATCGACGTCGCGATTCACTCCTGCGTCTATGACCCGCGCCTGGCCCGTGCGGGCGAGTCGTTCGGCGGTGCGACGCCCGAGCAAGTTTTTGCCGCGAAGGTGATCCTGTGGGCGGGGCACTGCTCGGTGCACAAACTCTTCCGGCCCGAGCACTGCGACCAGGTCCGCGCCCAGGACGCCCGCGAGGGAACCCGCACGACGATCCTCGTGCACCCGGAGTGCTGCAAGGAAGTGGTGGACAAGGCCGATCTCGACGGCTCCACCGAGTTCATCATCCGCACGATCCGAGAGGCCGCGCCCGGCTCGCGATGGGCCGTGGGCACCGAGACGCACCTGGTGAATCGCATCGCGCGTGAGGCCGCGCCCCGGGGCGTGCACGTGCGCATGCTCTCCGACTGCCAGTGCCTGTGCACGACGATGTACCGCATCGACGAGCCGCACCTGCTGTGGGTGCTCGACAACCTGGCCGGCAAGTTCGACGGCCGAGGCGGGCGGGAAGGGCGCCCGCGTATCGTCAACCAGATCAAGGTGCCGCCCAAAGTGCGCGAGCAGGCGCTGCTCGCGCTGGACCGCATGCTCACGCTGGCCACGCGACCGGCGGGCGTCGAGATGCGAATGGCAACAGTGGATTAGCCGGCGCGATCAACTCGCCGTGCCGACCTTGGCCGCGGACTTTGCCTCGATGGCCTGCGAGGGCATGGGCGTGAGTTCGACGCTCTCTCGCATGAGCCGGCCGACCTTGAACTTGACCGCCCGCTTGGCGGGCACCGCGACCTTTTGCATGGTCTTGGGGTTCTGCGCCTGACGCGCGGCCCGAACTTTCACCTCGAAAACGCCGAAATCCCGGAACTCCAGCCGATTGCCTTTTTTGAGTTCCGAAATGATCATGTCCAGGAAGTCCTGAAGACTGCGCTTCACGTCGGCCCGCGGAATCCGCGAGCGTTCGGCGATGCGTTCCACTAGGTGTTTCTTGGTGATGGTCGCCATGTATTTGGATCCTGGTCGAGTAGCAACTGGCGCGGCGGGTCGGATCGGCGAGAACTCATTCCGGCGGTGGGGCCGCCGCCGGGAGGGCCCGCCCGCGCGGTCCCGAAGCCGAAGGTTTTCCGAGGGTAAAGATGCCTCCCACCCGCTCCCAAAGCCCCACGCGAGCCGCCCGGGAGTTGCGGATGTCTCCCGGAGGGCAGGGTGCAAGTATCTCGCGCATTGGCCTCAACGTCAATCCCCATCATGACTTGTATTCAGGACCATTTAGAAATCCACGCTCAAACCCGCGTACAGGCCCTGCGCGGCCCCCCCAAACTCAAACTCCGCATCCCCGCGGCCGGAAGACACTCCCAAAAACAGCGCCCGATACCCGATCTGTACCCCCACGTGCGGCGCCGGCCGCCAAGTCCCGCCCACCAGGATGTCCACGCCGTACGACCAGCCCTCCGGGAGCGGAAGCCCGCCGAAATCCGCCTTCATATCAAGGCTGAACTCGTCCACGATATCCGCGGTCAGTTTCACCCCCACCAGCGGGTGGGCCACCAGTTCATCCGCCGTCGCCACGCCACCGTTTTCCAGATTCTCCACCCGCCATTCGTTCTCGATCACGCGAACGCCGAACACCAGGTCCAGCCGCGGACGGAGCCAGTATCCGGTTCGCCGCGGCCTCAGCCCGTCCCGGTAGATCGTGTACATCCCCTCGAACTCGGCGTCGATCAGGTCCACCGACGCGTTGATGCGGTCGCCGTCCGCGATGGCCACGTCGCCGATCTGGCCCGCCACCCCGGTGGCCGAGCGATCGCTCGAAAAGGCGGCCCCGCGCATCGACACACCCCACCGCCCCCGCCGCAGGGTGATCTCCCCCAGCGGCTGCACCAGCGGAGCCGAGTCCAGATTCAGATCCGCGAGGTCGGTCCGATCGTTGCCACCCGCATCTTCGGACGACCGCGGCAACTGCACATCGCCGCTCAGCCCGACATACCACACCGCGGGCTCGAAACTCAGGGTCCAGCGCTCTTCCTCGGGCCAGATCGACGGGGCCGTGGATTCTTCGGTTGCGGGCTCCTCAACGGGCTTGGAGTCAGCGGTCGGCGGTGCCGCATCGCCGCTCTGCCCGCTGGCCGCGCACACCGCCGTCATCATCACTCCCGCCACCGCCCAACGGCTGCTCCGCATGACCACACCTCCAAGCAAAGGGACGAGAGCGTACCGCGCCCGGCGTCCGTCTGCCGGGACCTGCTTATCCGGGCTTCTGGCGCCGGTCACCTGCGGCGGCTTGGAGTTTGCGCATTCCTTACCTTCCTTTCGGGGCCTAACCAATGTCACCCTTCGTGCCCTGAGTGCAACCCACCTCGCGCTCCAGCATATCGGTAGGCTACGTGGCCCGGAGAACCAGCGATGCCCTCTGATCCTCCGCCAGACTGGCGCGACTTTGAAGTTGAAGAATCCGGGACCGCAAGTGGACACTGCGAGTGCTGTGGAACGGCAACCAGTCGCGTCTGGGGGCTCGTTCGTCGCAATGGTGAACCGGTCGGTGCCTACTTTGTAACCTGGACTCAAGACAAACCGGACCACGGTGCCAGATTCGATTTGATCCTTGGGAAATGGGGGGATTCGGCAACCAAAGGCGACCGCTATTCGGTAGCGTTGGATTACAGGGTTTTCGATGGTGTGCCGCAACTCATGGTCGTAGATGCGGACAGGCCGCGCGATTCGGGAGAACCCCTCGCTGGAACGTCGCTGAGTCGCTCGGATGTCGTGGGGACTCCAATAGCGCCGTGGGTCTTCGCCATAGTGCATGCCGTCTACATGTCCCAGAGCGCGGGCGAAGTGCGTTGCTGGACCGAGCATTGAGCGCCTGCCCGTGGTGCGGTTTTCTTCCACCCGCACAATGCTCTCCAGCCGATTCTCGATGAGTCTGCGGCGTGTGATCGTGCGATAACCTAGCGTTGCCGGTGCCCCTCCCCGCCGGTGTCATCCTCGGGATAGAAACCAGCAACCCTTCCGCGTGGTCGCCCTCGTGCCCCGTGCGCCCGGGCGTGGCGCTGGCTCGTGCCACCGCAACCGGGCTCGACGCCCTCGCCGCCGAGCCGATCGAACTGGAGCGGCCGCAGGAAGATGATCTGCTCCCGGCCATCGACCGGGCCTGCCGGCGCGTCGGGATCGGGCCGCGCGATCTCCGCGGCGTGGCGGTCTCGGCGGGCCCCGGAGGTTTCACCGCACTGCGCATCGCGACCGCCGCGGGAAAGATGATCGCCGAGGCCACGGGCGCGGCATGCTGGGGCGTGCCCACGGCCATCGCGGCAGCGCTCCGCGCCGAAGCCTCGGGGCCCTTCGCTGTGGCTCTGGCCAGCAAGGGCGACACGGCGTGGGTCACGCCGTTCGATTCCGCGCGCCGTGCAACCGGCCCTGGCCGATTGTGGAGCGTCCGAGATCTGAACGAGGCGGGAATCCGCTCACTGGTCGCGGATCAGTTCCTCCCCGAACCCATCCGGGCCGAATGTGCGCGGCTGGGGATCGAGGTCCGCCCGCCGGTGTTCGACGCGACCGCGGTCATCGAAGCCGCGGCCGGGCTGGAAGCCATCGACCCCGTCGCGCTGGTGCCGCTCTATCCGCGCGAGCCCGAAGCGGTCACCAAATGGCGCGAGCGCAAGAGCCGCTAGCCCCGCCGAGGTCCGCGATAACTCGGAAAACCGTGGCCAACCCGTGAAGTTCGGGTATCTGGGGGTCGATAGTCGCCTGTACCGACGTGGAAAGGCGTATCGACCGCGCCGGCGATGGGGGCTTTGTGGACGCTTCACGCGAAAATGGCGCGAAACAGCCGGGAGCGGAAGACCACGCGCGCAAGCGGATCTTCACCACGGGTGAAGCCGCCGAGATCTGCAAGGTCTCCCAGCAGACCATCATCCGGTGCTTCGACGCCGGGCGTCTCACGGGCTTTCGAGTCCCCGGAAGCAAGTTCCGCCGCATCCCGCGCGAGGAACTGATCCGCTTCATGAAGGCCAACAACATCCCCCTCGAATCGCTCGAGGGCGCGGAAAAACGCCGGGTGCTGGCCGTGGACGACGACGAGCAGGTCCTGGCGATCTACGCCACGGTGCTGTCGCGCGACGCCCGCTATGAACTTCGCACCTGCGGCAACGCGTACGACGCGGGATTGCTCACCGAGTCGTTCCGCCCCCACCTGATCCTGCTGGACTTCATGCTCCCGGACGTCCGCGGCGATGTCGTCTGCCGGCGGCTTCGCGAGAACCCCGACTACGCCGACATGAAGGTGCTGGCGATCAGCGGCGTGGCCGACGAAGCGCAAGTCAAGGCCCTCCGCGACGCCGGCGCCCACGCGTTCCTGCGCAAACCCTTCACCACCGATCAGTTTCTCGAGGCCGTGGGCGGGCTGTTCGACGCCGCCACCCGCAACGGGGATCACTGAACGATCGGCGCAGTTTCTGCCGCCGCGCACGCGGCACAATCCGACCAACCGGGCTGAACACACCCTCCCGCCGGGCCGATGCTCGGAGGAACGGAGGTTCCCGTGGCGCGTCGCAAGCAGGACACCCTCATCTCGCAGGACACCGGCGTAAACGCCGGGCTGTTGCGGGCGGGAGTCCTGATCGTCGCGTCGCGAAAGACCAGCCGCGATGCGCTGCTGGCACGCGTTGGACCGGCCGCGGCACGCGTGGAGGCGTGCGACGCCGAAGCGGCGCCCAAGGTCGCGCGCGGGTTTGATCTCGTGGTCGTGGATTGCCCGCACCCGCTGGATGTATGGGAGAAGATCGAACGGGCCAACCCGGGCGCCGCCTGCGTCGTGCTCCGCGAGAGCCCCGATGCCGCGTTCCTGGGCGATGCCCTGCGTCGGGGTGTTACCGACGTGCTGGACGCGGCCAACGCGCCGGGGATCGTCGCGTGCCTGGGCGAAGCCTGCGCCCGGGTGCAGCGCGCCCAGGGCGGCCTGATCCGCGAGCGCCGCCGGGCCCGCCGGCTCCGCGCCCTGTGCGGAAACCTCTTCCGCTCGCGTCACGAACTGATGAAGCAGATGGGCGACCTGTGCGCCGACATGGCCCGCTCCTACCGCGATCTCTCGGATCAACTCTCCGGCGTCTCGATGGTGAGCGAGTTCAACGCGATCCTCCGCCAGGAACTCGACATCGAGGGCCTGCTCCGAACGACGCTGGAGTACACGCTCAAGAAGGTCGGCGCGACCAACGCGGCGATCTTCCTGCCCAACTCGCTGGGGGATTACTCGCTGGGCGCGTACGTGAACTACGACTGCGCCAAGGACTCGTGCGAGAGCCTGCTCGACCACCTCGCGGACGTCGCCGCGCCCGCTTTCGAGGCCCGCGAGGACGCGGTGGTCATGCGCGATTTCGAGGAAGTCACCGCGGCGCTGGGGCGCGAGGCCGACTGGCTGACCGACTCGACCATGGTCGCCGTCCCCTGCCGGCGCGAGGGCGAGTGCCTCGCCGTCACGCTCTTCTTCCGCGACCGACGCACGCCCTTCAGCGACGCCAACGTCCATTCGCTGCGGCAGATCGCGGAACTTTTCGGCGAGCAACTCTCCCGCGTCATCAAGACCCACAACCGGCATCTTCCCAAGGACAAATGGAACGAGCCCGGCGACGTGGGGCCCGACGACATCGACCTCGCGGCATGAGTCCCATCAGCGATCAGATCCAGAACGACCGTCTCGACAAGTAGTACCGGTGAAGTCGCTCGTAGCGAGTTCGCAGCTTTTGGTTGCCACTTCTGGTGAAGCGATCAAGCTCCGAAACGACGAAGTTCAAGCCCGATTGATACGCGTTGGGCTCGATGTGTGTGAGCCGTCGCGCAAGCGTCTTGCCGAGGTAATCAACGGCCAAACGCCCGTCTTCATCCTTGAAGAACAGCTCACGGCAGAACTCCGCCATCTGCGCGGTTAGGCGGGCTGGGGGTGAACTATCCGCTTTCGAGATCGAGTCTGCGAGCAGGCTTTCCAAGCCGCCGCAGATCAGCACTCGGGGGTATTCCGCCAACCGGCTCTCAGCGAAGTGGGCTTGTGCGAGCACCGGCCCGTAGATGTCACCCTTCCCGAGTTCAACGGCGGAACCGACTTCAAGCGCACCTCGGATTGGAAATCCTCCGGCGAGGCACGAGATCATGAGGGTCGCCGCACCTCCAATGGTCCCCCATACTTCCTTGAATGGAGCCGAATCGTCGATTACGTGCGCTGGAGAGTAGAGCATTACCGTGTCGCCGAACCACTGAGTGTTCATTTCAACGTCTATGAGCTGCTTCTTTCGAGCCTGACGGAGCTCTTCGGAGAGGGTCAAAGCTGGCGGCGACGGCGATTGCTCGAGAAATACCCGCAGGAATCCCGAGACCATTCTTCTAAGAGTCAGCACACGTCCGGCGGTCGCCTTCAGAGCTGGCAATAGCTCGCTCCTCGGCCGAGAAAGATCTCCCCATTCTGAAAGTGTCGTCTGCTGGCCAAGCACGTCGAACATGCCGACCACGAAGTAGCCGACGCGGTACGTTGGACCAGAATCCATATTGGACCTTAAGTGGCTTTGGCAGCAAGTTGGCTGTCAGTTCGAAGCAGACAGCGCGTTTGATGCGTGCGGCGCAGGCCTTTGATCCTCAAGGACTTACAGAACTGAAACCGAATCGTCTCCTTTCCCATAGGTCCTTTGGCGGCCCGAACCCCACCTAAGATCTGGGTGTCCGGATCGTCGAGACGGGTCTCAGGGGGTGTGCGATGCTCGACCTGTTCCTCAGTGGAAACGCGGCCTGGTTCGGAGTCCCCGCCCTGCTCGGTACGGGCGTCTTCGCCATCCGTCTGCTCATGGCGATCTTCGGCCACATCGGGCACGCGGACTTCGACAGCGGCCATTCCGACCTGGGACACGCCGAGGATTCATCGGCCGTCTTCAAGTTCCTGTCCTTCCAGTCCGTCGCGGCGTTCCTCATGGGGTTCGGCTGGGCGGGGCTGGGGGCCTTGCACGGCGCCCACTGGAGCATGGCGCCGGCGTTTGCCGCCGCGGTCGGCGGGGGCGCGCTCATGATGTGGTTCATCATCATGCTCTTCAAGGCGCTGGTGAGCCTCAACGCCAGCGGAAACGTCAACATCGATCAGACCGTCGGTTGCGAGGGCGAGGTCTACGTGGGAATCCCCGGGAACCAGTCCGGGCGCGGCCAGGTGCGCGTCGTCATCGAAGACCGCCAGCGCACCTACGGCGCCGTCTCGGCAGGGCAGCCCATCCCCAGCCGCACCCGCGTCCGGGTGGTCCGCGCCAACACCGACAACACGCTCACCGTCGAGCCGACGTGAGCCGCAATCTCCGTTAGACTGCGAATCCGTCGTACACCCCGCCGGGCCCGCCCGGCGGATCAGGCCCGAAGTGCGATCACCAGGGAGGTGCCCCCGTGCTGTTTACGCTCGCTCAAACCACCGGCAATCTCAAGGCGATGTGGATGTTCGGCTTCGTTGCTGCCGCGCTGCTCATCTTTCTCGTCTTCGTCATCATCATCGTCAACCGCTACCGGCGCTGCCCCAGCAACCGGATCCTGGTCATCTACGGCAGGGTGGGGAAGGACAAGAGTTCTCGCTGCCTGCACGGCGGCGGCGCCTTCGTCTGGCCCCTCATCCAGGACTACGCGTATCTCTCGCTCGAGCCGCTGGTGATCGAGATCCCTCTCGAGGGCGCCCTCTCGCTGAACAACATCCGCGTCAACGTGCCCAGCACGTTTACCGTGGGCATCTCGACCGACCCGGTGCTCATGAACAACGCGGCGGAACGGTTGCTCTACCTCACCGTCGATCAGATCCGCGAGCAGGCCCAGGACATCATCCTCGGGCAGTTGCGCCTGGTCATCGCGACCCTGACGATCGAGGAGATCAACAAGGACCGCGAGAAGTTCATGAAACTCATCAACGAGAACGTGGAGCAGGAGACCAACAAGATCGGCCTGGAACTGATCAACGTCAATGTCCGCGACATCACCGACGAGTCGGGGTACATCCAGGCGATCGGCAAGCGGGCCGCGGCCGAGGCCATCAACCGCGCCAAGGTCGAGGTGGCCCAGCAGGAGCGTGACGGCGCCACCGGCGAATCCATGGCCGTCCGCGAGAAGACCGTCAACGTCACCCGCGAGCAGACCACCGCGATCCAGGCGCAGAAGGAACTGGAGCAGCAGCAGCGCGTCCGCGTGTCGGCGCTGGAAGCCGACGCGGTGAAGGGCGAGGCGCAGGCCAAGCGCGACCGCGAGACGACGATCGCGCAGCGCGAGGCCGAAACCGTGGCGAGCAAGAAGCAGGCCGAGCAGACCCAGCGTGTGAAGGTGGCCGAGGCGGAGGCGTTCGCGACGGTGGGCGAGAACACCTCGCGGGCGCAGATGGCGGAGAGCAACGCGAAACTCGCCGAGATCCAGGCGGAGGCGACGCGCCGTTCGCAGGTGGCCCTGGCCAAGGCGCAGGAGGCGGTGCTGCTGGCGCAGCGCGACCAGGAACTGGCGCGCCTGGCCCGCGATCAGATCGCCCCGCAGGAAATCGAGAAGAAGCGCATCGAGATCGCCGCCGAAGCCGAGGCCGAGAAGATCCGCCGCGAAGCGCACGGCCAGGCCGACGCCATCCGGGCCAAGTACGAGGCCGAGGCCGCGGGCGTGCAGTTGGTGCTGGAGGCCAAGGCCGAGGGCTACCGCAAACTGATCGAGGCCTGCGGCACGGACGGCGCGGTGGGCCCGACGCTCCTGCTCATCGAGAAGTTGCCGGAACTCGTCCGTGAGCAGGTGAAGGCGGTGCAGGGCCTGAAGATCGACAAGATCACGGTGTGGGACCAGGGCACGGGCAGCAACGGCACCGGCCGCAACGCCACCGCGGACTTTGTGTCCGGGCTGATCGGCACGCTCCCGAGGCTGCACGAACTGGCGAACCAGGCGGGGATCGAACTGCCGAGCGCACTGGGGCGGGTGCGGCAGGATGGGAAGGACGGGAAGGCGTAACGCGGCGTGTGGCACGGGGCGTCCGCGACCCGTGCTCCGGGCGCACCATCAGAGCATTGCCATGACCACTACGCCCGATGGCCTCAACTACCGGCGCCTGCAGCGCGACGCGCCCGACCGCGGCATCCGCTTTCTGACCTGGTCATGCCGGCATTCGCTGGCGCTCTTCTCGAACGACGCCATCAGGACGGCATTCGTAGATCACCTCATGAAGGAACGGAGCCGAGCCGAGTTTCGCCTGCACGAGTTCGTCGTCATATCCACCCACGTGCACCTCTTGATCGGATTCACCACCACGATCCCGGCACGCCACGTTCTTACTCGTATCAAGGGTCCCTTCGCACGCCGGGTCATCCGCTGAGCGCGCCGGTTCTCTCTCGCATCACGGAAACCGACGGCACAGCGCCTTTCTGGTGGTCGCCGGGCTCGTGCAGAGTCCCGAGGACTGGCCTTGGTCGTCGGCGGCGTGGATCGCGAACGGCAAACACCTTGATCCCTTGCCTCGTTAGGCGTTCGGAGCACGGGTCGCGGACGCCCCGTGCCACCCGCCGTAAAATCTGGTGTGCCCGAAGAGCCCGCAGCCATCCTGCCCGAGTGGGGTTCCGAACCCCACGAAGACCGCCTCGCGCGCCTCCTGCGCACGGCCCGCGGGCTCCCCAAGGAGCCCGGTGTCTACCTCATGAAGGACCACAAGGGCGTGGTCCTCTACGTCGGCAAGGCCCTCCTGCTCCCCGACCGCGTCTCCTCGTACTTCGTCCCCAGCGCCGACCTGGGCTTCCAGAAGCACAAACTGCTGGACCATGTCCACGACCTGGAGATCATCCCCTGCGAGAGCGAGTGGGAGGCGCTCCTCACCGAGAACCGGCTGATCAAGGACCTCAAGCCGCGGTTCAACGTGCGGCTCACCGACGACAAGACCTTCCCGTACCTCGCCGTCACCATGCGCGAGGATTTCCCGCGCGTGCTCGTCACCCGCGCCCCCGCCAGCACTGAACTGAAGGGCGCGAGGATCTACGGGCCGTTCGTGAATGCCGGGTCGCTGCGCGAGGCCATCCAGATTCTCCAGAAGGTCTTCAAGTTCCGCACGTGCAAACTCGACATCGTTCCCAACGACCCGCGTAACGCCCGGTTCCGCCCGTGCCTGCTCTACGCCATCAACCAGTGCACCGCCCCCTGCGCCGACAAGATCACCCGCCAGGCCTACCGCGAGGATGTTGACCGCTTCATTCGCTTCCTCGACAGCAAGCGCAGCGTAATGCTCCGCGAACTCCGCCAGGAGATGGACGCCGCGGCGGGGGAACTGAAGTTCGAGAAGGCCGCGGCCCTGCGCGACCAGATCCGCGCCATCGAAAAACTCGACGAGCGCGCCACCCGCGCCGACCAATGGCAGCCGGAGACCGAGGCCACGCTCATCGAGCCCGAGAAGGCCCTCAAGAGCCTCCAGAAGACCCTCGGCCTCGACGACCCCATCCGCTGCATCGACTGCATCGACATCGCCCACCTCAAGGGCGGCGAAACCGTCGGCAGCAAGGTCTGCTTCATCGACGGCCGCCCCTTCAAGGACGAGTACCGCCGCTACAAGATCAAGACCGTCGAGGGCGGAAATGATGACTACGCCAGCATCCGCGAGGTCGTCTCACGCCGCTACCGCGAGGCAGGGGAGGGTCAGGAACTCTTCCCCGACGTCATCGTGATCGACGGGGGCCTGGGCCAACTCCACGCGGCCTTGGAGGTCTTCGAACTGCTGAAGGTCAAGCCGCCGATGGTGATCAGCCTGGCGAAGAAGGAGGAACTGATCTACGTGCAGCGGCGGAGCGAGCCCATTCGGCTGCCTCGGAGCAACCCGGGGTTGCGGCTGGTGCAGGCGATCCGGGATGAGGCACACCGGTTCGCCCAGCATTATCACCATGTGCTGCGGAGGAAGAAGACGCTTGATGAGTGACTTCTTGGGATGAACAGTCAAGACCCAGGCATTCTTCGGGATTGTCTTGACACCCCTCCGTACGTGCTGCATACTGCCATGCCGGGAGAGGGCGACATGACTTGTGGAGCATGTCATGCGCCGAGTTTCACACTCTCCATTGGCCGTGCCCTTCGTGGTCGGCCTTGTTCAGTGGATTGCCTGGACATGCACGTCATATGCGCAGTGGACCGCGATCAGCCTTCATCCGGAGGGTGTGAACTCCTCCTCGCTGTCAGGAATAAAAGGGGGACAGCCGTCCGGCGTCATCCTCTCTCATCCCCAGTTTGGCTCGCCGCGGGCGGCAATCTGGTCGGGCCTTACGTCTGCATATGTTGAGCTGGCGCCGCAGGCCAGTTTCTCCTCAGTCCGCGCGGCAGCCACCGGGACCCAAGCTGGCTATGCGTACATTGGTGGCGATGTTCGAGCGTCGGTGTGGCACGGAACGGCCGGATCACGCGTCGACCTGCATCCCGAGATGGCGTTCAGTTCCCAGGTGTACGGCACGGATGGCGCCCAGCAGGTCGGCTTCGCGTCGATCCCGACAACCGACAAGGCCGCGCTGTGGACGGGGTCGGCCGAGTCCTTTGTAAACTTGAATCCTGCGAATGCATCCGCGTCCTTTGCAATGGGCGTCCAGAACGGCGAGCAAGGCGGTGCTGCCTTCATCGCGGGCAGGTGGGAGGCCGGGATGTGGTCCGGAACCGCCGCATCATGGCGAAGCCTGCATCCCGTTGGTTGGCAGTCATCACAGATTTCGGACATGCACAACGGCGAGCAGGTCGGGCGCGTTGGGGGCGGCCTGTATCGCGCTTCGCTGTGGAGAGGCACCGCAGGCTCGTGGGTCAATCTGGAGCCTCCGGAGGCGCGCGATTCTGAAGCAAATGCCGTCTACGACGGGCAGCAGGTGGGCTGGATAATTGGAACGAGTGGATCGCTCCGTGCTTCCCTCTGGCATGGCACCGCCGCATCCTGGATCGATCTGCACGCAGTGCTGCCGGCCGGTTATTCGTCGTCAACCGCGGAAGACATTTGGCACGATGATGAGCACACCTACGTGGCCGGTGAGGCTCACAATGAATCGCTCAACCGGCGAGAGGCATACGTGTGGATCGGCCCCGTGCCTTGCCCCAGCGCTGTTAGCGTGCTCGGGATTGGCCTCGTCGCTGTGCTTCGCTATCGGCGGTGACGATTACCGCAAGTCGGTGCGACCGCTACTTCTCCTCATCCTCAAAGTAGTCCTCCGCGTCATCGCTGAACTGATCGATCTCCACCACCTTGCTGTGTTCGTCGCTCAGCAGTTCCTCGCCCAGTTCCGCCGTCGCCGGCGCGGCCTTGCCGACCCGCTTGCCCTGCACGCGCTGCTCCACGCCCTTGCGGCCGCGCGTCACGCGGATGGTCTGGCCCTCGCCGCCCTCGTCGGCCGAGCGGAGGTCGTCCTCCGTCTGCCGGCGCGCCCGCACCACGATGCGGATGGGCACCTCGCTGAAGGGCATCTCCTCGCGGAAGCGGTTCATCAGGAACCGCAGGTACGCGGGCGTGAACAGGTCCGGATGGTTGACCACCATCGTGATCGTCGGCGGCTCCACGCCCGTCTGCGCTACGTAGAACACCTTCGCAAACCGCCCGCGGATGTCGGTGGGGCCGCGCGTGTCGAGGATCGACCGCACCAGCCGGTTGAGTTTGCCGGTCGTGACCCGCGACCGCGACTGCTCGCGGAGTTCGAACGCGAGGTCGATGGTTTTCTTGACGTTGAGCCCGGTCTGGCCGGACATGAACGCGATGGGGGCGTGCGCCAGGCCGCCCAGTTCGCGCCGCAGGTAGGTCTCGTAGGCCTTGGGGGTCACCACCTTGCCGTTGGCCCCGACGCGCCCTTCCGCCGCGTCCCACTTGTTGACCACGATGATGGCCGGCTTGAAGGCCTTCTGCGCCATCATGGCCAGGTGCTCGTCCACCTGGCTGATCTTCTCCGTGGCGTCGATGAGCAGGAGCACCACGTCGCTGCGGTCCACGGCGCGCTGCAGCCGGTCCAGCGCGTACCACTCGATGGCGCCCTGGAAACTGCGCTTGCGCCGCAGCCCCGCGGTATCGATCGCCACCAGCACCCGCCCGTCCAACTCAAACTTCACGTCCACCGCGTCGCGCGTCGTCCCCGGGATCTCCGAGACGATCATCCGCGCCTCGCCCGCCAAACGGTTCACCAGCGTGCTCTTCCCGGCGTTGCGCTTCCCGATGATCGCCACGTACAGGTCCGCCAGCGAGCGGTCGCGCTCCTCGATCTCCACCCGCGGCACCAGGCTCCACACCTCGTTCACGAACTCGCGCCGGAAGTAGTTGTTCTTCGCCGACACCGGGATCGGGTCGCCGAAGCCCAGTTCCGAGAGTTCGTGCGCGTGGGCCTCCCAGCGCGGCCCGTCCACCTTGGTCGCCACGATCCGCACCGGCGGGCCCTTCAGGCGCGACTGGCCGTGGTCGTCCGTCGTCCGCGGCATGCCCAGCGCTTCCTCCGCGCCCGCGCGCACGCCGGCCTTCTTGCCCCTCTTCGTCTCCCCCTCGCGCTTCTTCTTCGCGTCCCGCTGCCGCCCAAGCCGGTGCTCCCGCAGCAGCCGCGCGATCTCCTGGTCCTGCGGCGTCACGCCCGCCTGCGCATCCACGCAGAAAAGCACCAGGTCCGCGCCCTCCACCGCCATCGCGATCTGCGTCTCGATGTCGCCCGTCAGTTTTGCCAGGTCGTTCCCGACTTCGTCGTACCGCCCGCCCGCCGCCACGTAGGCCCCGAACCCGCCGGTATCGACGAACTCCACCACTTTGGGCTCATCTCCCCTGAATGGCGGATCAAGATCGACGATGGCCGACACCCGGTCGCGGGTGGTGCCGGCGGTGGGGTCGACGATGGACACCTTGGCCCCCGCGAGCATGTTCATAAGGGAAGACTTGCCCACATTGGGGCGTCCGACAATGGCGACACGGGGAATGGGCATGAGTGCGGGAGGATAGGTGACCGAAGGGCCAAAACCGAACGAAAGGCTGGGCAAAACCGCATAATCGGCCCCCACGCCCTCGAATCGCCTCCCGGGTTTTTGCCCCCCGGCTCCGGTATCCTCACCCCGTGCCCCGTTTCCCCATCATCGCCGGACCCACCGCGGGGGGCAAGACCGGCCTCGCGATCGAGGTGGCCCTGGCCCTGCGCGCCCTTGGCACCCCCGCCGAAGTCATCACCGCCGATGCTTTTCAGGTCTATAGGGGTATGGACATCGGCACCGCCAAGCCCACCTTCGTCGAACAGCGTGGTGTGCCCCACCACCTCCTCGACATCGTCGAGCCCACCGAGCGCTTCACCGTGAACGACTGGCTCGCCGCCGCGAACGCAGCCATCGCCGACATCCAAGCCCGCGGCCACGTTCCCATCGTCGTCGGCGGTACGCACCTCTACATCAAATCCCTTCTCGACGGCCTGTTCGAAGGCCCCGGCGCCGACCCGGCCCTGCGCGAGCAACTCCGCGCCATGGGCCGCGAAACGCTCCTCGCCGAACTCCAGCGTGTGGACCCCGCCGCGGCCGCCCGCATCCACCCCAACGATGAGCGCCGAACCATCCGCGCCCTCGAAGTCTTCCGCCTCACCGGAAAACCCATCACCGAGCACCAGACCCAGTGGGACATGCCTCGTGCCTCATGCCTTGTGCCTAAGGCCTCCTGCCTGATCACGCTCTCTTGGCCCACGGAAGAACTCAACCGCCGCATCAACGCTCGGGTCAAGTCCATGATCGACCGTGGCCTTGCCTCCGAAGCCCGCGCCCTCTGGCAGTCCAATCTCCTCGGCCCGCAGGCCCGTGAAGCCCTTGGCTACAAGCAACTCATCGAACACTTCGAAGGCCGCGCCACCCTCGACGAGACGATCGAGCGCATCAAGATCGAAACCCGGCGATTCGGGAAGAACCAGCGCACCTGGCTCCGACGCCTCAGTACCACTCCGGGAAGCACGTCAATCGAGGCTGGTGAAACCAGCCCGGCGACTTGGAGCCCTCTCGTACTGGCGGCGATGGACTGCCCGACTGAGCCTGGCGCTTGAGGACCGCTACCCGAAGTTGATTCCGTGGTTGTAATCTGTTAGTGTTCCAATGAGGAGCCTCGTCCATGGCCGCCCCGCTCATCGAGATGGCGCACAAGAAGCCCGGGCGGCGAAAGTCCGATCCGGCACTTAATCGGCTCGCGCCGGAGGATCAGGCCGCGCACGCCTGGTACCGCTTCAACCTTTCGTTCCCGCCTCACCTCGTTCGAGACTATCTGGCGGACTTCGGTATCGCACCCGGCAAGCGGGTCCTCGATCCATTCTGCGGCACCGGGACGACCGTGGTGGAATGCAAGAAGCTCGGAATCGAAGCCGAAGGCACCGAGGCGAATCCGATGGCGGCGTTCGCGAGCGGCGTGAAGGTCGATTGGTCAGTCTCCCATCGCGCCGTTGTTGAGTTCGCGGAAGAAGTCGCCGCCGCCGCGCTTCAAAGGTTGGATCGCGAGGGTGTTGCCGATTCGGACCCGTTGCACGAGATGCGGGGACGACGCGCCGCCCCCATCCTGCTGGGGCTCCCGCACGAGTGCCACGCGCTGCTCCTGGAGAACTCCATCAGCCCGCGCCCTTTGCACAAGGCCCTCGTCCTGCTTGAAGAGATCGACCGTCGTTCCGCGAGGCGTGCCCATCCCCACGCACGCCTTGCGCTGGCCCGGGTTCTGGTCAACGATGCGTCGAACCTGCACTTCGGGCCCGAGGTCGGGGTCGGCCCGCCGAAAGCCGATGCCCCGGTGGTTGAGCCGTGGCGTCTGCTGATGCGCGAAATCGGTTCGCACGTGGCGATCCTGAAGGATCGAGCCGATGTCCACGCCCGCGTGCGCCTGGCCGACGCTCGCTCCGCGATGAAACTGCTCGAGCCGGGATCGATCGACGCTGTATTCACCTCCCCGCCGTACCCCAACGAAAAGGACTACACCCGCACCACGCGGCTCGAATCGGTCGTGCTCGGGTTCCTGCGGGACATGAAGGAACTGCGTTCCTTCAAGCAGGGGCTGGTCCGATCCAACACGCGCACGGTCTACAAGGCTGACGATGACGACCAGTTCGTGGCCGGCAATCGCAAGGTTCAGGCCCTGGCGGAGGAAACCGAACGGCGTCGGATCGAGATGGGAAAAACCAGCGGCTTCGAGCGCGTGTACCACCGCGTCACTCGCCTCTACTTCGGCGGAATGGCCCGCCATCTCGCCGAACTGCGCCCCGCCCTCAAGCCCGGCGCCATGCTCGGCTATGTCGTCGGCGATCAGGCATCCTACCTCCGCGTCATGATCCGGACCGGCGAACTCCTCGCCGAGATCGCCCAGGGTCTGGGATACGACCTCGTTCGCATCGACCTTTTCCGCACCAGGCTTGCCACCGCCACTCGCGAGCAACTCCGTGAAGAGACTGTTGTCCTGCGCTGGCCCGGATAACTTCGAGATCAATCATGCCTGATCCCGCCAACCGGTACGCGGCCCTCATCGAGGCGATTTTCCTCCGCCTGCTCCCGGTCTGAACAAGGCGAAGGTCTGGGCGGCGCTGCGCCGATTCTGCGCGATTGAAACTCATTACTCAGAAAACCGCCCCTCCAAGGCACAACCCACCGAAGACTTGACATCTAGTGACCGACTCCCTTTCCTAGCCCACGCTCCGAGAACCTTGGGCCGGTTTCGTACGTACTGTGTTCGGATCAGGAACGATCCCACCGAATGGCCAAGAAGGCATCCAGATCGAAGACCGCTTCCGCGACCGCCGTGGCTGCGCCCGAGGCTTCCGCCCCGGCCAAGGGTGGGCGGGGCGGGAGGGGCCGGCGGCAGGCGACCACCGCCTACAAGCCCGGCGCCGCCCGGGATCGCCACCTGGTGATCGTCGAGTCTCCCTCGAAGGCCAAGACAATTAATAAATACCTGGGGCGAGACTACCTGGTGCTCGCCAGCGTCGGCCATGTCCGCGATCTGCCCAGCCGAAACCCCAAGGGGGTCAAGGCTCCGGTTCCCGGGGTGGACCTCCAGAACGACTTCAAGCCTACCTATGCGATCTCGGAGGGCAAGGAGCGGGTGATCTCCGACCTCAAGCGGGCCGCGAAGGAATCGCGCGACTCGGGCTGCGAGGTTTGGTTCGCCACCGACTTGGACCGCGAGGGCGAGGCCATCGCCTGGCACCTCGCTCAGGAACTGGGGATCAAGTCCGGTCAGGCCAAGCGCGTGGTCTTCCCCGCCATCACCAAGTCCGAGATCGAGAAGGCCTTCTCCCACCCTCACCCAATCGACGAAGACCGCGTCAACGCCCAGCAGGCCCGCCGCATCCTCGACCGCATCGTCGGCTACCAGGTCTCGCCGCTGCTCTGGAAAAAGGTCGCCCGCGGCCTTTCCGCGGGCCGCGTTCAGTCCGTCGCCGTGCGACTGGTCGTCGAGCGCGAGCGGGAGATCCGGGCGTTCGTGCCCGAGGAATACTGGGCGGTCTCGGCCAACTTCACGAAGGAACTCGTGAAGGCCGCGGGGCTCTCGAAGGAGTGGAGCGCTTTCCTCGCGACCCGCGATGAAAAGGGCAACCCCCCCACCATCCGCGCCCAATCCAAGTGGCTGGGCGAGCACGCCTGCTTCCACGCGGACCTGGTCGAGGTGGCAGGCGAGAAGTTCGACGCCGAGTCGTTCAAGGCCGGCGCGAAGGAAGGCGAATCGACCGACTTTACGACGCGGCTCTCCGAGATCGCACAACTCGCCGGACTCACCGGGATCGTCACGAACACGCAGGAGGACCCTTCGGGCAAGGGGCCGGCCCGGTACCGCCGCACGGTGACGGGTCAGGTTGACACCAGGACCGCGTACAAGGTGACGGCGGTGGAGACCAAACGCACCACCAGCCGCCCGGCGGGGCCGTTCATCACCAGCACGCTGCAACAGGCCGGGGCCACCCGCCTGGGGTTCGCGGCCCAGCGGACGATGCGCACGGCGCAGCAGTTGTACGAGGGCGTTGACATTCCCGGCGAGGGCCCGGTCGGCCTCATCACCTACATGCGTACCGACTCCACGCACCTCTCGAACGACGCGATCGAGATGGCGCGGGCGTACATCAAGGCGAGGTTCGGCGACAAGTACCTCCCCGAGTCTCCCAACATCTACCGCTCCTCCAACAAGGACGCCCAGGAAGCCCACGAGGCCATCCGCCCGACCTCGCTGGACTATCCGCCCAACAAGATCAAGGGCGCTCTGAACTCCGACCAGTTCCGGCTCTACACGCTCATCTGGGAGCGCTTCCTCGCCTGCCAGATGACCAACGCCCAGTGGGACGCCACCGCCGTCACGATCGTCGGCGGTACAAACCCCGCCAAGCCCTGCACCTTCCGCGCGACGGGGCGGGCGCTGGTTTTCGACGGTTTCTACAGGGCCTCCGGCGTTCCGCAGTCCGCCGAAGAACAGAACATGCCCGCGCTCACCGAGGGCACGCCGCTCGCGCCGGTTTCCATCGAGCCCGAGCAGAAGTTCACGGCCCCCCCGCCGCGGTACTCCGAAGCGTCGCTCATCAAGACGCTCGAGGCCGAGGGCATCGGCCGCCCCTCCACGTACGCCTCGATCATCCAGACCATCCAGGACCGCAAGTACGTCGAGAAGGAGCAGAGCCGTTTCTTCGCGACCGACCTGGGCGAGGTCGTCACCGACAAACTGATCGAAGCCATCCCCGCCATCATGGACGTGGGTTACACCCGCGAGATGGAGAAGGACCTGGACCTCATCGAGGACGAGCACCTGGACTGGATCCAGATGCTCCACAAGTTCTACAAGCCCTTCAAGGCCCAACTCAAGGACGCGGAGAAGACCCTCGTCCACGCCAAGGCCGAGACCGTCCCGGCGCCCGACGAGTACAAGTGCCCGACCTGCGGCGCTTCACTGGTCTACCGCTTCGGGAAGAACGGCCGGTTCCTGTCGTGCTCGACCTACCCCGCGTGCAACTACGCCTCCCCGGTGGACCGCGAGGGCAAGCCCCGCCCCGCGGCCGAGTCCGTCGATGTCGCCTGCCCCAAGTGCGGCACCGCGATGAACAAGCGCGTCGGGCGCTTCGGCCCGTTCCTGGGCTGCTCCAAGTACGGCGACAAGATCGCGCCCTGCGACGGCATCCTGAATCTCGACAAGAAGGGGCGCGTCGTGGCGCCCAGCCCCAAGCCCCTCCTCACCGACCTGCCCTGCCCGATCTGCGAGGCCCCGCTCAATCTCCGCGGCGGGCTGCGCGGGCTGTGGCTGAGTTGCTCGCGCTTCCCCAAGTGCCGCGGGCGCGGCAAATGGGCCGAACTCCCCGAGCCCAAGCGCCTCGAACTCGAAAAGGCCTTCAAGCAGCACGAAAAGACCAACCCCACGCCCACCATCCGCACCATGGCAGGCAAGGCCCTCACCGACTCGCACGGCAAACCCCTGCCCGACGCCAAGCCCGTGGGCCGGCAGGACGACACTCCCGAAACGCTCGAATCGGTCGCGGACGAACTGGGCGTGTGACCCACGCATCCCGTCCGCGCTCCGCCGGTACACTCCCGCAACACGGGAGCCTGTCATGACTCAGATTCCGCCGCTCATGCCCGGGCCGATCGGGGAGAAGAAAAAGGGCCTGAGCACGGGCGCCATCGTCGGCATCGTCATCGGCGGCGCGGCCGCGGTGCTCCTGATCTGCGGTGGACTGCTCGTGGCGCTCATGCTGCCGGTATTGGGAACGGCCCGCCAGGCGGCGCGTCAGGCCGTGGCCCAGAGCAATCTGCGCGTGGTTTCCATGGCGCTCACGACCTACGCAATGGACAACAACCAGTGGCTTCCGGAAGAGGGCGCGAACCTTGCCGCGCGACTGGCCCCTTACGGCGTCTCGTCGCAGATGTTCCAGGGGATCGACCCCCCTCCCGTGGGCCCGATGTACTACTACGTGCCCCAGGGAAGGATCGACAGGGTGAACTACCCCGCCACGACCATCGTGCTCTACGAAAACCCGCAGTCCCTCTCGAAGTTGGGCTGGAGCGTGGTCTTCGTCGATGGCAGCGTGCACACCATCAAGGACCCCGCCCAGTACCGCATGATGATCGACGGCATCACCCTCCCCGACGGCACGCCGTACACGCCGCACACGAAGTGACGCTATCCGCGCGTCGCCAGTTCGCACATCATCTCGATGCCCACCGGCAGCGCCTCGTCGTTGAAATCAAAGTCCGGCTGGTGCAGCGTGGGATAGCCCTTCGCCCCCCGCGGTCGCAGCCCCAGGAAGAAAAAGCACGCCGGCACGTGCCGGCCATAGTACGAGAAATCTTCTCCGCCCATCGTCGCGCTCTCAACCAACTCGACGCGATCCGCGCCCAAGGCCCCGCGGGCGACGCCGAAGAACCGCTCGGTCGCCTCGGGCTCGTTCTCGGTGATGGGGTACCCCTCGTGCCAGTCGATCACCGCCTCGCACCCCAGCGAGTGCGCGGTGCCCTCGACAATCTCGTAAAACCGGCGCTTGGCCAGCGCCCGTGTGTCCGCGTTGAGGGTGCGCACCGTTCCGATGAACGTCACCGTCTCGGGGATGATGTTGTTCGCGGTTCCGGCGTTGATCTGCCCCACCGTTACCACCACGCTGTCGAGCGGGCCGACGTTTCGCGACGCGATGGTCTGCAGCGCGGTGATGATGTGGGCCGAGGCCACGATCGGGTCGTTGCCGAAGTGCGGGTACGCGCCGTGGCTCTGCACGCCGTTGACGGTCACGACGAAATCGTCGGTCGAGGCCAGCAGCGGGCCCGGACGCGTCGCGACCTTTCCGACCTCGATGGTCGGCCAGCCGTGCAGCCCGTAGATGCGTCCCACCGGCTCCCCAAGCCCGCCCACGCCTTTGCCGCCCAGCACGCCCTCGCGGCACATGAGGTCTCCGCCGCCGCCGCCCTCTTCGGCGGGCTGGAAGACCAGCGTCACCGGGCGCGGCCGCTTCGACTTCGCGAGGACGCGCGCGGCCCCCAGCAGGATGGTCGTGTGCCCGTCGTGCCCGCAGGCGTGCATGACGCCCTTGCAGGTGCTGGAGTATTCCTTGCCGGTCTGCTCCTCGATCGGAAGGGCATCCATATCGGCCCGCAGCGCGACCGTGGGCCGTTCCCCCTTCACCGGCTCGGTCGCCGGGAGATACCCGAGCACGCCCGTTCCGCCCGCCAGCCCGGCCTTGAACTCAATTCCCGCCGCGGCCAGTTCACGCTGCACCAGCCGGCTGGTGCGCTCCTCCTTCATCGACAGTTCCGGATGCCGATGCAGGTCATGGCGCAGCCGGATCAACGCGGGGAGTTCCTCCGCGATCAACTTCTTGAGCGGCGTAGTCATGGCCCAAGGATAGGAAACTGGCATGCGCGGCGTGAACGTGTGTATCCTGCGCCCTCCGCCTCCGCATGCTCACCACCGCGTTCATTCTCGCCGCGTTCCTGATCGGGTCGATCCCGTTCGGGTTGCTGGTGGCCCGCGCGAAAGGGGTGGACATCCGGAAGGTCGGCTCGGGGAACATCGGCGCGACCAACGTGGGACGCGCCCTGGGCCGCAAGTGGTTTATCGTCGTGTTCCTCCTCGACTTCCTGAAAGGCTGCGGACCGGTGCTGGGCGCCGGTTGGTACCTGGGCACCCTGGGCCGCATGGCCGTGGAACCCGCGGACGCCGCTCGGTGGCTGGGGGTCGCAGTCGCGGCGGTGCTGGGGCACGTCTTTTCGCCCTGGCTCAAGTTCAAGGGCGGAAAGGGCGTGGCCACCGGCGCGGGAGTCATGATGGGTGTCTTTCCCGCATTGACCATCCCCGCGATGGGCGCGTTCGTTGTGTTTTTGCTGTCGCTGCGGCTGGGCCGCTACATGAGCCTCGCCTCGATGTGCGCGGGGCTATCGCTTCCGGCGTTCGTGGCCGCGTGGTTTCACCTCGCGCACCGCGGCGTGTCGCTGAACACGGAACGCGGGGTGGAAGTCCGGCACATGGCGGCCTTCTTGGCCTTCGCGTTGCTGCTGGGCGTCATGATTGTCTGGACACACCGTGCCAACATCGGGCGGCTGCGGGCCGGGACCGAACCGCGATGGGTCAAGAAGCAAGGCGAATGACGCGCTCCCCGACGCGGTACCATCGGGCATGACCCCACCGGCCGCTCCCGCGTATTCCTCCCCGCTCGCTAAGGCCATCGCCGAGGCCGCGCTGCTCCGCGGCTCGTTCACCCTGCGTTCCGGCAAGACCAGTTCGTACTACCTCGACAAGTACCTGTTTTCGACGCGGCCGGAACTCCTCGGGCTGCTCGCTCCGCTGTTCGCCGAGCGGCTGGCGATGGTGCAGAAGCGGCTCAACGTCCGCGTGGCAAGGCTGGCCGGCGCGGAACTGGGCGGTATTCCGCTGGTCACGGCCGCGAGCCTGCGCACGGGGTTGCCGTGCATCTTCGTCCGCAACAAGAAGAAGGACTACGGCACGGCCAAGCAACTCGAAGGCGCCCTGAACAAGGGCGATGTCGTGGCGCTGCTCGAAGACGTCGCGACCACCGGCGGCCAGGCGCTGGAGGCGGTCGCCAGCCTGCGCGACGCGGGCGCGGACGTGAAGGCCGTGATCGCAACCATCGACCGGCTCGAGGGCGCCCGCGAGAACGTGGAGCGAGAGGGGCTGGTGTTCGAGGCGCTGTTCACGAAGCGGGACCTGGGCGTTTCCGAGTAGCACGTCATATCACCAGATCGCGCTCGCGAGCAATCCGACCATGAACAACGCCACCATCGCGATGGCCACCCAGATCACCCACGGCCGGGGTCCCTTCGCCGCGCCCGACAGCGCGTGCCCGCACTTCCAGCAGATCTGCACATCGTCGTAGAGGGAGGCCCCGCACTCGGGGCAGGTGACCGTGGCGTCGCCGAACGCTTCGACATCGGACTCGCTGGGGTTTTCGTCCAGTTCATCAGGGTCGCGGGCCATGGCGGAAGGATACCGCGCGGGGCGACGGGGCCGAGGCTACCACCACCAGTCCTGGCCTCGCATGTCTTCGTCCACGTCTTCCTTGGCCTCGTCGGTTCCGTCCTCGTAGCCCTTGCGCTGCTCCGGGGTGAGGACCTGCAAGGCATCCTTGAGGGATCGCTCGCGGACCTCGCTGAACTTGGCCTGCAGGTCCGCGTATTGCTTCTGGAAAACCGCTTCGTCGATGGCCTCGCCTCGTTGCTGCTTGGCGGCGAGGTCGAAGAACTCCTGGGAACTGCGCCGGAACTCGGCGTCGCCGCGAGTCATGATCCGGCGGAGGCGTGCCTTCTGCTCGTCGGAAACGCCCTTCAGGCGCGTCAGTTCCCGCAGCCGGTAGTCGTCCAGCAGGCTGCCGAACCACGACCGGGTCGCCTCGACGGCGCCCATGATCTCGGCGCCGCGCTCGGCCCCCAGCCGGCCCGCGAGAATCTGCGCGTGCGTCCGCTGCACGTTGGCGAAGCGAGAGAGCAGGTCGGCCATCTTCTTCTGATCGTCGGGCGATTGTTCCGAATCGTCCTGGTAGTACCGGTGGGTCCACGGCTTGGTCGGTCGCACCAGCCCGCGCCGCTCCAGGATCAACGCGTCCAACTCCTGTTCGTAGCGCTCCAGCAGCGGGCGGACCGTATCCCGCTCCTCGTCGGTCAGGTCCATGCGCCGGATCAACTTGCAGAGGTCCACCGTCGCGACCTCGCCGCCCATCCAGTTGATGAGCAGCCGCCGGCGCGCCCGCTCGAATGAAGTCCATTGCGCCTGTTGCTCGGCGTCAACGAGCGACATCGCGTCAGAAAAGAACTGCTTTTCGATCTTCTCCACATCGTCGGCGTAGCGGTCCATGATGTCGGACGTGCGTTTGCGGGCGTCCTCGCCCCTGGGAGTCTGCTCCCACAGGCGATCCTCGAAAGGGGCCATGGCGCGCGAGTACTTTCGCTCGAGCACCTGGTACTCCGCGCGGAACCCCCGGAGCAGTTCCCTCACCGCGGCGCTCTGGTCGGGCCTGAGTTTGAGGATGTCGGTCATGGCCCGGATGTCGTCCCCGCCGACGAGCCACGACCCCGGCCCGAAATCGCGCGTGAGCGTGTCCTGGGCGCGGGCCGCCGATGTGAAGGCGGCCACGATCAGGACGATGGCTGTGAAGTAGGTGCGCATGGTGAGCCCCGTGTGCCCAGAGTTTAACGACCGGAAGAGGCCGCGGATGCGAAATCGCGAAGGTCCGTCTGGACGGTCGCGGCGCAAACCATTCCGCACTCCTCAATCCGCCCTCGCTCCCGCCGCTACCCTTCGCCCCATGATCACCCTCGCCCTCGACCTGCCGACGCTGCTCACCTGGGACAACGCCGTCGCCCTGCTGACCCTCACCGCCCTTGAAATCGTCCTGGGCGTGGACAACATCGTCTTCATCGCGATTCTGTGCGGACGGCTGCCGCAGGAGCAGCGCGCCAAGGCCCGCACGACCGGCCTCGCCCTGGCCCTTATCACCCGCATCGCCCTGCTCTCCACCATCACCTACATCCTGCACCTGGCCAAGACCGATCTCTTCTCCATCCCGTTCCTCAAGGAGACCGTCGAGCACGACGACGGCTCCACCACCCAGAAGGTGCTGGGCATCTCGGGCAAGGACATCATCCTCATCGTCGGCGGCCTGTTCCTGCTCGGAAAGGCCACCCTCGAGATCCACCACAAGATCGAGAGCAAGCCCGAATCGCACGGCAAGGGCAAGCATGCGGACTTCTGGCCCATCATCGCCCAGATCCTGGTCATCGACCTGGTCTTCTCGCTGGACTCGGTCATCACGGCCGTGGGAATGGCCCGCGAGATCGCCATCATGATCACCGCCGTGGTGATCTCGGTGGGCGTGATGCTGGTCTTCGCCGGGAGAATCTCGCACTTCATCGACAAGCACCCCACGCTCAAGATGCTGGCCCTGGCCTTCCTGCTCATGATCGGCGTGGTGCTGATCGCCGACGGCCTGGGCCAACACGTCTCCAAGGCCTACGTGTACTTCGCCATGGCCTTCTCGCTGGCGGTGGAAGTGCTCAACATCCTGAGCCACGGCCGCGCCGCCCGCGCCGCCCACGCCGAGCCGCGCTGAGGTGGCACGCGTGCAACGCGGCACCATCACGTGCAACCGCGCCACACGGCCGTTGGTACATCTCCTGTGACCACTCCTCCCCGAAAACCCCTCCTCAGACGCGTTGTGCGGATGCTGCTCACGCTCCCCATCCTCCTTTACGGCGCCGCCGGCTGCGTGCTCTTTACCCAGCAGGACGCGATGCTCTTCCCCCGCCAGTACACCAACCCGCGGCCGGGCGTTACTCCGCCCGCCGGGGCCGAGTCGGTCTTCGTGTCTGCCGCCGACGGGGCCAGGATCGAAGGGTGGTTCGCGGCGGGCGCGGGGTGCACCGCGGAATCGCCCGGGCCGGCCGTGCTCTACTGCCACGGCAACGCCGAACTGATCGACGATAACACCGACTACCTGCGGGCCTACGCCGCACGGGGCGTGTCGGTGCTGCTGATCGAGTACCCCGGCTACGGGCGCTGCACCGGCACGCCCTCGCAGGCTTCCATCACCGACGCGGGGGTGAGTCATTACGACGCGCTGGCCGCGCGCCCCGAGGTCGATCCCGCTCGCATCGTTCTTCACGGCAAGTCGCTGGGCGGGGGCGTGGCGGCGCAGATTCTGGCGCGCCGACCGGCCGCGGCCGTCGTTCTTGAATCCACTTTCACCAGCGTCGCGTCGTTCGCGGGCGACTACTACATGCCCGAGTTTCTCGTGCGGCATCCCTTCCGCACGGACCAGATCCTGCGGGAATCCAAGGCTCCGCTCCTGCTCTTCCACGGGCGCGACGACGAGATCATCCCCGTGTCGCATGGGCGCGCCTTGGCCGCGCTGCGGCCCGATGCGGAGTGCGTCGAAACCGCCGGGCGTCACAACGACTACCCGCCCGACCCCGCGGCCTACTGGTCGCGGATCGAGCAGTTTCTGGCCGCGCACGTGCGGCCGTGATCACGCCCACTCGAACTTCATTCCGGCATCTTCCGCGCGCACCATTCCCAGTTCCCACCGCAGGGCCCCTTCCAAGGCGGGCTGCGCGAAGCGGTAGCCCGTCAACCGCAGCCGTTCTGGGACGGCCCGCGTGCTGAACAGGGCCGCGTCCGTCCGTTCCCCGCCCAGCGGGCGCACGGCCCACGCCGGAGCGCGTCCCAGCAGCGGCCGGTCCAGCACCTTGGCGAGCGTGCGGCAGAACTCCCCCGCCCGCACCGCCCCGGGAGTGACGAGGTTGATCGAGCCGCGCACGTCTTCCTTTGCGATGGCGTGCAGCACCACCCCGATCACGTCCTCCATCGCCACCCACGCCCACCACTGCGTGCCCAACCCGGGGATCACTCCCAGCCCCAGCGAGAATGGAGTGCGCACCGCCTTCAGCGCACCGCCCCGCGCACTCAGCACCGCGCCCATCCGCAGGTGCACCACCCGCACGCCGGCCTGCCGCGCCGGCTCGGCCGCGGCCTCCCAGTCGCGCGTCAACTCCGCGAAGAACCCGCTGCCGATGCTCGCCTCTTCGCTGAGTTCCTCCTCGCCGCGGTCTCCGTACACGCCGATGCCCGAGGCGACGATCAGCACCCGCGGGCGCATGGCGAGGTTGGCCACGGCGTTGGCGATGAGGCGAGTTCCCTCGACGCGCGAGTCGCGCACCGCGAGGCGCTTGGCGGCGGTCCAGCGCCCGCGCATGGGGCTCTCGCCGGCGAGGTGAATCAACGTGTCCACGCCCTCCAGCCCCTCGCGGTCGATCTGCCCGCCGCGCTCCCCGCCGGGCTGCCAGAGCACCTCGCCCGCGCCGGGCTTTTGTCGGACCAGCCGCACAAGGTGGTGCCCGCCCGAAGCGAGAAACCCGTGCAGCGCCGACCCGATGAACCCGCGCGACCCGCTCATGGCGATCCGCAGGGGCTCGCGCGAACCCCGCGCGCGGTCAAACTCGGCGTGTCGCGACAGATCGGCCCGCAGCCGGGCGTGGCGGAACGCGAAAAGCCTCTCCAACTCCCGGGGCAGGAACCGTCGCGAGGCCAAGCGACCCGCGATCCCCGCCGGTGCCGCGAAGTCCACCGAATCCCGCAGCACGCTCTCGGCCTCGCCGCCGGCCCGGACTTCGTGCACGTGGGTCCAGGCCCGGAATGGTCCCTGCTCCATCCGGTCGGTGAATCGCTCGCCCGGGACGTACTCCACGTGTCGCAGGTCCCACATGGATCGCAGCAGGCCGCGGCGGACCAGGAACATCAGCCGCCCGTCCTCGCGGATCCCGCCGGAGCGGTTGAGGACATCCACGGTCATCCAAGGCGGGGCGAGGCGCTCGAAAGCGCCGGGCCGCTCGTGCCAAGCGAACAACTCGCGGGCGGGAACGGGCATGGTGGAACTGGCGGAGAACTTCGGCACCCGAGCAGTCTATCAGACAGCGCACGCCGAACACCGCGCGACGCCCGTGGCTTCCCTTGCGAGTTTGCCATTCGCTATCAGCCGTTCGCACCTTCCTAGCCTTCGGCATGTCCTTCGCGACTCAACCCTTCGCCGAGTTCCTCGCCGCGACCGCCTCCAGGACACCCACGCCCGGCGGCGGGGCGGTGGCGTCGGCGGTGGGAGCGCTGGCGGCGGCGCTGTCGCAGATGGTGGTCTCGTACAGCGTGGGCAAGAAGTCGCTGGCGGCGCACGAGCCTGCGCTCCGCGAGGCGGCGAAGGTGCTGGAGAACGCCCGCGCGCTGTTTCTGCGCCTGGCCGAGGAGGACGCCGAGGCGTACGCGTGGGTGAACGAACTCCAGCGGCTTCCGGAAGGGGATCCGAGGCGCGCGGAGATGCCCGCGGCGCTCGAGGCGGCCGTGGCCGCGCCCATGACCGTCATCGCCGCGTGTGCGGACCTGCTGCGGCACTTTGCGAGCCTCGCGGGCATGACCAACCGCCAACTGCGCACCGACCTGGCGATCGCAGCGGTGCTGGCCGACGCCGCGGCCCGGTCGTCGTGGTGGAACACCGCGATCAACGCGAGTTTTCTGGCCGACGCGTCCCGCCGGGTCGCCGTGCTCGCGCAGGCCGAGGGGCTGCTCGCGGAGTCGGCGCGGCTGCGCGAGGAAGTGGCGCACGCGTGCGCGGTGTGACCGGTCCTCAAACCGGGCATCTGACGTTCCAGCGATTCCGGACAAACCCCGCCCCACCCACCGCCCCGCCGACGCCCTGCCCTTACTATCCCCGGTGCGACTTATCGATCTTTCGTCAGAACCCGCCCTGGACTCGGTCACCACGCTGCTTCGCGAGGTGACCAGCGCGTCATCTTCCGTGGACGCCGTGGCCCGCTTTGCCGCCAGTTACCGCGAGGACCGCGGCATTGATTCCTACGTCGGAATCCTTCCGGAGCCCGAGAAGCCCGGCTCGTACCGCGTGCTTTTTACCCTCTCGTCCAACGGCGAGGCTTCCGGGGTCCCGGCGGGGGCCGTGCCCCGTTCGCCCGAAGCCCTGGCGCGCCTGCCCGTGCACTCCGGCGGGCTCATCGGCCGGCTCATCGAACGCCCCGCCCCGCGGATCTTCACCGATCTGGACCTGACCTCCGAGCCGCTGCTCCGGGATGTTCCTTCTGACGTCGTCACGTGCATCGCCATCCCGCTCTTCGCGGGTGACATCGTCGATTCCTGGGCTCTGCTGTTTACCCGGACTCCGGCCGCGGAGTACACGGTCGAGCACGTCGCCAAGGTCTTGATGACCGGCAACCTTCTGGCGCTCTCCAATCGCCACCTCAACTCGTTCGCGATGATCTCGCAACTTAACGAGCGGCTTCGCGATCAGTTCGATCAGGTGGCGCGGGTGCAGCAGCAACTGCTGCCCAGCCGCACGCCCGACATCCCCGGCCTGGAGATCGCGACCTCGTACATCCCCAGCGAACTGGCGGGCGGGGACTACTACGACTTCTTCCGCCTGCCCCAGGAGCACTGGGGCGTGCTGATCGCGGATGTTTCCGGGCACGGCGCGGCCGCGGCCACCATCATGGCCATGCTCCACGCCATCCTGCACGCGTACGCGCCCATCAGCGAAGGCGAGGGCCCGCCCAACCCCGCCGACGTGCTGGAGTTTGCGAACGCGCGGCTGGTGGACGCCAACCTTGAGGGCGCCTTCGTCACCGGCATCTTCGGCGTCTTCGACCCCGTCGCGGGTTCGTTCACCTTCGCCAACGCCGGCCACCCCCCGCCCCGGCTCAAGAGCGGCCTGGACGGGTCCATCCGCGCGATGGACTCGGAGGCCTCCGTGCCGCTGGGCGTGATGCGTCCCTTGGGCTGCCGGCCTCACGCGGTGACGCTGCGGCCCAGCGACACCATCGTGCTGTACACCGACGGAATCACGGAGGCCTTCGACATCACCGGCGACATGTTCGGCACCGACCGACTCGACGCCGCGCTCCACGGCTGCACCGGCCAGCCCGACTGCGTGGTGGACTCGGTCCACAAGGCCCTGTTCGAACACCGCGGCGGGCCGACGCGGGATGACGACCAGACTCTGGTGGCGATGCGGTTTCATGGGCTGTGCCGGGTGTGATGCCCGGGCTCCGCCCGACCTGGCCATCGAGGCGCTTTCTCCGAGCACGAAGGCCTTCGACCTGACGACGAAGGACGACTATGAGAAGTTCGGCGTCGGCGAATACCGGGTGATCGATCCGGCGAACGCACGGGTTCGTTGCCATCAGAGGCGCGGCGAACTTCTGGTGGAGCAGCATGCGACGGGCGACAGCCTCGCCTCCGGCTCGCTCCCCGGCTTCGTGCTCGACATCGTGCCGCTGCGCGTCCTGGCGACTGAGGGATACGACTTCTATCGCGGGCCCCGCGCCACGTCCCAGCGCACGCGTGCCCGGATCGCCACGATGGTCACCCAGAGTGTCGCGAAGCCCAGCCCCGTGGCGAGTTGCGTCCAGAAGTCGCGTCGGAAGGTGATGATGGGCGCGAGCTTTGAACCGGGCGGCGGCGGCGGAGACTTCCACGCGGCCAGGACATCGCCGCCCAGCGTCACCGCGAGGGCGCCGGCCAGGAGCCCGATGGAAGCCCACACCGCGATGTCGATCCGGATTCCAAGTTCGCGCGACAGCGACCGCAGGCACATGCCGGCCAGGAAGCAGGCGATGACTCCCGCCGTGAGCGCGAACCCCCCGGCCACCTTGACGCCCGCGTCCAGCATGAGCGTGGGCGATCCGGCGGCGTCGACCCCGATCCAGAACCGGTTCGGCAATCCGTCCGCGGCGACTGCCAGGCACACCAGCGCGAGCGCTGAAACGCCGATGGCCGCGGCCCGGTGCCTGCCTTCCGAGATCGACAGGAGCACCAACCCACCGAGGCACACGGCCGCGGGAAGGCCGCCGTACAGGAATGCTTGCTTCGTGAAGAACTCAAGGCGCGCGTCGCCAAGGCTCGCGAGAATCACCGCGGCCGCGACGAGTGGCATGCCCCACATCAGGAGGTCGAGCCCCGCCGCCGCGCACCAGGGCTTCCAACGATCGGTCCAGGGGCTCGGCGTCATGCCGCATTCGGGACATCGCCCGGTGATCGATCCCGACATGTCGTACCCGCACCGGGGGCACTTGCGCCCGGCGTCGGCGTTCGTGGGCGGGACGGTCATCGCCTGAGCATACTTGGTGGTCGATCCACCAGCAATGTCCACGGCCAACAATCCGTGTATGGGGGTTGCCGGCTGAGGTTCGACGATGACGATTCACTTGACGCCGCCGAGGCCGCGAGCCTCACGGACCTCGCGGCCCGTGAACAATACCGCGTGAGCGAGGACGCAAAGCGATCTCCCAAGGTACGCGTAACTCTCCGCGGCATCGTCCCGGTGCCGTCCGGAACGGTGGAACCCACCTTCCGCGGCGACGTGGTGCCGTGGATGCACATCGACGCGCGAAGCGTGCAGCACGGCTGGGCGATCGGCGTACTCAAGGACGATCCCGACGCGGCCAGATACGTCGGGTTGATAGTCTCTCCGCGCGAAGGACGGGAGGCGAGCGTGGCCCACCGGGCCTGGAAGCGCGGGGTGCGCCGCGCCTGGCGGGCAGGGGTGATGCGGTTCAGCGAGGACTATTCGCGACACATCCGCGAACTCCGGTAGGCTGAGGGCGCTTCGCCCTTCGCGAGGGTCCGGGGCCAAATGACGCGCAGGCCCGCAACCTACCCTCCCCCATGACCATCTACCCCGACATTCTCGCCGCGGTCGGCCGCACTCCGCTCGTCAAACTCAACAAGGTCGTCGGTCCCAACGACGCCACAGTCCTCGTCAAGTGCGAGTACATGAACCCCACCGGGTCGATCAAGGACCGGATGGCGGTGCACATTCTCAACCGCGCCGAGCAGCGCGGCGAGATCAAGCCCGGCGGCACCATCGTCGAGAACACCTCCGGCAACACCGGCCAGGGCGTGGCCATGTGGGCCTGCGTCAAGGGCTACCGCTGCGTCTTCACCATGCCCGACAAGATGTCCATCGAGAAGGTCAACATGCTCAAGGCCTTCGGGGCCGAGGTGGTGATCACACCGACGGATGTGCCCGGCGACAGCCCCCAGCACTATGTCGAAACCGCCAAGCGGATCGCCCGCGAGACGCCCAACTCGTTCTACGTCAACCAATACCACAACCAGGACAACATCGAGGCCCATGAACTCTCCACCGGCCCGGAGATCTGGGAGGACACCGGCGGCAAGTTCGACGCGGTCGTCGCCGGCGCCGGCACCGGCGGCACGCTCTCGGGCATCGGACGGTTCATCAAGAAGAAGGCGCCCCATATTCGGGTCGTGGGGGTCGATCCCATCGGCTCGGTCCACTACCACTACTTCTACACCAAGACCATGCCCACGCCCCACGTCTACAAGGTCGAGGGAATCGGCGAGGACATTCTGTGCGACGCCATGGACTACTCCGTGGTCGATGAGTTCCACCAGACCAACGACCGCGAGGCCTTCACCATGGCCCGCCGGCTTGTTCGCGAGGAAGGCCTCTTCTGCGGCGGCTCTTCCGGCTGCAACGTCCACATCGCCGTGAAACTCGCCAAGCAACTGGGCAAGGGAAAGACCATCGTGACGCTCCTGCCCGACTCCGGCACGCGCTATATCACCAAGTTCCTCCAGGATTCCTGGATGCGCGACTACGGCTTCCTCGGCTCCGACCGCGACCTGGGGCTGGTCGAGGACATCCTCCGCAAGCGCCCGCCCGCCAAGATCCACACGGCCACCGAAGCCACCACCGTCGGCCAGATCATCGACTTGCTCAAGTCCCACGGCATCTCGCAAGTCCCCATCGTGGACGCGAAGAACAATCCCATCGGCATGGTTCACGAGGTCGACGTCCTCCGCGGCCTGCAATCCGGCGAAGTCACCGCCGCGTCGCCGTCGAAGTCCATCTCCCACTCCATCGGCGGCCTGATCTACCCCAAGGCCCGCGTCGAAGAACTCTTCCGCATCTTCGAAACCGACCAGGTCGGCGTGGTTGTGGACAGCGGCCACATCGTGGGCATCGTCAGCAAGATCGACGTGCTGGAGTTCATGAGCGGACGGGGGAAGTGACCGCTCAGGGCCCCCGGCGCGACCCACCTTGGTGCACCGCGTCGGCTCGTTTCCTATACTCGGTGCGTGGACTACCGATCGATCATCACCATCGAGCCGGGGAAGCGGGGCGGCAAGCCGTGCATCCGGGGTATGCGAATTACCGTGGGTGACATACTCGGATGGCTCGCGGCCGGGATGAGCCGCGAAGAGATCCGTGCTGATTTCCCGGAGATCACCGACGAGGACATCACGGCCGCGCTTGAGTTTGCGGCCGACTTCACCAGCGGAGGCTGGAGAATGTCCGCGTGAAGTTGCTGCTCGACCAGAACCTGTCGCGAAAACTCGTTCCACATCTGGACGCGGCGTTCCCAGGCACGACGCACGTCCTTCAGCACGCTCTTGAAGGGGCGCCCGACACCGCCATCTGGGAGTTTGCGAAGCAGAACGGATTCATGATCCTGACGAAGGACGATGACTTTCAGGTGCTCAGTTTTTCCCGCGGCCATCCGCCGAAGGTCATCTGGCTTCGGAACAGCCAAACTGGAAGAAAATGGTCGGTGCCGACCTCTTCAAAGTTGTCGATCGCTTCATGGATGACTTCTATTCCCCGCTGAAGGCGGCGGTCAGGCCGGACGGGACCTACGACCTCTCGCTGGTGGATCTGAACCGGATTCCGAAAATAGGCGACATCATGGCGCTCAAGTACGTGACCTTTCCCGAGCGGCTTAAGCACGTCGGATTGGCGGGTCATCACGTAGACCCCAAGTACCTGGTGAAAATGCTCATCGCCGAGAAAAACCCCACCTGGACGGCCTCGCAGATTGAAGCACGCTTGGGGGCGATCGCCAACGACATGCCGGGCTTGCTCGTCCACGCAGTCGACCACACGGGAACACCACGCCAAGGCTCCGCGTCGTTCCACAGCATTTTGTCCAGAAGCACCCAGAATGGTGGTCATGGCCTCCGGCCGGTCAAGTGGTTGCCAGACGATCCCACCGCGATTCCTACGGGTCCCCCGTATTCGTCGCAAAGCATCTTCGATGGCTTGAGGCAGGCATATGCGGACTGGGGGAGACCGGAAGTCGGTGCCGCTGCCTTCAAATGGTTTGAGCAAGCGGGACTGTACCCTTGAAGGAATTCATTACATTTCAGGGGATGGATTTTGGAAACCTAGGCCTGGATCTATACTCCGACTTGCAGACGCGTTTTCCTGAATGTTGCACACCGGGCAGAAATTTTCTGGGTGGCTATCCAAATGGCCATCCAAGGCTAAAGGAGATCTTAGAGTTCCTCGCCGATCACGGCTGGTACCCGGGCAGGGGGTGGTTTCAAAGGCGGGGTCCCAAAGAATACTGGCTTCGCATCAAGCGTCACTACGACAAGAAGGACTTCGATGCCTTTGAGTATCTCATCTTCGGCGGTGGCGGCACGCCGTGGAGCGGTGGGCGGGTGCCGCAGTCGCCGCATCTGCTGCTGTCCATGAAGAACATGAAGGTAGACGATGTCCGCATGGTCGGCATGCAGGGGCGTGTGGTGCCGGAACGCGTGCGGAGGATTCTCGAAGCCGAGCAAATCCGTCACATTGTCTTCTTGCCGACCCTGCTCGCCCCGGGGTGGCCGACGGCATTCGATCGATTCATGTCCTGGGAGGACATGCACGAGGAGCCCTGGTGGGAGATTCAGAGCGATCTACGCCTGCCGCCGCTTTCATCGCGATGCAGGCTCGTTGACGCCGCGGGGGAGCCGTACAACCCCCACGGCCCCTTCAAGGGGCTCTACGTGGAGGAGGGCAACTACGAGAACCCTGAAATGCACTACCGAGCGAGCGATCTGGCCCAACTCCCGTCGTTCGACATCGCGCTGACGCACGAGAACTTCGGGGCTGGCAACCGTGACGAGATCGGTACGCTCGTCGTGTCGCAGCGCTTCCGCCAAGTCTGCATCAAGCACAATCTGAAGGTCGGATTCTGGCCAGTTCGCGTCGATCCGGAATGAGCAATGCCGCGCCTTATCCACGCCACTTCCTCACGCAGATCGTGTTGTTCTGCCCGCCAAACCCGAACGAGTTCGACAGGCACACATCCACCCCGCCCTGCGCGTTCACGTCCCGCGCGGCGTTCGGCACGTAGTCCAGGTCGCACTCGGGGTCCGGCGTGCTTAGGTTCATCGTCGCCGGCAGGATGCCCGTCCGCATCGCCTGCACGCACGTGATCAGTTCCACCGCCCCCGCGGCCTGGATCAGGTGCCCCAACTGGCTCTTCACGCTGCTGAAGGGCACCTTGCCCGCCAACGGCCCGAAGAGGGTTTTCACGGCGATGGTTTCGATGCGGTCGTTCTCCTGCGTCCCGGTGCCGTGGGCGGAGATGTAGTGCACCTGCGGGCGGCCGTCTTCGCCGGGCTCACGGGGGTTGATGCCCGCCTGCCGGCAGGCCTGGCTCATCGCGGCGACCGCGCCCTTTCCGTCGCTGTGGATGTCGGTGATGCGGAAGGCGTCGGCGCTGGAGCCGTATCCGGCGATCTCGGCCAGGGGCGTCGCCCCCCGCGCCAGCGCGTGTTCCAGGGCCTCCAGCACCACGATCCCAGCGCCCTCGCCCATCACGAACCCGTCGCGGTCGGCGGAGAAGGGGCGCGAGGCGTGCACGGGATCGTCCCGCCGGGTGGACATCGCCGTCAGGCGGACGAACCCGGTCATGCCCAGCGGGTGGATCATGGAGTGCGTCCCGCCGCCGAGCATGACATCCGCATCGCCGTGGCGGATGATCTCGCACGCCTCGCCCACGGCCTGGGTGCTGGCGGCGCACGCCGTCATGCAGTTGAAGGCCGGGCCCCGAACCGGGAACTCCATGGCCAGGTGTCCCAGCGTGGCGTTGGGCTCCTGCTCGACCTCGGCGCGGGGATTGGACCGGCTCATCGCGGCGGCGCCCCACTTCGCGTCGCTGAGTTTGCGGGAGGCGGAGTCGTAGGCGGAGAGATTGGCGTACGCGAGTTTTTGATAGTCGAGCGAGCCTTCGCCCGCGCCCAGGTACATGCCGACACGGGAGGTATCGAGGGCGGGGGCGCGGTCCAGGCCGCTCTGCTTCCAGGCCTGCGAGGCCGCGGCCAGCGCGAAGCGCGTGCTGACTTCCGCGCCTTCGTGCTTCGCGGAGTCGGGGATGTGGTCTTCGAGCCGGAAGCCCTTCACCTCGGCGGCGAAGTTGGTGGCGAACGTGGAGGCGTCGAAGCGGGTGACCGGACCGAAGCCGTGATCGCCGGCAAGCAGTCGGCGCCAGCCCTCCTGGACGCTGAGGCCCAGCGGGGTGATCCAGCCCATTCCCGTAATGACCACGCGTCGTGCCATCGTGCTCCGCCCGATCAATCGCAGACCGGGCGGTCGATCTCGCGACTCCGCTGCCGGTTCATTGCCGCATCCGCTACTGCTCGAACTCGTGCGTGTGGCCGGTGTCGTCGAAATCCTCGTCCATGCCCAGGCCCTTCTCGGCCCGGATCTTGTCGATGTTCACCACCCGCACCAGCCCGTCCTTCAGGCGGCGCTCGCCGAAGTTGACGATCAGGCCGAGTTCGAAGTCGGCCGCCTTGAGTTGCGCCCGCAGGGCGAGGCGCTCGGGCGTGCCGACGGGCCCGCAGGTCGCGGCGACGGTCACGATGAACCGGCCTTCGACGAACAGGTCGGTAGTGACCTGCCCGATGACCTTGTCCTTGTACTTGACATCGAGTTTCCTGCCCTGCTCGTACTTGACGCTGAGGGCGTCGAGTTCGCCTTTGAGCGCGGCGGCGTAGACGTCGCGCGGGAAGCCCGGCCCGAGGGCGCGGTGGACTTCGATGGCCGCGCCGATCACTTTGCGCGATGCCTCGGTGGTTGTAGGGTCGAGTTCCGAGAGGGGGACGCCCCGGCGTTCGTGCCGTCCGCCGCCGCCGCCACCCCCGCCGCGCGGGCCGCCCCGGTGAGGTCTTGATTCACGGTAGTCGTCACGGGGGTAGTCGCTGCACATGTTGATCTCCTGTGGAAGGGGGCACCGCCCGAACAATCCTAAGCGCCACGGACCGCCGCCGCCGGGGGTTACTAGGACGCCTTTCGCAGCACGAGGGCGGCGTTCTGGCCGCCCATGGAACTGGCGCACACCAGCACGTGGTTCAACGTGGCTTCGCGCGACTCGCCGGCTTCCGCCCGAAGATCGCCGGGGCACCGGCCGGCGTGGATCCGAGCCGGCACGCGCTGCTCACGCAGGCACATGGCCGCGACCCCCGCCTGCACCGCGCCGTACCCGGCGTAGAGGTCACCCATCGCTGGGGCGAGGGTCACCAGCGGAAGCCGAGAGAGGCGAGCGCCGAACACGCGGCGAAGGGCCTGGGCCTCGCCGGCGTCGAAGGCGGGCGCCCCTTTGGCCTGCGGCACGATCGCGTCGATTGCTTCGGCACCGATACCCGCGTCGCGGAGCGCGGCGGCGATCGCCCGCTCCAGCCCGTCGTTGCGGTCTCGTCCATTGGGATAGGGAGGCAATACCGGCGGGGAAGACTGCGCCGCCCCGAAGCCGGCGATCTCGGCGTAGACTCGCGCCCCGCGGGCCGCGGCGCTGGAGGCTTCTTCCAGGATCAGAATTCCCCCGCCCTCACTCATGAGCGTGCCCGGGCTTTGGGGGTCGTACGGCCGCACGATGCGCGAGCCGTCGGTCTCCGCCCCCGTGTCCGCGAGGTCACCGGCCTGGGTCCACCGCAGGAATCCGACGACGTTGAGTTTCGAGTCGGCCCCGCCCGCAAAGGTCGCGTCGGCGGCCCCGCGCTCGATCACGCGCGAGCCTTCGCCGATGCAGAGGAGTCCGCTGGCCTCGGCGCAGGTGATGGTGTTCGAGGGCCCCTCGTTGCCGTGGATGATGGTCACGTGGCAGGCGAGCATGTTGGGGAGGTACTTAAGCATCCACAGCGGCGGCAGGTTGTTCATGCCGCCGGACCCGGGCGTGTCGCCCTGGGTGCCCCAGGCTTTCAGGCTGAAGCCGCCGTTGAAGGCCCGGTCGGCATCCGTCACGCCTGCGGGCACGGCCGTGGCCATGGCTGCGGCGAGTTCGCCCGCCTCGGCGGCGATCAGTCCGGCGCCGATCTGGCAGCCCACGCGTTCGGAGGGGTAGGTGGTCTGGGTCTGGCCGGTTTCGGCGTGGGCGCGGGTGACAAGGTTGGCGTCGTCCACGGCGAGTTTGGCCGCGCCGACGGCGATTTCGATATCCCGGGCCATGACCTTGAGCGACTTGCGGTAGGCCTTGGGCATGAAGTCGCGGGCGGAAAACCCTTTGATCTCTCCGCCGAGGCGCGAAGGGAATCCGGCGGGATCGAGGCTTGTCAGCGGTCCGAGGGCGGACTTGCCCGCAACCAGCGCCTCCCAAAGGGGATAGAACCCTGTGCCCAGGGGAGTGACCGTCCCAAGCCCCGTAATGACCACTTTTCGGCTCATGAGCGGGAAGTCTATGGACCTACGGGAGGTGTCTGCGCGACTCGCCGCGTGTATCTCCGCGGCGTTATCCTTCCCATGTTCGACCTTTTCGAGGATACTGCCGCCATGATCCGCATCCTCCTCGCCGTGCTGTGGACGCTCGTGTTCGTCGTGGCGCCCGCCCCCGCGTTCGCCCAGGATGACGACCCGGATGATCCGGGAGTTCGGCCCGAGGACGTGCATGTCGTGGACCCGCCGGATTCACCGGTGGGGCGCGAGTTGCGATGGGTGCTGAAGGTGCTCAACGGCGAGGAGGTTCTGGGGAACCTGGAGGCCAAGTTCTCGCAGCGATTCATCGAGGCGTACAAGCCCGAGCAGATCCGTCAGACGCTGACGACGCTGCGCGAGAAGGCCTTCCGCGGAAAGCGCATCGATCTCGTGCAGGTCCACGAGGACGATAACGAGGACTCGCTCTCGGGGATCATCAACGGCCAGAAGTCCAACACGTTCATGAGCGTGTTCATCGCGCTGGACGAGAAGACGCAACTCATTTCGGGCCTGCTGTTCGATCAGGCCGGGTACTCGTGCGCGGCGGGAGACTGGAACTCGTACGGCGGGGAATACGGCCGCATGGGCGGGTCGGTGGCCTTCGCGGCCTATGAACTCGTGCCCGTCGAGGCGGACAAGCCGCAGGGGCCGTACCGGCTGCTGCCCGTGTACGAGATCGAGGAGCGAGAGGCCAACGGCGTGGGATCGGCCTTCCGCCTCTGGCCGCTGGCGACGATGGCGCAGCGAGTCGCCGACGGCAAGGCCGCGTGGACCGACACGGTCACGATCAAGGACGAGTGGAAGGCGATTCCCGGCGGTGCGACGGAGCAGATGCCGGCCGGGACCACGTTCACGCTGGGGGAGATTGCCCTGCGCTCGGCCGCGCGCAACGACTCGACGGCCACCGATCATCTCTTCCACACCGCGGGGCGCGAGGCGGTGGAGGAGTACATCAAGACGACGTTCAAGTATCAGGGGCGGTCGTTTCCGCTGCTGAGCACGCGCGAGTTGCTGTTTCTCAAACTCCACAAGAACAAGGACCTGCTCACGCGTTACGCCGAGAACATGGCCGAGGTCCGGCGCGAACTGCTGGCCAAGGACGGCATCTCGGGCGGCACGCCCAACTGGGATGCGTTTGAAGACTGGAGTACGCCGCGGGAGGTGGCCCGCGTGGAGTGGTTCGCCAGCGCGAAAGACCAGTGCGGCGTCTTGGCGGACCTGCGGCGGCTGGAGCAACTCCCGGGCATGGAGCCCCTGGCCGCGGCCACCCGCATCGACGCGGCGGCCGGGCAGGGGGGGATCGTCCTTGATGCGTCGAAGTGGCCCGACGTGCGTCACGTGGCCGGGATCGAGCCGGGGGTGATTTCGTACGCGTGGCTGCTGAAGCGGGCCGATGGCCGGTGGTACACCATGGCCATGGCGTGGAATGACGAATCCGAGGACATCGACGAGGCGAGATTCTCGGAACTGGCACGGGCGGGGTTCGAACTGCTCGTCAAACACGGGCAGGCGGAAAAGCCGGCGCCGTAACGAGGATCTTCTTCCGCATTCACCGTTCCTCCCTACTCTCCCGCTCCATGCCTTCATTCCAAGGCCCCAAGGGCACGCGTGATCTGTACCCGCTCGACGCCGCCAAGCGACGGTTTGTCATGGAGGCGTGGCGCTCGGCGTCGATCCGGCACGGGTTCGAGGAGATCGACGGTCCGACGTTCGAGCACCTTCCCCTGTACACGGTCAAGTCCGGCGAGGGGATCGTGTCGGAACTCTTCTCGTTCAAGCGCGCGGGCGGCGAGGACGACTACGCCCTGCGCCCGGAGTTCACACCCACGCTGGCGCGCATGTACGCGGCGAAGGCCGGGAGCCTGCCCAAGCCGACCAAGTGGTTCATGGCGGGGCCGTTCTTCCGGGCCGAGCGCCCGCAGCGCGGGCGGCTGCGCGAGTTCCTCCAATGGAACGTGGATTTCCTGGGCCTCGCGGGCGATCCCAAGGCGCCCGAGGAGATCGAGCGGGCCAAGGCCGCGGCCGACGCCGAGGTCATCGCAACCTGCGTCTCGTTTCTCGCGTCGCTGGGCCTGACGCCCCGGGACGTTCGCATCCGTGTGAATCACCGGTTCGCGCTCTCGCAGTGGCTGGAATCCCAGGGCGTCGCGGCGGAGCGGCAGGGCGACCTCTTCAAGTTGCTGGACCAGCGCGGCAAACTTCCTGAAGGCCAGTTCGCCGTGGGGCTGGCGGAGTTCGGATTCTCCACGCAGCAGGCTGAGGTGTTCCAGAAGGGCGTGGTGCGGATCACGGTTGATGATCCGCAATCGGCGGGCGACGCGGTCCTGGACCTGACGCTGTTCGCGCACGCCGTGATGCCGTTGGCGCAGCAGTTCGCGCAGATGGGAATCGTGGACTGGATCGACTTCGATCTCACCGTGGTGCGCGGCTTGGCGTACTACACGGGAATGGTGTTCGAGGTGCACGAGGCCAGCGGCGCCGAGCGGGCCATCGCGGGCGGCGGCCGGTACGACGGGCTGGTGGAACTCTTCGGGGGTCCGGGCACTCCGGCCGTGGGCTTTGGGATGGGCGATGTCGTGCTGGCGCTGGTGCTGCAGGATCGGGGGCTGATGCCCGAGGATGCGAGGGTGGTGGAGTTGGCGGGGCTGCGTCCGGATGTGTTTGTGCTCAGCAACGGGTCTGCGGAAGCGGACGCGTGGGTCCGCCCGCTGTGCGCGAGGCTGCGAGCGGCAGGCCTGCACGCGAGGCACTCGTACAAGGCGACGAAGAACATCGGCAAGTTGCTGAAAGACGGGGCCGATCTCCGTGCGCGGTTCGCGGTGATCGTGGAGAGCCCGGAGTCCGTCACGGTAAAGGATCTGAAGACGGGCAGCCAGAGCGCGGTCTCGCTGGAGGGGCTGGCGTCGCACCTGAGGGGCGCGTAGGCGTCTACCAGATAAACCGCATCCGTCCCCAGTCCGGAACGGGGATTCCCTGCCGTCGGCCGGGCGCGGGGAAGTAGACCCAGAAGGCCTTGCCGATCAGCAGATCGCGGTGGACGACGCCGATGGTTTTGTCGAGTTCGGCGACCCATGGGTTGGGTTTGTCCCAGAGACGGGCGTCGAGGCTGGAGGGCGAGTTGTCGCCGCAGACGAAGAACTGCTCCGGCGTGAGGTTCAAGGTGCTCTTGGGGTGTGTCGCGTTGGCGGGCTCATCCAGGCGGGAGTGCCGGCGGCCCTGCTCGACGTTGTGATACACCGCGGGCTGGTAGTAGATATCGCGAGCCAGCCCGACGCGGTAGAGCGTGAGCGGGCCGCCAGAGAACACCCACCGCACCTCGGGGTGCGTGTACGCGGCGCTGGCGCTCAGAAGGGAACCGGACGAGCGCATCGCTTCGTCCGCGGACATCGACGCGGCGTATCTCAGCCGCTGGTCGGGAGTCCAGTCGTAGGAGCCTCGCGCCACCGGCTGATCGTTCACGAACAGCGTGAGCGACTGGTCGGCGTGCCAGAACTCGATGTTGGTGACTCTGCCGGCGGGCAGGGGCTGCTCCAGCGAGCCCTTTCCAAGTTCCACCCAGTCGCCTGCGGGAAGGTCCACGATGCCAGGGGAATCCGAGGAGAGTTGCCTGCCGCCGAGGCGCTTCATTCGCAGCGTGACGGCGGCGCCGTCGATGTCCGCCCGGAACTCGTGCCCGCGGGTGACGAGAACGGCGGAAACCGCCGCGCCCGAGTTCTCGGGGCGGACTCCGAGGCGGGTGCGGATATCGGAAACAGGATACCGGGCGACCCCGGGGGCCGAGACTTCGTTGTAGGCGTACGAGTCGTTGATCTCCCGCACGCCGGAATCCCACTCGATGGCGGTGGGACCGGGGCCGGTGTACCTGTAATCGGCGCGGCCCGCGATCGCCCATTGCTTGGGATCGACGCCGGGGGCGGCGCGCCAGGGCGAAGTGAAGCGGGGCTGCACGGCGTCGGGCTTGAGCGGGGTGAACTCGCTGCTGAAGACGTCCTGCCACATGGCGCGCTGGGCCCGCTCGGGCTTTTGCGCCGCGTGCCAGCCGGGCAGCAGCCAGGGGTTGACGTCTTTGGAATCGTCGGCCCGCGGCGTTCTCGCGAACACGTCGCCGTCCACCAACGCGATCTGCTCGCCCGGGAGCCCGAGCAGGCGCTTGATGTAGTTCACGGTGGGATCGGTGGGATTCTTGAAGACGACCACGTCGAAACGCTCGGGCTCATAGACCGAGTAGAGGTACTTCATCACGAAGATGCGGTCGCCCCAGCGCACCGGGACTCCCTTACGGTCGATCAACTGCCCGCTCATCGGATCGTGAACCTTGATGGGATTCGAGCTCGTTCCCTGAATCGGCAACGGCTCGCTGGAACCAGGGGACACCTTGTCGCGGGTGTCCATGGGCCAGGAATAGCCGGTCTGGGACGCCTCAAAGCGCATGTGCGCGCCCAGGAGCGTGGGGGCCATAGAGCCGGTAGGGATGAGGAAAGCCTCGATGACGAAGCCGCGAAAGACGAACGCCATCGCGAACGCGATGACGATGGAGATCAGCGTCTCGCGGATGGAAGACTTGTGATGTCCCTTCTGGTCCGCGGCCTTGGGTGTGGTCATGCGGTGAACCTTACGGGGGCAGGTGTGGAGTCGGATCGGGAGTTCACGCCGGGGGATTCGGCCCGGGCGGTCCGCCGCCGCGTCGGCGCTTTCGGCGGCGCCCGCCGCGGGGCGGGCCCTGGCCGGGCTGGTCGTTGCGCGGCGGGGGAGAGGAGTCCCCGAAATCGTCTTCCATCGCGCCGAGGAGTTCGTCGATCTCGGCGTCCCGGCTGCGGGGCGGTGGTTGGTCTCGGCGGGGCTGGGCAGCCGGGCCGCGGTCGGGACGCGGTGGCTGCGGCGGGCGCGGCGGAGCGGGGCGTGAGGCGTCGGGGGGGCGCGGAGCCGAATCGGCCGGATCTCGTGGGGGCGGCGGGCGCATGGGCTGTACGGAAGGACGGGGCCGCGGGCCGGGGGGCGGCCCGGGCTGATAGGCCGGCCGGATGGGCGGGATCTGGTTCTTGACGGGAGAGAGTTCCTCGACGGGCACGGCGACCCGGCGCTCCTTGCCGTCGGGCCCCAGGTCGTCGAGTTCGACGAGCACGAGTTGCGTGAGGATCTGCCCGTCCATGACGGTTCCGTCGCCCTCGGGAGTTCCCACGCGGGACTTCTTGCGGGGGAGGCGTTTGCGAAGGTCCTCGTAGGTGGAGTCTTCGTAACGGAGGCAGCACATGAGGCGCCCGCAGCGGCCGGAGATCTTGAGGGGGTCCAGCGTGGCCTTCTGGACCTTGGCCGATTTCATAGAGACCGGCTTGAGGACCTTGAGGAAGTTCTTGCAGCAGCAGTACTGGCCGCACTTCTCGTAGTCGGCGGTGATCCGGGCCTCATCGCGGGCGCCGACGTGGCGGAGATCGACGCGGACCTTGAAGAGGTGCCCGAGTTCGCGGGCGAGGTCGCGCAGTTCGATGCGGTCTTCGGAGAGGTAGAAGACGGTGAGCGACTCGCCGCCGAGGATCGGCTCGACGTCCACGACCTTGCAGGCGAGTTTCAGGCGTTCCGAGACGGCGCGGGCCTGCAGGCGGAGTTCGTGGCGGGACTGCTCGAGGGCGGCCTGGGCATCGAGATCGGGCTTGTCGGCGATCCGCAGGACGCGGCCGTCGGTAAAGAAGGGGTAGTCGCGCCCGCCGGAGTTCTCGATATACCGGAGCATCTCCTGGCGCGAGACGCTCTTGGAGCATCCGGAGTTGGCGCAGGTGCTGGTGAGCATCTCGCCGATCTCGGTGCCGCGGAACGTGCGGACGACCATCTTGCTCCCGCACCCGGGCTTGGCGTCGCCGTTGTAGGGAAACTCACCGACGTACTTCATGGCGCCGAAGCGGACGACCATGGACTTTGGGGCCTTGAGGGCCTCATAGGCTTTGCGATCTTCCTCGTCGAGTTGGGTCTTGAGGTCTGCCTCGAACTGTGGGAGCGGAAGAATGGACATTGCTCAGGGCTTCCCCAGCGTCCGGGCGCGGGCCTCGGTGAACAACTGCTGCAGCGGCAGACGCTGGAGCAGTTGCAGACCCTCCTTGGTGTCGGTGCGGTAGACCATGAGCGTTTCGGAGCGCTCGTCGAGGATGACCAGCACGTCCTCGCGGCCGCCGTCGGCGGTGAGCATGGAGAGCGAGCCGGCGCGGGAGACCATCTCGGCGTTGGCCACGCCGGGGCCCAGGGGATCGGCGAGTCGCACGCCCTGCACAAGGGCGAGGGCGCCCAGCGCGAACGCGCTGATCCACAGCGGGTTGAATCGGCTGTTGGTGTTCATGGCGGTCTCCTCAGCGGCCGGGGGAGGTCTTGGAATCGCCGGTCAGGCTGCGGTAGCCCACGCCCGACATGGTGAGGCGCGACTGGTCCCACTTGAGCGCGACGACCTCCTGGTTGGTAGCGTCGAGCACGTAGATGACCGACGACCCGCCCGAGTTGGTGCGCCCGGCGACCATGGTGTACTCCCCGCGGGCACGCCCGGCGGGCTGGGAGGAGTTCTGGGCATCGGCGGGAGTGACCACGCTCAGGCCTACAAGCAGGGCGAGCAGGACGACATTGGCCACCAAAAGGCCGCGGCGAGAGAAGGTGTCGAAACGCATGGGAGAGACTCCGTCAATCCTGGTGGCTGCGCTTGGTGGCGAGGGCGTTGACGAGGATGACCCCGGCCGCGAGCAGGAGCATGAGGAGAAAACTAAGGACGGCCGGCGGGTCGTCGGGTTTGCTGGGCGTGGGTGGGGAGGGCGGTGGGATTTCGCCGGTGTTCTGCTGCTGGGCCCAGGCAACGCCAGACCAAAAGAGCACGGTGACCAATCCGGCCGCGCGTCCTATCGCGGCGCCCGAAACATCAAGGAAGTTCTTCATTGGCGGGAGTTTATCACACCCGGGGGCGGCACGCCAAAGGCCGCAGCCGGGCCGATTTCAGCGGCTCAAACGGTCCAAAAGCGGCGCGGGCGGGGCGGTCTGCCACAGGCCGCCGCGGAAGGCAACCTCGGGCGTCTGGCCGGGGGCCAAGGGCGCGGCCAGATCGGCGAACACCCGGGGAGCCAGGTCCACCGTCCGCCACCGAGGGCTGCGGACCTTCATGGCTTCGCGGTAGTCCCGCAGCCGCACGCACTTGATGGCGTACCACCGCCCCGCGTGCTCGAAGATCTCCTCGAACAGGGCGTCGGGAGGGAGTTGGTCGCACCAGTACACGAAGACGAACGCGGCCTCAAAGCCCGAGCCGAAGAGCGACTCCCAGCGGCCCAGCGACTCCACGTCGTCGAGGGTCACCCAGGATTCCAGACGCCCGGCTTTGGGGGCGGTGTCGGCCGTACCCGAGCGCGAAATCACGCGCCGGCCCTTGACCTCGAGCAGCAGGTTGGACCCTTCGCCGTAGATGACCAGGTCGAAACTCTTGAGCGCGGCGTGCCCGTCGGTCAGAGCGCCCAGGTCCCCTTCCGGAAGCAGTGCCTTGCGGGCCTCATCGACGGCGACGTACGGGATGCGGCGGGCGCGGAGGTAGGACTCGAGTGCCTGCTCGTAGTGATGCCGACGCTGCATGGGCGGAGCATACCACGTGCGCCGGCCCGGGAGAACTCAGAGAATGGCGAGGAGTTCCTCGGGCGTCACAGCAGGGACACTCGACCCATCGAAGCCGGCTTGGTCGCGGGTGACGATGTGTTGTGCTCCGCATTGTGCCGCCGCGGCGGCCTGAATGGCGTCTTCAAAGTCCACGATGGCGGATCCGAGCGCATGATCGACCGCGGCTTCATCCAGTGACACGCAACGGAACACCCGGCGAATGAGGTGAAGGGCTTGCATTGCGCGTTCCCTCCCTGCCTGCTTACGGGCGATATAGAAGACATTGTTGAAACTGATCGCGGAAACGTATCCGACGAGAGAGTTGTCCTCGACCAACTTCCAGATTCGGAACCGCGTGCGCGTCGTAGGGCTTTCGCTGCTGAATGACGTCCAGGAGAACGTTGGTATCGATCAGGACGATCATTCCGCGCCAAACCTCCGCTTGCGCTCATCCTCCAGAACCGAGCTGACTTGCTCGTCGGACAGGGCGGGAAGCATTCCAAGTGCCTGCTGAGTCACGGGAGGAAGGTCCGTCCTTTTCAACTCCGGGGCCGCGATAACTCGGAGCAGCCGCTGGACCATCTCCTGCACCGTGACTTGACGTGCGGTGGCGAGGCGGATTACCCGCGCCATGAGTTCATCGTCGAGTTCAATCGTGACCGTGGTCATGACCATTGAGTATAGGAGTTCCGTCGATTTCGCTTCGGTCCCGGCGACTTACTTCTGTTCCGCCTCGATGAGCTTGTCGAGCAGGTAGGTCTCGGCCTGCCGGTACTTTGCGATGGCCTCGTTGAGTTTGTCGGTGAGTTGCGCAAGGTCCGGGGCGTCGGCGCCCCGGGCCGCGGTGATGGCGGCCGCGGCCTGCATGGCCTCGCTCGCGGCCCGCAGGTCGCTGGCGGCCTCGGCGTAGGAGCGGGTGGCGTCGTAGAGAACCTGCGCCGAGAACTCCTTGGTGGTGGGCTGGTGGAGGAGGCGCCAGGGCTGGCTGCGAACCTCGATGGCGGTGAGTTTGAGTTGGTCGGACATCAGGCGCAGGTTGGCCAGCGTGCGGCGCATGTTGGGCGTTTCTTCGCCCACGAGGGCGCTCACGCGGGACACGGCGTCGGAGAAGGTCCCCAGGGCGTCGCGCCCGTCACGTAGCGCCTGATTAACCGAGTCCACCGTTTCCTTGTCGAACTTCGTCGAGGCGCTCTCGATATTTTTTACGATCGTGTCGATGCGGGAGCGGTTTTCATCCACCAGCGACCGGATGGATGCGATGGCCCCCTTGGCGTCGTCGATCCCCTGCTCGGCCTTGGCGAGAATGGGCTCCAGCCTCCCCGCGGCCTTGTCGAGGCTCGCGGTCGTCGAGTCGATCCGGGCGCTCCACTCGGCCAGGCGGGCGCGGAGGTCGGCGAGCATCTTCTGCGCGTCTTCCACCCCGGTATCGATCCGCGATCCGTTCTGCTCGACGAGCGTGGCCAGGCGCTTCGTGGTGGCGTCGATGGAGGCGATGGTCTCCTTGATCTGCGCCGACTGCTCGGGCCCGAATCCCGCGTCGGCGAGGAAGGACGGCGGCGCGGTCATGCCGGGCATGATCGCCGCCGGCGCGATCCGCGGGGCGGGGCCAGCGCCGGGATCGGTGATGTTGATGCTCGAGAGCGAGCCCAGCAAGGGCTTCTCGAGAAGGATGCGGGCGTTCTCGTGGAGCGCGAGATCGGCGCGGACCTCGACCTGGACATCGACGTTGAGGGGGCGGTCGCCCTCGCCGCGCTGGAAATCGACAAGCAGGACGCGCCCGATCGGCTGACCGCCCAGCAGCACGCTGCTCCCGCGGCGCAGGCCGCTGGCCCCGCTGGCGATGGGGAAGCGCACGATGAACCGCGTGGTGGACTCGAAGGCGGAGCGATCGGAGAGCAGGAAACTCACCCAGACGGCCAGTAGGAGGCCCAGGAGAACAAAGGCGCCGGCCAGGATGTTGTTGCGGGCGTTGAGCATGGCCCCGACAGCGTACCCGCGACATGCCCCGCAGGACAAGCAGGCGGTCTGGCATAGGACCTATGGGGTCTAGGGACCCATGAGCCAAATAGAGACGACTATCTCGTCGGCGTCAGGCTGGGCATGCTCGCGACGGTGGGGCCGGTTTCGCCCAGAAGAGTGCGCTGGAGAAGGCCCAGGTCCTTGCGGTCGGTGATCGGGCCTTCGGGGTCGCCGCGGAGGAACTGGCGGATGAGGCGCTGGTCCTCGGGCAGGGCCGCGGCGTCGGCGTCGGGGGCTTTGCGAAGCCGGTCGTACCACTCGCGGGTTTCGACCTTGAGCATGCGGCCCTTGTCGAGCATAGCCATGCGGTCGGCGATGGTGAAAGCGCTGTCCATCTCGTGGGTGACGACCACGCTGGTGACGCCGAGTTTCTTGGAGAGGTCCACGATCAGGTGATCGATCTGCGCGCTGGTGACCGGGTCCAGGCCCGCGGAGGGCTCGTCGTAGAAGAGGATCCGAGGGTCCAGGGCCAGGGCGCGGGCAAGGCCGGCGCGCTTTTTCATTCCCCCCGAGATCTGGGCGGGGTACTTGTCGGCGTGCTCGAGAAGACCGACGAGTTCGAGTTTGATCTTCACCTGGATGTCGATGATGTGCGGGTCGAGGTCGAAGTGCTCGCGGATGGGGAGGGCGACGTTTTCGTAGAGGGTCATGGAGTTGAAGAGGGCGCCGGACTGGAAGAGGATTCCAAAGCGCTTGCGGACTTCGTCGAGGGCGTCGCCGCGCAGGCCGCGGGTGGAGGAGCCGAAGAGCCGCACCTCACCCTCGTCGGGGGCGAAGGACCCGATGATGAGGCGAAGGAGGGTGGATTTCCCGGAGCCCGAGCCGCCCATGATCACCATGGTCTCGCCGGGGAAGACGTCGAGGTTGACGCCGGAAAGGACGGCGCGGCCGTCGAATCGCTTGACCACATTTGCGCAGGAGATGACTGGCTCTGCCACCACGCGCCATGGTACGGCCGCTGGCGCGCCCGCGGTTCCGCGGACCAAAACGTCGGACACCGGCAAGGCGAGGTCGCCCTGCCGGCGTCCCGAGAGAAACAGCCGAAATCACCGGCGACGACGGAGCATCGCGAGACCGCCGATACCCAGGAGCGCCGCCGAGCCGGGCGTGGGAACGAGCATGTCCTGAGTTTCTCCGGAGGTCAGGGCGTAGACGGGCGCGAAGTACGCGTGGTCGCCGTTGAGTTCGTCGAGCCAGTCCTGCGCGCGGTCGATCGTGGTCTCGCTGCCGCTCATCTGAAAGGAGCCGAAGTTCAGGTTCAGGCCCGGGTCGTTGATGATCTCCCACACCGCCGCCTGGAACGCCGACCCGTTGGTGTTGCTCAGGAGCGAATCGAAGTAGTGGCGGCCCCAGAGTTCACGCAGCAGGTCGGCCTTGGCCTGACCCATGCCGTCGCCCGGGAGCGGCGCCAGTTCGATCGGCGTGACCGTGTACGTGTAGGTGTGCTCGAGTTGGATCGTCTGGTGAACGTCGATGCAGAACGCGTTGAACTGGCCCGTCAGAAGGACTGGGCTGTCGATCACCGTGAAGTTGTTCACGCCGGTCCGAACATCGCGGTCGTGATCCCAGCCGTCGGTGGTCATGCTGAGAACGCGGCTGGGGCTGATGCCATCAAGGCGGGCCACGACGGTCTGGGCGCTCGCGGCGGATGCCGCGGTCATCGCCAGAACCGCGGCTGAAAATACGTTGAAACGAACCATCTCCAACTCCCCCCGCGCCCGAAGGGGCGCAATACAACGCGCGACCGACGACGCCGCCGGCCGAGCAAACTTGAGATCTGGGAGGATGCACGAACAGCCACTGCCGCTCCGGGCGCGGCGGAAACACATGCAGCGGTTCGTGGGTCTCTCTCCTCCCACTGACTCGGGGCGAATCATCCCATGAATCGGGGAGATGTCAAGCGCAAGTACATGGTCCATTGAGAGTTATGCAACCTCGTGCCCGACAAAGCAAGCGGCCCCGCCAAGGTGGCGGGGCCGCGTGAGATGCTGATCAACCGGACTCAGCGGCGACGGCGACCGACGACCAAGCCGCCGATACCCAGGAGCACGGCAGTGCCCGGAGCCGGATTGCGGGGCTCGTCGAGGCCCGTTCCGTACTGGAACCACACGTTGTTGATGCGGCCCAGATCAAATCCTGAGGGCAAGCCGGAGAGCGTGAAGACCACGCTGTCCTGGACAAGCGGGACGCTTCCGGTCACCGGCGTATTCCCCGTCGCGAGATTGTCTCCGGTGGAAGTCAATCCGTAGTTCAATCCGTTGACGGCCCCGGGAGGATCGAGGTCCGGGCCGAGAAAGTTGGCGCCGCCGAAGAGTCCGAAGCCGGCGGAACTAATGCCGTATCCGGTGCCCTCGGGGCCGGCGATTCCCGCGCCGTAGGCCCACTCGCCGCCGACGTTGCCGCCGGCCGGCTGCGATGCGAACACCGCGACGGAGCCGGCGTTGAGCAACGCACTCACCGGGGTGAGCGACACGCTGGCTCCATCGACGTCAAAGAAGAGCGCGGTGAGGATGTCCACGGGCGCCAAGACGTCGTCCATCGTGTCGTTCGTGAGCGTCACGACGAGCATCGAGCCACCCTGAAGGTCAAATACAGCGCTGGCGTTACGCCCCGAAGCGTCCCCCGCGGAAAACGTAACCGCCGCGCCCGCGTTCGCCGCCATCAGCGCCGAGAAACCACCGGCGCAGATTGCGCGCGTAACAATAGAAAAACGATTCGTCATTGCTTGCCTCTCCCTGCCTTGCGTGCCGCGAAACAAACAAACTCCGCGGCCGTCGCAGGCCCTGAGGGTACAGCAGTGTCCCCCCTTGTCAAGGGGACTTGGGGTTCAATTCACCTGCGTCAATGGGGGCGACGATTACGAACAAACACCGTTCCCAAGCCGACCACGAGGGTCAGCAGGCCGGGGGCAGGAACCGCGGGGCTCTTGTCTGAGCCTTCGTTCTCGAAGCCGCGAAATCGGACTACGAAGCCCGGAGTTCCGTCGCTCAGGAAGTCGCCGGCGGCCAGCGAGCCCGCATCGGCCGCGGCGATATTGAACGAGAAACTACCGGTCGAGTTGACCGCGATTCCCGCGTTGGGGCTACCCCCTCCCAACCAGTTGCCGCCGAGGGCGGCTCCGGCCTCGAAGGTCCCGAAGGGCGAAGCATCTTCGGTGCCGGAGTTCAGGAACGGGTGGCTGGCCGTGGCGAGCGTCGCGTCGGCGGCGGGGTCGGAGGAGTCGATGTTGAATACGAACCCCGTGATCTTCCCGCCGTTGGCGAGGGGGCTGGTGTTGGTGAGCGAGATCGTCAGGAGCCCCGTTGAAGGCGTCTGGGCGACGTAGTTGACGGAGCCGACGAACCATCCGAGGTTCTCGGTGCTGTTGGCGTTGTCGGAGTAGATCGGGATGACGTCGGCCTGGACGATGCCGGCGAAAGAGGCGATTGCAAGGGCGGCGGTGGTGGTGCGCATGAGTCTCTCCTCCAAAGTCGTGCACGTTCAGTGTGCCGCGCGTTTGGAGGTCGGCCAGCAATCCGGGGCGCCCGGGGTTGGATGATGACGCCCGGGCAAGGGGTGTACCGGGCGTGCGATGTGCGCCGGGCGAACGAGCGCCGATTTCCGGACGTGCGCTGCGGTTGGATACCATTGCACCCTATGCCCAGCATCACCCTCAACGGCCGGAAGTGCGACTTTCAGCCGGGCCAGACGATTCTGCAGGTTGCGAACGCCAACGGGATCGAGGTCCCGCAGTACTGCTACCACGACGGGCTGTCGATCGTGGCCTCATGTCGGATCTGCCTGGTGGAGTGCTGGTCGCCTAATCCCAAAACCGGCAATCTCGAGCCGTTCATGGGCGGGAAACTCGTGCCCAGTTGCCAGCAGACCGCGTCGGACGGGATGGTGGTGCATTCCGATAGCCCCAAGGCCGTGGGGAACCAGAAGGCGGTGATGGAGTACCTTCTGATCAACCACCCGCTGGACTGCCCGGTGTGCGACCAGTCGGGGGAGTGCTTCCTGCAGGACTACTCCTACATGTACGGGCGCGGGGTGTCGCGATTCGAGGAGCAGAAGGTCAAGCAGCCCAAGAAGGACGTTGGGAAGAACGTCCTGCTGTATTCGGACCGGTGCATCATGTGCACGCGGTGCGTGCGGTTCACCCGGGAAGTGTCGGGCACGAGCGAGTTGTGCGTCACGGGGCGCGGGAACAAGGAGGAGATCGACGTTTTTCCGGGCGTCGCGCTGGACAACGAACTCTCGGCGAACGTGATCGACCTCTGCCCGGTGGGCGCGCTCCTGGACAAGGACTTTCTGTTTGCCCAGCGGGTGTGGTTCCTGAAGGAAACGCCCAGCGTGGACGGCCTCACGGCGAGCGGTGACAACATCTGGGTGCACCACAACGAGGGAAAGGTGTATCGCGTCAAGCCGCGGACGAACCCGAAAGTGAACAAGTGGTGGATCACCGACGAGGTGAGGTACGGGTGGAAGTTCGTGCACGGCGAGGCGCGGCTGCGCGGGGCGACGAGGAAGCAGTTTGGCGTGTCGGTCCCCAGCGATTACGCGCGGGCGTACGACCTGGCGCTCGAAGGAATGAAGAAGGTCGTGTCGGGGGGCAAGCGCCTGGCGGTGATGATCAGCCCCATGCTGTCGTGCGAAGAGGCGTACCTCCTCGCGAAACTGGGCCGGACGCTGGACCCCAGGGCGGTGTTGGCGGTGGGACCGGTGCCCGTGAGCGGGCAGGACAAGGTGTTCCCGATCGGCGCGAAAGAGGACGACCCGCGGGCGTTCAAGTTGTACGCGGAAAAGGCGCCCAACGCGCGGGGCGTTCGGAGGGTGCTCGCGGCCTTCGGCGGGCAGGTCGAGGAGTACGAGCCGTTCCTGCGGGCGCTTGGCAAGGGGCTGGGCGCCTCGGACATCGGCGGGGCGATCATCACGGGCAACTACCCCAGCGACTGGGTCACCGCGGAGTTCGAGAAGTGCCTGGGCGGGAAGTTCGTGGTGCTGATCGACACGCTCGCGACGAGGTTGTGCGAGCGGGCCGACATCGTGCTGCCCGGCGCGACGTGGGTGGAGAAGAGCGGCACCTTCGAGAACGCCAGAGGGATGCTCCAGGCGTTCGAGCGGGCGATTCCCCCGGTCGAGGGCGCCAGGAGCGAGGGGCAGACGGCGCTGGATCTGCTGGCGGTGCTGGCGGGCACCGAGGCGCCCGCCGCCCGGACGCGGTCCGAGGTGCTTGAGACCACGCGCGGGCAAGTGGCCGCGGGCGTGCAGGTGGCCGTGCCGTTCGGGGACGAGTTCCGGGCGAGGGCGGTTCGGAACGAGATGGCGAGGATGGCGGGACTGGGTACGTTCGGGGATGGGGTAGAGTTGCCGCCGGCCGAGCAGGGCGTGGAGACGGACATGGCGGTGGTGGCGCTGTGAGGAAGATCGGGGCGTGATGTGAAGGAAGTCCTGTTCGTCATGGCGCTGGTGCTGGTGATCGGGGTGCCGTTCACGTTGTGGTGGCGGAAACTGGGCGATAAGTGGGCGAATAAGGAGCACGGCCGGAGCGCGGCCGCGAAGGGCGACACGCGCGAGCGCGTGGTGGTGCGAGCGCCCGACAGCAAGAGCGACGGGGGTGGGACATGATGCTGTGGATGCTGTTCGTCGCGGCAGGGGCGGTGCTGGTGCTGGCGGTGCTGCTGGCGAAGTCGGGCGCGAAGAAGCGGCGGTGACGCTCCGATGGAGTTCTGCCTCACATCGTGACTTGCGCCCCCGGCAGCAGGCCCAACTTGAGGCAGGCCCAGACCAGAGCGGGGACCACGAGTGAACTGGCAACGTCGAGCCAGGCGCCCGCCTTCATCATCTGGCGCATGGTGACCAAGCGCGTGGAGTAGACCACGGCGTTGGGCGGTGTGCCGGCGGGGAGCATGAAGCCCAGGCTGGCGGCGAGCGTGACGTTTACCAGAAGGACTTCGGGCGCCACGCCGATTCGGTGGGAGATGCCCAGGGCCACGGGCAGCGCGGCCGCGACCAGCGCGGTGTTGCTGGCGAACTCGGTGAGGATGATGGCGCCGACCGCGAATGCCCAGAGGACCAGGAAGAGCGGGGCGCCCTCGAGGGGGCCGGCGAGGGACGCGATGTACGCGTCTACCTTGTGGCGGGCGAGAGCGTCGGCGAGGCTGAGCCCGCCGCCGAAGAGGAGAAGGATGCCCCAGTGGGTTTTTTCGGCGTCGCGCCAGGTGAGCAGGGCGTGCCCATCGGGGCGGCGGGCGGGGATGATGAACAGCGCCATCGCGCAGACGATGGCGATCCCCGCGTCGGTTACGCGGGAGAGGATCGACGCCGCGAGCGTGCCCTGGAGCGCGTCCCATTTCGCCAGGAGCGGAGTGAGGATCCAGCCCAGGCCCGCACCCAGGAAGACCAGCGAGACGAGGACCTGCGGACGCGTCCAGGGGCCCATCGCGGCCTGTTCGCGGGCGATCGTTTCCCGGCCCGCGCGGCCCGACCCGCCTCGCACTCGAAAAGCCACGAGCGTGAGCACGGCCCAGGCGAGGGGGAGCATCACGAGTTGAATCGGGAGGCCCACCTGGAGCCATTCGAGGAACGAGATCGGGCGGTGGAGCTTCTCTTCCATGAACACGGCGAACTGGGCCGTGGGCGGCGTGCCGATGAGCGTGCCCAGACCGCCGATGCTCGCGCCGAAGGCCACGGCGAGCATGAGCGAAGCCCGGAAGGTCGCGGCGTGGTCTTCGCGGTCGAAGGTGAGCGTCGCGGCGACGCTGAGGGCGATGGGGGCCATCATGGCCGCCGCGGCGAGGTTGGAGACCCACAGGCTCACAAAGGCGGTGGCGACGAGGAACCCGCCGATAATCATGGAAGGGCCTCCGCCGAAGACTCGGAGGGTCATGAGCGCGAAGCGGCGGTGGAGGTTCCAGGCTTCCATCGCTTGGCCGAGCAACATGCCGCCCAGAAAGAGGAAGACGATCTGGTTCGCGTACGAGGCGGTGGCTTCCTTAATGTCGGAGATGCCCAGGATGGGGAAGAGGGCGATGGGCAGCAGGCCGGTGGCCTCGAGGGGGAGGGCCTCGGTGACCCACCAGGTTGCGATGAGCAGCGCCGCGGCGGCGGTTCGGCGGCCTGGTTCGGTGAGGCCGGATTGCCCGAGCAGGGCGTACGCGGCGAGGGCGAGGGCGACCCCTGCGAGGATCTTCACCAGGCGGCCGACTCCGCCGGGTGCCGGCGCGGAGACGATCACGACGGGGCTCCCTGGGCCAAGCGGCCGCCGAAAACCGAAACCACCACCCCCGCGAAGACCAGGGCGAAGCCCAGCCAGTCATTCCATCGCGGGCGCTCGCCCAGGACGAAGGTGGAGAAGGCCGCGAAGACCACGAGCGTGATGGCTTCCTGAATGATCTTGAGTTGGGGGGCGGAGAGGGGCCCGCCGTGGTTGACGTGGCCGAGGCGGTTGGCGGGGACTTGGAGGCAGTACTCCGGGAGGGCGATGAGCCAGGAGATGCCGATGGCGGCGAGAAGGCCCCACGAGGTCTTCTTGAGGTGGTAGTACCAGGCGGTGGTCATGAAGGTGTTGGAGGCGCCGAGCAGGAGAATGGACCAGAGGATGCGCATGGGTGGAGGATACTGGGGGGTGGGGGAGAAGGTCTCCGGTGGTAAACCCGGGAGGCGCAAGGTCGGGCCGTTCGCACCCCCGGCTTGACGTTTCGGTGCGAATCGGTCAGACTATCGATCCCCGTCGAGGAAACCCGGCGGGCGGGGTGGTCGTATTTCGTCGTGGTCGGCGGTCGCCGGGGACGGCCTATGCTGGTCCCCCGCGCTTGGTGGGCCTCGGGCCCGGCCGACGCGAACCTCCCCCAAACCGGAGTTCTCGATATGGCAGGCAGGACCAGTGCATCGTTCGGCGTGGGCGCGGCCATCACCATTCTGTCGCTGACCACTCTTGGCTTTTTCGTCGCCTTCGCGGTTTTCTACGGGAAACACAGCGGGGCGCTCCAGAAACTGCAGCAGTCGCAGAACGAACAGAGCGACGTGGTGAAGGCCGACGAGCGCAACCGCGACGACGTTCGAAACCTCATCGAAGAGGCCAAGCGGGCGGGCGGCAAGAGCCTGGTCGGATACATGGTCGAGAGCCAGGAAGCGGTGATGTTCAGCGTGACCGGCTCGCGGCGCGACCGCCCCAGCGACCTGATGAACAAGTTGAAGGGCGTGCAGGGGGCGGAAGGGACCAACCTTCTGGCGCTGATCGCGTCGAAGGATGCGCAGTTGGAGTCGGCCCGGGCGCAGTTGGCCCAGGCCGACGAGGCGAGGAAAGCCGCAATCGCCAACCAGCAGGCCGAAGTGGACCGCGTGGCGGGCATCGAGGCGAGCCACAAGGCGACGGTGGAGGCGCTGTCCGGGCAGGTCGGGCAATATCGCCAGGAAGTCGAAAACTATCGCCAGGGCGCCGACGACTACAAGAAGAAGGTGGACGAGGACAAGGACCGGATCATCACGGCCGCGGCGGAGACCGAGGACCGGCTCCAGAAGCAACTCCAGAAGTTGACCGAGGACAAGTTGATCCTCGAGAACCAGTTGGCGCAACTGCGCGGACAGCGCAACCAGGGCGTGATCCGGGCTTCGGATGAGCACGCCCTCGTGGATGGGGACATCGTCGCGATCGATGGCGGATCGCGTCAGGCGTACATCAGCATCGGCCGAAAGAACAACGTCGTGCTGGGGATGACCTTCTCGGTTTATTCCTCGGCCGCGGCTTTGAAGCCCGACGCCGAGGGCAACTACCCGCGCGGCAAGGCGACGCTCGAAGTGATCACCGTCGGTGAAGAGACCTCGACCTGCCGCATCACCAGCGAAGTCCGGGGCAACCCGGTGGTGAAGGGCGACGTGGTGGCCAACGCCGTCTACGACCCCAACAAGACGTACAAGTTCGTCGTGTTCGGCAGTTTCGATGCGAATCGCGACGGGATCGCCACCGACATGGAGCGCGCGGACATCCGGGCGATGATCGAGTCCTGGGGCGGGGTGCTGGTCGATGAACTGGCCGGCGACGCCGACTTCCTGGTGCTGGGCGATCGGCCGGTGATGCCGGTGCGCCCGGCCAGCGATGCTCCGCTGGAGGTGGTGCTCGAGTTCCAGCGGCGTTCGCAGGAGGTGCAGCGGTACGAGCAGTTGCAGCGCCAGGCGTTGACGACCAGCGTGCCGATCCTGACCGAGAACCGCCTGTACACGCTGATCGGCAAGACGCCCGCCGCGGCGCGGCGCTGAGTTTCGCCCCCACACGTGGGCAAGAAGAAAAAACACCTTCCCGGCTGGATCGAAGCGCCCGTCGCGGCCGTGATCCGGGGCGCTATGACCCCGCCCCTGCTTCTGGGGCTGGAACCGGCGCTGGCGGCGGCCAGGGCGCTGGGGGAGTGGTACCCGCGCGTGCAGCCGCGGCGGTTTGATCGCGCCGTGCGCAACCTTCGCGACGCCTACCCGGAGTGGGACGAGGGCCGCGTGCGGGCGACGGCGGTGGGCTCGTATCAGCACGTCTTCCGGCTGGGAGTGGAACTGCTGTACACGCCGCGCCTGATTACCAAGGAAGGATTCGTGCGGCACCTGGTGCTGGCGGACGTGTCGCCGGCGATGCGGGCCCTGATGGCGGGGAGGCCGGTGATCCTGATCACCGGTCACTGCGGGAACTGGGAACTCATCGGGTACGCGATGTCGATGATGGGGTTCCCGGTGCACGCCGTGTACCGTCCGCTGGATCTGCGGCCGCTGGACCAGTGGGTGCGCGACACGCGCCAACGCCGCGGCCTGACGCTCGTGAACAAGTTCGGCGCGGTGCGGGCCCTGCCCCAGGTCCTGAAGGCCGGGCACCCGGTGGGCCTGGTGGCCGATCAGTCCGGGGGCGATCGGGGCGTCTTCGTGCCGTTCTTCGGCCGGCTGACATCGACTTACAAGTCCGTGGGCATGCTGGCGCTGCAGACGGGCGCGGTGATGGCCTGCGGCGCGGCCCGGAGGATGGGCGAGCACGACCTGCCCGACACCGGGCCCTGGCAGGGCGCCCCGTGGCCGCGCAGACACACGCGCTGGGGGCCGGGGAGCCTTCGGTATCTGGTTGAACTCACCGACATTTTCGGCCCCGAGGAATACACGAACCAGCCCGACCCGCTGTACTACATCACGGCGCGGTACCGGCGGGCGATCGAGGCGATGGTGCGGCGGGCCCCCGAGCAGTACTTCTGGATGCACCGGGTCTGGCGGAGCCGCCCGCTGCACGAGCGGACCGGCAAGCCATTCCCGGACCGCTGGCGCGAGCGGCTGGCGGCGCTGCCGTGGATGACCGATTCGGACGTCGCCGCGGTGGTGGATCGGAGCGACCGGGACAAACTCGATCTGAAGGCTCTGCAGCGGTAGGTGCGGCAGTTTACGAGGGAACCCCCCCTTGCGGAGCGTGGTACATTGAAGGACAGGGTGAGCGCAATGGGAGCCAAGCCATGACCAAGGCCGAACGGTTGGTGGATGTGAAGGTGCTGATCGTGGACGACGACCGTGACGTGGTGGACTCGATGGAGGCCGCGTTCCAGTCGGAAGGGGCGCTGACGCAGATCGCCACGGACGGGAACGAGGCGGTGCGGATCTGCCAGGAGGAACCGCCGGACCTGGTGATCCTCGACATGATGCTGCCCAAGCGCTCCGGGTTCCTGGTGCTGGAGAAGATCAAGGGGTACGAGGATGCGCCGGCGGTGATCATGGTCACGGCCAACGAGGGCAAGCGCCACGAGGCGTACGCGGGGTCGCTGGGCGTGGACCGGTATCTCCAGAAGCCCGTCCCGCTCTCGCACCTGCTGGACGTGGCGGTGGAGATCATGGAATCGCTGGACGCGGAGGAAGGGGAGGAGTGAGCGCGGGGCGCCGCACGGGGGCGCGGCGGGATAGCCTTGCCGCGGGGCGGGAGGTCGGCGTGCTGATCGCGGGAGGCTCGTGGCGCGGAAGTCCAGACAACTTGTGCTGATGGGTCCGGATCAGAAGGGCGCGAGCGTGCCGCTGGGCAGCCTGCGCGAGGTGCGCGCGACGCTCGCGCGATTCAATACCGCTTCCGACGGTTCGCCCCCCGGCGCCGGCCTCGAACGCCTGCACGGGCCGGGGTTCGTCGTGGAACTTCCCACGAGCATCGAGCCCGTCACGCAGGCGATCGCGTCGGTCAACGACGAGGACACGGCGTTTCCCGTGCTGCTCAAGATGTGCAAGACGCTGGGGTGGCGCATGATGGACATCGACAGCGGGCGGGTGCTCGGATAGGGCGAGACCGCGAAACGGAATGAAAAGACCCCGACGCCCGTCGGGGTCTGCTTGACTTTTTTGCGTCATCCGCGGTTCAGCAGGGCGCGCCGTTGACGCGCTGTTCCTCCGTTTCGATATCGAATCCGTTCTCGGCGCCGTCGCCGTTGAGGTCGGCCGTGGCCTGACAGAAGTTGGAGAAGTCGCCATTCACCGCCTGCTCGGTCGCCTCGACGTCAAAGCCGTTGACCGCGCCGTCGCAGTTGACGTCAGGGTCGCAGGAGGGAATGAGGTCGTAAGCGATTTCAAAGGCCATGTCCTGCTGCGGCACGCCCGCCGCGGTGCCGTTCCCGTCCACCAGCGCCCAGTTTGTCGGCGCCGCCAACCCGACGTTGCGCTGGATGGCGTTGTCGGTCGCGCGGGCGGGGGTGACCGGAACGGTCCAGGGCCCCGAGGCCACCGAGCCGGTCAGACTCCACGCGATGTAGTACGTGCCGGGGGCGAGATCGGGGATGTCGCTGACATCCGCGGTCACCGCCATGATGGCCCGGTCATCGTTGGTGAGCGTGGTCGCGGTAACGCGATACGTCCCCGTGTAGACGTTGGTCAGGATCGTGCGCGGCGTGACCAGGTTTCCGTGGTCGGGCGCGTTCTGCGTGCCGATCGGGTTGGTCGTGAAGACCGCCACCTGCATGGTGGTGATGGTGGACCCGGCCGGGGGCGCCGCGGTGATAGTCTGGTAGGCGTACACCTTGAACGTGTTGAGGCTCCAGTTCCCGCCGGACACGGTGAAGTCATCCGCCACGGCGAACGTGCCCGTGAGCGTGTTGTAGCCGAAGTTGTTGTACGCGGGCTGCTCGATGGCGCTGGTGTTCGCGCCGCCCGCGCCGTTGCCGGTGCCCGTCAGAAAGGGACCGTTGGAAAAGACGTCCGCCGAGGCCGCGCCGGCGAGGGCGCACACACAGGCTACAAAAACGTTCCGCATGTTCCTGCTCCTTCTTTTGGAAGACCCCGCACGCCGCAGAACCACCACGCGCGGCCTGACCGGCTGCGACACCATCCCCACTACGAGTGCGCAGGGCGCGACTTCCGCCGTCCCCACGCGCCATCAGTTTCCCATCGCCGAAGAAAAACGCAAGCCGCAACCACGATTCCCGACCATTCGCGGGTTGTTTGGTCGCCCGACGCGTAGCGGGCCGGCTTCATAGAGTCAGGAATGCCCACGTACGAGTACGAAATCCTCGACAAAGCCGGCAAGCCCACGGGCGAGCGGTTCGAGATTGTCCAACTGATGAAGGAGAAGGCACTTACGAAGCAGCCCGGAACGGGCAAGCCCTGCCGTCGCGCCATCGTCGCCCCCAAGATCGCCGGGAAGTGGTCCCCCATCAAGGCCAAGTCCACGCTCTCGAACAAGAACCTCGAGCGCATGGGGTTCACCAAGTACGAGCGCAAGGGTCAGGGCTACATGGAACGCGTGGCCGGAAAGGCCGGGCCCAAGTCGCTGGGCGGGGGCGAGTGACCACCATCACACGGCCTCACGCGGGCGCGGGCTCAGGCACATCGTGAAGAGAATGGCCAGCAGCGCAGAGGGCTGCGAGTTCACGTACGTCACGTCGAAGGCCGTGGTCAGGAGCATGCCGATCAGCGCCCATCCCGGGCCGAGGTCCCAGGGGCCGGGTGCTTGAAAGGCATCCGGCCCGACGGGCCGCTTGAATCCGCCGCGCAGCGCGACGACGGTGATGCCCAGGGCGAGCAGAAGGCCGACGGAACCCAGAGTGGCCGCGGCGTGCAGGTAGAGATTGTGGGCCTGCGGGGGGATGTGCGGGGTGCGTGGGGTTTCGCCTCGCTCCGCGAGCATCCGGCGCACCGACTCTTCGTAGCCCCCGGCGCCGACGCCTCGGATGGGATGGCTCGTGTACAACTCCCACGCCCAGATCGCGAAAGGAAACCGTGCGCCGGTGAAGGTCGAGACATCGCGCTGCGTGAACACCCGCTGCACCTCGCGCACGCCCTCCCGGATCCGCGGCCCGGGGGGCATGTCGGTGAATGAGACGGCGATGATGAGTGCCGCGCCGAGCGTGACGGTCGCGGCCGACCACCGGAGCAGGCGCCGCCTGGCGCGAGCGTCGGCGGAGCGGCGATGAACGAGGAAGGCGTGCCCGAGCGCGAGGGCGCACAGGGCCGCGCCCGAGAGCATCGCGCCGCGCGTGCCGGTGGCGAAGATCCCGAGCCAGGTGGCGAGGATTCCGGCGCGGGCGAGCCAGGCGGCGCGGCCGCGGAAGAGCATCGCCGCGGGCAGGTGCAGTCCCAGCGCCCCGACGAACATGTACCCGCACACCGCCGGATGAAGCCACCAACCGGCGTTGCGATCGCGCCCGCCATGCCCGAAGTCGAGATGCTCCCAGCCGCCCGCGCGGACGATCGCGAGAACTACCTGCGAGGCGTTCGTGGCGAGGAACCCCAGCGCGAGGGCGGCGATGAGATACCGGCGATATCGCAGCGCCGGCCACATCGCGATCATGAACCACCCGAACCGCATCGTGCCGAACTCCTGGACGGCGCCCTTGCGCACATCCGGCGACCACGACAGGCTGATTGCCAGCCACACCGCCCACGCCAGCAGGAACCACACCAGAGGTTGCGACCGGAACATCGCCAGGTGCGTGCGCCACTGCCAGGGCAGGAGCACGGTGGCCATGACCGCCAGAGGCAGGCATCCGAGTTCCAGGCCCGCCATCGGCCCGACGGCCAGAAAGCACGCGATCATGGCCGCGCCCGCGTGCAGGCTGCGGGCAGTGGGAAACCACGCGGGCTTGCCTTCGACGTCGCGGGCTTCGCCGAGAACCCCCGGTTCGAACCAGAGCCAGGTGTCAACCGGCGGGGCATCCTTTTTATAGGGTAATGTTCGGGACTGAGGGTGTGGCGATGGCATGTGAGGCGCGCATCATCCTTGTCACAAGAGATCCTGCAACCGGAACTCCGGAAACCGATAGAACGTCTAAGGAGATTAGGGACGCGGCGGGGGCGGCGATGGGCCGCATGGAAGTGGCCGCGGCCCTAGGCTTTGAGTTGGTGGATTCGTGAGGTGCGATCGTGGGGAAGGCCCCGGGAGCGGAACCATGAGCGAAGTCCGTCGCGTCGTGAGCAAGGCCGGTTGGCGCCTGGTTCTGATCGACTATTTCCGCGTGCTCGCGGTGGTGCTGGCCGGTTCTCTGGCGCTGGCGATCGTGGCGCGCGTGGTCGAGCGCGTCTTCGGCCTGGGCGCGCAGTTCGCGCCGTGGTGGTCGCAGGCCGCGCTGTGGAGTGGGGTGGGCGTGCTCGCGCTCAGCGCCATCGCGGCCCTGGTCCGCAAGCAGCGGACGCTGGCGGTGGCGCAGGTTCTCGACGAGCGGGCCGGGCTGAAGGAGGCCCTGAGTACCTCGCTGTACATCGAGAAGGCGCAGGACCCCTGGAGCCGCAACGTCATTGAATCGGCCCAGCGTGTGGCGGTGGGCGTGAAGGTCGGACAGGCGATTCCGTTCGAGGCCCCGCGCCTGTGGCCGGTGCCGGTGGGCGTGGGCATGGCGCTGGCGCTGGTGTGGTTCGCGGTGCCGAACTTTGACGTGCTGGGCGTGCACGCGAAGAAGACGGCCGAGGTGAAGAAGCAGGAAGCGATCCAGGCGGTGAAGGCCGATATCCAGACGCGGGAAAACGAACTCAAGAAGATGCTCGAGAAGGCCAAGGTGCAGTTCGAGGCCGACGAGGCGAACAATATCGCCGACGAGATGAAGCCCGAGGCCAACGACCCCGACGCGCTCAAGCGGGCGGCGGTCAAGAAACTCACGGCGCTCACCGACAAACTTGAATCGGAGAAGGAAGGCGAGAAGGCCGCGCAGGCCGAGGCCATCAAGGAGGCCATGAAGCAACTCAAGCAGCCCGGCCAGGGCCCGCTGAACGAGTTCACCCGCATGATGGCGCGCGGGGACTTCAACAAGGCCGCGGAACTGCTCAAGCAGTTCGAGATGGAGTTGGCCGACAACAACATGTCCCCCGAGGCCAAGGAGCAGGCCAAGGAGCAGATGAAGAACCTGGCCAAGCAGATGGAAAAACTGGCCAACGACCAGCAGAAACTGGAGAAGAAACTCGAGCAGCAGGGGCTGGACAAAAAGGCCGCGGCCGAACTCGCCAAAAAGGCCGCCTCCGGCAACCCCGAGGACCTCAAGAAGGCCCTCGAGCAAATGCAGAACATGAGCGAGGATCAGAAGAAGCAGATGATGGAGATGGCCAAGGCCGCGCAGCAGAGCCAGGGCCAGTGCCAGAAGATGAGCGAGGCCATGTCCAAGGCCGCTCAGGGCATGAGCCAGGAAGGCCTCCAGCAGGAGGGCATGGAAGGCATGGAGCAGATGGCCGCGGAACTCTCCGAGATGGAGATGCTCCAGAGCGACATGCAGAACCTGGACGCCGCCTTGGACGAGACCAAGAAGCAACTCGCGCAACTCGCCGGCGAGTGCATGGGCGGAGATTGCGAGGGCGATGGTCAGGGCCTGGGCAAGGGCAAGACGGGCAAGTTCCGCGAGGGCACGAGCCAGCGCCGCGGGAGCGGCACGGGCGGCCCGGGTCAGGGCAACGGCCCCAGCCCCGAATCCGTCGCGACCGACTACCAGGTGGACAAGGTCAAGGCCGACACGAAGACGACCCAGGGCCCGATCATCGGCTCGCGCCTGGTCTATGGCGAACAGGTGAAGGGCGAGTCGGTGCTGGAGTTCAGCGACGCGGTGGAAGCGGCCAACGCCGAGGCCGCGGAAGCGATGGTCACCGACACCGTCCCCCGCGAGTACCACGACGCGGTGAAGACGTACTTCGGGCGATTGCAGGAGAAGGTGAAGAAGGACAAGGGAACGGCGCCGACTCCGGCGCCGGCTCCGGCCTCACCGAAGTAGACCGCCCAACTCGGCTCCTTTTCAGGCCGCGGAATCGCGGCCTTTTTCCTGCGCCCGCCACTTCCCGCCCGATTCGTGGTACAACACTTGCACATGGCAAACACACGGCGATGGAAGCAGAACACCACGTGGAAGTTCCGTGACGTGCTGGATCAATGGCGCGGCCTGGCGCAGGGCACGCGTTTGAGCATCGCCCTGGGGTCGCTGGGGATCGCCGCCGTATGCCTGGGGCTTTCGTGGTGGGTGGTGTTCTCGCCCGGGTCCGGACCCCAGGATCTCACGGCCAACACGCGGGTGGTGCTGTACACCAGCACCGATGCGTTTCTGGTGACGCCGATCGTCAAGAAGTTCGAGGAGCAGACGGGGCTGACGGTGCAGGTGGTGGGCGACACCGAGGCTACGAAGACCACGGGCCTGGTGGAGCGGCTTCTGGCGGAGAAGGCGGCCCCGCGCTGCGATGTGTGGTGGTCCAACGAGGCCTCTGGCACGGTGATGCTGGCGAAGGCGGGGGTGCTGGCGGAGTATTCGAGCAAAGAAGAGGCGAAGTTCGGCGCCGCCTGGCCGCGGCACCTGCGGGCCCAGGACCGCACGTGGTACGGCTTTGCCCAGCGGGCACGGGTGATCGCGTACAACACCAACCGGGTGACGAAGCAGAGCGCGCCCAAGACGCTGCGGGAACTCACGCGCCCCGAGTGGTCGGGCCGGGTCGGCATGGCCCGCCCGCAGTTCGGCACCACCCGCACCCACATCGCGGCCTTGCTGGTCATTCACGGGCCCGACGCCACCCGCGAGTGGCTCGCGGGGATGCGCGGCAACGGCGTGAAGATCTTCGACGGCAACTCCTCGGTAGCGCGGGCTCTTTCGGTCGGCGAGATCGCCGTGGGGCTGATGGACACCGACGATGCCCTCAGCGGCAAGGCCAACGCCTGGCCGATCGATTTCAACTACGAGATCCTGGACAAGCCCGGGACCAACATCAAAGGTCTGCCCAGCCTGGGGCCGGTAGTGATCCCCAACACGGTCGGGCTGATCCGCGGCGGGCCGCACCCCAACGAGGCCCTGCGCCTGGCCAACTTCCTGCTCTCGGAAGAGGTCGAGCGGATGCTCGCGACCAGCGATTCGCGGAATGTCCCGATCCGCGAGGGGCTGGCGAAGGAACTCAAGATCGATCTGATCCCCAACGCGGCCCCGGCCACGCCCGAGCAGTGCGCTCAGCGGCTGGATGAGGCCGACCGGCTGATCGCCGAGTTTTTCCCGCTTCAATGAGGGATGCGGGGGGGTTTTCGGACGGGCGGATTTCCGGCCTGTGCGGGCTGTCCGGCGCGTCGCTTGGGCGTCGGTCCAGCGGTGGACTTCGCTGACCGATTCTGCTTGACGTGACGCCCTCTCCGAGCCCCCAGACCCGTTCCTTCGCCTTGCGCAGCAAGCGCCGCCTGATCGCGGCGACCGTGCTCCTGCAGGCGGTGGTCATCGGGCTGGGGTGCCTGGCGACGATCCACATGGCGCGCAACGGCCTGACGCAGCGCGTGCACGAGCAGGTGCGCGAGGAGGCCGCGCGCCGCGCGATGGAGTTCAGCGCGTTGCTCGGGCGCGAGGTGGACGGGCCCGTCCGACCGGACACGCCGGCGTGGGAGCGGGCCCAGCAACTGCTCGCCACCTCGCAGCCGCCCGGCGGAACGCTGCTGCTGCTGGACCCCTACGGCGCCCTGTTGTGCCACCCCGCACTGGAGGCCAACCCCGGGCTGCGACGGGTCAACTACGCCGAGCAGCGCGTCCACCTGCTCCCGGGAAACGCGCACATGGAACTGGGCCAGTTGCGCCCGCTCACCCCGCTGGTGGGCGAGGGCGATTTCCTCGGCGGCTCGGCCGTGCTGGGACTGGTCTACAACCCCGACACGCAGACCAAGGTGATGGTGCTCCACCCCGACACGGGGCTCGCGGCCGAGGCTCGGCGCATGGGCAACGCGCTGCTGCTGTGGATGGCTCTGGGAGGGGCGGGCATCCTCGTGATGACGATCCTCGGCTCGGCGCTCCTGGTGAGGCGCTACGACTCGATCCTGATCCGCGCAAACCAGAAACTGGAGGAAGAACTCCAGCGCCGCGTGAAGCGGAGCCTGGCCATCCGCAACGGCCTGATCTTCGGCCTGGCCAAACTCGCCGACTATCGCGACACCGACACCGGAAAGCATCTCGAGCGCATCTGCAAGTACAGCGAGATGCTCGCCGACGCGCTGCGCGGAGAGTTCTCCGAAATCACCCGCGGGTGGATCGAACTGCTCAAACTCGCGGCCTCCATGCACGACATCGGCAAGGTCGGCATCGCCGACGCCATCCTCCTCAAGCCCGGCGCCTTCACCCCCGAGGAGCGCCGCCTCATGGAACTGCACCCCCTCATCGGCGCCGACACCCTCGTCCAAATCCGCCAGCGCGTCGGCGACGACGACCTCCTCAACATGGGCATCCAGATCACCCTCTCCCACCACGAGCGCTGGGACGGCAAGGGCTACCCCTACGGCCTGAGCACCGAGCAGATCCCCCTGGCCGCGCGGATCGTCGCCCTCGCCGACATGTACGACGCCCTGACGAGCAAGCGCGTGTACAAGGCGGCGATGACGCACGAGCAGGCCCGCGAGATCATCCTGAAGAACCGCGGCACGCACTTCGACGCCCGCATCGTGGACGCCTTCGAGCGCATCCGCGCCGACTTCGACCGCGAGCGCGCCGCCATGGCCCCCCGCGACGGCGAGGACGAGCGCCCGGCGCTGGTCACGGCCGTGGAAATGGCCGAGGCCGCGAAGGGCCGCAAGGCGGCGTGAGGAAGAGTTGAACGCGGAACTCTGAAAGCTGAAACGGCGATCTGGCGCCGGGGACTGACAGCGGCGCCAGCGCCACCCGTCCGTCCTACCCAGCGCATGACCTTGCTCTCGATTGACCTGGATGTATACTGAACCGCAGTTGGGCTGCGTGGCCCACGCGGCCCAAAAGCGACTCAATAGATCGAGAAACAGCTGTATGCTCTGGCGCCACTATTCAGCCGCGAGTAATTGGGATTGGCTTTCGCGAATTACAGCGAGGGTGAGGCGGCTCGCGCCGTCAGGACTTCTTCAAATGGGCGCAGTCGGGGTGGTAATCCTCCATGGGTTTCTTGCCTCGGCTTGGGCACAGCCGGCTGAGTGGAACCGGCTTCAACTTACGCCTCGATGGGGCCACACGCTTGTCTACGACTCGGGGCGCGGAGTTCCGGTGCTCTTCGGCGGCCAGATCTCGGTGTATGACCGATTGACGTGGGAGTGGAACGGGAGTGAGTGGGAGAGCCGTACAGGGGTGCAGCCCTCGTCGCGGTACCACCATGCGATGGCCTACGACAGTCAACGAGGCGTGTCGGTCATTTTCGGCGGTTGGCGGGGAATCGCTAACTTTGGCGATACGTGGGAATGGAATGGGAGTTCGTGGTCGCAGCGAGTCGTTTCGGGGCCGTCGGCCCGACGGCGGCATGCGATGGCCTACGACGCCGCGCGTGGCGTGACCGTTCTCTTTGGAGGCCACGCTGCAGAAACCAACGGCGAGACGTGGGAATGGGACGGATCGACTTGGACGCAACGGGCCGTTGACGGGCCGACCGCACGCGTGCTCCACGCGATGACCTACGACGCCAACCGGGAGGTCGTGGTTCTATTCGGTGGATTGAGAGATGGAATCACGAATGCAGAAACTTGGGAGTGGAACGGCACAGCGTGGGCACAGCGTGCCGTCACTGGCCCGCTTCCGAGGTACGCACACGCCATGTCGTTCGATTCCGCGCGAGGACTCACTGTTCTAAATGGCGGCAGGGCAAGCTCGGGCGCGCCGTTCGGCGACACATGGGAGTGGAACGGAACTGCCTGGACGAATCGCTCGTCGAGCGGCCCCGCCCCCCGCGCGTATCACGCTATGACATACGACGCCGCCCGGGGAGTCACTATTCTGCTCGGAGGTCTGCTGGCCGATGCAAATGATGAAACGTGGGAATGGAACGGGAGCTCCTGGACTCGGCGGATGTTCCCAGTTCCCAGCGCAAGGTACAATTACGCCATGACATACGATACGGCCCGCCGAGAGGGGGTGTGCTTTGGCGGGTTTGTCGGCGGAACCAACGATGGAAGCACCTGGGTATGGAACGGCGCATCATGGCTCCGGCGCAATGTGGCGGGCCCCTCGCCGCGACGCTCTCACGCGATGGCCTTTGATTCAGCGCGAGCCGTCGGGGTGCTCTTCGGTGGCCTTGCAGCGAGCTACAACGACGAAACCTGGGAATGGAACGGGGCGAATTGGTCGCGCCGCTTCGTCAGCGGTCCAACCCCACGCACAGCCCATCGCATGGCATTCGATTCTAATCGCAACGTCACGGTGCTTTTCGGAGGAGGTAACGACCAGTCGAATCTTGGCGACACATGGGAATGGAACGGAACGGAGTGGGCACTGCGTGCGAACTCGGGACCGACTCCGCGATGGGGCCACGCCATGGCCTACGACGCCGCTCGCAGGGTGATAGTCCTGTTTGGGGGCTGGGCTGGCACCTATGACGGTGAGACCTGGGAATGGGACGGTGCGATGTGGACGCAGCGTGCTGCCAGTGGTCCCTCCGCGCGTCATTCACATGCCATGGACTACGACTCGGACCGTCGCCGGGTCCTGTTGCACGGCGGAAGTACTTCTACTTCACTCAGCGCCGAGACTTGGGAATGGGACGGGTACACCTGGTCGCAACTCGCAGTCAGCGGTCCCGCGGCCCGACAGAGTCATTCAATGATCTACGATGCATGGCGACGCGAAAGTGTGATCTTTGGCGGTCTCTGGTTCGGCGCTGTTCCTGACACGTGGGGCCTGACCTTGCCGCCACTTCCCTGCACCGCCGACGTCAACTGCGACGGCAGCCTCGACGCATTCGACATCGTGGCCACGGAAGCGGCCATTAATGGCAACTTCGCCGACTTCTGTCTGCCCAGCGCGGACTTGAACGGTGACGGGGCGGAGAACGGTTTCGACATCGAAACAGAAGAACTGCGCGTGAATGGCGCGCCGTGTTGACTACCCTTTGGGGTTCGAAACTGACCGGATCCAGAAAGGCCGGCCTTTCCGCTACGGCGCTGCCGGCATGAGTGCTACTGGCTTCTGGTTTCTGAGTTCAGCCTTCATATCAGTCCTCAATCTCAACTCTCAAACCTCTCCCGCAGCGCCTGCATCGTCCGCCCCCACACCTCCTCCGGTCCGCCCCGCGCGTCGATCAGCGCGTAGCGGGCCGGGTCGAGGCGCGCCAACTCCACGTACCCCTCCCGCACCTTCCGCCGGAACTCGCGCGTGCGGTCCTCCATGCGGTCCGCGAAGAGCGACGACACGCCCTCGTGGTTCTTTGCGCCCTTTCCCGACGCCACGATCCCCGCGCGCTTGGCCGCGGTCTGCTCGTCCACGTCGAAGATCAGGTTGAGTTCCGGCAGGCACTGCCCCACGGCCACGCCGGCCACCGCGAGAATCTCCTCGCGAGGCAGGCCCCCGGCCGCGCCCTGGTAGGCGTACGTGGAGGCCAGGAACCGGTCGGCGATCACCAGTTCGCCGGCCTGGAGCGCCGGGAGGATGCGGGCCTCGACGAGTTGGGCGCGGCTGGCCATGTACAGCAGCATCTCGCACCGCAGCACCATCCCCTCGCTGGCCTTGTCCAGCAGGATGTCGCGGATGCGCTCGCCCACGTGCGTCCCGCCGGGCTCGCGGACCTCGCACACCTTGACGCCCGCCCCCTGGCACGCCGCCACCAGCCGCTTGAGTTGCGTGCTCTTCCCCGAACCGTCCGGCCCCTCAAAGGCGATGAACCGCCCCGCGAGGCGTGCGAGCCATCCGTGCTCGGGGTGTGGTTTGGTCACGGCGCGGAGTGTACGTGCGCCGGACCGGCCCGGCCCAAAAACGCGCCCGCACCCGGTGTCGGTTGACCGCCCGGGTGCGAAGCGCTTAGGAGGGCGTGGTTGTACGGCGCTTACGGGCAGGCGCCGCCGTCGAGCACGATCTGCACCGCCTCGATGTCGAACCCGTTCACCGCGCCGTCGCGGTTGAAGTCGGCGTTCTGGGTAATGCAGGACTCATCTCCGTTCACCGCCTGCTCGATGCAGGCCACGTCGAGCCAGTCGGCGAAGCCGTCGCCGTTCACGTCGGCGTGGCAGGTGGGGCCCAGGGCGATATCGAGCATGGCCATCTCGATGGGGGCGCCCTTGCCGGTGACAGTCCAGAGGTTGTGCAGCACCTGCCCCCACTGGTCGGTGGTGTTGTTGTCGCGGAGCATGTCGATGTAGTGGCGGGGGGTTTGCTGGTAGTAAAGCCGGACCTCGGCCCGCGCCGCCGCGCCGGGGATCGGGAATGCCTGCTCGTCCCAGTACTGACCGTCGGGGTAGGTCCAGTTGACGACGGGCGCGCCCGCGGCCTCATACGCCGCGTTGTTGAAGCCCCGCGGGGGAATGCGGTTGTCCTTCTCGATGGTGTCGGCCAGGGCCATGTGGCCGGTGACCCCGGCGGGGAGATTGGTGACCTGGGCCGCGTAGGGGCTGAGCCCCACGTGCATCTCGTACACGGTGGTCGAGTGTTCGTCCAGTTCGGCCTGGTCGTAGTCGTAGTGGCCGTACTCGTGGAGCAACGAGCCGTCGGCGCCGAACAGCCGGACGTTGATCCAGATCCGCCGGCCCTCGATGTGGCCCGTGGGGATCTTGTGGCCGGACTCGTTGGTCACCCGCACGTTGAGGTCCGGCCCGGATTGGGTGGCCTGAAGCGACGCGGCCCGTTCGAGCATGGATACCGCCCGGGCGCGCCCCCGCGCGATCGAGGCCGGGTTGACGTTGGGGTCGCCCTGTGTGAACTTGCCGATGATGTCGAGCACCTGCGCGGAGGCGCCGGCGAACTCGTGCCGCGGGATGTCGGGGCGGATGTCGGAGAACCACGTGTTGGACGACTCGACGCCGGGCATGTGGCAGTCCTGGCAGGTGGAGACCACCGGCCCGCGCGTGCCGCCGAATCGCCCGCCCATGTCCACCCCGCCGTCGGCGAAGGCGCTGAGTCTCCACTCGGTGAACGTGCGCTCGAGCGGGAACTGCGTCGCCGGATCGGCGTCGGGCGTGGGCTGGTCGATGGCGTTGTAGCGGTAGGTGCCGTCGGGCTGGCGACTCACGGCGACGTTGCCCACGTCGTGGCACGTGCCGCAGAAGTTGCCGGTGGTGTGGAACGGCGAGTGGATCACCTCGTGCATCGGCTGCACGCCCTCGCGGGCCGCGCGACGCGTGCCCGTGGGGTCGAGTACGAACATGGCGTTGGCGTAGTGCCGCGGCGGGGCCTCGGGCAATCCCGCGAGAATCGCTTCGTCCTGCGGCGGGCTGACGCCCGGCCGGTACACCGGATCGACCATCGAGTGGCAGAAGTGGCAGGAGACCCCGTCCCGGTCCGAGTCGTCGATCGCCGAGCCGTCCGGCGGCAGCGCGTGCCCCGACACCCACGCTTTGGGCACGTGGCACTTCATGCAAAAGTACCCCGCGTTGGCGACGTCCTGGTTGGCGGTGGTCATCTGAGCCCAGAAGAGCGGATCACGCCCCGCCTGACCCATCAGGCTGCCCTCCCACGTTGCAAAGTGCTCGTTCTCCGGATCGAAGTCCCCGTGGCACATCCCGCAATCCGTCGAGGGCGTGATGGTCCCCTGCGCGATGAAGTTCATCGGCGTGCCGGGGAGGTGGAAGTCGTTGAGCGTGAGTTCGATGATCGCGGCGGCCACCACCGAGACCACGCTCCCGATCACGAGCAATGCGGCGACGATCTTGACGGTCCGGGCGCGAGAGTCCGAGAGGGGCATGGCGGCAGTTCCATGAAAGGGGTCAATGGTGGATAAATATGTCCATTTATCCTAATCATTTCCGCCCGCGCCGCAACCCCCTCCGTAAAAGGAATCTGCAATAGGAGTTAGATCGTTTCTAAACTGATCGCCGCTCTATGGCGCGCCGGGATCGACCAGCCAGACGATGTTTCCACCGGGCAAGACGATGCCGATGTTCTCGACCTTGGGTAGTTGGTTGGGACCCTGCTCCTGCTGGTTCATCACGATCAGCACCGGCGCTTCACCCTTATCGAAGATGCCGGTGAATGGGACGAGCCGGCCTTCGTAACTGGAGGGGATCGACGACATTATTTCCTTCATCTTCGAGCCGGCCTTCACCATGGACCAAAGGCCCGGCTTGAACTTCTGGAGTTTGCCCATCGAGTCGGTCGTGGACGCCTCGAACGCGGCGAGCTCCTCGGGGCTGAGGTCGGTTGTCGCCTGGCTGCTGAGGTGGGCGCTCAGAATCGCCGGGTCGCCCCCTTGGGCGCTCTGGACCACCGGCCAGTAGTTGTCGCCGAACATGCGAACGATGTAACTGCCCCCCACCGCCACGGAGAGTCCCAGGATCAGGCCGACCGCCGAGCAGATCAGGCCGCCGATCGCCGCGCCGCGCCCGCCGAGGCGACCGTCGGACCGCCCGATTGCGACAAACGCCACGACCGAGCACAGCAGCCCGATGATCGCCAGACCCGGACCGATGAACGGGATGCAGCATCCCAGAACGCAGAGAATGCCGCACACCAGCGAGAGGATCGCCGCGACGCTGGTGCGCTGGGGCCCCTGCATGGACGCGGCGAACTCGCCGCCCGGTGGAGAGAAGGTGCTCATGGCCAGAGGATATCCGAACCGGTTTTGCGGGGAATCGCCACCCGGGCGATCTACTTCAGCGCTCGCGCGAGCCGGTGGGCGCACTCCACGACGAGGGCGGCCCCTTGGTCGATCTCCCGCGCCGTGGTCCGGCGCGACAGGCTGAAGCGCAGGCTGCCGTGCGCAATCTCCGGCGGAACTCCGAATGCCAGCAGCACCGGCGAGGGCTCGAGCGAGCCGGAACTGCACGCGGCCCCGGCCGAGGCGCACACGCCGCGCTCGCTCAGCAGCAGCAGCAGTGCCTCGGCCTCGAGCCTGGGAAACCCGATGTTGGTGGTGTTCCACAGGCGACGAACCGGGTCGCGCGGACCGTTGACCACCGCCCCGGGAAATCCGGCGAGCACCGCGCTCTCGAACCGGTCGCGAAGCCCCGCGAGACGGCTGCGCTCCGGTTCTTTCTCGAGCCATTTCATCGCTTCGCGGGCCGCCTCGCCCGCGCCCAGGATTCCCGGGACGTTTTCCGTGCCGCCGCGCTGGGCCAGTTCCTGCGTGCCGATAAGTCGCGGCCGCACGCCGACGCCCGCCCGGGCCCACAGCACCCCCACTCCCTTGGGTCCGTGGAACTTGTGCGGCGAAAAGGTCAGCAGATCGCACCAACCGGTGCTCACGTCGGTAGGCATTTTGCCGACCCACTGTGTGGCATCCACGTGGAATACCGCCCCCACGGCGCGGGCGAGCACCCCGATCTCGTTCACGGGCTGGATGGCCCCCGTCTCGTTGTTGGCCCACTGGATGCTCACGATGGAGGCCTCGCCGTTGAGGATGGGCGCCGCCACGCCCTCGCAATCGACGGGCAACCAACGGATCTCGGCCTGGCGGGTTTTTTCGAGGTCCTGGGCCAACTCCCGCACCGCGGCGTGCTCGACACGGGTGGTGAGCAGCACGGCCTTTGGGGATCGGCCCAGCGACCCGCGGATCGCCAGGTCGATGGACTCGGTGCCGCCGGAGGTGAAGGTGATCTCGCGGGGCTTGGCGCCGATGAGGTCGGCGACGGCCCGGCGCGCCAACTCCACCTGGGCACGGGCCGCCTGTCCGGGCCGGTGCACGCTGGAGGGGTTGTGCCAGAACTCGCCGAGGCCGCGACGCACCGCCCTGATGACGCCTGAGGAAGGGCGCGTCGTCGCGTTGTTGTCGAGGTAGATCACAGCGGGATCGTATGGAAATGCAAAGGGCCCCGGAACCGGTCCGGAGCCCTCTTGATCAACCGATTGGCGTCGATTACGACCGCTTGCCCATCACCATCCCGATCAGGGCGAACACGATGGGCACGCCCGCGGCGATGCCGACAAACACGAAGAAGTTCTCCCCGATCATGCCCACCAGACCACCGCCCGCCGCGCTCGTGAAGCCCATGATCAGCGTAAACGCGCCCAGCAGGAGCGCCACGGCCATGCCCGCGGCCAGCCCGCCGGCGATGCCCGACCAGGTGCCGTCGTAGGCCTCCGCCGCGACCATCACCGGGGCACTGGCCGCCTCCGGCTCGGCCGATCCGGGAGTCTCGAACAGGGCGCCGCCGTCGCCGCCGGAAGGGATGTCCGCGGCGGTCTGCTGCGCAACGGTGTCGGAGGCGTAGACATCTTCCATGAGGCCCGCGCCCAGAGAGGTGTCGTCGGCTTCCTTGGTGAGATCAAGCAGGCCGCCGGAGCCGGAACCCGATTTGCCGGGATCGCTGAAGCCGGCGCCGGCGGCGCTGGATACGCGCGTCACGGCGTTGGCGTCTGCCTCGTCGGTTGTCTCTGCTTCGAAGATGGAGATGGATGAAGACTCCTTCGCGTCCTTGCCCGAGTCCACCTTGAGGCCGGTGCCGCTGGACGAGAGCGAAAGTTCGCCCGAGTCGCCCGCGAGCGGAATGGCGTGCTCATCATCGCCGCCGGCGAGCAGGTCAACCTGCTCGCGCTTGAACATCAACTTGTCGCGGTCGCGGAACTCCTGGAGTTGGCCGCGTGAGGCCATCTGACGGACCTCGTCGGGCGATTTGCCCAACTTGGAGGCCGCCTCATCCAGGGAGTAGAACATCTTGTCCATACGCAGACTCCTACAGCCGCCGCGGACGGCGCGGGGGCCAAAAAACACCCGATTAACCGACCACGAGCCCCAGAAGATAGCACAGATCCGACTGCAAGTCCCGGTACGGGGAGCGGTCGGGCGGGGATGCGGGAATCGGCCTTGTTCGGAAGATTTGTGGGTACCCGGGGGAAAATATGTGCAAAAAGAAAGTTGTGCAACTTCCGCTCGTGCGTCTAGTACAAATGAGTGTGCCTGTTCTGGGACAGGCGCAACACCCTTTCTTGCCGCCCTGCGCGTCCCCTCTCGCTCAGGGCGGTTTTCTTCGCTCGGCCGATCGGCGGCCGTTGGGAACTGTGCGATGGGCTAAACGCCGAGCCCTGAGGGCCCGGACCGTGTATCGCTCTGCATTCCTCCTCACTTCTTTTCTGCCGCCCTCTTCCGCACGATGGTGTACGTCGCGAACAGGTCGGCCTCCAGTTCCATGGGCTTTTCGCCCTGGTCCCATTCCAGGGCCTTACCCACCGCCCGGATGGCCTCGTCGTCGTCCTTGTCGAAAACGATGATCTCGAACCCCGCCGCGTCGAGCACCTCGCGCGGGAAGGGGCAGCGTCCGTCGGCCCAGGGGATCCACGCCTCCGGCTCACTTTTCTGAGCGGGGCAGATGTTGTAGATCATGAACAGCCCGCCGGGCTTGAGAGCCGCGGCCGTCTTTCGCACGAACTCCTCGTTGCTCACTCCCAGGTCCACGAGCATCCGCTTGTCCACCGGCTTCTCGGGGTTGATGTACCCGTTCTTGAGTGTGTTCTTGCTCAGGATGACGTCAAAGCCCCCGCCGACCTCGGCCGCGACCTTGGGGTCGGCGGGCCAGCGGCCGTGCACGAGCGTGACTTTGCCGTCGGGGAGGGTCTCGTTGGCCAGGGGCAGGCCGGGCACCACGCCGGTATCGCCGGTGCCCTCATAGAGAGCGCGGAGGAAGGGATCCACATCCACGCCCACGCAGTCCATGCCGATGCTCGCGAACAGACGCAGATGTCCGATGGTGCCGTAGCCGAAGTCCAGCAGCCGCTTGCCGCGCAGGGGCGTCTCGCCCCCGCCCAGGTGCTCGCAGAGCAGGTCAACCGCGCGGGTGTAGGCCAGGGGCGAGCCGTACTTGGTGTAGAAGTAGTCCTTTTCCGTGAAGACCCGCTTCTCGAAGCCGGGCTTCTTCTCTTCGGGCAAGGCCGCGTACTCCTCGGCAGTGAGCACCTCGCGCGGCTCCTTGCGGAACCACAACTCGCGGTCGCCGTGCATGGGCAGGTAGGACGTGCCGATCAGGAATCGCTGGGAGTCGAGGTTTTTGACCGAGCCGATGAGCCGCGCGGCCTCCGCACGCAAGACCTCGACGGTGCTGGGCGCGTAGGGGTCGGGCTCGGGGGTGGTGGGTGGGGGCGCAGTCGGCGGGGTCGTGGGTGTGGGGAATGGCTGGAAGGCCAGTACACTGCCGTGCAGCGCGGCCAGGGCCGCCGCGAAGATCGCTCGATTCATGTGGTGCTCCAGGATGCCCGCCGAGAACGAGGATGATATGAAGGGACGCTCCCGTCGCATGCGGGCGTGGGCGTGGGGGTTCGTGAAACCCGGCGCCCGTGCGATCCCAATGAACCGGAGGCACACATCCGGCACGCCGGTGTAGACTTTGGCCTTCTCCATGAGCGAACCGTCCCATGCCAAACCCGCCCCGATACCCCCGACGCGCCCGGGCGACATCGGCACGGATCGCCCGCCGGTTTGGCCCGCGCCGCTTGCGGTGATCTGCATCGTGTTCGCGACGCTGGCGCTGTTCGGATCGTGCGTGAACATGCTCTCGCCCCTCGCGAAGGACTTCGTGGAAGGGTTCATGCCCCCGGGGTCGTCTCCCTTCGAGGTGTTGACGCAGAATCCGTGGCTCTGGTACGGGTACCAGGGCCTGTACGGGCTGTGCGCGATCGTGCTGCTGGCCGCGGCTGTCATGCTGCTCCGGCGCCGGGCCCTCTGCGCGCCGGTGTTCATCGCGTGGGCGCTGCTTCGGATTCCCACGTCGTGCCTGGGGGTCTTCTACACCTACGTGGCCCAGCGGGCGCAGGTGGAGGCGATGAAGAAGAACCCGCAGGGCCCGCCGGTGGCCGCGGCGGCGGCGTCGCTGGCCACGGACCTCCTCTCCAACGCGGTGCTGGTGGGGATCGGGGTGTGGTGGCTGGCGCAGGTGGCGTTCGTGCTGTGGTGGTTCTCGCGACGCAAGGTGAAGGCGGACCTGGCCCGGTGGTTCCAACACGCGTGACGCATGCGCTGCAAGACCTGCGACTACACCCTCTGGAATCTCAAGGCCCGCGAGTGCCCGGAGTGCGGCTCGCCCTTCAGACCCTCGGACTTCGAGTTCACGCTCAACTCGGTGCGATTTTGCTGCCCACACTGCGGCCAGGACTATTACGGAACGGGCGAGAAGGGGCACCTGATCCCGGATCGGTTCCCCTGCGTCTCCTGCGGGCAGTTCATCGAGATGGACCAGTGCGTGCTCCTGCCTACCGAGGGCGTGGCCGACGAGCAGACCAAGGTCGATGAGATGCCCTGGTTCGAGCGCTCGCGACGCGGGATCTTCGCGTCGTGGTTCGCGACCATCGGACGAGCCATGGTGGCCCCCCACCGCCTGATGGACTCCATCCCCCAAGGTTCGCCCTCGGGCTTCCTGTTCGGGTCGCTCACCACGTCGATCCTCTACGGTGTATCCGCGGTCCCGGTCTTCATTGTGATCATGGCGATCGGCGCCGGGGTCGGCGGTAACGCCACACGGGTGGTCGCCGGCATGGCCGGGGGCCTGGGCGGGACGCTGCTGGGCATACTCGTGGGGACCTTCGTCTTCATGGCGCTGTGGATCGGCTCGGCCCACGTGGTGCTGAACATCACCGGCGGCACGCCCCACCCCATCCGGCGGACCTCGCAGGCCATCGGCTATTCCGCGGGCGCCAACGTCCTCTCGGCCATCCCCTGCGTGACGTTTTACTTCTTCTGGCTGTGGTGGATCTGGTGGGCGGTCGCGGCGATCATCATGCTCGCGCGGGCACAAAAGGTCAGCGGCGGCCGCGCCACCCTCGCGGTGCTCGCCTTCCCCTTGCTGTTGTTCCTGGGCGCGGGCTCGCTCGTGGCGGTGGCGATGTACGGCGCCATGTCCGCTGCGGGATCGGGGATGTACTACCCCTCCACCTCCGCCGCGACATACAAGGCGCCCGACGCCGCGGCGCAGAGCCTGGCTCGGGGCCTGACGGGCTTCGCGGCCACGAACAACGGCGTGTGGCCGGAGGATCCTTATGAGATGGTGGATGCGCTCCTGGTGGCGGAGGAGGACTTCAGCCCCCTGACGTTTACGCCTCGGATCTCGGCGGCGGGGTTCCTTCCCCCGGGCCGCAAGTTCGTGGCCCGCCGCGTGGGCGATCACGTCTTCACGTACTACGGCCTGGACTCCAAGTCGTCGGACCCCGGCCTGTGGCTGATCATCCAGTCGCCCGCGCCCAACAGCCCGATCCCGACGGCCCCCAGCCTGCGAATCGTCGGCCTGCTGGACGGGACGACCCTGTCGTTCGCGCCCGGCGAGGAGTTCGACGCGGCCCTGGCGGCGCAGAACGAACGGCGAGCCAAGGCCAGCCTGCCGCCGTTGATCGATCCCGCGAAGGTGACAACGGAATCGCCGCTGACGGCGGAGTCCCCGTGACTTTCGCCCCGCGCCTCAACTCGGGTCCGTTGATCCCCTCGCCCCGCACTCCGGGCATTTGGCCCGCCGCGGAAGGCCGATCAGGTCGTATCCGCAGGCGCAGGTGTTCTGCCGCCGGCGCGTGCGCGGGTGCGCAATCCATGAATACACGGTCGGCGCGGCCAACGCGAAGAGCGGAATCCACAGAGGGAGTTGCGCGCTCGTAGCCGCCCGCGTGCTGTGCAACGTGGGCCAGAGGCTTGGCCGATGCCAGCCGCGAATGCGCGAGACCCGTAACTCGGGCGGCAGGATCGTGACCCCGAAGCCTCCGAAGTCCGGTCGGAAGTAGATGATGCTTCCGGACCGGATGCAAAGCACATCGAATTCGTTTCCGACGTCGCATCCTCCGCTATCGAAGCGGATCTGGTGGTTGAACCCCGCTTCCCATTGAAAACTCAACAACAACCCCGCCGCGAGCGGTACGGAGAGGGCCGCTCCCGCCCAGCGGGCTGAGGCCGCGACCAAAGATCTCTTCGGCCACCAAGGCATCGCGAATACCTACGGCGGATCGCTCGCCCCGGTGCGAAGAGATCGCAGGAACTCTGAATACTGTCGCATCAGGAGAACGCCATGGTCCGCACCGCCGCACTGATCCTCACATTGCTGCTCTCGTACACCAGCCTGGCGCGGTCTCAACCCCCTGCGCCCCCCGACGTGGTTCGCTCCTTCACCGCCAAGGACGCCCGCACCGTGCGGTTCCTTCTCCTGACGCCGCCCAACTTTGATGCGATCAAGGCCTTCCCCGTGTTGCTGACCTTTCCGCCGGGCAAGGGCGACGAGGCCATGGTGCGGTCGGCGGTGGACGAGTACTGGCGGCCCGCGGCGGCGCGGCGGGGGTGGGTCATCGCCAGCCCCATCGCGCCCGAGGGTTCGTCGTGGCAGAAGGAACTTTCCCTCGCCTGCGAACTGCTCGACCACCTCGCCACGATCGTCAAGCCCGAGAACGGGCTGATCCACGTGGCCGGAGTGAGCAACGGCGGGCTGGCCGCGTTCTCGCTGGCCATCGACCAGCCCGGCCGATTCGCCTCGCTGGTGGTGCTGCCCGGCGCACCCGCCAGCCCCGCGGAGTTCGAGCGGCTGGACCGCCTCAAGACCGTCCCGGTCACGATGTTCGTGGGTGAGAACGATTCGGAGTTCTGGCTGCCCCAGGCGCGTTCCGCGGCCGCGCGGCTCAAGGACCTGGACCTGGAGTGCGATTTGTTCGAGCAGTCCGGACAGGGGCACCGGCTGAAGATCGACTCGGCGATTCTGTTCGACGCCCTGGACGCCCGCCGCCCCGCCGCCCGCGCCACCCGGCTGGCCCGGGAGGGCGCGATGAAGGCCGTCGCGGCCGTGCTCGACGATTTTCATGACGCGGCTTCCAAGGCCGACGAGGTCCGTTACTTCGAGCACTTCGCGAAGGACGCGATCTTCCTGGGGACTGACCCCACCGAGCGGTGGAATCTCGAGCAGTTCCGCGCCTTCGCCGTTCCGTACTTCCAGAAGGGAACCGGCTGGACCTACGCGCCCTCCTCGCGCCATGTGACGGTCTCCACCGACGGCGCCACGGCGTGGTTCGACGAGATGCTCGACAACAGCAAGTACGGCGCCTGCCGCGGGTCGGGCGTGCTCGTGCGGGCCGAAGGGACCTGGAGGGTCGCGCAGTACAACCTCTCCAAGCCGCTCTACAACGATTTGCTGGACGAACTGCTCCCGCGCGTGCGTGAGTTTGAGCGCACGCCGATCACCAAGTAGAGAGCGGCTTTCGCGCGTTGATCGATCAGTCGTACAGGCCGCTGACCGGCGGGGGATCCACACGCGTCAGCGGGATGCTACCGGCGCCGTTTTGGATGGCGCGGGTTAGACCCAGAAAAACCGCACAGCGCCGGACGCCGGCCTGGACTCACGCCGTAGTCGTTGCGGCCGCTCCGCGCCGACAAACGACGGGGTTGACGAACGTATCCGAGGTTGAGAACAGGTGCATGTTGCGGTGCGCCTTGGCCGGACATTCTGAACTCACACCGGACGAACACACTCTTCTGCCAGTTGGGAACACGAGCCCGATCCGGGTTCGTGGGCCGGGCCGCTCACGCCGGCTCTTCGCCGAGCCCATCGCCGCAACCCGTTTGTGCTCCGGCGCTTGGCGTCGATCCCGGCTGGTTGTTAGGAATACACTCGGTTGATGCCCGACCCCGACCACACCTACCGGGATGCTCTTCCCGATGGACCCGTTCGCGGACGCGGGGCGGGGATCAACCCGGGCAATCGATTCGAGGACATCCGCCTGCACGTGCTGGGTGAGCACCTCGACCAGCGTCGGATTGAGGCCCCCGAAGGCGAGCAGTCCCGGACCCGCGTGATCCCCGACTCCACGCGCACGCTCATCAACCGCGTGGATTCTCCCGACCTTCCGTTCCACTGGACGGTGAACCCCTACCGCGGCTGTGAGCACGGGTGCATCTACTGCTATGCGCGTCCGGGGCACGAGTACCTCTCGATGTCGTGCGGGCTGGACTTCGAGACGGTGATCCTGGCCAAGCACGACGCCCCGGAACTGCTGCGGCGGGAACTCTCGCACACGTCCTGGCGCGGCGAGGCGATCATGTTCAGCGGGGTCACCGATCCCTACCAGCCCCTCGAACGCGAACTGCGGATCACGCGGCGTTGCCTGGAAGTATGCCACGAGGTGCGCCAACCGGTCTGGATGATCACCAAGAACCACCTGATCACCCGCGACATCGACCTGCTGTCGGGCCTTTCGCGGGACGGGGCCGCCGCGGCGGCGGTCAGCCTCACCACCCTCGATCCGGCGCTGGCGGCGAAGATGGAGCCGCGGGCGAGCGGCCCTTCGGCACGCCTGCGCGCGATCCGCGAACTGGCCTCGGCGGGGATCCCCGTGACCGTGATGACCGCGCCAATCATCCCGCGGATCAACGACCACGAGATCCCGGCGCTGCTGGCTGCCGCGGCCGAGGCGGGGGCGACCTCCGCCGGCTACGTGCTGCTCCGGCTGCCCCACCAGATCAAGGACTTGTTCCTCGACTGGCTCGCGCGGCACTTCCCCGACCGCGCCGCCCACGCGGAGTCGCTGATCCGCCAGACCCGAGGCGGTGAGTTGTACGAGCCGGGCTTCTTCACGCGCCAGCGCGGCGAAGGCCCGATGGCCGAGCAGATCCGGCGGGTGTTCGACCTCTTCGCGAAAAAGCACGGGCTGGTCAAGGCTCGCCGCACGCTCAACAGCGCCGGCTTCCGAAGGCCCGACGCGACGCCGGGGCAGTTCTCGCTCTTCGATTTCTGATGGGATCGGCCGGCGGCCGGCTTTTGGTATGCTCGCCGCCCAGCCATGCCCCAACCTCACGCCAGCATCGATGCCGATCATCTGCTCCCCGACACGTGGACCGGGCCATCCGTGGATGTCCCCTATCTCTTGTCGGTGCTCCTGGCCTCGGGCGCGGTGCTGCTGGTGGGCGTGGTGTACCTGCTGGTGCTGCTGACGGCGCTCCTCGCGGTGCCCGGGGCGATCGTGCTCGCATGTGTGTTCAAAGCGCACCTCCACCCGTTCGTGATCCCCGCGGTGATCGCGGCGGGCGTCCTGATGCTGCCGCTGTTTCTGTCCGTGGCGTTCGGCCTGGCGAAGGCCGCCCTGCCGCCGGGCGGGGAGCGGGGCGAGGAGTACACGCTCAGCGCCAAGGAAGAGCCGGTGCTCTGGGCGACGGTCCAGCGGCTTTGCAGGCTGCTGGGTTCGCCCGTCCCCAAGCGGATCGTGGTGCTCGCGGAGCCCAATGCGTTCGCGAACACCGGCTCGATTCTCCGCGCGCTGCTGGGGTTTCCCAACATGGCCCTGGGCATCGGGATGCCGATCGTGGGGGCGATGACCGTGCGCGAGTTCCTGGGGATTCTGGCGCATGAGACGGGGCATCTCCGCCAGCGCGTGTCGGGGATCGTGGGGCTGGCCGCGGCGTCGATGCTTCGTCGCCTGGATTTCGCGGCGCACGGCGTGACCCAGCGGGAGTGGGACCTGGAGACCTTCGACGAGTACGCCGACACGCCGCTGCTGGAGATCGTGCTGGTTCGGCTGGGCCGGGCGGGCGCGGCGATCGCGCGGGGAATCTGCCGCGCCCTGCTGGCCATCGCGCACGCGGCCTGGTCCTTCGCGCGCCGGCGGCAGGAGATCAACGCCGACGCGTACGAGGTCCGCCTGGCCGGGAGCGCCGCCTTCGAGTCGGCGTCGCGCACGATGCACGCGCTCGAACTCGCGTACTCCCGCTCTCTGGACGACTTGGAGCGGATGCTCAAGAAGTCCTGCGCGCCCGACGACGTTCCCGCGGTGACGCTGGACCACCTGCGCCTGATGGGCGCCGAGGGGCGGGCCATGGGCGACCGCAATCTCGCCTCGGGCGAGGCCGACTGGCTTGATTCATACCCGGCGGAGCGCGAGCGCGTGCAGCGGGCTCGCGACGCGAAGGAGCCGGGGGTCATTTCGCTGGACGCGCCGGCGACGGTGCTCTTCCAGAACTTCCATCGTGCGTGCGAACGGGCCACCCACGCGCTGCTCGAAACAATCGTGGACAACCACGAAGCGAAACTGGAACGCCGGGTGTCTCGCGAGGAACTCCGGGAAGGCCTCGTGGAGCAACTGGAAGGGCGGCGGGCCCTGGCCGCGCTCCTGGGGTTCGAGCACCTGGCCTGGCGGCCGGTGCTGCCGGCGATCCTCGAACTTTCCGAGCCCACCGATCCCAGGGCCACATTGGCGCGCCTTCGAACGGCACGCCGGGCGCGCCCCGGCCCCGCGACGCTGGCCGCGGCCGATCGATTCCGCGACGCCAACGAACGCTGGATGGCCTGCCTGGCGGCCCGGCAGGCGTTCGAACTCGCCCCCTCGACCACGGTCGAGGTCCGGGGCATCGGCAAGGTCAGCCGCTGGACCGTCGTGTCGCATATCGACAAGGCCAGCGCCGACCTGGCTCAGGCGATGGACGCCGTGGACCCCCTCGTAGAGGCCGCCGAGGTCCGTGTCGCCTGCGCACTCCGCCTGCTGTGCGTCAAGGGCGCGGAGAAGATGCTCCCCGACGCCGCCAGGCACAAAGACCGCGTGCGCGAACTCCTCAAGCACGCCGGCGTCCTCCGCGAGGCCTTCCCCATCGTGCGACGACTGCGCGAGACCACCGCCACGTCCGCGGCCCTGGCCTCCGCCACGCACAACGAGAAACTCCGCAAAAGCGCGTGGGAGCGGGCGCTCCCGCTCACCGTGGGAATGGGCGAGCACCTGGGCGAAATCCGCCGGCTGGGGCGCGAGGTTCCCGCGCCCGGACAGACGACCATCAAGGCCACGGGCGATTTCGGGGAGTGGCTGGCAGGGCCCCCTACGGGGCCCGAGGCGTTCTTCGCCGTGCACGACGCCGCGGAAGGACTCATGGACCGCTTCCGCCGCGCCCACGAGCAGAGCGTGGGCGAGTTGGCGCGGATCACGCTGGAGGTCGAGCGGGCGCTCGACGCCGCGGCGGCGGCGCGCCAGGGCACGTCGTGAGCGCGGACCGCGCCGCGCCCGCACGTTTTCGTGTGTGCATTCCGGGCCCGCGGTATCAGTATTTACGGTACACTGCGCGCCGACTCGATTGGGAGCCGCGCGATGGGAGTCGGGCGATCTGAAGGCGAACGTGCGGGCAGCGGGTGGATCTTCTATCGCGGCCCGGTGCTGGTGGCCCTGACCTACATCGCCATATCGGTCATGTACATCCTGGTGTCGGACCGCCTGGTGAGCGCGCTGGTCACCGACGCCGCGGCGGTGGAGCGGATCCAATCGGTCAAGGGCGTGGTGTTCGTCACCGTGACCGGGCTGCTGATCTGGTACATGGTGGCGCGGCTGGTTCGATCGCTGGCGATGGCCAACGCGCGCCTGGCGGAGCGGGAGCGGCGCGTGCGGGCCTTGCTGGACGGGGCGCCGGTGCCGGTGTGCGTGGTTCGCGACGGGGCCTTCGAGTACCTCAACGCCGACGCCGCGCGGTTGCTTGGTGACGCGGGCTTGCTCGAAAAGACGCCGCTGGAGGCCCGGGCGCTCCCGGAGTTTCGCGCGGGTGTGCGGGAGATGATCGCGCGGGTGGAACGGTCGGACGCCGGAGAGTGGGCACGCGATCTGCGGATGAACGGGCGCGACGGGCGGGAGTTCGACGCGGAGATCGCCGCGTGTCCCTTCGCCCTGGACCCGCACGCGGTGCAGGTGGTGATCCTGGACGTGTCGGAGCAGAAGCAGATGGAGCGGGCGGTGCGGCAGGCCCAGAAAATGGAGGCGGTGGGAAGGCTGGCGGCGGGGGTGGCGCACGAGTTCAACAACTCGCTCACGGCGATCATGGGGCTGGCAAGCCTGGTCAAGGTCACGACCAGCCCGCAGGCGCAGTACCTGGCCCAGATCGAGGAAGTGGCGGAGCAGGCGGCGGAACTCACCCGCAGCCTGCTCACGATGTCTCGCAACGGAACCTCGCACAAGCAGCGGGTGGCGCTGCGGGGCGTTCTGGAGGACGCAGCCCGGGTGATCGAGGCCGCGATGCCCGAGGGCGTCCGGTTTGCTTCGAGCCTCGAGGGCCTGGCCGACTCGCCGGTGTTTGCCGATGTGGGGCAACTGCGGCAGGCCCTGCTGAACCTGGCCCTGAACGCGCGCGACGCGATGCCCAAGGGGGGCACGCTCTCGCTGCGGGCGTGGACACGTGCGACCCGCGACGGGCGGGAGGAGGCGGTGGTCGAAGTTCGCGATACGGGCATGGGAATTCCCGCCGAGGTGCGGGAGCAACTCTTCACGCCGTTCTTCACCACCAAGGAGAACGGCAAGGGCACCGGGCTGGGGCTGGCGGTGACGCGCGGGATCGTCGAGGACCACGGCGGGCGGATCGAGGTGGAGAGCGAAGTTGGGAAGGGCAGTGTGTTCCGCGTAATCCTCAGCGTGGAGCGGGAACGGGTGGCAACGTAACTGTCTGTAAAATAATGACTTAGCGTCGATTTCCTGAAGACAGTGGCGACGCGGTCATTTACGGACAATAATAACCTGTATTACCGGACGCGCTGGGATGCGCCCGGAGGAGCCGCGGCCGCAGCATCGGAACGTCTCGGCCGCACACGCGCCGGGCGAGAGCCCGGGGGGAGGAAGAATCATGATTCGCGCATTCGCAGGCGCATGCCTCGCGGTGGCAGCATTGACCGCCACCGCGCTGGGACAGTCGAGAACGTACACGACGGACGCGGATTTCGATCTCGGCACCATCGTCAACCTGAATCACAATCCGCCGTTCAACAACCAACTCCAACTGAACCCCACCGCCGAGCCGTTCCCCTTCATCAGCGTCGCGTGCTCGGGGCGCGGAACCATCGTCCGCCTCGAGACAAACACGGGCCAGGTGCTGGGCGAGTATCTCTCCAGCCCCGACGGGATGGCGAGGAACCCCTCGCGAACCACCGTGGACCTGTACGGGAACGTCTGGTGCGGCAACCGCGACGAGAACGGCGCCGACGGCATGACCGGCTCGGCCATCAAGATCGGAATTATCATCGGGGGCGTGCGGGGGAACAAACTGCCCTCGGGCGAGTTTGTTCCGGACCTCAACGGCGAGTACCTGCAGCCCCCGTTCGCGTACAGCACGTGCGTGGACCGCGACGGCGACGGACTGATCCGAACCTCCAAGGGGCTAGGGAACACCCTCGCCTGGAGCAACGCCGGCGGGGCCGACAGCAACGGCGGGGTGAGCACCGCCGAGGACGAGGCCATCATCGTGTACGCGCGCACCCCCGGCGCTCCGGGTGTGCGGCACGTCTCGGTGGACCGCGACAACAACGTCTGGATCGGCGGGTTCCGCGACTACGTCCCGCGATCCTTCGTGAAGGTCAACGGCGACACCGGCACGGTGATGACCAGTTTCAACGCCGCGGCCCGGTTCGGGTGCGGCGGCTACGGCGGCTTCGTCGACCGCAACGGCATCCTCTGGTCGGCCTCGCTGAACCAGTTCGCGCTGTTGCGCTACGACCCGGCGACGGACACGGGCGCGGCCATCGGGCTGGGGCGCCAGACCTACGGCCTGGGCGCCGACAGCGACGGCAACGTCTGGAACAGCAACTGGGAATGGAACACCGTTACGAAACTCGACGCGGCGGGGGTGGTGTATCCCGGGTTCCCGGTCGGGCTGAGCGCCTCGGGCGGGCGGGGCGTGGTGAGCACGCCTCTGGATAACAACGTGTGGATCGCGTGCAGCCACAGCAACTTGGTGGACCGCTTCGCCAGCGACGGCACGCTGCTCAAGCAGATCGGCGTGGGGGCCCACCCCACCGGCGTGGCCGTGGATCGCGCGGGCAAGGTGTGGGTCACGAACTACAACTCGAGCGACGTGATGCGGATTGACCCCGCCGCGGGCCCCGACGGCCTGGGCGCGGTGGACCTCGTCGTGCCGCTCGGAGGCAACGCGTACCCGTACAACTACTCCGACATGACCGGCGTGATCGCCGTGGGCATCACCAGCCAGCAGGGCTCCTGGGATGTCGTGTTCGACTCCCAGGTCCCCGCCCTGGACTGGGGCAAGGTCACCTGGGATGGCGCCACTCCGGCGGGAACGGCGATCACCGTCGGCGTCCGCGCGGCCGACACCGTCGCCGGGCTCACCGGCGTTCCCTTCACATTCATCACCAAGGACGACCCCTTCAACGGCACAGGCGTGAACGGCCGCTACATCGAACTCCGCACGACCCTGTCGCGAGAGGCGGGCGTGACGGAGACTCCGGTGCTGTACGAACTGTCGGTGCAGGCGCCGCTGGACGCGGAACTTGACATCTCGCCCGGGCTCTCCGCGAACAAGGTCGTGCTGGGCAAGCCGTACACCGTGTACGCCGTGCTGTTCGGTAGCGCGCAGGTGGACGTGCGGTCGATCATTCCGGGCTCGGTGCGATTCGGCGCCTCGGGGACCGAAGCGGCCCCCGTCCGGCAGGGGATCGCGATCGACTTCGACCGCGATGGTTTCGAGGATGTGCTCTACGGCTTCCGCACGACGCAGTGCGGGCTGACGACCGGAACGGGGATCGCCTGGCTGCGGGCATCGCTCACCGGCGACATCCGCGTGCAGGCGTGGGACAACGTGTTGGTGGTCCCGTAAGGGAGAGGAGGATCAGATATGAATACGAAGCGATGGCTGGTGGGCGGCGCGGCGGGCGTGATGCTGGCCGTGGCGTCGGCGCCGGCTGATCAGATCGTCAACGGCGGTTTCGAGTCGGGCGGGTTCAACGGGTGGACGTACAGCGGCAACCCCGCCTCATCGGTGATGCCGGGCGTCCTGGCGCGGGACCCGCTCCATGGCGGGACACAGGCGCCGCTGGACGGCGAGTGGGACCCCGCCGAGGGCGTGCTGTTCGCCGCGCTCTGGAGCACCGACAGCCAGGGCGGCGGCGGGGCGACGCTGTCCACGCAGTTCTCGGCGCTCGCGGGACAGGCTCTCGAGTTTGACTACTTCTTCGACTACGGAGACTTCAATCCGTACTTCGACTGGGCGCGGGGCGATCTGACCGGGCCCGGCGGACTCACGGCGCTGTTCGCGCACAACACCAGTGACTCGAACCGCCTGGCGGACGACGCCAACGTGGATTGGACGCACATCGTGCTGGTGCTCCCGGCGGACGGCGTCTACACGCTCACGTTCGCCACCGACGACGCCGACGGCACCTTCGAGTCGATCCTGGGCATCGACGGCGTGTTCGTCACACCGTCACCGGCGGGCGCGATGGTCTTCGCCGCCGGCGCGCTGATACTGCGACGCCGCCGCTGACGGCTCGATAGTTTGATCCCATTCACGAAGGGGCGCGATCGCGCCTCTTCGTGCGTTTTGACGCCCGCGCTGGTGCGCACGCGATACGTCGCCCCGACGCGCCCGTATGAGCCATTCTTCATTCTCTACTTCTCATCGCAATCGTCGCATGGCGATGCGAACCACCGCGGACCAACTCTCGTATCGATGGGTGATGGATGTGGTCCCTGAAAAGGAGAACACCCCATGAGACTCAAAGCGAATGGCGAGCGTCGGGCGCACGGAATCAGGAGCGGCATCCTGATAATGAGCGCGGCCGCGATCGTCGGACTGCCGATTTCCTTGGCGGCCTGCAGCAAGACCGAGAGTCACACGAAGGAAAAAACGGTAACGACCAGAGAATCGCCGACCGAGACCAAGAAAACTACCGAGACTACCGAAAAGAAGGTCGAGACAACGCCGAAGTAGAAGCGCCGAGCGGGCGAACGAAGGCCGCGAAGAGCGCGAAGGACTGGGGCATCCGGGTACCGGCCTGAAGAAGACCGGAACAACTGGAAGGCTCATAAGACCTTCGCGCTCCCCGCGGCCTTCTCCATGCGCGGGGGCGATCGAACGCGTGCAACTGCGTGAATCCAGACTCATCGGTGAACCCCGGTGCGCGGGCTGCGAAAATGCAGTTGGAGCGATGCGGAGAACGCGTGACCGGGGCGCTCGCCATGCCCGGCGCAAGGCCGCCGGGCGAGCCCCGCCCGAACACGCGTCCCCTCATTTCTGCCACAAGGAGACTTGCCATGCGGACCATTGCGACTTGCCTGTCCCTGCTCGTCCTGGCGCTGTGCTTCGGCGGCTGCGCCGCCCACCGCGACCGTCAGGTCCATCGCGCGTCCATGACGCTCCTGGAGAACTTCCCCGCGATCGACTCGGACAACAACGGGCAACTCAGCAAGGAAGAACTCAACGCGGCGCGGTGACCGGAGATGAGGTCGGGATCAGCCCGCCGCGACAGCCGCGACCGGCTTGGCGCTCGCCCCCACGCTCACCTTCACCGCCACAAAGGTCGGCTTCACGCGCCGCTCGAACTCGCTCCAGTATTTGTTCATGATGGTGCGGACGGCCCAGTTGTTGCCGTCCGCCAGGCCGCAGATGGTCGTGCCGGGCATGCTCCCCATGCTCGTGGCGATCTCCAGGGCCAGGTCCAGGTCCTTGGTCTTCGCCCCGCCCTGCTCGATGCGCTGCATCAACTGATACAGCCAGCCCGACCCCTCCCGGCAGGGCGTGCACTGGCCGCAACTCTCGTGCTTGAAGAACCGGGCGATGTTCCGCGCCACCGCCACCATGTCCGTGTCCTCGTCGAACACCGTGGGGCAGGCCGTGCCCAGCCCCAGCACGTTGTACCGGCGGCCGATGTCGAAGTCCATCTCGGCGTCGTACTGGTCGGGGCCCAGGATGCCCATCGAGATGCCCCCGGCGATGGCGCCCTTGAACTTCTTCCCGTTCCGGATGCCCCCGCAGAGTTCCTCGACCAGCACGCGCAGGGGGATGCCCAGTTCGCACTCATAGACGCCCGGGCGGTTCACGTGCCCGCTCACGCCCATCAGTTTGGTGCCGTGGCTCGGAGGGTTGTTCCCGCCCAGCGCGCTCACCACGCCCTGTTTGGTGAACCACTCCCCGCCGAACTCGACGATGCTCGGCAGGTGCGCCAGCGTCTCGACGTTGTTGATGATCGTCGGCTTGCCGAACAGCCCCTTCACCGCCGGGAACGGGGGCTTGATCCGCGGCCAGCCGCGCTTGCCCTCGAGGGCCTCCAGCAGGCCCGTCTCTTCGCCGCAGATATACGCGCCCGCGCCGCGATGGACATAGCAGTCCACCGCGAACGTTCCGCCCCGCGCCGTGCTCGCGCCGTTCATCAGGCCCTTGGGGCCGAAGATGCCCTGCTGGTACGCCTCCGCGATGGCCTTCTCCAGCACGTGGGCCTGGTGGTGATACTCGCCGCGGATGAAGATGTACGCCGTCTTGATGCGGCAGGCGTAGCAGGCGATGGCGATCCCCTCGAGAACGAGGTGCGGATCAAAGTCCATCAGCAACCGGTCCTTGAAGGTGCCGGGTTCGGACTCGTCGGCGTTCACCGCCAGGTACCGCTGCCCGGGGTCTTGCTCGGAACCGTCCGGATTGGCCGCGAGTTTGGGGAGGAACGTCCACTTGAGCCCGCAGGGGAACCCCGCGCCGCCGCGTCCGCGGAGGACGGACTTCTTGACTTCCTCGGTTACCGCATCGGGCTTGAGCGTCAGGGCCTTCCGCAGCCCGGCGTAGCCGCCGGTCTTGACGTACTCGTCGTAGGAAACAATGTGGCGGCCCTTTGGGTCGGCGTACGGCCACGACGGGATGCGCTTGGTAAGCGCAGGCCCGCCCAGGGCTTCGAGATGCGGGTTGACCTTGCCGGAGGGCTTCTGGGTAGTCAGGCCTTGAGGGTGGAGAGGCATGGGACGAAAGGGTAGGGACCGGACGGCCGGTTGGCGAAGATCGACCGGCCGGGGAAGTTCATGGCGCGTGGGCGACTACGGCAGCGGGCTGGTAATCGTGTACGCCACCCGCACCTTGAACACGCGGATGTTCGTACCGGCCGCGGCGTCCCACTGGACCCGCAGGTACTGCGTCCGCAGCGACGTGTTGGCGCTGTAGGTGGGCAACAGGAGCACGTCGCGCACCGTTCCCGCCGCCCCGGTCGAAAACGACGACCCCCCGGTCACCGCGTTGTCCGTGAACCCGTCCGCGTACGAGTAGATCGCGCAGAACATGTCGCGGGCGGCGTCGTTGTCGTAGATCTTGAACCGGATCTCCGTGACCGCCGCGCCATCCGGCAGATCCAGCCCGGCGGTGAACGCGGCCGTTCCCGCGCCCGAAGCCTCCAGGTGGGAGTTTGTCCCGCCCGAGTTGTACGCGATCGTCGAGTTCACGGGCCGGAACTCGTGGCAGGAGATCTCCTTGTACCGCGTGACGCCCGGTGACAGCACGAGACTCCCGGCCGTGACGGCGCCCGCCGTCGTCACGGAGTTGGCCATCAGCCCGCCCGATGAGGTGACTCTCGCCACCGGGCCGCCGCCCACGTTCCAGCGCTGCAGGTCGGCGGTGGTGCCGCTCGGGCTGGTGGTCGTCAGCGGCACGACCGTCGTCGAAGACACGGTGACGGTGGTCATGTCGAAGAACGAAGTCGCCGCGGAGAAGGCGTTGAGCCCGGAAAAGACGTTGTTCTGCGCCTGGCCCGCGGCGTTCAGATTGATCAGCGCGGCGGGAGCGCTGGTCGCGCCGGTGCCGCCCAGCGAGACCGGCACCGGCCCCGCGAGGTCCGTGGGCGCGTGCGTGTGCGGCATGTCGGCGGTGGAGAAAGTCCTGGGCTGCCACTGCGCGACGTCGCCGTTGTACCAGAGCACCTGGTCGGGCGATGGGGCGGTGGAGGACAGGGACCGGCCGTACAGCCTCGTGACCGTCGTGGAGCCCGAAGCGCCAACCACATCGCCGGCGATCGAGAGTTGGCCGGGTCCCCACGAACCCGCGAGCCACACCAGGGCGTCTCCGTTGTTCGGCGCAAACCCGAGCACCGATCGCCCCTGAATCCGCTGAACGACCGCGTTGTTCGCCGCTCCAAGCACGTCCCCGCCCATCATGGGCGAGCCGGGGGACCACGAGGCGCCGTTCCAGACCAGCGCATCGAAGACCGCGGGCGCGCCCATGCTCAGCGTCTGCCCCTGCAGGCTCGAGACGGTGTTCGAGCCGCCCGGCCCATTGACGTCGCCCGCGAGGTTGGGCAGGTCGGAGGTCTGGAGCGGTCCGACGGTGATCGCCCCTCCGGGGCTGATCTGCTTGAGCACGCGACCGGCGCCCCCGGTGGCGGAAAGGTCGGCGCCCGTCCCGCCGCGCGAGACTGAGATCGCCGTGCCATTCCAGACGCCCGACCCGATGGTGCCCGTGGCGGTGATGGCCGAGAGATTGCCGGTCGTGATGACGGTGCCGGAGGCGTCGGGAAACAGGATCGAGCGCGAGGCCGTCGCCGCCGACGCGTCGATCTGCGTCGAGAACGTGTTCGCCGCGTTGCGCAGCAGGAACGACCCGTTCGAGAACGTCTGGGCCGCGGCGAAGGTCTGCGGCGCGTTGGTGCGAGCCACATTCGCGCCCAGCCGTCCGTCCGCCAGCGTGCCGGTCGCGAGGTTGGACGCGTCCAGGTAGAACGTCCACGGGTAGTCGCCGAGCCGATCCGCCGTGTACGCCAGCCCGGAAAACCGGGAAAGCACCGCGTACGGAGTCGCGGTCAGTTCCTGCCGCGGCAACAGCGTGGTGTACCCGGTCGAGTCCGAGCACGCTCCGACGGCGCCCGGGCGCACGTCAATCTCCAGGAACCGCTTGTTCCCGTCGTACGCATTGATGAACTCCAGCGCCACCACGAACAATCCGCCCGTCACCGTCACATCGTCGGCGCACAGAACCGTCCCGACCTGGGAGCCGCCCGTCGCCGCGTCATAGAGCCGGAACCGGAAGTCGTGCGCGCCCGACACCGGCGCGCCCGACGAGTCCAGACGGCCCTGGTAGGTAAACGTGAAATCGAAGCCGGTCTGCGCCTCCGCCGAGACGGACGCCATCGCGCACAGCACCGCCACCCACCACCTGAACATGCCACACCTCCCGCTCGGCTCCCCCTCCCCAGATCCGCCCGCCGGGCGCGACGGGCGCGGCGGCAGCCTACCGCGCGGATTGAACTTCGTGAAGCGCATTCAGCCCCGGAACGGGCCCACTCCCCACGCCACGACTCCGCCCGACCTGACGGCCGTACGAGCCATACCGCTTGCCGACGAGTTACCGGCCCAGGAGCGCTCTCGCGCGGCCGGGCGGTATTCTCGAGGAGCCCCCACCCGAGAAGAGCCGACGATTCAGGGGTTTCAGCCTGCCGCGGGGCGCGGGCGTGGTCAGTACGACGCGGCCATGAAGGCCGCCCCTTGCGGCTCGGGCGGCCCGGCCGCCTGCCGGTCGGGGCTTCCACCTGCCCCCAAACTCCGGTAGACTGTTGATCGAAGTGGCCGTCCCCTCGCGGGCGGAGAAGGCGGGGTCGCGTGGGCGAGAAGCACAAGGTGGTACAAGGCGAGCACTTCGCGGCCATCGCCGCGGCCAAGGGGCATCAGAACTTTCTGCCGCCCTGGAACGCCGCGGAGAACGAGTCGGTCCGCACCAAGCGCAAAACCCCGCACATCCTTCTCCCCGGGGATGAGGTCGAGGTTCCCGAGTTGGCCCAGAAGGACGAACAGGCCCCCACCGAGAAGAAGACGCGGTTTCAGGTGTCGGGGGTGAAACTCAAACTCCGACTGGAGATCCGAACGGTATCGAACGACCCCGCGAAGAAGGTCCCCTGCTCGCTGACCGTCGAGGGTGCCGACAAGACCGAGGACCTCGACGGCCAAGGGCGCATCGAGCGGCTGATTCCCAACAAGAGCAAGGCCGGAAAAGTCGTGATCCGCGACGCGACCTTGCCGCTGACCATCGAGGACGAACTGGAGATCGGCGGGCTGCACCCTCTCGATACCGTCACCGGCCAGATCGGGCGGTTGAACAACCTCGGGTACGATGCCGGCCCGCTGGAAGAGCCCACCAGCGCCGACGCCAAACTCCGGTTCCGCTCGGCGGTCGAGGAGTTCCAGTGCGAGAACGGGCTCAAAGTAGACGGAGTCTGCGGCTCGGGAACGCAGAGCAAACTGAAGGAAGTGCACGGATGTTGAATCTGAAATCTGAAATCTGATATCTGATATCTGATATCTGAAGTCCTGAAGTCCTGAAGTCCTGAAGTCTGAAGTCTGAAGTCTGAAGTCTGAAGTCCTGAAGCCCTGACGTCCCGAAGTTTGAAGTCCCAAGTCCGAGTTCGGTTTCTCCCGGAGTTCGCGTGGCTGACGGCAACGGCACAATCCTCTCCGCCGACGGCGGGGGCATCCTGGGGAGCAACGACCCCAAGCCGGTAGTGAAACTGCCCGTGGCGCCCACGCACGAGCAGGAGCACAACACCATCCGGCCGGGGATCATCCCCGTGGGGTGCTGGAAGGCCGACGATGTGAACTTCGATTTCGACTCGTCGTTCGTGCGGCCGGGAGTGGCCAACCAGACGCCGCGGTTCAAGACGCTGCTGGACCAGAATCCGGGGGCGGCGGTCTCGCTGTTCGGGCACGCCGACCCGGTGGGGAACGACGACTACAACAAGGCCCTCTCGGGGCGGCGCGCCAAGGCGATGTACGCCATGCTCATCCGCGAGCCCAAGATGTGGGAGGAACTCTTCGGCGCGGGCGATCTCAAGATGGCCCACGTCCAGGTCATGCTCCGGCACCTGGGCTTCGACCCCGGCCGCACCGACGGCACCACGGATCAAGGGCACAAGGACGCCGTGAAACTCTTCCAGGAGAACAACGACCTCGCCAACGACGGCGTCGCCGGGCCCGACACCCGCAAGAAGATCTACCTCGTCTATATGGACGCCGTCTGCGTAGACGACGCCGGCAAGCCCTTCAAGGTCGCCAAGGCCGACTTCCTCGGCGCGGGCAAGGACTCCGGCGGCAAGGCCGACTTCCAGGGGTGCGGCGAGTTCAATCCGCTGCTGCTCTTCTCGAAGAGCGAGAACGCCGCGCTGGAGAGCAAGGCCGACAAGACCGACCGCAACCTCGCCAACGCCCCCAACCGGCGCGTGCTCATCCTGCTGTTCAAGCCCGGCACCAAGGTCGACCCCGCCAGGTGGCCCTGCCCGCGAGCGGCCGAGGGCACCGCGGGCTGCAAGAAACGCTTTTGGTCCGACGCCGACACGCGCAAGCAACTCACCGACCAGCACCGCGAGCACCAGAAGACCAAGGACACGTTCCAGTGCCGCTTCTACCAGCGGCTCACCGATTCATCGCCCTGCGAGCGGGCCACGGCCTTTATCGTGGCCCGGCTCTACGACCACAACGGCGACTTCATCGGCGGCTCGCCGTTCACGCTCACGCTCGCGAACGGGAAGGTGTTCCACGACGTGGCCGACGCGCGCGGCTTTGCGACCCTTCCCGAGCGGCCCGACGACGTGAAGGGAGTGATGGAGTGGAAGACCGTGCCGCCCAAAGACGTGGCCGTGGAGGTCATCACCTTCAAGCAGGACATCTTCTTCAATCTCGACAAGGACGACGACGAGTCCATCCGCAAGCGGCTGACGAACCTGGGGTACACCTCGCAGAAGGACCTCGCCGCGGCCGTCAAGGCCTTCCACGAAGACTACCACGAGGAGGAAGACCTCGACGCCGACGGCGCCTTGGGCCCCAAGACGCGGGCCGTGATCGTGCGCGTGCACAGCGACCTCAAGGACAAGATCCGCACCGACAGCGACGACACGTAAGCCATGGCTGAAGGACCCTTCAAACCCATCCCCGTGGTCGGCTCGACGGACACCAAGCCGCCGGTGCCGATCCCGATCACGCGCCTCACCGTGCACGTGGTGCGCGTGAAGTTCGGCGGAAACGTGCCGACGGTCGAGGATGACCTGAAAGACGCGCTGGTCGAGATCGCGGAGATCAAGTTCAAGAAGAAAACGGCCGCGAACGGCAAGGTGACGACCACCGAACTGAAGGTCGGCGAGGTGACGGTAAAGGTCACGAAGAAGAAGTTCGGCCCGGTGCCCAAGGAGGGGGAGGAGTTCAAGCCCGACACCGTGGTCACCGAAAAGGTCGTGCTCATCGGCGGCGATCAGACGGTGAAGATCCAGATGAGCAACGGGTCGGGGGCGCTGGTGGTGAAGGTCTTCGACGGGGCCGGCACCACGACCCCGTTGGGCGCGGTGGATGTGACCGTCGCCGGCTCGGGAACCAAGCCCACGCGCAAGGACGGCGAGAACATCGGGCAGATCTTCTTCGAGGATGTGCCGTTCGGGAAGGTCAAGGTGAGCGGTCGCAAAGAGGGTTACGGACCGATCCCCGAGGCGGGAAAGGAGTTCAAGTTCGGAAAGATCGACGCCTCGCCCGACCCGGAGTCCAAGCACGGCGTGACGACGATCGTGGAACTTCACGTCACGCACCCGGGGAACACAATCAAGAAGATCGAGGCCACGATCAAGGACACGCCGGGGCTGATCGCCGCCCCGGCCCTGGCGGGCGAGAGCGCGGCCCCGGCGGGAAGCCAGCGGCTCAAGAGCAGCACCTCTTCCGACGTGGCGCTGTCGAGCAACAAGCCGGTGGTGCTCGTGCGGGGCAGCAACGACGTGACGCTGACGGTCACCACCGATCCGGCGGGCAACAAGTCGGACTGGCGGGTGAAGCACAACGAGAACAGCGGCGCAGTGCCGGCGATCACGCCCAGCGGCGACGGCAAGAAGGCCACGCTCAAGTGCGACAAGACCGGATCGTTCGCGGTCATCGCGGCCGACGGCGAGAGCAAGGTCATCTGGAATGTGGTGTTCGTGCACGTGAAGGCCGACGTCGCCTCCTCGGTCGCGCAGATCAAACTCCGCAAGACCACCTTCGCCGACAACGGCTCCAACGCCAACTCCGTGCGAATCCGCTCCGGGCAGTTTGTCACGGGGAACGCGGCCTTCGAGGGCGGGATCGATGTGACACTGGTCGGCGGCGGAGCCGACAAAAAACTCGGCACCGACCGCATCGATCTCCACATGATCCAGTCCGGCGTGGTCGATTCGCTCGCCGGGAACTACCTCGGCCCGCCCGCCGTCGCGGCCGGCCCGCCCGTCGGCGGCGCCGGGACCGAGACCCCGCCCAACCTCCCGATCGTGGATTGCAACGGCCCGGGCGGCGCCAACCCCGTCCCGCCCAACGCGCCGCTGATCACCGAAGCCGACGGCAACTCGCCCCCGCTCATCTGGGCGCCCTCCTCCTTCAGCGTGACCAACTTGGGCCCGCAGAAGTTCCGCGTCTTCACGCTCGACAGCCCGGGCGGCGGATTTCCGGTGCGTCACGGCGGGGCGCCCCCGAAGGCCGCGCACATCCGCACCGTCAGCGGCGTCAACGGCTTCCGCACCGGCGTATGCGCGACGAGCCGCGACGCGGTGAATAACATCGTCGTGCAAGCCGACATGCGGTGGCGGGCCGATTTCTCGGGAAACGTCACGTATCCCGCCGGGACTCCCGCGGCCCCCGCGCTGGTTCCCGCCGGCACCGTCGCCACGTGGGTAGGCACGACCCACGGCACCACCGGCGATAACACGTTCGCGCTCGTGTCCGATGCCACCGGCGGACAGGACGCCGCGGCCGCGGGCTTCCGCATCTCCGGCCCGCGATTCAACAGCGGCCCCGGCCAAGTGATCGTCTGGACGTGAAAACCATGTTCGTCGCCGTCAACCACATCTCCCCCGACCTCGTCCCCGCGATCTTCGATCCGGCCCTGGGCTTGGCGCTGCTGCGCGTGACCGGGGTGGAGGGGACGGTCGACGCAGTCACCGGCATCGAGTCGGGCGTCGTGAAGGCGACGGTCGTGCGCACCCTCCGCCCCGACACGCCCGCCCCGGGGGCGCCCGTCTCCTTCCCCTTCGCGCGCCTTGCCAACGAGGAACTCCGCTTCCGCAACGGCGCCAACGCCTGGAACACCCTGCGCCTCGAGAAGGACGCCCTGCTGCTGGTCGCCTGGGCCGCGGCCGACGCCTCGCGCGGCGTCTTCTCGCTCACCGCCGCATCTTCGCCCGCCTCCGACGCCGACCCCGAGATCGCGGAGATTCGCGAGGCGGTGGAGATTCACGCGCTGGCCGCGGCCTCGCGCCCCCCGCGGCTCTCCAAGGCGATGATCGACGGCAAGGGCTCGCTCCGCCGATACGCCTGCGCCGCCGTCGGCCCCCGCGGGCTGGTGCCCCGCGCCGAAGGCGTGCGCATGCTCTCCGACGCCATCGCCAGCCCCAAGACCGGGCTCGACGACGACCTCTTCCTCGCCGACACGCTGATCGCCCCGCCCCTCTTCGACAGCGCCAAGGGGCCCGACGCGCCCAACGCCGCCGTCCTCACCACCCTCGCCTGCGAACTCGTCACCGCCAAGCCCGCGGACGCCGGCGGCTGGCTCCGCGACCTGTACGGCATCGTCATGCCCGAACTCGACAACGATCCCGAAGAGGATTGGACCAAGCGGCGGGCCCTGCTCCGCGCCGTGGGCGTGCCTTTCAAGAAGATGGACGATCGCCTGCGCGAACTGTCCCGAACCTCCGGGCAGGACATCCCCCTCGCCGTGAAACTCCAGGAGGCCTTGGCCAAGGCGTGGAAGGACTGACGTTCGCGCTAGCATCTGGCGATGCAGAACGCCGAGTGGTTTGATGCACCCGACGAGTCCGGCGAGCCCGGGCTGCGGTTTTCCTGCACCATGTGCGGGAACTGCTGCACCGGGCCCGAGGGGTACGTGCTGGTGTCGAACGACGAGGCCGCGGCGTTGGCGAAGCGGCTGGGCATGACGGTCCCGGACTTTCTCGCGCGGTACACGCGGGAGACGCTGCGGGGGCGCTCGTTGATCGAGCACGCGACCGTATTCGGGGCGGACTGCATCTTCCTCGACCGCGAGAAGATCCCCGGCAAGGCCGTGTGCGGGGTGTACGAGGACCGGCCGGCGCAGTGCCGGACCTGGCCGTATTGGAAGAGCAACCTCACCAGCCGGTGGGCGTGGGAACGGGCGAGGCGCACGTGCCCGGGGATCGGGCAGGGGCCGCGCTCGACACCCGTGCAGATCCGCATCGCGCGCGATGTGATCGATATCTGATGGAATCGCCGAGCGAAAACCCGGCCCGCAGATGGCTCGCGGCGGCGCGGGGCCCCGAGGTTGCCGCGTCGCTGGAGGCGGTGTACGAGATGATCACGGACCAGATCGCGGCCCGGGACCCGGCGTGCTGGGGCTCGGGGCGGTGTTGCAACTTCAAGGCGGCGGGGCACCGGCTGTACACGACGGGGCTGGAGGCAGCGTACACGCTGACGCGGCTGCCGTCGGGAAGGGACCTGACGCGCGAAGGGCTGGAGGCGGCGATCTCGAGGGGGGATTGCCCGTTCCTGGCGCTGAATCTGTGCGGGGTGCACGCCGTCAAGCCCGCGGCGTGCCGCGTGTACTTCTGCGACCGGTCGGCGAAGTTGTGGCAGGAGGAACTGGCGGAGCGGGCGCACGCGATGATCCGCGCGCTGCACGAGCGGCACGCGCTGGCGTATCGCTACGACGAATGGCGGACGCTGCTCGGGGAGTTCCTGGAGTGATTACTTGCGCAGGTCCACGGCCTTCTGGAGGATCGCCCGGCGCTGCTCGATTGTCGTGCCGGCGGTGGCGTCGTGGTAGATCTTGATCTTCTGATCGTCGGTGAGGGCGTCGCTGTAGTTTTTGGCCGCGGCCTTGGCGGCGCTCTTGATCTCCGCGGGAAGATCGACCTGATCGACGATCGCAGGGAGATTGCCTGCGGCCTCGGCCATCATGCCGCGGTAGGCGGTCTCGGATTCGTGCATGAAGTAGCGGCGCATGATCTTGGCGACCGAGCCGGGCTCCTGGCGCGGCTTGACGCCCTGGGCGTCGGGCACGGCCTTGGGCGGGAAGAGGGTGTTGAGGTACTCGTTGACGATCTTCATGTTGAAGCCGGCCTGCGTGGGATCGATGAATCCCTTGGCGAGCAGATCGTCGGTGATGCGTTCGGGGACGTTGGGCTTGTCGAGCGGGGCGCACATCCGGAGCAACTTGCGGATCTCGTCCACGTTGGTGTAGTCGGTGCGCTCGATGACGCCGCCCTCGATGGCCTCGACGATGTCGAGGTTGGCGATGGTGGCGCGCTCGAAGATGGTTTTGCGCTCGGCGAAGTAGTCCGAGAGCGTGTCCACCCAGTTGTCGGGAAGCGTGGGATTGACGCGGAGGGCTTCCTTCTCGATCAGGCCGCGGATGGGCCGGGTCTTGCCGTTCTCGTCGCGCATGACGAGAGACTTGTGCGGGATATCGGGCAGTTCCTTCTCCGGCACCATCTTGAGTTTGGGCGGCGGCGGAGGCTCCATGGGGATCGGGAATGGCGGGGGCGCCGGGACGGCGTCGGGGTTGTCGGCGGGAGCCGGCTCCGGCGGGGCGGTCGCGGGATCGGGGGCTTTGCTTGGGGGCGGAGTGAGGACCTGGCCGGTGACCGGGGCGGCCAAGAGGCCCAGGAGTGCCGCGACCAGCGTTCGATTGAGGGTGTTCCCGGTTGCCATGATGCCCGAATCTCCTAGTCTGGGTGATCGCATGGGCGGCGACCCGGCCATGCAAGAACCCAATTATCGCCCGCCCGGACACTGAAAACGAGCGGACCGTTCGAGAATACCGGGGGCCGCGCGGGCGGCCCCCGGGTCATCCATCTGCGGTCTTTCACACGAGTTGCGCCCGCGCTCGGGGCATTTTCGGGCTTATTCCTCGCCCGGGTCGGTATCATCGCCCTCTTCGGGCTTGCTGGCGACGGCGGGCTGGGCGAGTTTCAGAGCCAGGACCTTTTCGCGGATTTCCTTGCAGAGATCGGGGTTCTCCTTGAGGAAAGCCTTGGCCCCCTCGCGGCCCTGGGCCAGGCGGACCTCGCCGTAACTGAACCAGGACCCGGACTTCTGCACGACCTCGCAGGTGACCGCCAGGTCGAGCAGGTCGCCGGTCAGGGAGATGCCCTCGGTGTACATGATGTCGAACTCGGCGTCGCGGAAGGGCGGGGCGACCTTGTTCTTGACCACGCGGGCCCGGGTGCGGGAGCCGATGGTGACCTCGCCCTCCTTGATCGCGCCCGTGCGGCGGACGTCGATGCGGACGGAGGAGTAGAACTTGAGGGCGCGGCCGCCGGTGGTGGTCTCGGGGCTGCCGAACATCACGCCGATCTTCTCGCGGATCTGGTTGATGAAGATCACCAGCGTGTTGCTGCGGGCGATCACGCCCGTGAGTTTGCGCATGGCCTGCGACATCAGGCGGGCCTGCAGACCCATGGAAGCGTCGCCCATGTCGCCCTCGATCTCGGCCCGGGGCACCAGCGCGGCCACCGAGTCGATGATGATGACATCCACCGCGTTGCTGCGGACCAGCAGTTCGCAGATCTCCAGGGCCTGCTCGCCGGTGTCGGGCTGGCTGACGAGGAGATTATCGATATTGATGCCGATCTTGCGGGCCCAGGAGGGGTCGAGCGCGTGCTCGGCGTCGATCACCGCGGCGACGCCGCCCTCTTTCTGGGACTGGGCGGCGATGGTGAGCGCGAGCGTGGTCTTGCCGGAGGATTCCGGGCCGAAGATCTCGATGATGCGGCCCTTGGGAACGCCCTTGCCGCCCAGCGCCAGGTCGAGCGAGAGCGATCCCGTCGAGATGCCCTGAATGTTCAGGTGCGTCCCTTCGTTCATCCGCATGATCGAGCCCCTGCCGAAGGTCTTCTCGATCTGCGAAACCGTGACTTCGAGTGCTTTGCCCTTGGCCTTGAGGGCTTCGGCGGCGGCCTTCTGCTCGGCGAGTTCGGCCTTGGTCAGTGATTCGCCCTTGGCCCCGCGGAGCGCGCGTTCCTTCACCTCGACCTGCGACATGTCAACCATCCTTTCCCGTCGGGGAGCCGCCGCCGGAACGGAGGCCTTTGACCCCGAGCCTTCAGCGCGAGTCGCCGGCGGGCATCCATACCCACACACGACGGCCGGGGGCGGCGCTGAACGCGAGCCCGGCAAGGGGACTTTACTCGAACCCGAACGGGCGTGTCAAGCGGCGGTAGGGGGTGGACGACGAGATTCCCCGGAAGGCCTTGGGGATACACGACTTGCCGATTCTGACGGACGGTCAGTCGTTCTGTTCTTCCTCGGCCTTGTTCTCGATCTTGTCGCCGAGTTTCTGCATGTCCTTGCCGAAGCCCTTGCTGGTTTCGCAGGCCTGAAGGCCCGCGGCGGTCAGCGCAAAGGCCGCGACGATCGCGGCGGACACGAGCACGCGCTTCGCAATGCTCCGCTGACTGTGACCCGCATTGTTCGTGTTCATGAGGATCTCCTGTTCTGCCACCAATATTACGATACCGCGGCCCGAGCGCGTTCGTGCGCCGGGCGCCTCTGATGGCCCTTCGCACGCCGGATGAAGTTTTCTAAATCTCGATGCCGGCCAATCCGGCGGCGAGCGTGCCGAGCACGATCAGCGTGATGGCGACGTACAGCCAGTCGCGTCGGGCCAGGAAGGCCACGAGCGTGGCCGCGACCCGGGCGACGGGGGTCAGGACCAGGAGAAGGACGCCGAACTGCATCACGGCCGGGGGATCAAGCGCGATGAGGCGGCCTGCCAGCCCGCCGAACTCGGTGAGGTCTGTCGGCACAAAGGAGGCGAACGTCATGCGGTCGGCGTGATGGCCCGCGAGGTGCATCACCAGCCCAGTGAGCGTGACGACCCCGGCCAGGGTGGTCGAGGCGGTGAGCAGCCTGGAGAGGCGCGTCTCCAGCGTCATGTCTCGGGCGGGGTTGTCGTCGGCAGGTTTCATGAGTCAGTGCGGGGTGAGTTGTCCCATCAGGGCGCGCCGGATCAGTTCCGCCCCCGCCAGCGCTACGAGCACGGCGAAGATCTTGCGGAGTGTTCCGGTCTTGATCCGGGGAAGCACGCGAGCGCCGACGAGCGAGCCGCCCAGGGCGCCGAGCACGACGGGGCCGCACAGAGCGGGCTCGAGTTGCCCGCGGTGGAAGTAGACGCCCGCGCTGGCCGCGGCGGTGACGCCGATCATGAAGTTGCTCGTGGTGGTGGAGACCTTGAAGGGGAGGCGCATGAGGCGGTCCATGGCGAGGACCTTGAGGATTCCCGCGCCGACACCGACGAGTGCGGAGAGGGCGCCGGCGAAGATCATGACGACGAAGGCGCCGGGGATGCGGTGCACGCGGTAGGGCGTCATGCCGTGGGCGGTGGGATAGGTGCTGTCGAGGCGCAGGCGGGTGGAGAGGGCGTCGGGGGAGGGGTCGGGGGGCGCGGGCGCGGGAGGTTTGGCCGCGCCCCAGGCGGAGTAGAGGGCGGTGAGGCCGAAGATGATGGCGATGGCCTCGCGGGGGAGGAGGCCGGCGAGGGCGGCGCCCACGAGCGCCCCGGCCACGGTGGCAACCTCGAGGAAGACGGCGACGCGGACGTTGGTGTACCCCTCGCGGACGAAGGCGGCGGCGGCGCCGGAGGAGGTCGCGATGACGGCGACGAGGGAGGCGCCCACGGCGTACTTGAGGTCAACGCCGAAGGCCAGGACCATGAGCGGGACGAGGACGATGCCGCCTCCCAGGCCGGTGAGGGAGCCGAGGAAGCCGCCGAGGAGCGCGCTGGCGAGGAGGAGGATGGAGAAGACCAGCGCGTCCATGGGTGTGAGGGTAGATTGAAGAGGGAGTTGGGGCGTGCGGAATCAGAGGGCGAGCGTGCCGCGCGTGCGGGACCGGGCCAGAACGAAATGACACTTGCGCGGTGGCGGCCGCGTTGGGGGAGGGTTGCGCGGATTGTTGGAGGCTGGGGCGAGCGCGCGCCGGGGTGGATGCGGGTGTCAGGGCGGTGCGCCGGAGCGGCGGATGAGGTTGGCCGCGGAGGGTGGCGCGTGGGCGCGCCGGTGGTGGGCGGGTTCTTGGAGTTGTGAGGCGGCGGGGTGGACGGGCGCGGGCCGTGGCGGTGCGGTGCGCGAGGGAATGTGGTCTTGCGGGTGGGGGTCTCGCGCGTGGGGGTCGCGCGTGGCGTCGGCGGCGGGGGCTTGAGGCGGCGCGTAGTCCGCGTGGGCAACGGGCGCGGCGGCCGCGGGCTGGTGCGTGTGGGCTGGTGGCGTAGCGGGCGGCGCGGGGGCGGGAGCGTGTGCGGGCGGGCGGGTGGCCGCGGCGGGGGAGTGTTCGCGCGGGGCGGCGGGGGACGGAGCGGGGGTGCGTTCGTGCGGGGTGGTGGGGTGGCGGGGGTGGTGGGTTTGTTCGTGCGGGGAGTCGTGGACCGGGATGAGGGGCGCGGCGGTGGCGCGGAGGAGGTTGTTGGCGGCGAGGCGTTTCTGGATGAGGTCGGTGGAGTGGATGGCGGCGTGTTCGAGTTGGTTGATGGAGGTGATGCGGGCGCTGGCCGCGCGGAGGAAAAGGCAGCGGCGCGAGAGAGCGAAAAGGGAATCGAGATGGGCGTGGACGGCGGGGCTGGTGTTGAGGGTTTCGAGGTCGTCGGCGGTGAAGTTGGGGTGCTGGGAGAGGGTTGGAAGGTCAAAGTTGTTCTGGGTGAGGCAGAGGAAGAGGGCTTTCTCGCGCGGGGAGAGGGCGGGGAGGGGCGCGGGGGCGGCGGGAGGGTCGCTGCGGGGCGTGGAGGCGGGGGATGAGGTGGTATCCGCGATCACGAACGTAGAATACGGGTATTGGATGGTATGTCAAGGGCGATCTTTGGATTTTGATTGGTATGGATGGAAGTGGTTGAGGTGCAGGGGCTTGCACCGCAACATGCGAGTGGTCTCTCCCCGGAGGCGTGGGCCCAAGATGCTGGCAGCGGCCGTTGGCTGCGGTCCGGGCGGTGCCTCCCGCCAACGGAATCCCGGGGTGGGACACGCAGTCAAGGGCCTCCAGGGAATCCGTGACAACTCGCGCGGACGGGGAACGTCGATTGCATTAGCATGGAGCGGCTGGTATCAGAATTCTAAGGGACCGAATTCATGCGCCGCACAGACTGCACGCTCCGACACAGGGCAGTCGCGTGCTTTCTGACAGGGTTGTGGGCGTGCACGCCGTGCGGCGCTCAGTGCACGGACGAGATCGCCACACCGGCCGCGTCATCACTCGCGGACATCGTCTGCCTGGCCTCGGTGGACCACGACGGCGCGGGACCCGGGTCGGAGCGGTTATATGCGCAGGTCGGCGGATCGCCGGCGCTGAGGTACTGGGACAACCGGCTGTGGACCACGGTGGGATCGGTGACGATCGGATCGCGCACGATGCTGGCGCTGAACACCGGGGCTGCGGGGCTGCCGGCCGGTACATTGATCATCGGAGGAAGTTACGCGTCAGACGTTCGGAGGATCGTCGGGCGATGGGACGGCACGACGTTTACGGCAATCGGCCCGACCACATCGAGCAGTTACTCGAATCCCACGAACGTCAACGCGGTCACCACGTGGGACCCGGATGGGGCCGGGCCGACCCAGCCCTGGCTGGTGGTCGGCGGCGAGTTTACTCGCTTTGGCGGCGTGACGGCGAGGAACATCGCGGCGTGGGACGGGTCGCAGTGGCGCGCCTTGGGCGACACACTGACAAGCGCGGTCGCGGCGGTTGCCGCTCACGATTTCGACGGGGACGGGCCTGCGCCTCCGAGGCTTGTGGCCGGGACCAACGTCGCGGTCCATTCCTGGGATGGTGCAACATGGGTGGCGCTCGGTGCCGCCTTCGATAACACGGTCCGAACACTTTGCAGCCATGACCCCGACGGCAACGGGCCCGACGCGCCCGAACTGTTTGTGGGAGGTTCGTTTTCGCTCTCGGGCACAACGGCGGTATCGCGCGTTGCACTCTGGGGTGGGGCCGCGTGGACTTCGAGCGGTTGGAGCGCGACGTCGGGCGAGGTGTACATGCTCAAGTCGGTCGATTGGAGCGGCAACGGTCCGCAGCCCAGAAAACTGTTCGCGGCAGGGTCCTTCAGCGCGGGCGGTAGCCGGAGTGTCGCGCTGCGCGATGGAACCCTGGGCTGGCAGTACCTCGTCGGGAGCTCCACAGGCGGCATCGCCAAGTGGATCGACCTGGTCGATCCGGACGGCGATGGCCCGAGGGGTCGAGAACTGATTTGCGGGGGCAACACCCAGTACCTCGGTGCGAGTTACCAGAGTGCGTATCCCGGCTTGGGCGCGTGGGACGGCCAGCGTTGGGGGCCGCTGGGGGACGAGTTCGTGGGCATGTGGTCGGTGCCCGGCGTTACTTCATTCCAATGGCACGATGAAGATGGAGCAGGACCAAATCCCGCGTCGTTGTTCGCGGCCGGGGCGTTTTGCGCGGCGGGCGGCCACCTTGCGAACTGCCTGGCCCGCATGGAGGGCGACCAATGGCGTGGGATCGGCACTCCCGCGGCGCGTGGGCAGCCCGACCGGCTCATCAGACAGTTGGCCTCTTTCGATCCCGACGCGGAAGGCCCCGAAGCGCCGTGGCTCGTGTCTGTCACGACGATCAACTATCCCATGGCGTGCCGATTGGTGGCCGGGGATTGGATTCCCATCGGATACGGAGGATCCGGCGGGCAGGGGCGATCGGTGATCGCGTTCGACGTGGACGGCCCCGGGCCGCTGCCGGAGCAACTCTTCGGCGCGTTTGATAGCAGCCCGCAGGTGTGGACCGGAACGAACTACTGGCCGGCCGCGGGGACAACGGACTACCGCTCTACCAACGTGATGTGGCTGTTTGTCCATGACGCGGACGGGGATGGGCCGGACCTTCCCTTCTTGTGCTCGACGACTCCGTACGGTGTTTTCCGATACGACGGCGCCACCTGGCAGGCGTACGGCAGCGCTTCGATCTACAACAACGCGGGCCTGTGGACGGCGACATCGTGGGACTCGGACGGCGATGGACCGACGCCTCCCGAGGTGGTGGTCGGAGCCACGGTGATCGAGACCGCAAACGGGATTTTTTATGGAGCGGCAGCGTTTGACGGGATTCGATGGCGGCCGGTCGGCAACTCCATGGGCAGCACCTTTGCGATCATGCGGATATCGACCTTTGACCCTGACGGCGAGGGACCGATTGCGCCGCAGTTGTTCATGGGCACCTACACCAACGGTGCGTTCCGACTCTCGAACAACACATGGGTTCGAATGCTGACAGCGTCCGACACGCAGTACGGCTATACGGCAACGAGCGTGGATCCGGATGGGCCCGGTCCCTCGGCGTCGGACACGTGGTTTGGCGGTCAGTTCAACAGCGCGAATGGACACCCGGCTGCGAGCATCCTTCGCTGGCGGTACACCGACCTCCCACCCGCATTTCTGCAACACCCGCTCTCGGCGCACGCGCCCGCGAGCGGCCTTGCGGAGTTCACGGTCGAGGCGGAAGGCAGCGAGCCGCTCGCGTACCGGTGGCAGCGGTCGGGCCAACCGCTGTCCGACGGCACGACGCCGCAGGGCAGCGTGATCTCCGGCTCGTCGACGCCGGTTCTGAGGATCACATCGCTCACGGAATCGGATGCCGGGCCGTACTCCTGCGTAGTCACGGCGTGCGAATCGGCGACCAGTGCGACGGCGCAACTCACCATCGACCCGCCGTGCGACCCGGACGTGAACTGCGACGGCGGGGTCAACGGTTTCGACATCGAGGCGACGGAGCAGGCCGTGAACGGCGACTTCACGAACTTCTGTCTGCCCAACGCCGACCTGAATGGCGACGGTGCGGAGAACGGGTTTGATATCGAGGCGGAGGAGCAGCGGGTGAACGGCGCACCGTGCTGAGACAGCGGGGATGGCACGCCCGCCGCGCGAAGCACGGCCCTCGCCCGGAGGGACTCGCCCCCGCGGACAGACAGGACGACGGGCGAGGGCTGCGGCACGCTTGGGAGTCAGGAGAGCGGAGCCCGCGTCATCGCACCCACACAGTCGGGGGCGGATGCCGGCGGTGAGCCCGGCGCGGCGTCGTCATTGGCCTGCTTGGCGGCTTACCGCAACAAAAGCAGGGACGGGAGGGAGACGGGCACGATACGGGGATCGTCGATCGTGAGGCCGTCGCGCATGGTCACAAGCACGCCGAAGGGAGCGTTGTTGACGGACCGTTCGATGAACGCCCGCAACCCGCGGGTGTCGCCCTGGGCGTCGATCCGCTGCTTGTACTTAACCTCCACGGGAAGGCGGTGTTCGCCGATGGTGAGGATGAAATCCACTTCCGGCTCCGCCCCGCGTTCGGGAAAATGGGCGACGTCGAGGTTTGGAACGCCCGTGAGGAACTGGCCAACCGCTCCTTCGACGATGTGCCCGGCTACGTCCCCGAGCGTTGATGTCATCAGGGCGTCGGGGTCCAGCGGCACCTGTTCCTGGAGCCACGCGGCGCGCAGGCCGTGGTCGCACAGACAGAGCTTCGGAGCCCCCCGCTTTTTCTTAAGGCGGATCTCCAGAGGCGGTACCAACCGGATGAGCAAGGCGGCCTCCAGAAACCGCAGATACGCTCCAGTTCGTTGCGATCCGATGTTGGCCCCGAGTGCCGACTGAATGTCATGCACGAAGACCGCCTGCGAGGGGCATTGCCCGGTGTAGCGGCACGCGATGCGGAAAACTTCCTTCAGCAGGGTTTCGTCCCGCTTGCGTCCTCGATCGCCCTGGCGCAGGTCGTGCTGGATCGCGCGGTTCACCACAGTCTCCACGAGCCGGTCGGCCAGTTCGCTCCACGGGAGGCTGGCGAACTCGTGGACGAGTGGATAGCCCCCACGCTCGGCCCACCGGCCGAAGGCCGCGTCCCGCAGTGTGGCGTTGGCTACGCCAAACTGTTGGAGGTTCTTCCACGTTTCCTTCCGGGTCCACGGCTCCAGCCCGTTCTCAGGCAGGAACTCGGGTAAGTCGCGCTTGAGGGCCAGCCCCGCCACTTCGCGGAGACGGAGCGGTCCCATCTCGACGGTCTCGATCCGCCCCGCCAGGCTGTCGCGGCCCGCCTCGATCCGTAGCGCCGAAGAACCCGTCACCAGCACCCGCACGGAGTGGTGGTCCACCAGGCTCTTGAGTTCCGCCGCCCACTCCGAGAGGTTCTGCACCTCATCGAGCAGGAGGTACACCGGCGCCCCTGCCTTGGCCGCCTCGTTGAGGGTCCGGCCCGCGATACGGCTCTCGAACCATGCCACCAGCGTGTGCACAGGCATCTTGAGCGCGTGGATGGCCTCGAGTTCGTCGAACTGGACGCGGAAGATCCGCCGGGCGTCCATGTCGTCTACGGTCAGGAACCGCTCGATGATCTGGCTCTGAATGGTGGACTTGCCCACTTGTCTGGGCCCACGCAACACCGTGATCGCCGAGGGACCTGAGACTACGGACCGCAACACCCTCGGGAACGCCCAACGTCGATACACCGGCACCGCCTTGCCCGGCTTGCCCTCCCACCACGGGTTCATGCCCCGGATCAGCAGGTCGAGTTCGGGCGGCAGACGCACCCGGTCGAAAACATCCGGGCTTGGGAGGGGGTCGGTCGGGAAGGGGCACCTCGGCGGGGGCGGGGGGTAAGGGAACGGGGAGCATGAACACCAACAGAGTTTAGATCGTCCTGAGCGTGTGAGGGAGGATTCAGTTCTGAAGCGGATGGTGTGCCGCGGGAGGTCCGAGGTGTCCACCCGCATCAGCGGGCGCGTGGTCCGTGAAACAGCACCCACGTGCCTGGGGCAGAGAAGGAACCGAGTGCTTCGAGGGCAAAAGTCGCCCTACGGGCAGGGTTCGCCGTTGATCACCGCCGAGAGGGATTCGATGTCGAATCCGTTCTCCGCGCCGTCCCGGTTGAAGTCCGGGTCGCGGCCGGTGGGGTTGTCTGCGCCGTTGAGGATTGCCTCCAGGTACTCCATGTCGAGGTTGTTCAGCGCGCCGTCCTGGTTGAGGTCGCCGTCGCAGGGTTGGGGGACGTGGAGGGTGCGGTGGGCCAGGGTGACCAGGCCGCAGGCGTTGCCGGCCGTGGCGTGGTATCGCCCGCTCGCGCCGGGTTCGAGGTCGGTGATGGTCAGTGTGCCGGTCTGCGCGCCCGAGACCACGCCCAGGCCGGGGACCGGACCGTCGTTGAGCGCGGTCCCGTCCTTGTACCAGCGGCGGAAGGTGACGTCGCCGGTCGTGTTCCACGCGAGTTCCACGCTCTGCCCGGCGTCCCGAGCGGTGAACAGCGCCGGGGCGCTCACGGTGCGCGGCCGCCAGTCCGTCAGCGTGTGGGCGAAGTACGAGCCCGGGCGCGAGCGGTTCCCATCCAGATACATGAACGCGCCTCCGACGAGTACGTCGTTCCCGCGGGCGAACAGGGAGGGCGGCCGCAGGCTCACCGAGATCAGGCCCCAGGTTGTGCCCGGGTTCAGGTGCATAGTCCCCTGGGTGCCCCACGATTGGCCGTCCCACGAGAAGACCTGCTCGGAGTTGCTTGTGTTGGCGGAAACGAACATCAGCCCGTCGGCCTCGACATCCTCGCGGCCCACCGCGCCCGCCAGCCCGGCGCCCGGTCCGTGAACGAACTCCCAGTCGGAGCCGGTCCATCGGTACAGGCCGGTGGAGTTCTGCCCGATCAGGAAGCCGTTGAACCGCCCGAACACCGACATCCGCAGCGCGTCCGAATGTGTGCCCAGGGGCGCGAACTCGGCGCCGTTCCACCGGTACACGTAGGACACCGATCCATCAAACGCGGAGGCGTACAACTCCGTGCCCAGCGACGTGAGGCGCGAGATCTGCACCGGCATCGGCACGGGCTCCCACGCGCCGTTCATCCAGCGGAAGATTCCGTCGAAGAACTCCATCCGGCCGGCGGTGGCGGTGGTCGCGGCCCAGAGCGTGCCATCGACCGCTTCCATGAACGATGGGAACGAATCAAGGCCCGTGCCCATGGGCTCCCATGCCTGGCCCGTCCAGCGGGCGACGTGGTTGACCGGCACGCCCCCGGCCTGCGTGAAACTGCCCCCGACGATCAGTTGGCCTTCGAAGATCGCCGCGGCCCAGGCGTCGTTGTTGAAACCCTCATTGCCCTCGAAGGGTCGCCAGAATCCCTGCTCATCGCGGATGGCGATGCGCGACGCCGTGGCCGAGCCCACCGTGATGAAGCGGCCCACGGCCAGCGTCTCACCGTTCCAGTCCAGCATTTTGGTGACGCGGGCGTCTGGACCACGGGTGATCGGGTAGAAGTCGGCCCCGTCGTAGGCCGCGATGCACTTCATCCAGCGACCGTTGGGCGCGCCCGCCCCCGGGCGGATGCCGCCGAAGAGCCCGCCCAGGATCGCGCGCCCTTCGAACTGGCCGAGGAACTCGAACGTGGTGATGTTGGCCGAGAACCAGCCTTGCGAGGGCCCGAAGTTCACCCACTGCGTGCCGTTCCAGGTCCGCAGTTCGCTGCTGCCGGTGGTGCCGCCCGTGCAGAGGAGCAACTGGCCGTTATGGCTGAAAATGGTCCGGGGCATGGGGTTGGAGGTGGCCTGCATCGCTGTCCAGGTGGCGCCGTCCCAGCGCATGACGCCGGGCTGGGTGTTGGTGGGCCAGAGGCGGTAGTCTCCCGCGGCGTAGAGGTTGCCGCCGTCGCTGAGCAGGCCGTAGACGCCGCCGCTGCATGAGAACGGGCAGTTGATGGTGGTGCCCAGCGGCGTCGCGGGGTTGGTCCCGTCGAAGCGCGCCACGCGCATGGGGAATGTCCCCGCGATCATGAGCGCCCCGTCGTGCTGGGTCATGGTTTCGACGCGCGAGTTGGACGCTCCCGGACCGGTGTTGGCCCACTGGTAGCCCTGCCACGATGTGCCGGTCCAGCGGGCGAAGTTCGGCAGGAGGTTCGTGTTGAACTGCCCGCCCGCGTAGAGGTTGCCGCTGAACGATGCCAGCGACGTCACCGGCCCGCTGAACATCGGGCCAACCGACTGCCACGACGCCCCGTCCCAGCGGGCGACCTGAGGGATCGCCTGCGTGTCGTTGTTCACGCTGAAGCGCCCCGCGGCGTACAACTCGCCGTTGTGCACGCACAGGGCCGCGACCCCGTCGCTGTTACTCGTCCCGCCCAGCCCGATGCCGATCGCATGCCACTCCCGCCCGTCCCACGCCGCGATGTTGCGGGTTGGGAGCCCATCCATGCTGCCGAAGAGCCCGCCGACGACAAACCACTCGGCGTTCGGGCCGGGGCCATCGAAGTCGAACGCGACCCCCACGTGGGTCGTCGGCGTGCCGAACATGGTCGGCTCGCCGGCTCCGATGAAACCGGAATCCACCTGGTAGCCCTGCGGGCATGGCGTCTGTCCCAGGGCGGCGGATGAGGCGGCAAAGACGCAGACGGCGGTCAGCGAAGACAGATTCATGATGTGGACCCCTGAGGCTCGGCGCCTCGTGGGCGCGGCCGGTGCGGGGTGTACCGACCGTCACCGCGGCGGGTTGCTGCACCCGCCTCGCTTTTTTTCGGGAGGATCGCGGTCTTTGCGCGGTGTTTGGGGTGAGTCAGGGGAGTCGGTGCTCATATAGTTCGCCCCTTTTGGAGATCCGCATGGCCGAGGGCGCGAAATCGATGGATGCGATCATGGCGCTGTGCAAGCGCCGGGGCTTTATCTACCAGGCCAGCGAGATCTACGGCGGGATCAACGGCTTCTGGGATTACGGACCGCTGGGGGCGCAACTCAAGAAGAACCTGCGCGAAGCGTGGTGGCAGGACATGATCATGAATCCCTGCTGGGGCCGGAAGGGCCCCAACGGGCAGCGGGTGCGCTGTGTTCCGGTGGAGACGCGCATCGTGCAGCATCCCAAGGTATGGGAGGCCAGCGGCCATGTCGGTGGATTCAACGATCCGATGGTGGACTGCAAGGAAACCAAGCAGCGCTACCGCTACGACCACGTGAGCGTGTACGTGCCCTCGAGCGGGGACGCGGGCGACAAGCCGTTCTTCGCGTTCATGAAGGACAGTCCGAGCGAGACGAAGCAACTCAAGAAGGCGGAGAAAGCGTTTGGCCAGGTGCGGACCGTCCCGCTCACCTCGATGCCGGTGACGGACTTCGCCAAAGTTCTGGCGCCCGACGCCGAAAAGGTCGGCTCGCTCACCGAGCCGCGCCAGTTCAACCTGATGTTCAAGACCTACATCGGTGCGACCGCGAGCGAGGACGACAAGGCCTACCTGCGCCCCGAGACTGCGCAGGGTATTTTCGTGCAGTTCAAGAACGTGGTGGACACCACGCGCGTCAAGATTCCCTTCGGCATCGGCAATACGGGGACGTCTTTTCGCAATGAAGTGACGCCGCGGAACTTCACGTTCCGTTCGCGCGAGTTCGACCAGGCAGAACTCGAGTTTTTCTGCCACCCCTCCGAGTCGGTGGAGTGGTACAAGTTCTGGCGCGACTTCCGCATGGAGTGGTGGAAGTCGATCGGCCTGGCGGGGGAGAATCTGATTCTGCGCGAGCACGAGAAGGACGAACTGTCGCACTACTCGCAGGGAACCAGCGACGTGGAGTACCGGTTTCCCTTCACCGCGCCGGGGTTCGGCGAACTCGAAGGCATCGCGCACCGCGGCGACTATGACCTCAAGCAGCACCAGGAGCACAGCAAAACCAAGTTGCAGTATTTCGACGCCACGCGCGGCGAACTTGCGCCCAACGGCCAGCCCAAGGGGGAGTGGTACCTGCCGCACTGCATCGAGCCGGCCGCGGGGCTGGATCGCGGCGTGCTGGCCCTGATCTGCGAGGGCTACACCAAGGACGAGACCCGCCCGAGCCCGGAGTTCCTCAAGTTGCATCCGCGCCTTTCGCCCATCAAGGCGGCGGTCTTCCCGCTGGTGGCCAAGGACGGGATGCCGGAGGTGGCGGAAAAACTCCACGCGGAACTGACGGAGAAGTTCTGGCGGGTGGGCATGATCGACTTTGATGAGAAACAGTCCATCGGCAAGCGGTACGCGCGGATGGACGAGGCGGGGACGCCGTTCTGCTTCACGATCGACGGCCAGACGCTGCAGGACCAGACGGTGACGGTGCGCGACCGCGACACGGGGAAGCAGGACCGGATCGGGATCGACAAGGCGGGGCAGTTCCTGGTGGACCGGCTTGGGGTGTGAGGCGAGGCGGCATGGGGCTTACCCGACGGTCGCGTCCTGGAGATGGCCGCATCCGGATCGGGGAGGACGCTTCGTGTTGAGCGGGGCGATGACGCGGGACCGCCGATCCAGAGTTTTCCGGACCTCGATCGGGAGTTCGTGAGAGTGCGACTCAACGACCTGCCGGACGCCTGGCGCGGCTATCTGCAACCCGATGAACGCTTCCCCATCCGCGATACGGATTCTCGTATCATCATTGCATGCCCCTGGTTCCCTTTCAGCACATGCAGTCCTGTGACATCTCGCCTGTCCGCGAGGCCCTGCTTAACGCCCGTTACAACGACGAGGCCTGCGCCGGGATCGAACGCGGGGCGGTGCTCGCGGGCCAGATCGATCTCGACGCCGCGATGGACGAGACCAGCGATGGCTCTCCTCGCTCGACGATGGTTCGGCTGCTGATGCTCGGCACCCGCGTGTCTCGCGCCGACGCGGAACGGGCATTCGGCGAGGCCGGCCTGCGCGTGCTGACCGAAACCGGGGTTATCTTCGAGCGCGACGGCGGGCTCGCCGCCGAGGTCTCGGTGCTGCCCATCGATGACCACTTTACCGTCCGCGACTTCTCGCCCCTGCTGGGCGATCGACCGATGACCGACGACCACGTCCTGGGCGTGGGGCCCTCCACCCGCATCCTCGCCGACCTGACCGTCCGTCCACCCGTGAACGACGTGCTCGACCTGGGCACCGGCCAGGGGTACCAGGCGATACTCGCCGCCGCGCATGCGGCGAGGGTTGTGGGGACCGACGTGAATCCGCGTGCGCTGTCGTGCGCGGCGATCGCGGCCGGGCTCAACGCGCGGGCCAACATCGATCTGCGCGAGGGCAGCCTGTTCGAACCGGTTGCCCGCGAGCAGTTCGATCTCATCGTCAGCAACCCGCCGTTCCTGATCGTGCCCCCCAGCGACCTCGTGGCCGTGACCAGCCGGTTCGAGGGCGATCAACTCGTCGAACGGATCGCCCGCGAGGCCCCGGGCCACCTGCGCGACGGGGGCTACCTCTGCATGCTGTGCAGTTGGCACCATCACGCGGCCGCGGACTGGCCCCAACGGCCGCAATCGTGGGTGGAGGGGGCGGGGTGCGATGCGTGGATCATGAAGTTCGAAATGCTCACGCCCGCCGAGTGCACGATGAAGTTCCGGCGTGAGTTCCAGAAGAGTTCGCTCAACCGGGTGCAGCGGGAGGAGTGGCTCGCGTACTACAAAAAACTCGGGGCCGACCTGGTCACCATCGGCGGGATCATTCTCCGTAAGCGTGCGGGCCGAAACTGGACGCGCTGCGACGAGTTGACGCCGGACTACCGAAGGCCGTGGGCCGGCGGCGTGATCGAGACGGTGTTCGAGAACGAGGCGATTCTGTCCACGCTGGCGCCCGGAGCGTTGCTGGACGCCCGTCCTACGCTCTCACCGACGGTTGAGGTTGAGCAAAGGTGGCAGGCGGCCGCCGACGGCGGATTGAACGTGATATCCGCCACCATCCGGCACCTCACCTCGCTGCAAATGCCCCTGGCCGCGCACGCCACCGTGCTCCGCCTGATGACGCTGTTGGACGGACAGAGCACGCTGCGGGCCGCACTGCAGAACGTGGCGGCGAGCATGGGGCTGGACCCTCAGCAGGTGCTCCACGAATGCCTCCCCGGGCTGGAGCGGCTGGCCCGCCTTGGGTACCTCAAGTTGAGAGGCGCGTTCCCGTAAAAACAAAGGACGGCCTCGCGGCCGTCCTTCGATGTGTGCGATCTGCTGCCTGGGGCCGGTCTAGCGGCGGCGGCGCAGGAACGCCAACCCGCCGAGGGCGAACAGCGCGCCAGCGCCGGGGGCCGGCGTGGGATGGAGTTGGGCGCGAATCTCGCCGCCCGGGAATACCTGCGAGTGCACGTTTACGTACATGTTTCCGCCCAACAGGCTCGTCTCCTGCGCGCCCGTCAGGACGTACGTGTTGGCGTATCCACCGCTCATGACTCCCGCCGGGAAGCCGACGAACCCGATCGTCACGGGGCCGGCAACGCCGGGGGGCGCGATGTGGAAATGCGCCGCGGTCGTTGGGCCGATGAGCCCCGAGAACAGCAGGTTGAAAGTCAGTGAGTTCGACGTGTCGTCGTACGTGCCGATGATCGAACCCGTTCCGGGGCTCGCATTCGGCGGAACCTCTTCAATCCCTGAAAGGGTGTCGTTGATGTTCCAGATATCCGCCGTCGCCCCCGCGGCGAACGCCAGGGACGCGACCACTGCCAACGTCTTTTTCATTCGGATCTCCTCCTGATCGCCCGCCGGACGCGGCGAGCGCCTGTCTCTCCTTCAATGTCGCAGGTAAGACGAAGGCTTGCAAGAGAATTCGACGGGCTCGTGTAACGGATTCGGATTCTGTGCGTATGATCTCGCCCCAGGGGTGGGTCGTGTGCGTGGTGAGATGACGGCCGTGCGATCAGCGGAGGGAATCCGTCCCGACGGACTCCCAACCAGTGAGGACGGGGCGGTCGAATGCCGCGCCGCAGGAGGCTGGGCGTGTGGAAGTGGTTCCTTATCGTGGCGGTGGTTCTGGTGCTGGGGTGTGCGGGCGCCGGGTACTACTTCTATTCCAACGGGCAGGTCGATCAGTGGGTCAAGATGGTCCGTCCGGACCTCAAGCCCACGGAAGTCCGGCTGGCGAAGTCGGTCCGGGGAGACCTGGTCCGGACCGTCTCGGCTCCCGGACAGGTTGAACCCAAGACCAAGGTCGAGGTTTCCGCCCAAGTCTCCGCCCGGATCCTGGCCCTGCCCTTCCGGGAGAACGAGCGTGTCAAGGCCGGTGACGTGCTGGTCCGGCTCGACGCCCGCGACCTCGCGGCGCTGCTCGACTCGGCCAAGGCCCAACTCAAAAGCGAGGAGGCCCGGCTTGAGGGCTCCCGCGCGGCCTACATCAACTCACAAGCCGAACTGAACCGCAGACGCGAGCTCTACGCGACCAAGGACATTCCCAAGTCCGAACTCGACGCCGCGGAGACCGATTTCCTCCGGGCCGAGAGCGCCCTCCACGTGGCGGAACACACCATCGACATGGCCAAGGCCGATATCCGACGGGCCGAGAAGAACCTGGACAACACGATCATTACGTCGCCCTTTGACGGGGTCATCACGACACTCAACGCGGAGGTCGGCGAGACGGTGGTGGTCGGCACGCTCAACAACCCCGGCTCGGTCATCATGGAGGTCGCGGACCTCTCGGTGATGCTCCTCAAGGCCCGGGTGGACGAGGCCAACATCGCCCCGATCCTGGAGGGCCAGAAGGCCCGGGTGTATGTCAATGCGTACAAGGAACTTACGCTGACGGGCACCGTGGATCACGTCAGCCTCAAGCGCGAGGTGGACCGCGACGGCACCGCGTTCTTTGAGGCGGAGATCATTCTCGACCTGCCCCCGGGCTTGCTCTTGCGTTCGGGCCTGACCGCGAACGCCGACGTCGAGGTCGAGACGTTTCGTGACGTGGTGAAGGTGCCCAGCCAGGCCGTGCTGGATCGCGCCATCGACGATCTGCCCTCCAGCGTGACCGACTCCCCGATCCTGGATCGCACGAAGAAGTTCGTTCAGGTCATCTTCACGCTCGAAGGAGGGAAGGCCAGGGCCCACGTGGTGAAAACCGGCGCCAGCGACCTGACCGACTCGATCGTGACGGCCGGACTGGACGCCGACGCGCACGTCATCTCCGGCCCCTTCAAGGCGCTCCAGGGCCTCAAGCAGGATCAACTCGTGGTCGAGCAGGCCAAGAAGGCCGAGACCGGGGTGGTGGAAGCCAAGAAACCCGAGCAGGAAGCGCCCAAGAGCAAGACCGCCGGCGGCACCTGAGCACACCACCGTGACCACGCCCATCATCCGAATCCGCGAAGTGCACAAGGTCTACCGGGTCGGGGCCGAAAAGGTCCACGCGCTCCGCGGGGTGGACCTCGACATCCAGCGAAACGAGTTCGTGGCGATCATGGGCGCCTCGGGCTCGGGAAAGTCCACGCTCATGAACATCCTCGGCTGCCTGGACCAGCCCACCAAGGGCGTCTACGAACTCAACGGCAAACTCACCCATTCCATGGACAGCGCCCAGTTGGCCCGCGTCCGCAACGAGGAGATCGGGTTCGTCTTCCAGAGTTTCGAACTCCTCAATCGCGCCACGGCCCACAAGAACGTCATGCTTCCGCTGGTCTACTCGCGCCGCCATTTCTGGGGCGCCCGGCGACGCGCCGCCGAGAGCCTCCGGCGCGTCGGTCTGTCCGACCGCATGGACCACCGCCCGAACCAACTCTCCGGCGGCCAGCGCCAGCGCGTCGCCATCGCCCGCGCCCTGGTCAATGAGCCCAGCATCCTTCTCGCCGACGAACCCACCGGCAACCTCGACAGCAAGACCAGCGACGACATCATCGCCCTTTTCAAGAAACTCCACGCCGAGGGACAGACGATCCTGATCGTCACCCACGAGGAGGACATCGCCGGCCACGCGGCCCGCATCGTCCGCCTGCGCGACGGGCGCGTGCTCTCCGACAACCCCACCAGCCAGGATCCGATCCACCAGGACTACGTGCGGCGGAGCCTCGAGGCGGCGCAGCGGGCCGCGAGCACGGAAGGGGTGACGGCATGATCCTCGTGCGCCTACTGCTCCAGACGGTTCTGCTGGCGCTCGCGCAGATCTGGGCGAACAAGATCCGCGCGTTCCTGACGACGCTTGGAATCATCATCGCCGTCTGGGCGGTCATCACCGTTGTGGGCGCGATGGAGGGCTTCAAGGGGTTCATGCTCGACCAGTTCGCGACCTTTGGCGCGAACAAGGTCTGGGTCTTCCCGCGGATGCCCCCCGGCCAGCGCGACCGCTATTCCTGGCGGCAGGTGCGCATGACCATCGACCAGGTCGATTCTCTGCTTCCCAACAGCCCTTCGCTCGCGGCCATCACCCCGATCCTGAACCTGAACGCCGACATCCAGGCGGGGGACCGATTCCTACCGCTCGCGTCGATCCAGGGCGTCCGCCCGTCGTGGCACGATATCGAGCAGCGGTACGTCACCGTCGGCCGCCCCCTCTCGAACACCGACGAGGAGCAGCGCCGCCAGGTCTGCCTCATCAATGACAAGGGCGTGCAGGAACTCGCCCTGCCCGAGGACCCCACCGGGACGTACATGCTCGTGCAGAAGCGGCGATTCCTGATCGTGGGGGTAGTCGAAACCCGCCAGGTGTCGCCCATGTTCGGCGGTGACGAGGCCCAGACCGAGGTCTTCATCCCCTTCCGCACCGGCGAGGCCATGCGCGAGTTCCCCCGCATGTACGCCGTCGCCACCACCAAGGCGCCGGAACTTTATGAAGACGCCCGCGCCGAGATCACCGCCCAACTCCGCCGGATGCGCAACCTCAAACCCGGCGAGCCCGACACCTTCGGCGTGGAGGCCATCGAGCAGGCCATCGCGCAGGTCAAGGCGATGCTGGGGGCGATCACGATGATGGTCGCGGGCATCGTGCTGATCTCGTTGATCGTCGGGGGCATCGGCATCATGAACATCATGCTCGTCTCGGTCACGGAGCGCACGCGGGAGATCGGCCTGCGCATGGCCGTGGGTGCGCGGGCCAAGGACATCCTGACCCAGTTCCTCGTGGAGGCGGTGACCCTCTCCCTCATCGGCGGCGTCATCGGCATCCTGCTCGGTGTCGGCGGCGCCTATCTGGTGGGCGAACTGGCCGGCTGGCGCACCCAGCTCTCCTCGGCGTCCATCGTCCTCGCCGTCGGCTTTGCCGCCTGCGTGGGCGTATTCTTCGGCTTCTATCCGGCCAAGAAGGCCTCCCAACTCCTGCCCATCGAAGCCCTGCGCTACGAATAGCGCTGTCATCATTTCCCGGCGACCATGGTGATACCCTTGCGGGCATGGCCGACGAAGTCGAACTCAAGCTCGCCCTCCCGGAATCCGCCCAGCGCGCGTTCCAGCGACTGCCGTTGCTCAAGCATGCCGTCTCCCGCAAGACCGAGCGGCTGATCAACCTCTACTACGACACGCCGGACCTGGACCTCCACAAACGCGGCATCGCCCTGCGCCTGCGCCGCCAGGGCCACCGCTGGCTGCAGACCGTCAAATGTGCCGGCCGTTCCGCCGCAGGTCTCACCACCCGGCCCGAATGGGAAACCCCCTACGGCGGCGATTTCGATTTCTCGGTCGTCGATGCGGTAGCCGTGCGCGCCTGGCTCGAACGCCGCAAGATCCGCACACGGATCGCCCCTCTCTTCGAAACCAATTTCCTGCGCACCACCTGGCGCTTCGAGCCCCGGCCCGGCGTCGCGCTGCTGCTGGCCTTCGACCGGGGCTGGATCGCCGCCGCCGGCCGTCACGAAGCCATCTCCGAACTGGAGATCGAGATCGCCGCCGGCAGCACGGACGCCCTCTTCGATCTCGCCGGCCGGATCGCCGAGCACATTCCCCTGGCGCCGGCCCTGCTGTCCAAGGCCGAGCGGGGCTACCGGGTTTTCCGCAACGAGCAGTCGGCACCGGTTAAGGCCGCGGCCGTTCCCCTGACCGGCAGGATGGCGCCGCTGGAGGCGTTCCGCCGGATCGCCTTCTCCTGCCTCGAACACCTGCAGCAGAACCACGAGGGGGGAGCCGGCAGCAGCGATCCGGAATACATCCACCAGATGCGCGTCGCCATGCGCCGCCTGCGGGCCGCGATGCGCCTGTTCCGGCCGCTGCTGCCCGCCGCATTCAACGACGCCCTGCTACCGCCGATGCGCGAGCAGATGACGGTCCTCGGCCACACCCGCGACATGGACGTGCTGCTGGCCGAAATCGCCGCGCCGGTGCTGGGCTCCCTTGCCGGCGAACCCCGACTCGCCGCCCTCGTCGGCCTGGTCACCGAACAACGGCACCGCCAACGCCACCTGGCCACCCAGGCCTTGCGCTCGCCCCGTTTCGGACGGCTCATGCTGCTGGCGACCGACCTGCTGCATCGCCCGCCCTTCCACCCCGCGCCGCCCGACCTGGAAGGTAGCTTGGCCGCCTTTGCCGATGGCCGCATCCGGCGGCTGCGGCGCAATGTCCTGCGTCTGTCCGCTGACGCCACCGTCGACGACCCAGCTTCCCTCCATGCCCTGCGCATCGGCATCAAGCGCCTGCGCTACGCCCTGGAATTCTTCGCGCCCCTCTCGCGCAGCAAGGCAGTCGGTCGCGAAGTCGCCAAGCTGGCGCGACTGCAGGACACGCTGGGGCAGATCAACGACCTTGCCAACGCGGGCCGCCTGCTCATGGCATGCGCCGGGGAGGACAGCCGTCTCCGCGAGGCCGTCACCCTGATCGGCGGCTGGCATGGTCCGCGTTATGCCGGCCTGCTCGCCGCCGTGCCGGCCGGACTCAGGCAGTTGCGGGCCATCCGGCTACCGCGTCTTCTGTAACCGTCCGGTAACCGGGAGCCCCCATCATGCCGCGTCCCCAGACCACGGAGAAGACCATGGACCTGATCCTCTGGCGCCACGCGGAGGCCGAGGAAGCGACGGCCAAGCTGCCCGACGCCAAGCGGCGCCTGACGGCCCGCGGCGAAAAGCAGGCGCGGCAGATGGCGCATTGGCTGCGACAACACCTGCCCAGGAAGCTGCGCATCCTGGTCAGCCCGGCCGAGCGCACCCAGATGACCGCCCACGCGCTGGGCATGCCCTTCGAGGTGGAGCGCAAAATCGGTATCGGCGCCGACGCCGCGGATGCCTTGGCCGCCGCCGGCTGGCCCGACCATGGCGGCGCCGTGCTGCTGGTCGGCCACCAGCCGACGCTGGGGCGCATCGCGGCCCTGCTGCTGTCGGGCCAGGAGGCCGACTGGACCGTCAAGAAGGGCGGACTCTGGTGGTTCTCCAACCGGGTCCGGGGGGATGAAACGCAAACCGTGCTGCGGGGAGTGGTCGGGCCGGATCTACTTTAAGGCTCACGCCAGCCAGCGGGATAGGGCACATTGGCAAGCACCGCCCCCGCGAGCAAGGGCATCTGCCCGATGTTT